>NZ_LR733218.1 GCF_902506435.1 Nocardioides sp. AX2bis | reverse complement strand
GGCGGGGGGGGGCGGTGGTGCGGGGGGCGGTGGAGGTCATCGGTCGTGCCTTTCGGGAGGAGGGAGGAGAGCTGGAGGAGCTGGTGCGATGGGTTGATTGAACCGTCCACGACCCCCTTCGTACGCAGAGTCGAAAGGACAGGGACCTTCGACCTGCGGTCTCCGGGACGTTGCCTGACAGGGCGCTGACCTGCGCATACTCGGATTCTTCCCGACGAGACCGGGACCTTTGCCAGGCCGAGGACAGGACCCGCGGCACGCCTTCGGAGCCGCCCCAGGAGCCGAGTTGTCTAGCCCGCTGGCCTTCGCGGGCCTTCCCCTCAAGGCGGGGTCGGCCCGTGCCGATCACCTGATGCGCGTGAGCGGACCCCCCGCCGTTCACCTGGACGATGGAGCAGGCGATGACGATGACGATCTCCATGGCGGCGACGGCCCGGACCGCGCCGCACCGCAGGGACACCCTCGGGACGGCGCTGCTCGTCGCGGTCGGCCGCGCGCTGGCCTTCCTCGTCCTCGTCGTGGTCGTCGCGACGGCCGCGCGCGGCCCGCTGCCGGGCCTGTCGCTGGCTCCCGCCTCGGACGGGCCGGTCGCCCTCGTCGACCGGACCGACCCGGGCGACCAGCACCCCGTCCGCGCAGGCCGGTAGAGGAGGGGCGGGCAGGGGAGGGGTGGTCAAGGGCGTCGTCGTGACGACCGATGATCAGGTCGCCAGGGCCGGGCACACGTCGTCCGCCCGCCCGGCGTCGCCGACCCCACCGGTCCCCGCCTCCCCCAGGAGTGATCCCCGTGCGCCCGCAGCCGCTCGTCGCCCTCACCGCCCTGCTCGCCGCCGCCGCTCTCGCCGCGCCCTCGTCGGCCGCCGCCGGGCGTACGAAGCCCCCGACCGACCTCTCCTCGGCTCCCGCCTCGTGGACCGACACGCGTGTCCCCACCTTCGAGCTCTACGGCCAGGTCGAGCAGCCGCGGACCGCTCGGGACGAGGCGCACCTCAGCGCCACCGAGTGGGGCCTGCGCTACGTCGCCGGCGCCGGTGACAACGACGTGGTGGTCACCGAGGAGGCCGGGCGCCTGGTCTTCCACGACCGCGCCGTCTCGAGGTGGATCGCGGTGCCTCTCGGCTGCGAGCGGGTCCCGGTCGGCATCGGCCGGGCCGTGTCCTGCGCCGTGCCGGTGACCCCGACCGGCGAGGTCTTCCTGGAGATGTGGCCACGCCTCGGCGCCGACACGGTCGACACCAGCGCGCTGCCCTCGCGGTACCGCACGTGGGCGCTCACCGACGCCGGTCGCGACGTGGTGCGCACCGGGGCCGGTCGCGACTTCGTGAACACCGCCGCCGACCAGGACGAGGCCCACGGCGGCGCCGGGGACGACTGGATCCGGATGGGTGGCGGGGGCAACGTCGCCTACGGCGACGACGGTGACGACAAGCTCGTCGGGGGCCAGCAGGGCGACACCCTGTACGGCGGTGAGGGCACCGACTCGGTCGGCGGGCTGGCCGGCGACGACGTGCTCCACGGCGGCGCCGGCGACGACGTCCTCGCCGGCAAGGTCGGCTACGACACCGCCTACCGCGAGGGCGCCGACAAGCTCCGCAACATCGACGTCGTCTACTGACGCCTCACCGGGACCGCCGGAGCAGGGACGTCTCAGACCGTGGTGGGTCGACCCGTGACCTCTCGGCGGCTCGTACGTTGGATCTCGTGGTCGAAGCGACCACCGGCGCCGTCACCGACCAGACCGACGAGCCGCTGCCCGATCTCGAGGACGTCCCTGGCCGACCTGGCCACGGGGGCGTGAGCAGGCCCCGTACGCCCGAGGACACCATCGGATGCCTGGCGCTCCACACGAGCCTGACAACAGAACAGACGATCTGGACCCGGACGGGCCCGACGACCTCGACCGGCGCGACGTGCCGATGCTGGGGGGCGCGGGACCGATCCTGGCGATCCTGGCGATGACGCTGCTCGCGCTGCTCGCGGTGCAACTGACCGGCACCCGCTGAGGCCTGCTGAGGCCCGCGTACGGTGCCGCCATGGACCGACGGCGACTGCTGCTCTACGGCGTGCTGCTCCTGCTGGGCGTCGGCATCGGGATGAACCTGGTGGCGCTGGTCGAGGTCGCCCAGGACGGCACCCGGACCCAGGTCGTCGTACGCCTGGTCGTGGTCGTGGTGCTCATCGCCGTCCTTGTGGCTGCGTACCGCGGGCTGCGTGCGCGGCTCGGCCTGGACCGGGCCTAGTCGGAGGCGCGGTCTCGCCGGACCCGCAGCACCACCGCGGTCGCGGACACGAGCCCGAGACCGACCAGGGTCCAGACCACCCAGGCCGGGACCGCGGCGTCGGTCTCGGTCATCTCGGCGAGGGTCTGCGCCTCCCCGGGACCGGCCAGCTCGGCGTCGGCGCAGGGGCCGGGGTCGGCCTCCTCGCCACCGGGCAGCACCTCGAAGGCGAAGCGGCTGCCGAAGCGGTGGCCGTCGACGCCCGTGCCGGCGTAGTCGATGGTCCACACGCCCTCGTCGAGCGGCTCGACCGCCGCGCAGACGACGTCGGAGCCGACGACCTGCGCTGCACCGACCGCGACCGGGTCACCGGCCTCGTCGGTCACCGCCACCGACAGGGGCGCGTCCCCGTCGACCTCGGCAAGGTCGAGCCGCAGCGTCGTGACGCCCGGTGCGGTCTCGTCCCCGGGCCCCGGGGAGCCCCCCGTCAGGTCCCCGTGCGCCGACGCAGCACCGGCCCCGCCGAGCAGCAGCAGCCCGGCGATGGCTACGGCGGTCGAGGAGCGAGCGAAGCGAGCGAAGCGAGCGTCACGAGACCCCCCGACAAGCCCGGTGGTCGAGGAGCGAGCCCCGGTGGTCGAGGAGTGAGCGGAGCGAGCGTCACGAGACCCCCCGACGAGCCCGGTGGTCGAGGAGCGAGCGAAGCGAGCGTCACGAGACCCACCACCCAACAGACGGCGCCTCACGAGAAGTCGGCGCACGCCAGCCGGTTGTCGGTCGCCTCGGCCGGGTGCACCACGATCGACGGCGCCCCGTCCTCGACCCGCTGGTCGTTGGTGACGGTCGCCTGGCCGGTGCCCTGCTCGGTGGCGGTGAAGCCGAGGTGCACCTCGTTGGGCGGCACGTCCCCGCCGTCGGGGTCGAACTTGAAGTGGTCGCCGCCGTCGCCCTCGGCACAGCCGGCGTCGTGCAGGTGCGAGACGTAGTCGACGCCCGGCTCGAGCCCGATCAGCCGGATCGTCACGGTCGTCCCGGAGTCGTCCTGCGCCAGGAACGCCTCGCCAGCGACCTCGTCGCTGCCCGGGGGAGCGGTGTCGAGGACGACGAACTCGCCCTTCTCCCGGTCGCCGTCGACCTCGTCGGCGGGCGTGGCGTCGGGGTCGTTCATGGCCGACATTTCCATCCCGGCCATGTCCCCGGACCCGCCGGCACCGGCGTCGTCCTCGGACCCACCGCAGGCGGTCAGGGTCAGCAGCAGCGAGGCCGCGACGACGGCGGCAGGGCGGAGTCGGGTCGTCAGCACACCCCTACGGTGACAGGGCCCCGGTAGCCGCCGACGCGGTGGTCGAGGCCGCCCGAGACGGGCGTGGCCCACCTCACCCCCGCCCGGGGTCCACGTCTGTCCGGACCTGGTCCGACCCACCCCTACAGCCGCCCCCACGACCGACCGATGACTCCTGTGT
>NZ_LR733217.1 GCF_902506435.1 Nocardioides sp. AX2bis | reverse complement strand
GACTCACCCGCGCGCAGCGGGCCGAGGGCGGCGCCGAGGGTGCCGACGCGACGGTGCGACCGGGTCGCACGCGGGTCGAGGCCGACCAGTCCACCGCGGTCGTGGGGCGGGCGCTGACCTTTACTGGCGGTGGGTTCGAGCCGGGGGAGCAGGTCGTCGCTGTGCTCGACGACGGTCTCGCCGCCCTCGGCCCGCTGCGCGCGGGTGAGTCCGGCGAGGTGGCCGGTGTCCTGCCGCTGCCCGCCGAGACCTCGGTCGGCACCCACGTGCTCCGCCTGGAGGGTGCTGCGTCCGGCAGTCGTGCGGTCGACCGGTTCCCGGTCACCGCCCCTACGGCGGTGCCGGTCGCCGAGGTGGGGGAGGAGCCGGTGGGTCTGCTCTTCGGTCTGCTTTCCGGTCAGGGCACGAGCGCCGGTGGCGCCCTCGCGGGCCCTGTCTCCTTCGCCGGCTCCGCACTGGTCCTGGTGGTCGCGGTGGTCCTCGCCGCGCTCCGCCGTCGCCGTGCCTCGCGCGAGCCGGCTCCCGGACCGGTGGTGGCATGAGCACGCGCCGCTGGGCGACCAGCCTGCTGGCGGTCCCGGCCGTGCTGCCGGCCGTGCTGCTCGCCGTGCTCGCCACCCCGCCGTCCGTGGCCGTCGCGACGGAGACACCGACCCCCCCGGTTCCGACGACGCCCCCCACGCCCACGCCGACCGCGGCCCCGGACGCAGCCTTCGAGGTCGACGACGCCCAGCTGCGGTGGGGCGTCAACGACGAGACCAACAACCGCGCCTTCGCCCCCGGCACCTACAACTTCCTCTCCGCCGGGCTCGTCCCGGACCCCGGACGCGGTGGGCAGACCATCCGCGACCGCGTCTGGCAGGGCACCACCACGACCGCCTGGTGGGCCGAGCGCGGCGACGTCCGGATCGAGAAGCTCCTCGACGGTGAGTACCGACCCGCGACCTTCGCCGGACTGTCGACCACCACGTCCGGCACCCCGCTGGTCGGCACCAACGGGCCGTTCTCGGGCCACCAGGTCGTCATCGACGGCGGCACCGGGTCTGTCGACCTGGAGGCGGGCACCGCCTCCATCGCCTGGGACGGGTCCTTCTCGGTCGTCCTCTACTCCGGCATGTCGTTCTTCACCGTCACCGATCCCGAACTGACGGTCACGCCGCGCGCCACGACGCTCACCGGGACCCTGGCCGGGTACGCCTCCTCCCGCGACGACGCCGACCAGTGGGGCGCGGTCGCGCCGCAGGAGGTGGTGCTGGCCACCGCGCCCGCGGCCGACCTGGCCGCCGGCACGGGGTTCACCGCGACCCCGGACTACCGGCAGGTGCGCTACGACGCCCCCGGTGCCGCCGTGGATCAGGTCCGGACGGGGAGCGACTGGGGTTCCTTCCCGCCCTCCTTCGTGCGCTACCAGCAACGCGTCGGCTCGGCGGCCTACTGGTACTCCAGCGGCGGAGCGGCGGACCGGCACAAGGTGGCCCTTCCGCTCACCGTCAGCTACGCCGCCGGCGACCCCGTCGACGTCCCGACGCCGACGGGGCCCACCACGGCGCCCGTGGTCGAGCAGCCCTCGGTCCCCGACC
>NZ_LR733220.1 GCF_902506435.1 Nocardioides sp. AX2bis | reverse complement strand
ACCCAGACCCCCACCGCCCCGCCCGGCGCCGACCAGGACACCCTGCCGCCGGGGGCCTCCCGGCTGATCGCGCTGCTCGTCGGCTCCGCCTTCGTGGTGATCCTCAACGAGACCATCATGAGCGTCGCGCTGCCCTCGCTGATGGTCGACTTCGACATCACCGCCGCGACCGCGCAGTGGATCACCACGGCGTTCCTGCTGACGATGGCGGTGATCATCCCGGTCACCGGCTACCTGATCAGCAGGTTCCCGCTGCGGCTGCTGTTCACCGTCGCGATGGTGTCCTTCAGCGTGGGCACGCTCGTCGCCGCCCTGGCGCCCACCTTCGGGCTGCTCGTGCTGGGTCGGGTGGTCCAGGCCAGCGGCACCGCGGTGATGATGCCGCTGCTGATCACGACGGTGCTGAACCTCGTGCCGGCCAGCAGGCGGGGCCGGATGATGGGCACGATCTCGATCGTCATCTCCGTCGCCCCGGCGATCGGGCCGACGGTGTCGGGGCTCGTGCTGGCCAACCTCTCCTGGCGCTGGATGTTCTGGATCGTGCTGCCCATCGCGCTGCTCGCGCTCGCCCTGGGCCGGCTGTGGGTCCGCGACGTCACGCCGGTCACCGGCGGCCGCGTCGACGTGGTCTCGGTCGTGCTGTCCGCCCTCGGCTTCGCCGGGCTGATCTACGGCCTGTCCAGCATCGGGGAGAGTGCCACCGGCGAGACGCTGGTCGCGCCGTGGATCCCCGTCCTGGTGGGCGTGGTCGCGCTGGCGGTGTTCGTACGCCGCCAGCTGCAGCTGCGCGACCGGGCACTGCTCGACCTGCGGGCGTTCGCCTCGCGGACGTTCACCGTGGCCGTGCTCCTCGTCGTGGCCGCCATGATGGCCCTGTTCGGGACCCTGATCCTGCTGCCGATCATGCTCCAGGACGTGCTCGGCCTGACCACGTTGGAGACCGGTCTGGTGCTGCTGCCCGGCGGCGCGACGATGGGTCTGATGGCCCCGCTGGTGGGACGCGCCTTCGACCGGGTCGGGCCGCGGCCCCTCGTGCCCCCGGGCGCGCTGCTGGCCAGCGTCGCCCTGTGGCTGATGAGCACCTTCGACGCCACGACCGCCACCGGCACCGTCGTGGCCGTGCACGTGCTGCTGAGCGTCGGCATCGCCCTGATGTTCACCCCGCTGCTGACCTCGGCGCTCGGCTCGCTGCCGCAGCACCTGTACTCCCACGGCAGCGCGATCGTGAGCACCGTCCAGCAGGTCGCCGGTGCGGCCGGCACCGCGCTGTTCATCACCGTGATGACCCGCGGGGCCGCGACCGCCGCCGAGGCCGGGGCGGGCGCGGCGCGTGCCACCGAGCTCGGCGTCCAGGACGCCCTGATGTGGGGCGGCGTGGTCTCGTCGGTGGCCGTGGTGCTCTCGCTGCTGGTCCGCGGGGGCGGGCAGGCGGACTCGCCCGCCCCGGCCGACGCACCGACCAACGCACCGGCCGACGTGCCGGCCGAGGCGCCGGCCGAGGCCGCGCGCCGCTGATCGTCAGCCGTGGCGCCGGGTCCACTCCCGGAACGGCGCCACGGGGTCGTCGGTCGCCCCCTGCTCGGCCGGCAGGGCGCGGGCGGCCGGCGGGCGGGCGTACTCGTCGTAGAAGGTCGCCAGCGTCATGTAGCGGCCGCCGTCCTCGTAGTGCTCGCCCTCCTGCTCCCGCGTGGCCGCGAAGACGACGCGCTCCGGGGCGGCGTAGTAGAGCGCGCCCAGGCACATCGGGCACGGGTAGGCGGTCACGTAGACGTCGCAGCCGGCCAGGTCCGTACGCCCGGCGCCCGCGAGGTCGCGGATCGCGGTGATCTCGGCGTGGGCCGTCACGTCACCGGACTGGTCGACCTGGTTGGTGGCCTCGAGCACGACCTCGCCGGTGGCGGCGTCGACGACCAGGCAGGCGAACGGCTTGCCGCCGGCGGCAACGTTCTCCAGCGCCAGGTCGACGCTGCGGCGGACGAGCGCGGGATCGACCGGGCGGCTCACGCGGGGTCCGCCGGGAAGGGGAACACCGCGGGGGAGCGGCGGCCGTCCGCGGCCACCGAGCGCACCGCGAGCACCGCGTTGTCCTTGGAGAGGTCGACGGTGCGGCGCAGCCGGTCGCCCGCGGCGATCCGGTGCAGCCACAGCGGCTCGGCGGTCGGGCGCCAGACGACCTCGTAGCCGACCGGGTCGCCGCTGGCCGGCTGCCAGGTCAGCGTGGAGTCGTTGGTCAGCTCGCTGGTCTCGATCCGGACGTCGACCGGGGTGCCCGGCGCCTGGGCCAGGTTCCACAGGGTGGCGGCGTTGACGCGGGCGACGCCGGCGACGTAGTCGAAGTCGCAGAACTCGGCCAGGTCGCCGAACTGCACCCCGTCCTCGACCCGCACGTCCTGGTGCTGGTGGGCGTAGTCCTCGTTCGGCTCGGTGAACCGGGCCGCGGGGTAGCCGGCCTCGAGGAACGGACGGTGGTCGCCGCCGCGCAGGTAGCGGTCCAGGCGGTGGACCAGGCGCACCTCCATCCCGGTGACCTCGCGGGTGGCGACCTCGGCGACGAAACGGCCCAGCTGGCGGGCGGGGGAGTCGCTCTCCCCGCCGACGAGCACGCGGGTGGCCCGGGTCTCCTCGTCCTCGCCGATCGGCAGGCCCTCGACGAACATCCGGACGCTGCGCCGGTCGACGGTGCCGTCGTCGGCCCGGCTGGCGCCGACGATGTCGTTGGTGAACATCGCCTGCACGTCCGCGCCCTCCTCGGTCAGCTGACGGGCCAGGAACGTGGAGCCGTACAGGCCCTGCTCCTCGCCGGCGACGGCGGCGAAGATGATCGTCGCGGCCGTGCGGCGGGTCGCCATCAGGCGCGCCAGCTCCATCGCCACGGCCACGCCGGAGGCGTCGTCGTCCGCGCCGGGGGCGTCGCTGGTGGCGTCCATGACGTCGGTGACGCGGGAGTCGTAGTGGCCCGAGACGACGTAGACCCGCCCGGGGTCGGTCGTGCCCTCGAGCCGGGCGACGACGTTGCTGATCACGGTCGGCTCGGGGATGCGGGAGGCCGGCTCCTGGACGTAGGACGGCACGGTCACCGTCATCCTGCCGCCGGAGCGGGCCGCGTAGCGGCGCATCCGGCGGGCGATCCAGTCGCGGGCGGCGCCGATGCCGCGCTCGGGGTCGTCCTGCGAGGACAGGGTGTGCCGCGTGCCGAAGGACACCAGCTTCTCCACGGTCGCCCGGATCCGGTCGGGGTCGATCGCGGCCAGGATCTCGCGCAGCTCGGCGTCGGCGGGGGCCGCCACGACCGGGCGGCCGGGGCCGTCGGGCCAGGCGGCGGTGTCGATCGTGCCGTCGTAGGCGTCGCCCGCCGCGCCGGCGCGTGTCGGGGCGGCGCTCGCGGGGGGCGCGGTGACGGCGGCGCCCAGGGCGCCGACGCCGGCGGCCCCGGTGCCGAGCAGGCCACGACGGGTGGTGGCCGGGGTCGTGGCCGGGGTGGTGGCCGGGGTGGTGGAG
>NZ_LR733219.1 GCF_902506435.1 Nocardioides sp. AX2bis | reverse complement strand
CACTCGACGGGGGTGGTTGTCGGGGTCTGCTGGGTGGGGTCAGGAGCGGTCATCTTCGGCCTCCCGGTAGGGGATGAGCAGGGTGTGGTGCTGGGCTCGGCGGGGTCCGGGCTGGCGGGCGACGTGGCCTTCGGCGACGAGGATGCGGATGGCGTCGGTGATCCAGCGCTCCTTGCCGGGGACGCCGGACTGGATGTCGCGGCCGGTGCAGCCTTCGTTGTCTTCGATGTACTTGGAGACCTTCTCCATGAGGTTGGTGGGCCGGACGGTGCCGTCGTCGTTGGTGGGGAGCTGCTCGCGGCCGATGGTCCAGGTGGTGGTGTGGGGCTGGGTGGAGTCGAGGACGAAGGTGCCGGCGTACCCGCCGTTCGAGGACTTGCGGAGCTCGCCGGTGCGGTCCTTCTCGATGCGGAGGCTGATGCGTCCGACGCCGCCGGGGGCGGGGTTGACCTTCGCTTCGGCGCGGAGGTAGGCGCCGTCGACGGCTCGCTTCTTGGCGGTGCCACCGATGGCGTAGCCGGTGGTGCGGGCTTCGACGGACTTGGGGAGGTGGTCGACGGAGATGACGCAGGACCCGGCTTTGGCGGGGGGCATGACGACGGTGCGGAGTGCGTGGGTGATCTCGTCGTTGTCGACGGACTTCACGCCGAGCATGGGGAGGATCTCGCCGATGGAGTCGAGGACGACGACTGAGGGTGCGCGGGCGACGATGTCGGTGACGGCGGCGTGGAGCTGGTCGGCGTCCTCGGGCTCGTAGTAGCGGAACTTCTCGGGGTCGGCGATGTGCTGGGGGTGGGCGCCGAGGAGGAGGAGTCGGGCTGCGGTGTGGTCTTGGCCGTTGTGGTCGACGTCGATCATCGCGAAGGTGCCGCCGCCTGCGAGGGCTTCGACGCCGGCGACTTGGGCGAGCCAGGTCTTGCCGGACTCGGGGTCTCCGAAGACGCCGTTGTGGCGGCCGGCGTAGAAGAGGGCGGTGTCGTCGGTGCGGAGGCCGTAGATGGGTGGGGTGGCGGTGGGTGCTTGGCCGGTGAGGATCCAGGAGAGGTCGGCGAGGCCGGTGGATCGGGTGGTGGGGGTGCGGGGGCCGTAGCGCATGGTGGCGTCTTCGACGGTCTGGAGTGCTTCTCCGAGGACGGCGTCGACGCCGGCGAGGTCGTGGGTGCGGGCGAGCTGGGTGAGTCGGGTGCCGAGTTCGTTGACGGTGCGGAGGCGGGCGTGGTCGCGGACGA
>NZ_LR733222.1 GCF_902506435.1 Nocardioides sp. AX2bis | reverse complement strand
AGGACTTGAAGACCCGGATCACGTCCTCGCGGAACTCCTTGGGGAACGCCTTCGGCATGGTGCACATCCTTCCAGCGTCGACACACATCGACGCAGATCAGATGTCACCGATCCGTGCAGCAGACCCTATCTGTGACTTGACCTGCGAGAACGGCCTAGCGTGCACCCACGGGCAACAACTCGAAACGACGCACTATCGGCCTGGGGGTCAAGGGGTCGCAGGTTCAAATCCTGTCAGCCCCGGACTACCGGATCACGAGATGGTGATCCGACAAGCGAGCTCCCAGGCCTTCGGCGCACGAACCGGCGCAACCATGGCAGGCAGACGCACGGGCTTGGTGCACAACGAGGTGACGCGTCGGACCCACCCTGCACAGAGCAGGCGGTAGGCGTCGCTCGAGACCAACGGGGTCAAGCCAGGACAGCACCCTGGATCGTGAAGCGCCCCGCTCACCTGGACGCTGCGCGCTTCGACGCCACGCGCTCCAGGCTCTGCATGCCGTCGGGCCCCGTCGTCCCCTCCTGACCGCCTCCGTACCGGGCGCCCTCGCCGACGTGCACGCTAGCGGTGAAGGCGAGCATCGTGTCCTCGGTCCAACCCGTGTGGTCGGGGTACTGGATCCGCACAGCACCCTCGGGCTCGCCCGCCGCCGTCCGCGTGGAGATCGTCGTGTAGCCGGAGTCGCCCGTGATCCAGAACGTCCGCCCGTCCAGGTCGACCGTCCGCCCGCCGGGCGGGCGGGCGTCGAACATGATGACCAGCTTGCCCTCAAAGTCGTCGGGGATGTCCGTGGTCGAGCCGTCCTCGGGCGCGATCGTCACGCCGAAGGCGTTCTGGCCCTGGACCGACCACCCCTGCGGCGTCAGGTCGAACCTGTACGGCGTCGCGTCGAACGTCGCGGCAACCAGCTGTACGCCCTCCGCTACCTCCGGTGTCTGCGGCGCTGACGTCGCGCCGTTGCCTGCCGAAGGCCCCGCCGGGGTTTCCTGCCCGATGACGACGACGCTCGCCCCGACTCCGACGACGGCCACCACCGCGAGGCCGGACAGGCCGACGCGGACACGCTGACGAGTGCGGGCGGTGCGCGCGGTGCGGGCCCGGGCAAGGTCGTCAACCGGGTCGGGCGAGGACCGTTCGGTCGAGGCCGCGAGCGCCAGGGCCCGCTTGAGGTCGTGGTCGGTCATGGGGTGTCCTCCAGGATCGGGTGATGGTCGGTGGTGTCGAGGTAGGCCCTGAGGTGAGCGAGGGCGCGGGCGTTCTGGGACTTCACGGTGCCGGTGCTGCAACCGAGGATCCGTGCGGTCTCGGCTACGTCGAGATCAAGCCAGTGCCGCAGCACCACGACCGCGCGCTGCCGCGGGCCGAGCGACGACAGCGCCGCGAGCATCACCTCCCTCAGCTCGAGGTCGGTGCCGGCGGACACCGGATCGCTCGGCAGCGCCTCTGCGGGATCTGCCGAGGTCGACTCACGTCGTCGGTGTGCTCTCCGCGCCTCGTCGATGAAGAGGTGGGTGAGGCTCCTGCGCGCATAGGCCAGCGGGCTGTCGGCGCGTCGCACCCGTGACCACGCCAGGTACAGCTTGGTCAGCGTCGTCTGCACCAGGTCCTCGGCGTGGGCCTCCTCCCCGGCACACAGCAGTGAGGCCGTCCGCATCAGGTCCCTGCGATGAGCACGGGTGAACGCCACGAACTCGGCCGCTTGTTCGTCGTCTCTCACGTTTTCTCCTCTCACCCACCTGACCGGTGCGGGCACCGGTTCGGTTGCGTGCAACCTGCGCGTCGTCCGTCCTGGTGACGTGAGGGCGCGGACGAGCTGCCCTGCTCGACCAGGGTGGAACGGCCGGCGGCAGCCCGTCACGCGCTTCGCGGAGCTGGCGGACCTCGATCCCACGGTCTCGCTGGCGACGCTAGACGACTTCGGGTTCGACCAGCTCCACACGGTCGCACTCACGACCAGCATCCACGTCACGATCGACGGCGACGACCAGCGCAACGACTGGTGTGCCACCACGAGGCTGGGAGTCGGTGCGCTGGTCGATGGCGTCGGGACGTACCCGGTGGGTCTGGCCGGGCTCTCGGCCGGTGAACGTGCGCACCTGCAGTGGGTTCGTGGCGCCTCGGTGCGACTGGTGGTGGACCCGCAGCTGGGCGTCAACGCGTGGGAGCTGGAGCTGGAACGTCCGCTCCGGGTCAACGAGACAGCCGTGGTGGAGTACGCCATCACGCTCCCGCCCACGTCGCACGACTACGTCGAGTACGTCGTCGAGCACCGGGTGCGCGAGCTCATGATCTGGGTCCGTTTTGCGGCTGGGGCGATCCCGAGGGCTGCCGAGGTCTACGACACCTCGAGCGGAGAGGAGCGGCACTCCCCGGTCGATCTCACGGGGCTCAGCACGGCCGCGTTCACCGCGCAGTCCTACGACCCCGGGCGAGCAGGCCTGCGCTGGTTCTGGTGACGGGCACGCCGCTCCGCGGCACCACGCAGGACGTGCCCCGGGCTGACGTCAGGTCGCGGCGCGGACGAGCGGGAACGCGATGGTGACGGTGGTGCCGCTCGTGCTGCTCTGCATGGTGATGGTCCCGTGGTGCGCCTCGACGATGGCGCGACAGATGGCCAGACCGAGTCCGGCCCCCTCGATCTCGCCCGCGATGGCTGCGCGGCCCCGGAACATGCGGTCGAACACGTGGGGCTGCTCGTCGTCGGGGATCCCGGGTCCGCTGTCAGCGACCGAGACGCACAGGTGCTCGTCGGTGGGGTACCACGCCACCACGACCTCCGCGTCCGGCTGAGAGAACTTGCGTGCGTTGCCGAGGATGTTGTCCAGCACCTGGCGCATGCGTCCGAGGTCACCGACGACGAGACAGGCCGCCTGCGGGGGACGGTGGGCCGGCTCCTCGAGCCGGAGGGAGATGGTGGAGCGGTGGGCCGTCACGGTGTGCTCGTCGACCACCTGTCGAGTCAGGCTGACGAGGTCGATCATGTGGTGGGCGATGGCGAGGCGCCCGGCTCCGGACAGGGCGACGGTGAGGAGGTCGGAGACCAGGCCCAGCTCTCGTTGGGCGTTGCGGCGGATCGCGTCGAGCATCTGTCGCGCCTGGTCGCCCAGCTCACCGGGAGGCAGGTCGTCCATGAGCTCGGCGTACCCCACGATCGAGGAGAGGGGGGTGCGCAGCTCGTGGGTGACGTTGGCGAGGACGTCGTCGCGGACCTTCTCGGCCTGTTGCTCCAGCTCCAGGCGCTCGGTGATGTCGCGCACCGTGGCGACGGTCCACAACGGTTCGCCGCCGGACAGGGTGATGGGGGCCAAGGAGATCTCGGCGGGAAAGACATGGCCCCTGCGGTGCTGGGCGCTGAGCTGCAGCAGGCCCATCGGTCGCCGGTTGTAGTCCGTCCTGCGGCGGGGATGGCCCTCGCGGGCGGCGTCCGGGACCAGGGTCTCGACGCGTTCGCCCTCGAGCGTGCCGGGCTCCCACCCGAAGACGTGCCGGACCTGGAGGTTGGCGAGCTGGATGACGCCGTCGGGGTTGACCACCAGCACCGCGTCCGGAACGGCGTCGAGCGCGGCCCGCAGCATGAGCAGCGACTCGTGGCCCGGCCGCGGAGCGGTGAGGCCGCTGTCCCCGGGTTCGGGAGTCTCGACGTGCGCTTCGGTCGACGGAGTCATGAGTCCTCGTCGTGGTGGGGAGCCAGGGCCCCGCGAGCCTAGTGAATGCGGATCAGACCGCTGCACTTCGCCCCGGACGCCCGGGGGAGTGACACCCCGTGCCGATCCCAGGGCGTGCGCGGCCCGGATGCCGCCGGTCGGCGCCTCGTCGGTGGCCCGATCTCGCCACGACGTCGTCGTGCCGCTCACGGTAGGGGCCCGGTTGCGCCATGGTGAAGGCGGACCACCCGTCGGAGCCCACAGGAGAACACCATGACCACCCCCCGCCGCGCCCTCGTCGTCGTCGACGTCCAGCAGGAGTACTTCGACGGGATCCTGCAGATCCAGTCCCCGTCGCGCGAGGAGACCCTGGTCAACGTGGTCGCGGCGCTCGACGCCGCGCAGGAGCGCGACCTGCCCGTCGTCGTCGTGCAGCACGAGCTGCCGGAGGGTGCGCCGGTCTTCGCCGTGGGCAGCGACAGCTGGTCGCTGCACCCGGAGATCGAGCGGCGCCTGGACCCCTCCTGGAAGCGGGCCACGAAGGACAAGGGCAGCGTCTTCGCCGGCACCGACGTGGCGCAGTGGCTGGCCGAGCGGGACGTCGACACCGTCACGATCGTCGGCTACATGACCAACAACTGCGACCTCGCCTCGGCCGTGGGCGCCGAGGAGCTGGGCCTGGCGGCTGAGGTCCTCTCCGACGCCACCGGGGCGATCCACCTCGCGAACGAGGCCGGCCAGGTGTCGGCCGAGGAGCTGCACCAGACCCTCCTCGTGCTGCTGCACTCCAACTTCGCCGCCGTCGCGACCACGGAGGCGTGGGTCGCGGCCGTGACTGCCGGTGAGGCCCTCCCGAAGAGCGACCTCGGCAGCTCCGCGACGCAGGGCCGCGCCGTCTTCGACGCGTGAGCTCCGGCTCGCAAGGGCCGCCACCGGACCCGCCAGGCGGCAGTCTGCAGGCGGCAGGCACGCCCCGGGTCCCGGCCGAGGTGACGTTCTAGGGTGGTCCGTCGACAGAACGTCCACCACACTCCTCGGAGGGCACCCTGAGTACCACCAAGCCTCGTGCTTCCGCCGGTCAGCCGCATGACGACGAGGTGCGCCGGCCGGCGGCCGTCCTGTGGGACATGGACGGCACGCTGATCGACTCGGAGCCGATCTGGATCGCGCAGCAGTTCGCACTGGTCGACCGTCACGGCGGAACGTGGTCGCACCGACAGGGCCTCGAGCTCGTCGGTTCCGACATGCACAAGACCGCGGACGCGATGCGCGCCGCCGGGGTCGTCCTGGAAGACACGGCGATCATCGCGACACTTGAAGCCGGAGTCATGGAAGCACTCGCCAGCAGCGTGCCGTGGCGACCAGGTGTCCTCGAGCTGCTGCGTGACCTGGCGAGCAGTGGGATCGCTGCCGCGATCGTGACGACCTCGTCCCACGAGATGGCAGATCTCGTTGCCTGTAGTGCGCCCGACGGCACGTTCACCTGCATCGTCGGATCCCAGGACGTCAGCCGTTCCAAGCCGCACCCAGAGCCCTACCTCGAGGCAGCGCGACTCCTCGACGTCGGCATCGCCGACTGCGTCGCCATCGAGGACTCGCCCAACGGTCTGGCATCGGCCGTGGCCTCGGGCGCCGTCGCGATCGCAGTGCCGAACGACGCCCCCCTCCCCGCGCCCGGGAGCTGGCATGTCTGGCCGACCCTCCAGGGCCGGATTGTCGCCGACCTGGAAGGCCTGGTGCGCAGCAGGTGACCCCCTCCGCCCTCGCGCGGAGCAACGATCGGCCCGCCGCCCCCACCAGGGGGGCGACGGGCCGTCGAGCGGTGGTCGCGGGGGTCAGCCCACGTGGACCGGTGCGCCCTCGGCGCCGTCGGTGGCCAGCTCGCTGGACTTGACGTTGAGGAACGCCCAGATCGCGGCCGAGCCGAGCGCGATGAGGGCGGCGCCGACCAGGAACGCGGCGGTGGCACCCTCGGTGAAGGACCCGATGTAGGCCAGGCCGTTGGCGCCCTCGGGCGGGATCCCCTGGGCGGTGAGGTCGCGGACCAGGGAGGTCTTGGTGTCGTCGGCCGCGCTCAGCGAGACGGTGCCGAGGATGGCCAGGCCGAGTGCGCCGCCGACCTGCTGCATCGTGTTGAGGACGCCGGAGCCGATCCCGGAGTCCTCGGCACGCAGGTGGTGTACGGCGGTCAGGGTGAGCGGCACGAAGGTCATCCCCATGCCGATCGACATCAGGACGATGAACGGGAAGATCGAGGTCCAGTAGTTGACGTCGGCGCCCAGGAACCCCTCACCGTTCGCGACGGCGAGGAGGTCGGCGGTGCCCGTGGGCACCTCCAGGCGGGAGAAGCCGACCAGGGCGACCGCGGCCATGAGGGTGCCGACCCCGGCGATGAAGCGGGGGGCGACCCGGTTGACCAGGTTGGACGACAGGGCCGCGCCGATCACGATGCCGAACGAGAACGGCAGGAAGGCGAAGCCGGTCTTGAGTGGGCTGTAGCCGATGACCAGCTGGATGAAGAGGCTGAGGAAGTAGAACATCGCGAACATGGCTGCAGGCACGAGAGCCATGACCAGGAAGCTGGTGGCGCGGGTGCGGTTGTTGAAGACGCGCACCGGCAGCAGCGGGTGGGACACCCGGGACTCCACGACCGCGAAGAGGGCGAGCAGCGCGACACCGGCCGCGAGCGAGGCGATCGTCCACGGGTCGCCCCAGCCGTGCTCTGCCTCGCCGGCGCGGCTGAAGCCGTAGACGAGGCCGAGCAGGCCGAGGGTGCCGGTGATGGCACCGGGCACGTCGAGCTGGCCGGGGTGCGACTCGGACTCACGCAGGAAACGGGGGGCCAGGAAGGCGGCGACGAGGCCGATCGGGACGTTGATGAGGAACGTCAGGCGCCAGCCCTCGAGACCGACGATCGGGTCGAGACCGGTGAGCCAACCACCGAGGATGAGGCCGACGGCGGCACCGGCACCAGACATGGCGGCGTACACGGCGAAGGCGCGGTTGCGGGCAGGACCGGCAGGGAACGTGGTGGCGATGAGGGCGAGCGCGGCCGGGGAGGCCAGCGCCGCACCGAGGCCCTGCAGGCCGCGCGAGGCGAGCAGCATGGCCTCGTTCTGCGCGAACCCGCCGATGAAGCTGGCGACCGCGAAGACGACGAGGCCGATCATGAAGACGCGGCGACGGCCGTAGAGGTCGCCGAGGCGGCCACCGAGCAGCAGCAGGCCACCGAACGCCAGGGCGTAGCCGGTGACGATCCAGGTGAGGTTGGCGTCGGCGATGCCGAGGTCCGCGCCGATGAACGGCAGGGCGATGTTGGCGATCGAGGCGTCGAGCACCACCATCAGCTGGGCCATGGAGATCAGGACGAGCGCCCACCCGAGGTGGAGCTCCTTCTCCGGCTTGTCGTCCGAGGTGGGAGCCACCTCGGCGTTGGAAAGGTTGGTCATCAGGAGTCCTTCTGTTCGTGAGAGCGGTGCGAGGCGGGCCCGACGGCGACGGCGGGCAGGATGATCTGGTCGACGACGCGCTCGATGGCGGCGGCGTCGGGGGTCTCCCCGAGGAGGAACTGGCGGTGGAGGACGATTCCGGGCAGGGCGGCCATGACGAGGTCGAGATCGACGTCGTCGCGGATCTCCCCGCGGTCGCGGGCCCGCGTGAAGACCATCAGGCTGAGCGCGGCCTTCGGGCCGATGAAGTCGCGGCGGAAGGCCTCGGCGAAGTCCTGGTCGCGACCGATGGCCGTGATGACGCTGGCCAGGATCGTGGTCTGGCGCTGGTCGGTCAGCCCGCCCATGCCACAGAACATTCCCAGCAGATCGCCGCGCAGGGTGCCGGTGTCGGGGGCCGTCTGCGGCTCCTTCTGCGACTTCAGCGCGTCGATCACCAGGACGGCCTTGCTCGTCCAGCGGCGATAGAGAGTGGCCTTGGACGCGCGAGCGGCCGACGCGACGGCGTCCATGGTGAGGCGGTCGTAGCCGACGTCGGCGAGGACGTCGAGCGTGGCGTCGAGGATCTCCTGTTCCCGGTCCCCCTCGACGCGGGGTCGCTGGGCGGCCTCACTCGCGGGCGATCCGGCAGGGGTGGTCATGATCGTGTGTCCTTGGTCACTCGATGGAACGGTACTGTTTCGTTCCATCAAGACGGTACGGATCGGTTCTATTCCCGTCCAGCCAGACTTCTTCGAACAGCTGATGAACTGTTCGCGCGGGGCCGGTGCGATCCGGCCCGGGCCCAGCGACCCTGGGCCGACGGCCCATCGACCCTCGCCCGACCGGATCGTCGTGCCTACGTTCGTGCTGACCGACGAAAGGGAGAAGCACATGGGTCAGAACGCCGGCGGTGTCGAGATCGCCCTGGACGAGTGCTGGGACCTGGTCGCCCACGAGGAGGTGGGCCGCCTGGCCTACCGGCTGGTCGACGAGATCCACGTCGTCCCCGTCAACCACGTCGTCCGCGACGGCGTCCTGCTGTTCCGCACCTCGGCCGGCAACAAGCTGCTGGCCGCGGCGCTCGGGGAAGCCGTCGCCTTCGAGGTCGACTGGTTCGGACCGCACTCCGCCTGGTCGGTGGAGGTGCGCGGGCAGCTCCGCCGGCTCGAGGACGACGAGCACGAACGGCTCGACGAGACGGTGGCGCTGCCCTGGGTGGACGGTCCACGGTCCGACCTGGTCGCTCTCGAGCCGGCACACGTGAGCGGGCGTCGTTTCAAGCTCCGACGAGGCCGGGGCGCCGCCCTGCCGGTGTGACCAGGGAGGGCCCGTGGAGGTCCCACCATCGTCAGTCTGCCCAGCTGGGGCGGGGTCTACAGCATGCGGCCTTGGACGTCCCACCCCTCGCGAGTGGCCTCGCGCAACGCGGTCATCCTGCGGAAGCCGACCGCGTGGTCGCTGCGGAAGTTCGCAACCTTCAGCCAGAAGCCGTCCTCGTGGTCCCGCACGGACGCGAAGTAGGCATCGACGTCGACGTGGGTGCCGACGTGCTTGCCGGCGAGCACGGAGACCATGCCGAGGGCACCGTCCGGCGCCAGGTAGCAGCCGACCCGGTCAGCGGTGTACTCCTGGGCGCGGCTGACGCTCTGGCCCAGCTGCAGCAGCATCGACACCGGCCGCAGGACGGCCCTCCAGACGCTGACGTGACCGCAGTGGATGTGCCCCAGCTCGTGGCCGAGGATGAAACGTACGGTGTCGAAGTCTCCGTTGAGGTAGGCCACGTCCAGCAGGTCGCTGTAGATGACCACGTACCCGCGGCGGATGCGGCACTTGGTGGCGTAGGCGTTCATCGTGCCGTTGCCGTTCACGACGTAGAGGCGGGGCAGCTTCGCCATCCCCTCGCCCTCCGGGCTCATCCCGAGCTGCGCGCCGAGGTCCTGGAACATCTCGTGCAGGCGCGGCAGCTGGTCCGAGGTGACCTCGACGCCGTTGCTGATCGTCGTCCAGTAGGTGAGCCGCATGATGACCAGGGCGGTGAGGACCGGCGCCACGGCCGCGGCCACCACCGCCGAGACCAACCAGCTGGGTTCGTCGATCCCCAGGATGGCCAGGGCGAGGACGAGCGCGATGGCAGCGGCGGAGGCAGCCCCGGCGACCACCAGCATCGGCAGCTCGGAGCGGTGACGGAGCCGGCTGACGGGCGGAGGCCCGGACGTGGGCGTCGGGCCGGCCTGCAGTGTGGGCTTCGCGCGTAGGTCCGTCATGGCGGCTCTCCTGGTCGCGGCGACCTCGGCGATCACCGATCGTTCCAGGGTGATCCGGCGTCCATGAGGCGTCCAGGGGCCATCGGTCCGCCGGCATCTGGTTCTTTGGTCCTAGTCGCGAGGGCCCGCCGTGGAGGTGCACCCCGGCGGCCGGGGGAGCCGGGACTTCGGGCCTCTGGTCGAGAGGGTCGCCGGTTCCTACCGTGGATTGCAGGACCGGTCTTCCCGGAGGTGCGCCATGATCGTCAGACCCCGCCCGTCCATCGCCGTCGCCCTCACCGTGGCGTACCTGGCCATCATGGCCGTCACGTGGCGCGTGCTCGGCGTCGACTACACCGAGGTCGGGGACTCCACGGACACGGTGGTGCGGGGGATCGTGATCCCGGTCGCGCTGGCCTCGGTCTTCCTCGCCGTCGCGACGACCAAGCTGGGCTGGTGGAGGCCGGCGCTCCGCGAGGACCTGAGGGCGCCGCGCTGGGTGTGGCTTGTGCCGGCGCTCATGGTCCTGCCCGGTGTCGGCTCGGTCCTGGGTGGTCTCGAGGCCGCTGATCGATCGAGGAGCTTCCTGGTCGCACTGGGCCTCGGCTGCCTGCTCGTCGGGTTCGGCGAGGAGCTGCTGACCCGCGGCACGGGCCTGGTCGGTCTGCGGGGGCGGTTCGGGGAAGCCGCGTCGTGGTTCTTCAGCTGTCTGCTCTTCGGCCTCCTGCACGCGGTGAACGCGCTCTTCGGGCAGGGAGTCGGCTCGACCGTGCAACAGGTCGTCGTCGCCTTCTTGGCCGGCTCCGTGCTCTACCTGACCCGACGTGTCTCGGGGACGCTGATCCTCGGCATGCTCCTGCACGCCTGGATCGACTTCACCACGCTCGCGTTCTCCGACGGGTCCGTCGAGAGCGGGTCCGCCTGGTCGGCCCTCGGTCTCATCCAGTGGGTGGCCTTCATCCTGGCGATCGCCGGTGTGGCAGTCGTGCTCCGCGGCGGTCGCCGGGACTCCGGCCTAACGCGCGCTGACGGCTCGACAACGATCCGACGGGTGCGCTGAGACCGGGGCATGAAGGATCAGCGTCGACGCACGTCGATCCGGGCCGTCATCCAGGGGTGCACCATGCACTCGAACAGGTGGGTCCCCACGCTCATCCCCGCGGTCGGGAGCGTGCCGGAGCCGCCCGCCGGTAGCGCGGTGCGTGCGTCCCCGAAGGCGGCACCACAGTCAGCCGCCGGGGCGCCCGACAGCCCCATCAGGTCGTTGATGGCGGACACGCAGCCGGGGCCGAAGCTGGAGACCTCGGTGAACGTGTGGAACTCACCGCCGGTGTTCGTGATGTGCAGGCCATGTCCTCGGCGCACGTGCGTGTCGTCGGAGTGCATCCGCCACTTCCCGTCCGGTCGCCCGGCGAGCAGGCTGGACACCAGCTCGCTGAACGTGGTGTCGCCGTCTCCTCCACAGGCGCCGCCACCGAGAGCGGCCTCGAAGCTCACCTGCTCGCAGTCGTCCTGCATCTGGATGCGGTCGTCGGAGGACACGCCGCTCGCGGTCGCCGGGGCCGAGACGGACAGCGAGGCAGCCACCAGGGCGGCGCCCGCCAGCGCGGTCAGTGGACGCTTCATGGGTACTCCCGGTGGCTCGACGGTGGAGGGCGTCTCCACCATTCGCCGCCCACCTTGCGACAACCTTGTCCAGGTCCCCGGGGTGGATCCGTGGTCCTGCACTGCTCCCCGACGGGGTCGCACCAGAGACGTCAGCGGGCCGCCGAGCCGGCCCCGACCTGCTGCTCGGCACGTTCCTGGCGGGCGAACCAGGCGACGGCAACGAGATGACGACGAGAACAGGCCATGCGGTCAGGCTCCGGGCGCGATCCGGCCCGGGAGCCTCGCGACGAAGGTCGCGCCGCCCAGCTCGGAGATCCCGGCCAGCTCCAGCTCGCCACCGGCGCTCCGGGCGACGCGCCGGGCCAGGGGAAGCCCCAGCCCGCTGCTGTCGTGCGTCGAGAACCCGGGCTGGAAGATGGCCGCGGCCGAGGCGGGCGGGACGCCGGGCCCGTCGTCGGAGACGTGCACCAGCACGAGGCTGCCGGAGGCCTCCACCGTCACCTCGACGTGGTCCGCGACCCGCGCCGCGTTGCTGATCACGGGCGTGAGGACCCGTACGGCGAGCTCGTGCGGGAGGTCCAGGACCGTTCCCGCGGGGACGTCCCGGCGCAGGGCGACGCCGACCGCCAGGTGGTCGGCGACGTCGTCGAGCACCCCGGTCAGGGAGCAGCCGGTGGCGTCGCTGACGTGGTCGGTGCGGGCCAGGTCGAGCAGGCTGCTCACGGTGGCCCCCATGTCGCGACAGGTCTTCTGGATCTGCTCGAGGTCGTGGCGCAGCTCGGCGTCGAGGTCGGTCCGCATCGCCATCAGGTCGGCGGTGGCCTGGATCGTGGTCAGCGGGGTGCGCAGCTCGTGGGCCAGCTCCGCGCTGAGCCTCTGTTCGGCGCGGATGGTCGAACGGACCCGGTCCAGCAGGCCGTCGAGCGTGCCGCCGAGCGCACGGATCTCGTTGCCGGGTGGTCCGAGGTCGAAGCGTCGGTCGAGGTCGTGGGCGCTCCAGTCTGCCGCCGTCGCCGCCATCCGGGCGACGGGTGCGAGCGCGCGGCGGCTGGCCCACGCCGCGAGGAGGGTGGCCAGGACGACGATGACCGCCCCGGCGCCGAGGGAGACCAGCAGGGCCATGCGCTCGTCGTTCTCGTACGGTCCGAGCGGCTCGGCGAGGACGACCACGCCCGGCGCACCGGCGGCCGTGGTGAAGGGCCGGGCCAGCACTGCGTAGGTGTCGTCGACCTCCCGGGACTGCGGGTCCGCGGTGGTGGAGAGGTCGGAGAAGACGTCCTGCTGGGCCGGGGGGACGTTGCCCGCGACGAGGGCCCCGGACTGGTCGTAGACCGCGACGCCCGGGTCCAGGACGGCGTCGGGCACCACCACGCCCGCCGCGGCCGGGGCCGTGTCGGCCGCGTCCACGACCACCTCGGCGCGGTCCTGCAGCACGCGGTCGATCGCGCTGGCGGCCGCCCCGGACAGGACCACCTGCACGACCACGACGAGGGCGAGCGCCACCAGCGACCCGAGGACGGCGGTGGAGACGACCAGCTGACGGCGGAACGTGCCGGCGTCCGAGCCGTCGTCACGGCGCCAGCTCCACCGTCGGCGCGCGACGGGCTCGGGTGGCGGTCCGTGGGTGCTCACGCGACGCGGTATCCGACGCCTCGTACGGTCTCGATCCCGGTGGGGGAGTCGATGGAGTCGAGCTTCGTGCGGATGCGGCGGATGAAGCTGTCGACGGTGTTCTCGGCGACGACCGACCCGTCGGGCCAGGCAGCGGCGACGACGGTGCGGCGGCGGACGACCTGGCCCGGGCGGGACGTGATGGCGGCGAGCATCCGGAACTCGGTCGGCGTGAGCAGGACCTCCCCGGTCGCGGTCCGTGCGGCGTGGGCGACGGGGTCCAGGACCAGCCCGTCGGACGGGCCGTACGCCCGGGGCCCGCGGGCGGCGAGGACCTCGACGCGGGCGAGGAGCTCGCGCAGGTCGAAGGGCTTGACCATGTAGTCGTCGCCCCCGGAGGCGAAGCCCTGCAGCTTGTCCTGGGTGGCGCCCAGCGCGGTGAGGAAGAGGACGGGGGCGTGCTGACCGGCGGACTTCAGCGCCTGCACGACGTCGCGGCCGTCAGTGTCGGGCAGCCCGACGTCCATCACGACCACCTCGACCGCGCTGTCGGTGCCGAGCAGGCGCAGCGCCTCGGCGCCGTCGTGCGCGGCCACCACGTCGTGACCGCCGGCGCGCAGCCCGCGGACGAGCACCGACCGGATGCCCTCGTCGTCCTCGCAGACCCCCACCGTCGCCACGGGGTCAGTCTCCCGTGGACGAGGGCGCCGCGCTGACCTGGTCCGACCAGACGGCCTTCGCGCCGGAGTCGCCGACCCGGTAGACCTGGACCGCGCAGGCCAGGGAGGCGAGGACGGCCAGGACGGCCACTGCGGTGGTAGCGCGCGCGGGGGTGCGGCTGCTCGTGCTTTCTGTCCCGTCAGCGGTGCGGGAGCGGTCGCGACGGGCGAGGACCACCAGGACCAGGGAGAGGACGAGCACGGGCAGGGCGAACCAGAGCAGCTGGTCGCCCAGCGCGGCGTGCTCACCGGGGTCGCCGACCCGCTTCTCGAGCGCCTCGCCGCTCGACGTGGCGACCGGGACCAGGGCGGTGGCGACGGCCGCCACCGCGACGACCAGCGGACCGTACGAGATCCGCCAGGCCGGCCGGACCGCGAGGGCGATGGTGCCGAGGATCGCCAGGGGGAGGAGGACCACGACGGCGTGGACCACGAGCGGGTGGACGGGCAGGCCGTTGATCAGGTCGAACACGGTGAGGCTCCTTCAGACGATGGTGTGGGGGCCAGGATCGCCCGCCGGACCTGCCACCAACCTGACTATGGTCGCCACCTGCTCGGGCCGACCCCGGTGTCGGAGGTGACGGTGGCTCCACCTGGCACCCACCACCTCTCGGATGACGTACCTTGTCGCGACCCGCACCGGAGATCCGACGAAGAGGCACACCCATGACTGACGTGATTTTCGCGAACGGCCGGGTCTTCGACGGCCTCCGCTACCACCATGACGGCGCGGTGGGGGTACGCGGGAAGATCATCTACTCGATCGGCCCCCTCGACCAGGTGCGCGACGAGATGGCGACCGGCGGCGGTCGGGTCGAGGAGCTCGACGCCCGGGGCGGCCTGGTGATGCCGGCGTTCCACGATGCGCACATCCACCCGCTGATCGGTGGGCTCGAGATGCGCAACGGCCTGCTCACCGACTGCGAGGACGCGGACGCGTGCCTGCAGTCCATCGCCACCGCGGTGGCAGCGCAGGACGACCGTGACGGGCGGGACGACGGTGCCTGGTTCCGCGCCGGCGGGTGGTCCTTGGAGCACTTCGACCACGCGACCGGACCGACGGCGGCGACCCTGGACAAGATCGTCTCCCACCGGCCGGCGTTCCTGCCCAGCAACGACCACCACAACGCCTGGGTCAACACCCGCGCGCTGGAGCTCGCGGGCATCGATCGCAACACCCCCGACCCCATGGACGGCTGGATCGAGCGGGACCAGGACGGCAACCCGACGGGCACGCTGCGGGAGGCCGCCGCCGAGCTCGTCCACCGACTGGTCGACACCACGCGCGCTGAGAAGCGCGACGCGCTCCGGGAGGCCCAGGCGCACCTGCAGTCGTGGGGGATCGTGGGGTGGCAGGACGCGCTGGTGGGCGGGTACGCCGGGATCGACGACCCCACCCAGGCCTATCTCGACCTGGCGGAGGCGGGAGAGCTGACCTCGCGGGTCCGGCTGGCGCTGTGGTGGGACCGCCACCGGGGCGTGGAACAGCTCGAGGACCTCCAGGCCGAGCGCGAGCGCCTCGCGGAGGCGGGGCTGGACGCGGGATCGGTCAAGCTGATGGTCGACGGCGTCTCGGAGACCTTCACCATGGCGGTCGACGAGCCGTACCTCGGTGGCGCGCGCTGTCCGTGCTCCGGTGGTGATCGGGGGATCACCTTCCTCCCACCGGACCAGCTCGACGAGGCCGTCGTCGCGCTGGATGCCGCCGGCTTCCAGGCGCACTTCCACGCACTGGGCGACCGGGCCGTCCGGACCTCCCTCGACGCCATCGCCGCCGCGCGGCGGCGGAACGGTTACAGCGCTCAACGCCACCAGCTGGCCCACCTGCAGCTGGTGGCACCTCGGGACCGGGCCCGGTTCCAGCACCTCAACGCGATCGCCAACGTCGAGGGGATGTGGGCGCGCTACAACACGCCTGCGGTGCAGATGCTCGAGCCCTACCTCGACCAGGAGCGTCTGGACTGGCAGTACCCCTTCCGCGACATCGTCGACAGCGGCGCCCTGGTGGCGGGGGGCTCGGACTGGCCGATCAACCCGCCCGAGCCGATGGAGGGGATCCACACCCTGGTGAACCGCTCCTCGCGCCGGACCGACGAGAGCGACGAGGAGCCGCCCATGCGCGACGACCAGGGCCTCACCCTGAGCCAGGCGCTGCAGGCGTACACCAGCGGTGCCGCCCACGCCAACCACCAGGACGACTCGGGGAACCTGCGGGTCGGGTCCTCGGCCGACATCGTGGTGCTGGACCGGGACCCCTTCGACCTCCACGAGGACCACATCGGCTCCGCAGACCCGGTCACGGCCTGGGCACGAGGGGCCGAGGTCTACCGCCGGGACGAGTAGGGCGCCGGCTCGGCGAACGCGGCGGACGGAGGGGGGACGACCGCCGTTGACTAGGGTGCCGAGCATGTTCGCCGGTCCTGACCCCCGTCGCCTCGCCCGATCACTGCTGACGGCACTGCTCGGCCTGGTCGTCCTGCTGGCGCCCTCGCAGCAGGTCGCCTCGGCCCAGCCCGAGCCGAGGACGGCACCACCGGTCTTCGTGGCGCTCGACGAGGTGGACCCGACGATCCTGCACGACATCCGGTACACGACGAAGCACAACTTCGTCGGCCGACGCATCCACGCCTACCGAGACCCGCTCTGCATCCTGACCAGGCCCGCGGCCGAGGCGCTGGCGCAGGCGCAGGACGCAGCGCTGGCGAGGGGCTACTCGCTCAAGGTCTACGACTGCTACCGGCCGCAGACCGCGGTCGACGACTTCGTCGGGTGGGCCGAGCGGCTGCGCGACGACCGGATGAAGGCCGAGTTCTACCCCGACGTGGAGAAGTCGGCGCTGTTCGAGGACGGCTACATCGCCGCGAGGTCGGGGCACAGCCGGGGGAGCACCGTCGACCTCACGCTCGTGGAGCTGCCCGCCGTCCGGCAGCCGCGGTGGCGCCCGAGCGACGGCCTCGTGCCGTGCTACGCGCCGTACGAGGAGCGCTTCCCCGACAGCTCCGTGGACATGGGCACCGGGTACGACTGCTTCGACACGCTCTCGAACACCCTCGACCCACGCGTGCAGGGGGAGGCCCGGGACAACCGGCTCCTGCTGAAGTCGCTGCTCGAGAACGCCGGATTCACCAACTACGCCAACGAGTGGTGGCACTACACCTTCGCCGCCGAGCCGTTCACGGACCGGTACTTCGACTTCCCCGCGGCGCGGCGCGCGCTGGGCTGACCTCCCGACATGACTGCACTCGACGCCCCGGTCCCCGACGCGCCTGCCCCGGTGCGATCCCGGAGGACCCTTCTCCAGCTGGTCGTCTTCGCGGCCGTGGGCGCCGCCTTCAACGTCCTCTACGCCCTGCTGTACCTGCTGTTCCGGGAAGGCCTGGAGGCCCAGCCGGCCAACGCCCTGGCGCTGGTGCTCTCGACGATCGCCGGCACCTGGGGGCACCGACGGGTCACCTTCAGGGTCCGCGGCCGCCGGCGGACGGTGCGCCACCAGGTCCTCGGGCTGGCGCTGCTGGCCTTCAGCCTCGCGGTGACGGCCGGGTCCCTGGCCCTGCTCCAGGTCAGCGACCCCGACCCGTCGAGGACGGCCGAGATCCTGGTCCTGGCCGCCGCGAACCTCGGGGTCGGGCTGATCAGGTTCGGCCTGTTCCGGGCCGTGATGGTGCCCACGACACCCCGACCCGACGCCCTCTGAATGGTGTCGAGCCCACCTCGGCGTGCTTGGCTGTGCGCACGACGCCGAACGGGCGCGATCGAGAGGTAACCACCGACATGACCGCGACGCACGTCGCCGAGGAGCCGCTGCGCCTGCGCGCCGCGGGCTGGGCCCTGCACGCCTACACCGCCAGCGGCACGGCGATCGCCTTCCTGGCCCTCGCCGCCGCCGTCGGCGGGGACGAGGTCGCCGCCCTGTGGTGGCTGCTGCTGGCCCTGCTGATCGACGGCACCGACGGCATGCTGGCTCGCCGGCTCCGCGTCAAGGAGGTCATCCCGAACTTCGACGGGGCGCGCCTCGACGACGTCGTCGACTACATCACCTACTGCTTCGCGCCGGTCTTCCTGCTCTGGTACGGCGGCTACCTGCCCGAGGGGAGCCTCGGCACCCTGGTGGCGGTGCTGCCGCTGCTGGCGTCCAGCTACCAGTTCTGCCGGACCGACGCCAAGACCGAGGACCACTTCTTCCTGGGCTTCCCGAGCTACTGGAACGTCGTGGCGTTCTACGTCATCGTGCTCGACGTCTCGTCCGGCGTGACGTCGGCGCTCCTGCTGGCCTGCGTGGTGCTGGTCTTCGTGCCGATCAAGTACATCTACCCCTCCCGGACGGCCACCGCGCGCGGCCTGAACCTCTCCCTCGCCGGGGCCTGGCTGGTCACCTACGCCGTGCTGCTGCTGCAGTTCCCGGACCCGAGCGTCGTCGTCGTCGCCCTGTCGCTGCTGTACGTCGGCTACTACCTCGCCGCGAGCGTCGTCCTGACCCTCCGGCGCTGAGGCGCCCACGTCATGACACCCAACGGCGCGGGGCGACGTACTGCCCACGGGCTCGCCGCAGCGACCCTCGTCGCCGTCCTGGCGACGGGCCTTGCCGGGTGCGGTGCGGGCCAACCCGACGGGTCGGCGGGGGAGCCGGACGCCGTCGAGGCGACGCCGCGGTCGCTGGTCGCGGCGGTCGAGGAGCACCTCGGTCGCCCCGCCGCCATCGCGGCCCCGTTGTACGCCGGTGACTTCTACGGCTCCGAGAAGCCGCCGCGCGGAACCCTGGCGGTCGAGGTCGCCTTCGACGAGGAGGTCGGGGACAACAGCCACCTCCAGCTGCTGGTCATCGGCGGCCCCAGCAGGTACAGCCGGTCCGGGTGCGAGCCCGGTGACGAGCCGGAGCCGTGCGTCCAGGACACGACGGACGACGGCGACGAACGGGTCCTGACCTGGGAGCAGGCGGCCGTCGAGTCGGACCCCGGGGTGATCTTCGCGATGGCCAAGCGTGACGGGGGTGCCGTGGTGGCTCGGTACCAGGGGCAGGAGGTGCCCGAGAGTCTCGCCGGCTCCGACCTGGAGCCCCTCGCGGACGCGATGCTCGCGCTGGTCGCCGACCCGGCCGTCGGGTTCCGCACCTCGCAGGCGTACGCCGACGCGGGCGGCGCGGTCAGCGACGCGGTGATGCTCGACTGGTACGGCCAGGGCAACGGGGCGCCGCCCCCGGCCGGGTTCGACCCCTCCGGGTCATGAGGTCGGCGACTGGACCACCTGGGGGCGGTAGCCCTCGATGATGGCGTTGAACTCGTCCCGCTCCCGCTGCGGGACGCCCAGGAACATCAGCGTCGCGGAGATCTCCATCGCCACCGCGTCGAAGCCGGCCGCGTCGATGGCGAGGCCGTCGTGGGCGGCGACCATGTCACGGCCGGGGTAGCAGGTCGGCCCACCGGCGGCCTCGATCGACCAGGCGGTCACGAGGAACTTGTACCCCGGCCCGTTGGCGGCGTCACCGTGGTGGGCGTGCACGCCGGGATTGGCGTTGACCAGGGCGTTCGCGAACAACCGGTCGACCAGCACGTCGACCGCTCCGGCGATGGCGTACGCCCCGCCGAGACGCTCGTAGAGCGAGGCGTCGTCGGGGACCAGGTCGGCCGCCTCGGCGAGGTCGCCGACCTCGGCGTCGGGCTCGATGATCTGGGTCATGGCACGTTCCCTTCGGTTGTCCTACGGGTCTCCCGCGGGGTGCGGGACGGACGTCTGGGGGTGCTGAGCTCGCCGGACAGCGCGCGGAGGCGCTCGCGCAGGTCGGCCAGGTCGTCGCGGGCCAGCCCGGTCGCGCAGGCGACCTCGGCCTGGACGCGTGCGGCCGCCGCCTCGAGGTCGCGACCCTGCTCGGTCAGCTCGACCACCACCTCGCGGCGGTCGGTGCCGCGGCGCCGGTGGACCAGGCCCGCGGTCTCCAGGCGCTCGGCCAGCGGCGTCACCGCGTGGGAGTCGAGCTCGAGGCGGCGCGCTATCCCACCGACCGTGGAGGGCCCGTCCTGCCACAGCGTGAGCATCACCAGGTACTGCGGGTAGGTGAGGTCGATCGCCTCGAGCAGGGGCCCGTAGCGGCGCGTGATCGCGTGGGTCGCGGCGTACAGGGCGAAGCAGAGCTGGTCGTCGAGGCGGAGGTCCATCGCGCCGGCCTGCCCCATGCTCGCCCCCGTGTGTGATGTGCGTTACATCCGGGGGTCAATCCATCACGCGTGACACATCGGGGTCAAGAGCGGCCCTGTCGCCGGCCCTGCCCCTCGTCCGGGCCGGTCGTGAGGTGGCGACGCGCCGACGTCAACAGCGGCAGCACCACGAGCGCCATCCCCACCACGCCGTAGAGGACCAGCAGCGGGGAGGGGGAGCTCGTCACCGGAGATGCCCAGCCAGGCCTCGGCCGGCAGCTTCCCCAGGTCGAGGACGTGGACGACGTCCACCGCGCGGTTCTCCCGGGCGGCCTGGGCGAGACCCCACTCGACGGCCCGGGTCGAGTGCTCGCTGGCCTCGTAGGCCACGACGACGGACCCGGGGGCGACGGTTGCTGTCATGCCACCAGCCTGCGCCGCGCGGGCCGGCGCGGCCAGGACCGGTGGTCCCCCCGCGAGGGACTTGCGGCCTCTCAGGCCCGGAGGTCCCGTCGGCGGAGCGCCGGCAGGGCCGCGAGCAGGACGAGGCCGCCGACCAGGACGAGCCAGGCGAAGCTGCCGGGCACCCGGGGCGTCAGCGGACCGGCGCGCAGCGCCTGGTCGTACGGCGTCCAGGCGGCCACGTCCGCGAGAGCGTCGACCACGAGGGCGGCGACGTACAGGACGTAGCTCCCGACCGCCACGACGGTGGCGGTGGCCAGGGCCACGGCGCGGCGGCCGGAGGCGGCGCCCACGGCGAGGGCCAGGAGTCCGAGCTCGCCACCCAGCAGGACCAGGGCCAGCGCGCCGACGGCGGCCCGGGCCGGTCCCACCCCGGTGCCGAAGATGCCCGACGTCACCGTGGTGACCACGGCGACGACGAGCCCGAGGGTCGCCAGCGCGAGGAGCAGCGCCGCCGCCTTGGCCGTGCAGACGGCGGCGCGCGAGAGCGGGGAGGCCAGCACGGGTCCGAGTGCGCCGGACTCCTCCTCGCCTGCGAAGGTGCGCGTTCCCCAGGTGACGGCGAAGGCGATGAAGAGCCCGGGCAGCACCAGGGAGAACAGCTCGGCCTCGAGGAACCCGGGTCCGGTGCTCATCGCGTCCAGCCCGAACGCCTCGGTCAACGCCTCCGGGTAGCCGGCGAGCAGGTCGTCGAGGCGTGGCATGTCGCGGACGGTGGGCCACAGGGCGGACTCCAGCAGCACGATCGCGGACACGCCGGTGGCCCACGCCGCGACCGGGCGGCGCAGGTCCGTGAGGCTCCGGGCGAGCACGGCCGCCCAGCCGCTGGTCACCTGCACTCCCCGGTCGGGGGGTAGAACGAGGCGAAGACCTCGGCCAGGTCGGGTTCGTGGGTGCGTAGCCGCTCGATCCCGTGCGGGGCGGCGCGCCGGAGCAGGTCGGCGGTCGACCCCGTCACCTCGACGGAGGCGGTGCGTCCCGTGACGTCGACGTGGCGCACCCCCTGAGCGGTGCGCAGCGCGTCCAGCGGCACCGCGTCGGTGAAGGTCAGCTCGAGGCGGCGGCCGGCGGTGGCGAGCAGCCGGGCGACGTCGTCGACGGCGACCAGCCGGCCGTCGCGGATGATCGCGACGGTGTCGGCGACCGCCTCCACCTCCGACATCACGTGGGAGGACAGCAGCACCCCGGCGCCACGGTCGCGGGCCTCGCGGAGCAGGGCGAGGAACTCGTGCTGGACCAGGGGGTCCAGACCGGCGGTCGGCTCGTCCAGGACGAGCAGGTCCGGTGCGTGCATCATCGCCTGGACGATGCCGACCTTCTGCCGGTTCCCGTGGGAGAGGGTGCCGATCCGTCGGTCGGGGTCCAGGCGGAGCCGTTCGCACAGCGTGGTGGTCGTCCGCGCGTCGAACGGTGGGCGCAGGCGGGCCAGGTAGGAGAGGTAGTCGGTCGCCGTCATCGACGGGTAGGCGACGAAGTCGCCGGGCAGGTAGCCGACGCGGGCCCGGGTGGCACCCTGCGAGGGCCGGCCGCCGCCGAGGAGGCGAACCTCACCGCTGGAGGGCCGGAGCAGGCCCAGGGCGATCCGCATGGTGGTGGTCTTCCCGGCGCCGTTCGGGCCGAGGTAGCCGACCACGCTGCCGCGGGCGACGGTGAGGTCGATGCCGTCGAGGACGACCCGTCGACCGAACCGGCGGGTCAGCGACCGGGTCTCCAGCGCGGGACCGCACGGTGCGCGCGTGACGCGCGGGGCGCCGCGGTCGTGCTCACCCACGCTCGCCCGGAACGCTCGCCTCGGGCACCACGAGGACCGGGCACCGGGCGTTCTCGAGGACAGCGGTCGTGGTCGAGGCCACGAGCAGGCGGTGCCAGGCACCGTGACGCCGACGCCCGACGACGACGAGGTCCCAGGGGCGGGAGCGGTTGCCGACGACCTGGGCGACCAGGCCGTGCTCGACCCGGACGGTGAGAGGGACGTCGGGGTGCTTCTCGGCCACGCCGGCCAGGTGGTCGAGCAGCGCCTGACGGCCGCGCTCGGCCTCCTGGACCTCCTCCACCTCCGGGACCCAGGAGCTCCCGGCGTAGGCGGCGACCAGGTCCTGGATGCAGTGCACCGCGGTCAGCGGCAGTCCGCGCAGCGAGGCCTGGGCGAAGGCCTGCTCGACCACCGGCAGCGACTCGGCGGTGCCGTCGACGCCGACGAGGACCCCGGCGCCCTCCGACGCGGCGAGGCGGCTGTCCGACGGGGGCCGCACGACGACCACGGGGCAGTCGGCACGGCGGGTGACGGCGGCCGCGACCGAGCCCAGCAGGAGGCTGCCGACCGGTCCCCGGCCGTGGGAGCCGAGCACCACCAGGTGGGCGGACGCGGAGAGCTCGACGAGACCCTGCCGGGTCTCCCGCTCGATCACGTGCCCGTCGACCTCGAGCCCGGGATGATGCTCTCGAGCGATCGCGACGAGGGCCTCCATGTCGGTCACCGCCTGCTCGCGCAGGTCGTGCAGCACCTGCAGCCCGGCGCCGGAGGTCGCGATCCAGGCGGCCGACTGGACCTCCGTCACGTTCAGCAGGCGGACCACGGCGACGGGACGGCGCTCCAGCGCGGCCTGCTCGAGACCCCAGGCCAGGGCCTCGGCGGAGTGTCCGCTGCTGTCGTGGGCGATGACGACGGAACCTGCGGTGACGGGGGAGGAGGACATACGCCGACGGTGCCCCGGGCGGCTTCCGGCGGGTACGGTCCTCGTCCCCGGACCGGGGGGACCTGTGTCCCGTCCTGCCGGTTGCGCAGTGCCGTGGTGGGGACGCGCAGCCGGCCGGCCCCGGAGACACCGGAGGACCCGCACGCGGACGACCTTCGACCCTGACCAGCGGGCGGGGCCGGGACCAGGCTCGAGGCGAGCCGTGCCCGACCGGGCGCGGCCGGACGGAGAGGGACGCCCATGAGCGACATCGACCGGGACCCGAGCGACATGATGGACCAGGGTCAGGGCTTCAGCGGGTACGGGGGCTACGACGGCTCCGGGATGATGGACGGGGGCGGCTGGATGATCGGATTCGGCGTGCTGACGCTCGTCCTGCTGCTGCTCGCGCTCGCCGCGGTCGCGACGCACCTGGTGCTGCACGCCACCGGCCGGCTGGGCGCGGGTGCGTCGAGCGGGTCCGCGTCGCACGGGACCGACGCCCGTACGGTGCTGGACGCCCGGTTGGCCCGGGGCGAGGTCAGCGCCGAGGAGTACTCGTCCACGCGCGCGCTCCTGGACGCGTGAGGGCGACCCGTGCACCGCGACGGCGGGCCACGACCACCGCGGTGGTCGTGGCCCGCAGGACCCTCCGCGTGGGTCCGGTTCAGGCGGGGGCCGGTCCCGCGCCCACCACCGGCGACGGCTCGACCTCACCGGTGTCCAGCCGGAACGGCGGGTACTGGTCGGTCATCAGCGCGGCGTAGGCCACGACCCGGGCGCACCAGCGGTCCAGACCCACGACCAGGTCGAAGATCCCGCGGGGTAGGTGCCGGTGAAGAGCAGGACCACCACGCCGACCAGGACGAGCACGCCGATCAGGCCGCCGGTCTGGGGTCCGCCGCCCGTGCCGGAGCCTCCTGCCCAGAGCACCCCGCTCGTGAGGATGCCGACCACGACGTACTGCGGGATCGCGAGGAGCCACCACTTCACCAGGACGAGGCCGCGTGAGAGGTGCTCGGGGTAGTCGACCTCGAGGCTGGCCGGGTAGTCGGTGGCGAGCAGGGTGAACGGCGGGTACCGGTCGGTCCCGGCGGCGCTGCCGGTGTAGAACGCGACGCGCCAGGTCCATCGCAGGACCCCCACGTTGAAGGTGAACAGCGAGCGCGGGTAGCGGCCGGTGACGAGGATGGCGACGCCGGCCACCGCGGTCAGGACGGTGAAGGCGATCCAGAGGAACACCAGCACGACGTAGTGGGGCAGGGCCAGGAGCCACTTGACCAACCACATCCAGCGGCTGAGCTGCGGGTCGAGGTGGCCCTCGAGGTGGACGGGGGAGGCGGTCATCGTGTGCTCCTGGTGGTCGTGGTGGACCTCGAGCGTGGCCGTGGGGAACCGGGCCGGTCAGGGCCGTCGGTCGACGACCGGCAGGACCAGTGGTCCAGGACCGGCCACCTGCAGGCCGGCCGACCAACCGGGTGCGCGGGTGCCGGTGGGAGGGCGCACGGCTGTCAGGTCGTGCCCGCTGAGTGCCAGCAGCCAGGCGGTCAACGAGTTCGAGCACCACATGTCGCCGGTCCCCAGCTCGTCGCGACCCCAGGTCAGCGCGGGGAAGCGGGGGACCAGCGCCAGGAGCCGGAGCGCGACGGCCCGGTCCTCGCTCAGGCACCGGGCGCCGCCGATGGCCGTGACGGCGTCGGCCACCGTCCCGCCGGGCCAGCGGTGGACCTCGTAGCGCAGCAGCCGGCTGACCCCGCCCCAGGGGACCCCGACCGGGCCCCGGACCACGACCTCGCGCCCCGGCCTGGACGGGCTCCAGTCGGGCGTCATCTCGACGACCACCGGGGTGCCGTCGACGGTCAGCCGTAGCGCTGTGTGGACCAGGGCGCGTCGGGGCCGGTGGCAGCGGCGGGCCGCGGCTGCCTCGTACGCCCGGCCGCTGAGCCGGACCAGGGCCGATCCCGGCCCCGCGCCGAGGGGGAGCCACAGCAGCTCGACCGCGGAGGTGGGTCCGGGCGGCGGGGTGTCACGCGACGACGCCGCCGAACGCGCGGCCGATGGCGTAGGTCAGCGCCAGGCCCGCAGCGCCACCCACGACGACCCGCACCACGGCGACCCGCGCCCGGCTGCCGCCGATCCGGGAGCTGAGCACGCCGGTGAGCGCGAGGGCCAGCAGCACGGCGACGACCGTGACCGGTACCCGCACACCGGCCGGGGGCAGCATGATGGCCAGCAGCGGCAGCAGGGCGCCGATGGTGAAGGCGATCGCCGAGGCCGCCGAGGCGTGCCAGGGGCTGGTGAGCTCGTCGGGGTCGAGATGGAGCTCGGCGTCGGCGTGCGCGGCCAGCGCGTCGTGGGCGGTGAGCTCGGCTGCGACGGTCATCGCCGTCGCGGGGCTCAGGCCCTTGGCGCGATAGATCCCCGCGAGCTCGGCAAGCTCCTCCTCGGGCATCTCGGCCAGCTCGCGGCGCTCCAGCGCCAGCTGCGAGTCCTCGCTGTCGCGCTGGCTGCTCACCGAGATGAACTCGCCGAGCGCCATCGACACGGCCCCGGCGACGAGGCCGGCCAGCCCGGCGGTGAAGATCGCGCCGCGCGACGAGGTCGCACCCGCCACGCCGACGACCAGGCCGGCGGTCGAGACGATGCCGTCGTTGGCGCCGAGCACGCCGGCGCGCAGCCAGTTCAACCGCGGCGCCATCGCGGTGCGGTGCGGCTCACCCAGGTGCGGCGGGCGCGTGCGGGGGCCCATCACCCGCCGGACGCGCTCGGGACGTCACCCCAGGCGGCGCGAGCGCCGGAGTCGCCGACCCGGTAGACCTGGACGCCGCAGGCGACGGCGGCGAGCACGGCCACCGCCGCGACGGCGGTGAGCTGCTTGCTGGTCGCGGTGCCGGCTCCGGCATCGCCGCTGCTGCGGCGTGCCGCGCGTTCTGCTCGCCAGTGCAGCCCGACCAGCAGGGCCGAGGTCAGCAGGAGCGCCAGCGCGAACCACAGCAGCTGCTCACCGAGCTCGGCGTGCTCGCCCGGGTCGCCCACGCGCTCCTCGAGCGACTCCCCGCTCGAGGTCGAGATCGGCACGAGGACCGTCGCCACGAGGGCGGTGGCCACGACGAGCACGCCGTAGCGGGTGCGCCAGCGCGGCACCACGGCGATCAGCACCGTGCCCAGGATGGCGAGGGGCAGCAGCACCACGACACCGTGCACGACGAGGGGGTGCCAGGGCAGACCGTTGATGGTGTCGAACACAGGGGATCCTTCGGTCGGTGGGGGGTGACGCGGTCCGTCAGAGTGTGACGGGGAACGACGCCGGCACAGGCGCGAACTCGAAGACCAGGCGAGCGGGCACGCGACCCGAGAGCACCTCGGCCATCGCCTCGTTGACGTCCTCCAGGTCGCGCGTCTCGGCGATGACCCGGGTGAGACCGGCGGCGTGCAGCGCGAAGACCTCCACCAGGTCCTGGCGCGTGCCCACGATCGAACCGAGGATGCTCAGACCCTTCACCACCGTCTCGAAGATCGGGACCTGCATCGTGCCGGCGTCGGCCGGCATGGCGACGCAGACGAGCCGTCCGCCGCGGCGCAGCGAGGCGAAGGCCTGCTCGAAGACCTCGGGGGAGGCGGCCAGCACGACGGCCACGTCGAGGCCACCGAGCCCCTGCAGGGCGGCCACCGGGTCCTCCTGGGCGGCGTCGACGGCGTGGGTGGCGCCGAGCTCGAGGGCGAGGGCGAGCTTCTCCGGCTCGATGTCGACCGCGGCCACGGTGGCCCCCAGGATGCGCGCGTACTGGACGGCGAGGTGGCCGAGGCCGCCGATGCCGAAGACGCCGACCAGCTCGGTCGGAGCGACGCGGGCGACCTTCATCGCCTTGTAGGTCGTCACGCCCGCGCAGGTCAGCGGGGCGGCGTCGAGCGACGACACGCCGTCGGGGACGGGGACGACGTAGGTGGCGTCGGCCACGGCGTACTCGGCGAAGGCGCCGTCGACCGAGTAGCCGCTGTTCTGCTGCGCGGTGCAGAGGGTCTCGCGACCGTCCACGCAGTAGCGGCAGGCGCCGCAGGCCGACCCCAGCCAGGCGATGGCCACACGCTCTCCCACCCAGCGGTCGCGGACGCCGGCGCCGAGCTGCTCCACGAGGCCGACACCCTCGTGGCCCGGGACGAACGGGAGACCGGGCTGGACCGGCCAGTCACCGCCGGCGGCGTGGATGTCGGTGTGGCAGAGCCCGCACGTCTCGAGCCGGACGAGCACCTGGCCGGGCGCGGGCGCCGGCACCTCGCGGTCGAGGATCTGGAGCGGTGCGGAGAACGCGGTGACGACGGCTGCCTTCATGGCAGGACCTCTTCTGTGTCAGTGACCAGGACGGGCGGGGTGGTGACGGGTGAGGTGGATCAGGGGGTGCCGGCGGGAACCACGGCGACGTCGCACCGGGCGTGCTCGACGACGGTCGCGGCGACCGAGGCGTGCAGGAAGTCGTCGATGCGGCCGCGGTGGCGGGCGCCGACGACCACGAGGGCAGCCGTCTCGGCGGCGCGGATCAGCTGGCGGTCGCGGAACCCGCGCTGCAGGACCAGCCGGTCGTCGACCTCGGGGTACTGCTCCTGCATCGCGACCACCGACTCGGAGAGCAGGGCCCGGACGTCGCCGAGGCCGGCCTCGTCGTCGCGGACGGTGTGCTCCTCGCTGTCGCGGTGGACCGCGTCCCAGAAGACGTGCAGCGCGGTGAGCGGCAGGGAGCGGAACGCGGCGGTGCGGTAGGCCATCCCGATGGCCGGCACCGAGTCGGCCGTGCCGTCGACGTCCACCACGACGCCACCGTGCGCCGCCTCGGGCGCGGTCTCCCGGACGATGACGACCGGACCGGTCGCGTGCTTGGAGACCGCGAGGCTGACGGAGCCCAGGAGCAGGCTCTTCACCGGACCGAGACCCCGGGACCCGAGGGCCGTCATCGCCGCGGTGGCGGCGCCACCCAGGAACAGGTCACGGGGGTCGTCGGTGCTCAGCACCTCCTGCACCTCGACGCTGGGCTCCTGGTCCCGGACGCGGGCGGCGGTGTCGGCCAGCAGCGCCCGCCCGGTCGCGGCGAGGTCCTCCAGCACCCGCGAGACCTCCGCGCCCGGGACGGTCTCCCAGAGGCCGTCCCCGGTGACACCGAGATGAGCAGCGTGCACGAGCGCCAGGGGCCGGTGCTCGAGGACGGCCTGGCGCACGGCCCAGTCGAGCGCCCGGGTCGACGAGGCCGACCCGTCGACGCCGACGACGATGCTGCCGGGGGTGATGGTGGTGGGCGACGAGATGGAGGACATGCCTCCACCCTCGGGTCGTCGGGAGGCCTGCGCCACGGCCGACCGGACCGCGGGGCGAGGACCTCCGACCCTGAACCATGGTGGTGCACCGAGGTCATGGTCGGACCATGACCACCAGCCGGCAGCACCCCGACACGATCCTGAAGGACCTCCTCGTCGGGGAGCTGGAGCGGGCCCCCGGGGTGGACTCGACCCGGATCGGGGTCGGCGTCACCGACGGAGCGGTCACCCTGTCCGACGAGGTCGAGACCTACCCGGAGAAGCGGCTGGCGGAGAGGGCGGCCCATCGGGTGAAGGGCGTCCACGCGGTGGCCGAGGAGATCACCGTGCGCAGCTCCCGCGGCCGCACCAACGACACCGACGTCGCGCGCGCCGTCGGGCTCGCGCTGGAGAGCGAGGCCGCCATCGACGCCGACCTGGTGACCGCGATGGTCGAGGACCGGGTCGTGACCCTGGACGGCGCCGTGGCGCACCAGCACCAGCGCGAGGCCGCGGGCCAGGCGGTCCGCCGCCTCGAGGGCGTCCGGGACGTCCGCAACAACATCGTCCTCGCACCACCCGTGTCGTTGAGCGCCCTGCGGACCGACATCGAGGAGGTCCTGGTCCGAGAAGCGGTCCTGGATGCCCGGAGGTGCCTGGTCTCGGTCGACGAGGACGGTGAGGTGACCGTGGACGGGGCCGTCACGACCGCAGCCCAGAAGGCCGCCGTCGGACGGGTGGCCTGGGCCGCGCCCGGCGTGACCTCGGTCCGGAACCGGCTCGAGGTGCTGCCGTGAGCGCGGCGTCGGACCCGGGTCCTCCGTCGGCGGACGAGGACCGACGGGCACGCCCTCGGGGGCCTTCGGGCCCTGGGTGCGTCGGCCCCCGCGGGACGAGTGTCGGAGTCATGACGACCAGACCTGTGCGGAGCGACGCCACCCTGCGACACCTGCTGCTCGAGGAGCTCGACCGGGAGCCCGGGGTCGACGCCACCCGGATCGGGGTCGGGGTCACCGACGGCGCCGTCACGCTCGCGGGCGAGGTCACCTCCTATCCCCAGAAGCGGTTGGCCGAGCAGGCCGTCCAACGGGTCCCCGGCGTGCACGCCATCGCTGAGCGGATCACCGTCCGCAGCACGTACGCCGGGACCAGCGACACCGACATCGCCCGGGCGGCGAACGCCGCGCTGGAGGCCGCGGTCGACATCGCGGCCGACGCGGCGACGGCCACGGTCTCGGACCACGTCGTCACGGTCAGCGGGGAGGTGCCGTGGCACTACCAGCGCGAGGCGGCCGTCCGCAGCGTGCGTCACCTCAAGGGCGTCCAGGAGGTACTCGACCACGTCACGGTGACCCCGGTCGTCTCGACCATCGAGCTGCGTCAGGGCATCGAGGACGCGCTGGTGCGCCACGCGGTCGTCGAGGCCCACCGCTGCACGGTCACCGCCGGCGCCGACGGCGAGGTGACCATCACCGGCACCGTCGGCACCTGGGCCGAGCGCCACGACGTGGACGCCCTCGCCTGGGCGGCGCCCGGTGTCAGCACGGTGCACAACCGGCTCCGGGTCGCCTCCTCATGACGCAGACCGAGGACCGCAGCGAGCAGGCCACGGCGGACGACGGCGCCCGGCTCGGCCTGCCGCAGTCCACCGCGCTCGTGGTCGGCAGCATCATCGGGGTCGGCATCTTCAGCCTGCCCTACGCGATCGCCGGCTACGGCCCGATCAGCCTCGTGGCGATGGGGGTCGCCACGGTCGGCGCCGTGTCCCTGGCCATGCTCTTCGCGGTGATGTCGCGCCGGCTGCCGGCCGACGGCGGGCCGTACGCCTATGCCCGTGCCGCCTTCGGCAACGGGATCGGCTTCAGCAACGCCTGGTCCTACTGGATCACCGCGTGGGCCGGCAACGCCGCGATCGCCGTGGCCTGGGTCTACTACGTCGAGACCTTCGTCAACACCGGCAGCGCCGTGGGCTGGTCGATCCTGATCGCCCTGGTGGGGCTGTGGATCCCGGCCGCGGTGAACCTCGCCGGCGTGCACTCCATGGGCGTCTTCCAGGTGTGGACCACGGTGCTCAAGTTCATCCCGCTCGCCCTGATGTCCACCCTCGGGCTCTTCTTCATCACCTGGGGCAACTTCACGCCCTGGAACACCAGCGGGGACACCGACCTGGCCGCCGTCGGCGGAGCCATGGCCATCTGCCTGTTCAGCTACCTCGGCGTCGAGACCGCCTCCGTCGCCGCCGCCAAGGTCCGCGACCCCGCCCGCAACGTCGGCCGGTCCACCATCTTCGGCACCGTGGCCAGCGGAGTGGTCTACCTGCTCTCCCTGGTCGCCGTGTTCGGCATCCTCCCCGCCGGGGCCCTGGCCCTGGACGAGAACCGGGCGTCGTACTCGGCTGCGGCGGACGCGGTCGTCGGAGGCTCGTGGGCCGGGCAGTTGGTCGCACTGGCGGTCATCGTCTCCGGCATCGGCGCCCTCAACGGGTGGACGATGATCTGCGCCGAGATGCCCCTGGCAGCGACCCGCGACGGGCTCTTCCCGTCCCGCTTCGGGGTGCTCTCGGCCCGCGGGGTGCCGGCGTTCGGCATCGTCTCCTCGACCGCGCTGGCCTCGGTGGCCGTCGTGGTCAGCTACCTCGGCGCCAGCGGCGCCACCGTCTTCACCACGCTGGTGCTGATGACCGGCATCACCTCCGCCGTCCCGTACGCCTTCTCGGCCCTGGCCCAGATCAGCTGGCGGCTGCGCGACCGCCGCGCCGGACCGACGCCGCGGCTCGCGCTCGACCTGACGGTCGCCGGTGTCGCGCTGCTGATGTCGGTGGCGTTCATCTACTACTCCCGCAACACCGGCAGCTCCTGGTACGTCGTCTGGGGCCCGTTCCTGATGGCCGGCGGCGCCTCGCTCGCCGGGATCCCGGTCTACCTCGCGATGCGTCGCGGGATGACCGAGCCGGCCGACGTCCCGGCGTACCGATGACCACCACCCGACCGACAGACAGGCACCCGATGACCTTCCACGTGGACTCCGAGGTGGGCACCCTGAGGCAGGCGATCGTCCACCGCCCCGGGCTCGAGCTCGACCGGCTCACCCCCGACAGCGTCGACGACCTCCTCTTCGACGACGTGATGTGGGCCGAGCGCGCCCGCGAGGAGCACGACGCGTTCTCCCAGCAGCTGCGGGACAGCGGCGTCGTGGTGCACGAGTTCGCCACGCTGCTCGCCGAGGCGCTCGACGCCCCCCGGGCCCGGGTGTTCCTGCAGGACCGGCTGACGACCGCCACCCGGTTCGGCCCGGCGCTGGACGGCCCGCTCGACGAGCTGGTCGGCTCCGCCCCGGCCCCGGTCCTGGCCGAGCTGCTGATCGGGGGCGTGCTGAAGCGTGACGTGTCGTCGCTGCTGCAGGCGCCAAGCCTGCTGATGGAGCACCTCGGCCCGGACGACTTCCTGCTGCCGCCGCTGCCCAACCACCTCTTCCAGCGCGACAACTCCGCCTGGGTCTACGACGGTGTCTCGGTGAACCCGATGGCCAAGCAGGCCCGGCGCCGGGAGACCCTCAACTCGCGGGTCGTCTACAACTTCCACCCGATGTTCACCGGCGGACCGATGCGCTTCCTCTACGGCAACGACTCCGCAGCGCACGAGACCGCGACGATCGAGGGCGGGGACATCACCGTGCTCGGCCACCGCGCCGTGATGATCGGGATGGGGGAGCGCTCCACCCCGCAGGGGATCGAGATCCTGGCCCGCAGCCTGTTCCGGGCAGGCACGGTCGACACCGTCCTGGTGGTGGAGCTGCCCCACTCCCGGGCGTTCATGCACCTGGACACCGTGATGACGATGGTGGACACGGACGCGTTCTGCCTGTTCCCGTACCTGCCGGAGAAGCTGCGGTCCTTCACCCTCACGCGTCTCGACGACGCCGGCGAGCTCAAGGTGGAGGAGAACACCGAGCTCTTCCCGGTCCTGGCCGACCTGCTGGGGGTGGCCGACCTGCGGCTGCTGCGCAGCCCGATCGACGAGCGGGGCGCGGCGCGCGAGCAGTGGGACGACGGCAACAACTTCCTGGCGGTGTCGCCGGGCGTGGTGCTCGGCTACGAGCGCAACACCGTGACCAACGCCTACCTCGGCGAGCAGGGGATCACGGTGATCCCCGTCGTGGGCGAGGAGCTCGGTCGTGGCCGCGGTGGGCCGCGCTGCATGACCTGTCCGATCGAGCGTGACGCGGTGGAGGCATGAGCACCGCGGTCGGCCCGGTCGAGCCCGTCGTCAGCGAGCGCCGCCACCATCTCGACCTGCGCGGACGGCACTTCCTGCGCGAGCTGGACTTCACCCCCGAGGAGTGGCGCCACCTGCTCATGCTCGCCGAGTGCCTCAAGGCCGACAAGCAGCAGGGCCGCGAGGTCCAGCACCTGCGGGGGCGCAACGTCGCCCTGATCTTCGAGAAGGCCTCCACCCGCACCCGGTGCGCCTTCGAGGTCGCCACGCACGACCAGGGCGGCCACGTCACCTACCTCGACCCCACCGGCTCGCACATGGGGCACAAGGAGTCCACCGCCGACACCGCCCGCGTCCTGGGCCGGATGTACGACGCGATCGAGTTCCGCGGGTTCAGCCACGCGACCGCCGAGACGCTCGCGGCCCACGCCGGCGTGCCGGTGTGGAACGGGCTGACCGATCTCTGGCACCCGACCCAGTCGCTCTGCGACGCCCTGACGATGCGCGAGCACGTCGACAAGCCCGACGCCCACGTCTCGTTCGCCTTCGTCGGCGACGCGGCGGACAACACCGCGCACTCGCTGCTGCTCTCCGGCGCCCTGCTCGGCATGGACGTGCGGATGGTCGCCCCGGCCTCGCTCCAGACGCCCCCGGACATCGTCGCGGCGGCACGCGCCGTGGCCGCGACCACCGGCGCCCGGCTGACCTTCACCGACGACGTGCACGCCGGCGTGGCCGGGGTCGACTTCGTCCACACCGACGTGTGGGTGTCCATGGGCGAGCCCGTCGAGACGTGGGCCGAGCGGATCGCGCTGCTGACGCCGTACCAGGTCGACGCCGCGCTGATGGCCTCGACCGGGAACCCGGAGACGAAGTTCATGCACTGCCTCCCGGCCTTCCACGACCGGGGCACCGAGGTCGGTGAGGAGCTCTTCCAGCAGACCGGCCTGAGCTCGCTCGAGGTCACCGACGAGGTGTTCGAGTCGCGTGCCTCGATCGTCTTCGACCAGGCCGAGAACCGGCTGCACACCATCAAGGCCGTGATGGTGGCGACCCTGGGCGGGTCGGACGGGCTGGCCAGCGGACCGCCGTCGGGGGAGTGGTCGCTGTGAGGGTGGCCGTGGTCTTCGAGTCGATGTTCGGCAACACCGAGCAGGTGGCCGAGGCGATCTGCGAGGGGCTGCGGGACCAGGGGGCCGAGGTGACCCGGTGCCGCGTGGCGGACGCCGGCGACCACGAGCTCGCCCAGGACCTCCTGGTCCTGGGCGCCCCGACCCACACCTTCACCCTCAGCCGGCCCGCCACCCGGGCCGAGGCTGTCATCAAGGGTGCGGGGGCCGCCGACGCGGCCACCGGCGTACGGGAGTGGCTGGAGGCGCTGGAGCCGCGGTCGGCCTCGTCCGCCGACGCAGCCGAGGCCCCCGGCGCGGTGGCCGTCTTCGACACCAGGGCCACGAAGGTCCGGCACCTCCCCGGGTCCGCGGCACGCCGCACCGCCAGGCTGCTGCGCCAGCGCGGGCTCGACGTCGGTGAGGTCACCAGCTTCTACGTCGAGGACGTCCGGGGTCCGCTGGCCGAGGGCGAGCTGTCGCGGGCGCGCAGCTGGGGCCGCCACCTCGCGGTCACCACGCGCTGACCACGCGGTGACCGGGAGGTGACTACGGCGCCGGCGTCCGCCTGCCGCCGGCCTTCTCGTCGTGGATGCCGTCCACCAGCGGCTGCGGACCCTCGGCAGGACCTGAGCGGACCTTCGGCCCCTGCGGCGTCGGGTGGACGGGACAAACCTGGGGTACGGCGGGTCGTCCGCCCCGAGGAGGCATCATGAGCATGACCAGCAGCAGGCCCCGGCGCAGATCCGTGCAGGTCTCCGGACTGCCGGGCACCCGCCCCACCCGCACCCCGCCCGGTGGGGTCCTGGTCGGCGTCGACACCGGGCAGGACCCACGCACGCGGGCCGACGAGTCCACCGGCCGCCCCCTCGGGGCCCTCGCCTGGGGCGTCGCCGACGCGCGGGCTTCGGGGCGCCCGCTGCACCTGCTCACGGCCTGCGCGCCGGTCGAGCCGTTGACGCCGGCCTTCGGGCACCTGGCGACGCCGTACCCGGAGCCCGGGTGGGACGAGGCCGGCCCCGCGCTCGACGCCCTGGTGGAGGGGCTGCGGGACCGTGAGGCACGCTCGGCCGCGACCCAGGTCACGAGCGAGACCGCCACCGGACACGCAGGGGAGGTGCTGCTCGAGGCCTGCCCGGACGCCGGTCTGCTCGTGATCGGCCAGCGCCGGCTCGGCACGGTCCGCCGCTGGGTCGTGGGCAGCACCTCGATGGCCGTGGCTGGGCGCTGCCCGGTGCCGGTCGCCGTGGTGCCCGACGACTGGCCGCCGCCCGGGTCGCGGGACACCACCGACCCGGTGACGGTCGGCGTCGACCTGCACCCGGCCGACCTCCGCACCCCCGCCGCGGGCGGGACGGGCCGATACGTGCGCCGCCACCGGGTGGAGGCCGCGGCGGCAGCCGTGACCTTTGCCGCGGCGTACGCGGCCCGTCACGGGGTCGCACTGCGCGTGCTCTGCAGCTGGGACCCCCCGCCGGAGCTCGCCTGGTCCGAGGACCAGCTCGCAGCCCACGAGGACCGTCGTGCCTCCGAGATCGAGTCGTGGGTCGCCGGCCTCGCGGGTCGCCCGACCGGCCTCGACGTCCGGGTCGAGACCGTCGTGGGACGCGCCTCGGAGCACCTCGTGGCGTCGGCGGCCTCGAGCAGCCTGACCGTGGTCGGGCGTCACTCCGGCCTGGTCCACACCCCCGGGGCCTCGTTCGGGTCGTCCACCCGGGCGCTGCTGCTGCACGCCCCGGGTCCCGTCGTCGTCGTCCCGCCCCCGGAGTCGTGACCCCGCCGAGATGACGCTCGCGGCGCCTCGAGGTGACGCTTGCGGACACTCCGGGAGGCAGTCGCGCGGATGCGCCGACGGCTCGTGTCATGAGAAGCAGGTCCTGGGGGCCGCGCCGCCTGCTTCTCGTGACACGTTCGTCACGAGGTCGACCCCGATCTCGAGACTCCCCATGCAGGCCACGAGGTCCGCCGACGCTCAGAGCAGGCGCGTCGCGAGCACCGCGGCCTGGGTACGCCGTTCGAGACCGAGCTTGGACAGGATGCTCGAGACGTAGTTCTTGACCGTCTTCTCGGCCAGGAACATCCGCTCGCCGATCTGACGGTTGGTCAGGCCCTCCGCGATCAGGGCGAGCAGCCGGAGCTCCTGGTCGGTGAGGTCGCGCAGCTCGGCCGCGGTCTGGGCGGGGTGGCGTACGCGCTCCAGCACCTTGGCCGTCAGCGCCGGGTCGATCAACGACCGGCCGGCCGCGACCTCGCGCACCGCGGTGACGAGGTCACCGCCCTTGGTCTCCTTCAGGACGTACCCGGCCGCGCCGGCCATGATCGCGGCGAAGAGCGCCGCGTCGTCGTCGTAGGACGTCAGGATCAGCGCCTTGATCGTGGGGTCCACGGAGCGGATGTCGCGGCACACGGTCACGCCCGAGCCGTCGGGCAGCCGACCGTCCAGCACGGCCACGTCGGGTCGCAGCGCGGGGATCCGGTTCGTGGCGTCCACCGCGGACCCCGACTCGCCGACCACCTCGATGTCGCCGGCACCCTCCAGGAGGGCTCGCAGGCCCTGCCGTACGACCTCGTGGTCGTCGAGCAGGTAGACACGGATCTTCTGGTCCTCGATGGTGGCCTCCCGGCTGTCCCTGGCGTCGGCCGACGCCTCCTTCGACCGTCGCACCCGGAGGGCCGGGTGCACAGGGCCGTTGGTCCCCAGCGTGATGCCGGTGCCGCGTGCGAGCGTGAGGACCATGTCACCCGCCGCGCGCGCCCGCACCCACAGCACCCGGCCCGCGCGATGAAGGTCGTGGTCGCGCTCGGAGGCAACGCCCTGCTGCCGCGGGGCGAGGTCCCCGACGCCGCCGCCCAGGTCGCGCGGGTGGCCCGGGCCGCGCCGACGCTGGCCGCGGTCGCCGCAGAGCACGAGGTGGTGCTGGTCCACGGCAACGGGCCGCAGGTGGGGATGCTCGCGCTCGAGACCGCGGCCGACGCGGGGCTCTCCCGGCCGTACCCCTTCAGCGAGCTCGTCGCCGAGACCCAGGGCCTGATCGGCTACTGGCTCCAGCAGGGCCTGGTCAACGCGGGGCTGCGGACCCCGGTGGTGACGCTGGTGACCCAGACCCTGGTGGCCGCGGACGACCCGGCGTTCGCCGACCCCACCAAGTTCGTCGGCGCCGTCTACGACGAGGCCAGGGCGCACGAGCTCGCGGCGCGCGAGGGCTGGACGGTGAAGCCGGACGGCGACGGCTGGCGCCGCGTGGTCGCCTCGCCGCTGCCGTCCGGCGTCCTCGAGGTGGACACCGCGCGCCTGCTGCTGGAGCACGGGACGACCGTGGTGCTCGCCGGGGGCGGCGGGGTCCCGGTCGTCGAGGGGGCCCACGGCCTGGCCGGGGTCGACGCGGTCGTCGACAAGGACTTCGTGGCCGCCCTGGTCGCCACCCGGCTCGGTGCCGAGGTGCTCGTGCTGCTGACCGACGTGCCCGCGGTGATGACCGGGTGGGGCACCCCCGACCAGCACCCGCTCAGGGACGTCCGGGCCGCGGACCTGACCCCCGACGAGTTCCCCGCGGGCTGGATGGGTCCCAAGGTGGCGGCGGCCGCCGCCTTCGTCGCCGACACGGGCGGACGCGCCGCGATCGGCGCCCTGGACGACGCTGCCGCCGTGGTCGCCGGCACCGCCGGCACCCAGCTCCGCTGACGCGATCGAGCGGCTCAGGCCGGCTCAGCGCACGGCTGCCGGGGCACCACGGCGTACGGCCCACGCCTTGTCGGCCGCGATCACGACCGTGACGGCGGCGGTGACGGCCAGCACCCGGGCCCACGTCCCGGCATCGAGGGGTGCGGTGCCGAAGACCGTGTTCATCACCGGCAGGTAGGTGAAGGCGGCCTGCGCCAGCAGCTGCACCAGGATCCCGCCGACCACCCAGGGGTTGCTGAGCAGGCCGAGCCGCCACGAGGCGCGCGTCTGCGAGCGGCAGCTGACCAGGTAGGTGATCTCGACCAGCACGAAGACGGTGACCGCCGCGGTCCGCGCCACGTCGAGGCCCGCCCCGCGGGCGATCTCGGCGCTGAACACCCAGGACGAGGCGGCGACCAGCAGCCCGGCGACCAGCACGGTGCGCCAGACCAGGGGACCGGTGAGCAGGGGGCGGTCCGGCGCGCGCGGGGGGCGCCGCATGACGCCGGGCTCGCGGGGCTCGAAGGCCAGCGTGAGGCCGAGCAGGACCGCCGTGGTCATGTTGATCCAGAGGATCTGGGTCGGCAGGATCGGCAGCGCGGTGCCCAGGAGCACCGCGACCAGGATGACCAGGCCCTCGCCCATGTTGGTCGGCAGCGTCCAGAGGATGAACTTCACCAGGTTGTCGAAGACGCCGCGGCCCTCCTCGACCGCCGCCTCGATGGTCGCGAAGTCGTCGTCCAGCAGCACCATGTCGGCGGCGTCCTTGGCCACCTCGGTGCCGACCAGGCCCATCGCGATGCCGATGTCGGCGCGACGCAGCGCCGGGGCGTCGTTCACGCCGTCGCCGGTCATCGCGACCACGTGGCCCTGGGCCTGCAGCGCCGTGACCAGGCGCAGCTTCTCCTCGGGCGCGACCCGGGCGAAGACCCGGGTCGCGCTGACGGCGACCCGGTAGGCGTCCTCGTCGAGCGCGGCGAGCTCGGCACCGGTCATCACGCCCGGGAGGGCGGCCCGCGGGTCCAGGTGCAGCTCCGCGGCGACCGCCGCCGCGGTGGCCGCGTGGTCCCCGGTGATCATCTTGACCTCGATGCCGGCCGCCAGGCAGGCCGCGATGGCTCCGGCGGCGGCCGGCCGGGGCGGGTCCAGCATGGCCTGCAGCCCGGTCAGCACCAGGCCCGTGCCGGGCAGCCCGTCGGCGGTGAACCCGTCGGCCGACCCGTCGAGGTCGACCGCGGTGGCCAGCACCCGCAGTCCGCGGGCGGCCAGGTCGTCGACCGCCCGCGACAGCACCGCGTGGTCCAGCGGCTGCGTACCGCCGTCGGCGCCCATCTGGGTCAGGCACAGCGCGGCGACCTGCTCGACCGCGCCCTTGACCAGCACGACGGGGGCACGGAGGTCGCCGGCCTCGTGGAGCGTGGCCATGAACGGCCGACGGGCGTCGAAGGGGATGGTCGCGGCCCGGGTGAAACGCTCGGCCGCCGCACCGGCGACGTCGGTCTTGAGCGCGACGACCTTCATCGCCCCCTCGGTCGGGTCCCCGGTGACCAGCCACTGCGAGCCGTCGTGGTCGAGGCCCGCGTCGTTGCACAGCGACCCGGCCGTCAGGCTCCAGCGCAGCGCCGCGTCCCGGGCCGGGTCGGCGACGACGTCGTCCCGCGTCACCTCGCCCCGGGGGTCGTACCCGGCGCCGGAGACGTCGTAGGTGGCCTCGGGCGTCCAGATCGCGCGCACCGTCATCTGGTTCGTGGTCAGGGTCCCGGTCTTGTCGGTGCAGACCACGGTGGTGCCGCCGAGGGTCTCGACCGCGGGCAGGCGCCGGACCACGGCGCGGCGGCGGACGAGCCGGGTCACGCCGATCGCCAGCACCACGGTGACCGCGGCGGGCAGCGCCTCCGGGATGGCGCCGACGGCCAGCGCGACCGCGGCGGCGAACATCGTCGGCGCGTCCTCGCCACGCAGCAGCCCGACGAGGAACGTCACCGCGGCCAGCGCGACGATCACCACCGTCAGCAGGGAGCCGAACCGCGCGAGCTTGCGGCTCAGCGGGGTGGCCAGGGGCGTGGCGCTGCTGACCAGGCGGTGGATGGCGCCGAGCTCGGTGCCCTCCCCGGTGGCCACGACGAGCCCGTGGGCCGTGCCGGTGCGCACCAGGGTCCCGGCGTGGAGCATGGTGCTGCGGTCCGCGACCCGGGTCCCCGACGCCAGCACCGCGTCGGCCTTGGCGACCGGGTCCGACTCCCCGGTCAGCGCCGACTCGTCGACCCGGACGTCGACGGCGTCGACCAGGCGGAGGTCGGCGGGCACCTTCTCCCCGGCCTGCAGCGCGACGAGGTCGCCGACCACGAGGTCGGCCGAGCCGACGGTACGCACCCGGCCGTCGCGCACCACCCGGGCCTCGGCGAGCGCGAGGGAGCGCAGACCGGCCAGCGCAGCGAGGGCCCGCGTCTCCTGCGCGAACCCCACGGTCGCGTTGACGAGCACCACCGCGGCGATGACGGAGGCGTCGACGTACTCGCGCAGGACGAGGGTCGTCGCGGCGGCCGCCAGCAGCACGTAGATCAGCGGGTCGGCCAGCTGGCGCAGGGCCCGCCGCCAGACCGGGTCGCCGGCCTCCTCCGGCAGGACGTTGGGCCCGTGCTCGGCCAGCCGGGCCGCCGCGTCGGTCTCGGTGAGCCCGTCGCGCCCGTCGCTGCCGAGCCGGGCGAGCTCCTCGGCGACGGGGGTCGCGTACGGGCGCGAGGAGACCGAGGGCGCCAGGTCGAGGTCCATCCTCCGAGCCTGCGGGAGGCGGGCGCGTGGTGGCAGTGCCCGAGGCCCCGGCCGCTCGGGACCTGCGGCACCGGCCCGACGTGCGTACGGTGGGGAGTGCCCCGCGATCCGACGGCCTCGGACGACGTCCCACCGACACGCGAGGAGCGACACCGTGCCACTGCGTGAACCGACCGGGAACCACCCCGGGGCGTCCGAGCTGCGCACGACCACCCCCGCGCAGCTGCGCAGGCTGCTCCAGGCCAACCGGCTCGCGGTGGAGCACCTCGACCTCCCGCGCACGCTGCGCCAGATCGTCGAGGCCGCGGTGGACCTGGTCGGGGCTCCGTACGCCGCGATCGGCGTGCTGGGGACCGACGGCCTGCTGGAGCAGTTCGTGCACACCGGGATGGACGAGGCCACCGTCGCGGCCATCGGTGCGCTGCCCGTCGGACGGGGGCTGCTGGCCCTGTCGCCGGAGGACCCCCGGCCCGTCCGCCTGGCGTCCATGAACGCCGACCCGCGCTCGGTCGGCGTGCCTCCGGGGCACCCGGAGCTGGCGAGCTTCCTGGGCGTCCCGCTGCAGGTGCGCGACGAGGTGTACGGCCACCTCTACCTGGCCGACACCGTGCCCGGGGCGTTCAGCGAGGACGACCAGGTGCTCGTCGAGGCGCTGGCGACGACCGCCGGCATCGCCATCGACCACGCCCGCCTGTTCGGGGAGAGCCAGCGGCGGGAGCGGTGGACGGCGGTGACGACCGAGATCACCCAGGAGCTGCTGAGCGAGACCGAGGTCGACGCCCTCCAGCTGGTCGCCGACCGGGTGCGCGAGCTCGCCGGCGCCGACCTGGTGGCGGTCGTGCTGACGAACGGTGCGGACGAGCCCTTCACCGACGTCGGGGCGGACCGGGTCAGTGGCCGGTCGGGCGCCCAGGTCCTCGGGAAGCAGATCGCGCCCGGGGACGGGTTGGTGCGACGCTGCCTGCGGAGCCGGCGTCCGCAGCTGGTGGACGAGCTGGTCGACGAGCTCCTCGACGAGGGCGGGGAGCCTGCCCCGCGCTACCTCCCGGTCGCCGAGTGCGGCCCGGCGATGGCGCTCCCGCTGACGTCCCAGGTCGGCATGCGGGGGAGCATCCTGGTGCTCCGCGACCGCGGTCAGCCCCGCTTCACCGAGCTCGACCTGGACGTCGCCGCCTCGCTCGCCGACCACGCCGCCCTGGCCCTGGACCGGGCCGACGCCCGCCTCGTCCGGGTCCGCCTCGAGCAGGTGGACGACCGGGACCGGATCGCGCGCGACCTGCACGACCACGTGGTGCAGCGGCTCTTCGCTGCCGGCCTCGGCATCCAGAGCGTCCGCTCGGCCCTGCCCCCAGGGCCCCTGCCGGACCGGCTGGGGGCGCAGGTCGACGAGATCGACGCCACCATCCGTCAGGTCCGCACCACCATCTTCGGGCTGCACGACACCGCCGCCCCGACCGACGGGCTGCGGACGCGGGTCCTCGCCGTGGTGGCCGGGGTCGGGATGCTGCTGGCCGAGCCACCGGCCGTCACCTTCCGCGGCCCGCTCGACCTGCTGGTCGACCCGCCGATGCACGAGGACGTCGAGGCGGTCGTCCGGGAGGGCCTCAGCAACGCCGCCCGTCACGCCCGGGCCCGGCAGGTCGCGGTGTCGGTGGAGGCCGACCCGTCCACCCTGGTGGTCACCGTCGCCGACGACGGCGTCGGACTGGGCGAGGGCTCCCGGCGCAGCGGGCTCGACAACCTGCGGGTGCGGGCCGTACGGCTCGGGGGCACCCTCACGGCGACCACGCCGCCGGGGGGCGGCACCCTGCTGACCTGGACGGTGCCACTGGGTGACGCCCCGCCGGGGTGAGGGCGCCTCAGGCGGTCGGGCCAGCCGCCACCACCGCGACGCTGCAGTGCGCGTGCTCGACCACCCTGGTCACGACGGAGTCGTGGACCAGGTCGTCCACCCGGCCCCGGCGACGGGCCGCGACGACCAGCAGCGAGGCGTGGCGGGAGGCACCGACCAGCTGGTCGACCCGGAGCCCCCGCTCGACGACCAGCTCGTCGCGGACCTCGGGGTACCGCTCGTGCATGCCGGCCACGGACTCCGACAGCAGCATCCGGTGGTCGGCGACCCGGTCGTCGTCCTCGCGGACCAGGTGGACGCCGGTCCGGCGGAAGACGTCGTCGAAGACGACGTTGAGGGCCGTGAGGGGCAGGTGCCGCTGGGCCGCGGTGCGGTAGGCCAGCTCGACGGCGGCGACCGAGTCCGCGGTCCCGTCGACGTCGACCAGGACGCACCGCGGGCGGCGGGTGCGCTCCTCGCCCCGCACCACCACGACGGGGCCGGCGGCGAGGCGGGCCACCGCGACGCTGACCGAGCCGAGCAGCAGGCTGACGACGGGACCGCGACCACGTGAGCCCACCACGGTGAGGGCGGCGTCACCGGCCAGCTCGAGGAGGGCGTCGCGGGGGTCGTGCGTGCTCAGCACGGACCGCACCACCAAGGAGGGGTCGGCGCGCGCGGCCCGGGCCTCGGCCGCGACCAGCAGTGCGTGACCGGTCTGCCGCAGGTCGTCGGCCACTCCACGCAGGTCCGTGCCCGGGGTCCCCAACCACAGCGTCTCGGCGGCGGCACCGAGGTGGGCGGCGTGGACGAGCGTCAGCGCCCGGTGCTCGAGACGCGCCTGGAGCACCGCCCAGTCGAGCGCCCGGTCGGACTGCGGGGAGCCGTCGATCCCGACGAGCACGGTCCCGGGCGGCGGCGCGGTGCTGCCGGGCGTGGTGCTGCCTGGTGCGGGCGAGCGGGTCGGCCTGCGGGTCGTCACCGGACCACCGTCGCCGCACCGGGGCTCCCGGGACATGGTCCATCGGTCACTCCGTACGGTCTTAGGTCCCGCTACGCCAGGCCCTCGGCCCCTGAGTGCAGGACACCGACGACCACAGGCTGGAGGGATGACGACGTCCCTCGACCCGGGCCACGG
>NZ_LR733221.1 GCF_902506435.1 Nocardioides sp. AX2bis | reverse complement strand
CCCCCACACCTGCCCCACCTGCGTCGGCGCCACCCGCCAAGACCTCCGCGACATCCGCTGGCACCACGCCCACCTCCCCGACCACGCCGCCAACGCCGGCCACGACGGCCGCCTCCTCGCCGCCGCACCCATCCCCGGCGGCGACGCCCTCGTCGCCTACGCCCGCGCCGGCGCCGTCCTCGAGAACCTCCGCTGGTCCAAGACCCTCGACGACGACCACCACCCCGACGACGTCGTCCCCGTCCTGCTGCCCCTCGCGATCTGGGACACCGCCGCACGACGCCACCTCCAACACCAGCTGCCCGCCAGCGGACCCACCGTCGAGACCGTGATCGCCTACCTCGCCGACCACCTCACCGCCCTGGCCCAGGACCACGACTTCAACTGGCTGGCCATGGCCACCGACATGGGCGCCCTCGCCCGCCAGCTCGAGCGGCTGCTGCACGACGAGCGCGAGCCCGAGCGCGGCGTCCCGTGCTTCGAGTGCGGCGACCCTCTGGTCCGCCGGTTCGGGAAGCCCACCCCGTGTCGCCACGACACCCCGGCCCGCCGGCACCTCGACGTCGTACGCCGCGGCGCTCAGGAAGCCCGGGCCCGTCTCGACGTCCTCGCCACCTACCCCGAGCTCGGCCCGCCCACCTACGCCGACCACCGCGCCGCCCGCCGCACCCCCACCGGCGCAGAGCAGACCGCAGCCCGTCGCCCCTGCCACGCCTGCACCACCTCCCGGCTCGGCCAAGGCGGCATCGAAGACCCCACCGTCGGGCAGTCCTGGGAGTGCGAGGGCTGCCGCAAGCACTACGACGCCGGCGAATACGCCAACGCCGTACGCCGCCACCTCCTGACCGCCGGCCCGAACGGCGACGGATGGACCCACATCCAGATGGCCGCCGAAGCAGCCTCCACCCAGACCGGGATGGCCATCCCCGCCGCCACGGTGCGGAAGTGGATGGACCGCGAAAAGGTCTCCGGCTGTTGCCAGTGGCAGCCCGGGGTGACCTGGGGGCAGCGGCTGGTGTTCTGGCCCGACGTCGCCGACGAGGCCGCGGCCGCCGTCATCCGAGCCGAGGCAACCGAGCGGAAGCGCCTCGAGCGCGACCGCCAGATTCAGCAGCTCCAAAAGGCCGTGGCCGCGGGTGAGGATGTTGACGCGGCGGGTCGGCGGTTGGGTATTCACCCGTCGCGGGTGGCCGCGATCGAGGTCGAGTGGGACGCTGAGCGCCGCCGATCGAAGGAGAGCGCGTGAGCAAAGAACCGAGGCCACTTGGGGTGGGCGACTTTCTCGCGTTCGGAGCCGTCGGTGGATGCGCGTTTTTCTGCCTGGCAGCCTCGTTGGTCTCCGTCCTCGACCTCGACGCAAGCGACGCAGCTGCATGGGTAGGAGCTCTCGGCACTGCCTTCGCCTTCGCCGTCGCTGCGGTCGCGGCTCGAGCCGCCTGGGACGGCCTGCTCATTGAGAGGCAGCGGGATAGGCGCCTGGAGGACAACGAGCAGCGCGCCCAGGCAGCCAAGGTCGCGGTCTGGGCGGAGGATGAAGGCGCCCTCAAACTCGAATTCGGCGATATGGACCCCGGAACTCTCTTAAACGACTTGCTCGGTGTCAGGAGCATGACCGTTTATGTGCGGAACGCGTCTGATCTGCCAGTGCGGAATGCCCTGGTTTTTGCGCGCATCATTGGCCACGTCGGTGGACGTGCCTTCGAGGGGCCCTTCCTCCACAAGGTCCTGAAGGGTGGACTCGGCCCCGGCGTAACGCGGGAGGTAGAGCTGCAGGCGCCTGACCACCTGCGGTCACTCTTCTCGCCCCAGGATTCCCCACCGCATCGACGCCACTACTACTTCGCTCGCCCGTGCCTTCAGTTCACTGATGCGGAAGGAAGTATGTGGCATCGCGACAACGGTATTCTGAACAAGGGACGACTCGACCCTTCGCTCTTCGAGGATTGAACCCAGCCAACTAGCGCCACTTGACGCGCGAGGTAGTAGTGGTGTCTCATCTCCTCAAGAACCCGTCTGCCCACACGCTGGTGCACGCGGGTTCTTCTGCGTCCGGGAGGCGGTGACCCACAGGTGACGATGACCCCCGCTCGCACCTGGGTCGACGACCTCGAGCGCGAGCTCACCGGCATCGCCCACCCCCAGCCCAACGCAGCCGACGACCCCCGCTGGCAGACGCCCGGCACCCTGGCCGCGGCGCTGAACCCCAAGACGGCGCAGACGCCGGCCCTCGACCTGATCGACGCCGCGCTCCTCGACCTGATCAACACCCCCGACGGCCGGCTGATCATCACCCTGCCCCCGCAGGAGGGCAAGAGCACCCGGGTCGCGAAGGACTTCGTCCTCTGGGTCCTCAAGCACCGGCCCTGGACCCGCGTCGTCAGCGGCTCGTACGGCCAGAGCCTGGCCAACCGCAACGGCCGCGCGATCCGCAACACGATCAACCGCCACCCCGAGCTCGGCATGCGCATCGCCCTCGACAACGGGTCCGTCTCCGAGTGGCAGCTCCGCGGCGAAGTCGGCGGCGTGCTCTCGGTCGGCATCGGCGCCGGCGTCACCGGCATGCCCGCCGACATGCTGATCATCGACGACCCGATCAAGTCCCGGGCCGAGGCCGACTCCGAGGTCTTCCGCGAGCGCGTCTGGGACTGGTGGACCGAGGAAGCCTCGACCCGTCTCTCCCCTGGCGCCCCGGTCGTGCTGATCCTGACCCGGTGGCACGACGACGACCTCGCCGGCAGGCTCCTGGCCGCCGAGGACGGCCACCTCTGGACCGAACTGCGGATCCCCGCCGAGGCCGACCACGACCCCGAGCAGGGCGACGCCGACCCGCTGGGCCGCGAGCCCGGCGGGTTCCTGGAGTCCGCCCGCGGTCGCACCGCCGCGGCGTGGAAGGCGATCAAGACCCGCGTCGGGTCCCGCACCTGGCAGGCGCTCTACCAGGGCCGACCCTCGTCGGCCGGCGGCACGATCTTCCAGCGGACCTGGTGGCAGGAATACAACACCCCGGTCTGGCTCGACCGCGAGGACGGCACCCGCATCGTCACCGGCTTCGACGACCTCCTCGTCTCCTGGGACCTGACCTTCAAGGGCACCGACGGCGCCGACTACGTCGTCGGGCAGGTCTGGGGCCGACGCGGCGTCGACGCCTACCTTCTCGACCAGGTTCGCGCCCGCATGGACTTCCCGACCACCTGCCGCGCGGTCCGAACCCTGAACGCCCGGTGGCCCCAAGCGCTGCTGAACGTCGTCGAGGACAAGGCCAACGGCCCGGCGGTCCTCGCCGCGCTGCGCCGCACCGTGCCTGGCCTGGTCCCCGAGGAGCCGCAGGGTGGCAAAGAGGCACGCGCGGCCGCGGTGTCGCCGCTGGTCGAGTCGGCCAACGTGTGGCTGCCCTCGCCCGAGCTTGCCCCGTGGGTCGAGGACTTCGTCGAGGAGGCCGCGGCGTTCCCGACCGGGGCGCACGACGACCAGGTCGACGCCGCCTCGCAGGCCCTGAACCGGTTGATCCTGCAGCCGCTGCTCGCCGGGCAGGACCTCGGCGGCGGCACCGGCGTCGTCACGGCCGAGGACCTAGACCCGGCCCTGGTCGGCTTCGGCTTGTACATCCCCTAGGCAGACCGCCGCCTGCTGAAACACGCAACGCTGATGCTCGCCAGCAGCGACGCCACGCCCAGGAACCCTGCACTAACCGCGAGAGCATTTGTGGCGCGAAATCGTCTGCTGTCAGCCAGGGCAAGCAGCACGGTCGTGTCGCGCAGGTCGCTATAGCCTTCGATTGCCGCTGGAGTCTCCTCGCAGTACTCGTCGATCAGCTGCGCACGCTCGGCCGGCGCCTCACACCGGGCCAGTTGAACAGACCTGGATACGAAGGCGTCTGCGGTTGCCGCGTGTTCATGCATTCGCAGGAAAGTCCCAACGCACATGAAAACCGATATGGCGGCTGCGAAGGCGAAAACGCCACCAATCTCTCGAATCATGACTGAAGTTTGCTCACCGACGTCGACTCTTGGGAAGGACCCGCCATGCCCGACTGGATCCTCTCCGAGGCAGACGTCACCGAGGTCGGCACACCCGACACCGGCGTCCTGCAAGAGCAGCTGCGCGCCGAGCAGGAGAACAACCTCCTCCTCACCGAGTCCGTCGCCGACCTCCAGCTCGCGCTCGAGGACAAGGGCTGGCGCTCCATCGCCCACGCCGTCCAGGCCGACTTCACCCCCGAGGCCCGCAAGGCCCTCATCACCCTCTGCCGCACCATGGCCATCAGCAACCCGCTGATCAAGCGCGGCCTGCAGGTCCGCACCGGGTACGTGTGGGGCCAGGGCGTCCAGGTCCGCGCCCGCGCCGCCGGCGACGAGCAGGCCCAGGACGTCAACGCCGTCGTCCAGGGCTTCCTCGACGCGAACACCGCGACGCTGACCGGCGACGTCGCGCACGCCAAGCTCGAGCACGGCGTCGGCACCGACGGCAACGTCTACCTGACCTGCTTCACCAACCCCCTCACCGGCGCCGTGCAGGTCCGCACCGCGCTGGCCGAGGAAGTCGTCGACGTCATCACCAACCCCGACGACCGCGACGACCCTTGGTACTACGTCCGCCGCGTCGCGCAGCGCGTCGTCGAGCCCGGCACCGTCCGCGCCGACGGCAGCCGCCAGACCCGCACCCGCGCGCAGGTCGTGAAGGTCTTCCACCCCGCCGTCGGGTTCTGGCCCCGCACCCGACCCAAGACCATCGACGGCGCCACCGTGCGCTGGGACGCCCCGATCCTGCACGTCAAGGTCAACGAGGTCGCCGGGTGGCGCTTCGGCGTCCCCGACGTCTACGCCTCCATCGCCTGGGCCCGCTCCTACAAGGACTTCCTCGTCGACTGGGCCCAGCTGACCCGGTCGCTGTCGCAGTACGCCTGGCGCGCGACCGCCGGCAACGGGTCCCGGGCGCAGAAGCTCGCCGCGTCGCTGAACGCGCAGCGCCAGCCCGTCCCCGGAGTGCCCCCGATCGGTGCACCCGCCGAGCAGCAGGCCGGGCGGGCCGCGGTCGGGACCCCCGACGTGCACCTCGAGGCGATCCCGAAGTCCGGGGCGACCATCGACGCCGACTCCGGCCGCCCGCTTGCCGGCATGGCCGCCGCCGGGCTGGGTCTGCCGGTCACGATGCTGCTCGCCGACCCTGGCGTCACCGGCGCCCGTGCGGTGGCCGAGACCCTGGACCTGCCGACCATCCTGGAGATGGGCATGCGTCGGCTGATGTGGCAGTCGTCCCTGACCCGGCTGGTCGAGTACGTCATCGACCAGGCCGTGCTCGCCCCCCGCGGTGCGCTGCGCGGCAGCATGGCCCGTGACGACTGGGGCCGGCTGACGACGGTGCTGACCGGTGAGGTCGAGCGGACGCTGGACTGGGACTGGCCGCCGCTGGTGGACATCGACCCCGTCGCATTGATCAAGGCGATCGTCGAGGCGTCGGGTACGCAGCTGGTGCCGAAGCCGGTGCTGCTGCGGCTTCTGCTGAACGCGCTCGGGGTGAAGGACGTCGACGAGGTGATCGACGCGGTGACCGATGAGCAGGGTGACTTCATCGACCCGGAGGTCACCGCTGCGGCGGCTGCGGTCGAGGCTGCCCGCCGGGGCCGGACCAGCTGATGCCGGAGTACTACGCCGGCCCACAGCGCCTCGAGGAGCTGATAGCCGACGTGTTCAGCCCGATCGAGGACGTGGTCACCGAGGTCGAGCGCCTGTGCCGACGCGAGGCCGGTGCCGCGGAGTACTACCGGACCAACGCGCACCTGCAGTACCCCAACCACCCCTGGCTGCAGTTCGTCGCCACCGGGGAGGCCGAGCACCTCGGCTGGCCCCGCGACTACGTCGCACCGGCGTCACCGAGTCCGACCGCGCGCCACACCCGGCTCCCTGACTCACCGCCGCTCCCCTACGCGTGGGACCGCGTGGCCTGATGCCCACGCCGTACGAGGTCGAGCAGCAGCTCGCCGCCGAGCTCGACGGCCTCACCACCGCCCAGGAGCAGATCCTCATCGCCGCCTGGGCCGCGGCCTGGTCAGAGATCTCCGGCGACCTGACCGACACCCTCGCCGACCTGATGGACGACGGCACCGAGATCACCGCCGGCCTGATCGTCCGATCCCAGCGCCTCGCCACCGTGCTGGCCGGGATCGTCGACCGGCTCGAGGATCTCACCGAGGCCGCCGGCGTCACGATGACCCGCGACCTGGCCGCAGCCCTCGACCTCGGCGTCGACGCGACCGGGCGCCTCATCGCCGCACAGCTCGACGACCTCCCCAACGACGAGGGCGACGACCGAGCCGAGCTCTTCGACCGGACCGCCCGCCCCGTACCCGCCGCGCTCGAGGCGATCATCGAGCGCACCACGCAGCAGATCACCTCCGAGCTGCTCCCGGTCGCCGACGACACCTACGCGATCATCCAGCGCGAGCTGGTCCGCGGCATCGCAGTCGGCACAGGCCCCCGCGACACCGCCCAGCTGATGGTCGAGCGGGCCGAGGACCACTTCAACTTCGGGCTCAATCGGGCACTGACCATCGCGCGGACCGAGACCCTCGACGCCTACCGTGCCGCAGCGCAGGCCGCCGAGGAGCCGCACACCGAGGTGCTGGCCGGGTGGGCGTGGCTCGCGCACCTCGGGCCGCGCACGTGCCGATCGTGCCTGTCGATGCACGGCCAGGTCTTCGACCTCGACGTGACCGGTCCGAAAGACCACCAGCAGGGCCGCTGCTCGCGGTGCCCGCTGGTCCGCGGTCGCGACGGCGCCGACCCGGACACGTCGTGGATTCCCGACGCCGACGACCACTTCGCCTCGCTCACGCCCGAGCAGCAGACATCGCTGCTCGGCATCAAGGGCCGCGCGGCGTGGCAGGCCGGGGACTTCCCCCGCGAAGCGTGGACGAAGACGCGGCGCACCGATGGGTGGCGGGACTCGCAGGTCCCGGCGCCGGCGCCCGCTCGCGCTGCTGACTGAGCGTCAGACCCGGGGCGGGGGTAGCTTGCCGCGGCCCTCACGGATCCGGTCGGGGACGTAGGTCAGCGCGCCGCACCGCACGCACCGCTTCGTGGACTCGGCGCCCCGCTCGGTCGAGAGGTGCAGCTCGGTCATCGACCAGACGTGCTCGACGCAGCCGTCGCCCACCTCGTCGTCCACACCCACCCGTCGCACGCTACCCGCGCCCCACCCAGACCGGGAGGTCTCCGCCATGCCCAAGCCGCTCCGCGAGCTCGCACCGCTCACCGAGGCCGCAGCCGCCGAGGCCAAGAAGTCCGGCCGGATGCTCGTGCAGTTCATCAACCCCGGCTGGGGCTCCTCCGGCTACTACTCCCCCGCCGTCCTCGAGGCCGCCGCCACCGACGGCGTCATCCCCGCCGGCACCCACATGTACGCCGACCACCCCACCGAGGCCGAGGACATCGAGCGCCCCGTCCGCTCGATCAAGGACCTCATGGCCATCACCACCGAGGCCGCCTACCTCGCCGACGACGGCGCCCTGGTCGGCGAGGTCCAGGTCGTCCCCCAGTGGCGAGACCTCGTCGAGACCGTCAAGGACTCCATCGGTGTCTCCATCCGCGGCTCCGCGACCGACATCGTCGAGGGCGAGGCCGACGGGCGCCGCGGCGGCATCATCGAGGGCCTCGTCGCCCCGGTGATGTCCGTCGACTTCGTGACCCGCGCCGGTCGCGGCGGCCGCGTCCTGTCGCTGCTCGAGTCCGCGGCTGCGAACCGCCGCGCGGTCCGCCATGGCGTCGCCGAGGCCACCGTCAACGACACCCGCGAGGCCCTGCAGAACGTCCTGCGCGACACCTACTCCGGCGAGAACACCTGGGTCTGGGTCCGCGACTTCGACGACGAGACCGTCTGGTTCGAGCTCGAGACCGACGGCGACGGGTCCGGCATCTACGGCCAGGGCTACACCACCGGCGCTGACGACCAGGTCGTCTCGCTGACCGGCGACCGGACCGAGGTCCGCGTCACCACCACCTACGTCCCGGTCCGGCCGGGCGGCACCACCACCTCCGCCACCAGCACGACCACCGAGGAGTCCAAGGAGGACACCATGCCCCAGATCGAGGAGGCGCGCCTGCGCCAGCTCGAGGCGGACGCCGGCCGGGTGACCGCGCTCGAGTCCGAGCGTGACACCGAGAAGGCCCGCGCCGACCAGGCCGAGAACGCGCTGGCCGAGTCCCGGCGCACCGACGCCGCCCGGAAGGTCCTCGTCGAGCACGAGGCCACCTTCACCCAGCTCGAGGCCCGCGGCCTGCTCGCGGACCTCCCCGTCGCCGAGGACGGCTCCCTGGACGCGGACGCGTTCAAGACCGCCGTCGACACCGCCGTCGCGGAGTCCCGCGCCGCCTCCGGTGAGGGCCGCGTGACCGGCAACGGCACCGTCACCGACCAGCCCACCGCCCAGGAGAGCGCCCGCCCGCGGCGCAACGCCTTCGGCCGCGAGATCAAGGAGAACTGACCATGGGCATCGAGACCTACCGCAACGCCGACTTCCTGGCGCTCCCGGTCCCCGCCGGCACCAAGTCCGGCGCCCCCCTCCGCATCGGCGGCGCCACCGGGCTCAACGTCGTCGCGACCACCGACCGGGCCAACACCTCGGTCGCCCCGCGCAACGCCGACGGGTCCGTCAACGGCACCTACAACTACGGCGGCGGCAACGTCGACGGCCAGGCGTCCTGCGTCCTCGTCGGCGCCCACCCGTTCGTCGTCGACTTCGCGGTCGCCAACGTCCTGGACCCCATCTACATCACGGGCGCCAACGCGCTCTCGGCCGACGCGACGGGCAACACCCTGTACGGCCACGCCCTCACCACCAAGGCCGCGCCCAGCGGGCCGCTGACCGTTCGCATCGCGAACTGATCGGGGACTGACCATGACGATCGAGCTGCTCACCGGCAAGGCCGCGGCCGAGGCCGGCGGCGAGTCCGACTTCGCCGGCTACCGCAACCCGCGGGCCTTCCGCATCAAGGAGAGCCTCGCCGAGGACGCCACCACCCGGCTGTCCGAGGCCTTCTCCAACACCTGGGGCTCCGACGTGCGCCTCGCCGAGGCGTTCACGACCTCCGACTTCAAGCTCGCGGCGTTCGCCGAGCTCGACCAGGAGCTGCAGTCCCAGTACGAGGCGCTGCCCTCGACCTGGGACCAGTACACCGACACCACCACGGTCCGCGACTTCCGCCCCAAGCGGCTCAAGTCGCGCGGCCGGGCGACCGTCGGCCTGGCCCGGGTGCCCGAGCACACCGAATACCCCGCCGACGACCAGCGCTACTTCTCGGAGTACGCCATCAGCGTCGCGAAGTACGGGCGCCGCAAGGCGATCACCTGGGAGGCCTGGATCAACAACGAGGCCGTCCAGGAGCTCGAGGACATGCCCGCCGAGCTGTCCGAGCAGGCCCGCGAGACCGAGATGATCGCCGCGGTCTCGAACCTCCTGCTGGTCGACCCGAAGACCAACGAGGCCTCCGACGTCAACACGACGTTCTTCAAGACGGCCAACGGCAACGCCCCCACGTCGCTGCCGCTGACCCGCGACAACCTCAAGGCCGTGCTCGACGGCATGGCCGTCCGTAAGGACCCGGGCACCAAGCGCAGCATCGCCCGCCCCGAGGTCGTCGTGGTCATCCCGAAGGCACTGGAGTCGCAGATGACCTCCATCCTCCGGCCGATCGAGGTGCGCCGCACCGTGGACGGGGTCGAGACGATCGAGGGCAACGAGTTCTCCGCGCTGTCCTACGTCGTCGAGCCGATGCTCGACTTCGTCAACAAGAACACCAAGGCCGCGACGACCTGGTTCGTCGTGCCCAAGCCGGGCAGCGCCCGGCCGGCGCTGTGGACGGCGAAGCTCGCCGGCCACGAGACCCCGGACCTGCGCGTGAAGGCCGACGGCGGCCAGCGCGTGGGCGGCGGCGACGTGTCGCCGCTGGAGGGCTCGTTCGAGGTCGACGACATCCAGTACCGGTGCCGTCACATCGTGGGCAACCAGACGGCCGACGCGCTGTTCACGTACGCCTCGCGCGGCGCCTGACCCACCGCACCACCCAGCACGACCCGCAGCACCCGAGAGGAGACGGACCATGCCCGAGGACACCACGCCGACACGCATGGTCCGTCTCCTGCTCAACGACGTCGCGCCCAACGAGCACGACCAGGTCTTCACCTCCGAGGAGATTGCCGACTTCCTCGCCCTCGAGGGCGGGTCGGTCAAGCGGGCCGCGGCCCAGGCGATCGACACGAACGCCGACAACGAGCTGCTCGCCTCCAAGGTCCTCACCGACCACCAGATCAGCACCGACGGCGCGAAGCTTGCCGACTCGATGCGGAAGCGCGCGGCCGCGCTCCGGGCCCAGGCCGACCGCGAGGAGACCAAGGCCGTCGAGGACAGCGACGACGGGTTCTTCTTCGGTGTCGTCAACGTCGTGTCCGGCCCGGACCCGCACGGCTGGTACGTCTGATGCCTCGCCCGCGCCGCTCTTACGGACGGACCGGCACCCGGGTCATCCCCACCACGTGGGCCGCCGAGCACGCCGACGTGCTGGCCACCACCTACGCCTCGACCGTCCGCATCGGCCCGCTCGGCGGCACCCGCTGGAACAGCGAGACGAAGGCATCCGAGGCCGTCCCCGCGGACACGGTGTACGCCGGCGCGGCCTCGATCACCCCCTCGGCCGACAACGGCGCGATCAGCGACGTCGTCGACGACCCCACCTCGGCCCGCGCCTACGAGGTCAAGCTCCCCGCCGACGTGGCCGGGATCGACCCCGAGGCGCACCACGTGTGGGTCGACGACTGCCCCGACGCCGACCTGGTCGGCCGCCGCTTGTCCGTGCAGTCCGTCGAGCGCGGCGAGCGCCGCTTCTCCCGGGTCCTGCAGACCACCCTCGACGGCTGAGCAGGAGGCACCTCGTGGCGACCATCGACCTGTCCGAGGTCCACGCCCTGGCCCGCGACATCCAGTCCAACGCCGACCGCGTCGAGCCCCAGGCCCGCCGCATCGTGGCCGAGACCGCGTTCTCCGTGGCCGGCCTCGCCCAGGTCCTGGCACCCGTCGACCTCGGCACGTTGAAGAACAGCATCGGCGCCGACGTCGACGGCCTGTCCTTCGAGGCCGGCCCCACCGTGGAGTACGGCGGCTGGGTCGAGGAGGGCACGGACGGGCCGTACGAGATCCACGAGCCCTGGGGCTGGGACAACGTCGTGGTCATGCACCCCGGGAACGCCCCGCAGCCCTACATGGGCCCCGCGTTCGACCAGCGCATCGACCTGGCCGTCAACGACTTCGCCGACCTCGGCGACGACATCCTGCGGTGACCTGATGACCGTCTCCCGGCTCGTCGTCGCCAAGGCCCTCATGGCCCGCCTCGACGGCATCACCTGGGCCACCGCCCACCTCGGCGCGATCGACACCGCCAAGGCGCGTCCGGTCGACGCCGACGGCCGGGTCTCCCCGTACGTCGTGCTCTACCCCGGCCTCGGCCGCGTCCGCGACGCCGAGGACACCGTCACCGGCTCGAGCAGCGCCGACCTGGCCCTGCTGTTCCAGCTGACCTGCGTGGCTGGTGTCGCGGACGCGCTGCTCGACCTCTTCGATGCCGTCCACGACCAGGTCCATCTCTGGTCGCCCGGCATCGCGGGCATCGGTGGCGGCCGGTTCCGGACCCCGCCCGGGTACGACCCGGGCCCGATGCGGCGCAACGACCAGGCGAACCCGCCGCGGTTCTGGTCGCCGATGCAGTACCAGCTCGACACCACCAGCTGACCGTCCGCTCCCCCGGCTGGTCGCTGCCTCTCGCTCCCTGGGCACCTTCCCCGGCCCAGGGCCGCCGCGCGACCGCGCGTGCCCGCCCCGCCCGACAAGCACCGAGGAGAACCCCATGTCCATGGACGGCAAGGTCGCCGCGTTCTCGACCCGCACCGGGCGAGCCACGCGCGTGCCCCCGCACTACCTCGATCACCCAGTGCTCTCCGAGCAGTACTCCGCCGAGCCCGTGGTCGGCACCGAGGACCAGCGCCCCACCACGTCGTGGAACAACGACCGGATCCGCGACTGGGCCGACGAGCACGGCATCGAGCTGCCCGAGGACGCCACCAAGGCCCAGATGCTCGACGTCGTCGACGACTTCCGCAGTTGGGCGGGCGACGGGCCGAGCGCCCCCACCTCCACCACCGACCCGGCCGGCACCCCGCCGACCGACCAGACCCCGGCCTGACGGGGAGAGGAGCACCACCATGCCCAAGTCCCTGACCGACGGCCACATCAAGCTGGCCTGGCTCACCGAGCGACCCGTCGACCCCAACCGCCCCACCGTCGCCGAGCTCAACGCCGGCATCGGCGGCCCCAAGGGCATCGGCGACTACGTCCTCCTCTCGGACTGGACCTTCGGGCCCACCGACTCCGAGGTGATCAACGAGCGCGCCGTTTCCGACGCCGGCTCCGCCAACGCCTTCGGCATGGGCAACTACGCCGCCGGCATGACCGTCTTTCGCTACTTCGACGCCGACACCGGCAAGGTCGACGAGGTCGAGGACCTCCTCTTCCAGACCGTGAAGGTCAAGGGCACCCCGGCGTGGGCCTACATGCGGGAGACCGGCCAGGACGAGTCCGAGGCCTGGACGCCGGCGGACGAGCTCTACTTCGGCGCCGAGGTCACCACCGACTCCCCCCAGCGCCCGGGCGAGGGCGGCAACATCAAGCGCCGCGTCCCGCTGCAGGTCGCGAAGGGCTACCCGAACTGCGAGGTCGCCGCCGGGGTCTGACCCGGCCGCACCTGGCACTGAGCCCGGTGGCGGCGCGGTCGGAGGTCCACGCCGTCACCGGTTCCACCCGCACCACCCACCTCCGACCTCCACCACCTCCGACCCCGCAGGAGCGACACCATGAGCACCAGCACCGACCAGCACCCCCTTGGCACCCCCGGCGGCACCGACACCACCGCGGTCCCCGACCTGACCCCCTCGATCGTCGACACCATCCTCAACCTCGATGACTTCCTCTCCGGCGACGTCCGCCTCGCCGAGCGGTCCGCCCTCTTCGCCCTCCGCCCCGACCTCGAGGCCCGCATCGAGGAGCTCGACACCGAGCTCTTCGGACTCACCGACTCCCGCGGCAACGTGCTCGGCACTGGTGAGGTCGACGCCGAGGCCACCGTCTCGACCGGCACCGGCACCCAGCGGGCCTTCGAGGTCGCCCGCGAGCTGCTCGCGGTGCAGCAGGAGTACGCCAGGTCGTTCGTCTCTGTGCGCATGCGGCAGATGGACTCCGACGCCTGGCCCGCGCTGAAGAAGAAGCACGAGCGCGCCATCGAGACGATGCGCACGGAGAAGACGTTCGGCAAGGACCTGGCCGACGCCCTGATCCTGGCGTGCGCCATCCGCCCGATCTTCACGCCGGAGCAGCTCGCGGCGTTCCGCAAGCGGGTCGGTGACCCGGTCATGCAGACGCTGGCCGGCACCGCCTGGGGCGTGTGCGAGAGCTCGGGTGTCTCGGTCCCAAAATCGCAACTCTCCTCGCTCGTCCTGAAGCGTCAGGAGCACGCCGCGAACTGAGGCTCGCCCGGGACCTCGCGGTCCCGCCGTCGCAGCTGCGTGGGGCACCGACGGTGACGACCTACCTCTACGACGAGGCCACCGGGCGGGTGGCCAGCACGGTGACGTCGTCGCCGTGGACCGACGAGGACCGTGCACTGCTGCTCGCTCTCGCGTCGTACGAGGAGTCGCTGTGCGCCTGCGGTGAACCGCGGGCGCTCGCACACCACCCGGACAACGACGGCTGGTACCACGTCGAGACCGAAGCCGAGCACGGCGCGGCTGTCTGCCACGCCTGCGGCGCGATCGAGCACTGGCGCTCGGAAACGAAGGCCGGCGACGTGCCCGCGGGCCTGATCCCGGTACTCGTGCACGACCGGGACTACGAGGCCAAGCCGCTCCCGCCCGGCCGCTGACCTGCCAGAACCCACCCGGTTGATCAGTGACACGACGACGTCGAGAGGACGGTGACCGCGATGACCTCGACCGTCCGCTCGGTCACCGTCCGCATGAACGCCGAAGTCGGCAAGTACATCGCCGACATGAAGGCCGCCGGCGCGGCGACCGACTCGGCCTTCGACAAGGCGTCGGTCGGTCTGGCGTCGACGAACCGCGAGCTGGGCGTAACCCGCAACCGGCTGGCCGACGTGACCGCCGGTGCGCAGGGCGCCAACACGTCCCTGACCGGCATGTCCCGCGGCACCGCTGGGCTGCAGCGAGACGTCACAGGCCTCGACCGTGGCCTGGGCAGCCTGGACCGGTCCACCAAGAACGTCGACTCCTCCATCAACCAGCTCACCGGACGGCTGCGCCTGGTCGCTGACCTCACCGCGGTCCTCGGCCCTGGCCTGATCCCGATCGCCGCGGTCGGTGTGCCCGCTCTGGCCGGCATGAACGCGCAGCTGACGTCCATGGTCCTGGCCGGTGGCGCGGTCGCGATCGCGATGCAGGGCGTGCCCGACGCGATTGGCGCCGTCGCGGCGTACGACCTCGAGCCCACCGCAGCGAACCTCGAGGCCGCCCAGGCCGCCTTGGGCAAGCTGGGCCCGGACGCTCTGGCCTTCGTGGGCGCCTTCCGCGAGTTCCGCCCCGTCCTAGGCGACATCCGTGACGCCACCGCCGCCGGCATCTTCCCCGGCCTGGTGCAGTCCCTCGACAACCTCGAGGAGCGCGGCCCGCTCGCGGCCAAGATCATGCGCGACGTCGGCCAGGCCGTCGGCGACGCGGCCGCCACCAGCACCGCCTCGCTGGCCTCGGACCGGTGGACCGGGTTCTTCGACTACCTGCGCCAGCAGGCACCCGAGTCGATCGCCAAGACCACCCGGACCCTGGGCGACCTCGGCCACGGCGTCGCCGAGCTGATCATGTCCCTCGACCCCGGCGCTGACCGGTTCGAGTCCTGGCTCGGCCGCGTCGCTGACGGCTTCGACGACTGGGCATCCTCGGATGCCGGGCGCCGCGATGTCGAGCAGTTCCTCGACTACGCCGCCAAGAACGGCCCCAAGGTCGAGGCCGCCTTCGTCGCCACCGCGGACGCCCTCACCGATGTCGTCCAGGCCGGCGCCCCGCTCGGCGGGTACGTGCTCGACGGGCTGACCGGTGTCCTCAAGGTCGCCGGCGCGATCGCGGACTCCGACCTCGGCACCCCGCTGCTCGCCGCAGCGGCCGGGCTCGCCGTCTACAACCGCGGCCTCAAGGTCACCCAGGCCGTCGGAGCGACCGCCCTCGGGGGCCGGTTCAGCGCCTGGTCGAAGGACGTCAAGACCAGCATCCCGACCCTGGGCCAGTTCGGCACCGTGATGGCCACTGCCGGGCAGTCCGCGCAGTACACCACCGACAAGACGAACGCCGCCCGCGCCTCGGTCGGCGGGTTCATCCGCCAGGTCGGCCCCGGCGCGGCAGTCGTCGGCGGTCTCGCCCTGGCCACCACCGGCCTGGGCGACAAGCTCGGCGTCACCAACACCGCCTCGCTGGCCCTCATGGGCACCATGGGCGGACCCTGGGGCGTCGCGATCGGCGCTGGCGTCGGTGCGACCCTCGACCTGGCCGCCGCCAACGACGACCTCGCCGCCGCCATGGACAACGCCCGCGAGGCCGCCGAGACCGGCACGCTCGAGCAGATGCGGGCGGCCTACGATCAGCTCGACTCCACCATCTCGAACGCAAACTGGATCTCGGACGCGACCGGCAAGACTGCCTCGGCCCGCAACGAGCTCGACGCGCTGGGCCGCTCGATCGACAACTTCGAGGCCGGCGCCGTCGGGGGTGGCGAATCCCTGGCCGCCCTCCTTGGTCCCGCGTCTGGGGTGAGCCGCCAGATGCAGATCGCGGCGCAGTCTGTCGAGCAGTTCGCCGCGTCCTTCGCTGGCCTGAACTCGGCCCTCGACCGGTCTGGGTCCCTGATCAACTACGAGCAGGCCCTCGACGACCTCACGGACTCCATCAAGGAGAACGGCAACGCCTGGAACGCCGGCACCGATGCCGGCCGAGCCAACCTTGCGGCCCGCAACGCCCTGGTCGGCCGTGCCATTGAGCGCTCCAACACTCTCAAGGAGGCCGGTGACGCCCTCGGCGCGCAGCGGATCCTGACCCGCGCGATCAGCGACCTCCGCGAGTTCGGCAACGCCTCCCCCGAGGCCCGCGCCGCCATGAAGTTCCTCATCGACGAGCTGCGGGACCTCAACGGCCGCGAGGCCAACCCGAAGCTCGACCTCGACGACAAGGGCTTCCGGGGCAAGAGCCGTGGGGCGAAGAACGACCTCGAGGTCCTCGACGGGTCGACCGCGATCCCTGGTGTCGGTCTCGAGGGCGGGGAGTTCACCCGGAACTACCGCCGTACCCGCGGTGACCTCACCAGCCTGGACGCGTTCTTCGCCGTCCCGAAGGCCGGGCTGAACGACAGTCCCTTCATGGGGATTCAGCGTGGCGTGGTGGGCCTGCTGCGCTCCCTGGACGGCACCACCGCGACGCCCCGCGCCAACCTTCTCGACCAGGCATCCGGGCCCGCGCGCTCGATCCAGGCCGCCATCAACTCGATCCCGGCGTTCAAGAACAGCACCGTCACCGTCACCACCATCCGCGAGACCATCAACCGGGTCTCCAACGTCGTCACCAACTCCGTGCGCGGCCTCTTCGGTGACCGCGGCCTGTTCCTCCCCGACGTCCGGGCCTACGCCGCCGGTGGCATGGACCGCGCCGACTCCCACATCCCGGAGTTCGCGGGCCCCGGCCCGACCCGGGTGTGGCGTGAGCCCGAGACCGGCGGGGAGTCCTACATCCCGCACGCCGACGACCACCGCCGGCCCCGCGCGAAGGCCATCACCGAGGCCACGGTCGCGCTGTTCGGCGGCCAGGTCGAGTGGTACGCCGAGGGCGGCATGAACGGTGCCGCTGACCGGGCTGCTCGCGGGCTCGGTGCGACCCGCTCCTTCGACCGTGGCGACGCAGCACGGGCCAACCGGGACGCCGTCAACGGGCTCCGCGAGCTGGCCCGCGCCTCCGGGGGTGCCAAGGAGGCCCTGAAGAAGGAGCAGGCACAGCGCGAGCGTCTGACCCAGGCCCGGTCCCAGGTCATCTCCACCGCCCGCGACGGGCTGCGCAGCGACCTCTTCGGCGCCACCGACTCCCCGTGGGGCTCGATGAGCCCGTTCGGGACGCTGCGGGGCGACATCGAGGCCGGTAAGGACTACGAGCAGGCGGTCCGGAAGCTGCGGCGCATGGGCCTCGACGAGGACGCGCTGGCCGCGGGCGCCGGGACGCTCGAGTCGGCGCGGTACCTCGCCGGGCTCGGCAAGCGTCGGGTCCGCGAGTTCGAGGACCTGTACGACCGTCGGGAGCGGGTCACGAACCAGGCCGCGAAGCTCGCGGGGAACGCGGCGTACGGCCCGGAGCTGCGGGAGACCAACAAGCGGATCGATCGGCTCACGAGGGCGGTCAAGGACGCCGACAAGGGCAACCGTGAGGGCCACCGCGAGTCGGGCAACCGCACCGCGCGGGCCCTGGACGGGGCGGCGAACAAGGCGCGGCGTCGCGCATCTGGACCAGGAGGGAGGCCGCTGTGAGCGATTCGACCGCGACCCTGACGTGGGGCGACCTGGACCTCGACGAGGTCGGCACCCCCGGCGCGACGTACGAGATCGTGGCGCTGGCCACCGAGGGTGAGGGCCTGGAACTGGGCAACCCGGTCCCGGTCGAGGTGTCGCTGCGGTCGCTGCTGCAGGACGGCTCGATCGTGTTCTCTCAGGGCCACGACAACCGCGAGCCCAAGATCGTGATCCGGGTCACCGGCGCCACCGGGGACGCCCTAGCCCAGGCCGAGTCCGCGCTGATGCGGCAGGTCGGCCGGCCAAGGGTGAACCTGACCTGGCGGTCGGTGACACCGTTCGTGGTGCCCGGGGTCTTCGAGGTCGTCACCTCGTCCCTGGACTACGACTACGTCCCCGACCGCGAGCACGCCCTGTCGCGGCTCTACGTGATCCGTCTGGTCTGCCTGCCCTGGGTCCGGTCCCAGGACCTGGTTGTGTCCTCGGCTCCGGTCCCGCCTCGAGACGGCGCCGGCGACCTGGTGGAGCCGGTCTTCGTGGTGCTCGACGACGGGTCGTCCACGGCCCGGTGGTCTTCCACCACCGGCGCCCCGTACACGGTCGGGAACGGCACCGCGGTCTCGGACGGTGGGCGCAACAGCGCCGACCTGATCTACAGCGCACCGGCACCCATGGACGCCACAGCGACTCCGTACCTGGTGCTCGACTTCAAGGTGCGCGCCGGTTCGCAGACGGTCAACCCGAAGTCGCTCACGGTCAAGATCGACGGGGCCACGGTCCCGGTGCAGTCCACGTCACCCTCGCTGTTCGCCACCTACACACGCGTGCTGGTCCCAGCACCGGCCACGTTCCGCACGGTGCAGCTCGTGGCCGCGTTCGCGAGCCGCGACCAGGAGCTGATCGTCACCAACCTCGCCCGGGGGTCCTTCCCTCCCTCGGCCGGCACCGACCGCCAGACCTTCCGCCGGCTCCCCATCCGTGGGTCGGTGCGCACTCAGGGCTCCCTGCGCGTCGAGCACGACACCGACGCCCTCGGCGACGTCCTCGTCTACACGTGGGCCGACGACGGGTCCTCCTACCTGCCCCCGCTGTCGTCCTACCGCCCCGGCACCCCGCTCGCCGTGACCGGGACCGTGTCCGGATCCGCCGACAACCTCGACACCCCCGCGGTCTTCGACGCCCCCGCCGCAGCCCTGCCCGACGGCGACTACCACCTCGTCATCCGGGCCCGCTCGGCCACGACCGGAGTCGTGCCCCTGGTCGTCACCGTCGAGACCCAGATCGGTGGCACCACCCTCGACTCGACGGTCTCCACCGCCACCGTCGACGTCACCTTCGACGCCGTCGACACCTTCGAGATCGCACCCCTGCTGTCGCTGACGCTGCCCACCGTCCGTCTGGCCAACCCCGGTGCCGCCGTCGTACGCCTCACCGTTGCCGCCGCCGACCCGGTCACCGCAGCAGTCGACCTCGACGAGGCATGGGTGTTCAACACCAGCATCGGGTCGCTGACCCAGGTCGGATGCGGAACCGGCGCCCCCACCCCGGGCGGGCCGTCGCGCCGGTGCTGGATCAAGCCCGAGACCGTCGCCGAGAAGCCCACGATCCTCCGCGGCGACGCACCTGACGCCTCGGACGCCTTCTACGCCGCCGCCGGGGTGGGCGGGTCCATCGACTCCGTCGGCACCCACGAGCTGCGGCCGGACGCGATGAACGTCTTCACCGTCACCACCGGCACGGGCATCGACTCCCCGGCCTCCACGGAGGTGGAGTACTACCCCCGCTGGCACACCCACCCGGTGACCTGATGGGTCAGCCGCCGCAGCTGCGCGTCAACGGGACCTGGCTCTCCCACCAATACGCCTGGGGCGAGGTGAAGTGGTCCACCCGCTGGCCCGGAGGGGACAACGAGGTCACGTGGGCCATGGACCCGGGCCTGGCCACCCGCCTGCCGGAGAACGCCCTCGTCGAGGTCATGGACGGCCACTTCCCGCTGGCTGCCGGGCAGGTCTTCGAACCGCCGTCGGGGGTCGACGGCCAGGACGGCACCTACACCGCGATCGGCCTGAGCCGCGTCGCCGAGGGGTTCCAGGCACTCAACGTGGCCGGGAACGCCACCACCAACATCCACAAGGCTGTGGACCCGGCCATCCTCCGCGGCTGGGCCGTCACCCGCGCCTCCAGCGTGCCCGCCCTCATCCTCACCGACTCCGAGCTCTCCGAGAGACTGAGCGCCCTCTCGGTGCTCCTCGACGCCGCCGCAGTCGAGGCCGACCTCACCTGGCACGTTGGCCCCGACCGTGCCCTGCGGTTCTCCCCCACTCCCACCGTCCCCGACTACCTGCTGCGCCCCGGCCTGGTCGACCTGGCCCCGGCCTCGGCGGACTTCGCGCGGACCGTCGTGGTGCGCTACGTCAACCCCGACGGCGAGTACGCCTCGGTCTTCGCCCCCGCCCCCCTCGGTGCCGGCGCACCCGAGCGCCCCGAGGACGTCACCATCCTCGGCCCGATCCCGACCGCTCGCGCGCAACGCATCGCTGATGGGCTCCTGGCTCAGGTCCGCTCCCCGGGCTGGACCGGTGCGCTCGATGTGCAGCCCGGTGACCTGACGACCCCGGGCGGCCAGGACGCGGACCTGCGCCGGGTCCGGGCCGGGCAGATGGTGCGCCTGCACGGGCTCGCTGCCGACGCGGCGTTGCTCGGTGGGCGGACCTACCTGGACGTGGTCCTCGGTGCGACGGGGTACGACACGGCCACCGGCCTGGGCACGATCACCCCGATCAACGCCGCGGCGAGCGGGTTCATCGCCAATCTTGCCGCCACGTTCGCCAGCAAGCGCCGCTGAACCCCTGCTGACCCCGCTCCTTCACCTGCTGCCCCGTCAGGAGACCACCTGTGTCTGGATTCGCCGACCTCCCCGAGAAGGCCCAGCCCTGCCTGGGCAAGTACCCCGCGAAGGCCACCGCCGGCGCCAGCTGGGAGTTCGTCGCCGCCGGCCCCGACTTCTACGACGCCGACGACGAGGCTGTCGACTTCACCGACACCACCGGGGTCTGTGTCCTGGTCGACGCCGACGGCAACGAGCTCGCGACCTTCGACTACGAGGGCCGTGTCGGGGAGGTCGTCGTCTCCCTCGAGGAGTCGGAGACCGCCACCCTCGGGTCCGGGCCGGAGCGGCGCTGCAGGTGGTCGCTCGCCATCAGCGACGGCACCGACACCGTCCAGGTCTGGGCTCGCGCCGAGTCCCCCTTCATCATCCGCGAGAGCTGAGGAGCCACCTGATGCCGTACATCAGCCAGAACAGCGTGCCGCGCGGACCGAAGGGCAAGCCGGGTGGTCAGGGCGCGGACGGGACCGACGGAGAGCGCGGCCCGGCGGGGTACAACGCGACGGGTGCGGCCGAGGACCAGGAGACGCTCGCGGCCTACGTCGTGCAGGACGCCGACCCGAACCCGTTCGGTGAGGCGCTCCTGGGCCGGTTCGCGCGGTACGACACGGATCCTGACGGAACGCTGGTCATCGTGACCGGCGACTCCGGGGGCGATGGCGGCGACACCGGCGGCGGGGACCCCGGCACGGGTGGGTCGTTCGATGACGCCGCCGCGACCTCTGCGTTCCTCGCGGCGGTGGACTTCTGATGGCCGTCTGGGACGAGATCGCCGACCGCCTCAACACCCTGTGGACGGGCAAGGCCAACGCCGGCGACCTGACGGGCAAGGTCAGCCTGTCCGAGCTCGAGGAGCGGGTCCAGGACATCGTCGGGGCCATGCTCGTCTCGGGTGGGTCGCTGACCCTGGCCTACGACGACGCGACCGGCAAGGTCACGCTCACCGCGCCCGCCGGGTCCGGGACGGACGTCGAGGCCATCCGGGACACGATCGGCGCGGCCCTGGTCGGCGCGCAGGGTGTGACGGTCGCGATCAACGACGCCGCCGACACCATCACCGTCGGCATCTCCGGGCTGACCATCTCGCAGATCACCAACCTGCAGACCGCCCTCGACGCGAAGCTCACGACGCCCGCGGGCGGCACCGACGGTCAGGTGCTCACCAGGACCAGCAGCGGGTACACGTGGACGACTCCCGCAACGGGCGGTGGCACCACGCCGACCCTCGACGCCCGCGGCGCCTGGCAGCCCCTCACCCTCGTCGCGTCGCTCACCGCGGACCCGGCCTACCCCGTCCCCGCGGTGCGGCTCGACCGGTCCGACATGGTCCGCTTCCGAGGCGTGGTCTCCGCCAACGCCACCATCAACGGCCAGGCGACCTCGACCACCGACACTGGGACAGTGCTGTTCAACCTGCCGGCCTCGTGCCGCCCCGGCGGCCGCGTCGGACTTGCGTGGCCGGGCGTCGGCGTCGGGTCGAAGGGGTTGTGGATCATGCCCAACGGCGACGTCAGGTTCGGCGCCGGCACCCTGGTCGCGGGCAACGTCATGCCCCTCGAGGGCCTCACCTACCCGCTGTGAGGCCCTGATGCCCGACGTGGACGTGCGGACCTACGCCGACCTCCAGGCCGCCTGTGACGCGTCCTCGCTGAACGGGACCACCGTCGTCGTCCCGACCGGCGTAGTCATCGACTCCCCCCAGATCTTCTGCGACTCCCGCCTCACACTGCGAGTCGACGGCCGGATCAACCGCACCGACGCCGGCAACACCGGGGCGGGCGGGGCCATGTTCCGAAACCGCAACACCTCGCTCAAGACCAACGACTGCCACTTCTTCGGCAAGGGCTCGGTCGGCGCCAAGACGTCCTACACCGACCCCGTCACCGGCCACACCCGCTACGACCAGACCGGCATCGTGTTCAGCAACTACGGCGACCGCAACGTCTGGACCGACATCGGCATCGACAAGTGGGACGGCGGCCAGGCGTGGGCCATCCGTGGCGACGACCTCGTCATCCGGCGGACCTCTGCTCGAGGGTGCGCCGAAGCCACCGGCAACGGCGGCATGAGGCTCATCGGCGGGGCTCGCTTCCGGGCCTACTCCTGCGACGTCTGGTCCGGCGACGACGTCTACCAACCCGTCCCCTCCCCCAGCACCGACCACACCATCACCGACGCCAAGTTCATCAACTGCGTCGGCGGGTCCACCGACGCCCGGTTCATGGTCGTCGGCATCCAGGCCGGGTCCGGAGAGACGCTCCAACCCGGGACGCCGATGACGTGCTCAGTCGAGGACGTCGAGTGGCGCAACTGCCACGGCCACGGCTCGATCATGGGCGTCGTCCTGCAGAACTTCTCCTCCACCGGCCGCATCCACAACATGCGCTTCACGGGCTGCTCGGTGCAGTCCTCGCGCCAGTACGCCGGAACCAACGGCGCCCGTGTCCTGGGCCAGGAGTTCTACACGACCGCCCTCCACCCGGACGGTTCGGTCACGGGCGGGGTCGACGGCATCCACGGCGATATCACCTGGTGGAACCGCCAGGCCGCCACCTTGATGAACCCCGGCGGCCGCGGACCCGTCACGGGCGTCGACGTCGCGCTCACCGAACGCGCCGACCCCTACTGGTTCCCCAACCTCGCCCCCACGCAGACCCCGCGCGCGGCCTTCGCCGCCTGAGCACCAGGAGACCCCGATGACCCGCACGCGCGTCGTGTCCGAGACAGACCTCGCCGAGAAGGTCACCGAGCAGTTCGTCGAGACCGCCGAGGTCACCGACATCAAGGAAGGACCCCGACTCCTCGCGACCAAGAGGATGACCGCGCCCTACCTGAACCGGTGGGACGCCGCAATCGCCGAGGTGAAGGCCGGCACCCGCGACGCGAAGCTCCTCACCGTCGGTGACTCCACCACCGCCGGCGTGGGCGGTGGCACCGAGGCCACCTACGTCCAGCAGCAGGGCTACCCCTCCGAGCTCGCCGCGCTCCTGAACGAGGGCCTCGTCCCGGCCGCCGACGGCCTCCAGATCCCCCGCGCCACCTCCGCCGGCACCCCCAACGACACCCGCTGGACTCGTGGCACCGGCTGGGTCAAGGGCGACACCGCGGACACCGCCCTCACCTCCTACATAGGGTTCGGCGGCCGCGGCAACAACTACTACGCCCCCTTCGACGCCGCTGGTGTCCTCACCTTCAACGACCCCCGCATCAACGCCGACCGGTTCGACGTCTACTACCTCACCACCACCGGAGACGGGGCCACCTTCACCGCCCAGGCCACCGGCGGAGCCGCCTCGGCCGCGATCGCGACCGGCGCCCAGGCCGCGAAGGGCATCGCCAAGGTCACCATCTCCGCGGCCGCGGCCATCACGACCAACGTCGTCACCATCGACCCGGGCGGCGCCGCCGGCCAGGTCTTCATCGTGGGCATCGAGCCCTGGCTCTCCACCCGCCGCCAGGTCCGCGTCGCCAACGCCGGCGCCTCCGGATCCAAGGCCTTCTCGTGGGCCGCCTACTCCTCCGGCTCCGCCTCCAACACCTGGAACGCGCTCGCCTCGATCAAGGCCTACGCCCCAGACCTGACCATCATCGACCTCGGCATCAACGACGCCGACCCCGCCGGTCTCACCGACCCCAACGGGTTCGACCCGCTCCTGCAGTCGGTCATCAACGCCGCCCTCGTTTCCGGCGACGTCATCCTCAAGACCTTCATCCCCGTCGCTGGCCGCGAGGCCCACCAGGACCTCCTGGCTGCCAAGATCCGCGCCCACGACCTGCCCCTGATCGACATCTACTCCGTGTGGGACACCGGCGCGAAGGCCAACGCCGCCGAGCTGGTCAACCCCGACCTGATCCACGCCAACGCCGCCGGCTACGAGGTCGTTGCCAACTACGTCTACGCCGCCCTCACCCGTAGGCCCGCGGAGAAGCCCGCCCAGCAGACCAAGGCCACCGCCCTGTGGACCATCGACGGCCCCGCCGGGACCGACAGGACGCTCGCGTTCGCCACCGACGGGGTGTCGCGGTGGCTGCTCCGCACCACCAGCGGCGCCGAGACCGGGGCCAACGCGGGCTCCGACCTCGTCATCGTCCGCCGCGCTGACAACGGCGCCGCTCTGGGGACCGTGGTCACCGTCTACCGCTCCAACGGCCGCGCGGTCCTCGGCGCCGGCGTCGACGTCGGGACCGACCCTGGCACCGGCACCAGGTGGGGAACCGACCGGCTGAACAAGCAGGCCTGGTGGGGCGCGGCCGCGGTCACGCAGCCGGCTGCCATCCCGAACACGTCGGGCGCCGACCTCGCGTCGCTCGAGGCCGAGGTGAACAAGCTCAAGGCGCTCGTGCGCACCCTCGGCTTCATGGCGACCTGACCGAGCAGGCGTTCAGGACATCGGGACAATCAAGTCAGCATGAGACGGGTGTTCGCAGTCGCACCAGTACTCGTGACCCATGCCGCCGTCGACGCTGAACGCGCACACTGCCGGCTCTGACGGGTCGGGCTCCGTCTGACCCTGCCACCAGCGTTGTCCAGGCACCCTCCGCGGAGGCTGGTTCCCTACCCGGGCGTGCTCGCACTCCGGGCATTTGCGCGGGCCCTCACCGCCCTGATTCTCCGGCGGGGTGACGTCGGTGGGCGGCCGGCCCTGCGTGACCCTCATGAGCGAACGCTACCGCCGGAAGCGGCGGTTGCTCTCCCAACGGTTGCCTCGGGGAGGGATACTGCACGGCGTGACGCGGGACGCAGCAACCTCTCCTCGATCTCAGGCACCCCGCGCCCGGACGAACTACCAGCGGGGGACGGCCCAGCGACGCCCCGTTGGCCCTCACGGCAGCGACACCGGCCAGCTCGAGCCCCCCGCGCCCTCTCGCTGGACCTCCGATGGGCTCAAGCTCCGCCAGCTGGTGGTTCTCTACGCCGCGCTGACCACAATCCCGCAACTTCTGGACCGGCTGATCGTGGGCCGCGAGTACGACCTGGCGGTGCAGTACGGCGAGGTCGAGAACCCACAGATCGTGACCTACGTCGGTGCAGCTATCTCGGTCGTGCTGGTCGGCGCCAGCGTCCTGATCCTCGGAAAGCTGCTCCGCAGGGTGCTTCTCCGACCCTCGCTGCTGGCGTTGGCGCTCATTACAATCGTTCTGTCACTGCTGGTCTTCCACGGCGCAGACGGCATCACGCTCCCGTTCGTCGCGGTCAACCTGGTTGCGTTCGCCGCACTCTCCACGCTCCGACCAGACCTCTCTGACCTACGCGTCTTCGCGCACGTCGGTGCTGTCATCGCGGTCGGCTCGATTCTGCTGGCCGTGATCAGCCCTGAGATCGCCTACCGCTCCGGCTCGTTGGGCGGCGTGGACACCAAAGCCATCATCGGCACAGGCATCCTCGCCGGCCCCTACCCGAGCTCGAACAACCTCGGCATGAGCATGGCTTTGGCGCTTCCCTTCGTGTTCCTGATCCCGGGTCGCAAACTCAGGGCCTTCGAGCTCGCCGCCATGGCGCTGGCGCTGATCATGTCGGCGTCACGATCGTCGATCGCTGCTGTTCTCGCGGCCGGCCTCGCCATCCTCATCCTGAAAGGCGTGCGCGCTGGGATCGAGCGGCGCGTGGCCTACCAGTTCGGCATGGTCGTGGTTGGGCTGATCGCCGCCCTCACGCCTTGGTTCGTGACCTCGCGGGGCCTCTTCACCAACCGTGGCGCCATCTGGATCGGGTCGCGGGAGCTGCTCATCGAGCGCGATTGGCTTGCCGGAGTAGGCACGGCGGCCTACGCGTTGGAAGGCAGCGTGAACCAGGCATCGGGTGTGTTGGCTCCCGGGGGGCACAACGTGCTGCTCCACTACTGGGTCGTCGCCGGCCTGCCCGGGCTGGTGGCGATGGCAGTACTCCTGCTCGCCATCATGCGGGCCGGGCAGTGGTCCCTGGAGACGTCGCTCGTTCCGGCCGGGTTCGTACTGACTCTGATGGTGTTGGCGGCAGTCGAGATGCCCCTGCGCCCGGACTTCATCATCGCTCCTGCCTGGGTTGCGGCGCCGGCGGTTGCAGTGTTGCTCGCCGCTGCGAAGCAGGAACGACTTGACCGTCTGGCCTTGTCCCCGCGCCTCGACTGGCAGCGGCGTTCCCGCCGTCAGGTGTGACTCCCAGGGCCCAGGCCGACACTTGGTGACGACGCTCCAGGTCCTCTCCTCCTAGAGCAGCCGATTGCAGGTAGAGGCGCGCGCTCGCTGCGGGTCAAGCCGTCACACCCGCAATCCGGCTGACACGGCTCCCCCG
>NZ_LR733223.1 GCF_902506435.1 Nocardioides sp. AX2bis | reverse complement strand
GCCAGGCCCCGCCGCGCCCCGACCCGCCTCGGAGGCCAGCGGCGCGGTCCGCGCCCTCGACCCGGCAGCGGAGCCGACCTACGCACTGACCGCGTCGAACCCGGCGACCGCGACCCCCGACCCCGACCACCGCTGGACGTGGTGGCTCGGCAGCGTGCTGCTGCTCGGAGCAGCCGCTCTCACCCTGATCAGCAGCCGTTCGAAAGGAACCCCATGACCCGCCACTCACGTCCTCGAGGTGGTGCGACGATCGTCGCGTCCCTCACGGCGATGTCCACCGGCTTGGTGGCGCTCGGCGCCACCACCCCTGCCCAGGCGGCCCAGGCGGCCGGGGCGGACCAGGTGGCCGTCTCGGACGCCACGCTGACCTGGGACCTCAACGACGAGGCCACCAGCGGGGCGTTCGCGCCCGGCACCTGGAACCTGATGTCCGCCGGCCGGGTCGACGACCCCGGCGCCGGCGGCACCACGCTGCGCGCCGCCGACGGCGGGGCCACCTGGTCCAACGGCGAACCCGCCGGGTGGAGCGCCCAGGAGGGCGACGTCACCGTCGAAGACCTCGCCGCCGGCGGCAGTTACGATACGGCGACCTTCGCAGGCACCCGCACGAACAGCGCCGGTGCCAACGCCAACACCTCCGGCGTCCGAGGTGAGACCCGTCTGTCCTTCGGTGCCGGCACCGGCACGGTCGACCCGGAGGCCGGGACGGCCTCGATCAGCTGGGACGGCGACGCGACGCTCCTGGCCTACTCCGGCATGACCTTCTTCTACGTCTCCGACCCGCAGCTCGACGTCGCGGCCGACGGCAGCGGCACCGTGAGCGCCACCGTCGGCGGCTACGCCACCGAGATGGACGACCCCACCGCCTGGGAACCGCTCCCGGAGACCGAGGTCACCCTGGCCGCGCTCCAGGGCGTCGAGGTCACCGCCGACGGGGTCGAGGCGACGCCGGCCTACCGCCAGGTGGCCTACGAGGCGCCCACGGGTGCGACGGCGCAGGCCCGGACCGGTACCGAATGGGGTGCCTTCCCGCAGGACTTCGTCGACTTCCAGCAGAGCGTCGGCCAGGGGTCGTACTGGTACTCCAGCGGCGGCGCGGCCGACGTGCGCAAGGTCGCCAACCCCCTCGCCGTCAGCTGGACCGGCGACGACGTCCCGGCTGCGCCCACCGTGACCGTCAGCGACACCGACCTGCTGCCCTCGGGCGCGCAGGAGATCACCGTCGAGGGCACCGGGTTCGACCCGGCCGCCGTCCCGGCGACCCGGCCCCCGCTGGCGGGCGGCTCCGGCGGCGTCTACGTCGCCGTCGGGAAGTTCGCCGAGCAGTGGCAGCCCTCGACGGGTGCGCCGTCGAGCGCCCGCAAGACCACCGACGTGGACTGGGCCGTCGAGGAGGACGACGTCGCCACGATCGGCGGCGCGGACCGCGGGGCCATCGTGCTCAGTCCCGAGGGTGGCTTCACCGCCACCCTGAGGGTCGACAAGGACGCGATCGACGCCGCGGCCACCGACCCCTCACTGACCCGGTACGGGATCTACACCTACCCCGGCGGCGGCGCGAGCGACGCCGCCTACGAGACCGCCACCCCGCTCACGTTCACCAAGGCCGCGCCCGAGATGGCCGTGAGCGCCCCGCGCGCGAGCTTCGGTGAGCCGGCCTCCGCGGTGGTGACCGTGACCAGCGAGGGTGACACCTCCGGTGCCGTCACCCTGCGCCGCGGCGGTAGCGAGGTCGGCACGGCCGACGTCACGGACGGCGAGGCCGCCTTCGACCTCGGCCTCCTCGGTGCCGGTCGCTACCCGCTGACGGCGTCCTACACCGGCAACGCGCAGACCGCGGACGGCACCGCCACGACGCGACTCGTCGTCGCGAGAGCCACGACGACCACCACCGCCGCCCTGACCCGCACGCCGACGCCGAAGCGCGCCGGCACCGTGCGGGTGGGTGTCGCCTCGCCCACGACCGACCCCACCGGTCGGGCCGTGGTCAAGGTGAAGCAGGGCAATCGGGTCGTCAGCAGCGGGCGCGCCCCGCTGCGCGACGGGGTCGCCACGGTGCGCACCACCCGGCTGCCGCAGGGCCGCTACCAGGTGGTCGCGACCTACACCGGCACGCCGAACATCGCTGGCTCGACCGACCGCACGAGGTTCCGGGTCCGGCGCTGACGGCACGGACCCACCCGCACCACCCCGGGCGCCCCACCTGCGGGGCGCCCGGGTCGCACGATCTCCACCACGACCCCTGGAGCCACCCATGACCGTCCTCGACGGCAGCGTCACCGTCCGCCTGTCCACCGCCATGCGCGACGGCTCGGCCGCTGAGCACGAGGCCGCGGAGGGCTCTGCCTTCCTCACCGAGCTGCTAGGAGGCCGGCTCCGCGCCGCGGGCTACATCGCCTACCTGCGGCGCCTGCGCCTGGTCTACGCCGCGCTCGAGGAAGCCGTGCGCGCCACGACCGCGGACCCGCTCGTGGCGACCGTGGCCGACCCCGGACTCGAGCGGCTGGGCGCCATCGAGGCCGACCTTGCCTTTTGGACCGGCGAGCAGGTGGCGCCCGGCACCGGTGGGGAGATCGACTCGGCGGCGGCCCACGCCTACGCCGAGCGCCTGCGCCAGGCCGCCGCGACCTGGGGCGGCACCGTCGTGGCGCACCACTACACGCGCTACCTCGGAGACCTCTCGGGCGGCCGGGTGATCGGGACCCTGCTGGAGCGCACCTTCGACCTCCGCGGCGGTGGGGTGGCGTTCTACTCGTTCGCCTTGGTGCCCAAGCCCAAGCGCTACAAGGACGCCTATCGCGCCCGCCTCGACGACCTGCCCCTCACCGGCCCGGAGGTGGACCGCGTGGTCGACGAGGTCAAGGTCGCCTTCACCCTGAACCAGGCCCTGCTGACCGAGCTCGGCGGACGGCTGGAGGAGTACCGCCGCTGACACGGTCAAGCAGGACGCTGCTCGAGGTTCACCACCGCCGGGGGCTGCAGCCACTGCCGTGGCTCGGGTCTCCGCCGCCCAGACCGCTACCCCGCTCCGAGGTTGAATCAGAGTTCTGGAGCAGCCGACCTTGCTCGCGGACTGCAGGTGAGGGCGCGAGAAGCGTTGTGACCATCGACGCTGGGTCTCGTGCGCCGAGTGCGCTCGCTGACCACGTGGCTGACAACATCTCGACCCGAGAACGCAGTATTGCGCCGCGTTGCCGGTCGTTGCACGCTGATCGGGAATCGTGGCCTGGCCTGCGGGAACGTCTTATGCTTCACCAACGGGCAGCAACTCGAAACGATGCACTTCCGGCCTGGGGGTCAAGGGGTCGCAGGTTCAAATCCTGTCAGCCCGACCGAAGTAGTTCCAGGTCAGAGGCCGTTCCCGCCGGTGGCGAGGGCGGCCTCTTCCTGATCCTCCGCGTTCGGCGGCTGATGGTCGCCGCGTCTGACTCTCACGGCCGCACAGGGATCGCCGACCGGCGGGCAGCGTGGGTGAGGGAGAGCGCCGCCAGCGCGAGCGCGACCATCACGACCGGCAGGGCAACGGGGTCGAAGGTGCCGATGAGGACGGCGCCGATGACGGCCGCCGCGAAGATGGCAACGTTGAAGGCGACTCCAAGCATCGAGTTGGCCACGTCGGCGTTGTCACCGGCGGCGATGCTGATGGCCGTCTGCAGCTGGGCCGCTGCGCCGCCGAAGGCCAGGCCCCAGATCACGATCGCGACCAGCACCACGACCGTCGAGCCGCGCCCGACCACGAGGAGGCCGCCGGCGAGGACGAACGAGGTGATGCTGCCCAGGACGAGGGGGCGCAGGGCGCGGTCGATGACGGCGCCGGAGAGGGCGATGCCGCCGATGGCAGCGACACCGAACACGACGAGGGCCACGTCGACCGAGATCCCGAGGTCGCCCGAGGCGAGGTAGGAGGAGATGTAGGTGTAGCTGATGTTGTGGGCCAGCATCCAGGCGACGATGACCGCGAGGATGGCCGCGACACCGGGGAGGCGCAGCACCTGGTTCAGGCCGGCCTGGGTCTCCGCCTCCTGACCGGGGGCGTCCGGGACGAGCGCCACCACGAGGAGTACGGCGACGGCGGTGAGGATCGCGAGGGTCCCGAAGGACCAGCGCCAGTCGAAGGTGGACCCGAGCCAGGACCCGAAAGGCGTGCCGACGGCCAACCCGGTCGGCACTCCCAGGGAGGCGATCGCCAGCGCCCGCCCGGTGTGCTGGGGCGCGGTGATCCGACGCGCGTAGCCGGCGGTCATGCCCCACAGGAGGCCGGCGAAGGCCCCGCCGACCAGGCGTGCGGCGAGAGACAGTGCGATGGCGTCGGAGAAGGTCGTGACGACGTTCGCGGCCAGCAGGCCGAGGCCTCCGACGACGAAGACCGGCTTGCGGCGCAGGCCACGGGTCAGGGTGACGGCGGGGATGGCGGCCACGATCGTGCCGAGGGCGAACACGCCGCTGAACTGCCCCGCGACGCCCTCGCTGGTACTCATTCCGGTTGCGATCTGGGCCAGCAGGCCGGCGGGCATCGTCTCGGTGGTGATCAGCAGGAAGCCCATGAACGCCATCACCAGCAGTGCGGCCACCGGCAGTCGGGCGTGGTGATCGGCGTTGTCGGGTGCCGGGTCCGGTCGACCGGGACCCTGGACCGCCCGTTCCGTGCGGGGGGACGTGTGTGACATCGAGGTTCCTGTTCGGGGTAGCAGCAGTCGTAGGCGACCTGCGCTGCGCCGGTCGCGTTCTCAGCAAAGCCGCGCTGCCGGCGGCGTGGAAGTCACTGTCGAGGGGCGTACTGGCAGTGCACGTCTCCGCAGTGACTTCCTGCGCACGCGAGGTGCAGATCTACTCGTGCCGACCCAACCCCCACTCATCCCAGGAGAGACCAGTGCGAGCCACCCTCATGTACGGCCCCGGCGACGTCCGAGTCGAGGACGTCCGCGACTCCCGCGTCGAGCAGCCGAGCGACGCGCTGGTGCGGATCACCGCGTCCTGCATCTGCGGCAGCGACCTTCACCCGTACCACTCGATGCCGGCAGGCAGCGCCCCGACGCACATGGGCCACGAGTTCATCGGTGTCGTCGAGGACACGGGCAGCGAGGTCAGCACCCTGCGCAAGGGTGACCTGGTCGTCGCCCCCTTCGCCTACTCGTGCGGCACCTGCCAGTTCTGCCGCGCCGGGCTCCAGACCTCCTGCGAGAAGGGCTCCTTCTGGGACGCCCTGCCGCAGGAGGGCGGCCAGGCCGAGGCCATCCGCGTCCCGCTGGCCGACGGCACCCTCTTCAAGCTCCCAGTCACCCCGGACTCCGCCCTGATGCCGTCGCTGCTCACCATCTCCGACGTGCTCGGCACCGGGTACCACGCCGCGGTCAGCGGCGGCGTCACCCAGGGCAGCACGGTCACCGTGATCGGCGACGGTGCGGTCGGGCTGCTGGCCGTGCTGTCCGCCAAGCGCCTCGGCGCCGAACAGATCATCCTGATGGGCCGCCACACCTCACGCACCGACCTCGGCTGTGAGTTCGGTGCGACCGACGTCGTCGCAGAGCGGGGCGAGGAGGGCGTGACCAAGGTCCGCGAGCTCACCGGTGGCTTCGGCTCGCACGTCGTGCTCGAGGCTGTGGGCCACATGCCGGCCTACGAGCAGGCCTTCGGGGTCGTCCGCCCCGGCGGCACCATCAGCCGCGTCGGCGTCCCGCAGTACGAGGAGGCCCCCGTCGGAATGACCAGCCTCTTCGGCGGCAACGTCACCCTCACCGGCGGTCCTGCCCCGAGCCGGGCCTACATGGAGGAGCTCCTCCCGCCGATCCTCGAGGGCTCGATCGAGCCCGGCAAGGTCTTCGACGCCACGGTCGGCCTCGATGGCGTCCCCCAGGGCTACGCCGACATGGACGAGCGCCGCAGCCTCAAGGTGCTGCTCAAGCCGTAACGACCGCGGACCGACGAGAAGGAAGCCGACATAGATGACCACGACACCGGGACGCACGTCCCTCCTCACCTCCCTCGCGCTCGCGCTCGGGAGCGCGGCCCTCGCCCTCGCTCCCACGGCGACACCGGGCACGGTGGCCACTCCGGAGGCCGCGGCGTCGGCCGCAGCGCCGTCGTCCTCCGCGGCACCGGGACGGCGACCCGCCCCCCTGACGGGCCAGTGGCGGATGACCTCACTCCAGGTCAGGACCGACGGGACCTTCGAGGAGGTCCCCTACAGCGGCCAGCTGCTGTTCACCCGCGCCGGGACCCTCGCGGTCCAGGCAATGAACCCGGACCCCGAAGCAGCCGACACGGCTTACACCGTCGACGGCTACGAGGCCTACTACGGCCCCGTCCGGGTCGACCGGAAGGAGCGGACCTTCACGATCCGGGTCGCCTCGGCCGCGGTCCGCGACCTCATCGGCCAGCGGCTGACACGCAACTTCCAGGTCGACCGCGGTCGGCTGGTGGTCACCCCCGTCGATCCGGCCGAGGGCTTCCGGGTGACCTACGAGCGCGTCCGGTGAGACCGGCGCGCGCCGACCTACCCGCCGTCCTGCTCGCCGTGACGGCGTTGCTGGTCTCCGCGTGCGGGACCTCGAACAGTGCGGAGGACGGGGCCGCCGGGACGCCGTCCTCCGCCGTACCGTCCTCACCCCGCACGTCGCAGCCGTCGGGTTCGACGTCACCTGACGGGCGGCCCGGAGGGTCCGCGTCGTCGCAGCCCCAGGAGGAAGAGATGCAGATCGAGATCACCGTCGCCGGGGAGCGGGTCACCGCGACCCTCGACGACAGCGCCGCAGGACGTGACCTGGTGGCCCAGCTGCCGGTCACCGTCGAGATGAGTGACCACGGGGGAGTCGAGAAGACCGGGCGGCTCCCCTCCGCGCTCTCCCTCGACGGGCAGCCGGAGGGGGCCGACCCCGACGTGGGCGACCTCGGCTACTACGCACCGGGCCAGGACCTGGTGCTCTACTACGGCGACCAGTCCTACTTCCCCGGCATCGTCGTGCTCGGGCGACTCGACGGCGACGCGGCCGCGCGCATCGCCGCGGTCGAGGGTGACGTGACCGTCACAGTGACCCCCCTCGGCGGCTGAGCCCACCGGGGCACGACAGCCCCCGTCGCCGCGGCCCTCACAGAGGTCCCGCGGCGGCGGGGGCTGCGTCGTGCTCCACGGGGCATCGTGGAGGAGACGACCACCGGGTCAGGCGCCGTACTCGGCGTCGCTGACGTGGTCGAGCCAGGTGACGACCTCGCCGTTCTCGTCAGCCTCCTGGATCGCGACGTGGGCCATGAACCGATCCCCGGTCGCCCCGTGCCAGTGCTCCTCGCCGGGCTCGATGTAGACCACGTCGCCGGGCCGGATCTCCTGCACGTCGCCACCGCGGCGTGCGACGTAGCCGATGCCGTCGGTGACGTACAGCGTCTGGCCGAGGGGGTGGGAGTGCCAGGCGGTGCGGGCACCGGGGCTGAACCGGACGTGGGCGCAGCCGACGGCGGACTGCTCGTCGGGGTTGCGGATGCCGTCGATGTAGACGGTGCCGGTGAAGCACTCGGCCGGGCCGGTGGCGGTCTGGCCGCCGCTGGTGGTGAGCAACATGTCTCTCTCCTCGGTGTGGGTGGCAGTGATGACGGTGGTGGCAGTGGTGACGGGGCAGGTCAGGGGAGTGCGAGGACGACCTTGCCGACGGAGCGGCCGTGCCGTACGAGGTCGATGGCGTCGGCGGCGTCGGCCCACGCGATGACGCTGTCGATGACGGGACGTACCCGGCCGTCGGCGACGAGCGGCAGGACCTGCTCGCGGACGGTGCCGAGGAGCTCGGCGAGCTCGTCGGCGGTGCCGAAGGAGACGCCCACGAGGGTGACGCGTCCGAAGGAGAGGGCGTCGACGTCGAGGACCGAGGAGGGGCCGCCGAGGCGGCCCATCTGCACGACGGTGCCGTGACGGCGGCAGGCACCGACAGCCTGGCCGAGGACGTCGCCCGCCACGTGTTCCAGGACGAGGTCGACGCCCTCGCCGTCCGTGAGGTCGCGGACCTCGGTCGCGAGGTCGTCGCTGCCGAGGACGACGTGGTCGGCGCCGAGGTCGCGGAGCAGGTCGGCCTTGGCAGCCGAGCGCGTGGTCGCGATGACGGTGCGGGCGCCGAGGGCCTTCGCCAGCTGCACCCCGACCAGCCCGATGGCGGAGGTGGCCCCGGTGACCAGCACGGTCTGCCCGGCCTGGAACCCGCCGGCGCGCAGGGCGCCGTGCTCGGTCAGCAGGGCGGTCGGGAGCGCGGCGGCCTGCTCCAGCGGCACATCATCCGGAACCGGGATCGTGTGACGGACGTCGGCCACGACGAGCTGGGCGAAGGCCGACGGCGTGCAGGCCGCGACCCGGGTCCCGGCCAGCGTCTGGTCGAGGTCCGGGCCGACGGCCACGACGGTGCCCGCGGTCTCGTAGCCGACGACGGTGCTCTCGTCGACCTCGTCGGCGCGGTCCATGCCGGTCACGTCGGCGTTGTTGACGGCCACGTACCGCGACTCGAGCAGCACCTGCCCGGGCCCCGGGACGGGGGCCTCGCGGGCGCGCTCGGCCCACCCGCGGTCGCGGGTCGGGGCCAGGACGGTCATCTCGGGCATGGTGGGTCCTCCTTCGATGGGGCGAGAGGTGCGGGCTCGCCTGATACGCCCGCCTGGGGCGGCGGGCGTCGGGGTGCTGTGCGCGGGCGACCCGGGGGAGAGGTCTAGCGTTCCGGGGCGGGACCGGCCGTGGCGTCCGAGGTGCGGGAGCTGGGCGCCGCCCAGGAGGCGAGCAGCTGGAGCCGCTCGGCGGACGGGGAGCCCGGTTCGGCGGTGTAGACGAGGACCACGAGCCCGGGCTCCGCGGTGACCGCCAGCTCCTCGTAGACGAGGGTGAGCTCTCCGACGACCGGGTGGTGGAAGCGCTTGGTGCCGGCGCCGTGGGTGCGGACGTCGTGGGCGGCCCAGAGTCGTCGGAAGGTCTCGCTGTGGGTGGAGAGCTCGCCGACGAGGTCCTGCAGGCCGCGGTCGTGCGGGTCACGGCCGGCCTCGGTGCGCATGATCCCGACACACATCTCGGCGAACAGGTCCCAGTCGGGGTAGAAGTCGCGGGATGCCTCGTCGAGGAACTGGAACCGCGCGAGGTTGGGGACGCGGCCGCCGTCGCCGATGACGGGGGAGTAGAAGGCCTTGCCGAGGGCGTTGGTGGCCAGCAGGTTCTGGTGGGGGTCACGGATGAAGGCCACGCCGTCGGTGATCGCCTCGAGCGCCCACTGCAGGCTGAGACGGGAAGCAGGCCTGCCCGCGGCGCCCGCGGGGCGACGCCGCTGGCGTCCCGAGGTGGGAATGCCGTCGGCGGCACGGGCGAGGTCGAGCAGGTGCGCACGCTCGGTGTCGTCGAGCTGCAGCGCCCGGACGAGCGCGTCCAGCACGCTCGAGGACGCGCCGGCGACCTGGCCGCGCTCGAGACGGGCGTAGTACTCCACGCTCAGGCCGGCGAGCGTGGCGACCTCGCTGCGGCGCAGGCCAGGCACGCGGCGGGTGCCGGTGCTGGGCAGGCCGACCTGCTCGGGCGTGAGGCGGGCGCGACGGGTGGTGAGGAACTCACTGACCTCTTGGCGATTGTCCACGCGAACGACCCTAGGCCGCGTCAGCCCCCGGATCGAGAGGTGAAGGGTGCCCTGGGGGGACACCCTTGCCGTGCCGGCACGGGGACCACGAGACCCGCCGTGTGCGTGCAGCCGTGTGTGCACACGGCTTGGGACGCGCTGGTCCCCGTTGGCACCACACCCCTCCTACGGGGGCTTGGACGACGGCACCTCAGGACGCGTTGGCAGGCATGGGACGCGCTGTCACGGGGGGCCCGTCCCTGGGGGTCAAGGGGTCGCAGGTTCAAATCCTGTCAGCCCGACACAGTTTCACCAGGTCAGAGGCACTTTCCTCCTCGTGAGGGAGGTGCCTCTGGCCGTCCGGGATGGGTTTGACAACATCTCTGACAACGCGACTTCACCAAGACGTGATCGCAGAAGCGGGCTCCCAGGCCTTCGGTATACGAACCGGAGGAACCATGGCAAGCAGACGCACCAAGCGCGCCGACGGGCGCTACAACGTGACCCTCACCGTCGAGAACCCTGATGGTTCGACGCGGCGGGTGTACTTCTACGGCCGCACCCAGGCCGAGGCGCGGGCCAAGGCCCACGCGGCGCAGGAACGGATCGCACTGGGCGCGCCGGTGCGCGACGCCAGCCGCAGTTTCGGCGACTGGCTGAGCGAGTGGCGGGCCACGTTCCTGGCCGCCAGCGACCGGGCGCCCTCGACCAAGGCGCTGTACGGCGGGCTGCTGGAACGCCACGCCCGACCCCAGCTCGATCAGGTCCCGCTGGCGCGGATCACCCCGGCCGACCTGACCCGGGTACTGCTGGCGATGGAGAAGGCCGGGCGGGCGGCGAGCACGCGACGCAACATTCGCACCGGCGCCGGCGGTAGAGGTTTTACCGATCCCAGCGCCGCTTATGGCTGGCTGTTCGTATGCTTCTGAGTGGCTGACCGAAACCCCTTTCTCGGGAGGTCAGCGCCCCCGTTGCAATCCCCCATGCGCGGCGGGGGCGCCCCTGGGGGTCGATGAATCCCCCCGGCCCACCGACCCCTCAGGGGACAGCGCACAGTGTGCGCCCGGACATTTGTCCGTCAATAGGTCCCTAAGTGGGTCCTTCTGTGAAGCGATGGAGGAATTACCCTCTAGTTCTCGCTGCCGAGACAGCGGGCGAATCGACGGTACGAGGCTCCTTGTTCGTCAGTGCACGCCTGTCCTAGTTTGTCGCCACCTGTCGTGCTTGTCTGATGAGCGTGACGGGTGCGGCACCCCCGCCGGCATCCCCCCAACGTCCGGCGGGGGTGTCTCAAGGTTTCGAGCCGGCGGGGCGCCTCTGAATCGGGCAGCGCACCCAAACGGCTTGATCTCGGGTGATCACTTGCTGCTGTCACTGACCTACAGTCGCGAACGGCGCCGGACCCCATGCCTGCGCCGCGGCACCCTGTCGCCCTCGAGTTGGGTGGCGGGGGTGTTCTTGGTGTTGAGCCGAGTCGGGGTCCGTGCACCGGGGGGTGCTGCGGGCCCCGAGTAGCCCTCGACGCCTGTCGGTTCTTAGTCAACTGGTCCTCTACGCGGGCCGCCAGGGCGCTCCTCAGTCTGCCTCACCGGTGGCGCCCAACCGATCAGGTCAGCAAACCGAGCCGGCAGCTCTTTGGCGCTGAAGGGTTTCATCAGCACACCCGCCACGCCGAGGCCGTCCAACAACTGCGCCTGACCCACACTCCTGGAAGCAGTCAGTAGAACCACCGGAATGGCACGGGTGGCCGCCTCACCTTGCAGCGCCTGAAAAACTGCTATCCCGTCCAGCCCAGGCATGATCAAGTCGAGCAAGATGGCGTCGGGGGCCGAGGTGCGGGCGATCTCGACCGCGTCGTGGCCGTCGGAGGCCTCGAAAACCTGCCACCCACCGATCTGCCTGAACGACATCGAGACGACGAACAGGTGGTCGTCCTCGTCATCAACCACCAGGACGGTCGGCATAGCGATTCTCCATCTTCAGGACCAAGGCAGACCGGGCGGCGGTAAGCCAGGAACGATCGCTTTCAACGACACGAACGCTGGAGGAACGGAGAAACCTCCTAAGAGTCACGGGGCGGCCCGCGATCGTCTAGCCCCTGAGGTGAGCCGGGGAGTGGATCGGCAGGTCGACGGTGAAGGTGGACCCGTGGAGGTGCTGTGAGTCGACGGTGATCTCGCCGCAATGCTGGCGAACGATGGACTCGACGATGTTCAGCCCGAGGCCGGTGCCCTGTACATGCTGTCCCTTGGCGTTCGTGGAGCGGAAGAAACGGTCGAACAGGTGCGCCTGCTCGGTCTGAGGGATGCCCATCCCGTTGTCGCTGACCTGGACTCGGGCTTGCGCCGGGCGCGCCGCAGTGGCTGGCAGGCGTTCCACGACGCAGCGGACCGTGCCGCCGTCTTCGGTGAACTTGATCGCGTTGCCGACCAGGTTCACCACAACGCGCTCCAGGTCCTCGCCGATGCCGTGCACGAGGACAGGTGTGGTTGGGGTGCAGAAGTCGACGGCCAACGACCTCCCTGCGATCGTCGGTTCCAGTGCATCGCGTGCACCCCGGATCACGTCGATGATGTCGATGGTCTCCCGTGGGTGCTCAGCCCGGTCGTCAAGGGCGGCGGCGTAGAGCAGGTCACTGGCCAGGTTCATGGCGCGGCGGCTGTTGCGCTCGATGGCCTCGACGAAGGTCTGGTGTTGGGGGGCGAGGGTCCCGGTGCTGGGATCCTGCAACAGCTCGACATAGCCGGTGATGTTGGTCATGGGGGTACGAAACTCGTGGCTGACGCTCGCGACGAAGTCTGAGCGCGCGGTGCGTCCTTCGGCGTTGAGTAGGTAGGCGGTTGCGAGGTCGGCGAGCGCCTGGGCCGTGGCTTGGTGGTCCTCCGAGAGGTCCCCGCTGCTTTGGCGGTAAAGGCCGAGCGCTCCCAGTCGCCGGTCCGCGCTGCGCAGGGGGAAGGCGAACGCGGCCCCTGGCCCGGCTGTCTGGGCCCACTCCGCGAACCGAGGCCAGCGGGTTTCGCGGGAAAGGTCGGGGGCGAGGACGGGGCCCTCGCTTGAGAAAGCCGCTCGGCAGGGGCCTTCATCGAGGTCGGTCTGGAGCTGTTCATAGCGCAGAGCGGTCTCGTTGATGACCGCCACCATGCGGGGGCGAGCATCTGGGTAGATCAAGGTCACCCCCGCGGCGTCGATGGGCAGTAGGTCCATGGCGTGCTGGACCAGGTCGTCGAGCAGGTTCTGGACCGGCACATTAAGGAGCAGGGTGCGCGCGAAGTCGTTGAGGACAGCCGTCAGGCGGCTCGATGGATACATGGCGACTCCCGAAGACTGGGGTTGGAGTACCAAGGGCGGGGTCGCCCTTTGAGCTCGGAACCGAATTGATCGGTCAAACGCCGGATCAACCCCAGTTTGAAACCTGCGTTCGGTGGACGTGCGACACCATCCACCCACCGCCCGGATTGGGTGTCAAGCGTGTCCTCGGCTGGGACGGAGCGGCGAGCCTTCCCGCGACAGATGAGCACGCAGCGGCGCCAGGCGAGGAGGAAGTAGGGATGCCATGTACACCCTCGACGGCTTCTCGCTGCTGACCCATCTCGGCGCCGCGCTCGGCGGCATCCTCATCGGCATCCTCATCGGCTTGGCGCTGGCCCGCGGTCGGTGAGTCCCTCCGACCGACCCTGTTTGCCTGTGAAGCGACAGACCTAGGTCCCCTTTGTGCGACCCGGGCCCCACGTCGCGCCCGCAGCCCCTAGGTTGGGAGCGCTCGCTGGAGTTCACGATCGAGCCGAGCGCAAGGCTGGCCCGGCTCGAGCCAGCCGCGTTCTCTCGGGGTCACCGTTCGGTGGCCACGACCGCCTCCACGTAAGGCACTCGTGAACCCCCGCAACCAGCAGTCCCTGACCGAGCGCGTCCTGGTGTCGGTACAGGACCTCGTCACGCCTACCGAAGCCGTCGACCTTGCCGGTCAGCTCGGCTACGACGTCCTCGACTTTATGGAGCGCTATACCGGCCAGGTCGCATGGTCTCTCGACGATCTCGACCGCCTCGCCACCGCAACCGGCCGGCGCGTCGACCGGTTCCTGCACCCGACCCCGGTGGTCGACCCAGCCACGATCACCGCAGCGTCAATGACCGCGACCTCGGAAGAGACCGAGCACGAGCGGATGTTGCTCCTCCGCGAAGTCGTCGAGGATCTGAACTACGCCGCCCGCAAGGTCACCGATCTGTTCCTGACCGGCCCGTCGGACGGGTCATCCGTCACCGATTAGCGACGCATCGACCGGTCGAATCGAAGAAGCCGGCACGAATGCCTGCCGCACGCTGGCCTCTGTGGCGTCGAAACGTGCCGGGTCGGCTGCGATCCTCCATCCCTCCAACCCGACGCTCTCCCGCTGCCGCCACGCCAGCAGCAGCCCCGGGGCCGCGTCGGTCTCCCGGCGGCCGGTGGCGCACGTCCAGACCTGCACGGGGAGGTCGCTGGCCACGCACGGCAGCCTACGAGCGGACCCGGCGCCCCTTGATGTCATCGGTGCCCAGCGTGAGCCACTGCGGCGCCACGCCCAGCTCCCAGACGCGGGTGCGGGGCGCTGCCCACAGTTCCCCGAGCGTCGCGGCTTCCGTCACCCGGGTCGGCGTGCCAACGACGCTGACCGTCCAGGTGGGCTCCCGATCCTGATGTCCGTCGTCGACCTGCATGGTCACCGGGTGGGCCCCTGCCCGCCGAACGACTGAACCGAAGGCGGCAGCGCGGAAGTGCAACCACGTGCCTAGCATCGTGTAGGCGGTCATGACTACGACCACTCGGTCCTCGATGTTGAAAGAGACCCGGCCGAAGGAATGTGCAGCCAGCAGCTCCCGGCACTCAGCGGCGCTCACGTGTTCCGGGGCCGGGGGCTCACTCAGCCCAGCAGTTGGCACAACTGCCCCTCTTTAGTCCCCACCAGGCAAGCCTGGGCCGCCGTGCCAGACCAGGACAGTGCCGGTCGGCGTACCCGGCCGGGACCTTGCTCCGGCAAGCGCGTGCCGTCACGACGGTCTGCTCCCCGGGTCCGTATGCGCGTCGTCGTGCCTTGTTCGCCCCGCCGTACAAAGCCCGCGCGGTACGGCCCCCGGACCCGGCGTGGCCGCCCTGGTTGCGCTTGATCATGCGCAACACCGTCTCTGCCCCAATCGACGCCGCGACGAGGCGACGCACGACCGGATCCGCGCGTCCTGGCCAACGCCGAACCAATCGAAACAGATGCCACCCTGAAACTCTTTCTCCGACCTGTGACCGGGAGGACCCGCAGCCTCCGGCCGGGGGTGTTGTGCTGCCGGTGATGATTACGGTTTCAGGTCGACCTGCGGGGTGGTTCCGGTGGATGGCAGGAGGTCTGCTTCTTCCAGGGAGGCCCTCAGTTGCTCTGCGGCGTCGATGTTGAGGGGGCCGCTGACCCAGGCGGCGTAGGGAAGGTTCAGAAACCGGCCTTCTTCGACGGCGGGAAGGTCTCGGGTGCTGGGGTTGGCGCGCAGCACGGCGACCTTCTCCTCGTAGCTCTGGCCGGGGTAGTCAACGAAGGCGATGTAGTCGGGTTGGGAGGCCACGACTCGTTCCCAGGAGACGGTGGTCCAGGTGTCGGCGACGTCCTCGGTCGCGTTGCGGGCGCCGGCAGCCTCGATGATGCCCTGCGGTCCGCCGAACGAGCCGCTGGTGAAGGGGGCGGAGGTGCCGCTGTCGAAGAGGAAGACGGTGGGCGGGTTCTCGGCCTGGGGTGCTTGCTCCGGCTGCGCGAGGCGGGTCTCGATGTCCGCGACTCGGGCCGTGGCCTCCTTCTGGTGCCCGGTGATCCGCCCGAGGTTGGTCAGGTCGGTGGTGAGTGCCTGCCAGGGTTCGACCACGCCGCGGGCGTCGCCCGCGCCCTGGCGGCAGGACTCGGTGAGGGTGTAGCCGGCGATGTCGCGGTCGGCGAGGCCGTCGGGGGTGAGGCCGGCGTCCTCGTCCCACCCGTAGTTCCATCCCGCCACCATGGCGTCGGGGCGCTGGGCGAGGACGTTCTCCAGGGTGGGGCGTTCGGCGCTGGCAACGGGTAGTGCGTCGACGACGTCCTCGCCGTAGGCGCGGGCCAGTGCCTGGGCGTCGTCCTGGAGGCCGCTGATGCCGGCGATGGCGTCGGCCGCACCGATCGAGAGCACCATCGAGATCATGCCGCCGTCGTAGACGTAGAGCCGCTCCGCGGGGTCGGGGAACCGGACGTCCTCGCCGCAGTTCTCGACGCTTACGCCTGTGGTCGACGTCGGGGCGGACTGGTCCGAGCTGTTCGTGCTGCCGCACGCGGTGGCCGCCAGGACGGTGAGCGCAAGGGGAGCGAGGAGTCGGCGCCGGGCGGGGCGTCGTCGCGACGGTGGTCGGACGGTGTCGGTCGTGGTCATGTGGGGCTTCCTGTCGTGGTGGTCCCTGGGTCGGGTTCGTCGTGGGGGTCGGAGGCATGAGGGGTGCGGCCCGGCCCGACGACGAGGTGTTCGTGGTCCGTGGGGTCGGTGAGGGCGGAGGCGTGGACCCCGAAGACGTGGTGGACGGTGGCGGGGAGCAGGGCCTGCGCCGGGGGAGCGGCGGCGCGGGCGCGGCCGCGATCGAGGACCAGGACGCGGTCGAAGAAGGATGCAGCGAGCCCGAGGTCGTGGATGGCGGTCACGACGGTGTGTCCTGAGTTGCGGAGCAGGGTGAGCAGGTCGATCTGGTGGCGGACGTCGAGGTGGTTGGTGGGCTCGTCGAGGACGAGGACGTCGCAGTCCTGGGCGAGGCCTCGGGCAAGGCTGACGCGGCGTCGTTCACCGCCGGACAGCTCGGCGCACGCGCGGTGCGCGGCATCCTGCATCCCCACCTGGGCGAGGGCGGTCATGGCCCGGCGGTGGTCGTCCCGCCCGCGTGACCAGGGCGCCCTGTAGGGCAGGCGTCCGAGCGTGACGAACTCGGTGACGAGCATGTCGGCGGGCGGGCGTTCCTCCTGGCCGACGAAGGCGAGGCGTCGTGCCCGGTCGCGTGCGGAGAGGGCGTGGACGTTGGTGCCGTAGACCCGCACACGTCCGGCCACAGGGGAGAGGAACCCGGCGACGGTCCGCAGCACGGTGGACTTGCCCGAGCCGTTGACCCCGACGACGGCGAGCATCGATCCGGCCACGAGCTCGATCTCGACGTGCTCGACCACCGTCCGTCCCCCCACCGCGCAGGAGAGATCCTGCAAGGCCAGCGCGTGCGGGGCGGCGCTCACTCCTCGCCCCCGAACCGGTACTGGCGTCGACCGAGCAGGAGGAGGAAGACGGGGGCGCCGACGAGGCCGGTCACCACGCTGAGCGGGATCTCCTGCGGGCTGACCAGGGTGCGGGCTGCGACGTCGACCCAGAGCAGGAACAGCCCGCCCGCCAGGGCGGCGAGGGGCACCATCGCCCGGTGTGCGCCGCCGACCACGAGCCGGGCCAGGTGGGGCACCACGAGGCCGACGAAGCCGATCCCGCCGGAGACCGCGACCAGGACGCCGACCAGGGCGGAGGTCAGCACGAAGAGACCCACGCGGAGGGTGCGGACCGGGACGCCGACCGAGGCAGCGGTGTCGTCCCCGGTGACCAGGGCGTCGAGCCACCCGTGCAGTCCGAGCACGACGGTGGTGGCGACCACGACGGCCAGGACGGGTGGGAGGAGCTGGGTCCAGGTCGCGCCGGCCAGCGAGCCGAGCAGCCAGAACAGGACGGACTCGGTCGCTCGTGACTCGTTGCCGAGGAACACCATGAAGCTGGAGAGTGAGGAGAAGGCCGAGGACATGACGACGCCGGTCAGCACCAGCCGCAGCGGGGTGAGTCCACCTTGGGCGAGCGAGACGCCGAAGACGAGGACCGAGGCGGTCAGTGCGCCGGCCAGCGCCCCCGCCGAGAGCGCCCAGGCGCCGAGCGAGCCGAGCACGCCGAAGGCGATGACCGCGGTGGCGCCCACCCCGGCGCCGGCGGAGACCCCGAGCAGGTAGGGGTCGGCGAGCGGGTTGCGTACCAGCGTCTGCATCGCTGCCCCCGCCACGGCGAGCCCGGCGCCGACGACGATTGAGAGCAGCACCCGTGGGGCGCGAAGGTCCCACACGATCGCGTCGTAGACCGGGTCGGCGCCGGGGCGCTGGTGAAGAAGTCGCTCGCGCAGCACGTCCAGCACGCCGGTCGGGCGTAGCGGCTCGGAACCCAGGGCGAGCGCGACGACGACCGAGCCGCCGAGGAGGGCGAGCAGCAGTACGTGCAGCAGGACCTGGGTCGACCTGCGAGGTCGGTGGGTCCGGCGTGCGGGGTGGGCCGCAGGGGTGGCTGAGGCCAGGCCGGTGG
>NZ_LR733232.1 GCF_902506435.1 Nocardioides sp. AX2bis | reverse complement strand
GGGGTGGGGGGTGTGTCCGCACGGTGGTCTCAGACCGCGGTTCGGGTATGGCCTGAGGGCCCGATGTGCTGGATCCACTGTCCGGCATCCCTGCCCGGCTCGCAGCGGTCTCGGACAATCCGCGTCGCTACGACCCGCTCGGCCTCCTCGCCGGCCCTGATGTCAGTCGGTCGGTGTGCCCGGGGGCGGAGCCGTCCCGCTGGTGACCAGCGGCAGCCGGACCTCGAACGTGCTGCCCACGCCCAGCTCTCCGGCGACGGTGATGACCCCGCCCATGAGCTCGGTCAGCTGCTTGCAGATCGCCAGGCCGAGGCCGGTGCCGGCGTACCGCCGGGTGGCCGAGCCGTCGACCTGGCTGAAGGCGGTGAAGATCGAGGCCTGGTGGTCCTCGTCGATGCCGATGCCGGTGTCCGAGACGGTGAACCGCACACCGGGGCCGCTGTCGTCCTCGACGGGCCGGACGTCGAGCCGCACCCGTCCGCCCTCGGCGGTGAACTTCAGCGCGTTGCCCAGCAGGTTGGTCAGCACCTGGACGATCCTGGTCCGGTCACCCACGACGGTGCTCGGCACCCGCGGGTCCACGACGCAGTCGAACGCGATCCCCTCGGCCTGCGCGCGCGGCTCGTGGGCGTCGGCGATGTCGGCCACCATCGCGCGGAGGTCGAGCTCGGCGTGGTGCAGCGTGGCGTGCCCGGCGTCGATCCGGGAGAAGTCGAGAAGGTTCTCCACCAGGGACAGCAGCAGCTCTCCGGACCGGTGCATCCTGCCGAGCAGCTTCACCTGGCTCTCGTCGAGCGGGGTCTCGTTCAACAGCTCGCCGGCGGCGAGCACGGTCGTGAGCGGCGTGCGGACCTCGTGGCTCATGTTGGCCAGGAACATCGACTTGGCCTCCGAGACCGCCAGTGCCGTGTCGCGCGCCGTCTTGAGCTCGCCCGCCAGCGTCTGCAGGTCGCTGACGATGCGTGCGCGCTCGATCGCGACGCCGGCGTGCGCGGCGAGCGCCTCGAAGACCTGGACGTCCTCGTCCCCGAACGTCTCCTTCTCGAAGGACCGGTCGCACACGACCAGCAGGTACCGGGTCGAGCCGGTCCCTCGTAGCTGCGCGGCGAGCCCGTCGCGTGGCGGGGTCGTCAGCGCCGGCGCGACCGGGTGCTCCGGCACCTCGTCGTGCCCGCGGCGGGGCGCCTCGTGCTGCACGACCCCGGCCTCGAGCGCGCTCCACCACCAGGGCTCGGCCAGCAGCTCGACGGCCTCGGTGTGCAGCGTCCCGCCGGTGAAGGCCTGGTACTGCACCTGCTGCTCGTCGACGACCTCCACGAGGTAGGAACGCTCGGCGTACATCAGGTCCGCGGCCTCCCGCAGCACGACCTCGACGACCTCCTCCACGGAGCGGGCGGAGGAGGTGCGGTCGACGAACCGGTACAGCAGATGGGTGCGGGCGTGCCCTCGGGCGAGGGAGACGTAGACGCGGTAGGCGAGGACCAGGAGGACCACGACGACACCCAGGAGCGGCAGCGCCGACGGCTGGACCAGCACGAGCGTCGCCACGAGCAGGGCGATGCAGGTGTTGATGAAGGCGGCCACGGAGCCCGACCGCAGCGCCTCGCGCAGGATCTCTCCGTCGAAGGCTCCCTCGGTGAGGCTGATGCCGGCGGTCACGGCGCCCGCGGACACGAGGTCGGTGACGAGCACCGCCACCAGGACGGCCAGCCACCCGACCGGCGACAGGGGGTCGCCGCCCTGCAGGATCGCGTGGTAGGTCAGCGCTCCGAGGGCCGCCTCGAGAGCGAACATCGCCGCGTTGAACGCCAGCTTCACGCCCCGCATCCGGGCCGCGACGACGAGACCGAGGACGGCGCCGACGACGTAGACGCTGACGTACTGCTGCGGCGCGAGGAAGGTCAGGCCCAGCACCGCCGGTATCTCGCGGAGGGTGTGCCCGTGCGCGTTGTGCTGGGTCGGGAGGTGGATGACCACGATCTCGGCGAGCGCGAACAGCGGGAGCAGGGCGAACCACCGGACGTCCGGTGCCGTCGATCCCGGGTCGTCGAGCACCGCCGGTGCGGTGATCAGGGCGGCCAGCGTCACCATCGCCCCGGCGAGCAGCCAGATGATGAGGGTCCCGCGGCGCTCGGTCCGGGCGGGAGAGACGGCGTTCTCGGTGGCGGTCGTCATCCCACCGACGCGTCGCCGGCTCGACGACCGGGCACCGTGACGTTCCTGCGCAACACGTTGCTCATGGGTCACCCACCTTCGAGTCGGCTGTCTCCCACCGTGGTTGTCGTGGCTCCAACATAGGGGTGTCGGCCTGGCCGTGCTCGGGAACCAGGATCCTCGCAGCCCGCGCCCTGCCGCAGGTCGTACCGGGGCCCGGCAGCTTCGAGCACGAGACGTGCGACACGGTGCGAGGATGCGCGTCATGGTCACCGGCGAGGCACTGGTCCGCTCCGTCAACGTCGGCCGGCCGCGGGAGGCCGCGTGGGCCGGCATCGGGCGCACCGCCATCGACAAGGAGCAGGTCGTCGGGCGGGTGGGGGT
>NZ_LR733233.1 GCF_902506435.1 Nocardioides sp. AX2bis | reverse complement strand
TCTCCCGAGAGGCCCCGGCCGCCGCCCCGAAACGAGTGCCGCCCCGGCCCCCCTCTCCTACGGAGGGGCCGCACTCGCGGGCGGCACTCACCAGTGCCCCCCAAAGGCGGCACTCAGTGCCGCCCAAGGCCACTCACCACAACCCCGCCACCCAGCCCGCCACCGTCACCAAGCGGTCCACCCAGTCGATGAGCCCCGCGCTCACCACAAGGCCCACCACAGCGAGCTCCGACTTCCGGTTCCCCGGCTCTACGTGCTTGTGCTTCGTCATGGACTGCTCGTGAGCGGCAAGCGACGCGAGATGCTCCCGGGTGGCGCCAACGCGAGCGACGAGGCCGTGACACCTGGGTCGGCCGCGGCGGACCGTGACAGCCGCCGCTACCCGACCTGTGGCGGGAAGAAGCGCCAGGGCGAGGGCCTGTGCACCCGGCCGGCGGGGTGGGGCACCCAGCACCCGGGCCTGGGCCGGTGCAAGCTGCACGGCGGGTCCACGCAGACCCACCTCGTCGCCGCTCAGCAGGAGCAAGCCCGGGAGGTCTACGGGCAGATCTGGAAGACCGACGCCGAGCCGGTCGTCGACGCGGTCGGTGCGCTGCAGCGGCTCGCTGGTCGGCTCGAGCACGCGGCCGACGCCCTCGGTTCTCGGCTGGACGTTGAGGACCTGGACGGGCCGACGGGGCTGGCGTGGTCGCGGGTGCTGCGCGAGCTGCGCCAGGCACTCGAGGGCATGGAGCGGCTGAACCTCGGGCAGAAGGCCGTCGAGGTCGAGGCCGGCCGGGTGCGGCTCGTCGCTGCTGCGGTGGGTCGGGTGTTCGAGGTGCTGGACCTGGCGCCCGAGCAGCGGGTGCGTGGGACTGAGGTGCTGCTCGCTGAGCTGCGTGCCAGGTCGGCCGCGGCGCTGCCTGAGGAGGTAGTCGATCCGTGAGGTCCTGCCGGTGACGGCTCGTGCGTTAGGGCCGTCGGATGCTCCGAAAACGCAGGTCCCTACGGGGCCGCCTGATCCGGTTCGGACTTCTCCGTGGGCTTGGACTGGGATTCAAGCGAGGCCTTGATCAACGTCAGCAGATCTTGGTTATCCGGCCCAGTCGCCCTCGCCTCGGGCGCAAACATCGCTTTTCGACTGACTGCGGATTGGACGCATACAATGACGAAAGCAATCAAGAGCATTACGGCAATGATAGTCACCGGTCTTGCCAAGTCCCCTTCGCGAAAAGCAGTAAGCCTGGCGCCCACGACCAAGAGCAGGCCGATGAAGATTATTCGGGTCATCCGCACAAACGAGTTGATCGCGCCCGCCAACTTGATCTGCACTGGTGAATACCACCGCAAATCACGGACGAGGCGTTCGACACCCGCAAATAGATCCGCATCCACTGCTTGTCGAGCCGGCGACCCAGGAGTTAGCTTCTCAGCCAGTTCGGCCTGTTTCATCAGCCGGTCAATCATCAGATTGCCCACCGGATGGATGTCCTCTTGCCTATGCCTGAATGTGCCAATAATCGCAATAATCAAGAATGGCACACCCGCAAGAAGAGCGGCAACGACTTCTGATGTCATCGTCCAACGATAGAAGCGAACTGTGGAGTTGAACGCGATGAGCAATGGAATGCAGCAACCGTCTACATCGTCCGGGGGTCCGGCAAGCGCCGAGGGACGCCAAGTCTCGAAGGGAACGACGCCATGACGTGCGATTACGACAAGACGAGTGGGCGCATGCGGGCCTGCCACACAGACCGCACCCTCGGCCACCGCGTCACCACCAACCGCCACGCCGACCACTGCCCCACCCGCACCAACCC
>NZ_LR733230.1 GCF_902506435.1 Nocardioides sp. AX2bis | reverse complement strand
GGCCGGGGTGGTGGAGGGAGTGGTGGGTCGTCCCGAGACGGACATGTGGCTCTCCTTGGTGTGGGCGGTGTGCCTCCCGTCACCCTGCCACGGGGGCGGCGGCCCGCCGGGGGGAGAATGGTGGCGTGAGGTTCACCGAGCACGAGATGACGGTCGGGGTCGAGGCGGTCGCACGCGAGCTCTTCGCTGCCACCCGGCCGCCCTGGAAGCGCCAGTCCGTGGTGGCCGACTTCGAGTCGCTCGACAAGGCGCGGCGCTACCGGCACAAGGCCGCCGCGGGCGAGGTCGTGCTGCCGGTGCTGACCGCGCTGCCCGACCGGCCGACCGTCGGCGCTACCCCGGCCTTCACCGACGAGGAGTGGCGTGAGGCCGCCGAGCAGGGCAGCCGTCAGGTGCTCGACTTCCGCACCGAGGGCGGGTGGGAGGCGCTGGGGGAGCGCAAGCGCCGCAAGCTGCTCGACGGGGCGGTCGCCCTGGCCCGGGTCGCGGTGGCGGCGATGCCGCTGCGCAGCGACCCCGACGCGCTGGTCGTCCCCGACCACCTGTGACCGCGCCCTGCGGTGGTCGGTCCGGCGGTGGTCGGTCCACTAGGCTCACCGGCATGAGCACCCGCAGCGGCCCCGGGCGTACGCCCGCCGTGGCGCGCCTGCAGGTCGTGCTGGCCGCCGTCGTGGCGCTGCTCCTGACCCTGGTGGTCCTGCCCCTGCTGCCGGTGCTCGTCGCCGGCGAGGCCCCGACGTCGGTCGCGGTGACGGTGGTCGCCGTGGCACTCACCGCCCTGCTGGGCGGCGGTCGACCGGGCTGGGCCGGGGTGCACCGCGGACCGGTCGCGGCCCGACCGCGGTCGGCCGACGTACCGCTGGACCTGACCGGACGGGTCACCGACCCGGGACACCACCCCGTACGCCCCCGGGCCCCGGGACCGGCCTGACGCTCGCGCCTGCGCGAGCCACGGTCCGTACCCGTCTCGCCCTCCAGGAGCCCGCTGATGTCCCTGCTCGACCCGATCTCGCACGCCCTCGCCGCCGTGGTGGCCACCGCGCACACCGGCCTGACCTCGCTGGGCGCCGACCCCGGCGCCGGCACGACCTGGGTGCTCTGCGTCGCCGCCGTCGTGGTGACCGTCCGCCTCGCGCTGCTCCCGCTGGCCGTCCAGGGGGTCCGGCTGGCGCACGCCTCGGCTCGCGCCCGGCCCCACCTCAAGGAGCTCACGGCCCGCTACAAGGGCAAACGCGACCCGGACAGCCTCCGGGCGCTGGCCGAGGAGCGGAGGCGGATCTCCGCCGAGCACGGCGTCCCGCGGCTCGGGTGCCTGCCGCTGCTGCTGCAGCTGCCGGTGTGGATCTCGATGTACCACCTGGTCTCCGACGTCGCCGGCGGCAGCCCGGTCGGGGCGATGGACGCGGGCCTGGTCGCCTCGTTCGGCGCGGCGAGCCTGGTCGGCGTGCCGCTGGCCGAGCGCGGCTACCTCGGCGGCGGCTCCACGCACCTCGCGGTGGTGGTCGTCCTGGTCGTCCTGGCCGGGGGTCTCAGCTTCGTGACCCAGCGGTTCCTGGTCCTGCCGAACACGCTCTCGGCCGACCTGCCCGAGGCGATGGCGAGCGCGCAGCAGGTGATGCCGCTGCTCTCGGCGCTCGGGATGGCCGTGGCCGCCGCGGTGGTCCCCGCGGCGCTGCTCGTCTACTGGGTGCTGAACGCGACCTGGACAATGGGGCAGTCGGCGGTGGTGTGGCGGTTCTTCCCGACCCCGGGCTCGCCGGCGGACGTGCGGCGGGTGGCGCGGGTCGAGCGTGCGGGGCGGCTCAGCCCCGGCGCGTGACCGTCTCGCCCAGGGGCGCCCGGCTGGTGCGGTAGGAGGCCGTCGGGTGGTCGGGGTCCGGCCGGCCGAAGGAGATGCCGCAGACGACCGCACGGTCCTCGGGGATGTCGAGGTGCTCGTGGAGCAGCGACGACTGCCCGGCCAGCGCCGCCTGGGCGCACGCGCCCAGCCCGAGGGCCTGCGCGGCGAGCAGGAACGTCTGGACGTAGAGCCCGCAGTCGATCGCGCCGTACGTGCCCAGCTCGCGCGGCGCGGAGACGATCGCGACGTGCGGGGCGCCGAAGAGCTCGAAGTTGCGCAGGCCCTCCAGGAACGACCGGTCCCGGTCGCCCTTCTCGATGCCGACGGCGTCGTAGAGCTGCCAGCCGCTCTCGCGGCGGCGGTCGCGGTGCACGCCGGTGTAGGCCTGGGGGAAGTCGAGGTCGCTGCCGCCCTGCTCGAGCCCGGCCAGCATCGCCGCCGACAGCTCCCGGGCGGCGTCGCCCGAGAGCACGTCGACGCGCCACGGCTGGGTGTTGCACCACGACGGCGTACGGCGGGCCGCCTCCAGCAGGCGCTCGAGGGTGGCCTCGTCGACCGGCTCGGGGAGGTACCCCCGGCAGCTCCACCGCGCGGCCAGGACCCGCTCGAGGGCCTCGATGTCGCTGGTCGTGTCGGGCACGGCGTCGGGCACGGCGGCGGTCATGCAGCGGAGTCTGCCAGGGGACGTTGACAGCGCCGGTGTCACGGTGCCGAGATGACGCTCGCGGACAGCCGAGATGACGCTCGCGGCGCCTCGAGATGACACTTCCGGCGTCAGCGGGCGCGTACGGAGGCGACGTCGTCGACGATCCGGACGATGGTCCGCAGCGAGACCAGCAGGTCCCCGTAGACCGTCCAGAGCAGCCCGGGGAGGTCCTCGTGGGAGAGGTCGCGGACGAGGTCGTCGATGCGGGGGAGGAGGTCCGCCATGCCGGCGTACGGGTCCGCCATCCGCTGGCCGACCTCGCGCAGCAGCGCGAGCCACGGCTCACGGAAGCGGGGGTCCCACTCGTCGGCCTCGGCGACCGAGTCGCTGATGGTCCGCGCGATGGCCCGGGCCTGGGCGACGCCCTCCTCGAGACGGTGCATCACGGACTCGTCCCGGTCGAGGTTGCCCGCGGAGCTGGACCGGCGCCGCCGCATGTTGTACCGCTGGCTCTCCCGGGAGTGCCGCAGCAGCTCCTCGCCGCGGTCGAGGTCGGCGTCGATCGCGCGGGTCTCGGCGATCCAGGCCTGCGCGTGCTCGTCACTGGCCGGCAGGGACAGGTCGTCGGCGATGCGACGCAGGAGGTCGCCCAGCCGACGGTCGACCTGGTCGAGCTGCCGCTCGGTGAGCCGGTCGTCGAGCGGGGGCACGACGAGGAGGTTCACCGCCACCCCGACGGCGACGCCGAGCAGCGTGTCGGCGAAGCGGTGCAGGAGCAGGACCGACTCCTCGCCGGTGCCGCTGGTCAGGACGAAGAGCGCGGTCGTCGCGACGGTGACGCCCTCGGCCCTGATCGCGGTGAGCCGCGCCAGCAGCAGCCCGACCAGCACCGCGGCGCCGAGGCTGGCCACGCCGCCACCGAGCGCCACCACCGCCAGGAAGCTGACGATGATGCCCAGGAAGGTGGCGGCCACGGTCTGACCGCCGCGCCACACCGAGGTGCGGACCGTGGCGTGCACGGTGAGCAGCGCGGCCCACGGCGCGAGGAACGGCTGCTCGAGGTCGAGCACGGCCGTGGCCAGCAACCAGGCCGCGACGGTCGCGACCGTGGACTTGACGACCTGGAGCAGGTCGGTGCGGACCTCGGGCCTGGCAAGCCGACCCCGCGCCCGCGCAGCCCAGGTACGCGGCCGGGGCGCCGACGTACGACGGGTGCGGGAGATGGTCAGGCCACGCCGGGCACGATGCGCATGTCGCGCACGGCGCCGCCGTCGAGTGCGGCCAACGCCTCCTGGTACGCCGCGCCGTCGTGGGCGGCGACCGCGGCCTCGACCGAGGCGAACTCGATGACGACGCAGCGGGCGGCGACCCCCGCCTCGTACGTCTGCTCGGGCATGCCGCGGGCGATGAAGGTGCCGCCCGCGCCGGTCAGGGCGGGGCCGGCGAGCTCGGCGTAGGCGGCGAGCTTCTGCTCGTCGCGGACCTCGCGGTACAGGCTGATCCAGTAGGCGCTCATGGGTCCATGCTGCCGCAGCCCCGCTGCGGCCTAGGCTGCGGGCGTGCTGGGGACGAGACGAGACGGTGCGGTGTCGGTGCTCGAGCTGCAGCGGGAGGACCGACGCAACGCGCTGGACCTCGCGCTGTGCCGGGCGATCGGGGAGGCCGCGGCCGCCGAGGTGGACGCCGGGGCGCGGGTGCTGGTCCTGACCGGGCAGGGCTCGGCGTTCTGCGCCGGGGCCGATCTCGACGGCGTGTACGGCGGGGAGTTCCTCGAGGCGCTGTACGGGATGCTGCACGGGCTGACCCGGTTGCCCGTGCCGGTCGTGGCTGCGGTGAACGGCCCGGCGATCGGGGCGGGGACCCAGCTGGTCCTGGCCTGCGACCTGCGCGTGGCCGCTCCGACCGCACGGTTCGCCGTGCCGACGGCCCGCAACGGGATGGCGGTCGACGCCTGGACCATCCGTACCCTCGCTGCCACCGTCGGGGCCGGCGTGGCCAACCGGGTCATGCTCGGGGCCGAGACGCTCGACCACGACGCGGCCCTCGCCGCCGGCCTGGTCGACCGCACCGGGCACCTCGACGACGCAGTGGCCTGGGCGCACGAGGTGGCCGCCCTGGCGCCGTTGGCGCTGGCGCACAACAAGCTGGTGCTCCGTGACGGGGACGACGCCGCGGTCGCGGCGACCTTCGACGCCTGCTGGGCCAGCGACGACGTGCGCGAGGCGCTCGCGGCGCGCGCCGAGCGGCGTACCCCGGTCTTCCGCGGGCACTGAGCGCGCCGCAAGCGTCACCTCGACGCGCCGCAACGGTCATCTCGGCTGTCCGCGAGCGTCATCTCGGCGCGCCGCGACCGTCATCCCGGCCCTAGGGTCGGGGCCGTGGGCGGGTTGGAGCTGGTGGAGGACGCGGGCGGGGTGCTGGTGCGCCTCGACGGGCGCGACCAGTCCCACGTCGACCTCGCCGACCCCCGCCGGCTGGTCTTCGACTACGTGCAGCGGCTGGCCGAGGCGATCGACGCGTGGGGCGTGCCGGGGGAGCCGGTGCGGGT
>NZ_LR733231.1 GCF_902506435.1 Nocardioides sp. AX2bis | reverse complement strand
CCTCGCCCAGCCCCTCGCCCAGCCCCTCCCCCGTCAGCGTCGTCGCCGACGAGCGCGACCGGGTCGCGGCCGTACACCGGCTCCGGCTCGTCGACACCCCCGCGGAGGAGCGCTTCGACCGGATCGTGCGGATCGCTGAGACGCTGTTCGGGGTCCCGATGGCCGAGATCAACCTGATCGACGAGGACCGGCAGTTCACCAAGGCGGCCTTCCCGGCCGCCAACGCCGGCAAGGTCACCCCGCGCGGGGACTCCTTCTGCACCGTCACGATCGCCGACGAGGCGACCCTGCACGTCCCGGACGCGACGGTCGACCCCCGCTTCGCCGACAACCCGCTGGTGACCGGCGGGCCCGGGATCCGGTTCTACGCCGGCCACCCGTTGTCGGCCAACGGCCAGCGGGTCGGGTCGCTGTGCCTGGTCGACGACGCGCCCCGCACCCTGACCGCTCCCGAGCAGCAGATGCTGGCCGACCTCGCGACCTGGGTCGAGCGGGAGCTCGAGCGGGACAGCGAGATGGCCTACGCCGCCGACGTGCAGGCACGCCTCCTGCCCAGGTCGGTCCCCACCCTGGACGACTACGAGGTCGCCGGCACCTGCGTGACGGCTCGCGAGGTCGGTGGCGACTTCTACGGCTGGCGGGCCGAGGGGGACCTGCTCGACGTGGTGCTCGTCGACGTGATGGGCAAGGGCGTCGGCCCCGGCCTGCTGGCGGCCGGACTGCGAGCCGCCCTGCGGGCCTGCCTCTCCGGCGCGGGACCGGCGCACGACTTCAACCTCGCCGCCGCCCTGGTCGAGGACGACTTCGCCGAGAACGGCTCCTTCGCCACCGCCTTCGCAGCGCAGGTCGACCTCCCCACGGGCGCCGTGTCCTACGTCGACGCCGGGCACAGCCTCGGCCTCGTGGTCGCGGCGGACGGGGCCTGCCGCCGGCTGCCCTCGACCTGCCTGCCGGTGGGCGTGCTGCCGGGCTACCAGTGGGTGGCCGCCGAGGCCCGGGTCGAGCCCGGCGAGACCCTGGTCGTCGTCAGCGACGGCATCCTGGACCACTTCCCCACCACCGCGGAGGCGGTGGCCCACGTCGCGGCCGCGGTGTCGGCGGCCTCCACGACACAGGCCGCGCTGGAGGAGATCACGGCCGCCGCCGCCCGCAGCGACACCGCCGGCCTGGACGACCTGACGGTCGTGGCGGTACGCCGGCTGCGGTAGCCCCGGGCAGCGCGGGGCAGGGGAGCCCGGCGGCTAGGCTCGGCGCGGACGACACGGCCCGCCGGCCGTCCTCGTCCCCCGGGCCCCTAGCTCAATTGGCAGAGCTGAGGACTTTTAATCCTTAGGTTGTGGGTTCGAGTCCCACGGGGCCTACTGCACTCCTCCCGGCCGTCGCGACGCCGGGGCAGTGGGTCGTGTGCCTGAGCACGGTTCCTGGCCCGTGCTCAGGCACACGACCCCCGCGGCCGGCCGGCCGTGATCGGGCAGGATGCCGCCCATGGCCGACACCACGCCCGACACCACGCCCGACACCTCGCCCGACACCTCCGACACCCCCGAGCTGGTCCACCTCGAGGTGGCGGACGGGCTCGCCACGCTGACCCTGGACTCGCCGCGCAACCGCAACGCGCTCTCGCGGCAGCTGGTGACCGAGCTGCTCGACGGGCTCGCCCGCGCCGAGGCCGACGACGCCGTACGCGTGGTGGTGGTCGCGGCCACCGGGAACGTCTTCTGCTCCGGCGCCGACCTGGCCGAGGCCGCCGGGCAGGGCATGGAGGAGGGGGCTCGGACCATCGTGGCGATCCAGCGCGCGATCGTCGCGCACGCCAAGCCGGTCGTGGTCCGGGTCCAGGGGCCGGTGCGGGCCGGTGGGATCGGGATCGTCGCCGCCGCCGACGTGGCGCTCTGCACCGAGGAGGCCACCTTCGCGCTGACCGAGGTACGCCTGGCGCTCGCCCCCGCGGCGATCTCGCTGACGGTGCTGCCCCGGATGACCAGCCGCGCCGGGGCCTGGGCGTGCCTGTCGGGCGCCACCTTCGACGGCCGGGACGCCGCCGCCTGGGGCCTGGTCACCCGCGCGGTCCCCGCCGACGGGCTCGACGCCGCGGTCGCCGAGACCTGCGCCGCACTGGTCGCGGGCGCGCCCCAGGGCCTGCGGGAGACCAAGCAGCTGCTGGCGCGCGACCTCGTCGACCGGATCGACGCCCGCGGCGACGACCTCGCCCGCCTGTCCACACGGCTCTTCGGCTCCGACGAGGCGAAGGAGGCGATGACGGCGTTCCTCGAGCGCAGGCGCTGATCCGGCGAAAGGCGCCCGCCGCCCGCCGGAGCGCCGTACGTTGCGGGGATGACCGATCCGGCCCCCGACGGACAGTCCGACCTGTTCGACCGGTGGCTGGCCCACCGCACCCCGGTCGAGCCGGCCGAGACGACCCCGCCCCCGCCGGTCGGCCGGCGCCGTCGCGACGTCCCGCCCGACAC
>NZ_LR733246.1 GCF_902506435.1 Nocardioides sp. AX2bis | reverse complement strand
TGTATAAGGTACAGGCCCACACCCGCACCCCCCGCCCGCGGGGCGCTGAGCGAGATGACCCCGGAGCAGTGCTGGGAGCACCTGGCGCGCGGCACCGTGGGCCGGATGGCCTACGTCGACCGCGACGGTCCGGTGATCGTGCCGCTGAACTACCGGGTCGCCGAGGGCCGGATCTGGGTCCGCACCGCCTCCTACGACCAGCTGGCCGTCCACCTGCCCCACCAGCAGGCCGCCTTCGAGGTCGACCACGTCGACGAGCACGCGCACACGGGCTGGAGCGTGCTGGTGCGCGGGCGCGCCGAGCACGTCGTCGCCGGGCCCGGCGAGACCCCGGCCGACTGGCCCGTCCCCGCCCCGTGGCCCGAGGGCCTGCGGTGGATGACGTTCGCCCTCTTCCCCACCACCGTCACCGGACGGGTCCTGCACCAGGCCGACGTCTCCCCCGCGTCCGGCCAGGGCCGGCCCGGCAGCATCCAGCGGCACCCGGCGGACCCCACGGGACCCCCGTCACGGTGAGCGACGTCCTCCTGGACGACGGCACCGTGGCCGTGGTCCGCCCCCTGGGCCCCGACGACCGCGAGGCGCTGACGCAGCTGCACGACGGCGTCTCCGACGGCAGCTTCCGCTTCCGGTTCTTCGCCCTCGGGCGCCGCCTCGGCCGCGAGTACGTCGCGCACCTCTTCTCCGACACCCCGGCCGCGATCGCCCTCGTCGCGCTGGTCCGCGGCCGGGTCGTAGCGCTGGCCACGGCCGAGCGGGTCGACCCCGCCACCGCCGAGGTCGCCTTCCTGGTCGCCGACGACGAGCGTGGCCACGGGCTCGGCGCACTCCTGCTCGAGCACCTCGCCGCGGCCGGCCGGGACCTCGGCGTCCGACGGTTCACCGCCGACGTGCTCGCCGAGAACGGGGCGATGACCCAGGTGTTCCGCGCGGCCGGCTTCACCGTCGACCGGGTGACCTCGCAGGGCGTGGTCGAGGTACGCATGTCGACGACCGCGTCGGCCTCGGCCGTGGCCGCGGCGGACCGGCGCGAGATCGCCTCGGAAGCCCGGTCGCTGGCGGCCCTGTCCGCGCCCGCGGGGGTCGCCGTCGTCGGGGCCCGCCGCGACGGTGCCGGGATCGGCGCCGCGGTCCTCGGCTCCGTGGTCCGCGGCGGCTTCGCCGGGTCGCTCGTCGCGGTCCACCCCACCGCGACGCAGGTCGCCGGGGTCCCGGCGTTCCCGCGCGTCGTGGACGCGCCCGGGCCGGTCGACCTGGTCGTCGTGGCGGTGCCCGCCCCCGCCGTCGGCGCAGTGCTGCTCGACGCCGCTGCCGCCGGGGCCCGGGTGGTCGTGGTCGTCTCCTCCGGCTTCGCCGAGACCGGCCCCGCCGGGGTCGAGCAGCAGCGCGAGCTGGTCCGGCTCGCCCGCGCCCACAGCATCCGGCTGGTGGGGCCCAACTGCCTCGGTGTGGTCGCGAACGACCCCGCGGTCCGGCTGAACGCCACCTTCACCGACCTGGTGCCCCCGGTCGGTGGGCTCGCCGTCGCCTCGCAGTCGGGCGGCGTCGGCGTGGCCCTGCTCGACGTCGCCCGGCGTACCGGCCTGGGCGTGCGGACCTTCGTCTCCCTGGGCAACAAGGCCGACGTGTCCGGCAACGACCTGCTCTGCGCCTGGATGGACGACCCGGAGGTGACGGCCGCGGCGCTGTACCTCGAGTCGTTCGGCAACGCCCCGAAGCTGGCCCGCCTGGCCCGCCGCTTCTCGGAGACCAAGCCGCTCCTGCTCGTCGCCGGCGGTCGGTCGGCCGGCGGCCGGCGCGCGGGGGCCTCCCACACGGCGGCCACCGCCACGTCCTCGACCGCCGTGGACGCCCTCGCCGGTCACGCCGGCGTCGTCGTGTGCCGCTCCGTGGAGGAGGTGGCGGCGACCGCGCTGGTGCTGACCGAGCAGCCGCACCCGGCCGGCCCGCGGGTCGCGGTCGTCACCAACGCCGGTGGCGCCGGTGTCCTCGCGGCCGACGCGGCGGACGGCGCCGGGCTGGTCGTCACCCCGTTCACCGACGACCTCCGGGCCCGCCTCGACACCGTCGCCCCGGGCCTGGCCGGCGCGTCCAACCCGGTCGACCTCGGCGCCGGCGCCGACCCCGGCGTGCTGACCGCCGTCGTCGAGGAGGTGCTCGCCTCGGACGAGGTGGACGCCCTCCTCGTGGTCCTCGTCGCGACCCTCGTCGCCGACCCCGGTCCCCTGGCCGCTGCCCTGGCGCAGGCCCGGTCCACGCGTCCGGGGGTGCCGGTCCTCCTGGTCACGATCGGCACCGGTGGCGACGTGCCCCGCGTCCCGGGCGTCACGTCGCTGCCGGGGGTGCCGGAGGCGGTCGACGCGCTGGCCCGCGCGAGCCGGTACGCCGCCTGGCTCGCGGTCCCCCGCACCGACCCGGCGCCGCTCGACGACGCCCGGGCGACCGTGGCGCGGAGCCTGACCGGGCACGAGACCGGGTGGCTCGACCTGGAGACCACCCGGCGGCTGCTCGCGCCCTACGACCTGGACCCGGAGGGCACGCCCGCCCGCGGGCCCGTCGGCGCGGTGGCGGCCGCCGTCCTGGCGGGCTTCCCCGTGGCGCTGAAGGTCGGTGACCCCCGGGTGGTGCACAAGTCGGACCGGGGCCTGGTGCGGACCGGGCTGACCTCCGAGGTGGAGGTGGCCGACGCTGTCACCGCGTTCGGGCTCGAGCTGGGCCTGGGGGCCGAGGCCGTCGACGTGGTCGTCCAGCCGATGGCCCGGGGCGTGGAGATGGCGCTGGGCCTGGTCCGCGACCCCACCTTCGGCCCGCTCGTGATGGTCGCCGCGGGCGGCACCACCACCGACCTGCTCGACGACCGGGTGTTCCTGCTGCCGCCGCTCGACCCGGGCACGGTCGCGCGCGCGGTCCGGTCGCTGCGGGCCTGGCCGCTGCTGGACGGCTACCGCGGTGCCCCGCGGGCCGACGTCGCCGCGCTCGAGCGGGCGGTGACGGCGCTGGGGGCGCTGGCGAGCGAGGTGCCGGAGGTAGCCGAGCTCGACCTCAACCCCGTGCTCGTCGACGTCGACGGCCTGCACCTCGTCGACGTGAAGGTCCGCCTCGACCAGGGCGCCGAGCTCGACCGCGGCGTCCCCCGGAGCCTGAGGGGGACCCGCTGACGACGCCGGGCCGACCGGGACCGAAAGCCCGGCCCACCGGGTCGCCGTGCCCTGTCCGCGGTCGGTCGACGGACCGCAGGCTGGTGGCATGACCAGACAGGAGCAGACGTGGCCACTCGCGGGCTAGGGACGAGCGCCGCCCTCGAGGAGCTGGACGCCGGGACCTGCCGGACGCTGCTGGGCTCGCGCTCCTTCGGCCGGATCTGCCTCGTCGTCGAGGACCGCGTGGTCGTGGTGGTGACGACCTACGTGCTGCAGGGCTCGGAGCTGCGGTTCCGGGCGGCCGCCTTCGGGCCCGCCGTCCGCGGCGCCCGTGAGCGGCCGGTGACCTTCCAGGTCGACGACGCGGAGGACGGCGGACCCCCCACCTGGTCGGTCACCGTCTCCGGCATCCCCCAACGGGTGCAGGAGGCGGCCGTCCTGGCCTCGTTGTGGTCGGCGCCCCGGACCCAGCCCTGGGAGGCCGGCCTGACCTCACAGTGGCTGACCCTGGTGACCGACGACGTCCGGGGCCGCCGGGTCCCCCGCCGGGCCTGACGCACGCGTCAGCCCTCGAGGCTCCAGTCCCGGATCTCCGGCAGGTCCTCGAAGTGCTCACGCACGTACGCGTGGTGCTCGGCCAGGCGGGCGTGGCACCAGTCGACGACGGCCTGGGCGCCCGGCGGCGTCGTCCGCGCCCGCTCGATCGCCTCGATGACGAGGTGGAACCGGGAGATCCGGTTGAGCACCGTCATGTCGAACGGCGTGGTCGTCGTGCCCTGCTCGATGAACCCGCGGACGTGGAAGCGCCCCGGGTCCGGGCGCCCGTGGACCAGCTGGTGGATCGCCCCGGGGAAGCCGTGGAAGGCGAGCACCACGTCGACGGTGTCGGTGAAGAGCTCGCGGAAGTACGTCTCCGCCAGCGCGTGCGGGTGGTCCGGGCTCAGCGACATCAGGTCGACGACGTTGACCACCCGGGTCCGCAGCCGGGGCAGCCGCTCGCGCAGGATCTGCGCGGCCGCGACCGTCTCCAGCGTCGGGGTGTCGCCCGCGCAGGCCAGCACCACGTCCGGCTCCCCCGGGCCGTCGTCGTGCCCGGCCCAGTCCCAGGTCCCGGCACCGGCGGCGCAGTGCGCGGCCGCCGCCTCGAGGTCCAGCCACTGCAGCTGCGGCTGCTTGTCGATGACGACCAGGTTCACGTACGAGCGCGAGCCCAGGCAGTGCTCCGCGACCGCGAGGAGGCAGTTGGCGTCCGGCGGCAGGTAGACGCGGGTCACCGAGCCGCGGTGCGTCAGCACGACCTGCAGCAGCCCGGGTCCCTGGTGGGAGAAGCCGTTGTGGTCGTTGCGCCACGCCGTGGAGGTCAGCAGCAGGTTCAGGCTGGGCACCGGGGCCCGCCACGGCAGCGCGGCGGCCTCCTCGAGCCACTTCATGTGCTGGACCGTCTGCGACGCGCTGACCATGGCGAAGGCCTCGTAGGTCGCGAAGAGCCCGTGCCGGCCGGTGAGCGTGTAGCCCTCCAGCCAGCCGTGGCAGCTGTGCTCGGAGAGCACCTCCATGACGCGACCGTCGTGGGCCAGGTGGACGTCGCCCGGATCGACGCGTTCGGCGAAGGCCCGGTCGGAGACCTCCAGGACGTCGCCGAGCCGGTTGCTCGTCGTCTCGTCGGGGCAGAAGAGCCGGAAGCTGGTCGGGTTGTCGACGTAGACGTCGCGCAGCATCCGTCCCAGGCGGCGCGTCGACTCCTGCTGCACCACCCCGGGGGCGGGCACGTCGACGGCGTAGTCGCGCAGGTGGCGCAGGACCAGCGGGCGGGTCGTCGTCCCACCGTTGGCGGCCGGGGCGGCGCTCAGCCGCAGGTCCCCGACCGGGTCCTGCAGGGTGGTGGTGGGTCGTCCGGCCTCGTCGAAGAGCTCCTCGGGCCGGTAGGACCGCAGCCACCGCTCCAGCAGCGCGAGGTGGGCGGGGTCCTCCCGCACCCGGGACAGCGGCACCTGGTGGGAGCGGAACGTGCCCTCGACGAGTACCCCGTCGACCTCGTGCGGTCCGGTCCAGCCCTTCGGGGAACGGAGCACGATCATCGGCCACCGCGGCCGGGTCCCGTCACTGTCCCCGCTGCGCGCGGCCTGCTGGATCTCGCGGATGCGGCGCCAGGCGGTGCTCAGCGCCGCGGCGAACCGGTGGTGCATCCCCGGCAGGTCGGAGCCCTCGACCTCGAGCACCTCGTACCCGTGACCGGTCAGCAGGGCCCGCACCTCGGCGGGGTCCTTGCGCCCGAGCACGGTCGGCCCGCTGATCTTGGCCCCGTTGAGGTGCAGGACCGGCAGCACCGCCCCGTCGCGGACCGGGTCGAGGAAGGAGATCCCCTTCCAGGAGCCCTCCAGGGGGCCGGTCTCGGCCTCGCCGTCACCCACCACCGCGACGGCCAGCAGGTCGGGGTCGTCCATCACGGCGCCGAAGGCGTGGAGCAGGACGTAGCCGAGCTCGCCGCCCTCGTGGATCGACCCGGGCGTGGTCACCGAGACGTGGCTGGGGATGCCCCCCGGTGTCGAGAACTGCCGGACCAGGCGTCGCAGCCCGGCGGCGTCGCGGGTCAGGTCGGGGTACGTCTCGCTCCACGTCCCCTCCAGCCACGACGCGGCGACCAGCGCCGGACCGCCGTGGCCCGGCCCGGCCAGGTAGACCGCCCGCTGGCCGGTCTCGCGCACCAGGCGCGACGCGTGGGCGTAGACCAGGGCCAGGCCGGGGCTGGTGCCCCAGTGGCCGAGCAGACGCGGCTTGACGTGCCCAACGGCCAGGGGCTCACGCAGCAGCGCGTTCTCCTGCAGGTAGATCTGGGCGACCGTGAGGTACATCGCCGCGCGCCACCACGCGTCGACCACCTCGACGTCCTGCTCGGTCAGGTCCGGGAG
>NZ_LR733224.1 GCF_902506435.1 Nocardioides sp. AX2bis | reverse complement strand
CCCCCGCTCAGCCCTCGCGCGCTGCTGGTGCGGGGGCTGCTGGTCGGCCTGCTGGCGGGCCTGGCGTCCTTCGGGGTCTCGGCCGTCGTCGGCGAGCCGACGATCGACGCGGCGATCGCCTACGAGGAGTCGGTCGCCCCGGCGCCCGAGCCCGGTGAGCCGGCCGAGGACGAGCTCGTGTCCCGCGACACCCAGGCCACCTGGGGCCTCGGCGCGGCCAGCGTCGCCGTCGGTGGCGCCCTCGGCGGCCTGGTCTCCCTCGGTGCCGCCGTGGCGATCGGCCGGCTGGGCCGGCTCGACCCCACCCGCTCCACGGCGGTCGTCGCCGCCGTCGGCTTCGTGGCGTTCGCCCTGGTCCCGTGGCTGGCCTACCCCGCCAACCCGCCCGGCGTCGGCGACCCCGGCACCATCGGCTCCCGCACGCTGGCGTGGTTCGGTCTGCTCGACGTCTCGGTGCTCACAGCCCTGGCGGCGGTCGCCGTCGCCGTGCGCCTGGCGCGTCGCACCGACGCGTACGCCGCGGGCGTGCTCGCCGCGGCCGGCTACCTCGTCGTCGTGCTCGTCGCGGTCGCGCTCCTGCCCGACCCGGCCCCGCTCGGCGAGGTCCCGGCGCAGGTCCTGTGGGACTTCCGGCTGGCCTCGCTGCTCACGCTGACGACCCTGTGGGGCGTGCTTGGCGTCGGCCTCGTCGGCACGGTACGGCGGCTCCAGCGCGACGCGGTCGCCCGCGCCGAGCGGCGTGCGCTGGCTGCCAGCCTGTGACGGGCCCGGTCGCCCCGCCCCCGGCGCGGCTCGGTGCCGCTGCGCAGCAGCGGGTCGAGGCGCTGGCCACCCCGGTCGGTGCGCTCGGGCGGCTGGGCGACCTGGCCGTGTGGCTCTCCTCGACCCTCGGGGCGGTGCCCCCGCCGCCGCTGACCGACGTGCGGCTCACGGTGCTCGCCGGCGACCACGGCGTCGCGGCGCACGGCGTCTCGGCCTACCCGGCCGCGATCACCCCGGCGATGGTCCGCACCATCGTGGCCGGCCGGGCGGGCGTCAGCGCGCTCGCGGCCGCGCACGACGTGTCGGTGCGCGTGCTCGCCCTCGGCGTCGACGACGACCTCGACGGCGTCCCGCCCCCCGTGACGGCGCGGTCCGTGCGCCGGGGCAGCGGGGCGATCCACCTCGAGGACGCGTTGAACCCCGACGAGACCAGGCGTGCGATCGACGTGGGCCGCGAGGCGGCCCTCTGCGAGATCGACGGCGGGGCCCAGCTGCTGCTCACCGGGGACCTCGGCATCGGCAACACCACCCCGGCCGCCGCGCTGGTCGCCGCCGCGCTGGGGCTGTCGGCCGCCGACGTGGTCGGCCGCGGGACGGGTGTGGACGACGCCGGCCTGGCCCGCAAGACCGAGGTGGTCGCGCAGGCGCTGGCCCGGGCCGGCGACCGGGCCGCGGACCCCGTCGACGCCCTCACCGCGCTCGGGTCGGCCGACCTCGCGGCGACGGTCGGCTTCCTGCTCGAGGCCGCGGAGTCCGGCGTACCCGTGCTCCTGGACGGCCTGGTCTCGGTGGCGTGCGCGCTGACCGCGGAGCGGCTCGCGCCGGGTGCCCGCCACTGGTGGGCCGCCGGGCACCGCTCGACCGAGCCGGCGCAGACCCTCGCGCTGGAGGCGCTCGGGCTGGAGCCGCTGCTCGACCTCGGGCTGCGCCTCGGCGAGGGCAGCGGGGCGGTGGCCGCCGTGCCGCTGCTGCGGGGTGCGGTGGCGCTGCTGCGCGACACCGCGCTGCTGTCCGAGCTGGGCTGACGCGTGCCGCCGGAGCCGGTCTCAGAGGCGCAGCACGCGCCCCGCGACCACCAGGTGCACCTCGTCGCAGGCCGCCGCGACCCGCTGGTTGACCGTGCCGAGCAGGTCGCGGAACACCCGGCCCGACCGGTGGGCCGGCACCACGCCGAGGCCGACCTCGTTGGTGACCAGCACGGCGTCGCGGGTGGTGGCGCCGAGGGCCGCGACCAGCGGGTCGAGGTGCGCGGCGAGCGAGGCGTGCTGGGCGGCGGCGGGGCGGTCCCACGCCCGGTCCTGGTCGAGGACCGCCGTGAGCCAGGTGCCCAGGCAGTCGACCAGCACCGCACCGCTCGCCGTCGTCACCGCCGCGGTCAGGTCCCGGGTCTCCAGGGTGCTCCAGGTCGGCGGTCGGCGGAGCTGGTGGGCGGCCAGGCGCGCCGCCCAGTCGGGGTCGGGGTCCTCGGCGGCGGTGGGCCCGGGGGCGACGTAGGCGACGTCGGTGCGGCCGGCGTACAGGCCCTCGGCGTGCGCGGACTTGCCGGAGCGCACGCCGCCGGTGACCAGGACCTTCATCGGGTGCTCCTCGGGTGTCGGGCGGGCCGGTGCTGAGCCGGGCGGCGGGTCGGGCGCTCGGGCTCGGGCTGGGGTACGCCGCCGACCGGGCCCTCGGCGACCCGGTCCGCCGGCACCCCGTGGCCGGGTTCGGGCAGCTGGCCGGGCGGGTCGAGCGGGTGTCGTACGCCGACCGTCGCGCGGCCGGGGTCGTCCACGTGGTCGTGCTGGTCGGCGGGGTGGCGGGCCTGGGTGCCGCGGCCGAGCGAGCGGTGACGGGCCGACCGGTCGTCCGCGTGCTGCTGACGGCGGCGGCGACCTGGACCGTGCTCGGGGGCACGTCGCTGGACCGCGAGGCCGCCGCGGTGGAGCGGCTGCTCGCGGCGGGTTCCCTGGAGGACGCGCGACGCCAGGTGGCACGGCTCGTCGGGCGCGACACCTCCCGGCTCGACGCCGGCGGCGTCGCGCGGGCGGCCGTGGAGTCGGTCGCGGAGAACACCTCCGACGCCGTGGTGGCACCCCTGGTGTGGGGCGCGGTGGCCGGCGTGCCGGGGCTGCTGGGCTACCGGGCGGCCAACACGCTGGACGCGATGGTCGGGCACCGCTCGGCGAGGTACGACCGCTTCGGCTGGGCCGCCGCCCGCCTCGACGACGTGCTCAACCTGCCGGGCTCGCGACTGAGCGCCGCCCTGGTGGTGCTGCTCGGCGACGACCGCCGCGGGGCGGTCCGGGCGTGGCGGCGCGACGCCGGCGCGCACCCCAGCCCCAACGCCGGCCCGGTCGAGGCGTCGGTCGCGGGGGCGCTGGGGGTACGCCTGGGCGGGACGACGGTCTACGGCACCGGCGCGGACCGCCGGGTCGAGGAGCGTCCGGTCCTCGGGGACGGCCGGGAGCCCGACCACGTCGACCTGGCCCGCGCTCGGCGGCTGGTGCTGCGGGTCGACCTGGCGGCGGTGGTGGTCGCAGCCGGGG
>NZ_LR733247.1 GCF_902506435.1 Nocardioides sp. AX2bis | reverse complement strand
GGCGGGGTCCATCGGTCGTAGCAACGGGGTCAGGCTGCTGACGGGGTTGTCAGGAGCTGGTCCAGCTCTTGGGCTGGTGTGCGCATGTTGAGGGTAGGCCGTGGTCTGGCGTTCAGGGTGGCTGCAATCTTGCGGAGGTCGCCCTGGGTGAAGCGGGACAGGTCGGTTCCCTTGGTCAGCCAGTGACGCAGGAGCCGGTTGGTGTTCTCGTTGCTACCGCGTTGCCAGGGTGAGTGGGGGTCGCAGAAGTAGACCGGCATCGCCAGATCGAGCTGGATCTTGTCGTAGCGGGCCAGCTCGCTGCCGCGGTCCCAGGTCAGGGAGCGCCGCAGGTGCTCGGGCAGCTGAGCCATCTCGCGGATCATCGCCGCAGCGACCGAGTCCGCGTCGTGGGTGCCGGGCAGGTGCAGCAGGATCGTGAAGCGGGTGGTGCGCTCGACCAGGGTCCCGACCGCTGAGGCGTTGCCGGTGCCCAGGACCAGGTCGCCCTCCCAGTGTCCGGGCACCGCACGGTCATCGACCTCGGGTGGGCGTTGGCTGAAGGTGAACGCCTCGCGGTACAGGCTGCTGGTGCGGGTCGTGCCGGCCGGTCCGGTGCGGGTCTTGCGGCGCGGGCGGCTCGTCGACAGCTGGCGGTGCAGGTCTTGTCGCAGGCTGCCGCGTCCTTGGACGTAGAGGGCCTGGTAGATCGTCTCGTGCGACACCCGGTCCATGATCGTGTGTGGGTGGTCGGTGCGCAGGACCCGTGCGATCAGACGTGGTGACCACCCATCGTCCATCCAGGCCTCGATACGTCGACACAGTGCGGGGTTGGCCACGAGGCGGAACTCCTTGGGCCGGCGCCGTCGCTCGTGCGCGACACGGTGCGCCACCGGCGCCCAGTAGGTCCCATCACCGCCACGGTTGCGAGCGACCTCGCGGCAGATGACCGACTTGTTCCGCCCGATCAGGACCCCGATCTGGGCATAGGACAGCTCGCGGCGCAGACCGGCAGCGATCACCGCCCGGTCCTCGCTACTCAAGGGTCGCCGGCAACGTTCGGTGCCGGGCTGCTCACCGTGCCCAGGCCCGGGCCCGGGCACCCGTGGAGCAGCAGTGCCGGCCAGGCCGCCGCAGCGCCCCATCTGGATTCGTGGACTCACAAACCCCGAGGCTCGCCACCAACCCCGCGCCGCGGTGCCCGACACGCCGCTACCAGCCGCAGCCGCGTCTAATGACAGGCCCGAACACAACA
>NZ_LR733225.1 GCF_902506435.1 Nocardioides sp. AX2bis | reverse complement strand
GGGTCTGCTGCACGAACTGGTGACAGTTCGGTTAGGCCGCCTGGGTGGCGGTTGGGAGCATGATCAACTCGTACTCCACCGGGGTCAACCGGCCGAGAGTCGCCTGCCTACGACGGCGGTGATAGGTCCTTTCGATCCAGGTGACGATCGCGATCCGCAGTTCTTCTCGGGTGGCCCAGGAGCGGCGGTTGAGGACGTTCTTCTGCAGCAGGGAGAAGAAGCTCTCCATCGCCGCGTTGTCCCCGGCCGCGCCGACGCGGCCCATCGAGCCGACCAGGCCGTGGTGGTTGAGCGCGTGGATCAGTTTCCGGCTCCGGAACTGGGACCCGCGGTCGGTGTGCAGCACACAGCCGGCCACACTCGCGCCTTCTGTGTTGCGGCGGGCGACGGCGTTGTTCAGCGCTGCCACCGCGATGCGGGACTTCATCCGTGAGTCGATGGAGTAACCCACGATCCGGTTCGAGAAGACGTCCTTGATCGCGCAGAGGTAGAGCTTGCCCTCACCGGTCCAGTGCTCGGTGATGTCGCTGAGCCACAGCTCGTTCGCAGCGTCGGCGGTGAACTCGTGGCGGGTCACGCCGTGCTCGTCGACGACGGCGCACCGGTCGTTGTGGACCGGCGGGCCGGGTTTCTTGCCGTACTTGCTCCTCTTCTTCCCGAACGCCGACCACCACCCCAGCTGGGAGCAGATCTTCCACGCTGTCCGCTGCGCCATCGGTTGGCCGGCGTGCCGGGCTTCGTCAAGGAGGAACCGGTAGCCGAACTCGGGGTCGTCGCGGTGGGCCTCGAACAGGGCGTTGGCCCGATAGGCGGCAGCGAGATCGGCGTCGGTGACCGGGCAGGCGAGCCAGCGGTAGTAGGGCTGGCGGGCGATCTTGAGCACCCGGCACGTCACCGCGACGGGGATCCCGTCGGCGGCCAGCTCGCGGACGAGCGGGTACATCATTTTCCCGGCAGGTTGGCCTGTGAGAGGTAGGCGGCCGCGCGGCGCAGGACCTCGTTCTCCTGCTCGAGCAGCCTGATCCGCTTGTTGGCTTCACGCAGCGCGTCGGACTCGTTTGCGGCCTGAGCGGCCGGCGACGGTTTCGTCGAGGTCCGGTCATCGACTGTGAGCCACCGCTTGAGACACGACGGTGAGATCCCGAAGTCCTTCGCGACCTGGGCGATGGAGGAGTCCGAGGACTTGAAGACCCGGATCACGTCCTCGCGGAACTCCTTGGGGAACGCCTTCGGCATGGTGCACATCCTTCCAGCGTCGACACACATCGACGCAGATCAGATGTCACCGATCCGTGCAGCAGACCC
>NZ_LR733244.1 GCF_902506435.1 Nocardioides sp. AX2bis | reverse complement strand
GGGTGGGGAGGTGGTCAGACGGTGGTGCACAGGCGCAGGGAGTCGTAGACCGCCGCGTGGATGTTGCGGCTGGCCACGGCGTCGCCGACGCGCCAGAGGTCGAAGCGGCCGCCCTCGTTGGCGACCACCTCCTGGGGGCGCCCGGCCAGCAGCGCGTCGTGGTCGACCTCGCCGAGGTTCCGCGAGGCCGGGACCAGGTCGAGGTAGAGCTCGTCGTTGGGCACCGTGCCGTGCTCGACGACCACGTGGTCGACGAGGCGCTCGACCTCGGCGCCGGGCTGGTAGTCGCTGGCCAGGACCGCGACCAGCCGCGCGCCGGAGCCGGGCTCCGCGCGGCGCACGTCGACCAGGCGCCGGGCCACCGTCACCTGCACGTCGTGCTCGGCGAAGGCCTGCAGGTACGCCGGGCTGTTCATCGAGCCGACGGAGATCCCGACCATCCGCTCGGGCGTGACCAGCTCGACGCGGGCACCGAGGCGGGCGAGGTGCTCGGCGGCGTCGAGACCCGGCTCGCCGCCGTGGTCGTCGAAGACCAGGACGCGGTCCCCGGCGCGGGGACCGCCGGCGCCCGTACCGCCGATCGCGTCCCAGGTGTCGAGGACCAGGGGCTGCGCGGCGGCCGGCAGGAAGGAGGTGTCGGGCACGCCCCCGGTGGCCACGACCACCAGGTCGGGCTCCTCGGCCAGGACGGTCGCGGCGTCGGCCCAGACGCCGTACCGCACGTCCACGCCGGAGTGCTTGGCCTCCGCGACGCGCCAGTCGACGACCCCGACGAGGTCGCGACGGCGCAGGGTGGACGAGGCGATGAGGACCTGGCCGCCGGGGCGGTCCGCGGCCTCCATCAGCACGACGTGGTGGCCGCGCTCGCCGAGCACGCGGGCGGCCTCGAGGCCGGCCGGCCCGGCGCCGACGACCACGGCGCGCTTGCGGCGCCCCAGGGTGGTGGCGACGACGTGGGGCATCGTGGCCTCGCGGCCGGTGGCGGGGTTGTGGATGCACTTGGCATCGCCGGACTCGTAGATCGCGTCCAGGCAGTAGGAGGCGCCCACGCAGGGGCGGATCCGGTCCTCCTCGCCGCGGGCGACCTTGGCGACCAGGTGCGGGTCGGCGAGCTGCGGGCGGGTCATCCCGACCAGGTCGAGCAAGCCCTCGCGCAGCGCGTGACGGGCCGTGGCGACGTCGCCGATCCGTGCGGCGTGCATGACCGGCAGGTCGACCAGCGCCCGGCGTACCTTTCCGGCGAACTCCAGGAACGGCGAGGACGGCGTGCCCATCGAGGGGATGGTCGCGGCCAGGCGGGCGTCGGACTCCAGCCCGCCCTTGATCACCGAGAGGAAGTCGATGCCGTGCTCGCGGTAGCGCTGGAGCACCGCGACGGCGTCGTCGAGCCCCAGCCCGTCGGGCAGGTCCTCGTCCATCGCCATCCGGATGCCGACGACGAAGTCGGGCCCGACGGCCGCGCGCACCGCCTCGAGCACCCGCATCGGGAAGACCAGCCGGGCCTCGGGGTCCCCGCCGAAGGCGTCGTCGCGGTGGTTGGTCGCGGGGGAGGCCCAGGCGTCGAAGAGGTGGCTGTAGGAGGCGATCTCGATGCCGTCGAGGCCGGCGGCCTGGCAGCGCTGGGCGGCCTCGGCGAAGTGGCGCACGATCCGGTCCACGTCCCAGGACTCCGCGGTCTTCGGGAAGGAGCGGTGCTGCGCCTCGCGCATCGGCGAGGGGTAGACCAGGGGCAGCCAGTCCCCGGTGAAGTTCGAGGTACGGCGGCCGAGGTGCGTGACCTGGCACATCACCGCGGCGCCGGCCTCGTGCACGTCGTCGGCCAGCCGGGCCAGCCACGGCACGACCTCGTCCTTGTAGAGGAGCATGTTGCCGAAGGCCGGCGGGCTGTCGGGGGAGACGACCGCGGAGCCGCCGATCATGGTCAGGCCGACGCCGCCGCGCGCCTTCTCGAGGTGGTAGAGCCGGTAGCGGTCCTTCGGCATCCCGTCCTCGGTGTACGCCGGCTCGTGGCTGGTGCTCACCACCCGGTTGCGAAGCGTCAGGTGGCGCAGCCGGTAGTCGTCGAGCAGCGGATCGAGGTGCGTCACGTGTTCATCGTGACCGGATCGACTGCCGAAGAAAAGCGAACGATATACATGGTTAACGTGCAATAATCCCGCATGATCGACAGCCGCCTCCACGTGCTCCGGGTGGTGGCCCGCGCCGGCACGATCACCGCGGCGGCGCACGACCTCGGCTACACGCCCTCGGCGGTCTCGCACCAGCTGAAGAGCCTGGGTCGCGACCTCGGGGTGGTCCTGCTGGAGCCGGACGGGCGCAACGTCCGGCTCACCGCGGCCGCGAGCCTGCTGCTGCGCCGCTCCGACGCGCTGTTCGCGCACTGGGAGGCGATCCGCGGCGAGCTGCACGAGACCGCCGGCGGCAGCACCGGCCGGCTCGCGCTGGCCGGCTTCTCGACCGCCGCCTCCGCGCTGCTGCCCCCCGTGGCGATCCGGGCGATGCGGGAGTTCCCCGACTCGCGCATCCGGATCGTCGAGGCGGACCCGAGCGTGTGCGTCGACATGCTGCTGGCCGGCACCGTCGACGTCGCCGTCGTGGTCGGCACCACCGAGCTGCCGCCCACCGACGACCCGCGCTTCGTCCAGGAGCCGCTGATGGAGGACCGGCTGGACCTGCTCCTGCCCGCCGGCCACCGCCTGGCCGGGCGCACGTCGGTGCTGCTGGCCGACGCCGCCGAGGAGGCCTGGATCATGGACCGGCCCGGGTCGGCGCACCACGAGCTCGTCGCCACCGCCTGCCTGGCCGCCGGCTTCACCCCCCGCCACCTGCACCGGGTCGTGGAGTGGGACACCGGCGCCGCCCTGGTGGCGGCCGGGTTCGGCGTCGCCCTGATCCCGCGGCTGGCCCGTCTGCCCGGCCAGGACGACCTGGTCCGGGTCCCGCTGCGCGGCGACCCCACGCCCGCCCGGCACGTGCGCACCCTCGTGCGCGGCGGCACCGACCAGCAGCCCGAGATCGCCTTCGCGCTCGCGGCGCTGCGGGTGGAGGCGGAGCGGGTCCGCGAGGTGGACCAGGGGGAGGCTTCCGTACGATGAGCCCCGCCGCCGCGGACCCGGTCACCCGGGGCGCGGCACGCCGGTGTAGCTCAGTAGGTAGAGCGCCTCTCTTGTAAAGAGGATGTCGCGGGTTCGACTCCTGTCACCGGCTCCCCAGCAGCGTGGCCGCGGCCGCCACGAGCCCGGCGTTGTCCGGGACCGGCGTCCCGTCCGCCAGGACGTCGGTGTCCTCCAGGCCGACCCGGAGGCCGTGCCCCAGCCGGACGGCCTGCGCCAGGACGGACCAGGTGGCGACGCCCACGCCGTGGTGGACCTGCTCCAGGCCGCAGCCGGCGTCCGTCAGGGCCCGGGAGGTGCGCGCCGCGTCGGCGACCGCCTCGTTCGGGTCGGGCGCCGTCGGCTCGACGAAGACGCGCTCGTAGCGGTCCCAGCGCCCCCGGGCCAGGAACAGCTCTGTGTCGCGGTCCGAGAGCAGGCACGCCTCGACGCCCACGCCCCGCGCGGCCAGCATCGCGGCGAGCTCGCCGATGCCGTCCTCGCCCTGGTTGGCGGGGACGAGGTCCGGCAGGACGGTCCAGGCGGACACCAGGGCGTGGCGGCGACCCGGGTCCGGCTCGACGTCGGCGAAGGTCGTCATGTTGACCGGAACCCCCGGACAGCGCTCCCGGACGGCGATCAGCGTCGTGGCCACGAACCCGGCTTCGAGCGTCTCCACGCCGTCGTCGTCGTAGGCGTGGAGGTGGATCGAGGTCGCCCCCTCCGCGACGGACGCGGCCGCCTGCCGGGCGGTCTCCGGAGGTGTGCGCGGCATCCGGTCGTCGCCGACCCCGCCGTTGAGGGCCACCTGCAGGGTCGTCGGCCGCGCGGGGCGCGGGTGCTCGACGGCGCTCACCCGGTGGGCCGGGCCAGCGACTGCACCTCGGCCCGCAGCCGCCCCATCTCGCCGTCCAGGGAGGCCGCCGTGCCGGCCACCGACCGCAGGGTCTCGCGCAGGTCGTCGGGCACCGCGCCGTCGTACTTGTAGTAGATCTGGTGCTCGACGCTCGCCCAGAAGTCCATCGCGATCGTGCGGACCTGGAGCTCGACGGGCACCTGGACCGTGCGGTCGGACAAGAACACCGGGACCTCCACCACGAGGTGCAGGCTCTGGTACCCGTTGGGCTTCGGCGTGGCGATGTAGTCCTTGGTGCGCACCAGCGTCAGGTCGGGCTGGCGGGTCAGCATGTCGGCGAAGCGGTAGGTGTCCTCGACGAACGCGCAGGTAACCCGGATCCCGGCGACGTCGAGCACCCGCTCGCGGATCGCGTCGAGGTCGGGCGGGCAGCCGGTGCGCGTGGTCTTCTCGACCAGGCTGTCCAGCGACTTCAGCCGCGTCTTGACGTGCTCGACCGGCCCGTAGCCGTGGGTGGCCTCGAACTCCTCGCGCAGGATCGTGATCTTGGTGAGCACCTCGTCGATGCCGAACTTGTACTGGAGCAGGAACGCATCGAGCGTCCGCTGCACGCCACGGACCACGTCGTCGGGGCTTGTGCCGGGCTCCGGCTCGCCGACCAGGGCCCGGAAGAAGCGCAGGTACGGCCCCGGGGCCGTGGGCCCGGCCGGTGGGGAGGGTGGCGC
>NZ_LR733245.1 GCF_902506435.1 Nocardioides sp. AX2bis | reverse complement strand
CCAGCTGAGGCCAGGCCGGTGGGGGCCACGGGGGTCTCGAATCAGTCAGGGACCCGGATCGCGCGGGTCGGCATCGGTCATCGAGCCAGCCGGTCTTCGGACTCGGGTTCACACCGGCGGGACACCTTCCCAGGCCACGCAGGGCCCAGTGGTACGTCGTCCCGCCAGTCACCCTCACCGCTGCGCGTCAGCTCCGGATTCTCACCGGATTCCCGCACATCAACTGATGTGTTCTGGCTCGTCGTGAAACTAACACGCGGTACGCGTGCCGGGTCAGCCCCGAGGTGTCGGGGCGTCACTCGCGCCGCGTGCGCCCAGGAGGACCCGGTCGTCGCCGTGCTGCCAGACCTGGCCAACCACGGCGAAGCCGGCACGGCGCAGGAGGTCGAGGTAGTCGTGCACGGTGGGTGGTTCGGCGACGTGGTGGTCGAAGCCGCCGTCGCGGTCTGCGACGAGGTGCGCAAGCTCCGGGGCGGACTCGACGGCGTCCCCCTAGGCCTGCCACTGCTCGCCGGAGGCGGTGCCGGTACGCCGGCCCCGGGTCGCGGTGAGCCGGCGGTTCACATCGTCGATCGGCCCGCCGCCGGGCACCTCGTCGAGGTGCTCAGCGTCGAGGAAGACCCCGCCGGGTGCGAGGGTCGCTACCTCGTGACCGCGCGGATCGAGAACCCGGACGGGTCGACGCGGCGGGTGTACTTCTAGGGACGCACCCAGGCCGAGGCGCGGGCCAAGGCCCGCGAGGCGCAGGAGCGCGTCGCGCTGGGCGCACCGGTGCGCAACGCCAGTCGCAGCTTCGGCGACTGGTTGAGCGAGTGGCGGGCCACGTTCCTGGCCGCCAGCGACCGAGCGCCCTCGACCAAGGCGCTGTACGGCGGGCTGTTGGAACGCCACGCCCGACCTCAGCTCGAGAACGTGCCGCTGGCGCGGATCACCCCGGCCGACCTGACCCGGGTGCGTGCGCCGGACCCGGTGGGTCCGGGTCAGGATGGGTCGCGGAGGCGGTCCAGGTAGTCGGCGAGGTCGGCCCCTCGGGCCTCGCTGCCAGGGGCGTAGGCGAGGTCGATCCAGTCGGAGATCCAGGTGACGACGTCGTTGAGGCGGTGGCTCGCCCGCCGCAACGCCTGGAGCGACGCGGCGGCGTCCGTGGGCAGGCGGTCGCGCTGGTCCATCATCAGCTCGGCGTGGCCGAGGACCGCCGTGAGCGGGGTTCGGAGGCTGTGGTTCACGGTCTCGGCGAGGGATCGGTTCAGCTCTCCCCGGGCGGTGGCCACCAGGTTGGTGACGTCGGTCATCACGGCCCACGCGCCCTGCGGTCGACCCTCGGTGCCGCTGATGGGCGTGGCGTCGACCCGGAGGTGGCGGACCGGCTGGCCGGGGACCTTGACCGTGACGATCGCGTTCTCGACCATCTCTCCGCGCGAGGCGCGAACGATAGGCACCTCGTCAGCCCTGAGACGACGCCCGCCTCCCTCGCTGAAGAGGTGGAACGCTTCTGCCAAGGACTCGGCGGGCACCGCCGCGAAAGGCTGCTGCAGCAGGCGCTCGGAGCTCGGGCTGAGCATCGAGAGGCACCCGTACTCGTCCAGGACAACGACGGCGATCCCGGCGCGACACATCAGGCCTTCGATCGCGGCCGCGTCGATCTTGTCGAGTGTGCGCGAGGTGTCCTGGTGGGTCTGGGGCAGGTGTTGCGCAGCGTGCGCCGTCGGTCCCCGGGGGGTCTCGGACGAAGCGCGCGGACGTGGGGGGCCAAACCCTGAACTACCCATTGGACCACAATACATTGGTGCACCAATGATAGCGGTGCCAACGTTTGCTAGGTTCGATGCATGGGTAGTGGCGGCCAGGTTTCCTCTGAGCTGGAGGACCCGTTGGCCTTGGAGCAGCAGGTGTGTTTCGCCCTCTCGGTGGCCGCGCGGAACGTGGTCGCGGTCTACCGGCCGCTCCTCCAGCCGCTCGGCCTCACGCATCCCCAGTACCTGGTGATGTTGGCGCTGTGGCAGCACGAGCCGGTCTCGGTGTCCGAGCTCAGTCGTCTGCTGAGCCTGGACCCCGGCACCCTCTCGCCGTTGCTCAAGCGGTTGGAGGCGTCGGGGCTGCTGCTGCGCGACCGTGACCGCAGCGACGAGAGGTCGCTGGCGGTCACGCTGACCGGACAGGGCCGTGCGCTCCGGGCGCAGGCGGAGAAGATCCCCCCGGCCGTCGTGGCCAGGCTGGGCATGGACCTCGACGAACTGCACGCGATGCGCGACAGCTTGACGCGCGTCATCGCCGCCGCGCAGCATGCTTTCGACCACGATCCTGCGGACGACTAGGACGTCTGTCGGCGCCAGTCGGCGGCGGCCGGAGCGGCTGCGGCACCCTGGGCGTCCGTGGACGGCTGCGGCGGCGGCGGACTATGGCGGCGGGCTGAGGCGGCGGACCGTGGCGAGATCTGAGCCTGGATCCGAGCAGGGGGCGAAACCGTGGGAGAGCGCCCAGATCACAGCCTGGGGACGGATGCACACCCCGATCTTGCGGTAGGCGGACCGGATGTAGGTCTTCACGGTGTTCAGGCCGAGGTGGGCGTGCCGGGAGATGTCGTTGTTGCTCAGCCCCTGGCAGATGTACACGAGGATCTCGGACTCGCGTCCTGACAGGCCCTCGTCGGCACCCGGCCAGACGTCGTCGGCGCAGGACGCGGGACCGACGGTGCGTACCCCCATGCGTTCTCCGCGGTGGATGCGCTCGAGGGCGTCCACCAGGTCTTCGGGGGAGAGGGTCTTCGGGATCTGTGCGTCCGCACCGTAGACGCGCGCGGCGTTGACCCGTTGGGGTTCCTCGAGCCAGCTGAAGACCACGAGCTTCCAACCTCTGACGGTGTGCGCGGTGCGGGGGTCCGACGGGTGCGGGCCCTGGTCGACGGCGGGGTCGTAGAGGACGATGTGGAGCGGTCGGTCGTCGTCCGCCCCGGTGGCCTGTCGGCGCAGGTGGACCCGGGACGCCCAGGGCTCCAGCAGCGCGTGCAGTCCAGCGAGGACCAACGGGCAGTTGGGTCTGCTGCACGAACTGGTGACAGTTCGGTTAGGCCGCCTGGGTGGCGGTTGGGAGCATGATCAACTCGTACTCCACCGGGGTCAACCGGCCGAGAGTCGCCTGCCTACGACGGCGGTGATAGGT
>NZ_LR733250.1 GCF_902506435.1 Nocardioides sp. AX2bis | reverse complement strand
GGCCGAGGCCGGGCCGGCGCCGAGGGTGCCGGCGGCGGCGAGGGCCGCGACCAGGGCAGCGAGGGGGGTGGTCTTCTTCATGGTTTCCAGACACCTTCCGGCGGGCCGCGGACGGCCACGTGGTGGGCACCTCCCGAGACAGGAGGGCTGACGGCCGGGGGGCCGTCGCACGTCACTGTGCTCCTCCTGGCGCCCCAGCGCCACGGTCCGGAGATGCAGGTCGACGCACTGCATGAACTTGCAAACCGGACCCGTGCCGGCCCACTCCGGGCCCTCTCCGTGCGGGCCCTGGGCGAGCCCTGGCCCGGCTCCGCACCACGCCGCAGCAGGCCCCGGGCGCGCGCCCAGGGCCCCTGGGCCGCTACGGTGCCGAGAAGAGATCGCACGCGACATCAAGGAGTTCCACATGAACAAGAGCCAGCTCGTCGAGGACGTCGCCACCCGCGCCGACGTCGACAAGGCCACCGCCGACCGCGCCGTCGCCGCCGTCCTCGAGGCCATCACCGAGGCCCTCGTCGCCCGCGACAAGGTCACCATCCCCGGCTTCGGCACCTTCGAGACCCGCGACCGTGACGCCCGCACCGGCCGCAACCCCCAGACCGGCGAGGCCATCCAGGTCGCCGCCACGACGGCCCCCGCCTTCAAGGCCGGCGCCGAGCTCAAGCGCAAGGTCGCCGGTCGCTGACCGACCGCACCTCGTAGGACCCCTGCGCGCCCCGCGCGCACGCACGCCCCCGCCGGTCACCGGCGGGGGCTTCTGCGTCCCCGACGCGCCGCAACCGTCATCTCGACGCGCCGCGAGCGTCACCTCGGCTGTCCGCGAGCGTCATCTCGGCGTCAGCGGGCGCGGCCTGAGCGGTCGAGGGCGGCGGCGTAGGACTGCGCGAGCGACGGGTCCGCGGTGGCGCGCCAGTCCACCTGACCGGCTACCTCCGGCTCGGTCTTGGCCCACTCGAACCAGCTGACCATCGCCAACGCGGGGAGCCTCTCGGCCAGCGCCGGGTCCCAGACCTGGTCCCACCAGGCCGCCTTGATCTCGGCCTCCGGGGCGCCGCCGGCGCCGGGCACGTAGAGCGCGGCGGTCTCGGTCACCGCGAGCGGCTTGCCGCGGGCCACGCCGTACTCGCCGTGGAAGTCCGGCACGACCCGCTCGTCGCGGGTGGTCGAGACGTAGGTGCCGCTGAGCTGGTCGACCAGCTTGTCCGGCGCGGGCACCTCGTTCTCGCCCCACGGGTAGTCCTCGCCCCAGTGGTAGAGCGACATGCCGACCCAGTCGACCGCGTCGTCACCGGGGTAGAACGGCGCGTAGCCGTCGTCCAGCTCGGTCAGCACGCCGTCGCCGTCGGTGTCGAGCACGCCCGGGGCGGCCGGGTCGGCGTGGTAGCCGCCGCCCAGGAACGGGTAGCCGCCGGCATAGCTCGGCGCCCACATCATCTGCGTCCCCGGGGCGCCGGCGTGCACCGCCGCGGCCACCTGGCGGAAGGACGCGACGTACGCCTCCGGCTGCTGGCCCCACGGGTACCACGACCCGTTCATCTCGTGCGCGTAGCGGAGGAACACCTCGACGCCGGCGTCGTTCCACGCCCGCAGCTGCGCGACCAGGTCCGCCGTGGCCGTCTCGTCGACGGCCGCCAGGCCCGCGTTCGGCTCCAGGGTCAGCAGCACGCTGCTGCCGGCCTCCGCGGCCTGGTCGACCACGCCCTGCACCGCCGCGAGGTCCTCGGCGCGCAGCGGCACCTCCGCGAAGGTCACCACGACCGCGGGCGTGCGCCCCAGCCGCTCGGAGTAGGCCGCCAGGCTGTCGGTGCTCCAGTCCAGGCTGACCCCGGTCAGCACGTCGCCACCCCGCGCCGCCGCACCGGTGCCAGCCGTGCCGGCGGCGGGCTCGTCGGTCCGGGCACCGACGTCGAGGCGCAGCGCGAGGGCCGCGAGCGCGACGAGCACCACCGTGCCGGCCAGGAGCCGGGTGCGGGGAGAGGGGCGGGAGGGGGGACGTGGT
>NZ_LR733228.1 GCF_902506435.1 Nocardioides sp. AX2bis | reverse complement strand
GTCGAGGACGGGGGGCTCCGGGTGCGGTTCGTCGCGGACGACGTGGACGACGCGGACTCCGGTGCTGACCCCGGCGCCGTGGCTCGCCAGGGCGCAGGTGCCCGGTGAGCGCGGGCGAGCCGTACGAGGAGGTCGGGTCGGTCGGCGAGGAGGCCGCGAAGCTCTTCGACGCGTTCTCCGAGGCGCTGGCCGCCGGCCGCGCCGGGCGGCCCGCCGCCCAGCACGGCCCGCAGCAGGGCCCGCAGCAGGGCCCGCAGGAGGGGCCCGCGGGCGCCCGGTGGAGCGGCGAGGGCCTCGCGGCCCTGGCCGCCGACGCGATGGGCGCCCTGCGCGACGCCGACGCGCACGTCGCCACCGGCGGCGAGGACTGCCGGATCTGCCCGGTCTGCCGCGCGATCCACGCCGTGCGGGAGACGACGCCGGAGGTCCGCTCGCACCTGCTGACCGCGGCCCGGTCGTTGCTGGCTGCGGGGACGGCCCTGGTGGACCACCTCGACCAGCCCACGGACCCGGACCCCGACCCGCCCCCGCCACCGCGCAACGGACGCGCGCGCCGGCCACCCGGCCCGGGCGTGGAACGGATCGACCTGGACGAGCAGCACGACGAGCACGACGAGCACGGGGCCCCCGGGTCCCAGGAGGAGCACCGGTGAGCCTGACCTGCGGCATCGACGTCGGAGGGACCAAGATCGCGGGTGCCGTGGTGGCCGAGGACGGCACCGTCCTGGAGCACCGTCGCGTGGTGTCGCCCGCGGAGGACCCCGAGGCGATCGAGGACGCCATCGTCGACCTGGTGGCCGACCTCGGCTCGCGGCACGCCCTGACCGGGGTGGGGGTCGGCGCCGCCGGCTACATCGACTCCGGACGCTCGGTGGTCATGTTCGCCCCCAACATCGCCTGGCGCGACCGCGCGCTGCGCGAGGACCTCGAGGAGCGCACGCACCTGCCGGTGGTGGTGGAGAACGACGCGAACGCGGCTGCCTGGGGCGAATTCGCGTTCGGCGCGGGCAGCGCGTTCGACGACCTGCTCCTGGTCACCGTCGGCACCGGCGTGGGCGGCGGCATCGTCGTCGACGGCGAGCTCTACCGGGGCGCCTCAGGCGTGGCCGCCGAGATCGGGCACATGCGGGTGGTGCCCGACGGCCTGCCCTGCGGCTGCGGGCGGCACGGGTGCCTCGAGCAGTACGCCTCCGGCCGCGCCCTGCTGCGCCAGACCAGGGAGGCCGCCGCCACCGACCCCGGCGCGGCCCTGCTCGTCGCCGCCGCCGGCGGGGACGCCGAAGCCATCACCGGGCTGGCGATCACCGCCGCCGCCCGCGACGGCGACCCCTTCGCGCTGCGCTGCCTGGCCGGGCTCGGCCGGTGGCTCGGCGAGGGCATCGCCTCGATCTGCGCGGTCCTCGACCCCGGCGTGGTGGTGATCGGCGGGGGCGTCAGCGAGGCCGGCGACCTGCTGCTGGACCCGACGCGGGCGGCCTTCGCCGACCAGGTCATCGGCACCGGCTACCGCCCGCTGCCGCAGATCGTGCAGGCCACCCTGGGCAACGACGCCGGCGTCATCGGCGCCGCCGACCTGGCCCGGCGCTGACCCGGTGACGACCGACCCGGGCCGCGGGCTCGTCGTCGGCGTCGACGTCGGCGGCACCAAGGTGCTCGGTGTCGAGGTCGACGACCACGGACGGGTCCTGCGGACCGCGCGGACGGCGACCCCGGGTCGTACCGCCACCCCGGGCGAGATCGAGGACGCCCTGACCCGCGTCGTGGACGAGGTGGCCGACGGACGCGTCGTGTCCGCGGTCGGGGTCTCCGCCGCGGCGCTGGTCGGACCGGACGGCGTGGTCCGCTTCGCCACCCACCTGCCCTGGCGCGAGCAGCCGGTCCACGTGCAGCTGGAGCAGCGCTGGCAGGTGCCGGTGGCGCTCGAGAACGACGCGAGCTGCGCGCTGCTGGCCGAGCAGGCCCACGGCGCGGCCCGGGGCGTCGGCGACGTCGTGATGATCACCGTCGGCACCGGCATCGGGGGCGCGATCAGCATCGGCGGCCGCCTGGTCCGGGGGCGCCAGGGCATGGCCGGCGAGCTCGGCCACCAGCAGGTCGTGCCGCAGGGCCTGCCGTGCGAGTGCGGGCTCCGCGGCTGCTGGGAGCAGTACGCCAGCGGCAACGCCCTGGTCCGCCTGGTCGCCCACACCCGGCCCGACCTGACCGCCGGGCCCGACGTCACCGCGGCCGCCCGCGCCGGGGACGGCTCGGCGCGCCAGGCCTTCGCGTCGGTGGGCGAGTGGCTCGGCGTCGGCACCGCCTCGCTGGTCGCCGTCCTCGACCCCGCCCTGGTCCTGGTCGGCGGCGGGGTCTCCGAGGTCGGGGACCTGCTCCTCGGGCCCGCCCGGGTGGCGATGCGCCGCGCCCTCTACGCCGGCGACCACCGCGAGGTGCCGCCGATGGTGCAGGCCGCGATGGGCCCGTACGCCGGCGCGATCGGCGCCGCCTGGTTGGCGACGGGGCTCGACCGGGCGCAGTAGGGACTCGCCTGGCCCGGCAGGCGGGATAGTCCCTGACGAAATCGTCGCGAAACCGGCCGGAAGACAACGATCTCGTCAGGGACTATCTGCCTCCGCTAGACGCGGGCGCCGTCGTCGTACGGGTCGCGCGGCTCGCGGGGCATCTTGGCGACCAGGTAGACGAAGCCGCCGATGAACGCGGCGACCAGGGCCAGCGCCACCACGGTCGGCAGGGTCAGGCCGACCAGGAGCGAGACGAGCAGCACGGCGGGGGCCCCGATCACGCCGACCCAGGCGGCGCGACGGTCCGCGGTGGTGGGCGGC
>NZ_LR733251.1 GCF_902506435.1 Nocardioides sp. AX2bis | reverse complement strand
GTGCCGGGGTGGGTGCCGGGGTGGGTGCCGGGGTGGTGCTCATGCGCGCTCCTCTGCTCGGTGGCGGGCGTGGCGCCCGGTCCTCCCACCCCAACCCGCCGGGCGGGCGGCACAGCAGGGCCGAAGGTCGCGAGGTACCGGGCAGACCGGCCCGCGATGCCCCTCGCCGGCAGCCGAGATGACGCTTGCGGACAGCCGAGATGACCCTTGCGGACAGCCGAGATGACCCTTGCGGACAGTCGAGGTGGCGCTCGCGGACAGGCGCGGCCGAGTTGACCCGGGGCCGGGCCGACCGGAGGATCCGCACGTGGCTCCCTCGTCCCCGCCGCCCACCGCCCGCGACGTGGTCCCGCTCCGCGAGGCCGCCCGGGCCTGGTTCGCCATCTCGCTGCAGACCTTCGGCGGCCCGGCGGGCCAGATCGCGGTGATGCAGCGGACCCTGGTGGAGGAGAAGCGGTGGATCGGCCAGCAGCGGTTCCTGTTCGCGCTGTCGTACTGCACCCTGCTGCCGGGTCCGGAGGCGCAGCAGCTGGCGACGTACGTCGGTTGGTTGCTGAACGGCGTCCGGGGCGCCCTGGTCGCCGGCATCCTCTTCATCGTGCCCGGGGTCGTGGCGCTGCTGGCGCTGTCCGGGATCTACGTCGCCTTCGGTGACACGACCCTGGTGGAGTCGCTCTTCCTCGGGCTGGCGCCGGCGGTGATCGCGATCGTCGTCCAGGCCGTGGTCCGGGTGGCGAGGAAGGGCCTGGACCACCCGGCCCTGGTGGCCCTGGCGGTCGCCGCGTTCCTGGCGCTGACGCTGTTCTCGGTGCCGTTCCCGGTGGTCGTGGGTGCGGCCGCCCTGGCCGGCTGGCTGCTCGGCCGGGTCATCCCGGGCCTCGCCCGCCCGTCCGCCGCGGTCGCCGACGGCGCCCCGACGCCCCTGATCAGCGACGACGCCCTGCACACCGAGCGGCCCTCCGGGCGACGGGCAGCCCTGATCCTGGCCGTCGGGCTGTCGCTCTGGGCGGCGCCGGTCGTCCTGGCCGCGCTGGTTTTCGGGCGGTCCAGCATCTACGTCGACCAGGGCCTGTTCTTCTCGGGCGCCGCGGTCGTCACCTTCGGCGGCGCGTACGCGGTGCTGGCCTACGTCGCGCAGCAGGCCGTCCAGGTGTACGGCTGGCTGGCCCCCGGCGAGATGGTCCGCGGCCTGGCCCTGGCCGAGACGACTCCCGGGCCGCTGATCATGGTGGTGCAGTTCGTCGCCTTCGTCGGCGCCTACCGGGCTCCGGGCGGGCTCGACCCCTGGGTCGCGGCGACGCTGGCGGCCCTGCTGGTGACCTGGGTGACGTTCGTGCCGTGCTTCCTGTTCATCCTGCTGGGGGCGCCGTACGTCGAGCGGCTCCGCGGCAACCGGTCGCTGGCGACCGCACTGACCGGCATCACCGCCGCCGTCGTGGGCGTGATCGCCAACCTCGGGGTGTACTTCGCGCTGCACACCCTCTTCGCCGAGACCGACCGCCTCGGCTCCGGGCCGGTCGACCTCGAGGTCCCGGTGCTCGCGTCGGTCCAGTGGCCGGCCCTGGTCATCACCGGACTGGGGTTCGCGCTGATCTTCTGGCGCGGCTGGTCGGTGCTGCGCACCCTCGGCGCGTGCGCGCTCACCGGGGTCGTCGTCGGCCTGGTGCTCTCGGCGGTCTGAGGGCTCGACACGGGGTCTAGGTTGAGGACGCCACCGCGACCCCCCGCTCGGTGGCCGCGCGGCGCCAGCCCAGCCCTTGCCGGTGCCGCGTCGTCTCGGCCACGAGCACCCGTGGCCCGCCGAGCCAAGAACCTTAACTTCACGTTAGTTCAGGCATATGCTGAACAAGTGCCCGTTCTCCACACCCTCATCGGCGACGTCGTCGACTCGCGGTCCATCCACGACCGGGCCGCGTTCCAGGACCACCTGGCCACGGTGCTGGACGAGGTCGGGGCGGTCCTGCGGCCCGCACAGCCCCTCGAGCCCACGGTCGGCGACGAGCTCCAGGGGGCGTTCACCACGGTCGCCGACGCCGTGCTGGCCTCGTTGCTGGTCCGGCTCGCTCTGCTCCCGACGTACGACGTGCGGTGCGGGCTCGGCCACGGCGAGGTCACCGTGCACGGGCGACGTCGTCCGCTGCTGCAGGACGGGCCGGGGTGGTGGACCGCGCGCGACGCCCTCGACGTGCTGGGCCGCCCGCGCCGTGCAGCGCAGCGGACGTGGTTCGTGGGGCCGGACCAGGGGCGCGTCAACGCCTTCCTGCTGACCCGGGACGCCCTCGTCGACCGGCTGGGTCCCCGGGGTCGGCGGCTGCTCGCCGCGGCCGTGACCGGCGCGAGCCAGGTCGAGATCGCGGCGACCGAGGGGATCAGCCGCTCCGCCGTCAGCCAGCAGTTCGCTCGGGGTGTCGGCGCCCTGCGCGATGCTCACCAGAGCTTCGCGGCCGACGACACCGGCCGCGCCGACGAGACCGAGACCGACGACGAGGAAGGAGGTCCTGCGTGAGCCTCGTGCTGGTCGTCCTGTGGCTCGCCGCGCTCGGCACGAGCGACCTGCTGCGGGCCTCCCACGACGTGGTGACCCCGCGCCGGCTCCTCGCCTGCCTCGGCGCGGCCGTCGCGGTGCTGCTCGCCGGCCTCGTGCTGCTCGACCCGGGGCCGGGTCGCGGGGCACTGCTGCTCGTGGTGCTCGGTGCGCTCGTCGCCGCCTGGCTGGTGTCGTCCACGGTGGCGCTCGACCCCCGCCGCACCCCGGGCCGGCGCGACGCCGCCCGCGCGGTGGCGTTCGCCTCCCTCGGCGCGGGCGGGCTGGCGGCGCTGCTCGGGGTCCAGGCCGTGTCGGCCCCGCCGACCTGGCCGGACGTCCTCGGGCGCACCCTCGCGGCCCGCTGGCCCGCGTCCGACCTGGTGGTCGCCATCGGGGTGGTGCTGGCGCAGCTGGTCACCGCGAACATCGCCGTACGCCTGCTGCTCGACGCGGTGGGCGTGCCGGCCACGACGAACGAGAAGCAGCTCAAGGGCGGTCGGGTGCTGGGGCCGATGGAGCGCATCCTGATCGTCGGGCTCGGTGCGCTCGGCGAGCTGACCGCGGCTGCCATCGTCGTCGCCGCGAAGGGCCTGCTGCGCTTCCCCGAGCTGCAGCGCGCGCAGCGCGGCCCCGAGGCGGACGGGCCGAGCGACGTCTCGGAGTACTTCCTGATCGGCAGCCTGGCCAGCTGGCTGATCGCGCTCGGCGGGGCCGCGCTGATCTACCTCGCCTGAACGTCGGGAGCCGCCCCCGGGTGGTGCCGATCCTCCCCCCGACGCACCTAGCGTCGACGTCACCTCGCCGGAGGCGGCCCACCACCGTGGGGACCTCGCCCCGGCCGGTCGCCGCGCCGCCCCGACCGGGGCCGTGGCCCGATCCCTCAGCCTCTCGGAGGACCACCATGTCCCAGCGCAACACCACCGTCCGCAGCCTTCACGACCTCGGCCTCGCCGGCTGGTTCGGCGGCTCCCTGATGGGTGCGGTCGGCCTCAACGGTGCCGCTGCCCAGGCTCAGGACCCGCGCGAGCGCCTCAGCCTCTCGGCCGAGGGCTGGAAGCGCTGGGCCCCGGTCAACGCCGCGGCGATCGGCGCGCACGCCGTCGGCGGCGCCGGGTTGATCCTGGCCAACCGTCGCCGCGTGCGCCAGCAGGACGAGGCGGCCGCCAACACCGTGATCAAGCTCGCCCTGACCGTCACCGCCGCCGGCCTCACCGCCTACAGCGGCGTGCTCGGGGCCAAGGTGCAGAAGGAGAGCGACCAGGGCGGCAAGGGCGCGACCGAGCCGTCCGCGCAGGCCTCCGCCGGTCTCGCCGCGGCCCAGCGCCAGCTGCAGGTCGTGCAGTGGGCCATCCCCGCGGTCACCGGGGTGCTCGTCGTGATGGGCGCGCAGCAGGGCGAGCAGCAGCGCCCGTCGCAGCAGCTGCGCACCCGCCTCGGCCGCTGAGCGGCTCGCGCCGGGGTCGCTAGGACGCGCCGTCGGGGCGCCGTACGACGACGGCCCCGGCGTTGTCCGGCCACCCCGGCGGCGTGGCGACCTGCTTGAGGCGGCCCACCGTCGTCTGGCCTCCGCCGGCGGAGAACGTGTCGCCCACGGCGTAGCGCGACCCGCCGTACGTCAGGTGCGTCCCGTCCCACGTGGCGTCCTCGCGGTGGGTGACCAGCAGCGAGCTGCCCAGCGTCACCGCGCCGTGGAAGACGCCGAGGCGCCCCAGCAGGATCCCGGGCAGCTGCGGCGCGCGCTCGTACGTCGTGAGCACCGCGTCGTCGGTCGGGGCGGCATCAGGCACGCCCTGAGGCTACCGGCGGTCCTCCGGCGTCTCGGTCCCGTCCCTGTCCGCAACCGTCACCTCGAGGCGCCGCAAGCGTCATCTCGGCTGTCCGCAAGCGTCATCTCGGCGGTCAGGTGGTGTGGCGGGAGCGCTCGGCGAGGCGGACGGCGGCGTGCAGGACCAGGTCGGCCTCCTCGGGGTCGGCCGCGACCTGCTCGGGCACCGCGCCCCCGAGCAGGGCGGCGGGGTGGGTCAACCACGCCCAGACCCGCCACGGGTCCATCGCCGAGGTCAGCAGCGGCTCGAGCACCGGGACGAGGTCGGCGCGTACCTCGCCGCCCGTCCCGAGCTGGAAGGCGGGGACGAGGACCTGCTCGCCCGCGGTCACCAGCAGCAGCCGGTGGGTCGCGGCGGCCTTGTGCACCGAGAACCGGGTCGCCTCGACGGTCGCCCCGCGGACCCCGGCGAGCGAGGCGTAGTCGTGCCACCTGCTCGCGAGGAGCTCGTCGCGCAGCCGGGCCTGCCGCGCCACCTGCACGAGCCCGACCGGGACGGCGTGCCGGGGGTCCGACCCCTCCTGGCGGAGCAGGAGGTCGAGCTGCTCGATCTCGGTGTCGGAGAGCGCGCGGCCGGTCAACGGGTCGGTCCACACCGCGTGGCCGTCGGCGCCGCGCTCGGCGGTGGGGAGGCCCGCGGCGGCCAGGGCGCCGGTGAGGCCCAGCAGGTCCAGGCGGTCCGCGAGGTGGTCGCCCGGGTGCTCGTGCGTCATGCACCCAGCCTGCCCCCACCCCTCGGACGCGCGGACGGCGGTGTGCCGGCCCAGGATGTGACAGGCTGTGCGGACACGTCCCAGACCCCGGCGTCCAGATACCCCTGCCGGTTGGAATCTCTCGTGGTCTCGAATCCTGCTCGTGTGGTGCACCGCCCCTGGTGCCTGTCATGAGCTCCCGCATGGAGGAGCCCAACGACATCGCCGGGGACGACCCGTGGTGGGCGATCGCTGCGCTGTCGCCCGTGAGCCTGTGCATCGTCGGCCTGGACGGCTCGGTCGTGATGTCCAACGCGGCGTTCGCCGCCATGGTCGGCCGCGGAGCCGACGAGCTGCGGGGGATGCACTTCCGCGACCTCACCCATGCCGACGACGTCGGCCGGGGGCAGGAGCTCTTCGACGAGGCCCTGCGCGGCGAGCGCACGACCTACCGGACCACCACGCGTCTCCTGGACGCCGACGGGCACGTGGTCTGGGGCGACATCTCGGTCGCCCTCGTCCGCGGCGCGGGCGGCGACCCGCAGTACTTCATCGGCCAGGTCCTCGACGTCACGAGGGACCGGGCGGACCGGGCGAAGCTGACGGAGACGGTGCGCGAGGGGGTGCGCGAGGGGGCGCGCGAGCGCACCCGCTCCGACGTGATGCTCGACAGCGTGGACGTCGGGATGGTCTTGCTCGACAGCGACGGCAGGTACGAGCGGATCAACCGCCAGCAGCAGGTGATCCTCGAGATCGCCTACCCCGAGGACCACCTGGGTCGCGCCGGGCAGTGCGGGGAGGTCTACGCCGCCGACGGTGTCACGGCCCTCACCTCCGAGCAGCAGCCGTGCTCACGTGCGGCCCGCGGCGAGGAGTTCGAGGACCAGAGGATCTGGGTCGGGGCCACGCCCGGGGACCGGCGCGCACTGGCGGCCTCCGCCCGTTCCGTCCGCGACGACCGCGGGCGACGCGACGGTGCGGCGCTGTCCTTCACCGACGTGACCGACCTGTTCGAGTCCCTGCGGGCCCGGGAGGTGTTCGTGGCCTCGGTGTCCCACGAGCTGCGCACCCCGTTGACGGTCGTGCTCGGGCACCTCGAGCTGCTGCTCGACCAGGACGAGCTGCCCGAGGAGGTGTCACGCGAGCTGCGCGTGGTCGCCCGGAGCGCCGTACGCCTGCGCGCCCTGGTCGCCGACCTGCTCGACCCCGCCACGACGATGGCCGGTGACCGCACCCGCGGCGAGATCGCCCTCGACTGCGTCTCGACGGACCTGACCGGGCTGGTCGTCGAGGTCGTCGAGTCCGCCCTGCCCGGCGCGCTGGCGGCCCACGTCGTGCTGGCGGCCCGCACCCACGGGACGACCCGCGTCGTGCTTGACCCGCACCGGGTCCGGCAGGTGGTCGAGAACCTTGTCGGCAACGCGGTGAAGTACACCGACTCCGGGGGCCGCGTGGACGTCGTGCTCGACCTGCGCGACCACGAGGCCGTGCTGAGCGTCGCGGACACCGGCATCGGCATCGAGGCCGGCGACGTGGCGCAGCTGTTCACCCCGTTCTTCCGCGCCGACCCGGCTCGCCGCCGCATATCCCCGGGCCTCGGCCTGGGGCTGGGCATCGCCCGGTCCATCGTGCTGGCCCACGGGGGCCGGCTCGAGGTGCACAGCGAGCCGGGACGCGGGTCCACCTTCGTCGCGACCCTCCCGGTGGGCGGTCCCGCCTGATCCGTGCGGGGTGGGAGGGTGTGCCGGTGAGCGAGCGCAACGTCCTGGGCGGCGAGCTGGAACCCTGCGGCACCGACCCGATGACCGGGTTCTTCCGGGACGGCTGCTGCCGCACCGGCGAGCAGGACCAGGGCAGCCACACGATCTGCGCGGTCGCCACCGTGGAGTTCCTCGACCACCAGCGGAGCATCGGCAACGACCTGTCGCGGCCGATGCCGGCGTACTCCTTCCCGGGTCTCGTGCCCGGCGACCGGTGGTGCGTCACGGCGCTGAACTGGGCGCGGGCGCACCGCGACGGCGTGGCCGCCCCGGTCGTCCTGGCCTCCACCAACGAGGCGGTGCTGAGGCTGGTGCCGCTCGAGCTGTTGCAGCAGCACGCGGTGGACGTGCCGACGGATCCGAGCGGGCTGGTCTGAGCCTGCGGCCCCACAGCGTTACAGCCGGCCTGCGGCCACCGTGCGTGACCGCCCGGCCCGCCGCACCTCCCGCGGCGTGAGCCCGAACCACCGCCGGCAGGCCCGGGTCAGCACGGCCTGCTCGGCCAGCCCGAGCAGGCCGGCGACCTGGCTGAGCGGGAGGTCGGTGTCGACGAGGTAGCCCTCGGCAGCCCGCCGCCGTTCGGCGTCGAGGACCGCGGCGAAGGTGGTCTGCTCGGCGGCGAGCCGGCGCTGGAGGGTCCGGGCGTGCAGCCCGAGCAGGCGGGCCACCGCGGCCACCTCGGGCGTCCCGGTACCGAGCAGCTGGCGCACCGCCCCGTGCACGCGGGGCGCCACGCCGTCGTCCTGCGTCGGCGACTGGCGGTCCAGGAACTCCAGCGCGAGCCGGCGCACGGTCTCGTCCCGGCCGGCCTCGTCCCGTCCGGTCAGCGGCAGCGCACCCAGGCTGCTGGGCAGCCGGAGCATCGCCGCCGGCCGGCCGAAGCGGACCCGGGCGCCGAAGAACTCCTCGTACACCGCGGCCGGCGCGGCCGGGGCGTAGGGCAGGTCGACGGTGCGCAGGCCGTACGCGCCCCCGACCAGGGTCCGGACGTTGCGGTGCAGCGAGGCCAGGCTCAGGTCGGTGCCCTGGCGCGGCGGGACGATGCCGGGCGGGGTGACGTCGAGGCGCAGGCCCTCCACCCCGCGGACGCCGTCGGGGTCGGGCACCGAGGTGATCCGCATCGCGGGGGCGTGGACGAAGAGGTAGCGCGTGCTGCAGGCCAGCGCGTCGGCCACGGTGGGGGAGTTCTCGATGGCCAGTGCCAGCGGGCCGAGCAGGGAGAGGTCCTGGCGGCGGGCGATCCGCAGGCCGAGGTCGGGCCGGTCGAGCTCGGCCGCGGCCAGCTCCAGCACCCCGGCCAGCGCGAGGTCCGGGACGAGCAGGTCGTCGGTGTCGAGCGCCGCGGGGTCGAGCCCGGCCCGGCGGGCGAGGGCATCGGGGTCCCCGCCGAGCGTGGTGACCTCGTCGCGGAACCCGCGCAACCCGGCGGAACGGATGACCGACATGTCGTCCAGAATCAAGGACTTGTCGCGCAGGATCAAGAACGAGGCCGCTCGGGGACGCAGGATGGAGCCATGAGCACCGACGACCTCGCCCTGCCCGCCCACGTCGACGTCGTCGTGGTCGGCGCCGGCCTGTCCGGCATCGGCGCGGGCTACCGCCTGCAGACCGAGTGCCCCGACCGCGGCTACCTGATCCTGGAGTCCCGGGAGACGATGGGCGGCACCTGGGACCTCTTCACCTACCCCGGTGTGCGCTCCGACTCCGACATGTTCACCCTCGGCTACCAGTTCAAGCCGTGGCGCGAGGCCAAGGCGATCGCCGACGGCCCCTCGATCCTGCGCTACATCCAGGAGACCGCCGCCGAGTTCGGCATCGACGAGCACATCCGCTACTCGACCAAGGTGGTCTCCGCCGACTTCTCCACGGCCGAGGCCCGCTGGACGCTGACGCTCGACCACCGTGGCGAGCGCACCACGATGACCTGCGACTTCCTCTACTCCTGCGCGGGCTACTACGACTACGACGACACCTACACCCCGGCCTTCCCGGGGATCGAGGAGTACGCCGGCACCGTCGTGCACCCGCAGTTCTGGCCGGCCGACCTGGACTACAGCGACCAGAAGGTCGTCGTGATCGGCAGCGGCGCCACCGCGGTGACCCTGGTGCCGTCGATGACCAGCGGCGAGGGCCGCGCCGAGCACGTCACGATGCTCCAGCGCAGCCCCACCTGGATCAGCGCCGTGCCCAGCCGTGACGCCAAGGCCGACTTCCTGCGCGCCCACCTGCCGGCGGGGCTGGCCCACACGCTGGTGCGGTCGAAGAACATCGCCTTCGGCACGGCGTTCTACCAGTTCTGCCAGCAGCGCCCGCAGCAGGCGCGCAAGCTGCTGCTCGGGATGACGATGAAGCTGCTCGGCGACGAGCAGATGGTCGCCGACCACTTCACGCCGTCCTACGACCCGTGGGACCAGCGCCTGTGCGCCGTGCCCAGCGGCGACCTCTTCAAGTCCATCAAGGCCGGGGACGCCGAGGTCGTCACCGACACCATCGACTCCTTCGTGCCCGAGGGGATCCGGCTGAGCTCGGGCCGGGTGCTCGAGGCCGACGTCGTCGTGACGGCGACCGGGCTGCAGCTGCTCGCCTTCGGCGGGATCAGCCCGCAGGTCGACGGCGAGACCGTCCCGCTGTCGGAGCAGTTCGTCTGGCAGGGCGCGATGATGACCGGCGTCCCGAACTTCGCCGTCTGCGTCGGCTACACCAACGCCTCCTGGACGCTGCGCGCCGACCTGTCGCACAAGCTGGTCTGCAAGGTGCTGAACTGGATGGACGGCCACGACTACGCCGCCGTCGAGCCCCGCCCCGACCGCGACCTCGCCGCGCGTCCGCTGCTCGACCTGGCCGCCGGCTACGTGCAGCGCTCCATCGACGCCTTCCCCCGCCAGGGGGACTCCGGGCCGTGGCGGGTGCGGCAGAACTACGTGCTGGACTCGATCACCACGCTGCGCACGAACCTGGCCAAGACCCTGGCGCCGACGCCGCGGTCGGCCGTACGCCGGGCGCAGGGCGAGAAGGTCGCCTGATGAGCACCTCCACGTCGACGCCGCGCACGATGCGCGCCCAGCGCCTGGACACCCGCACGCTGACCTTCGAGGTCACCGACGTCCCCGTCCCGACGCCGGGTCCGGGCGAGGTGCTGATGAAGGTCGCGTTCTGCGGCATCTGCCACTCCGACCTCAGCCTGCTCGACGGGACCTTCCCGGCGATGGGCCCGCCGGTCATCACCCAGGGCCACGAGGCCTCCGGGACGATCGCCGAGCTCGGACCCGGCGTCGTCGGCTGGTCGGTGGGGGACCGTGTGGTCCCGGCCGCCGGTCGCCCGTGCGGGCAGTGCCCGTCGTGCCGCCGGGCCGACCCCAGCAGCTGCACCGCGCTCGCGCTGATGGCCTTCGCCTACGACGGCGCGTGGGCGGAGTACACCGTCGCCCAGGCCGGCGGGCTGACCCGGATCCCCGACGACGTGTCGATGGAGCAGGCCGCGATCCTCGCCGACGCCGTCTCCACGCCGTACGGCGCCGTGGTCCACACCGGCCAGGTCCGCGTCGGGGAGTCGGTCGGGGTGTGGGGTGCCGGTGGCGTCGGGACCCACGTCGTCCAGCTGGCCCGCCTGGTCGGTGCCACCCCGATCGTGGCGGTCGACCTCGACGAGACCGTCCGCGCCCGGGCCCTCGAGCTCGGCGCCGACCTCGCGCTGGACTCCCGCGACCCCGACCTCGCCGCGAAGATCGCCGAGGTCACCGGCGGGGAGATGCTCGACGTCGCCTTCGACTCCGTCGGCCTCAAGGTCACCTTCGACCAGGCCCTGGCCAGCCTCGGCTCGCGCGGGCGCCTGGTCGGCGTCGGGATGAGCAGCGAGGAGTGGTCGCTGGGTCCGAGCATGTGGTTCAACCTCAGCCGCAAGGAGGTCCGCGGCCACCTCGGCTACCGCGTCGAGGACATCGGCGTGCTGGCCCGGCTGGTCTCGACCGGTCGGCTCGACCTCAGCCGCTCGATCAGCGGCGTGGTGTCCCTCGAGGACGTCGGCGAGGGGATCCGGCGGCTGCACGAGCGCGAGGGCAGCCCGGTCCGGATCCTCGTCCAGCCCTGAGCGTCGCCTGCCGGGCCCGGGGGGCGCCTGGCCCTAGGGTGCCCGGATGGACACCACCCGGCTCGCTGAGGCCGACCGCACCCTGGCCGAGCACGAGGCACACCTCGAGGCCGAGCTCGCCGCCCTGGTCGGCGGGCCCGCGGAGGCCGAGGGCATCCCCTTCGGCAAGCGGGTCGGGGAGGGGACGGCGGCTGCGGCGCACCGGATGTCGGCGGTCTCCACCCAGGAGCAGCTGCTGCGGTCGCTGACGGCGGTGCGCGACGCCCGCGCCCGGGTGGCCGACGGGACGTACGGCACCTGCGAGGTGTGCGGCGAGGAGATCCCGCCCGCGCGGCTCGAGGCGCGCCCGCACGTGTCGCGCTGCGTCGCGCACGCCTGACCTGACAGGTCCCCGGGGTCAGGTCGGGCGGAGGCCGCGGAAGAAGGTGCGGACGTCGTCGACGAGCAGCCCGGGCTCCTCCATCGCCGCGAAGTGGCCGCCGCGGGGCATCTCGGTCCAGTGCACGAGGTGGTCGCTGCGCTCGGCCAGGCGCCGCACCGGGCGGACGATGTCGTGGGGGAAGACCGCCACCCCGGTCGGCACGGCGAGCGGCCGCAGGGTCCGCCCGGCCCGGGCGGCCGCACGGTAGAGCTGCGCCGAGGACCCGGCGGTGCGGGTGAACCAGTAGGCGGAGACGTCGGCGAGCACCCGGTCCCGGTCCACGGGGTCCGCCAGCAGGCCTCCGGAGGTGAGGTCGGTCCACTCGTGGAACTTCTCCACGACCCACGCCAGCTGGCCCACCGGGGAGTCGGTCAGCGCGTAGGCCAGGGTCTGCGGGCGGGTCGACTGCAGGTGGCTGTAGCCGGCGCCGTCGCGCTGGAAGCGCCGGACCTGGTCGAGACGCTCCTCCTCGTCGGGGGCCAGCGGCCCGAGGGCGGCGACCTCGTCCTCGGTGGGGCGCTGGTAGAGCATGTTGAGGTGCACCCCGACGACCTTCTCGGGGGCCACCACGCCGACCTCGCGGCTGACGTACGAGCCCCAGTCACCGCCCTGCGTGCCGTACCGGTCGTAGCCCAGGCGCTCCATCAGCGTCACCCAGGCGCGCCCGATCCGGGCCGGGTCCCACCCGGGGCCGCGCAGCGGCCCGGAGAACGGGTAGCCGGGGATCGAGGGGGCCACGACGTGGAACGCGTCCGCCGGGTCACCGCCGTACGCGCGGGGGTCGGTCAGCGGGCCCAGGACGTCGAGCATCTCCAGCACCGAGCCCGGCCAGCCGTGGGTGAGCAGCAGCGGCAGGGCGGCGGGCTCGGGGGACCGGGCGTGCACGAGGTGCACGCGTTCCCCGTCGAGGGTCGTGGTGAGCTGGGGGAAGGCGTTGAGGCGGGCCTCCTCGGCGCGCCAGTCGAAGCCGTCCTGCCAGTGCGCGGCCAGCGTGCGCAGGGCGTCCAGCGGGACCCCGGAGGCCCAGGTGTCGTCGGGTCCGGCGTCGGGCCAGCGGGTGCGGGCCAGCCGCTCGCGGAGGTCGACCAGGTCCGCTTCGGGCACGGCGAGCCGGAACCTCTCGAACGCCGTCGGGTCCGCCGGCACGGCGTCAGGCCTCGACCGGGGGCGCCGTCGAGGGGGCGGCCTCGTCCGGGACCGGGTCGCACTGGGTGAGGGTGATCGCCTTGTAGACCTGGAACTCCTGCGAGGAGACCGCGGCCTCGGCGTAGTCCTCGGGCGGGAGCGCGGCGTACCACCGGACGGCCTCGAGCAGTTGGTCGGCCTGCTCGGACCCGTCGACCTGCTCCTCGGCGAGCGGGACCGCCTCGCCGAAACGGGCGACGGTCTCCTCGAAGTCGCCCTCGTTGAACGCGTCGATCCCGGCGCGCACCACGGCGCAGGCGGGTGTCCTGGCGGGGGCCGCCGCCCCTGGGGAGGACTCGTCCGGCTCCTGCCCGTCCGGCTGCTCCCCGTCGGTCTCCGGGGAGGACGACGGGGACGACGGGGTCGGGTCGGGTGCGGGGTCCTGCTCTGCTCCTGGGCCGCCGCACGCCACGAGCAGGGACAGCAGCAGGAGGAGGGCGGAACGACGCATGGGCTCGAGGCTAGGCGAGCGCGCCGACACCCGGGGCCATCCTTCCGGCATCCGCCTGGTGCCGGTCGGTCTGCGTCCCGCAGCAGGACACACCCCACCGTTCGGTGCCACCGCCGACCACGATGCGGCAGGGTGGTGCCTGCGCCCGGACGGGCGCGCGAACCTGATGAGGGAGTCACGAATGCGACGCAGCAGGATCCTGATGGCCACGACCGCCCTCAGCATGAGCTTCCTGGTCGGCGGGTGCGGTGGTGGCACCGACGCGTACTGCGAGGACCTGCGTTCGGCCGAGGAGCAGTTCACCGCCTTCGACGAGGGCACACCGGACGCCCAGCAGTTCGAGGACGCCATCTCGACCTTCCGCTCGCTCGGTGAGGAGGCCCCCGACGAGGTGGCCCAGGAGTGGGAGGTCTTCCTGGGTGCCTTCGACGACCTGGAGAAGGCCCTCGAGGATGCCGGCATCGAGTTCGGCGACCTGGCCGACATCCAGGCCGGCGAGCTGCCCGAGGGCCTCGACGAGCAAGCCCTGCAGGACCTCGGCACCGAGATCGAGTCGCTCGGCGGCGACGAGATCGAGCAGGCCAGCGACGCGATCGAGGAGCACGCCTCCTCCGAGTGCGACGTGGACCTCAGCGGTTCCTGACCCGGCAGCACCCAGCGGCACCCAGCAGACAGCAGACAGGAGACGGACGTGCGACGTACGAAGATGATGATGGCCGGGAGCGCGCTCGCGCTCAGCCTGGCGCTCAGCGCCTGCGGCGGGGGCGACGAGGGGTCCGCGGAGCCGGCGAGCCCCTCGGAGTCGGCCTCGGAGTCGGCCCCGGAGTCGGCGGAGACGCCGTCGGAGTCCCCCTCGGAGTCCGAGTCGGAGGCCGCGCAGGCCGGCGGCTCGTCGGACTACTGCCAGCAGCTGGAGTCGGCGAACAAGCAGTTCACCGCCCTCGCCACCGGTGACCTGTCGCAGTTCGACGCCGCGATCACCACGCTGCAGGACCTCGGCGACGCGGCCCCGGCCGAGATCGCCGATTCCTGGAAGCAGGTCCTGGCGCCGCTGAACCAGCTCGAGACGGCGCTGGGCGAGGCGGGGCTGACCTTCGACGACCTCGAGGGGCTCAGCCGCGGCGAGATCCCGCCGGGCGTGGACCCGCAGTCGTTGCAGCAGCTGGCCACCGAGGTCCAGGGCCTCAGCAGCACCGACGCCGCCCAGGCGCAGCAGGAGATCAGCCAGCAGGCCTCCGATGAGTGTGGAGTCGACCTGGGTCAGTGACCCTCGGCGTCCACCCGGACGCACGCACCACTGACACGGGGCATCCCGGCCACCAGCCGGGGTGCCCCGTCGTGGTGTCCCGTCACGCCCCGGCCGGCCGCGCCCGGTGCAGGCACTCCTGGAGCAGGTCGAGGTAGACCGCGACCGCGGCGTCGTCGTCGGGCTCGGCCGACCACGCCGACCACGCCGTACGGGTGGCGGCGAGGGCGAGCTCGACCGTCAGGTCGGCGCCCAGCGGGTCGCTCGGGTCACGGTCGCGCAGCCAGTCGCGCAGGATCCCGGCCAGCTCCTCCCCGAGCTCCTGGGCCCGGTGGTCCAGGGCGCGGTCCGCCCCGACCAGCCGATGGCGCCGGGCGACCTCGTCCTGGCCCGCCCGGGTGAGGCCGAGGAGCACCGCGGAAACGGCGTCCCACGCCGCGAGCCCGGCCGGCTGCTCGGCGACCAGGGCGGCCAGCCGCTCCTTGTCGGCGGGGGAGGGGTCGAGCACGACGCCCTCCTTGGTGTGGAAGTAGTTGAAGAACGTGGTGCGCGAGACCCCGGCGGCGGCGGCGATCTCCTCGACGCTGACCCCGGCGTACCCGCGCTCCTCGAAGAGACGCCAGGCGGCCTCGCGGATGTCGCGGCGCGCCGCGTCCTTCTTCTGCTCGCGCAGTCCCACTGTCCACCTCCTCCGGGCCCTCCCGGGCCGCTCCGGATCCGGTGCCCGGTCCGGGAATGAAACGAGCACCCGGGAAAGTTGTACCGCGTACACCTTTGCCGCACCAGGTCCCGGGCCCCGCACCGGCCCGGACCACGCCAGACCAGGAGCCCCGCGTGACCCAGACCCCCACCG
>NZ_LR733229.1 GCF_902506435.1 Nocardioides sp. AX2bis | reverse complement strand
GTGGGGGAGGACGTCACTCGAAGAGGTTGGCGGCACCGACGCCCCCCGTGTCCTCGAGCTCGCCCTTGGCGGGGAGCAGGGCGAAGGAGAGGGTGCCGGCGTCCTGGGCGAAGAGGACCTTCTCGGCCTCCTGCTGGTCGACGGCGAGGGTCAGCAGCGTGTTGGGCAGCTGCTCGGCGGCGACCTCGCCCTCCGCGGTGGTCGCGGCGGCCTGGACCTGGGTGGTGGACCCGGCGCCGATGACCGTCACCCGGGGCAGGAGCATCCGGGTGTAGGCCGGGGTGCCGTCCTCGGGGACCGCGGAGAGGTAGATCGCGACCTCGGAGCCCGGCCGGGTGAAGCTGCCGACACGGCCCTGGTCGGTGAGGCTGACGGCGATCGCGACCTTGCCGTCGGGCACCGGGAGGGTCGAGGTCGACTCGACCTCGTCGGCGGAGCCGAACTTGACCGGCAGCAGCTGCTCGCCGGGGTAGACCGTGGTCAGCGCGACCTGGCCGGCGAAGACCTCGTCGTCGGCGCCGGCGCCCTCGAGCACCTCGTCGACGTTGACGTCCTCGAGGGTGACCTTGCCGGCGGCCAGGGCGTCGTCCATGGACTCGCCGCGCTCGATGCGCTGCGCGGCGCTGAGCACCTCGACGGTCTGGAACTGCGCCACGGCCCGGTTCTCGGCACCCTGGGCGTAGAGGAAGACCAGGGTCGCTCCGAGGGCGGCGACGACGGCCGCCACGACCAGCAGGATCTTGCGTCGCTCCATGGGTCCCTCCCGGCGCGCGACATCGGTCACCTTCCCCCGGAGGTGCTGACGTCAGGCGCAGCGTGCGGCGCGCGGGACCATCCCGCGGGCGTGTCGAAATGTTGGCACGCAGGGGGGTCGACCCGTGGCGGAATACCGAAAAGGACCACCGGTCCGGGACCTGTGGCAGGCGACGGCGGGCCGTCAGGCCTCGTAGAGGCCCTCGATGGCGTCGCGGTGGCGGCGCAGGACCACCGAGCGGCGCAGCTTCAGGCTGGGCGTCAGCTCGCCGTCCTCCTCGGTCCAGTCGCGCGGCAGCACCCGGAAGCGCTTGATCGACTCCGCCTTCGACACCGCCAGGTTGGCCTCGTCGACGCCGGCCTGCACGTCGGCCAGCAGGGCCGGGTGACCGGTCAGCCGGGCCGGGTCGTCGGTGGTGCCGTGCCGCTCGGCCCAGAGCGCGACGGCGTCCGGGTCGAGGGTGACCAGCGCCCCGACGTACGGGCGCCCGTCACCGACCACGAGGCACTGGCTCACCAGCGGGTGGGCGCGGACCTTGTCCTCGAGCACGGCGGGGGCGACGTTCTTGCCGCCGGCGGTCACGAAGATCTCGCGCTGGCGCCCGGTGACCCGGACGAAGCCCTCGTCGTCGACCTCGCCGACGTCACCGGTGTGCAGCCAGCCGTCGGCGGTCAGCACCTCGGCGGTCAGGTCGGGCAGGCCGTGGTAGCCGCGGAAGACCTGCGGGCCACGCACCAGCAGCTCGCCCTCGTCGGAGATCCGCACACCGGCGCCGGGCAGCGGCCGGCCGACGGTGCCGATCCGGGTGGCCTCGGGCTGGTTGACCGTCACCGCGCCCGCGGTCTCGGTGAGGCCGTAGCCCTCGAGCACGCTGATCCCGATCCCGCGGTAGAAGTGGCCGAGCCGCTCGCCCAGCGGCGCTCCGCCGCAGACGGCGTGCCGGCAGCGGCCGCCGAGGGCCTCGTGCAGGCGGGTGCGGACCAGGCGCTGGTAGGCCGTGTGGCGTGCGCGGAGCCGGACCGGCACCCGACCGCGCTCGCGGGCGCGGGACCAGGCGATGGCGGTGTCGGCGGCCTTCTCGAAGACGCGGCCCCGGCCGTCGGCGGCCGCACGCAGCGAGACGGTGTTGAACAGCTGCTCCAGCACCCGGGGCACGGCCAGGACGAAGGTCGGCCGGACCTGCTGCAGGTCGTCGGTCAGCCGACGCAGGTCGGAGCCGTGGGCGATCCGGACGCGGGCGCGGACGCAGGCCACCTGGACCGAGCGCGCCAGCACGTGGGCGAGCGGCAGGAAGAGCAGCGTCGAGGGGCCGTCGTCGTCCTCGTCGTCGGGGTCCGCGGTGCGGTAGAGCTCGGGCAGGCCGTCGAGGCACGCCTGGGCGCCGGCCATCAGCTGGCCGTGGGTGAGCTCGCAGCCGCGCGGTCGCCCGGTGGTGCCCGAGGTGAAGAGGAGCGTGGCCAGGTCGTCGGGCCCGACGGCGGCCCGCCGGGCCGCGAGGGCGTCCTCGTCCGGGGAGCCCGGTCCTCGTCCGGCGGCGCGCAGCGCGTCCAGACCGCCGTCGTCGAGCACCCAGGTGTGGCGGGGGACGGCGCCGCCGGCGGCCTCGCGGAGCCGCGCGGCGACGGCGGCGTCGCCGACCACCGCAGCGACCACCGGCGCGTCGGCGAGGACGCGGCCCAGCTGCTCCACCGAGACCGAGTCGTAGAGGGGGACGCTGACCGCCCCCACCCACCACAGCGCGTAGTCGACGACCGTCCACTCCCACCGGGTGCGGGCCGCGAGCAGGACCCGGTCGCCTGCGTCGACGCCGACCGCCAGCAGGCCCCGGGCCACCGCGGCGACCTCGTCGCGCAGGCCGGTGGTGGTGAGCTCCTCCCACCCGCCGCCCGGGGCGGTGCCGGAGGGGGCGCCGGGGGTGCGGCGGAGGAGGGCGACCGCGTCCGGTGCCTGCTCGGCGTTGGTCAGCAGGTCGTCGGTGAGGCTGCCGGTGAGCGGCGCGGGCGTGGCCCGGGGGGTGGAGTACTCCCGCACGGCTCCTCCTCGCTGGTCTCGCTGGTCTCACTGGTCTCACTGGTCGTGCTGGTCCTGCGCCGGCGCTGGTGGCGGCGGGGGCAGGCTACTGCGCCGTCGGCTCGGGGACGCCATCCGGTGGTACGGCCGGGGCGTCCGGTAGTCTCGCCGATCGTCCGGCACCCCGGTCGCGTCTCGTCGCGGCCGCGTGGGCCCGCAGCATCGGAAGGGTGTGACCATGGCGGAGCAGACCACGTCGTCCCTCGTCGTCGAGGCCACGCCCGCCGAGGTCATGGCCGTGATCGCCGACTTCGAGTCGTACCCCGCGTGGGCGACCGGGATGAAGCGCGCCGAGGTCCTCGACCGGGTCGGGGACGGCCCCGCGGCCGGGCGCGCCGACCGGGTCTTCTTCGTCCTCGACGTCTCCCCGATCAAGGACGAGTACACGCTGGCCTACACCTGGGACGGCGACCGCCAGGTCTCCTGGAGCCTGGTCGAGGGCAAGATGCTGCGCTCCCTCGACGGCGCCTACGTCCTGCGCGAGGTCCCCGGCGGCACCGAGGTCACCTACCGACTCGCCCTCGACGTCTCGATCCCGCTGATCGGGATGCTGAAGCGCAAGGGGGAGAAGATCCTCATCGACACCGCGCTGAAGGGTCTGAAGAAGCGCGTCGAGCAGCTGGCCTGAGCGCCGGCAGCCGGACCAGGTCAGGACCGATCGTGCGCGTCGTGCTGTTCACCGGCAAGGGTGGCGTGGGCAAGTCCACGGTCGCCGCCGGCACGGCCGCGCTCGCGGCGGCGCGCGGCAGCCGTACGTTGGTGCTCTCCACCGACGCCGCACACTCCCTCGCCGACGCCTTCGGGGTCCCGGTGGGTCCGGAGCCGACGCCGGTGGCCCCCCACCTGCACGTGCAGCAGGTCGACGCCCAGCGCGGGCTCGAGGAGTCCTGGTCGGTCGTCCAGGGCTACCTGCTCGACGTGCTGCACGTCGCCGGGCTCGACCCGGTGACCGCCGAGGAGCTGACGGTCGTGCCCGGCGCCGAGGAGGTCCTGGCCCTGCTCGAGCTGCGCCGCCAGGTGCTGTCGGGGGAGTGGGACGCCGTCGTCGTCGACTGCGCGCCGACCGCCGAGACCCTGCGCCTGCTGGCGCTGCCGGAGGCGCTCGGGTGGTACCTGCGCAAGGTGGTGCCCGCCGACCGTCGTGTCGTCCGCGCCCTCGCGCCGCTGCTCAGTCGCGCCACGGGCGTGCCGGCCCCGGACCCGGAGGTCGCCGGCGCCGCCGAGCGGCTGCAGCTGGAGCTGGCCGAGGTGCGGGCGCTGCTCACCGGCCCCGAGGCCTCCGTACGCCTGGTGCTGACCCCCGAGTCCGTCGTGCTGGCCGAGGCCCGCCGCTCGTGGACGACGCTGTCGCTGTTCGGCTACCGCGTCGACGGGGTCGTGGCCAACCGGGTCTTCCCCGCCGGCTCCGGCGACGCCTGGCGGCAGGGCTGGGTGCGCGCGCAGGCGCGGGTGCTGGCCGAGGCGCGGGCGTCCTTCGAAGGCCTGCCGCTGTGGCGCGCGGGCTACGCCCCGGCCGAGCCCGTCGGCGTCGCCGCGCTGCGCGACCTCGCCTTCAACCTGTACGCCGGGCGCGACCCGGTCGGTCCGGTGACCGCGCCGGCGCCCTTCCGTGTCGAGCGGTGGAGCGGCGGGGCCACCCTGCACCTCGCGCTCCCGTTCGCCGACGCCGGCGAGGTCGACCTCGCCCGCAGCGGCGACGACCTCGTCGTCACCGTCGGCTCGTACCGCCGGGTGCTGGCCCTGCCGGGCGTCCTGGCCCGGATGCGGGTGCGGGGGGCCGGGGTCGAGG
>NZ_LR733248.1 GCF_902506435.1 Nocardioides sp. AX2bis | reverse complement strand
GTGGTGGGCCGGGTGGTGGGCCGGGGGACGGTCCATCGTCCCAGGCTGTCCGTGCGGACGTGGACGGCCCCGGGAGTCCCTCGGACCGCAGGACCGTGCCTAGGCCCGGGGCGGGGGCCCTCGTGGTGGCGTGGATGGGACGTGCCGGGACGCCGGGTGGTTCCCGGTGGACGGGAGCGGGCCGTCCGGGCCGTCCTCGGTGTCGTCGAGCAGCGGCCGGAGGAGCGTCGCGAGGCTCGCGCGCCCGCGCGAGCAGCGGGACTTCACGGTCCCGACCGCGCAGTCGAGCACCTCGGCGGCCTCGGCCACCGAGTACCCCTCCAGGTCGACCAGGACGATCGCGGCGCGCTGGGGAGCCGGCAGGGTGGCGAGCGCGGCGAGCACCCGGCGCCGGCGGTCCGCGGTCACGGCAGCCGCCGCGGGGTCCTGGGCGGAGGAGGACAGCCCGGCCGGTACGCCGTCCGCGGTGGTCCCGGGCCGGTCCGCGAGGTCGTCGGGCAGCGGGTCGGCGCGGCGTACCTTCGCCGCCCGGAGCCGGTCGAGGCACGCGTTGACGACGACGCGGTGCAGCCAGGTGGTGACCGCGGCCTCCCCCCGGAAGGTCGCCGCCCGGCGGTGGGCCGCGACCAGGGCCTCCTGGAGCGCGTCGGCGGCGTCCTCGGGGTGGCCGCAGGTGCGCAGCGCGACCGCCCAGAGCCGGTCCTGGTGGCGTCGGACCAGCACCCCGAAGGCCTCGGCGTCCCCGGCGACGTGGGCGGCGAGCAGCGCCGCGTCGTCGCGGGGGTCGGCCCAGCTGCCGGTGCGTCCCCCGGCCGGCTCAGGCACCGGGGGTCCCGGGCCTGCGGCACGGCCGGGACTCACGCACGGGGGACCTCCGTCACGGCGATCTCCCGCAGGCCGCCCGAGAACCCGCCGTCGACCGGTGGCAGCGCGGTCAGCCACACCACTAGGTAGCGGGCCCGGACCGGGTCCTCGAGCTCCAGGCCGGCCTCCTGGCCGGCGTCGTCGACGGAGGCGACGGCGGTGAGGCCGTCCACCCCGGTCGGGGGCGTGTCGGAGGCGAACACGGTGGCACTGGTGGGCGCGCCGTCGAAGGCGAGGTCGACCTCGGCGACGTCGCGCTCCTCGCCGAGGTCGATGGCGAGGCCCAGGCCCGTCTTGAGGCCGCCCGGGCCGAGCTGCTGGAAGTAGGTCAGGGTCGACCAGCCGGTCGCGGGGTCGCCGTCGACGGCCAGCGGTGCCTCCCCGTCGTCCTCCGAGCCCCCGCCCTGCGGATCGAGCAGGGTCGCCGTCAGGCCCTCGACGGCGACGGGGTCCGGGACAGCGGTCGCGGTCGGCGTCGGGGTGGTCGAGGGCTCGGGCTCCGCGCCCAGGGGGGTGCGCCCCCGGCCGAGGTTGTAGGCCACCACGGCGGCGACCAGGATCACCAGGAGCAGGGCGATGACGATCCCGACCCGCTGCGAGCGGCGCCCGGGCACCGGCTCCTGGACGGCCGGCAGCACGCCCGAGCCGGTCGAGTCCACGGCAGGGTCGCGCGACCCGGTGTCCCAGGGCCAGTACGTCGACCCGGTGGGGTTGCCCGCACCGCCCGCCGTGCCCGCCGCCCCGACCGCGGTGGTCGCGGTGGTCGCGGTGCCCGACGGCGCGTGCCGGGAACGGCGTACGGGGGCGCCGTCGGGCGGGTCGGGAGCGAAGAGCGGCCGCGCAGGTGGGTCCGGCGG
>NZ_LR733226.1 GCF_902506435.1 Nocardioides sp. AX2bis | reverse complement strand
TCGTACGACCGGGGCGGTCCGCGGGAGGCGGGCCACCGGCCGGGGTGCGCCGGGCGTCGGTGGCGGCACGAGCCGGGCAAGCGTCGCGTCGACGACCGCTCGCACGGCCCGGTCGGCGCGCAGGGCCAGCAGGGTGGTGACCAGCGCGACCGCCAGGTGCCCGCCGAGCATCGCGACGCCGCCGTCCAGCAGTCCGTGGCCGCCCGCGCCGGTCATGCCGGTCATCCCCTGGTGGGTGGTCGCGGGCGACGGCGCCAGGGCCAGCAGGCCGTGACCGGCCGCCTGCACCGCCAGCGCGCCGACGAGGACCCGGGCGGGCGTGGCGCGACGGACGAGGACGGGCCCGACGGCGAGCCCGAGGGCGGTGAGCAGCAGGGCGGGACCGGTGCCGACCGCGTGGCCGGCCGCGCCGGCGTGGGCGAGTACCGCGCCGAGCCCGCAGACGAGCCCCAGGGCGCTCGCGCGCACGGCGTCCGACGTGACCACGGCGGCAGCCTACGGCCGTGACGCACGTCGCGTGAGGCGGATCATGCGGCGGTCCTCTTGGATCGATCCAAGTCAGGTCCCCACACTGGAAGGACCCGCACGAACCCCCACCCGAAGGGCCACCACCATGACGACGACCTCCGCCACCTCCCGCCTGCTGCGCCGTCTCGACGGCTGGACGCTGTGGGCGTTCAACGCCGACGCCTCTCTCGGCGGACGCCGCCGCACCCGCTGAGCCGCACCCGCTCGGACCGGCCCCTCCCGCGGAGTCGTGGGCGCCGAAGTCGGCGTTGGTAAGGCGCGACTCCCAGCGGTACCTGATACTGGCCCGGTGACGAGCGAGGACCAGGGTGCGCGGCGCTGGCCGTGGCTGCTCGCGGGCGTGCTCGCGCTCGTGCTGGCCGTGGGCGTCGTGCCGCTGACCAGCGTCGACGCCGGCGAGCTGCCGGGGGAGACCGTGCGCTCGGAGCTCGAGGGCCAGGGCGTCCGCCTCAACCTGCCGGGCGGTGGCGTCGAGCCGAAGGGCCTGGTCGTCTGGTTCCACGGCCAGGCCGGCGACGAGGACGTCCGGATGGACGACCCCTTCCTGCAGACCCTGAGCCGCGACGGCTGGGCCGTCGCGTCGTCGAACTTCCACGGCGCGTCCTGGGGCAACCCGGCCTCCACCCGTGACGTCGACCTGCTCACCGCCTGGGCCGAGGAGCAGACCGGGCTCACACCCGACGTCTTCGTCGCCGGGTCGATGGGTGGCACGACGTCGCTGAACGCGCTGGTCAACGGCGCCGAGCCGCCGACCTGCTGGTACGGCGTGCGGCCGGCCCTCTCGTTGAACGACATGGGCGGCGTGCCCCTCGCCGACAAGTGGATCCGCAGGTCCTTCGGGCGCGACGTGCCGCCCGAGCGCGACCCGATCCGGTCCGTGGACGCCCTGCCGACCGAGACCCGCTACCGGTTGATCGCCTCGCGCGACGACCCGCAGGTGGTCTACGCCGAGAACGCCGAGCCCTTCGTGGAGAGCCTCTCCGCCGCGGGTGCCGACGTCGAGCCGGTGCTGGTCTACGGCGGGCACCAGGACGAGGAGCACTTCAACGGCCGCGACGTGCTGTCCTTCGCCAACACCTGCCTGCCCGAGGACGCGGACGAGACCTCGCGCGCCGACTGACCGGTCGGCTGACCGGTCGGCCCGGGGGCGGGCTCAGATCCAGCGGGCGAACCACATCCGGTCCAGCCACTCCCCGCGGGTGAGCAGCTGGTCGGTCCACAGCGGCCAGAACCACGCCGCGTTGAGCACGACCAGGACCAGGAACGACCCGGCCACGACCACGCCGACGGTACGCCTGCGGCTGCTCCCACCCGGCGGTCCGATGAGCCGGCCCAGGCACAGCACGACGGCCAGCACCAGGAACGGCAGCATCGCGACGGCGTAGAAGAAGAAGATCGGGCGGTCGTCGTACTGCAGCCACGGCAGCCAGGTCGCCAGCGCCCCGACCACCGCCAGCTGGGCGCGCCAGTCCCGCCGGCCCACCCACAGCGCGACCGCGCCGAGCAGGGCGAGCAGGCCGCCCCACCAGATCACCGGGGTGCCGATCAGCAGCACCTGGCGCAGGCAGTCGCTGCCCGCGGGCGCGGTGCAGCCGTCCGTACCGGGCGCGATGTCGGTGTCGGCGGAGATGCCCACCGGCCGGTTGAGCAGCGGCCAGCCGAGCGGGTCGGAGGCGTAGGTGTGCGTCGAGCAGTTCAGGTAGTGGGCGTGGAAGGTGTAGACGTCCTGGTGGTAGTACCAGAGCGAGCGCAACGACTGCACGATCTCGCCCGGGCCGCTGGCGTCGGGCTCGGACGCGGTCGGCCACGACCCCGTCTCCGCCTCCTCGTTGCCGGTCTCGCCGTCGACGCAGGGCCCCTCGGCCACGAAGCGCGTGTACTGCGTCGAGGAGAGCGACTCCTCGTAGGCCGCGGCGTTGGCCAGCCACCCGCCCCAGGTCGCGACGTAGACGACCGCGGCGACCCCGACCAGGTGCACGAACGCGGGCAGCCCGTCGACGACGGCCGAGCGCAGCCGCGCCCGGCGTACCCCTGCCGAGCGGCGCGCACCGGCGCTCCAGAGCCAGACCAGGATCCCGAAGGCGGCCAGGGGGAAGGCGGCGGTCCACTTCGTGCCGAGCGCCAGGCCCCACACGACGCCGCCGGTGAGCAGCCAGGGACGCCAGAGCAGCGCGCGGACCGGCCCCCAGCCGCCGCGGACGGGCACGCCGGCCGTGGCGCGGGCCAGCCGCGCGCGGAACCACGCCCGGTCGTTGACCACGCAGGCCACGCCGCAGAGCAGGAAGAGCGCCAGGAAGATGTCGAGCAGGGCCAGCCGGGACAGCACGAGGTGGACGCCGTCGAGCATCAGCAGCAGCCCGGCCAGGCAGCCGAGCAGGGTCGACCCGGTCAGCCGGCGCGCGAGGCGGCACATCACCAGCACCATCAGCCCCCCCGCGACCGCGGCGGAGACCCGCCAGCCGAAGGGGTCCATGCCGAAGGCCTTCTCGCCGAGCGCGATCAGCCACTTGCCGACCTCGGGGTGCACGATCATCGACGGGTCGTCGGTCCAGATCCCGGTGCTGGTGCCGTCCAGGATCTTCTCGTCGGCCCCGTCGACGTAGCCACGGACGTAGCCGTGGTTGAGCATCGACCACGCGTCCTTGGCGTAGTAGGTCTCGTCGAAGGCGAACGAGCGCGGCGAGCCGAGGTCCCACAGCCGCATCACCAGCGCCAGCACGGTGACGCCGAGCGGGGCGCCCCAGCCGATCCAGCGGCTCTCGCGGCGGGGCGGGGCGGCCGCGGTGTCGCCGGGACCGGGT
>NZ_LR733249.1 GCF_902506435.1 Nocardioides sp. AX2bis | reverse complement strand
GACCACCCCCCGACGACCCCCGAGGAGCACACGCGCATGACACCCAGCGCCGGACCTCCGGGGACGCCCGCACCGTCCTCGGTCCGCCCCCGCGTCCTCCTCGCCGACCGCGGCGACCCCCTGGTGGGGGCCCTGTCGTCGGCCATGCGGGACCGTTTCGACGTCGTCGCCCAGCTCGACACCGAGCTCTCCCAGCCGGAGCGGCTGCTGGTCGCGGCCACCACCTTCCGACCCGACCGGGGGCGGTGGGCGGAGCGGTTCTTCAAGAGCAACCTGGGCGTCACCCTACGCAGCCGCCGGGCCCGGGCCGGGATCGCCGGCGAGAGTGTCGACGTCGTCTTCCAGACCCACGCCCTCTTCGCGACCTCCGACCCCCGCACGGTGATGTACGTCGACTGCACCCACCGGCAGTCCATGGAGCAGTGGCCCCAGTGGAACCCGCTGCGAGGACGCGCCCTGGACCGCTGGCTGGCCCGCGAGCTGCACCAGTACCAGCAGGCCGCCCACGTCTTCGCCTTCTCCCAGGAGACCGCCGACTCCCTCGTCGAGCAGTACGGCGTGCCCGAGGAGCGGGTGAGCGTGGTCGGCGCCGGCGTGAACTTCCAGCAGCTCCCGGTCCTCGGCCGCCCCCGCACCGGCCCGCCCACCGTCCTCTTCGTCGGCAACGACTTCGAGCGCAAGGGCGGTGCCCAGCTGCTGGAGGCCTTCGCCCGGCTCCGCCGCCGGGTCCCGGAGGCCCGCCTGCGCGTCGTCGGCACCCCGAGCCACGCGCCCGCCCAGGACGGGGTCGAGCACCTCGGCCGCGTCGAGGGCCGGGGCGCGATGTCCGCGCTGTACGCCGAGGCGGACGTGTTCTGCCTGCCGTCCCTGTACGACCCGTTCCCCGGCGTCCTTCTCGAGGCGATGGCACACGGCCTGCCGTGCGTCGTCACGCCCACCTGCGGGGTCCCGGAGATCGTCGAGGACGGCGTCACCGCGCTCACCGTGCCGCGCGGCCCGTCGACCGTCGACGACCTGGCGGCGGCCCTCGAGCGTCTCCTCCTCGACCGCGCCACGGCCACGGCCATGGGCCGGCGAGGCAGGCAGCGCGTGGAGGACCGCTTCACCTGGGCGCACGTCGTGGAGCGCATGGCGCCCACGCTCGAGCGCCTGGCCGACCAGGAGGCGCGCCCCCGCACGACCCCGAGCAGCACCACCCCGTCACCACCCACGATCCCGCGGCCGCCCCGGCGGCCGTCCGTCCCGTCATTCGCCACCACCCGAGGAGCCCGACCATGACCCAGACCGAGCACCGCCAGCCCGCCACGCTGACCTCCGAGCGCCCCTGGGGCGCGTTCGAGCAGTTCAGCCTGAACCAGACCTCGACGGTCAAGATCATCACCGTCGAGCCGCACAGCCGCCTCTCCCTGCAGCGCCACGAGCACCGCAGCGAGCTCTGGCAGGTCCTCGACGGTCCGATGGACATCGAGGTCGACGGGAACAGCTGGACCGCCCAGCACGCCGAGCTCGTCTGGGTGCCCGCCGGTGCCACGCACCGGATGGGCAACTCGGGCGACGAGCGCGCCCGCATCCTCGAGGTGGCCTTCGGCCACTTCGACGAGGACGACATCGAGCGTCTGCAGGACGACTACCGACGCTGACCCCCGCACCCCCCAACCACGCCACCACGCCACCACGCCCTGAGAGGAGCCCCATGACCGAGACACTGACCCCCCGGACCGATGCTGCGGACGACCAGCGGTCCGGGCTGCGCAAGGTCGCGGCCCTCAGCGCGTCGCTCGTCGGCACCTACGCGGTGACCAGCGCGCTCGGCATGGTGTTCTGGCTGATCGCCGCGCGCCAGTTCCCGATCGCGTCCGTCGGGGTCGCCGGCGCCGCGGTCTCGACCATGCTGCTGCTCGGCACCCTCGGCACCTGCGGTCTCGGCACGCTGCTGATCGCACGCCTGCCGCTCACCGACCAGGGCCGGCGACGGGTGCTCGTGCGTACCGCCCTGGCGGTGGCCGCCGCCGGTGGTCTCGTGCTCGGCGCCGTCGTCCCGCTCGCCGCGATCATCCTGTTCGGCGTCGCGGACCTCCGCTCGATCACCGGCACCCCGGGCACCGCCACCCTCTTCGCGGTGGGCTGCGCCCTGATGGCGGTCTCCATCGTGGTCGACCAGGCCGTGCTCGTGATCGGCAACGGCAACCTGCAGCTCGAGCGCAACACCCTGGCCAGCGCCGCGAAGGTGGTGGCCCTGATCGGGCTCGTCCTGCTCGGTGAGACCGGCGGCATGGCGATCTTCCTGGCCTGGACCCTCGGCACCCTGGTCACCCTGCCGCTGGTCGCCTGGCGCACCCGCGGCGGACGCGCCCTGGCCGACCCCGGCACGCTGCTGGACCGCACGACCCTGCGCGGCCTCGGCGGCCAGGCCCTCTCCCACCACTCCCTGAACACCGCCCTGCAGGCACCGCTGCAGCTGCTGCCGCTGCTGGTCCTGATCGGCGTCTCGGCCCAGAGCAACGGCGTCTTCTCCACCGCCCTGCAGGTGACCGGCGTGATCTTCGCGCTGCCCTTCGCGATCGCCGTGGCCCTCTTCGCCTCGGCCCGGGGCAGCGAGCGCGACATCGTCGACCGGATGCGGCTCACGCTGCCGCTCAGCCTCGCCATCAGCGTCGCGGCCAACCTCGTGCTGTTCCCGCTCGCCGGCTTCGTGCTCTCCCTCTTCGGCGCGGAGTACTCCGCCCAGGGCGTCGAGGTCCTCCGCCTGCTCGCCCTGGCCGGCCTCCCCATCGTCGTCAAGGACCACTTCGTCGCCCTCCGCCGGGTGCAGGGCCGCACCACCGAGGCCACCGCGGTCCTCGTGGTGATGGCCGCCTTCGAGCTGGCGGCCGCCGCCATCGGCATGGCCCTCGGTGGCGTGGTCGGGCTGTGCGCCTGGTGGCTCGGCGCCCTGGTCGTCCAGGCCCTCGTCCTGTCGTGGCCCCTGCTGTCCGCGGCCCGGCAGCGCCACGCCCCGCCGACGGCCCCGCCGACGGCCCCCGACACGGCCCCGGACACGGCCCCGCACGGGATCCCCCACGACCACACCACACCGATCCACGAGGACCCTGTGCCACTCCGCCATGACGACACGCTCCCCCCGCACCTCGCGGACGGCAGCGGCGCCGAGGACGAGCACACGTCGTCGGACGCCGCGCCGCGCGGCCGCGCACGCCGCGCCGCGGACCTGGTCGGCGCCGGCCCCGCCCTGGTGCTGATGACGCTCGGTCTCCTCCCGATCGCGCTGGCCGTCACGCGGTCCCGCGACTCCGGCAGCGGCAGCACCGCGCTCGACCAGGGCCTCTACGTCGCCGGGCTGGTGGTGATCTTCGCCCCCGCGGCCGTCGGCGTCCTCCTGCCGCGCGTCAGCACGGCCACCCGGGTGATCCTCGCCGTCGCGATGATGGTGCTGCTGCAGCTGACCCGGTGGGTCGTCGACCCGGTGCGGTTCGTGCAGCACAACGAGCTGATCCACCTGAACGGGCTGCGCCAGATCGAGCAGAGCGGCACGCTCTACAACGACAACCCGTTGCTGCCCGTCACGTCCTTCTACCCGGGCCTGCAGGTCCTCGCCGACGCCGTCCACGACCTCACCGGGCTCGGCAACCACGTGAGCGGCATCGTGGTCCTGCTCGTGGTCCGCGTCGTGCTGGCCCTGTCGGTGCTCCTGGTCGTCGGCTGGGTGACCCGGTCGGCGCGCATCGGCGCCGCCGCCGTCGTCGTCTACGCCTGCAACCCGCAGATGCTGGTCTTCAACGCCACCTTCAACTACCAGTCGCTCGCCCTGCCGCTCGCGGCCTTCGTGGTGTACCTGGTGCTGAGCCGGCGACGCGGCTCCCGGTTCGCGCTCGTCCCCGCGGTCCTGGCCCTGTGGGCCGTGATCGCCTCCCACCACCTGACCCCGCTCCTGCTGATCGGGGCGTTCGTGGTCTGGGCGCTCGTCGAGCTGGTCCTGCGGCGCGGACGGCCCTCGTCGGTCGGGGCGCTGCTGGTCATGGTGGCGGCCGGCGTGGTCGGGTTCGGCGTCACCCTGCTCAACCCGGGCAACCCGCTGCTGGGCTACCTCGGCGAGATCGCGAACAGCTCGATCGGCGCCGTCACCCAGGTCGCCGGCGGCGGCGAGTCACGCAAGCTCTTCCAGAACTCCGCCGGCGTGCAGAGCGCCCCCTGGGAGCGCTACGCCATCCTCGCGTCGCTGGTCATCACGCTCGTGGTGCTCCTGGTCTCGGTCTGGCGCGCCCGCGTGCTCCTCCCGGCCCGCAACGCGATCGTGGTGCTGCTGCTGGCCATCGCCCTGGTCTTCCCGGTGATCCCGGCCAGCCACCTCACCGTCGCCACCGCCGAGGTCGGGGACCGGTCCGCCGGCTTCGTCTTCTTCGGCGTCGGGTTCGTCGTGGCCTGGTGGATGTGGCAGCGGCCCATGCGCCTGAGCCGCGCCTGGGTGCTCGGCCTCGGGGCCAGCGTCGTCTTCGTCGGGAGCATCGTGCTGGGGTCCGGCAGCATCACCAACCAGCTCCCCGGCCCCTTCCGGGTCTCGGACGACGCGCGCACCATCGACGCCGACAACCTGTCGGCCGCCGACTGGATGGCCGAGAACCTGCCCGACGACAGCGTGGTCTACGGCGACCGCGTCGGCGGCCTCCTCGCTGCGGCGTACGGGGACCAGTACGTCGTCCGCCACGTGAGCACCCGCATCGACGCCTCCCGGCTCCTGCTGGACCCGGAGTTCGGCCCCGAGGACGTCGCCCTGGTCCAGGAGTCGGGCATCCGGTACCTCGTCGCCGACCGCCGCAACGCCAACGGGCTGCCCAACCAGGACGTCTACATCGAGTCCGGGGAGTTCGGCGAGGACGGGCGTACGGAACCGGTCCCCGCCGCCGCGCTGAGGAAGTTCTCCTCCGTGCCCGGCGTCGACGCCATCTACGACAACGGCTCGATCGTCATCTACGACCTGGGAGCACTCGATGCGAACTGACCTCCTCTGGCGCGCGGCCCTGCCGGCCGCCGCCCTGATCGCCCTCGTTGCGGACGCCCCCCAGCCGCTGACCGGTGGCCTGGCCCTGGTCGGCCTGGCCCTGGCCGCCGACCGCCTCACGCGACTGCGCGGCGCCGGGACCACCGACCGCGTGCTGGTCGGTGTCGGCGGCACCCTGGTGGCCCTGGTGCTCACGGGGATGCTGCTGGGCTCCACCGCCCTCGGGCTGAGCCCGACGACCTGGGTGGTCGCGCTCGCCGTCCTCAGCGTGTCCGCGCTGGCCCTCGCCGCCGTCGTGCCCGCCCGGGCGGCGGACGGCGGGGGCCCGGGGTCCGGGCCCGCGGACGCGACCGGCCGACCCGGCACGCACCGGGCCGGGGCCCTGGTCCCGTGGCTCGGCGTGGCCGCGGCCGTCGTGGTCGTGTCCGTCCAGATGACGGGGTCGTCGCTCACGGCGTCCACCGCGGCGCCGGTCGAGATGTCCCTCGGCGAGGTCTCCGGCACGTCGGTGGAGGTGGTGGTCAGCTCCACCGATCCCATCGGCCCGCTCGAGGTGCGCACGTCCGCCGACGGCAACGAGGTCAGCTACCCGCTGTTCAGCGTGGGCGAGGACGACACGGTCACCACCACGGTCTCGCTCCCCACCACCGGCCGACAGGTCGTCACCGTGTCGTACGCCGACCAGACCGACCCCCTCCGCACCCTGATCCTGGACAGGTGATCCCGTTGCCCGAGCACAGCACCGCGCGTCCGCGCGTCCTCATGGTCGTCCAGCGCTTCTTCCCCGAGATGGGCGGCATCGAGACCCACGTCGCCGAGGTCGCCTCGCGGCTCGCCGCCGCCGGGGAGTTCGACGTCACCGTCCTGACCACCGACCGGAGCGGCCGCCTGGCCCGCGCCGAGGAGCGGGACGGTTACGCCGTCCTGCGCCGCCGCTCGTGGCCGGCCGAGAAGGACTACTACCTCTCCCCCGGGCTCGCCGCGGAGGTCGCGCGCGGCGACTGGGACCTGGTGCACGTCCAGGGCGTGCACACGTTCGTGCCCCCGCTGGCGATGGCGGCCGCCCGGGCCACGCGGACCCCGTACGTCCTGACCTTCCACAGCGGCGGCCACTCCTCGGCGGCACGCCGCCGCGCGCGCGGTGCGCAGTGGCGGGTGCTGACCCCGCTGCTCCGCGGCGCCGACCACCTGGTCGCGGTCAGCCGCTTCGAGCGGTCCCACTTCTCCGAGGCCACCGGTATCGACCCCGCAGGTTTCACCGTCGTCCCGAACGGCGGCGCCCTGCCGCCGCTCGCGCTCGACGCGAACCCGCGGCCCGGCCGGATCGTGTCCAGCGGTCGGCTCGAGCACTACAAGGGCCACCACCGTGCCATCGAGGCGCTGCCCCTGGTCCGTCGCCGGATCCCCGAGGCCGACCTGCTGATCCTCGGCGATGGTGAGTACGAGGGGGAGCTCCGCGCCCTCGCCTCGCGCCTGGGCGTCGCCGACGCCGTCGAGATCCGCCACCTCCCGCCCACCGACCGCGCGGCGATGGCCCACGAGCTCGGCACCGCCAGCGTGATGGCCGCGTTCTCGACCTACGAGGCGCACCCCGTGGGGATCATGGAGGCCGTCACGCTGGGACTGCCCGTGGTCGGGTTCGACGTCGCGGGCACCGGCGACCTGGTCGAGGACGGCCTGGTCACCGGCGTCCCGGTCGACGCCTCCACGGCCACCGTCGCCGACGCCCTGACCGCGGCACTGGAGGAGACCGCGCGCCGCCCCGGGCCGCACCGTCCGCGGCCCCTGGACCTGCCCACGTGGGAGACCACCGCCGACGGTGTCGCCCGGGTCTACCGCCAGGTGCTCGCCCGGCGCGGGTCCCGATGACCCCGGACCCCGGCACGCCCCCGACGGCACCCGCCCGGCCCCACCTGGACGTCGTCCACGTCATCGCCACCCTGACCGCCGGCGGCGCCGAGCGGCAGCTGGAGATGCTGACCTCCCACTCGCGCCACCGCAGCCGGGTGGTCGCGCTCTACGGGTCCGGCGGGATCGCCGAGGGCATGCGGGCCCAGGGGCGCGAGGTCCAAGAGCTGCGGGCGGCCGGGTGGCGCAAGGCGCTCGTCCCCCTCACCCTGGCCCGTCAGCTGCGACGCACCCGGCCGGACGTCGTGCACGTCCACCTGCTCTCGGGCCAACTGCTGGGCATCCCCGCTGCCCGTCTCGCCCGGACACCGCTCCTGGTGTCGACCGAGCACTCCCTCATGGAGGACACCATCGAGGGGCGGCCCCACACCTGGTGGCTGCGCCTGCTCTACCGCCTCCTGGAGCGCATGACGACTCACACCATCGCGGTCTCCGACGTCACCGCGCAGCGCCTCCAGCGGTGGGGCGTGCGGCGCGACCGGATCTCGGTCGCCGACCTCGGCGTCGACCTCGAGGCGCTCGCCTTCGACCCGGCCGACCGCCGCGCGGTGCGCGACGAGCTCGCCCTCTCCCCCGGGACCCACGTCATCGGGGCCGTGGGACGGCTCGAGCCGGTGAAGCGCATGGACGTCGTTCTCCGTGCCACCGCGCCGCAGCTGCGGGCGGGCGCCGTCCTCGTCGTCGCCGGCGCGGGGCCGCTCCAGGACGACCTGCAGGCCGTGGCCGTCGAGCTCGGGGTCGCGGAGCAGGTGCGGTGGCTCGGTTCGCGCGACCGGATGGGCGCCGTGCTCAGCGCGATGGACGTGCTCGTCAGTGCCTCCGCCGACGAGTCCTTCGGCATGGCGGTCGTCGAGGCGGTCGCCAGCGGGCTCCCCGTGGTCTACGTCAGCTGCCCGGCGCTCGAGGACCTGCCCGAGCCGTTGGCGCAGTGCGTGCACGTGCCGGCCTCGGGCGACCGCGACGCGGACGCCCGTCACCTCGGCGACGCCGTCGCCGCGCGGCTGGCCGCCACCGGGCAGCAGCGCTGGCCGCTGCCGGCGTCCCTGGACGCCCGCTACGGCGCCCAGGGCGCCGCCGACCGGGTGGACGAGGTGTACGAACGTCTCCTGGCCGACCGCCGTGGCTGAGGCCGGGGTCGCCTCGCGCCGGAGGTCCCGGGCCCTGGTCGTGGCCGTCGTCGCCCTGCTGGTCGGCGCCGTGGCGTTCGTGTCGACCGCGGGCTCGGACACGGCCGACGAGTTCGTGACCCGGGACGGTGCCACCCTCCAGGTCGACGGGTCGACCTTCCGCTTCGTCGGCTTCAACCTGTACGACGCCGCGGCCTCCGACATCTACTCCTGCTCCCCCTCGACCCGGTTGGACGACGCGGGGCTGGACGACGCCATGCGCCAGGTCCGTGACGCCGGGGGGACCGTCGTCCGGTTCTGGGCCTTCCAGACCTACACCGCGGGCGGGACCGACTACAGCGGTGTCGACCGGGTGCTGGCCGCGGCCCGGGAGCACGACCTGCGGGTGATGCCGGTGCTGGAGGACGGCCCCGGGGACTGCTCGACCGGTGAGCCCGGGGTCCCGCTCGCCGAGACGGGCCAGGGCGACTGGTACTCGGCGGGCTACCGCGAGCCCCTCGGCGAGGCCCTCCTCTCCTACCGCGACTACGTCGGGCAGATCACGGAGCACTACCGCGACGACCCGACCATCGTGGCGTGGTCGTTGGTCAACGAGGCCGAGACCGACCGGCGCGACGAGGAGGACCGCACCGTGCTCGTCGACTTCGCCCGGGACGTCTCCGCCGTGGCGCACGAGGCCGACCCCCGACACCTCGTCACGCTGGGCACGCAGTCCAACGGTGCCCCCGGCACGAGCGGTGCCGACTTCGTCGACGTCTACGGGCTGGCCGGCATGGACCTGACCGAGGTCCACGACTGGGGCTTCTACGGCGACGACGAGGCGGCCATGCCCGGGGCGGCGCCGGGGGGAGGGCTCCCCGACCCCGAGCAGTGCCAGGCCCCCGACGCGCAGGTCGCCTGCTCGTTCGTGCTGGCGCGCCAGCTCGGCAAGCCCCTCGTCGTCGGCGAGGCGGGGATCACCGCCGACAGCAGCGACGACCGCGCCCGGAGGGCCCAGCTCCTCGGCGCCAAGATCGCCGCGGCGTTCGAGGCGGGTGCGTCCGGCTACCTGGTCTGGCAGCTGAACCGCAGCGACACCGACGGCTACGGCGTCGTCCTCGGCTCCGACGACCCGCTCTTCGCAGTGCTGGAGGACGCGGGCGGGACCTGGGCGACCGGCCCGTCCTGAACGGCCCGTCCTGAACGGCCCGCCGGGACCCCGCCCACCAGCGTCGCACAGCAACGGCCGCGGCGGGACCGAACGGCGCGGCCGCTAGACACGTCGGCGGGTCGTCGGGCGACCTTCCCGGTTCGCCGATGTCGGGCGGCCCTGCGTGATCGGCTGTCCCGGTGAGCTCCCCCCTCGCCTCCCC
>NZ_LR733227.1 GCF_902506435.1 Nocardioides sp. AX2bis | reverse complement strand
CCGTCCCGGCCGCGGGCCCGCCGGGCCAGATGGCGTCGACATTGCCGACCTCATCGCCGGTCGTGAACGAGGCAACCACCGACCCGACCCCAACGCCCGCCACATCCGCCTGGCCGGCGCCGGCACCCGCACCATCCACCAGCTCGCGGCCACCACACCCGACAGCCTCATCACCACCGTTGAGGCAGCCGCGCTCCTCGGACTGCGCCCAGCGACCATCCGATCCTGGGTCCACCGCGGGCACCTCCAGCCCACCCCAAGAACCGGCGAGCACCCCAGGCGCCAACAGATGTACCGACTCGTCGACATCTACGACGCCGCCCGCCGCCGCTGACTCCGACCCACACAGAACGGAGACACCCCTGAAGCCGCCCTGACCGGTCACACCTCACCCACTTCCGAAGACGCCCACCGGCGTCCTAACCCCCACAACTCAACAGCTCGACCTGTCCAGGCCCGCCACCGTGCGGGCCTTCTGCATGCCCGAGGGGATGTCACATGTCGAACACCGCCGCGTTCGGGTCGCTCGCAGCGACCGGGATCACCGCCGCGCTCACCGAGAGCACTGTTGCGCTGGTCCTGTGGATGGTTCTCGCCGTGCCGTTCCTCGTCATCGAAGTAGTCCTCCTGGCGCTCTGCATCCGCCACGCCGAAGACGGCGCCGCGTTCCGGGAGATCTACCGCGCATGGCGAGGACTCTGACGAGCGCCAGCAACACCACGAACGCGCAGACGGACTCCTACCCCCTCGCGCGGCACCCCGCGCCCACATCGTTCAGTGGTCTGCACGACAAGTGTCTCGGGGAGAGTCTTGGGCCCGGTCGGAGTGTCCTGGCCGGACAAGTCAGTGTCCCGAGTAGAGCCAGGTGTCCCGGTCGGAGCGCAGGACACTCACAGGAGAAGCCGCACCTCACCGACGACGACCCGGTCGGGGCGCATCCGCAGCGACTGCCGCACCAGGGTGCGCAGGTCCACCGCACCGGCCCCCTCGGCGTTGGCCAGCCGGGCCTCGAGGCCGACGACGTGCGGGTGGCGGGGCCGCAGCTCGGAGGAGTCCTCCACGACGACGAGCCTCTCCGCCGGGTCCACCTCGCCCAGCATCGCCGCGAGCAGCGTCGTCTTGCCCGTGCCGGTCCCGCCCGTCACCAGGAAGGCCAGGCGCCGCGCCACCACGTCGCGCAGCAGCGAGGCCACCTCGGCATCCATCATCCCCAGCGCGACCAGTCCGGCCAGGTCCGGCGCCTCGCGCCGCGGCAGCCGCAGCGAGATCGAGGACCCGGGCCGCGCCAGCGGCGCCAGCACCGCGTGGCAGCGGGTGCCGTCGGGCAGCCGGACGTCGACGTACGGCGTGGCGTCGTCGAGGCGTCGGCCCCCGAGCGCGGCCAGCCGCTGTGCCAGTCGCCGGACGGCGGCCTCGTCGGGCAGCACCACGTCGGTCGCCTCCAGCCCGCACCCGCGGTCCACCCGGACCGGCTCGCACCCGTTGACCAGGACGTCGGTGACGCCGTCGAGCCGCAGCAACGGCTCCAGCGGACCCGCCCCGACCACGTCGCGGCGGAGCTCCTCGAAGACAGCCAGCACGGTGGCGTCGCCGACCGGGCCGCCGGTCGCCCGGAGGGCCGCCGCGACGCGGTGCGGTGTCAGGTCCCCGGGCTCCCCGGCCAGCAGGTCGCGCACTCGCTCGACCTCCACCGCCCACGTCGACCCGCCCGTCGACCCGCCCGTCGACCCGCCCCTCGGCCCGACCGACCTGCCCACGGCGATCCCGGCCACCACCCCGTCCACGGTGGTCACGCCACCAGACCGGACGGCCCGCGGACGGCCAGCAGCGTCAGCACCTCCGCAGCAGCGCGACCCAGGGCGCCCCGGCGGTGGCGCACCGGGCCGAACCCCAGGTCGACCGACTCGGCCAGCCCGCGCTGGTCGGACATGCTCAGCAGCAGGGGCAGCCCCGTGGCGCGCTCCAGCCGGCCGGCGGCCACCGGGTCCCCGCGCACCAGGAGCAGCGGCGCGGTCCGCCCGGCGAGGGCGTCGACCAGCCGGACCGCCGAGGCGGCGGGCGCCAGACCCGGTCGGGCCACCACCAGCAGCCGGTCGAGCCGGGTCAGCACGTCGCCGCCGGTCGCGACCTGCCGGGCGAGGTCGACCACGACCAGCCGGTGGCCCCGGCGGGCGGCGTCGAGGACGGCGCCGACCACGCCCGGCGGCGGTGCGGTCGTGCGGCCGCCGTCCCGCCAGGTGAGCACGCCGAGGTCGCCCTGCCGTGGCACCGCCTCCCTCAGGGCACGGGCGCCGAGCCGGCCGGCGCTCCGGTCCAGGTCGTCCCACCCGACCCCGGGCCGGTCGTCCAGGCCGACCACCCGGTCCAGGCCCGGTCCGTGCGGGTCGAGGTCGACCAGCAGCGTGCGGCCGCGGCCCGAGCCCACCTGGCCGAGCGCGGCGACCAGGGTGGTCACCCCCGCGCCACCGCTGCCGCCCACGACGCCGACGACCACGCCGGGGCCGTCCGGGACGCCCACCACGGCCGGGTTCGCCCCTCGCGCCGCGCGCCGCCCGGTCGGCCCCTCGGCGCCCCCGGGCGGCTCGGCCGCGTCGGCGACCAGGTCGCTGACCCAGCCGTCGCAGCGCGGCAGGTCCAGGACGTCCTCGGCCCCGAGCGTGAGGGCGTCGCGGTAGGCGTCGTCCGGCACCGGCGGCCAGGTGACCAGGTGCACCGCCCCGCGCCGCGCCGGGCTCAGGGAGACCAGCTCCGCCGCCGCGTCGGTCCCGACCAGCACCAGCCCGGCGCCGGCCCACCCGCGCAGGGCGGCGGCCGGCTCCGCCGGGGCCGCCACCGCCGAACCGGCGGCGGCGGCCAGTCGCACCAGGTGCTCGCGC
>NZ_LR733243.1 GCF_902506435.1 Nocardioides sp. AX2bis | reverse complement strand
CGCTGGAGCCGCCACGTGAGCGCCGCCCCCTCCTCCCCCGACACCGACGCGCCGGGAGCACCCAGCGACGCGCTGGTCTCGGTGCGCGGGCTGAAGGTGCACTTCCCGATCAAGGGCGGGGTCTTCGGTGGCCGTACGGTCGGCGCGGTGCGCGCCGTCGACGGCGTCGACCTCGACGTCCGGGCCGGTACGAGCCTCGGCCTGGTGGGGGAGTCCGGGTGCGGCAAGTCGACCCTGGGCCGGGCGGTGCTGCGGCTGAGCCCGATCACGGCCGGCACCGTGCACTTCGACGGCACGGACGTCTCGGCGTTGTCGGGCGAGCAGCTGCGGGCCTCGCGCAAGGACATGCAGATGGTCTTCCAGGACCCCCTGGCCAGCCTCAATCCGCGGCAGAGCGTCGAGACGATCCTCACCGAGCCGCTGAAGGCCCACAAGATCGACTTCGACAAGCGGACCCGGGTCGGCGAGCTGCTCGACCAGGTCGGCCTGCCGGGCTCGGCGGCGCAGAAGTACCCGCACGAGTTCTCCGGCGGGCAGCGCCAGCGGATCGGGATTGCCCGGGCCCTCGCGCTCGAGCCGCGGTTCATCATCGCCGACGAGCCGGTCTCCGCCCTCGACGTCTCCGTGCAGGCGCAGGTGCTGAACCTGCTCGAGGAGCTGCAGCAGCAGCTCGGCCTGACGTACCTGGTGATCGCGCACGACCTGGCCGTGGTGCGCCACGTCAGTGACGAGGTCGCGGTGATGTACCTCGGCTCGATCATCGAGCAGGCCGGCTCCGACGACCTCTACGACGAGCCGCTGCACCCGTACACCCGCTCGCTGATGTCGGCCGTGCCGGTGCCGGACCCGGAGATCGAGGACGCCCGCGAGCGGATCCTGCTCCAGGGCGACCTGCCGTCGCCGGCGGACCCGCCGGCCGGCTGCCGCTTCCACACCCGCTGCCCCTTCAAGCAGGCCACCCGCTGCGACACCGAGCGCCCCGAGCTCCTCGAGCTGCGCCCCGGTCACCGGGTCGCGTGCCACTACGTCGAGGAGATCGCCCGCGGCGAGATCACCGCCCACCAGCTCTCCGCCGAGGACGTCGCCGCCCGGACCTAGCCAGCAGGCGGTGGTGGCGGCCCCGGTGGTCGAGGGGCGAGCGGCGACCCCGGCGGCCGCGGAGCGAGCGGCGACCCCGGTGGTCGAGGAGCGAGCGGCGACCCCGGTGGTCGAGGGGCGAGCGGCGGCCCCGGTGGTCGAGGAGCGAGCGGCGGCCCCGGTGGTCGAGGAGCGAGCGCCAGCGAGCGTCACGAGACCGATCGCGGGGTGGTCGAGGAGCGAGCGCCAGTACCCCGGTGGTCGAGGAGCGAGCGCCAGCGAGCGTCACGAGACCAGTCGCGGTGAGTCGATGGGTGATCTGCACGCACCTGATGAGTGCAGAGCACACATCGACCGTGGCAGCCCGTGGGCCGTGCCGCGGGGCCGGTCGGGTCGCGATCTGCTGTCAGCAGGTGGCACCAGATCGCGAGTCGAGAGCCACCGGTGTGACCTGGCGCGCCGGTACCGCCGGTGGGCGTACCCGGTCCGGCGGTACGGCTGCTGCTGGTGGCCAGAGGGTCAGAACGGTGGGGTTTCGTTGCGGGGTGGTGACGCGGCGGCATCGCCGGGGTCGTCTGCGACCGGGGGCGGCGGCGCCGGGTACGGGGTGGTGTCCGGCTGTTCGGGCAGCGGGTCGGGTGGTGGCC
>NZ_LR733241.1 GCF_902506435.1 Nocardioides sp. AX2bis | reverse complement strand
GCCCGTCCCCGCCGAGTCATCAGCAACACCCGCGGCCACGCCGGCGCCGACGTCGACGAGAGCTCCATCGTCACCGCCTACCGCAACGGCGCTACCGCACCCGACCTCGCCAAGACCCACGGCTGCGGCCCCAAGCGGATCCGCGCCATCCTCGACCGCCACAACGTGCCCCGCCGCGACGACCGAGCCACCCGATCCGGCGGCACCAACCGCATCCAGCCCGACCCCGAAACCGTCGCCACCATCCGGCGCCTCTACGTCGACGACGAGCTCTCCATCCGCGAAGTCAGCACCCACACCGGCCACGACGTCCGCGTCGTACGCCGCATCCTCACCGACGCCGGCGTCACCATCCGCCCGCCCGCCTCCGAGGCCAACGCCACCGACCTCACCCCCGACCAGGAGCGCGAGGTCGTCGCCACCTACCTCAAGGGCGACCAGTCCCTCATCGAGGTCGGCCGGCAGTTCCACATCCGCGCCGAGCGAGTCCGCGGCCTCGTCACCGCCGCTGGCCACAACGTCCGCCCCAAGGGCGGCCCGCAGCGCGGGTACGCCGAGCGACTCACCGAGCTCGGTGTCACCGCCGCCGAGGTCAAGCGGTGGGCCCACGCCCAGGGCATGGCCGAGGCCCCCACCAACGGCCGCGTCCGCTCCGACCTCGTCGAGGCCTGGGCAGAGGCGCACCCGACCAGCACGACCACCACCTCGAGCAACACCGACATGGCAGGAGACGCCGCATGACCGACCACACCGCACGCGTACGCACCAAGGGCCTCGACGGCACCGGCTGCACCGAAGAGCTCGCCGCCGAGATGCACTCCCGCCGCGGCGCGCACTACATGGCCATCGTCGAGGTCAAGGTCGACGCCATCCACGAGACCTCCGACGGCAAGCGCTCCGTCGACCTCGTCATCACCCAGTTCGAGCCAGCCGCCGCCCAGGGACCAATGGCCGACCAGCTCGACTCCCACCTGCGCAACCTGACCCGCACGACCTACCAGAACCGCGCCCTGCACGCCGACGACCAGCAGCTGCAGATCGACACCCAGGACGACCTCGAGCCCACCGTCGAGCAGGTCGTCGCCGCCGGCCGCGGCCTCGAGCTCGCCCCCGAGGACCTGGACGACGACGAGGACCCGGACGACGAGCACGACGAGGACACCGACGAGGACACCGACGTCGTGCCCATCGAGGAGCCCGCCGGCGAGCAGCCCCCCTGGCC
>NZ_LR733242.1 GCF_902506435.1 Nocardioides sp. AX2bis | reverse complement strand
GCAGCCACCCTGAACGCCAGACCACGGCCTACCCTCAACATGCGCACACCAGCCCAAGAGCTGGACCAGCTCCTGACAACCCCGTCAGCAGCCTGACCCCGTTGCTACGACCGATGGACCCCGCCCGACGTACCAGGTGAAGTAACAGAGCGTTACAGCTGCGGGTGGGTCGCCGCCCGCCCCGGGACCGCCGCGATCAGCTCCGCGACGGTCACGGCCTGCGGCGTCCAGCCGAGCAGGCGCCGGGCCCTGCTGCTGTCGACGACCTCGTCCCGGTCGAAGACCTGGTAGACGGGTGCCTCCTCGGAGATCGGGGCGTGGGTCACCGGCCCGGTCCGACCGAAGGCGCGCTGGCACGCCTCGTACGCCTCCCTCGCGGCGACGGGCGCGTCGTCCGCGAGGAGGAACGCCTCCCCGTCGAGCTCGGCGAGGTGCTCCACGACCGCCGCGTAGCCCCGGGCGAGGTCGTCGACGTGGACCCAGGACCAGACCTTGGCGGCGTCGCCGTAGAACACCGCGACGCCGTCCCGGGCCTCGTCCAGCCACCGTCCCAGCAGGGAGCTCCGGCCGTCGCCCCCGAAGACGAACGCCGGCCGCACGATCGTGTGGGCCAGCCCCGACGTCGCCAGCCGCGCCTCCAGCCGGGCGCGGGGATGGTCGGGATCGGTCGGCGTGGACTCGTCCAGGAGCGGGTGGGAGTGGGCGCCGTACACCGAGCACCCCGTCGTGTAGACGAGGTGCGGAGCCCGGCCCGCGGCCCGGAGGGCGAGCAGCTCGTCGAAGAGCCGCTCGTCACCCTTGACCGGCCGGCGACCGTCGGCCACCGTGTGGATGACGACCTCGGCCGCGGCCAGACGGGCCCGGTACGACGCCGCGTCCCCCACGTCACCGGCGACCACCCGGACGCCGGCGTCCTCGAGAGCGGATGCCCGCGACGAGCGAGGGTCACGGGTCAGCCCGACCACCGTGTGACCCTGGGCCACCAGGAGGCCGGCCACGGCCTCGCCGACGTACCCGGTCGCCCCCGTGAGGAAGACCTTCACGCCCCCGGCCCGTCAGCTGTCGGAGTCGTCGCGCTCGGAGCGGCGCTTGCGATCCAGCTCGCGCAGGAAGTCGTCGTCGTCGTCCGGGCCGCGGGGGGCCGGGGGACGACGACGACGACTGCCTGCGCGAGCTGGATCGCAAGCGCCGCTCCGAGCGCGACGACTCCGAC
>NZ_LR733216.1 GCF_902506435.1 Nocardioides sp. AX2bis | reverse complement strand
AGGACTTGAAGACCCGGATCACGTCCTCGCGGAACTCCTTGGGGAACGCCTTCGGCATGGTGCACATCCTTCCAGCGTCGACACACATCGACGCAGATCAGATGTCACCGATCCGTGCAGCAGACCCGCCGTCCAGCGTTGCGCATTCGAGGTGCGGTGCGAGCAGGTCGAAGAGATCACTGAAAGTGAACGCCACGACGCGAAGGGCATACGGGCACTTTCTGTCTCCGAGCGCGGCGCGCCGCCGAACTGTTCGAGCGAACAGCGTCCCTCCGAGGGTGGCCGCCGGCCCGCGCGAGCGAAGGCAATCGCTTATGCACCCTCCGACGGGTGGGTCCGACAGGACTGAACTTGCCAGTTCGTCCCAGGGGAGTGGTGCCCCACGAATACCCTCCCCACGTGTGCACCATGTCTGCTGACCGACCGTTCTTCCTACCCGCAGGGACACCTGGTGAGGCGATCGAGCGGATCTTCTCGCTGACGGGCGCATCGGACGCCGGAACGCGCGGCGAGAAGCGGGCCGTCGTCGAACTGCGCGACGCACTCGCGCTAGACATCGATACGGGTGTCACTAGCGACCTGATGGGCGCTGCGATCGCTGACGCCCTCGGCGTCGGCTGGGAGCCAGGCCGGTTCCTTGACCGGCACAAGCTTACCCTCGACGCTCTCAATGCGCTGCTCGAAGGCGCGACTGATGCGTATGCCGATGGTTCGCTCCGGCGGCTCGCGGAGATGCGCCCAAGTCTGCTTGACGGACATGAGTGGGCGCGTTTCGTCCCGGCTCGCTCGAAGATCGAAGCGGTCAATCGAATCTCAATGCTGACCAACTCCGGTCCGGAGCGGCTCGGGCCGGGTGGCAAGGAGCACAAACGCGTGCTCGTCAATCTGGTCAGTGGGATGAACCTTGACGTCCCAATCTCGACCAAACACGGCACAGCGGAGGCGCTGGCACGAGCGTTTGGTGCACCATGGTCGGACACTTGCATCTCGACGCAGGGCACGATCACGCTCGCTGGACTTAACGTCCTGCTCGCCGGCGCGGAACGGCGGCTCGGCAAGCTCGGCGTCAACCGCGCGCTCCTCTTCGGAACGCCTGAGGAAGAGGGCCAAGCGCTCTCGGCTGCATTGGTCGACGGATTCAGCGCAACGAGGTTTCCTGATGGCTCAGAGCGCGTTCACTGGGACGGTCGCCGCACTGTCAAGTGGCTCGCCGACAACGAGACGGGGAAAGCGAACCATACGGAGTGGCCAGGGTGGTTCTGGGAGTTCCAGGCCCGCACAGTCCTAGGCCGCCGGTTCGCACCCAACCCGAATCCTCCACGCACGAAGTACGGACCCGAACCGTTCGATTACAGCCTGAATTTCGTATGGGACTTCAAAGCCCACACCAGCTGCTGGAAAGACCCGAGGACCGGCCAGACCAAGCCGGGCAGGGCGAGTTCTCCCCTCAACGAGGCGTTGTCTGTTGAGAACTGTATAGAGGAACAAGGGCTCGGGTTCGTCATGGTGGGCGGCTTGGCGGTTGAGGACGTCGATGGAGCATTCAAAGCGTGGCATGACGCGTTCAAGGACAAGCCGGCCGCGCCGTCCAACTCCGGCAAGCCCCGGCGCAGGAAGGCTGCATTCGAGCCTCTCTATGTCGATGCGTTTTACTTCGCGAACACCTCCGCATTGGACGCTGCTAAGGCATCTGGTTTGGTAACTGGTTTCAAGCAAGGTCCGCAGGCACCGCGGGTTGCGGGCGAACGCGGCGACGACCGCGGCCCGAAGTACAACCTGTCGGCCAAAGCTGTAGATAGTAACCTCCACGTCGTAAGGTACTACTACCCTCAGAAGGTGCCGCAGCCTTAGGGCAACGGCTAATCATGCAATTTAATAACCTCCCGGTAACCCCCCGCCGTGGGAGGAAGTGACATTCAGCCGGAGGATGGCGGCTGAGAAACGACATGGTTGTAGCCGCTTCTGCCCACCGCGCCGGACACCACGCGGCCGGTTCCCAACGGACCGCCTGCCTCGGGCGGCGTCGGTCGCGCACTTCGAAACCGGCGTGAGAGTTGGCGGACATAGCCGGCCAGGTCGGCCCCAGAGCAACCGATCCGTGAGACGTACTCTAAGGACGACAATTAGGCCGCGCACCAGGTCAGAATTTAAGTGTGTTACTGGGCCACAACGCTTCCTCCGTCTTGCAGACGCCGCAGATCGGCGCCGTCACCCCGTCGTCAGAAGACGGCTCGTACTCAATCCGAACACGTCCAAACTGCCAGTCGTCATGATGACACCAATGGATAACGCTGGCTTTTCCCGGACTTCGCGCAAGCGTCCTACCGATACCCCAATCATTAGTCCCGTCAGGGCCGTGCGTCACCCCGAGGTGCGCGACCATTTGGCCGTTCACGGCAGCGGTGACTCCAGTCGACCGCACTAATCCGTGGCGCGACGCTCGCCAACCGTCGCGCCGGGACAAGACCTGACGTCGTTAGGTACAACTGTTCTGGTCCCTCCGTGGCAGTGACGCCAAAGCCCGCGCTTGCTTTCGGGCGACCGCGGAGGCGCCGCGTAGGTCGTTGTGCGGGCGGAATCTACAGCGCTCAGCCGACAATAGTTTGGGCGATCTGACCCATACCCACAGTCGGATTGAAGTCACCGCCGACTTGGTCGGGGAGGTTGATGCGGAACCTCAGAGAGCTGGCGTCCGTGAAGGGATGGCTCACGACATCGTCCGAGCGCATCACCTGCACACCGGGATCGGCCATGTCGTAGAGCCGCGCGAAGGCGATGGCAAACGGCCGGTCGTACAGATGGCGACTATCAATGTCAGTGTGGTCGTACCCGCGGTTCGGGTCTGTGCCGTACTCGCGCATGGCCTGAATGAACCAGGCCACCGTGTCCTGGCTAATCTCAGCTGTAGTCATCTCGGCCAAGATGCTGTCGGCGAGCGCCGAGAGTTTGAACGTGGCGCTGGTCTCAGCCTGGCTCGGTGACAGCCATGCGAGCCCGATGGAGGCGAGGTAGAAGCGTCGCTCTGGCTCGCCGCTCTCGGTGTGCCCGGCTTCGACCTGGTGGAGGCCGGCCATATGGTGCGACGAAGCGGCGCCAGTGGTGGTCTTGACTTCGATGCCGGTGCCATTGAGTTCGAAGTCTCTGGCAGATCGCCGGTGTCCCTTCCAGCCGCGGATGATCTCCAGTTTCGTGTCCGGCTGTGCAGCGCGAAGCAGCGCTTGGAGAAGGACGAGTTCTCCGCATAGGCCGAGTAGGTCCTCGTCTGCGAGACGGAGCCGGTCGAGAGCGAGTTCGATCATTGGCTCGGCGCGGGCGAAGGCTCGGGGCATATCGGTGGCCACATCGCTTCGAATGATTTCGATGCATAAGAACGCGGCGACCTGCTCAAAGTGGCCGGCGGGTGGGAGCAGTATTCGGTTGGCAAGCACGGACGGACGCTGGTCGGTGCGATGCCACTCTTGGTAGATCAAGTTGTCACGGATGCGGGTTGCGCGTGGCTGGAGCTCGTCGCCGACCAGGAAGATCTCCAATCGGCCATCAGTGCTCCGCGCGACGCCGAGGGTCTGGGAACCTGTGAGCCACGTGATGTGGCGCGTTTCGCTATTGGTTGCTGCTGTAAGGGTGCTAATGGTCTGAAGCACCCCCTCATAAGTGCCGTGGTCTGGTGCGTTGCGTGAACCGGTCATAGGGATCCCTGCAAGTTGTTGTGCACGGTGGTGGGCTCGAATATTGACTGTCGAAGTGCATGACTTGCGCGCCAGGATCTCGACGTCGGTGACCCAGTGCTCCGTGGAGACGAAGAGTCCGGTCTACGTGGTTCGGGCCGCGAACTGGTCGGGGCCGCCAAGGGGGATGGCGAGCCCGACTGCGACCGTCGGATTCTGGTCCGGCGCACGGTCAACGATGTGGAAGAGGAGTAGGCCGGGCGCACCCGCGGGGCGCCAGATGGTGCCGTTTGCGGCGACGGCCGAGTGGGGCGCGGTGTCGGCGTGGTAGTCAAAAAAACTATCGCCGAGATAGGCATCGGGCTGGACCCCGGGGTTGCGGGTGCCCCAGGTGCCGGCGAGGTCTCCAACGGCGTTGACATCGCGTTTCATCGTGGGGATCTGGAACGGTAGGTCAGTGAGCGGCGGGGACGCTGCGGGGCTCCCCGATCCGTAGCGGATTCCAACGCGGAAGCATGGCTGGGTGGCCTGACGCTGGCGCAGGTCGATCATTGACCACGGGATTCTTGGGCTGTCAGTGGGGACGAGTCCGCGAGCGTGGCGTGTGAGGCAGGCACTCCAGAGCCTTAGGTAGGCCGCAATTGCGTAGGGGCAGTCTCGGCGCGGGCTGCTCGGCTGACCTCCGTTCGGTGGCGCAGGCGCGCGGTAGAGAGGGAAAGCGTTCCCGTTGTCGTTCGCCGATGTGAGGCCGGCGTGGCTGGCGACACTTGACCAGCGGCGGGTCTCCCACTCGTCTCCTCCAGGGTGGTAGTTCTCGTAGGCCAGGGAGTCCAGGAGCGTTGCGACGCTGAGGAGGTCGAGGGTGTCGTTAAGCAGGCGGCCGCGCAGTCGTCCAGACACCACGAGGTCTTGTGACGGTCGAGAGAAGGCGTCGTGGACCACGTTGATGTTGGGGTCCGGCCGTGAGGCTCTGTTCATTAAGCGGATGAAAGGGAACGCGCCGGGGCACAGAGGCACGTTGCGAATGTTGGCCAACTTGCCGGTTGCGATGAATCCACGTCCTTGGAGGACCTGAGGCTTGGGCGCTGAGGTCGTGTCCTCATCCATGAGGTCGAGGACGTCTCGCCGGAGTGCTTCATCTGCTTCGTGATAAGCGCGGAAGAGGTCCTGCTGAGCGGCCGGGACGAAGACTCGGCATAGTTCGAGGTCGCGGCCTCGGTAGCCAAACCAGCGTTGCATCTGCATCTGTGTGTCTGCCATTGGCTCGTCACTGCGGCGCAGAAAGAGGGATGTGGCGAGCCCTTCGAGGGTGAGACCGCGGGACATGACATTCCCCGAAACGAATACGGTGCACAGGTCGCGTGCGGCCGCCCAGCCGTCCTCGTCGGGGAGCGTGGATGGTTCGAAGCTGGGGCGGTCGTCGGCGGTGGGGTCACTGTTGACGACCGCAAAGCGGGTGCCCGGGATAATTTGATCGCGGAGCACCGCCTCAACCGCGTTCCACTGCGAGTCGTCTGGGACTGCGGGGGTGGATGGCAGGCCGTAAGCCGAGGCGACCTGCTGGGCCGTTGTTCGGAAGTCGACAAGCGCCTCTCGCCACGCCGCAGGCTGGTCCGTCAGGCTTTGGAGGAGCGCCTCTGTTGGCAGAGCCCGCTGACCCGAGTGAAGCCAAGCATCCGCTGCTTCTCGCGACTCGAGTCCGGCTGCTCTCAGGAGAGTCGATGCGGCGGCGTACTGATCCGCGATCGCGGCTGAGGGATGGACCAGCATGGTGTGGGGGCGCATGACCGCTTGCCGCGCCTCGTCCGCAGTTTCGAACTTCGCCTCGCGGGCCCCGCGCGGCCCTAGGCGACTCGGGTCGCGCCAGAGCCGGATCGCTCCAGCGAGAAGGAAACTGAAGAGTGCGATTCGGGTTGCTTCGACCTCGCGTGCGTGGGGCTCTCTGACGAGGGTGTCGCTAGGGAGCTGGCGGTAGAACGCCTCCCCCCCGGTGTAGTAGTTGTGCAACCCGTTCGGCTCGAGATAGGTGGTCCGGCGCGGGTCGATGGTCCCGCGGTCATATGGGGTTCGCAGGGCGGCGACGAAGTCGCGCGGTGCGAGGGGATTGTGGTCGTACTGCAGGAAGTTGGCTTGCGGGGTAGCGGTGTAGCCGACATAAGTGACGTAAAGCGACGGCGAGGCGGATGAGCCACGGTGGGGGCGGCTCGCCCAGAGGTCAACGATGGAGCGCGGGATCTGTTTGAGGTCTCCGAGCACGGGATCGACACTCTGCTCGATCCTGGCGTCGAGGATGGACCCGTCGTCTGCCTCATCGTCGAGCACGAGCAGATGAAAAGGTCGACCGGCGCTCGTGACAGCTGGCCAGAGCTGGTTGCGGAGCATGTCGGCGAGAGCACGGACGTGGTGAACATTCTTCATAGTCACGCAGACCAGCGGGCGACGCTTGCTGATCATGCGCCGTGCTTGTGGCCCGTTGACTCCGTAGAGCCGGCTCAGGGATGGCGCCTCGTCGTCTGCAGACGCCGCTGAAAGGCTGGGCACCAGGGTTCGGCGCGAGGCCGCCGGGATGCGCTCGGGTCCGGGCTGGTCGAGTTGGGCGACGAGTCGGTCGAGGGTCTGACGCCACAACGCGACGCGGGTTCCTGCCAGAACGACGACCGCGTCGACGCCGCTGTCTAGGCTCTTGGCCGCGACGCCCAGCATGGAGGCTGTCTTGCCGGATTGCACGGCACCCATCACGAGCCCGCTGCGGACTCTGCCCGTCGGCCAGCGGTCATCGCCGGCTGGGCCGGCACCGAGGACCCCTAAGCGATGAATGTAGTCGCAGTCTGCTTCGACGACCGATAGTGCCGTGGGTGTGAGGCCGTGCGCGAGTTGGTCGCGATAGCGCGACCACCAGGTGCTCGGCGGTAGTCCGGTGCTGGCGGGGGAGCCGCCGTCATCTGGCTCCTCCGCGGTTGACTGCGGTTGAAGATGGAGAGTCTCGGACGTTCCACCCGAAACGTGGCTCTCGCCGTCGCTCTCATGTTCGTTCATCGTCCGGTCGCACCGCGGTCGTTCGTCGAGTAACCAGCTCCCTCGCGCTCGTGTGCCGTCAGCGGATCGTGCTCGTAAATGCCTTCGAGGGTAGAGACCGCTGAGCTGCCGAACCGCGCGCGGATAGCGGCGTGTGCTTCGTCGAGATCGACTCCAAGGGCTCGCACGACCCAGATCGCAATCTTTGCCGTGTAGCGCCACTGAGACTGAGTTTGAGTGTTGTCGGGACGCTGCCAGGCGTCCGATCCCGAGAGGTTCTGAAGAGTCTCGGCGTTGTCCGCCAGAGCGTCCTCGATATCGTCACCGAGGACGGCTGAGGCGATACACACTCCCGCCAGTGAACTGATCAGAGGGAGTTCCTGCCATTTAGTGCCGTTGGCGCCGTCCATGAAGATCGCGGCCCAGGCCGACGGCGTTGCGGCATGGGCGCTAATCGCGTTGGCGAGGAACGCCATGAGGTCGGCCACGCGGCGGTCGTTTCTCAAGGGGTCGGCGGTGGCCTCTTCGACGCGATCGAGTAAAGCGTCGATGTGCCTAGCCGTCGAAGGGATTTTGGGCTCTTGGCCGGGCGGTTGCTCAACGACTACGGTTGCGGCCAGCCACGACAGGACCTTTGTGCGCCGATAGCGGCTTACGCCAAATTCAAACTGCTTAAGGGTGTCACCAACGTGGTCGATCAAGTCCCAAGGCTCGCGCAGGAACGGAGCGACCTCGAACCGCATATTGGGATCGTCTGCGCCACTGTCGCCAGCGGATACTAGAAGCGCTCGCATGAGCGAGAGATTGTGATAAAGCGCGTTGCGGATCTCCTCGGCATTGAGGTGCTTGCCCTGCTTGTTGTACAGGTTGAAGACCTCATGGATCTGCCTTCGGGTCGCGCGCGAGTATTCGATGACTGGGATTTTGTAGGCAGAGACTCGCTCAAAGATCTGCGCGACCTCGACGAGTTCGTCGGCAATGTTGATCGGCCGGTTTCGAATTTGTGAGTAGTACCGGCCCTGAAACTCAGCAAGTTCCCCCCGCAGCGCAGGGGAGTTGGTACGCAACTTGAAAGGGAAGTAGTAGTCACGCTCCACGGTTGCTGTCAGTTGTTCGCCAACGACGTTCTTCCAGGCGCGGCGGAAGGCTGGATAGTCCTCGCGGAAGAGACGCTTCAGGCCGGCGTCCGGGTGGAGGGCCTCCGCTCTGTCAATGACGTCGGCGGCGCCGGGATGCCGTCCGATGAAGCGCAGAATCGATGTCAACCGCTGTTTGCCGTCAACTACCTCGAACGGCGCGTCGAACTGGTTGCTCGGTTTGAGGACGATGACCGACGGTAGGGGGATGCCCCTGAGGATCGATTCGATGAGCATCTGAGCATCGGTCGTCGGCCAGACGTCGCCTCGCTGGTAGGACGGGCTGAGGTTGAGTTTGCCGCGCTCGGCCATGTCCCCGAACTCCTGGATGGGCCAGACATGGGTGCGAGCCGTGACGGGGCCCGAGTTCTCTTCCTCGACCTCGGGCGCCTCCTCCCACGCCTCACGCCAGCGTCGCGTCGCTGCCGCGAGCGAGCCACCCTCGCCTTCCAGATCGGCGAGGAAGTCACGCTGCAATTCGATTGCTCGGTCACATCGTGCGCGAAGCCGGTCGAGACCGGCGACGGAGAGTACGGGGAACGAGCCGCCGAGTTCAACTAGTTGCTCGGGACGCTCTTCGGAGGTCGCCAACTGCTCAGTCAGGTGTGCCAGGGGTTCGTCGAGGGAGGCGCCCGGTGTTAGGGGGATGTCGAGTTTCAGCCAGCCCTGTACCGAGCACAGATCCGCCATCCACTCAGCGGAGGAGAAGCTGATGGCTTTGCTGTCCAGAAGTTCTGCAGGGAGGGCAACCTCCCGCGGCGCCTTTGACGCCTCCGACAGTGTCGCCAACTGGTCAGCGACGGCTGCTTCTAGGTCAGTACGGGCCTCAGCCAGTTCTCCAACGAACGAATCCATCTCTGACGCTCCAGCCGCTCGACAACGCCGCGACACGACAATCAAGTAGGCGGCGCTTCCCCCGCGGCTGGAAGCGCCGAACCGACCTCTTGGAGGCCCGCGGGCCAACTTAACAGCAGCGCGTTGTCCCGCCGGCGTTCCAGGCTCTTCCAACCGGTGACTTCGATTCCGCATAAGACGGGCTTCTTCGCCAAGCCCCGTTGGCGCTGCGCCACAGTCCCGAATGGCGGCGAACTGAGCGATCCAGAAGCGACGCGACGCGATCAGCGGCAACGCCGCTGGAAGACAGAATTCGACGGCACCACAACATCGCCAGAAGATGGTTCGGCGCTCGCCTCCGCCAGGCTCGACAGACGTGTCAGTCAGTCCCCCAACGCCATGCGCTTCTGACCCGGTGGCGGCGCTAAACACCTAGGCCGCAGCCGTGTGCGCGGTCCCATCAACTTAGAAGGAGTAAGGGCTACGCACGGCCGTAGAACTGGTACATGAATCACAAGTCACCGGGCGCTCTGGCATGTGGTCGGTTGTGCTGTTCTGCGCCAGAACGGCCCGACCTACGTTGTGCTCGGATTACTTACGTTCTCGCCCGTGCCAGCCGAGATTGGTCTGCGGTGACCGTTCGAATGCACCGCGGCGGAAGCGAGACTCGTCGATCGAGGCCCACTCACTGTTCCCCGATTGTTCCCCGCAGCGATCCAAACTCTGGAAAATCGCCTCTGACCTGCGGAAACGTGGTGGGCGATACTGGGTTTGAACCAGTGACCTCTTCCGTGTCAACGATGCGCCGGGTGCAGATCAAGGGGCCTGGACCCGTCTGACCTGGTGTTGCAACCGTCATGGTTGTCAAGGTGGGCACTGTCGGCGGGTGCTGCGGGCGCACCACGGGCGCACAAGGAGCCTACGTCGAGAGCGGCCGTACGCTGCCCGGGTGCACGAGCTCCCGATCCACGTGTGGACCTGCGTCACCGGCCGGTGGGAGACCGACGCGGCCCCGGGCCTGCTGCTGGCCTGGCGGCAGCGTGAGGGCGTCGGCTGGGAGGGCTGGGTAATCGCGGCCGACCCGGCCCAGGGCGGTGCGACGGAAGCCACCGTGAGACAGAGCTGGGTGCCGGCGTCCGCGATCCGGCCCGTGGCCGAATGAGCAGATGACCTGTCCGGGCCGGGTCATACGACCGTTGGGCTCGCAAGACTGGTCGGCGAGACTCGATCTGGACCCGCGGGGCCGGTGCGCCGGGGGCGCATTGGCACCCGCGGGAACTCGCTCAGCCACCTAGTCGGTGCGGTCTTGCGGGGCCGTGCGGCTGGCCAGGAAGAACTTGACGGCGACGAGGATGGCCAAGCCTGCGACCACAAGGAAAATCAGGCGGCCTAGCACTGAGTCGGCGTAGATCGCTTGTCCCACGTTGAGCGCGCCGATGAACGCGAAGACGATCCAGGACCCGGGCTGACGCGCCTCTTCCCGGCCTCGATCGATGGTCTTGCGCAGCAGGCTCCACATGGGCGGCACGCTACAAGTACCGGAGCATCCGAGACGTCGTGTGAGGCGCCGTGGTTGTCAAACGGCGAGGGCCAGAAGACCCTGGCCGCGTGAAGTCCCGGCGGCCAGACTGTGGCTGGACCCGTGGGGGCCGGTGCGTCGGGGGATGCATCGGCCCCCGCGGGGTCATACCTGGCGGCCCCGAGCCAGTGGCATGACGATGAGGGCTCCGGGTCGGTGCACAGGTGATCTGCTCAGTCCGAACGACCGATCGCGTCGCGGGTCAGGCGGGGCCCCGGACGATGCCGCCGCAAGTTTCCGGGGCCCCTGGTCGACTACCGGGGTCTGGGGCGTGACGACTACGCAGCAACGTAGCTGATGCCGTGGTGGCGCGCGATGGTCCCGCTCGAGCAAGTTGGGAGCGGTGACCATCGGGCCGCACGGTCGGGGGGTAGCCGGGCGACACGTCGAGGGTAGGACGAGGCGGGTGTTCGCAGCGACACGCGGGCGTTGCTGGGAGTTGGTCGCACACTTTCTCTGGGCCCCGGGGAGACGGTGCACGGGGGGATGCCCCGCCTTCCCGGGGCCCGCCAGGTTGTCCTGAACGCCACGAACGCCCCGCCACCCTAGGAGGGTGACGGGGCGTCAGAGAGCGGTTGGCTTACGCCGACGGCTCAGGTCACAGCGGGCAACCCAGGTTGTTCGCATCGTCCAGGGTGGTTGCCAGCGCCAGGATCGTTGCCCGGTCGCGCGACTCGAGTGCACGCGTGACCAGAACACGCAGGGATTCCTGGCCATCGATCCCGGCCGTGTTCCTGCGGTAGGGGAACGCGATCTCGACGGTCGCGTTCAACCACGACGCCGTTGCGGCGCGGGCGAGGTTGCCTGCGGCGCCCTTCAGGCCACTGCCGCCCTTCGCACGCAGTGCGCTGCCGAAGGTGGCATCGGGGAGGTAGGCGGCGAAGGAGTTCGAGATCGTGGTCAGCGGGGTCTTCTCCTTGTACACGGGAGCGGGCGCGTCGGGCGTCTCCAACCAGGCCTCGGGGTGGTTCTTCCAGTAGCCGGGGGTGCACCCTTCGGTGGTGCCGGCGTACTCGGCACTGGCTGGCCCCGCCGCGGTGAGGGTGGTGCCGAGCGTGGTGGCGACGAGGAACGCTGCGGCAACGGCGCGGCGGTGGGACAGGTTCTTCATGAGGTGCTCCGGGTTCTTCGATGCGGATCTACTGAGTGAATCGGAAATTAGTCCGCGTCAATGGCCGGGAGCTGTGGGCGTGTGGGGTCTTACCCAATTCTGGTCGTAGGGGAGCAGTGGTGGACCAGACCACCTTGGGCGGGAAGCACTCGCCCGTTTCACTGGTCGCGCGAGAACGCCCCGCCACCCTGCTCGAGGGTGACGGGGCGCTTGGTGACCGGCATGGGGTCCGGCACCGCGGGCGAGCCTAGGGGAAACCCAGGAGTACCTGACCACCCCGGAAGAACAGGCCGGCCAGGATCCAGGCGAGGACCGCGAGAAGCAGCACCGCGCTGACCTGGAGCACGGGGTGCAGCTGAGCGGCGCCGCGGTCGCCGCGGCGTCCGAGCTCATGCTCACCGTCGGGCTCGGTGGCCGGGATGTTCGGCACGGCGAAGGTCGCGATCGCGGTGGTCAGGGCAACCGCGACCGTCAGGACCTGGCCGGCGACGGTGTCGGGGGCGTAGATGCCGAGCATGGCGGTGGCCAGGGAGCCGACGAGAGCGGCGTAGGCCTTGAGGTAGGGCAGGAACGGGATCACGGCGTTCTCCTCGAGTGGTGGGTCAGAGGTGGTGGCTGGTGACGCGGCGCAGGACCGCGGTGGTCGCGCAGATCGCGCGGATCCACCACGGGTCGCGGGTGGTCACTTCCGGGCCCGCCTTCTGCGGCGGGAGGTGATGGCGGCGCGGATCTTCGCGAGGCGTTTCGGCCGCGGGGTGATGGTGTAGCGGATCGGGTAGTGGTCCGAGCCGCGCTTCGACTCCCCACGCTCGGCGTTGACGTCGGCGCCGCGGGTGATGCACCAGTCGACGTTGTGCCCGGCCATCCGCAGTCCGAGCCAGGCCAGGGCGGGGGAGCGGATCCACTTCGCGAGGTCGGCGCGCTTGGCGTTGAGGTCGCCGGCGATGACGACGACGGTGCCGGGGCGGGTGAAGACCAGGGCGCGGAGCAGGACGGCGAGGAACTCGGCGTAGGCGTCCCGGTTGCCACCGTTGGGCCCGTTGGTGGGGCCGTGGGCGGCGACGACCTTGACCCGCCACCCGGCGCGGCCGCCGACCTTGCCGCGCTGGATCTGCAGCCGGCGGCCGGTGTGCCACCGGTTCGCGGAGAACACCTTCCAGCGGCGGGCCAGGGCGAGGACGCGGCCGCCGCCGCGGTGGAAGCCGGGGCCGGTGAGGATGGCGGTGGAGCCGCGCTCGTCGACGACGGCACCGCGCGCCACGGGGCGCTCCTGGGCGTGGCCGAGCCCGAAGACCTTCGCGATCGCGGCCAGGGCTGCGAACGACCGGCCGACCTCGTTGAGGACCCAGAGGTCGGCCCAGGCGCGGGTGTCGGCGACCCAGGCCTGGATCCGGTCTCGCGGCGCGCCGAGGTGGGGGTTCCACGCGGCCAGGTGCAGCGGCTTCAGGTCCTTGACGGGGCGGTCGTCGGGGCCGCCCGGGGGCCGGGTGCTCGGGGCCGCGAGCGCCAGGAGCCAGAGCAGCGCACCGAGTATCAGGAGCGCAGGCATGTCAGCCGGCCTCGGCCTGCAGCTGCTCGAGGATCTGGCGGTCGGTCTTGCCCTGGCCGCGCAGCTCCTTGATCTGGGCCTGGAAGCGCTGGGCCTCTTTCTGGCGCAGGGTGCTGAGTGCGTCGCGGACGTCGCCGACCGCGATCTTGATGTCGGCGACGTTCTCGGCGAGGGCGTCGAAGTCCTTCTCGGTGACTGCCATGAGCGGGTTCTCCTTGGGGTAGGCGATCTCGCGCGCTCGCGCGAGGATCAGGGGGAGCTGGGCGATGCGGCGGCCACCGGGGCAGACCTTGCCGAAGCTGGAGGTCCACACTTCGCCGCCGGAGACGCGGCCGGGGTGGCCGTCGGTGAAGGTCCCGTCGCAGCCCTGGCGGTGGTAGGCCAGGCCGCGGGAGCCGGGGCGGGAGTCGGGGCACAGCTGGAGCGGGACGTCGTGCTCGTGGTGGGCCCAGGCGAGGATCCGGGCGCAGGACTCGACCTGCTCGTCGGACAGGGCGGGGACATCCGAGCCGCCCCAGGCGGGGAAGGGGTTGCCGTGGTCCTCGTTCTCGATCGCGATGATCCGGTGGTTGCCGTCGAGGTTGGCCGCGGAGCGGTAGAGGGTGTCGCGGGACTGCTCGGTGCGGCCGTCGCCGTGGGTGGAGAAGTGAGCGGCGTGGGCGGGGGCGTAGCCGACGATGGTGTGCACGCAGACGATGTCGTAGCGGCTCATCGGGGTGCGGGGCGACTGCTCCCCGACCCAGATCGTGCCGGGCATGCGGGCCATCAGGAACCGACCTTCTGGTCGGTGCCGTCCCAGACGAACTGGCCGTGCTCCCCGACCGGGAAGTGGTCGCGACAGCCGGCGCAATAGGTGCCGCCGTAGAACCCGGGCTGGCGGGCGTAGGTCTCAGCGATCGCGAGGCTCATCGTGGTGGCGGTTCCGCAGGTCTGGTGGACGTAGGTGCGGCGCACGGGGCGGACGAAGCCCTGGGCGCGCTCCTCGTCGGACAGCACGAGGTAGGAGGCCTGCAGGCCGGTGTCGGAGTCGACCTGGCCCAGGCCGGGGTCGTTGCGGTCGTCGGTGGTGCCGGTCATGGAGATCTCCTCGAGGTGGGTTCGGGCGTGGCGGAGTGGCCCGGTGATGTGCCGGGCCAGGTGGAGACGGGGTCTCAGAGGTCGGGGCGCTCGAGGTCGGGGCCGCGCTCGGCCTCGAGGTGCGCGACGCGGCGCTCGAGGCGCTCGGCCTTGTCCTCGGCAGCAGTGGCGCGGCGCTCGGCCTCGGCGGCGTGCTGCTCGGCGACCCGCCGGCCGTCGACAGCGGCGGCGAGCTCTCGGCTCATCCGCTCGATGCGCCGCTCCTGCTCGGCCAGTGACGCCTCCATCGCGTCGAGGCCGAGCCGGTCGCGGTCGACGGCGGTTGCCTGGGCTGCGGCGGCCTTGGCGACCTCGGCGGTGCGCTCGGCGGCGCGGGTGTTCTGCTTCGCGGTGTACCTCGAGGCGAGGAAGGTCAGGACCAGGCCGCCGACGAAGGCGACGTCGCGCCAGGGGAAGTCGTTCACCGGCGTCCCCGCCGGCTTCTCCGCTCGCCGGGCTGGTACTCCGGATCGCCTGCGCAGTGCATGAGGAGCACGACAATGAGCAGGAACGACAGCAGGCCTTGGATGGCGGGCTCGCCCGCGCCGCGGAAGGCGTACCCGTAGCCATAGCAGAGGGCCCACCCGCCGGAGAGGCAGGTCATCGCGACGTAGCCGAAGCGGTCGCGGCCGAGGTGGCAGTAAGAGGAGAAGACCGCGACGCCGCAGACGAGGACGACCAGCACGCCCCAGCCCTGGGTTGTCATCCAGTCGAAGGGGAACTGGAAGGCGCCCGATCGGGATGCGGGCTCGGTGGCGTAGGTGAAGCCGCGTGCGCCGAGGACGACTGAGATGAGCCAGAGCTTGAAGCCTCTGCGAGTGGTTGGCCAGGGGCGTCGAAACGCAATGGCGGGTGGGGTCGAGAAGACCTGCACGGGCACCTCCGGGAGCGTTGGGGGACGAAGGGCTGGGCGTGAATCGGGCTGGTCGTGGATCAGGCGAACCCGGCCTGGTTGGGACGTGGGGAGCCTTATGCTGTGTCTCGTGACTGAGACAGGCCCGCCGGCGTCACCGCGATGCCCGGTCTGCTCCCACGCTGTGCCGGCCCGCACGAAGTTCGCGTCGCGAATCGACCGGTTGCTGCGGATCGAACCGGAATGCGCGGAGAACGAGGCCGCCTATAGCGACCGCGGGATGCCGGTGTCGTGCGGATGCCGCCACTCGACCCACGCGGGTTAGGGCGG
>NZ_LR733215.1:3902217-3960378 GCF_902506435.1 Nocardioides sp. AX2bis | reverse complement strand
CTCGCGCACCGCCCCGGCCCCGCCCCAGGCCTGTGGATGACGGCTTGCCGCCGGGGAGCGCGCGGGTTACGTTCCCAGGGTCCCCGAGGCGGGTGCGGCGACGTGTCCTGTCCTCCCGGGCGACACCGCGACACCGCCGCGGGTGCGGGTCTGTTCGCCCTCTGACCTGCGACGACAGCACTACACCGTGGGTAGTCACCACGATGCCGACGGACCCCCGACCGTCCCCGGGTCACAAGTCCACAGCTTGTGGAGAATGCTGTGGACGGACCAGGGCCCCCGCGGACGGTACGGGGCCGCCGGGCTCGCAGGGACCCGGACCGCAGACCAGGAGGAACGCGACGTGCAGCAAGGACCCGAGGACCTCGAGAGGGCCTGGCGACAGGTCGTCGAGGAGGTCGCGCCGGAGAAGCAGGCCTGGCTGCGCAGCAGCGCGCTGGCCACCGTGCACGAGAACACCGCGATCATCGAGGTGCCGAACGAGTTCACCCGCACCCGGCTCGAGGGTCGCCAGCGCGGCCAGCTCGAGGATGCGCTCACCGAGCTCCTCGGCCGGGAGATGCGGATCGCGGTGACCGTCAACCCCGCCCTCGAGCGCACCGACGCGGACGAGGCGGCCAACGAGTCCGGTCCGGTCTCGCTGGGCGCGAGGGGTCTCGAGCGCGACCTCCGCCGGAGCCACCGCGACCCGCTCGACCGGGACCGTGACCGTGACCGGGGGCGCGACGACGACGAGTCGATGAGTCGACCCATCGACATGTCGACATATCGATCCGCCGGGGCCCGAGGGCTGGAGGCCCACGACGGCCTCGGTGGCCACCCCGTCGACGGCCTCGACGAGGCAGCACCCCAGCGCCCGGCCCCCGGGGGTGCCTCGCTCGGGTCCTCCGACGGGGCCGCCCGCTCGGCGGAGACCCGGCTCAACCCCAAGTACCTCTTCGAGACCTTCGTCATCGGCTCGTCCAACCGCTTCCCCCACGCCGCGGCCGTGGCCGTGGCCGAGGCGCCCGGCAAGGCCTACAACCCGCTCCTGGTCTACGGCGACTCCGGTCTGGGCAAGACACACCTGCTCCACGCCATCGGCAACTACGTCCGCAGCCTCTACACCGGCTCCAAGGTGCGCTACGTCTCCAGCGAGGAGTTCACCAACGAGTTCATCAACGCGATCCGCGACGACCGGCAGGACCGGTTCAAGCGGCGCTACCGCGACGTCGACGTGCTGCTGATCGACGACATCCAGTTCCTGGAGGGCAAGACCCAGACCCAGGAGGAGTTCTTCCACACCTTCAACACCCTCCACAACGCCAACAAGCAGATCGTGCTCACCTCCGACCGCGCCCCGAAGCGGCTCGAGGCCCTGGAGGACCGCCTGCGCAACCGGTTCGAGTGGGGCCTGATCACCGACGTCCAGCCGCCCGACCTCGAGACGCGGATCGCGATCCTGCGCAAGAAGGCGGCCATGGACCGGCTCACCGCGCCGCCGGACGTGCTGGAGTTCATCGCCTCCAAGATCCAGACCAACATCCGCGAGCTCGAGGGCGCGCTGATCCGGGTCACCGCCTTCGCCAACCTGAACCGCCAGGACGTCGACATGACGCTGGCCGAGATCGTGCTCAAGGACCTGATCCCCGAGGGTGGCGAGCCCGAGATCACCGCGCCGCTGATCATCGCCCAGACCTCGGCCTACTTCTCGCTGAGCATCGAGGAGCTCACCGGGCCCAGCCGCGGCCGGCACCTGGTGATGGCCCGTCAGATCGCGATGTACCTGTGCCGGGAGCTCACCGACCTCTCCCTGCCGAAGATCGGCGCCCAGTTCGGCAACCGCGACCACACGACGGTGATGTACGCCGACCGCAAGATCAACCAGCTGCTCGCGGAGCGGCGCCAGGTCTTCAACCAGGTCAGCGAGCTGACCAACCGGGTCAAGCTGCAGGCCCGCCAGCAAGGGTCCTGAGGCGTCGAACTACACGGCTGCAAGATGTGCAGCCGCCCTCCCCGGACCGGGGAGGGCCCCGGGAGAGGCTGTGGACATCCCGCGGTCGCGCCGCGACGACCTGCCTGGGCACACAGGCCGGCACGGTCCGCCCGGGTCGCCGTGCACAGGCCCTGTGGACGACGATTGCACCGCGCGACCTGCACGGACGTGATCCATCCACAGACTCCACCGCTCCTACTACGACCACTCACCTAGAGGGGATCGGATGAACGGTGAACTCGGGAACGCCCTCCTTCCTGTGGAGGACGACGCATCCGGCACGCAGGACGCCCGGCGACGCTGTCGGGCACGCACCTCGTCGTCCTCGCGGCGACGTGGCAGGATCGCGTCTCCCACGTCCCGGTGCTCCCGGCCCGCGTGCCCCACGACTCCTCGACCTGAAGGACCGCCACTGTGAAGTTCCGTGTCGAACGCGACGTCTTCGCCGACGCCGTCGCCTGGGCGGCGCGGAGCCTCCCGGTGCGGCCGAGCGTCCCGGTCCTCGCCGGTCTGCTGATCACCGCCGGCGACGAGGGGCTGGTGCTGTCGAGCTTCGACTACGAGACCTCGGCACGGGCCAACCTCAACGCCGACGTCAGCGAGGACGGCACCGTCCTGGTCAGCGGTCGGCTGCTCGCCGACATCTGCCGCAGCCTCCCGGCCAAGCCGGTCGAGGTCGCCCTGGACGGCTCCCGTGTCTCGCTGACCTGCGGTTCCGCGCGGTTCAGCCTGCAGACGATGCCGGTCGAGGACTACCCGGCCATCCCGGACATGCCGACCGCCACGGGCACCGTCGGCAGCGACGTCTTCGCCCACGCCGTCGCCCAGGCCGTCACCGCGGCCGGTCGGGACGACATGCTGCCGGTGCTGACCGGCGTGCGCCTCGAGATCGACGGCAGCACGATGTCGCTGCTGGCCACGGACCGGTTCCGGCTCTCGCAGCGTGAGCTCGACTGGTCGCCGCGCACCCCCGACGAGACCATGGCCGCCCTGGTGCCGGCCAAGGTGCTCGCCGACACCGCCAAGTCGCTCACCGCCGGCAGCGAGGTGACGATCGCGCTGTCCTCCGGCGGGTCGGGCGAGGGCCTGATCGGTTTCGAGGGCAACGCCCCCGGTGGGGTGCGGCGCACGACGACACGCCTGCTCGACGGGGAGTTCCCCAAGGTCCGCAGCCTGTTCCCGAGCGAGAAGCTGACCGTCGCCTCGGTCGACAAGGCCTCGCTGATCGAGTCGGTCAAGCGCGTCGCGCTCGTCGCCGAGCGCAACACCGCGGTGCAGATGGCCTTCTCCGACGGCACCCTGACCCTCGACGCCGGCACGGGCGACGAGGCCCAGGCCTCGGAGTCGATCGAGGCCGCCATCCAGGGCGACGACCTCACCACCGGCTTCAACCCGCAGTTCCTCCTCGACGGCCTCGGCGCCATCGACCAGCCCACCGTCGAGCTCGCCTTCACCCAGGCGGCCAAGCCCGTGGTGATCTCGGGCTCGGTCGAGGACGGCGCGCCGGACCCCGGCTTCCGCTACCTGCTGATGCCGCGCCGGCTGCTGTCCTGACCCGCCGACCCACGCCCGTACCCGACCGCAGGGGGACCCCAGTGAGCGACACGATGACCATCGGACTCGTCGGCCTCGGCAAGATGGGCGGCAACATGCGTTCCCGCATGCGCAACGCCGGCCTGACCGTCGTGGGCTACGACCGCAACGCCGAGGTGGCCGACGTCGGCAGCCTCGAGGAGCTGGTCGCACAGCTGCCCTCGCCCCGGGTGGTGTGGGTGATGGTGCCCTCGGGCGAGCCCACCCGCGCGACGGTGACCGCGCTGGCCGACCTGCTCGGCGAGGGCGACCTGGTGGTCGACGGCGGCAACTCGCGGTGGACCGACGACGAGCAGCACGCAGCGATCCTGCGCGAGCGCGGCGTCGGGTTCGTCGACTGCGGCGTGTCCGGGGGCGTCTGGGGCCTGGAGAACGGGTACGCCCTGATGTGCGGCGGCTCCGCCGAGGACGTGGCGCTGGTCCAGCCCGCGTTCGACGCCCTGCGTCCCGAGGGCGACTCCGGCTTCGTCCACGCCGGCCCACGGCCGGGGGCGGGCCACTTCTCCAAGATGGTCCACAACGGCATCGAGTACGCCGTGATGCAGGCCTACGCCGAGGGCTTCGAGCTGCTCGAGGCCGCCGACATGGTCGACAACGTGGTCGACGTCCTCGACTCCTGGCGTGGTGGGACCGTGATCCGGTCCTGGCTGCTCGACCTGCTCGTGACCGCGCTGCGCGACGACACGCACCTCGACGCCATCGCCGGCTGGGCCGACGACTCCGGCGAGGGCCGGTGGACCGTGGAGGCCGCGATCGACCACGCCGTGCCGGTCCCTGCCATCGCCGCGTCCCTGTTCGCCCGGTTCTCCTCCCGCCAGGAGGACAGCCCCGCGATGAAGGCCGTCGCCGCGATGCGCAACCAGTTCGGCGGCCACGCCACCCACACCGAGCCGCCCTCGGGCGGCGCCGCGCACTGAGCGGGTTCGCGGCTCCGGGTGGGCCGGCCCGCTCCTAGACTGACCCGGTCGTCCCGTCCGGGCGCGGCGCCGGGAGGAGGACGCACCAGGTGTACGTCTCCCACCTGTCCCTGCACGACTTCCGCTCCTGGCCGACCGCCGAGATCCCGCTGGACCCGGGCGTCACGGCCTTCACCGGCCGCAACGGCCAGGGCAAGACGAACCTCGTCGAGGCCGTCGACTACCTGTCGCGGCTGAGCTCCCACCGGGTCGCGACGGACGCGCCGCTGGTCCGCGCGGGCTGCGACCGGGCGGTGGTGCGCGCCTCGGTCGTGCGCGAGGGGCGTACGGCGCTGCTCGAGGTTGAGCTCGTCCCGGGCAAGGCCAACCGGGCACGGGTCAACCGGTCGCCGCTGCCGCGCACCCGCGACCTGGTCGGGCTGGTGCGCACCGTCGTCTTCGCGCCCGACGACCTCGCCCTCGTCAAGGGCGACCCCGGCGAGCGCCGGCGGTTCCTCGACGACCTGCTGGTGCTGCGGGCGCCGCGGCTGGCCGGGGTCCGGGCGGACTACGACCGCGTCCTGCGGCAGCGCAACACGCTGCTGAAGTCGCTGCGCCAGGCCCGCCGCGGCTCGTCGGCCGAGGGCGCGCTGGCCACGCTGGAGGTCTGGGACGACCACCTCACCCGCACCGGCGCCGAGCTGTGGGCCGAACGGGTCGCCCTGGTCACCGCGCTGACGCCGTACGCCGGGGCCGCCTACGCCGCGGTCGCCCGCGGGGCCGTCCGCGACGACGTCGCGATGACCTACCGGTCCGCCTGCCCGGCCCCCGACGGCCTCGACCCGTCCGCGCCGGACCCCGCCGCGCTCGTCGACGCCCTGCGCGGCGAGCTCGAGCGCCGCCGTGGCGACGAGCTGGACCGCGGCGTCACGCTGGTGGGACCGCACCGCGACGAGCTGGTGCTCACCCTCGCCGGCCCGGCGGGCCCCGCCGACCCGCTGCCGGTCAAGGGATACGCCTCGCACGGCGAGAGCTGGTCCTTCGCGCTGGCGATGCGGCTGGCGTCGTACGACCTGCTGCGCGCGGACGGCGACGACCCGATCCTGGTCCTCGACGACGTGTTCGCCGAGCTGGACTCCCAGCGCCGCTCCCAGCTCGCCGAGCTCGTCGCCGGCGCCGAGCAGGTCCTGGTCACCGCCGCGGTGCCCGAGGACGTGCCGGCGGCGCTGGCCGGGGCGCGCTTCGCCGTCGCGGACGGCACCGTCACGAGGGTCGACGACGATGGCTGACGACGAGGTCCTGCCGGCCGACGGCGCGGCCGAGGTCCCGGCCGCCGCCCCCGACGAGCCGCACCGCGACGACGGGCTCGACCTGGCCCGCACGGTCGCCCGCGCCACCGTCGGCACGACCGGTCCCGCCCGCCGGCGCCGGGGCAAGGACGCGACCACCCGCGACGCCGCGGCCGCGGCCCAGGCGCGGAGCGGGCGGCGCCGCACCAGCGGCGCGCACCCCGACGACCGCGACCCGCAGCTGCTCGGCAGCAGCCTGAGCCGGTTGGTCGCCGACCACGGCTGGGAGCTCGACCTGCGCATCCGCAGCCTGTTCGCGCGCTGGGAGGAGCTGGTCGGTGCCGAGGTCGCCGAGCACAGCACGCCCGAGTCGTTCGCCGAGGGCCGGCTGGTGGTGCGCGCGCACTCCACGGCCTGGGCCACCCAGCTGCGCCTGCTGGCACCGACCCTGCTGCGGCGGCTGGCCGAGGAGGTCGGGGACGGCGTGGTGACGGTGATCGAGGTGCTCGGGCCGCACGCGCCGGGCTGGACCCGGGGGCGCCTCTCGACCCGCGACTCCCGCGGGCCTCGCGACACGTACGGCTGAGTGCCAGGAGCCCCCTGTGAGCCGTTCGTGGCCCTCACCGGCGTATCCGCCCCCGGCGACCCCCCTGCTCGGCCGCGCAGGCAGGCTTCCCGGGGCGCCTGGGGCCCTCCTACGGCTCGCCGGGCCCTCCCGGCTGGGGACGATGCGTGGCCAGGCGGCGCTCACGCGGTAGACTGGGCGCATCCCGGCCTCCGCCGGACCCTGCCTGTCTGAATCCAGCTCGAAGAAGGTTGTGCGTGACCGACGAGACCCCGACGCCCGACGAGATCACCGCCGCCACACCGAAGCCGGACGACCCGGGCGTGACGCCCGCCGACCCGCAGGCCGACCAGGGCTCGATCGCCTCGCGCGACCACGTGAGCGCCGACTACGACGCCTCCGCGATCCAGGTCCTCGAGGGCCTCGAGGCCGTGCGCAAGCGCCCCGGGATGTACATCGGCTCGACCGGCGTGCGTGGTCTGCACCACCTGATCTGGGAGATCGTGGACAACGCGGTCGACGAGTCGCTGGCCGGCCACTGCGACCGGATCGTGCTGACGCTGCTCGGTGACGGCGGGGTCCGGGTCGAGGACAACGGTCGCGGGATCCCCACCGACACCGCGCCGGGCCAGGAGATGCCGGCGCTGACGATGGCGCTGACGCTGCTCCACGCCGGCGGCAAGTTCGGCGGTGGCGGCTACAAGGTCTCCGGCGGCCTGCACGGGGTGGGCGTCTCGGTGGTCAACGCGCTGTCGACCACGGTCGTGGCCGAGGTCAAGAACCGCGGTCACCTGTGGCGCCAGACCTTCAGCATCGGGGTGCCCGACGGCGACCTGGTCGAGGTGCGCCCGATGGAGGACGGCGAGCGGACCGGCACGACGATCACCTACTACGCCTCGCCGGACATCTTCGAGACCACCGAGTACAACCTGGAGACGATCACCGCCCGGGTGCGCGAGTACGCGTTCCTCAACAAGGGCCTCGAGATCGTCGTGCGCGACGAGCGTCCCGCGGCCGAGGACGTCGCGGACGCGGTGGTCGAGGAGCCGGTGTCCGCCGACGCCGACGCCGAGCGTCCCGACGCCGTCCAGCGTGCCGCTGGCGGCGGCCTGGAGCAGGTCTTCAAGTACGACCGCGGCCTGGTCGACTACGTCGAGCACCTGAACCGGCGCAAGGAGACCGCGAACCCCACGATCATCTCCTTCGAGGCCGAGACGCCTCCCTCGGTCGAGGACCACGCCAGCCTCGAGGTGGCGATGCAGTGGAACACCTCCTACACCGAGTCGGTCCACACCTTCGCCAACACCATCAACACCCACGAGGGCGGCACGCACGAGGAGGGCTTCCGGGCGGCGCTGACCTCCCAGGTCAACCACTGGGGCGAGGAGTGGGGCCTGATCAAGAAGCGCGAGGACCGGGTCTCCGGCGACGACATCCGCGAGGGCCTCACCGCGATCATCTCGATCAAGCTCGGCAACCCGCAGTTCGAGGGCCAGACCAAGACCAAGCTCGGCAACACCGGGGCGAAGAGCTTCACCCAGCGCACCGTCAACGAGCAGCTCGGCGCCTGGCTGGAGCAGAACCCGGCCGAGGGCCGCGACATCGTGCGCAAGTCGCAGGCCGCGGCCACCGCCCGGATCGCGGCCCGCAAGGCCCGCGACCTCGCCCGCGACCGCAAGGGCCTGCTCGGTCGCTCGGGCCTGCCCGGCAAGCTCTCGGACTGCCAGTCGACGAACCCCGCCGAGTGCGAGGTCTTCATCGTCGAGGGCGACTCGGCCGGCGGCTCGGCGCGGCAGGGCCGCGACCCGCGGATCCAGGCGATCCTGCCGATCCGCGGCAAGATCCTGAACGTCGAGAAGGCCCGCATCGACAAGGTGCTCGGCAACACCGAGGTGCAGTCGATCATCTCCGCCCTGGGCACCGGCATCCAGGAGGAGTACAACGCCGAGAAGCTGCGCTACCACAAGGTCGTGCTGATGGCCGACGCCGACGTGGACGGCCACCACATCAACACGCTGCTGCTGACGCTGCTGTTCCGCTTCATGCGCCCCCTGATCGACGGCGGGTTCGTCTACATGGCCCAGCCGCCGCTCTACCGGCTGCGCTGGAACAAGCCGGCCGAGCACGAGTTCGTCTACTCCGACGCCGAGCGCGACGCGCTGCTGCGCGACGGCGCCGCGGCCGGCAAGAAGCTGCCGAAGGAGAACCCGGTCCAGCGCTACAAGGGACTCGGCGAGATGAACGCCAAGGAGCTGTGGGAGACCACGATGGACCCGGACAACCGGCTCCTGCTCCAGGTGACGCTGGACGACGCCGCCCACGCCGACGAGATCTTCTCGATCCTGATGGGCGAGGACGTCGAGCAGCGCCGCTCCTTCATCCAGCGCAACGCCAAGGACGTCCGATTCCTCGATATCTAGGCATCTAGCACCAGACCTAGAAAGTCGTAGAAGCAACCAGAGAGAGCGATCGTGACCGAGACCCCCACCGGCGGAACCCCGACCGGCGCCCGGATCGAGCCGGTCGAGCTGCAGACCTCCATGCAGCGCGCCTACATCGACTACGCCATGGCCGTCATCGTCGGCCGGGCGCTGCCCGACGTCCGCGACGGCTTGAAGCCCGTGCACCGCCGGGTGCTCTACGCCATGTACGACGGCGGCTACCGCCCCGACCGCGGCTTCTCCAAGTGCAGCCGCGTCGTCGGCGACGTGATGGGGCAGTACCACCCGCACGGCGACACCGCGATCTACGACACCCTGGTCCGCCTCGCGCAGCCCTGGGTGATGCGTGCCCCGCTGATCAACGGCCAGGGCAACTTCGGCTCGCCGGGCAACGACTCCGCCGCGGCCATGCGGTACACCGAGTGCCGGATGGCGCCGCTGGCCATGGAGATGGTGCGCGACATCGAGAAGGAGACCGTCGACTTCCAGCCGAACTACGACGGTCGCTCGCAGGAGCCCGTGGTCCTGCCGGCACGGTTCCCCAACCTGCTCACCAACGGCTCCGCCGGCATCGCGGTCGGGATGGCCACCTCCATCCCGCCGCACAACCTGCGCGAGGTCGCCGAGGGCGCCCGCTGGGCGCTGGACCACCCCGACGCCACCAAGCAGGAGCTCCAGGACGCCCTGATCGAGCTGATCAAGGGCCCCGACTTCCCCAACGGCGCCACGATCGTGGGTCGCCAGGGCATCGAGCAGGCCTACCGCACCGGGCGCGGCTCGATCACCCAGCGCGCGATCATCGACGTCGACGAGGACGCCAAGGGCCGCACCATGCTCGTGATCACCGAGCTGCCCTACATGGTCAACCCCGACAACCTCGCGCTGAAGATCGCCGAGCTCGCCGACTCCGGGCGGGTCCAGGGCATCGCGGACGTGCGCGACGACACCTCCGACCGGACCGGCCAGCGCCTCGTCATCGTCCTGCGCCGCGACGCGGTGGCCCGCGTGGTGCTGAACAACCTGCTCAAGCACACCGAGCTGCAGAGCAACTTCAGCGCCAACATGCTGGCCCTGGTCGACGGGGTGCCCCGCACGCTGTCGATCGACGCCTTCATCAGCAACTGGGTCGAGCACCAGGTCGAGGTCATCCGGCGTCGCACCGAGTACCTCCTGCGCGAGGCCGAGAACCGGGCCCACATCCTGCGCGGGCTGGCCAAGGCCCTCGACATGCTCGACGAGGTGATCGCGCTGATCCGGCGCTCGCCCGAGGTCGAGGACGCCCGGGACGGGCTGATCGCGCTGCTCGAGATCGACGAGATCCAGGCCCGCGCGATCCTGGAGCTGCAGCTGCGCCGGCTCGCGGCGCTGGAGCGCCAGAAGATCATCGACGAGCTGGCCGAGATCGAGCGGACCATCGCCGACCTCGAGGACATCCTGGCCAACGTCACCCGCCAGCGCCAGATCGTGGCCGACGAGCTGGCCGAGGTCGTCGAGAAGTACGGCGACGACCGGCGTACCCAGATCGTGGCCGCCGAGGGCGACCTGTCCATGGAGGACCTGATCCCCGACGACGAGCTCGTCGTCTCGATCACCCGCGGCGGGTACGCCAAGCGCACCGCCCGCGGCCTTTACCGCACCCAGAAGCGCGGGGGGAAGGGTGTCCGGGGTGCCGCGCTGCGCGGCGACGACGTCGTCGAGCACCTGATGGCCACCACCAACCACCACTGGCTGCTGTTCTTCACCACGGCCGGGCGGGTCTACCGCACCAAGGCCTACACGCTGCCCGAGGCCTCGCGCGACGCCAAGGGCGGCCACGTCGCCGGCCTGCTGTCGTTCCAGCCCGACGAGTCCATCGCGCAGGTCCTGGCGATCCGCGACTACGACCAGCTGCCGTACCTCGTCCTCGCGACCCGGCACGGGTTGGTCAAGAAGACGCGGCTGGCCGACTACAACAGCCCCCGCCAGGCCGGCATCATCGCGATCAACTTCCGCGAGGAGCACCCGACGCTCGGCCAGGACGAGCTGATCGGCGCCGAGCTGGTCAGCGCCGACGACGAGATCCTGCTGGTCTCGCGCCGCGGCCAGGCGATCCGGTTCCGCGCCGACGACACCCAGCTGCGCCCGATGGGCCGCGCCACCTCCGGCGTCTCCGGGATGAAGTTCCGCGAGGAGGACTCGCTGCTGTCGATGTCGGTCATCCGCGCGTCCCAGGTCGCGGCCGAGGAGGCCGCCGGACTGGCGGAGGGCACGGAGGACTCGCCCGACGTCGAGGCGTCGCCCGAGGAGGTCGCCGAGGTCAAGCCGCAGTACGTCTTCACCATCACCGACGGCGGGTTCGCCAAGCGGACCCGGATCAGCGAGTACCGCACCCAGTCCCGCGGCGGCCTGGGGATCAAGGCGATGGCGCTGGCCAACGAGGACCGCGGCGGGCTCGTCGGCGCGTTCATCGTCGAGGACGGCGACGAGGTGCTGTCGATCACCGCCACCGGCCAGGTCGTGCGGAGCCCCGTCAACGACGACTTCCGCGCCACCGGCCGTTCCACGATGGGGGTGCGTTTCGTGACCACCAAGTCCGGTGACAGCGTCGCCGTCGTGGCCCGCTCGGTGGAGGCCAAGGTGGAGGCCACCGTCGAGGACGAGGTGGCCGGCGAGTCGTCCGATTCGCCCCCGGCTGACATGATCGACGGGACCGGGGCGGGTGACGATGCCGTAGAGGTCGCCGGCGACCAGGGCGGCGACGACGCCGGGGAGGACATCAGCGATGAGTGACGGATCGGGCCGCAGCGGCGGCACACGCACCGACGGGGCCGGCGACGACGCCACCCGGAAGGTCCCCATCACCCCGGCGGCGACGCCGGCCAAGGGGACCACTACGGGCACGCCGCGCGCCGCCGGGGGGGCCGGTGCGTCGAGCGACGACACGGCCTCGCGACCCCCGCTGATCGAGCGGATCCAGGCCAAGCTCGCCTCGGCCACCGAGGAGCACCGCGCCAACGCGGCGGCGAAGTCCGAGCACACGGCCTCGACGAGCAGCCAGGTCAAGGCCGGCGGCGGGAACCGTACGCCCCGGCGGGCGCGCCTGCGGCTGACCCGGATCGACCCCTGGACGGTCATGAAGACCTCGTTCCTGCTCGCCATCGCCTTCGGCGTGGTGACCGTGGTGGCGGTGGCGATGATCTGGTCGGTGCTCGACGCCGCCGGCGTCTGGGACTCGATCAACACCACGATCCAGGAGAGCGTCGGCGGTCCCGACACCGCCGACCTCGACGTGGAGAACTACATCGGCACCTCCCGCGTGCTCGGCTTCACCGTGGTCGTCGCGGCGGTCGACGTCGTGCTGATCACGGCGATCGCCACGCTCACGGCGTTCCTCTACAACATGTCCGCGGCGCTGCTCGGCGGCGTCGAGGTCACCCTGTCGGAGGACCAGAACTGATCGCTGCCGCACCCCTTCCGACCTGCGACGTCGGGTCGGCGGAGCCCGTTTTGTCGGGCTCCGCGGGGGTGGGGTAGTGTCACCCCTCGGCCGCAGGTCGGCCATGTCGGCCGCGGCCGGAGCGGGCCTATAGCTCAGACGGTTAGAGCGCTTCCCTGATAAGGAAGAGGTCACAGGTTCAAGTCCTGTTAGGCCCACCAGCACCACTCCCGCAGCCCGGCACCAGACCACCACCGTTGGAGAGACCATGAAGAAGGTCGTCCTCGTCGTGCTGGCTGCCGCCGGCGCCGTCGTCGCGAAGCGCAAGTACGACGAGGGCCAGGCCGAGCAGGCGCTCTGGGCCGAGGCCACCGACCCGGTCGAGCGGACCTGAGCCGGCACCACCCGTACGACCCGCACCACCGGCCGCTCCCGCGGCCGACCCGGGGCCTTGGCGCAATTGGTAGCGCACCTGCTTTGCAAGCAGGGGGTTAGGGGTTCGAGTCCCCTAGGCTCCACCGCCGAGATGACGCTCGCGGACAGCCGAGATGACGCTTGCGGCGCCTCGAGATGACGATTCCGGCGCGCCGGGCCCGCGTCGGGCCCGCGCCGGGCCCGCGCCGTACGGGCGCCGCGGCGGGCGTGACGCGACGCACGTCCGCTCCGGTCGTGCTGCACCTGTCTGGTCGACGAGACTCGTGGGCGTGATCGTCTCCGCCGTGCCCGCGCCCCTGTCCGCCTGGCGCGGCCTGCTGCCGCCCCTCGCGCTGCTGCTCGTGTGGGACGTGGCGGTGACCCTGGCCTACCTCCGGGGCTGGCTGGGCTTCGGCGACGTCGACATCCAGTACACGCTCTACGGCACGGCCGTCGCGCTGTTCCTGGGGTTCATGGTCAACGCCGCCTACGCCCGCTGGTGGGAGGCCCGGACCCTGTGGGGCACCATCACCAACCACTCGCGCAACCTGGCCCGCGAGGCCGTCACGCTGCTCGACACCTCCGTCGTGGACGCCCGTCCGGGACTGGTGGAGGAGGTCGTCCGGGCCCAGGCGGCGTACGTCCACGTCCTGCGCACCTCGCTGCGCGGCCAGGACGCACCCGCCGAGCTGGCGCGCTACACGACCGACGAGGTGGCGGCCCGGGTGGCGCTGGCGACCAACAAGCCCAACGCGGTGCTGAACGAGATCGGCGGACTGCTCAGCGAGGCCCGGCGGCGCGGGATGGTCGACAGCTACACCCGCGTGCAGGCCGAGACGACCCTCGCGACGCTCGCCGACGCCCAGGGCGGGCTGGAGCGCATCAAGAACACCCCGCTGCCGGTGCAGTACCGGTTCCTGCCGTCGTTCTTCGCGCGCACGTTCTGCGTGATCCTGCCGTTCGCGATGGTGCAGGACCTGGGCTGGCTGACCCCGGTGGGGTCCGGACTGGTCGGGATGATGTTCCTGCTGGCGGTGCAGGTCGGACGGGACCTCGCCGACCCGTTCCGGGACAAGATCCACGACGTGCCGATGACCGCGATCACCCGCACGATCGAGATCGACCTGCTCGAGACCATCGGCGAGGAGGGTCCGGACCGGGTGGGTCCGCGGCACGAGGTGCTCTGGTGAGGGCGCCGGAACCGTCACCTCGAGCCGCCGCGAGCGTCATCTCGGCTGTCCGCGAGCGTCATCTCGGCGTCTAGGCTCCGCGGGTGCAGGCCCTCCCCCCGTTCGCCCCCCCCCGTTCGCCCTCCCCCCGTTCGCCCGCGGCCCGGTGCTGGGCGCGATGGCCGCGGTGGCGCTCGCGCTCACCTTGGCCAGCCCGGCGTACGGGTACCACCGCGACGAGCTGTACTTCCGGATGCTGCCGCCGCAGTGGGGCTACGTCGACCAGCCGCCGCTGACCCCGCTGATCGCGCGCGCCACGACGCTGCTCGCCGACGAGACCTGGGCGCTGCACGTGCCGGCGACCCTGCTGATGGCGGTCTCGGTCGCCGTGGTCGCCCTGATCACCCGCGAGCTCGGCGGGGACCGCACCGCGCAGACGCTGTGCGCCTGGGCGTACGCCACCTCGCTGCTGCCGCTGGAGTTCGCCCGGGTGCTGCTGACCGCGACCGTCGACCTCGTGGTGTGGCCGCTCGTCGTGCTCCTGGTCCTGCGCGCGGTGCGCCGCGACGAGCCCCGGTGGTGGCTGGCCGTCGGTCTGGTGGTGGGACTGAGCACCTACAACAAGTGGCTGGTCTCGCTGCTGGTGCTCTCCCTGGCCGCCGGCATCGCGGTCCTCGGCCCCCGCAGGCTGTTCCGCTCGCCCTGGGTGTGGGGGGCCGGCCTGCTGGCCCTGGCGCTGGCCGCGCCCAACCTGGCCTACCAGGCCACGAACGGGTGGCCCCAGCTCGACATGGGCCGGGCCCTGGCCCGGCACAACGCCACCGAGGTACGCCTGCTGGCGCTGCCGATCCTGCTGGTGATGCTCGGCCTGCCGCTCGTGCCTGTCTGGGTCGCGGGCCTGGTCGCCCTCTGGCGGGGCCGCGACGGCTGGGGCGACGTCCGGTTCCTGGCCGCCGCGCTGCCGGTGCTCCTGGTCCTGGTCGTGACGGGCGGCTCGCAGTTCTACTACTCGCTGGGCCTGCTCACGGCCGTGCTGGCGGCCGGCTGCGTCGTGGTCGTCCGGTGGTGGCGCGCGGGCCCGCGCAGCCGGGCCCGGTGGGTCGCGGCCGGCGTCGCGGTCAACGCCGTCACCTCGGGGGTGATCGCGCTCCCGCTCGTCCCGGTCGAGCACCTCGGCTCGACCCCGGTCCCCCTGTTCAACCAGATCGCCCAGGACCAGGTCGGCTGGGAGGAGTACGTCGCCGACGTCGCCCGCGTGCGCGACGCGCTGCCGGTCGAGGACCGGGGGCGCGCGGTCGTGGTGACCGACAACTACGGCGAGGCCGGTGCGATCGACCGCTACGGCGCGGCGTACGGCATCGACGAGGTCTACAGCGCGCAGAACGAGCTCTACCTGCAGGCCCGCCCGCCGGAGGCGGCGACGGTCGCGGTCGTGGTCGGCACCCGCGTCGGTCCGCTGCGGCGGGTCTTCGCCGACTGCCGGGTCGGAGGCCGCCTCGACCACGGGCTGGGCGTCGACAGCCAGGAGCAGGGCCGGCCGGTGTCGGTGTGCGACCTGCCGCGCGGAGGCTGGGCGGAGGTCTGGCCGCGGCTGCGGCACTACGACTGAGCCGGGTCCGAGCGGGGTCCGTACCCTGGGGAGGTGCGCACGTTCCTGACCCCCCGGATGCTGGGGGCGCACCTGCTCGCGCTGGTCCTGGTCACGGTGGCGCTGCTGCTCGCCGCCTGGCAGTTCGCGGCCTGGGACGCGCGGCGCGACGCGGAGGCCCGCGACCTGAGCCGGATCGAGCCGGTCGCGATCACCGACGCGCTCGGCCCCGACGACCCCTTCCTGGGCGACCTCGTCGGTCAGCCGGTCGTGCTCGAAGGCCGGTGGCTCACCGGGGCCACCGTGCTGGTCTCCGGGCGCGAGGAGGACGGCAGCGACGGCTTCTGGGTCGTCACGCCCCTGCAGGAGGACGCGACCGGCTCGGCGCTCCCGGTGGTGCGCGGCTGGACCGCCGACGAGACCGACGTGCCGCCCGCCCCCACGGGGCAGGCCGAGATGGTCGCCTACCTCCAGCCCCCCGAGGGACGTGTCATCACCGACGCCGACCCGACCGACGACGTGGTGCCGCAGCTGCGCACCGCCGACCTCCAGCAGCGCGTCGACGTCGACCTCTACGGCGCGTACGCCGTGGTCCCGCCGCCCGCGGCCGACGCCATCGCCCCCGGTGACTGGCCGCACGGTCGGACCGCGGTCAACGACGGCACCGACGGCCTCGAGCCGGCCACCGTCGAACAGCTGCCGCCGGTCGGGCAGACCACCGCGCTCCGCAACCTGCTCTACGGCATCGAGTGGGTCGTCTTCGGCGGGTTCGCCGGCTTCATCTGGTGGCAGTTCGTGCGTGACTCACGTCGCGCGGAGGCCGACGACGACGCCGACCCGGAGCCGTCCGCACAGCCCGACCCGGTAGGTTCGGAGCCGTGAGGGGCGCGCTGACGAGGTACCGGGTGATGGCCACGATCGTCGGCGTCCTGCTCGTGGTGCTGATCCTGGTCGGGACGCCGCTGGCCAACTTCGACGGCACCGGCATGTGGTACGTCATCCCGTCCACGCCCGAGGTCTTCCCGGCCGGCTCGACGGCCCACGAGGTCGGCGTCGCGATCACCGAGTACCTCGGCGTGGCCCACGGCTGGCTCTACATGATCTTCCTGGTCACCGCCTTCTGGCTCAGCCGCAAGGCCGGCTGGGACCTCGGCTTCACCGTGGTCACCCTGCTCTGCGGCACCGTCCCGCTGCTGTCGTTCTGGGCCGAGCGGCGCGCCACGCGGCGGGTGCAGGCCGAGCACGGCGCCGAGCTGGCAGCGCCGGCCGCCGCCGTGCGTTGAGCACGTGACGACCGCCTTCGTCCTCGGCGGCGGCGGGGTCCTGGGCGCGGTCGAGGTCGGCATGCTGCGGGCCCTGCTCGAGCGGGGCGTCACCCCCGACCTGGTGCTCGGCACCAGCGTGGGTGCCCTGAACGGCGCGCTGGTCGCCAGCGACCCGACCCCGGCCGTGGTCGACCGCCTCACCTCGTTGTGGCGCTCGGTCGCCGAGTCCGGCGAGGAGCTGTACGGCGACCGTCGGCTGCGCACCCTGCGCCGGGCGCTGACCACGGGCACCCACCTCTACTCCGCCGCCCCCCTGCGGCGGCGGGTGGAGGCCGAGCTCGGCGGCGCCCGCTTCGAGGACCTCCCGGTGCGGCTTGAGGTGTGCGCGGCCAGCATCGAGCGGGCTGCCGAGCACTGGTTCACCCGGGGACCGGTCGCCCCGGCGGTGATGGCCAGCGCCGCCGTCCCGGGCCTGCTGCCGCCGGCGGAGGTGGACGGGCAGCACTACCTCGACGGCGGCATCGTGAACTCGATCCCGCTCGGGCGTGCCGTCGATCTCGGGGCGACCCGGGTGTTCGTGCTCCAGGTGGGACGCGTGGACCGGCCGCTCGCGGTCCCGCAGCGCCCCTGGCAGGTCGCGCGGGTCGCCTTCGAGATCGCCCGCCGCCACCGCTTCGCCCGGGAGCTCGAGCTGGTCGCCGGTGTCCGTCCCGAGGTCGAGTGCCACGTGCTGCCGGCCCGCGGCACCTCGGCGCGCGACGACTCCCTGACCGCCTTCCGCGACACCTCCGGGGTGGCGCGGCGGATCGAGGCGACCTACGACGCCACCCGGGACTACCTCGCCGAGCACGACGTGGCCGCCACGGGCACGTCGTGAGCTGGACCAGCGCGACCGCGCGACGCACCTGGGTGGTGCGCCGGTTCGTGCTGGCCCCCGCCGTGGTCGCGCTGACCGTGCTGGTCTGGGTCCTGCTGCCGGTCGGGATCGTCGTGAGCGCGCTGGTCTCCCCGGTGCTGACCGGGCGGTGGCGGGCGCTGCGACTGTTCTGGCTGCTCGTGGTGTGGCTCAGCATCGAGACCGTCTGCCTCGCGGTGCTGCTCGGCTGGTGGGTGGCCAGCGGGTTCGGGCGACGGCTCCGCACGCCGTACTGGGAGGGCGTGCACTACGACCTGGCCCAGGGCATGACGTGGGTGCTGTTCGGGCGGGCCGAGCGGGTGCTGAACCTGCAGGTGGTCACCCAGGGCCCCGACCCCGACGCCCACCCCGGTCACCCGCTGCTGGTGGCCAGCCGCCACGCCGGGCCCGGCGACTCGCTGGTGCTGGTGCACGCCCTGCTGCACTGGTACCGCCGCGAGCCGCGGATCGTCCTGAAGGACACCATCGCGTGGGACCCGCTCGCCGGGGTGCTGCTCGGTCGGCTGCCGTCGCGGTTCGTGTCCCCGGGCGGCGACGCGGGCGACACGCTGGAGAACCAGGTGGCGGCGCTGGCCACCGGTCTCGACGACGACGACGCGTTCGTGATCTTCCCCGAGGGCGGGAACTTCACCCCCGGCCGCCGCCAGCGCGGGATCGACCGGCTGCGCGAGCGCGGCCTGGAGCCGATGGCCCAGCGGGCCGAGGGCCTCGTGAACGTCCTCGCACCCCGGCCGGGCGGCCTGCTGGCCGCGCTCGACGCCGCCCCGGAGGCCGACGTGGTGCTGGTCGCCCACACCGGGCTCGACCACCTGCTCACCGCGGCCGACCTGTGGCGCGAGGTCCCGATGGACAAGCAGCTGATCATGCGGTGGTGGCGGGTGCCGCGGGAGGAGGTCCCGGCCGACCGGGACGCGCGGATCGTCTGGCTCTACGACTGGTGGGCGCACATCGACGCCTGGGTCGACGAGCACCGACCGGAACCGCTGGCCCCGGGCGCCGTACGCCGGGGGGACGCACCCCCGGACACGACGACGGCCTGACCCGGGCTGGGTCAGGCCGTCGGCTGCTACGAGGTGGTGCTCAGGCCTTGTGCTGGCCGTCCACGTCGACGACCTCGGCCGGGTCGTCCGGCGTGGTGGCCGAGTGCGGGGTGCCCGCGGCGTCGGCGAGGGCCTCGTCGGGCGAGGCGCCGGCCGAGTCGTCGAGACCGGTCGGGTCCGCAGCCACCGGGGACGCGGGGACGGAGGTCGCGGCCGGCGCCGGCGGGGGCGTCGGGGTGTAGGAGGACTGCCACGGGTCCTCCTGCGAACCCTGCAGCTTCTTGGCGACCAGCGCGGCGGCACCGGCGATGCCGGCCACGACCAGCAGCGTCTTGACCTTGCTCCGCTTCTTCTTCTGCGGCTGACCGGTCAGCTCGGCGACCTTGGCGTCGGCGAGCTCCTTGACCGCGGCGGCCTTCGAGCCGGCGGCGGCGGCACCGGCGGCGACCACCGGAGCGGCCTTCACCTTCGCCTCGTGGACCAGGGGGGCGGTGCGGTCACGCACGGTCGCGAGGTGCGGCGCGGCCTTGCTGCGGACCTCGGCGACGTAGGGCGCGGAGATGTCGCGCGCCTGGGCGACGTACGGGGTGCCGACCTCGCGGGCCTTGTCGCGGGCGTCGACCACGTACGGGGTCGCCTTGTCGCGGGCGTCGGCGACGTAGGGCGCGGCCTTGTCGCGGGCGTCGGCCAGCGCGGGGCCGGCCTTCTCGCGCGCGTCGTGCAGGGCAGGGAGCGCCGTGCCGGTCACGAAGTCGCCGGCCGTGGAGAGGGCGGACTCGACGTGAGGCTTCGCCTTGGCAGCCAGGCCGACGCCGCCCGCCTGGGCGAGCAGGGTCTTCTTCTTCTTGCGCAGTGCCATGCGAACGTCCCTCTGCAGTGGTGGTCTGGGGGTCTCACCCAATCATGAGCGGAACGGACCTACCACGCGGCGGGGGCGGGCGGCACACGCTCCGCTTGAAGATCATGGCAGGATCGACGGCGACGACCTCCACCCGCACGGGTGGCGGAACCCGGCCGCGGGCGCGGGGCGGAGACCCCGCGGGACCTGCGACGAGGCCGACGACTGACCGACCCGAAAGGCAGCCCCCACCCATGCCGAAGCAGGCCATCCTCCACACCAACCGCGGTGCCATCACCGTGGACCTCTTCCCCGACCACGCGCCGGAGACGGTCGCGAACTTCACCGGTCTGGCGACCGGCGAGAAGTCCTACGACGACGGCCGCGGCCGCAGCGGCCCGTTCTACGACGGCCTGGTCTTCCACCGCATCATCGACGGCTTCATGATCCAGGGCGGCTGCCCGACCGGCACCGGCACCGGTGGCCCCGGCTACACGTTCAAGGACGAGCCGCACCCCGAGCTCACCTTCGACAAGCCCTACCTGCTGGCCATGGCGAACGCCGGGCCCGGCACCAACGGCTCGCAGTTCTTCATCACGGTCGGCAAGACCCCGTGGCTGAACTTCAAGCACACCATCTTCGGCGAGGTCGCCGACCAGGCCGGACGCGAGATCGTCGACGCCATCGGCAAGGCCCCCACCGGCCCCGGTGACCGTCCCCTCGAGGACGTCGTCATCGAGCGGCTCGAGGTCGTGGACAACTGACGCAGCAGCCCGCCCCGGGCGCCGGAGGGGTGCCGGTCTGCTACCGGCACCCCGACCGGGAGAGCCACATCCGCTGCCAGCGGTGCAGCCGCCCGATCTGTCCCGACTGCATGAACGACGCCGCGGTCGGGTTCCAGTGCCCCGAGTGCCTGGCGGAGGGACGCAAGCAGACCCGTCAGGGGCGCACGCCGTACGGCGGTCGCCGCTCGGGCAACCCGCAGACGACCTCGCTGGCGCTGATCGCGGTCAACGTCGGGGTGTGGCTCGCGACCGTGCTGGCCGGCGGCAGCTCCTCGGGCCTGGTGCGCACCCTCGTGCTGCGCCCGGACGGCGGCTGCGTCGGGCTCGGCGCGCCGGACGCCGGATCCTGCACCTCCTCGGGCGGGCTCTGGCTGCCGGGCGTCGCTGACGGCGCGCTGTGGCAGCTGATGACCAACGCCTTCCTGCACGTCGACCTGCTCCACCTGCTGCTGAACATGGTGGCCGTCTACGTCCTCGGGCCGCAGCTCGAGGGGCTCCTGGGACGGGCGCGCTTCCTCGCGCTCTACCTGGTCTCCGCGCTGTCGGCCTCGGCGCTGGTGATGTGGGCCGCCCCGCAGTTCCAGGCCACCCTCGGCGCCTCGGGCGCCGTCTTCGGGCTGTTCGCGGCCTACCTGGTCGTCGCGCTCAAGGTGAAGGCCCCGCTCCAGCCGATCCTGGTGATCCTCGGGGTTAACCTGCTGATCACCGTCGTCGGGCGCGGCTTCATCTCCTGGCAGGGCCACCTCGGTGGTTTCGTCGGCGGCATCCTCCTGGCGCTGGTGCTCGTCTACGCGCCGAAGCAGCAGCGGGCGCGGTGGCAGTGGGCCGGCGTGACCGCGGTCGCGGTGCTGGTCCTGGTGGTCATCGCCGCCCGGGTCGCCGTCCTGGCCTGACCCGGCCCCGCGGCCTGCCCCACCGCGCCCCCGCAGCTGTCACGCTGTGTTACTCCATCTGGTCCATCGTCACGACGGTGGAGGAGACGAAGTGACACAGCGTTACAGCCGCGCCCGGCCGTGGGGACCCGGTTTCCACACCTGTGGAGCATCCGGTGGATAACTACACGAATGTTATTCACAGGGAGTTCCACAGGTGTGAGTAACTCTGTCCGGGCCCCGGACGCAGACAGTCCCCGACGATCGCGTCGGGGACTGTCCGGTGTGGTCGAGCGGCGCGGCGCGGCCGCAGCCACGTCAGCGTGGTGGCGTGCTCACTCCCACTTGGTGGCGAAGACGAAGCCGACCGCCATGGCCGCCACGCCGACGAAGAGGTTGCGCTGGCCGAGGTCGTCGAAGACCGGCAGCACGGAGACGTCGTCGCTGATGATGTAGAAGACGCAGATCCAGACCAGGCCGAACAGGAACGAGCCGAGCATCCCCACCACGACGCCGCGGCCGCGGCCGAGCGGGGTCGAGGGGTGGGCGGCGACGATCAGGCCCAGGAACAGCAGGCCGAAGCCGATGAGGTAGTTCCAGTCGCCCAGGTCGGCCATGAAGGCCGGGCTGCCGGCCTCGGGGGCGGGCTCGCCGACCACCGGGGTCCCGGCGCGCACGGCGACGTAGTAGTAGGCGATCCAGGCGATGCCGACCACCATCATCAGCACGGCCACGACGAACCGGGCCGTCACCAGGCGTCCCCGGTCGGGGTCGGTGTAGGTCTGGGGCTTGGTCTTGGCCACGAAGGGCCTCCTCGTCGGACGCGCAGGCGCCACCGGGCGGCGGCAGGGGGGCGGATGATGGTCCGGCGGTTACCTTAGTCGTCGTGAGCCAGACCGCCCCGGAGGACCCCGCCGAGGCGCCGCGTCGGGTGCTGCGCCCCGGCTGGCGCCTGGCCACCCCTGCCGTCGTCGTGGTCAGCGGCCTGCTGTTCGCGGTCAGCGCCACCAACAGCGACGGCACCGACCTGCGTCCCGGCCGCTACCGCGACCTGGCCAGCGTCGTCGAGGGGGAGTCGCGCGCCTACGACGCGCTCGCCTCCCGGGCCTCCGAGCTCACCACCGAGGTGGACGACCTCTCGGCCTCGGTCGGCTCCGCCGAGGTCGACGACGTCCGCGACGAGGCGGCCGTGCTGCGGGCCCCCGCGGGGCTCGACCCCGAGGCCGGCCCCGGTGTCAGCGTGGTCCTGGCCGACGCCTCGTCCGAGACGATCGACGAGGCCGTCTCCGCGGGGGTGCAGGACATCAACGAGCTCGTGGTCCACCAGCAGGACATCCAGGCCGTGGTCAACGCCCTGTGGGCCGGCGGGGCGAGCGCGGTGACGGTCGAGGGCCAGCGGATCGTGTCGACCACGGGCATCAAGTGCGAGGGCAACGCGGTGCAGCTCCAGGGCATCCCCTACCCCCAGCCGTACGAGATCGCCGCGGTGGGCGACCCCGCCGACCTCGTCGACGCGCTCGACACCGACCCGTACGTCGCCGGCTACCGCGCCGACGCCGCCGACCCGACCGGGGGCGTCGGGTGGGGCCTGGCCCTGGAGGCCGAGGTCGTCGCCCCGGCCTACGACGGCCTGCTCGACCTCAGCTACGCCGAGCCGCAGGACTGAGCGTCCCGGGCAGGGTGGCCGCACCCGGCCCGGAGGCCTGACCGCGCGGGCCGTTCCCGCCCTGGCCGCCCTGGCCGGTCTGGTCGTCCGAGGGGTCGTCCGACGACTCGTCGTCGGTGGGTCCGTCCGAGGGTTCCTGGCTCGGGTCGTCGGACGGGCTCTCGCTGGGGTCCTCCGAGGGGTCCTCGCTCGGCTCGGGCTCGCCCTGGGAGACGAAGATGTTGACGTCGCCGCCCTCGGCCAGGGGCGTGCCGGCGTCGGGGATCTGGTCCACGACGGTGCCGGCCGGCTCCACCTCGGACGGGTCCTCGCGCACCACGGGGTTGAAGCCGGCCGCGAGGAGCTGGCGCACGGCCTCGCCCTGCAGCAGGTCCTCGACCGCGGGCACCTCCTCGGGCCCGTCGGAGTAGGTCACGGTGACCCGGGTGCCGACGTCGACGCTGGTGCCGGCACCGGGGTCGGTCGAGAGGACCTCGCCGGCGGGCTCGTCGGACTCGGCGGAGACGGGGTCGACCTCGAGGCCCTGGTCGCGGAGCACGGCGACGGCGGCCGGGCGCTGCTGCCCGACGACGGTGGGGACCTCGACCTGCTCGGGTCCCTCCGAGACGACCAGGTCGACCTCGGTGGCCGCGACGACGAGCGTCTCGGGGTCCGGGGTCTGCTCGACCACCCGACCCGCGGCGATCCGGGCGTCGGGTCGGAACTCGACCTCGCCGACGCTCAGCCCCGCCTCGCCGATCGCCGCGCGGGCGTCCTCCTCGCTCAGCCGGACCAGGTCCGGCACGGGGTCCCGCTCGGGCGGGGACTCCATCAGCCGCGGCAGCAGGAAGGCGGCGCCGGCCAGCAGCAGGACCGCCAGCAGGACCAGCAGCCACATCAGTCCGCGACCGCGACGACGGCCGGCCTCGGGGTCCGGCGGCGTCGCCGGGACCGCGGTGGTCGCACCCGTGCCACCACCGGCGCCGTACGCGGCACCGCCGGCGGCTGCCGCACCCGCGGCGCCGAGCGCCGCAGCGCCGGCGACCGGCCCCGCCGGCACCCGGGCGTGCACCTGCTCCCCGGCGAGGTAGCGCTCGATGTCGGCACGCATCTCGGCCGCCGACTGGTAGCGGTCCTCGACCCGCTTGGCCAGCGACCGCATCACGATCGCGTCGACCTCCGGCGGTAGCTCGGTGTCGTGGTCCGAGGGGGGCTGGGCCGGCTCGCGGACGTGCTGGTAGGCCACCGCGACCGGGCTGTCCCCGACGAACGGCGGCCTCGAGGTGAGCAGCTCGTAGAGCAGGCAGCCGGCGGAGTAGACGTCCGACCGGCTGTCGACGGTCTCGCCGCGGGCCTGCTCGGGGGAGAGGTACTGGGCGGTGCCGACCACGGCGGCGGTCTGCGTCATCGTCGACTGGGCGTCGCTGATCGCGCGGGCGATGCCGAAGTCCATCACCTTGACGTCGCCCGAGGGCGTCAGCATCACGTTGCCCGGCTTGATGTCGCGGTGGATGATCCCCGCGCGGTGGCTGTAGTCGAGCGCGGCGAGGACGCCGCTGGCGATCTCGAGGGCCCGCTCGGGCAGGATCTTGCGGCCCTCGCGCAGGATGTCGCGCAGGGTCCGCCCGGAGACGAGCTCCATCACGATGTACGGCTGCGCCACCCCGTCGGCGGCGATCTCCTCGCCGGTGTCGTAGACCGCGACGATCGAGGGGTGGTTCAGCGAGGCCGACGACTGGGCCTCCCGGCGGAACCGGGCCTGGAAGGTGTCGTCGCTGGCCAGGTCGGTGCGCAACCGCTTGACCGCGACCGTGCGGCCCAGCCGGGAGTCGGTGCCCTTGCGGACCTCGGCCATCCCGCCCCGCCCCAGCAGCTCGCCGAGCTGGTAGCGCCCGCCGATCAGGGGCCCGGCGTCGCTCATCCCGCGGTGTCCTCGGTCCCGGTGGTGCCGGCTGCGCCCTCGGTGGGCGTCGTGGTGGGGGACGGCTCGGCCGGCACGGCGTCCTCGCGCGGTGCCTGGCCAGGCGCGTCCTCGGAGTTCCCGGGGGCGTCGGTCGGCACCTCGGTGGGCGTCGGGGTCGGGGTCGGGGTCCCGGCTCGGTGGTGCCGGTCTCGTCGTCCCCGCCGAGGAAGGCGAAGTAGGCGACCAGCAGCAGGAGCACCAGGAGCAGCCCGACGACCACGGGCAGGAGCACCTTGCCGCGTCCGTCGCTCTCCTCGGCGCGACCGACCCGGACCGGCTCGAGGGGCTCGGCCGGGGTGTCCGGGGCGGCGGGCACGGCGCCCGTACGCATCACCCGCGTGCCGTCGGCGTCCGCGGCCGACGCACCGGCCACTCCCGCACCGGCCAGTCCCGCGCCACCGAGGCCGGCGGCCGCCGCGGCGGCGAGACCACCCGGCAGCACCGCCGTCGCGGGCTCGCGCAGGGCGGCGGCGAAGGCGTTGCCGTCGGGGAAGCGGTCGGCGGGATCCTTGGCCAGCGCGGTGCGCACCACCGCGGCGAGGTCGGCGGGCACGTCGTCGGGGAGGTCCGGCACCGGCTGCTGCAGGTGGGCCAGCGCCGTGGCCACGGGGGAGTCGGCCTCGAACGGCCGGCGCCCCGCGAGGCACTCGAAGGCGACGACGCCCAGGGCGTACACGTCGGAGGCCGGGGTCGCCTGCTCGCCGCGCGCCTGCTCGGGGGAGAGGTACTGGGGCGTGCCCATCACCTGGCCGGTCTGGGTGATCCCGGCGGCGTCCGCGGCGCGGGCGATGCCGAAGTCGGTGATCTTGATCCGGCGGTCGCGGGTGACCAGCAGGTTGGCCGGCTTCACGTCGCGGTGAATGATCCCGGCGACGTGCGCGGCGCCGATCGCGGTCGCGGCCTGGGCGAGCAGGTCGCGCAGGACCTCGCGGTCCACGGTGCGCCCGGCCTGCTGGCCCTGGCGCAGGATGTCGGAGAGCGGCTCGCCGTCGACGAGCTCCATGACCAGGAAGGGCTGCGGGTGGCCCGAGCCGTCGCGCGAGGGCCCCTCGCCCACGTCGTAGACCTTGGCCACGCCGGGGTGGTCGAGGGCGGCGGCGTGCTGGGCCTCGGTGGCGAAGCGGGCGCGGAAGTCGGGGTTGTCGGCGTACTCGTGCTTGAGCACCTTCACCGCGACGGTGCGGCCGAGCATGGTGTCGGTCGCGCGCCAGACCTCGCCCATCCCGCCGGTGGCGATCCGGGAGTCGAGCCGGTAGCGGTCGCGGTCGTCGACGAACCGGTCGGGTCCGCCGGCGCCGCCGACCGGCTGGGTGGGCCGCGTGGGCGGCTGCTGGTCGTTCACTGGTTGATCACCGCCTCCATGACTGCCTTCGCGATGGGTCCGCCGAGCTGTCCGCCGGCGATCTCGCCGCGCGGGATGTCGGCACTCTCGATCATGACGGCCACCGCCACCTCGGGGTTCTCCGCGGGGGCGAAAGAGGTGAACCAGGCGTACGGCGGGACGTCGTCCTGGCCGCTCTGCGCCGTGCCGGTCTTGCCGGCCACCGCGATCCCGGGGATCGCGGCGGGGCTGGCCGTGCCGTTGTCGACCGTGGCCACCATCAGCTGGGTGAGGTCCTCGGCGGTCTCGGAGGACACCGCGCGGGAGAAGTCGTCGTCCTCGGTCTGCTCGAGCACGTCGTACTCGGCCGACTGGATCTCGTCGACCACGTAGGGACGCTTCACGACGCCGTCGTTGGCGATCCCGGCCGCGACCATCGCCATCTGGAGCGGGGTGGCCCGCACCTCGAACTGGCCGATGCCGGTCTGGCCGGTCTCGGGAGCGTTGGCGTCCTCCGGGAAGACCGAGACGGCCTGCGGCCCCCAGTCCTCGAGGTAGCGCTGGTTGAACCCGAACGCCTCGGCCTGCTCCAGCATCGCCTCGGCACCGACCTCCACCGCGAGGGCGGCGAAGGTGGTGTTGCAGGACTGCTCCATGGCCTGCTCGAACGGGATCGTGGTGGTGCCGCAGTCGCGGCCCTCGTTGTCGATCAGGCCGGTGTCGCCGACGGTCTCGGGCAGCTGGTAGCTCGCCCCGCCGGGGACCTGGTCGTCGGCGGTGTAGGCGCCGCTCTCGATCGCGGCGGCCGCGGTGACCAGCTTGAAGGTCGACCCGGGCGGCAGCGTCTGCTGGATCGAGCGGTTCAGCAGGGGCTCGTCGTCGCGGGCGGCGAGGTCGTCGTAGGTCCGGCTGACCGAGGTCAGGTCGTGCGAGGCGAGGTTGTTCGGGTCGTAGGTCGGCAGCGACACCGCGGCCAGGATCTTGCCGGTGGCCGGCTCGACGGCGACCACCGAGCCGCGCACGTTCCCGCCCAGCGCCGACAACCCGTCGTACGCGGCCTGCTGCGCGCCGGCGTCGATGGTCAGCTGCACGTTGCCGCCGGCGTCGGACTTGTTGGAGAGCAGGTCGACGAGCTGGCGCACGAAGAGCCGGTCGTCCTCGCCGGAGAGCACCGGGTTCATCGACTGCTCGACGCCGGTCTGGGAGAAGAAGCTGAAGTAGCCGGTGAGGTGGGAGTACATCAGCGGCATCGGGTAGGTGCGCAGGTACTCGTACTTGTCGTCGACGGGCTCGCTCTCGGCCACGGCGTCGCGGCCGACCAGGATCGCGCCGCGCTCGACGGAGTAGGCCGCCTCGATCACGCGGCGGTTGCGGGGGTCCTCGTCGAGGTTCGAGGCGTTGAAGAACTGCAGGTACGTCGCGTTGGCCATCAGCGCCACGAAGAGGATCAGGCAGAACACGGAGATGGTGCGGATCGGCTTGTTCATCGCGGGATCTTCACCACCTGGGTCGCCTCCTCGTCGGGGCTCTCGTCGGTCGCGGACAGGTCGGGCACGGGGCGGCGGGCCTGGTCGGAGATGCGCAGGAGCAGGGCGATGATCACCCAGTTCGCCACCAGGGACGACCCACCGTAGGACAGGAAGGGCGTGGTCAGACCGGTCAGGGGGATCAGCCGGGTGACGCCGCCGATGACCACGAACACCTGGAGGGCCAGGACGCCCGCGAGCCCGGTGGCCATCAGCTTGCCGAAGGCGTCGCGGGAGACCACCGCCGAGCGCAGGGCGCGCTCGACGATCAGGCCGTAGAGCAGGATCACGGCGAGCACGCCGGTCAGGCCGAGCTCCTCGCCGATGGCGCCGATGATGAAGTCGGACTCGGCGTACGGCACCCGCTCGGGGCTGCCCTGGCCCAGGCCACGACCGATCAGGCCGCCCCACGCCATGCCGAACAGACCCTCGACCAGCTGCCCGGAGCCGGGGGACTCGTCGAAGTAGGCCAGCGGGTCGAGCCAGATGTTGACCCGGTTCTGGACGTGCCCGAAGAGCTTGTAGGCCACGGCCGCGCCGCCGAAGAACAGCGCGCTGCCGACCACCAGCCAGCCCGGCCGCTCGGTGGCGACGTAGAGCATCACCAGGAAGAGCCCGAAGAACAGCAGGCTGGAGCCGAGGTCGCGCTGGAAGACCAGGATGCCGAGGCTGACCGCCCACATCGCGAGGATCGGCCCGAGGTCACGTCCCCGGGGCAGGTCGACGAACAGCAGCCGCCGCCCGGCCAGGGCGAGGGCGTCGCGGTGGACGACGAGGTAGCCGGAGAAGGCGACGACGAGCAGCACCTTGGCGACCTCGCCGGGCTGGAGCCCGAACGGGCCGAGACGGACCCAGATCTGGGCGCCGTTGACCTCGTAGCCCAGGCCGGGCACCAGGGGGCCGAGCAGCAGCAGGATCGCGCCGAGGCCGGCGGTGTAGGTGAACCGCGAGAGCACCCGGTGGTCGCGCAGGACCAGCAGGGTGACCGCGAACAGCACGACGCCGACGGTCATCCAGGTCAGCTGCTGCTGGGCGAAGGTGGTGCCGTCGGCCAGGTCGAGGCGACGGATGACGGCCAGGCCCAGGCCGTTGAGGGCCGCCACGACGGGCAGCAGGACGGGGTCGGCGTACGGCGCGACGAAGCGGACGACGACGTGGGCGCCGATGATCAGCGCGGCCAGGCCCCCGCCGTAGCCGAGGATGTCGGCGGGGACGACGCCCTCGACGCCGAGCCCGACCGCGGCGTAGGCACCGATGCCGACGGTGAGCGCGAGCACGAGCAGGAACAGCTCGGCCCCGCGGCGGCGGCGGTGGACGAAGCCCATCAGGGCCCCGGGCTGGGAGGAGGACATGCTCAGCCCTCCCCGGTGGTGCTGCCGGTCGAGCTGCCGGTGGTGGGCTCGGTCCGCTGCTGCTCGGCGAGGCGCTGGACGGTCTCGCGGGCGGACTCGAGGTCGCCGGCGTCGATGCCCTCGACCACCTCGTTGGCGTCGAAGTCCGAGAGCAGGTCGACGTCGACGTCGCTGGTCTCGTACGGCTCGGACAGGGCGACCCCGGGCAGCTCGGCGTCGAGGCCGCGGAAGATCGTGACCTGGCCGTCGGCCTCGCCGACGTAGTACTGGCGCTGGCTCCACGCCCACGCCGCGGCGGTGGCCACCCAGAGCAGGCCGACGACGACGGCAAGGACCAGCAGCCGGCTCAGCCAGGCGAAGCGGCGCGGCGGACGGGGGGCGTACCGCTGGGTCTCGGGGTCGGTGGCGATCGCGAAGGGCACGCCCTCGGGGATCTCGGCGTCGACCGGCTCGAGCTCGCCGGTGTCGCCGGAGCGGTGGCCGCGGAAGAGGCCCATCCCGCCGGCGACGCCCCGGCCGCGGCGTCGCAGCTCGGAGGCCGCACCGACCAGGAGCGGCTCGAGCTCGGCGAAGGAGGGGTCGTCGGCCAGGGTCGCCTCGTCGACGACGTCGGCGACCACGCAGGTCACGTTGTCGGTGCTGCCGGCCTCGAGGCTGGCCCGGACCAGCTCGACGGCGGCGTAGTCGGGCGTGCCGGTCGCCAGGATGTCGGCGAGGCGGTCCGCGCGCAGCGACCCGCTGGCGCCGTCGCTGCACAGCAGCAGCCGGTCCCCGGGGACGACCTCCAGGACGAAGAGGTCGGGCTCGAGGTCGTGGTTGCCGTCGAGCGCACGCAGGATGACGTGGCGGTGGGGGTGCGTCTCGGCCTCCTCGGGGCTGATCCGCCCCTCGTCGACCAGCGTCTGCACGAAGGTGTGGTCGGTGGTGAGCTGCGAGAGCTCCCCGGAGCGCCAGAGGTAGGCCCGGCTGTCGCCGACGTGGCCGATGCCGACGCGGCAGCCGTCGAAGAGCGCGACCGTCGAGGTGGTGCTGGTGCCGTTGAGCGCGGGCTCCTCGTCGACGAGGCGGCCGATGGCGAGGTGGGCGGCGTCCAGGCCGGCGGCCACGCGGTCGAGCAGGTCGCCGCGGCCCTCGGGGGCGTCGTCGAGCTCGCGCAGGGCCTTCACCGCGGTGGAGGAGGCGATGTCGCCGCGGGCGGCGCCGCCGACGCCGTCGCAGACGGTGAGCAGCCACGGCCCGGCGTACCCGGAGTCCTGGTTGTCCTTGCGGACCCGGCCCACGTCCGAGATGGCGGAGTAGTGCAGGACGAGGGACGTCACTTGCGCAGCTCCAGGACGGTCTTGCCGATCCTGACCTGGGTGCCGAGGACCAGCGTGGTGGGCTGCGTGATGCGCACCGAGCCGATGTAGGTGCCGTTGGTGGAGCCGAGGTCCTCGACGTACCACTGGTCGCCGGAGGCGGCGATGCGCGCGTGGCGGGTGGAGGCGTAGTCGTCGTCGAGCCGGATGGCGGCGTCGGTGCCGCGGCCGATCAGGATCGGGGCCTGCTCGAGCGGGACGGTGATGCCCTCGTTGGCGCCGGAGGTGACCGCGACGTGGGTGGGCTGGCCCCGGCGTGGCTTGGCGGGCTTCTTGCTCTTGGACTTCTTCTGCTTCGGCGCGGCGGGGCCGCCGGTCCGGGCGGCCTCGGGGACCCGGGCACCGAACATGTCGGAGCGGATCACCGAGATCGCGGACAGCACGAAGATCCAGAGGATGGCGAGGTAGGCCGCGCGCACCAGGAACAGGGTCAGCTCAGACATCGGTCTGCTCCTCGACGAGCGCGACGGTCATGGTGGTGGTGCCGGCCTGCACCCGCGAGCCGTCGTGCAGGGTGGCGCGGCTGACGCGGTGGCCGTCGACGGTGATGCCGTTGGTGGAGCCGAGGTCGTGGACCTCGATCGCGGGCCCGCGGGCACCGTCGGTCACGACGAACTCGGCGTGCCGGCGGCTCATCCCGGGGTCGTTGACCCGCAGGTCGGCGTCGCTGCCCCGCCCGACGACCAGACCGGGGGCCTGGAGCGGGTGCCGGGTGCCGTTGACGACCAGCAGCGCGCGGGCGCGGCCGACCTGGGTGTGGGTGGCGTGGTGGATGACGCGGCCCTGGGCCTCGCTGCGCACGCGGAAGCGACCGGTGGTCAGCTCCTCGGCGACCGCGAAGTCGATGCTGATCGGCCCGGGGAAGGCGTACCCCTGCTGGTGGGCGTGGACGTCGAGCTCCTCGGCGAAGGTGACCTCGAGGTCGTACGGCGCCAGCCGCTCGTGGTCGGTCCCCGAGAGCTCGACGTGGAAGACGTTCGGCACGACCCGGCGCGTGCGGGAGACGATCTGGGCGTTGTTGTCGACCTCGCGCTGGAGCGCGGCGGAGATCTCGACGGGCTGGACGGCGGAGCGGAAGGTCTTGGCGAACGCGCTCGACACCGCCTGCTCGAGCTTGCTCTCGAAGCGCTGCAGCCTGCCCATGACTCCGACCTCCTCCTCGCCTGCGTCTCGTGTGTCCGCCCGCGCCGGGGGAGCGTACGGGTCACTGGCGGCGCGGCGTACCGACCCGGCAGTCGGCCGGGGTCGCCCGATCGTATCGGGGTCGACCCTGCGGGAGGGGAACCCTGGGCGGTTCGGCGGGGGTGGGAACGGGGTCCGGCAGGGGCGGATTGGGCACCACCACGCGGTCGGGGTAACGTTGCGCCCGCTTCACGCGCGAGTGGCGGAATAGGCAGACGCGCACGGTTCAGGTCCGTGTGTCCGAAAGGACGTGGGGGTTCAACTCCCCCCTCGCGCACGTGTGAGCAGGTCCCGGATCCACCTCGGTGGGTCCGGGACCTTTCTCGTTCGTGGGGTGCTGCGCGTGGTGGGCTCCGCTCCCCACGCGCCCCGCCTGCCCCAGGAATCCCCGCTCGGGCGGGGATTCCCCGGCTTCGCGCGCCTTGCAAGGCACGCGAACCCCGGGACACGCCCACCCAGTACGCCGACCGGGACGTCCCGCCCTGCCTCCGGACCCGCGGATCCGGGCCCGTGGTCCCTGGGACGGCGGCGCGCCCGCACCTAGCGTCGTCGGCATCAGCCGAGCGAGGGAGGACCGCGTGGAGGGTGCGACCAACGACGGCGCCACGCGGGTGGTGCACGAGGGCAGCTGGTGGCTGCTCGGCCTCGGCCTGCTCTCGTTCGCGTTGCTCTGCATCCTCCTGGCGGGCGTGCTCACCCAGGTCTTCCTGGCCGACCGGACCGGTGAGCACCGTGCGGAGCGGCCTGCGGTGAGGCCGGTCGTCCGTGGGCCGCGAGCAGCCGGACGTCGCCGCGACCGGCGGGCGCGACGACGGGACGGCTCTGCCAGCGCGCTGGACCGCCCTCGGGTGCCGGCCGTCGTCGCCCACGGGGCAGCGGCGGTCGGCGCCGCGGTCGGCCGCGTCTCACGCAGGCGTACGGCGTTGGTGCCGACCGCCAGGGAGCTCGGCCCGACCGACGGACTGGCCCGGTAGCGCCCCGGTCGGACCGCCGGAGGTGTCCGGAACCGTCACCTCGACGCGCCGCGAGCGTCATCTCGGCTGTCCGCGAGCGTCATCTCGGCAGGGCGCGGCGGAAGGACCGGGTCGAGCCGCGGCCGCTGGAGATCACCCGGGCGTTCGCGTCGTCCACGACCGCCCCGACGGTCTCGGCGGCGTCGGCGCGGTTGGAGCCGATGCCGCCGCGGGGACCGCGCTTGATCCAGCCCACGACGTAGGTCGCGGGGACGGGACGGCCGGTGGCGGGGTCGACGACGCGGCCCTCGCGGTGCGGCACGGTGCTGGTGGCGTGGTCGAAGGGCAGGCCCGGGACCGGCTCGCTGCGGTAGCCCACCGAGCGCAGCACGAGGCCGGTGCGGACCTCCTCGGTGTCGCGCACGGCACCCGGGGCGGGCGCCAGGCAGACCGCCTCGACGCGGGCGTCGCCGACCAGCCGCTCGACGACGGTGTGGAAGCGCAGCACCAGCCGGCGGCGTCCGGGTGCCGGCCCGGCGTGGTCCAGCGGCGCGACCTCGCAGCCCTGCAGGGCCGCCGCCTTGCTGCCGGGGGCGGCGGCCGCGACCGCCGCGGCGACCTCCGGGCCGCCGTCGACGACCACGTCGAGGTCCTCGCGGGCCAGCAGGGGCCGCAGCTCGGAGAGCGAGTACGCCGCCTCGTCCGGGCCGCGGCGCCCCACCAGCACCACCTCGGTGACCGCGCTCGCCCCCAGCGCCGCCAGCGCGTGCGCGGCGAGCGGCGTGCCGGCCAGCCCCGCGGTGTCGGTGAGCAGCAGGCGGGCCATGTCGAGGGCCACGTTGCCGTTGCCGACCACGACGACCCGGCCCGTACGCCCCTCGCCGCCGGCGGTCAGGTCGACCACGTCGGCGGGGACCTCGGGGTGGCCGTTGTACCAGCCGACGAACGTGCGCGCGGGCAGGCTGCCGGCCAGGTCCTCGCCAGGCACGTCGAGCCTCCGGTCGGCCGAGGCGCCGACGGCGTAGACCACGGCGTCGTGGTGGGTGAGCAGCTGCTCGTGGGTCACGTCGCGGCCGACCTCGGTGCCCAGCACCATCTCGACGCGCGGGTGGCGGCGGACGGTCTCGAAGCGTGCGCCGATCTTGCGGGTGTCGAGGTGGTCGGGTGCGACGCCGAAGCGGACCAGCCCGCCGGGCTGCTCGAGCCGGTCGACCATGGTGACCCGCGCGCTCGTGGTGAGCAGGGCCGAGGCGGCGTAGCTCGCGGCGGGCCCGGTGCCGACCACGGCCACCCGCAGGCCGGCGGCGTGCGCGTCCAGCGACGCCGGGAAGTCCGGCGCCCCCCAGGCGGGCGCCGGGGCGTCCTCGAAGTGGGCGGCGTTGATCGCGGCGTACGCCTGCTCGTCCCCGACCAGGGCGTCGACCGGCTTGATCGCGTCGACCGGGCACGCGTCGGCGCAGGCGCCGCAGTCGATGCAGCTGCGGGGGTCGATGAAGACCATCTCGGTGGTCCCGAACCCGGGCTCGCCCGGGGCGGGGTGGATGCAGTTGACCGGGCAGACCGACACGCAGGACGCGTCGTTGCAGCAGGACTGCGTGACGGCGAAGGCCACGGCTCAGACCATGCTCACGCGCTGGTAGATCCTTAGCGCGGGTCGGGTCAGCAGGCCGAGCTCGTCGAGGAACTCCATCAGGTGCGCGCAGCTCGAGCGCATCAGCGTGTGGTGGTGCTCGTTCGCCTTCGCCGCGGCCACGGCGCGGGCGGGGTCGAGCCCGGCGGCGGCGTAGACGCCCTCGTTGACCATGTTGGACACGATCTGCTGGGCGGCGACCGCGATCACCAGGGCCGACAGCCGCCTGCGGCGCGGGCTCGCCCCCTCGATCCGCTCGCGCATCTCCTGCCGGGCGAACTTCATGTGGCGCGACTCCTCGACCACGTGGATCTTGCTGGTGGTCCGCACGATCGGCAGCACCTGCTCGCCGCGCATCCAGTCGCGCTGCATCACGTCGAGCACCTCCTCGGCCACGAGGATCCCGCCGTAGGCGACCTCGGCGGCGGCGACGCTCTTGAAGCCGCGGCCCAGGGCGATGCTGGCCCGGCGCGGGAAGTAGGCGCCGATGCCCATCGTCGAGCAGGCCCGGGCGAACATGATCGAGTGCCGGCACTCGTCGGCGATCTCGGTCAGCGCGAACTGGAAGTCCGGCTCGGCGTAGTCGCTGCAGTACTGGTCGCGCAGCACCATCTGCTGGAGGATCATCTCGAACCAGATCCCCGTGCTCATGATCGAGGCGACCTCGTGCCGGGTCAGCGTGACCCGCTGGGCGTGGGTCATCTCCTCCCACAGCTCCGTGCCGTAGAGCGTGCTCCACTCCGGGTTCAGCCCGAAGTGGTCGGGGTCCAGCGGGGCGTCCCAGTCGACCTCGGTGGAGGGGTCGTAGGACAGCGCCGCGGCGGAGTCGAGGAGTCGCTGCGAGGAGTCGCGGGTGCCGGGCAGGGGAGCGGTCGTGGTCATCGGGGACCTCCGTGAGCTGGTCGGGTGCCGGTCGGAGCAGTTGGTGCGACGCCGTGTCCGGTAGGGGGTACGGCGCGTATCGAGTACCTAGACGGTACACCGCGTACCCCCTGTCCGGGCAAGGGTTCCCGCGGGTGAGCCAGGTAACCTCGCGCAGGTGTCGACACCGCCCGCCGAGCCTGCTGCGCCCGCGGCGCCCGCGCTGGCCGACGGCCGGGCCGTGCGCTGGAGCGGCCAGCAGCAACGGCGTCGAGAGGAGTTCGTCGAGGCCGCGCTGGTGGCCATCGCCGAGCACGGCGCCGACGTGTCCACCGAGCAGATCGCCGCGCAGGCCGGCGTCGCGCGGACCCGCCTCTACCGCCACTTCGCGGGCGCGAACGAGCTCAACCAGGCCATCGCGGCCCGGGCCGAGGCGATGATCCTCGAGGGCCTCGCCCCGTCCTGGGACGCCTCGACCAGCCCGATGACGATCATCCGCACTGCGGTGACCACGCACCTGCAGTGGCTCACCGAGCACCACGGGCTCTACCGCTACCTGGTGCGCCACTCGGTGACCACCGCGGCCGGGGAGAACGTGGTCACCGACGTCAAGCGGCTCATCTCGGACCTGCTGATCCGGCTGCTCGACCACTTCGTCGACCTGCTCGGGCTCGACGTCAAGGTCACCCAGCCGCTCTCCTTCGGCCTGGTCGGCTTCGTCGACGCCGCGGCCGGTCGGTGGGTCGAGGACCCGCGGGGGGTCTCGCTGGAGGAGATGGTCGACCTGCTCGCGGGGTGGATCTGGTCGCTGCTCGACGCCGTCCTCGGCGACGTCGGCCTCGACATCGACCCCTCGGTGCCGCTGGAGCTCGAGCCGGTCGACTGAGGACCGGGCACCGCACCGGCGGCGTCAGTCGCCGAGCGTGGACTCGAGGTCGCGCAGGTAGCCCGCGAACCCGCGCCCGACCCGGCCGTACCGGCGACCCGAGGTGAGTGCCGGCAGGCCGGGCATCTCGCGCACGCCGCGGGCACGGAGCGCGCCCACGAGCAGGACGTCCTCGTGCTCCCGGACCGGCGGGAACCCTCCGGCGGCGTCGTAGTCGGCGAGCCGCACCCCGAGGTTGGCCCCGTGCACCGCGGGCGGCGTGGTGGGTCCGTGCCGGAGGAGCCAGGCGGCGTACGTCGTGACGTCGAGGTCGCGCTGGTCCGGCACCGCCGCGCCGACGACGAGCCCGGCGCCGGCGTCGGCGGCGGCCACCTGCTGGACCAACCAGCCCGGCGGGACGACGGTGTCCGCGTCGGTGGAGGCGATCCACACCGCGGTGGGCGGCACCGGGCCGCACGCCGTCGCGGCGGCACGGACGCCCTGGCGTCGCGCGGTCCCGACGCTGCGGGCGGCCACGGACCGCGCCGCGACCCCGTGCCGGGCGACGACCTCGGCCGTGCTGTCGGTGCAGGAGTCCAGCACGACCAGCGTGGTGGTGGTGAGGAGCGGGTACGCCTCCCGCAGGGCCGCGACGGCGACCTCGACGGAGTGCAGGCAGCGACCGAGCAGCTCCTCCTCGTCGTGCGCCGGGACGACCACCGCGACCGCCCGCACCCGGGCCGGCCGCACCTGCTCCCGTTCAGTCATGCGGGTCGGGCAGGACGTCGTGGCCGAGGACCAGCACCTCGACGTCGCGGTCGCGGTAGCTCGCGGCCACCGGGAGGACGCCGGTGAAGGCGGCGTGGACGTCGGCGCCGTCCAGCGGCCAGCCCTCGACCGGGTGCCGCCAGTGCGCCAGGGCGACGACACCGCCCGGCGCCAGGTCGGCGACGACCCGGGCGACGAGGCCGTCGAGAGCGGCAGGGGAGAGGAAGTAACCCACCTCGGAGACCACGACGAGGTCCCAGGGGCCGGGCGGCTGGTCGTCGGGCACCGCCCCGGGCAGCAGGCGTACGCGGGCCCCCGCGGGGTCGGCGTCGAGGCGCGTGCGGGCCAGCGCCAGCGCGTGGGGACTGGGGTCGAGCGCGGTGAGGAGGTCGCAGCGCGCGGCCAGGGCGAGGGTCGTCGCCCCGGTCGAGCAGCCGACCTCGAGCGCAGCGCCGTACCGCCGGTGCGGCAGCAGGGCGAGCAGCAGGTCCCGCTTGCGCTGCTCGTACCACCGTCGGTCGACCCCCCACGGGTCATCCGTCTCTGCGTGCACCCGGTCGAGGGCGGGGTCGGTGGCCGGCTCGCGGACGAGCACCTCGACGTTCCCTGCGGCGTGCGCCAGCAGGTCCGGGCCGAGCAGCACCTCGTCGCCGGGCCGGTCCGAGAGGGATTCGACCTGGGTGCGGTGCGCGCGCACGGCGGCCGCCTTCGCCGCGACCGCGGCGGGGCCGAGGGGGAGCGCGGTGAACCGGTGCCAGGGGGCGTCGACGGGGCTCGCCCAGTGCCAGAACCAGACGGCGTACTCCCGCAGGTCGGCCCCGCAGCGGACGGCCGCGGCGGCGCCGGCGCGCCCGACGGCCTCGTGGTCGGGGTGGCCGTCGCGCCGCCAGGGCGCGACGACGAGGGTCCGCCGTCCGTCCCCGACGACGTCCACCACCGCGGTGGTCACGGTGTCCTCGTGGTCCGCGACGCCACCGTCGGGCAGCCCGAGCAGGAGGGGGACGCAGCCGGGTGCCAGCGTGGCCACGGCGGCGTGCGACTCCCGCGCGCGGCGCTCGGCGAGCTGCGCGGGGGTGTGGGTCGGCGAGCGGGGGTGGCTGGCCTCGCCGAGCGTGGCCACCACGACGGAGACGGTGAGGCCGCGGGCGTGAGCGGTGGCCAGGAGGCCGCCGGCGCCGAGGGTCTCGTCGTCGGGGTGCGCGGCCAGGACGACCACCCGGTCGACCTCGGCGAGGGGGTCGTCGGCGGGACGGCCGGTGCCGTCGAGCAGCGCCGCCCAGCGCGGGTCGGCGCGCCAGGCGGTGGCCGGGGTGCCGGCCTGGTCGTGGGTGAACGTCACCACGGCGGGGTCGCGGCGTCGCTGGCGTCGGCGGCGTCGGTGGCGTCGAGGAGGGCGGCGCCGAGGGCGGCCTGGTCGCGCTCGGCGTGGTGCTGGCGGAGGTAGAGCGCGAGGTCCGCGACCCGGCGGGCGTGCCGGGCCTCGTGGGCCAGCGGGCCGGGCCCGAGCGCGTGGGCCAGGCGGGAGGAGACCTCCTCCGCGGCGTCGGCGACCACCTGGCGCACCCGCGCGGCCAGCAGCGCGCCGTCGGCACCGGTCGCGCGTCCGGCGTCGACCTCCGCGGCCGCGGTGACCAGCACCGACCGCGCCCCGGTCAGGGCGGCGTCGACCGCTCCGAGGTGCACCAGCGCGACCTGGTCGGGCTGCCGGGTCCGGCACTGGCGGTGCAGCCGGCGGGCGAGGGCGACCGCGCCGCCGTACCAGACCGCGGCCACGCCGGCTCCGCCCCAGGCGAAGCCCGGCCGGTCGAGGTACCAGCCGACCGGCCCGACCGGGGTGGCCGGCACGGCGTCGAGGGCCAGGGTCGAGGTGGTCACCTCGGCCAGGGCGTAGGCCGACCAGGCGCCGTCCTCGACGACGACGCCGGGCTGCCGCGTCGCCACCGAGAACATCGCCCGGTCGTGCTCGCCTACCCACGCCGTGACCAGGCCGTGGCTCACGTCGCCGGCCAGCGAGCACCACGGCTTGCGGCCGGAGAGGCGCCACCCGCCGGGGGCGTCGGCGTCCCGTACCGCCTCGAGCCGGGCGTGCGAGGCCTCGGCGGCCCAGACGCCGTACGACGCGTCCTCCTCGGCCGCGGCGGCCGGCCGGTCGGGGGCCTCGTCGAGCACGGCGAGCGCGTCGAGGTGCGGCTCGAGGACCCGGGCCAGCGCGAGGTCGACCGCGGCGACGGTTGCCAGCTGCTCCCAGCGCGCCAGGGTCCGGCCGCTGCCGGGGAGGGGCGCGTGGTGGCCCACCCCGACGGACCAGGTGACCGCGTCGGCGACGGGCGCCCCGACCAGGGCCTCCGCGCCGGCGGCGAGGTCGGCGAGGTCGGCCGCGGTCGGGTCGGTCGGGTCGGTCGCGGTGGCCGGGGCGAGCCGGACGGGGATGGGCGCGGTCGCGGTGTCGGTCGGGGACGGGGGCACGCGTCCACTGTGGTCGGTCACGGCCGTGCCGGCTCCATCCCTGGGTACCCGACCGGGCGGAGGGACTGGGTGGGCGGTTCCCGGGGTTCGCGCGCCGTGCAGGGCACGCGAAGTCGGGGAATCCCCGCTCGGGCGGGGATTCCTGGGGCAGGTGGGGTCAGTGGGGCGCGGAGGCGCCCCGGCGCGAGGTGACGAGCGTCTTCACCGCGACGATCACCGCACCCAGCAGCGCGCCGACGAGGGCGGAGGCGGTGGTGTTGACCAGCCAGCCGAGCACGCCGCCGAGCACCGGGACGGCGTCGTGGACCGCGACCTCGAGGTGGTGGACCAGGTCGTACGGGCCGCTCAGGCCGAGCTCGTCGAGCCCGACCAGCTCGATGTGGCCACCCACCCACAGCATCGCCGCCGTCCCGACCACGGAGATCACCGAGAGCACCTTCGGCATCGCGCGGACCAGCCCGGAGCCGAACCGGCCGGCGGCGCTGTCGGCGCCGCGGCGCTCGACCAGGGCCAGGCCGAGGTCGTCCATCTTCACGATCGCCGCGACCGCGCCGTAGACCACCACCGTGATGAGGACCGCGACCACGACCAGGATCACCAGGCGGGACAGGAAGCCCTCCGAGGCGATCTCGTTGAGCGCGATGACCATGATCTCGGCCGAGAGGATCAGGTCGGTGCGCACCGCCCCGGAGACCACCTCGTCCTCGGACTTCTCCCCGGTCTCCTCCTCGGCGTGCGCCCCGTGGCCCAGCGCGTGCCAGACCTTCTCGGCGCCCTCGTAGCAGAGGTAGGCGCCGCCGAGCATGAGGATCGGGGTCAGCGCCCACGGCAGGAACTGGCTGAGCAGCAGCGCGGCGGGGAGGATGAACAGGAGCTTGTTGCGGATCGACCCGATCGCGATCCGCTTGATGATCGGGACCTCGCGTGCGGCAGCCAGCCCGCGGACGTACTGCGGGGTGACCGCGGCGTCGTCGACCACGACGCCGGCCGCCTTGGCGGAGGCACGGGCCGCGGCGGCCCCCACGTCGTCGACCGACGCCGCCGCGAGGCGGGCGAGCGCGGCCACGTCGTCGAGCAGGCCGAAGAGGCCGGCGCTCATCGCGGCGTCCGGCAGGAGGCGGGGGTGGGGACGGGGGAGGTCACGGCACCATCATGGCCCGAACAGCGGCTCAGCGGTGCACCTCACCTCGGGCGCGCTCGCCGCCCCGGTCAGCAGGAACCGCCGCACCTGCTGCGTCGCGCAGGGGTCCGACCCGGTGGCGACGTGGCCGAAGCCGCCGTCGACGACCACCAGCGGCGACCCGCCGAGCTCGTCCCGCAGCGCCAGCGCCCCGGGCAGCGGCGTGGCCGGGTCGTGGGCGTTGTTGACCACCAGCACGCGCGCGGGGTCGGGCACGCCGAACGGGCCGCGGTAGGCGTCCTCGGAGGAGCCCGGCCACCCGTCGCACGCCGACGAGGACCAGCTCCAGTACGGCCCCAGGTCGCCGTGGTCGGCGAAGGAGAGGGCGGCGGCGTCCTTCCAGGCCTGCGGCGACGAGGGGTTCACGGAGTCGGCGCACAGCACCCCGTGGAAGGAGCCGTCGACGTAGGCGCTCGGCGCGCGGCCGTACGGCCCGGGGAACGGCCCGGTCGGCGACCCGGCCTCGCGGAGCGCGCGGGCCGCGACCCGACCCGTGCGGCCGGCGTCGAGGTTCGCCAGCGCCCGTTCGACCTGGCGCACCAGCTCGGCCACGCCGGCGAGGTCGCCGGCGTAGAGCGCCGACACGGTCGTGGAGACGAGCACGTCGTGCGGGACCCGGATCCGGCCGGCCGCACCGGGGTCCGCCCGCAGCCGGTCGGCGACCGCGTCCCAGCGGGCCAGGGCGTCACCGGGCCCCGCCAGCGCGCAGGCCCGGAGCGCGACCTGGTCGCACCGCGCCAACCCCTGCTCGAGCGCCTCACGGGTGCCCGCGTCGGAGCCGAGCCGGGTGGTGACCGGCACGGTGGTGCCCTCCCCGGCCCGCCCGGTGGTCCAGGCCACCGGGTCGAGCACGCCGTCGACGACCATCGCGCGCACCCGGTCGGGGAACATCGCGGCGTAGGTGGCGCCGAGGACGCTGCCGTAGGAGGCGCCGAAGAAGGTGACGGTGTCCTCGCCCAGCGCCTGCCGCACCCAGTCCAGGTCGCGGGCGGTGTCCGCGGTGCTCATGTGGTCGACGATCCGCTCGTCCCGGCAGAGCCGCCGCTCGACCGCGTCGTGGTCCAGCCACCGCCGCACCTGGGCCGGGGTGCGGGGGAACGACGTCCGGGGGACCCGGACCTCGGCCCGGCCCAGGCACAGCGCCGCCTCGCTGCCCCCGACCCCGCGGGGGTCGACCCCGACGACGTCGAAGCGGTTGCGCACCGCCGGGCCGAGCAGCCGGCCCGCGGTCCGGGCGAACGAGGTCGCGCTCGCGCCCGGTCCGCCGGGGTTGACGAACAGGGTGCCGAGCCGCCGGGCCGGCCTGCGGGCCGGCACCTCGAGCACCGCCAGGCGGACCTCCGGCCCCGCCGGCTCGTCGTGGTCGAGCGGGACGGGCACGCGCGCGCAGCGCGCGCCACCGCAGCGCCGGAACCGGGGTGGGGCGGGCGCGAGGTCGTCCGCGGCTGCCGCAAGGGCCACGGACGGCCGCGCCGTGGAGACGCCGGCAGCGCCAGCAGCGGCACCGGCGGCGCCCACCGGGCCGGCCGGCAGCAGCAGGGAGAGGGCGAGGACGCCCGTGAGCAGCGCGGCCGCGGCGGTGCGGCGGGGTGGGGTCACCCCGCCACGGTGAGGCACACCGACGCCGGCGGCAAGCCGGCTCGCGGAGGCACCGGTGGCACCGGCGGCAGGGCCGGGGAGGTCAGGTGGGCCGGCCCGCCTCGTCGAAGGCCTCGACCGCGCCGCGCAGGAAGCGGTGGACCACCGCGCGGTCGTGGTCGTCGAGGTCGGCATCGAGCGAGGCCAGGCGGCCGAGCATCGGTCCGAGGTGGGTCAGGACGTCGGCCCGGCCGTCGTCGGTGAGCTCCACGACCGTGCGCCGCCGGTCGGCGGGGTGCGGGTGGCGCGCCACGTGGCCCTTGGCGCTCAGCCGGTCGACGACGCCGGTCGAGGCCGCCGTGCTCACCTCGAGCAGCCGGGCCAGCTCGGCCGGCCCGGCCGCCTCGCGCGCCAGGTGCTCGAGGGCCTGCATCTCGTGGTCGTTGACCCCGAGCCGGCGGGCCAGCTCGTGGCGGTAGCGCGCGGAGGCGTCGACGAGGTCGCGGACCAGCTGGGCGGTCATCGGGGGCTCGTGCTCGGGACGGGTGATTTTCTTTCACCAACTTAACTACTAGGCTACTGAACAACATCGTACCGCTGCACCCAGGAGCCTCCCGTGTCCCCACGCACCGCCACCACCGCCCGACGTGCGACCGGCCCGGTCGTCGGCGCGATCACCGGACGGCGTACGTCGGCCGTGGTCGCCCTCACCGGGCTCGTGCTCGCCGTGCTGGCGATCCTGTTCCTCGGCGAGGGGGAGCGGACCCCGAGCTCGACCGACAACGTCCCGGCCGGGCTCGACTCGACCCTCGGCACCGAGCTGCGCGACGAGCTCCCCGCCGGCGACACCAGTGCGGCGGTGGTCGTCCTGACCGCCGACGAGGGCACCTTCGACCGGGCCGCGGTCCGTGCGCTGACGAGCCTCGCCGACGACCTCGGCGCGGTGCCGGCCGGTCCGGCCGGGCCGCTCCAGGTGGCCGAGGACGGGACGGCGGCCCTCGCCGTGGTCCCGCTCGACGGCGGCTCGGCCAGCGACACCGCCACGGCCGTGGGCGAGCTGCGCGACCGCGTCGACGGGGCCGTCCCGGACGGGGTCACCGGCCAGGTCACCGGGCCGGCGGCGGTGCAGGCCGACCTGGCCGCGGTCTTCGACGGCGCCGACTTCCGGCTGCTCGGCGCGACCGCGCTGGTGGTGGCGATCCTGCTGATCCTCACCTACCGCAGCCCGGTGCTGTGGCTGGTCCCGCTCACGGTGGTCGGTGTGGCCGACCGGCTCGCCGCGGTGCTCTCGACGCAGGCCATGCAGGTCCTCGGCGTGGCCTGGGACGAGTCGACGGTCGGCATCCTGTCGGTGCTGGTCTTCGGCGCCGGCACCGACTACGCGCTGCTGCTGATCTCGCGCTACCGCGACGAGCTGAAGGTCGAGGAGTCACGCCACCGCGCGATGGCGACCGCGGTGCGGCGCACGGCCGAGGCGGTGGTCGCCAGCTCGGTGACGGTGCTGCTCGGCCTGCTGACCCTGCTGCTCTCCCTGGTGCCGACGACCCGTGGACTGGGCCTGGCGTGCGCCATCGGCATCGTGGTGGCCGCGACCTTCGCGCTCGTCGTGCTGCCGGCCGCCCTGGTGTGCTTCGGCCGGTGGGTCTTCTGGCCGCGCGTGCCGCGGGTGGGGCAGGCCGCGCTGGCCGACACCGACACGGTCTGGCATCGCGTGGGCGACCGGGTCGCCCGGCGACCGGGGGCCTTCGTCGCCGGCACGCTGGTCGTGCTGGCCGTCCTGGCTGCCGGGGTGCTCCGGGTCGACACCGGTCTCGGCACCGACGAGCAGTTCCTGCAGGAGCCGGAGGCGATCAGTGCCGCCACCCGCCTGGCGGAGTCGTTCCCCGCCGGGGTGTCGGACCCCGCGCAGGTGCTGACCAGGGCGCCGGCGGCGCAGGTGCTGGCCGCGGTCGAGGACGTGCCGGGGGTGGGCGCGGCCGAGGTGGCGCAGGAGGGCGCCGGCGTCACGCAGCTCGACGTGGTCCTCGAGGGCGAGCCCGGCAGCGACGAGGCGGCCGCGACCGTGGCCGGGCTGCGCGAGGCCGTGTCCGGTCTCGAGGACACCCACGTCACCGGTACCGAGGCCGAGGCGGTCGACGCGAAGGACGGCGCCGCCCGGGACCGGTGGCTGATCTTCCCGCTGATCCTGGTCCTGGTGCTGGGCGCGCTGCTGCTCCTGCTGCGCTCGGTGGTCGCGCCGGTGCTGCTCGTGCTGACGGTCGTGGCCACCTACGCCGCCGCGCTCGGCACGTCGTGGTGGGTGTTCACCGGGCTGCTCGGGTTCAGCGCGATCGACACCGGGGTGCCGCTGTTCGCGTTCCTGTTCCTGGTCGCGCTCGGCGTCGACTACAACATCTTCCTGGTCACCCGGGCCCGCGAGGAGGCCGCGACCCACGGCTCGCGCCAGGGCATGCTGCGCGCCCTGGCGGCCACCGGCGGCGTCATCACCAGCGCCGGGATCCTGCTGGCCGCGGTGTTCGCGGTGCTCGGCGTGCTGCCCCTCGTGCTGCTCGCCCAGCTCGGCACGATCATCGGCCTCGGCGTCCTGCTCGACACCCTGGTCGTCCGCACGGTCCTGGTGCCGGCCCTGGCCGTCCGGCTCGGCGACCGGTTCTGGTGGCCGGCCCGTCCGGGACCCGCCACCGGCGGGGTGCCGGGGGGTGGGGCCGGTTAGGGGCACGATGAGCACCATGACCTCTGCCGACCACCCCCGCGACGCGTCCCCGGACGCCGACGGAACCCCTGACCCCCTGCGGCCGCGCGGCACGCCGCAGGAGCGTCAGGACGACACCGAAGCGGTCGGTGACGCCGACAGCGTCACGGCCTCGGCCCGGGCGCTCGACCCCGGCGCGATGGCCTCCGGCGTACGCCGCCTCTCGACGTGGACGCTGCGCCTGCTCGTCCTCGTGGTCGGCGCGATCGTGCTCGGGATGCTGGTCGGCAAGCTGTGGAGCATCCTGCTGCCGCTGGTGCTGGCCCTGGTGCTGACCACGGTCCTCGAGCCACCGGCCCGGCTCCTCGAGCGCCGGCTCCACGTGCCCCGGGCGTTGTCGTCGGCGTCGGTGGTGCTGCTGTTCGTCGCGGTGTTCGGTGGCCTGATCGCGCTGCTGGCCCCGACCGCCAGCGACGAGGTCGTCGAGCTGGCCCTGAGCGCGTCGAAGGGCCTGAACGACCTGGAGTCGTTCGTGGCCGACCTCGGTGTGGGCGTGACCGACGCGCAGATCGAGTCCGTCGTCGCCGCGGCCCAGGACCGTCTCCAGGCCAGCGCGGCGACGATCGCGTCGGGAGTCCTGGTGGGGCTCGGCGCCGTCGCGAACCTCGCGGTCAACGCGGTGGTCACCCTGGTGCTGACCTTCTTCTTCCTCAAGGACGGTGGCCGCTTCCTGCCGTTCCTGCGCCGCTGGACCAGCCCCACCGCCGGCCACCACCTGATCGAGGTGTCGACCCGGTCCTGGATCACCCTGGGCAGCTTCGTGCGGACCCAGGCGCTGGTCGGCCTGATCGACGCGGTCTTCATCGGCACCGGCCTGCTGCTGCTCCAGGTCCCGCTGGCGCTGCCGTTGGCCGTCATCACGTTCCTGGCCGCGTTCGCCCCGATCGTGGGAGCGGTGACCGTCGGCGCGCTGGCGGTGCTGGTCGCGCTGGCGGCGAACGGCTGGGTCACCGCCCTGATCGTGCTGGGCCTGGTGCTCGCCGTGCAGCAGCTCGAGGGCAACGTCCTGCTGCCGTGGCTGCAGGGCCGGAGCCTTGACCTGCACGCCGGCGTGGTGCTGCTCGCGATCGTCCTGGGCTCGACGCTGTTCGGCGTGATCGGTGCGTTCCTGGCCGTGCCGACGGCGGCCGTGGGTGTCGTGGTCGCGCGCTACCTGCACGAGCAGGCCAGCGCGGAGCCGGTCGCCGACATCCTCCGACGCGAGGAGGAGGCGCCCCCGGAATGAGGAAGACCTCCGCCTCCGGCGCCGTGGCGTCGGGAGAGGAGGTCCGGTGCTCGACCCGGCGCCGCGGACGGCGTCGGGGTGAGCGCTGGATCAGCGCTGGGTCAGGCCCAGGCCGACCGAGAGCGTCTCGGTGAGCGACGTGCGACGGGGGGAGCGCGCCAGGTTGGCGACGCGCGAGAAGCGGGTGCTGCGGGCCCGCGACTGCGTGCCGGCGGAGTGGCGCGAGACGGCGGGAGTGGTGTCGAACATGGTTCTCAGATCCTTAGGTTCACTGGTCGGTGTATCTAGAACGATACACAGGTCGGTGTAGCGTCAGCAAGATGACGGACCACGACACGCCGGGTGATCTCGACCACGTCGTCGCGGAGACCCCCGACGAGGGCGTCCCGGAGGCGGACCCGACCACGCCGGAGCGGATCATCGCGGCTGCGGCCCGCTGCTTCTACCGCGACGGGATCTACTCCACCGGGGTCGACGCGCTGGCCGCCGAGGCGGGCATCTCCAAGCGCACGCTCTACAACCACTTCCCCAGCAAGGACGCGGTGGTCGCGGCGTACCTGCGCCAGCGCGAGCAGCAGTGGCAGGAGAAGCTGCACGGGATCTGGGAGGAGGTCGGCGACGACCCGGCGCTGCAGATCGTGGCCTACGTCCGCGGCTACGCCCACCCCGTCGAGGACGAGGTCTTCCGCGGCAGTGCCTTCATCAACGCCGCCGCCGAGCTCTCCGACGCCTGGGGCGAGGCGCTGGGGGTGATCCAGGAGTCGATGAAGCACATGGAGGACGGCATGGCACGGATCCTCGCCACCGCCGGCGTCCGGGACGCCGCCTCGGTCGCCACCCGGATCCTCTACCTCGTCGAGGGCGCCGTCGCCGTCGGCGGGGTGCGTCGCGACGAGAGCTGCCTGCGCGACGCCGAGTACTTCATCGAGCTGCTCCTCGAGGAGTGCGGCCTGTCGGTCGAGGCGGTCCGCGCCGCCAGCTGACCCGCCGAGATGACGCTCGCGGACAGCCGAGATGACGCTCGCGGCGCGTCGAGGTGACGCTTGCGGCGCGGGCTCAGCCCACCCGGTCGCGCTCGACCGCCGCCGGCTCGACCGGCCGCCGCGACCACCAGCCGGCCAGCAGCGAGCCCGACACGTTGTGCCAGACCGAGAAGATCGCGGCCGGCAGGGCGGCCGCCGGGGAGAAGTGCACCGTGGCCAGCGTGGCCGCGAGGCCGGAGTTCTGCATGCCCACCTCGATGCTCACCGCCCGGCGGGCGGGGACGTCCAGCCCGGCGAGGCGGCCCAGCCCGTAGCCCACGCCGAGGCCGACCCCGTTGTGCAGCACGACCGCGAGCACCAGCAACGGCCCCACGCTGAGCACGGTGTCGGCGCTGCCCGCGACCACGACCGCGACCACGGCGGCGATGCCGGCCACCGAGACCAGGGGGAGCGCGTCGAGGACCCGCTCGACCAGGGCCGGGACGACCGTGCGGAGCAGCAGCCCGAGCAGCACCGGGGCGAGCACCACCTGGACGATCGAGACGAAGAGCGCCCCCGCGTCGACCGGGAGGAACTCCCCGGCCAGCCACAGCACCAGCAGCGGCGTCAGCACCGGGGCGAGCAGGGTGGAGAAGGTCGTCATCGCCACCGACAGCGCGGTGTCGCCCTTGGCGAGGAAGACCATGACGTTGCTCGCCGTCCCGCCCGGCGACGCGCCGACCAGCACCATCCCGGCGGCCAGGGCCGGGGAGAGGTCGAGCAGCCGGGCGAGGGCGAAGCCGGTCAGCGGCATCCCGAGCATCATCACCGCGAGCAGCCAGGGCACCGCGGGCGCGGCCTGGGCGAGGGTGTCGGGCAGGAGCAGCCCGAGCCCGCCCGCGGCGAGCACGAGCACGGCGAACCAGCGACCGGTGAAGGCGCTGGCGCGCTGGAGGACGGGGGTGGAGGACGACGGGCTCACCGGCCCAGGTGACCACACCGCGGGGACGGCGACGGGCCACCGCCACATGCTGGCGGTGGCCCGTCGCCGGGTGGTCGGGTCAGCCGACCTGCATCTCGCCGAGCTCGGACCACTCCGTCCCGGGCACCTCGGCGTTGACGATCCGCGGGGTCGCGGCGAGGTACGCCGGCAGCTCGCTGGTCGCCTTCTTGAAGTGGTCGGACTGCACGTGGGCGCCGCCGGCGTCACCGTCGCGGAACGCCTCCACGAGCACGTACTCGTTCGGGTCGGTGACGCTGCGGGACCAGAAGAACCACAGGCAGCCGTCCTCGGCGTTGCAGGCCTCGGTGAACTCGCGGGAGATCTCGGGCCAGTCGTCGGCGTGCTCGGCCTTCACCGAGAAGACGGCGGTGATGAAGATCAAGGGTTTCCTCCTGCTGGGTGGTGGGGGTCAGGGGACCAGGATGGCGCGCCCGCGGACGCGGCCGTGGTCGAGGTCGTCGACGGCGGTCGCGAAGTCGTCCAGGGCGTACTTCTGGGTGTGCAGCGTGACCTGGCCGCGGGCCGCGAGGACCATCAGGTCGCACAGGTCGTTGTAGGAGCCGACCAGGTTGCCGACGATGTTGATCTCGGCGCTGACGATGTCGATGGTCGGGACGTCGATGTTCTCGCCGTACCCGACCACGTGGTAGTCGCCGGCCCGGCGCAGCATCGCCACGCCCTCGGCCGTCGCCCCGCCCTCGCCCACGAAGTCCACGAGCACCTCGGCGCCGTGGCCACCGGTCAGCTCGAGGACCTGCTCGACGTGGGTGCCGTCGGCGACGACACCGTGGTCCGCGCCGATCGACAGCGCCAGCTTCACCGCGTCCGGGTTGCGGTCGACCACGACGATCTCGGCCGGGGTCAGCGCCTTGAGGACCTGGATCCCGATGTGGCCCAGACCGCCGGCGCCGATCACCACGCACCGGTCGCGCGGGGTCAGCCGCTTCGCGGCCTTGGCGGCGGCGTGGTACGCCGTGAGGCCGGCGTCGGCCAGCGCCGCGACGTCCGACGGCTCGAGGGAGTCGTCGATCTTCACCACGCTGCGTGCGGTGGTGCGCAGGTAGTCGGCGTACCCGCCGTTCGTGTCGATGCCGGGGAAGTCGCTGACCTCGCAGTGCACGTCGTCGCCGGAGCGGCAGGCGCGGCACAGGCCGCAGGTGACCAGCGGGTGCAGGATCACCTTGTCCCCCTCGCGCAGGTGGGTCACCGCCGAGCCGACCGCGTGCACCCAGCCGGCGTTCTCGTGCCCGATCGTGTACGGCAGCGTGACCTGGGACTTCTCGGCCCACTGCCCCTCCAGGATGTGGAGGTCGGTGCGGCAGACGCCGGCGCCGCCGATCCTGACGACGACGTCGAGGGGGCCGGTGGCCTCGGGGACGTCGACCTCGGCCATCTGCAGGCCCTGGTGGTAGCCGACGACCTGGACGGCGCGCATGGTGCTCATCGGTGCTGCTCCTTCGCGGGGTGGGGACGGGTGGTGAGCGAGGCCAGCGGCACGAACGCCTCCTCGGCGCGGGGGGCCTGGTCGCCCTCCGAACCGGGGTAGCGGGTGGCGAGCAGGCCGCGGCAGAAGTGGGCGTTGCCGTCGATCGAGATCCGCGTCGAGCGGGCCCGGCGCAGCGCCATCGGGACGTCGTCGGGACGACGGCCCTCGGCGTCGACCAGGACCACGGCGTCACCGTCGACGGGCAGGCCGAGGGCGGCGCGGCGGCGTACGAGCGCCTCCCGGTCGTGACCCTCGGGCAGGTCGCCCAGGCGGACCTCCCCGAGCGTGCCGACCGCGCGCTCCGGGTCCAGGCGCAGGAGCCCGGTCAGGCAGCGCTCGGCGGCGGCCGTGTGCGCCTTGCGACGGAAGACCATCCGCAGCTCGTCGAGGCTGTCCTCGGCCTCGTCGCCGAAGGTGCCGCGGTAGCCGGCGTCGGCGGCCAGGCCGGCGTTGATCCTCGGCGAGTCGTGGTGGTCGTCGAGCTCGACCACCAGCGCCCGCGGGTCGTCGCGCCGGGCGAGCAGGGCGCTGACCTCGTCGCGGCTGTCGGAGGCCATCAGGTAGGCGAAGCTCGGCGAGCAGAACGACGTCGGCAGGCGCAGGTGCACCTCGACCGCCGCCTCGGTGACCGTCACCGAGGTGACGAAGCCGAGGTCGGTGATCGGCTCGTCGAGCTCGGGGTCGAGCACGACGTCGAGCACCCCGCGCACGTGGGCCTCGGTCAGCGGTGGTCCGGGGACGCTCGCCGGCGCGCGCTCCTCGACCTCCGACAGGAGCGTCATCGGGCGCCCACCAGGTCCGGGTCGGCGGCCGAGGGGTCGCGGGGACCGGTGGCGGTCTCGTCGGCCTCGGGCAGGCGCAGGGCCTGCGGCACGTCGAGGTCGTACAGCGCGGCGGCGTTGAGGCCGAGGATCTTCTTCTTCTGCTCCAGGGTGATCGGCGCGTACTCACTCATGTCGGAGGGGATCTGGAAGTCCACGAAGGCCTCGACCAGCCACTTCGGGGTCCAGATCGCGTAGTCGGAGGAGAACAGGATCCGGTCCTCGCCGATCCAGTAGAGGAGCTCCCCCATGATCTGGGCGAAGTAGCGGGGACGGGTGTGGATGAAGGGCATCGCCACGGCCAGGCCGCCGTAGACGTTCGGCTCCTGGGTGGCGATCCAGCAGAAGTCCTCCAGGCGCGGCAGGCCGACGTGCTCCACGATGAAGTTCAGGTCGGTGAAGTCGGTGGCCACGTGGTCGACGTCGGCCACGTCGAAGGCATCGCGGTCGAGGGGGCGGATGGTGGGGCCCTTGTGGACGTGGATGTTCTTGATGCCCAGCTCGCGGCAGGCCTCGAAGTAGCGGTAGGCCCACGGGTCGTCGAGCTTCCAGCCACGCGAGTCCCCGTGCCACTCGGCGGTGTAGAGCTTGACGCCCTTCAGGCCGTACTTCTCCGCGTCCGCGTGGAGCTGCTCGAGGCCGCGCTCGCCGTTGCGGGGGTCGAAGTTGTGGTTGTAGGTGAGCTTGTCCGGGTGCGCCGAGGCCAGGGCGGAGGCCTCCTCGGACTGGCCGAAACCGGTCTTGTAGAACTCGTGGAGGTAGGCCGGCTGGAAGATGGCGTGGTCGGCGTAGCCGTCGGTGAAGACGTCCCTCATCAGCCGCTCCCCGCCCTGGTAGAGGTACTCCTCGTAGGGCCAGACCTCGGACTCGGGCGAGAGGTTGCGGTGGTAGTCGTAGAAGCAGTCGATGAACTGCTTGCCGTGGATGTTGCGCTGGTTCTCCTCGCGGGCGTCCCACAGGGCGATGTGCGCATCGACGATGTAGAAGTCTTCGCCGTCCTTGGTGTACATGGTTCCTCCGTCTCCGCCCGTGACGACCGTCACGGAGCTCGTCGCCGACGCTAGGTCGTCGCGACCCCGCTGCCGAGGGGGTGCGCGTCTCACTTTGAGACGCGGGTCACAGTCCGCGTCGTACGCTGGCGCCACCGCCGGGCACGCGTGGGTGTGCCGGGGGCGGCCGTGGAGGTGGCTGGTGGGGGAGCTCGAGCAGCACGCGCCCGACCGGGTCGTGGCGTCGTGGCGCCGCAGCGAGGGCTACGGCGTGTCCCACGGTGAGGTGCAGCCGCGCTTCAGCGGCGCGCCGCCCACGGAGTCGCTGTTCGCGACCTGCGGCCGCGAGGTGCTCGGCGACCTCCACCGGTCGCTGGCCGCCGAGCCGGTCAGCCTCATGCTCACCGACGCCGACGGCCTGGTGCTGGACCGCCGCAGCGGTGACCACGCGCTGCTGCGCGCCCTGGACGCGGTGCACCTCGCACCGGGCTTCTCCTACGCCGAGCGCGAGGCCGGGACCAACGGGCTCGGCCTGGCGCTCGCCGACCGCACGCCGACGGTGGTGCGGTCCGAGCAGCACTACGCGCTGAGCCTGCGCGGCTACACCTGCGCCGCCGTGCCGGTGCTCGACCCCCGCACGGGACGGCTCGAGGGCGCGTTGAACCTCACCACCTGGTCGGCCTCGCACAGCGACCTGCTGCTGGCGCTGGCCCGCTCGGCCGCCGGCACCACGACCGCGCTGATGCTGGCCCGATCCGGCGGCGGTGCCGCCCCGACGCCCTCGCGCGGGGCGGTCTACCGGGTGGAGGCACCGCGCCTGGAGCCCGGCTCCGGCACGCTGACGGGTCTGTCCGCGTCCTGGACCGACGCGCTCACGCAGGTCCGCGCCGCCGTGGCGAGCGGGCGGGTGGTGGCCGTGGTGGGCGAGCGCGGCGCCGGGCGGACGACCCTGCTGGCCCAGGCCGCGCGTGCCGAGCGCCCCCGCGGGCGGGTGCTGGCGGCCCGGGTCCCGGCCCCGGACGACGTCGCCACCTGGCTCGACCTGTGGTCGCCGGAGGTCGGCAAGGAGCACACCACGGTGCTGCTCGGCGACGCCGACCTGCTGCCGGCGTGGGCGGCCGACCGGCTCCGCGACCTGCTGCCCGGTGCCGGCCCGGCCGGCTGGGGCGCGACCGCCGGACGCCTGGAGGACCTGCCGGCCGCGCTGGTCCCGCTGGTCGGCGCGGTCGTCCAGGTCCCGCCGCTGCGCGAGCGTCCCGACGACGTGGTCCCGCTCGCGCGCCACCTCGCCCACCAGGTGCGCGGGCGCGAGGTGGACCTCACCCCGGCGGCCGAGCAGGCGCTGCGCGACCACGGCTGGCCGGGCAACGTCGCGGAGCTGCGCGACGTGGTGCGCGACGCGGCCACGCGTACCGACGTCGTCGAGGTCCGCCACCTGCCCGCCGAGGTGCTCAGCCAGGGCACCCACCGGCTCAGCCGGATCGAGACCTTCGAGCGCGACGAGATCGTGCGGGTGCTGACCCGGCCGGGGGTGACGATGCGTGAGGGAGCGCTCGAGCTGGGCATGAGCAGGGCGACGGTCTACCGCAAGATCGGGCAGTACGGCATCCGGCTCCCCCGGGGGTGACCGCGGGGGTGATTGGCCCGCGCCCCGTAGCGTCGGGCCATGACCTCCCCGCGGCGCTGGCTGGTGGTGGCCGCGCTGGTCGCGGCCGTCGTGCTGCTCCCGCTCGCCCCCCGGCTGCTGCCGGCCGACGAGACCGACCAGGAACCCGCCGCGCTGCTCGCGCTGCTGGCCGAGGCACCCGACGCGGGCTGGAGCGGGTACGTCGAGACGACCGGCACCCTGCAGCTGCCGGCCACCGGGGACCTCGACGACCTCGGCTCGCTGCTCGGCGAGACCACGCGGCTGCGCGTGTGGTGGCGCGACGCGGACTCGTGGCGGGTGGACCGGCTGCTCACCGCGGGTGAGAGCGACCTGCGGCACACCGACGACGTCACCGTGGCCTACTCCTACGAGGCGCAGGAGGCCGAGGTCAGCCGCGACCCCGACATCCGGCTTCCCCGCACCAGCGACCTGCTGCCCTCCGAGCTGGCGCGGCGCTTCGTGGTCGGAGCCGACCCGGCGGCCGTCAGCGCGATCCCCGCGCGGCGGGTGGCCGGGGTCTCCGCCGCGGGGCTGCGGGTCGACGGCTCGCTGGCCGACGAGCGGACCACGATCGGGCGGGTCGACGTCTGGCTCGACCCCGCCACCGGGGTGCCGCTGCTCCTCGAGGCCTACGCCGAGGGGTCGTCCGCGCCCGCCCTCACCAGCGAGGTCCGCGACTACGACCCGGGCACGCCGCCGGCCTCGGTGGTGGCCCTCGAGCCCACCGCCGACACCGACGCCGAGCGGGTCGACGTGCTCGACATCGCCGACGCCGCCAGCCAGTACGCCCCGCTCCGCCCGCCGGCCGAGGTCGCCGGCCTCGACCTCCAGCCGAGCTCGCGCGGCGCGGTGGGGGTCTACGGTCGGGGACTCACCCAGCTCGTCGCCATCCCGCTGCGCGACAACGAGGCCGACCCGCTGCGCGAGCAGGTCGCCGTCACGCCCGACGCGGTCGCCACCGACGACACGATCGGGGCGCTGGCCGGCCCGCTCGGCGTCCTGGTCGGTGGCCGGGCCGGTGACGGCGGCTGGCTGGTCGCCGGCACCCTCGACCTCGACGCGCTGCGCACCGCCGAGGCCGACCTGCGGGCCGGCGCCGTCTATCTCCCCGAGGAGGACCAGTGATCCGCACCCACGGCCTGACCAAGCGCTTCGGCCGGGTGGCGGCGGTCAGCGACCTCGACCTCGACGTGCGCGAGGGCGACGTCTACGGCTTCCTGGGCCCCAACGGCTCCGGCAAGACCACCACCGTCCGGATGCTGCTCGGCCTGGTCCTGCCCACGTCCGGCACCGCCGAGGTGCTGGGCCGTCCGATGCCCGCCTCGGCCGCCGAGGTGCTGCCCCAGGTCGGGGCGATGGTCGAGGGGCCGGCGGCGTACGGCCAGCTGTCCGGGCGCCGCAACCTGTCGCTGTACGACGCCGCGGGCCGAGGGTCGCGCTCCGGGCGGGCCGGCCGCGTCGACGACGCGCTGGCCCGGGTCGGGCTCTCGGGCGTCGACAGGCGACCCGTGCACGCCTACTCCCTCGGGATGCGCCAACGGCTCGGCCTGGCCCAGGCGCTGCTGACCTCCCCGCGGCTGCTGGTCCTCGACGAGCCGACCAACGGCCTGGACCCGCAGGGCATCCGCGACATCCGGGCGCTGCTGCTCGACCTGAACGCCGCTGGCACGACGGTGCTGGTCTCGAGCCACCTGCTGGCCGAGATCGAGCAGACCTGTGGCCGGGTGGGCGTGATCTCGCGCGGGCGGCTCGTGGTCCAGGACGACCTCGACGCCCTGCGCGGGCCGACCGGGCGCCAGCTGCTGCGCACCGTCGGCGCGACGCACGGCGAGCGGGCGGCCGGGGTCCTCGGCCGTGCGGTCGAGGAGCGCGACGGCGAGCGGCTGATCGTGCGCGGCGAGGACCCTGCCGCCATGGTGGCGGCGCTGGTGGGGGCGGGCGTGCCCGTGGTCGAGGTGACCCCGGAGCGCCGCACTCTGGAGGGCGTCGTGCTCGACGCTACCGGTGCCGGCTCCGACGACTTCTCCACCTCCGACCACGGCCGGGAGGGCGCCGCGTGATCCGCGTCGAGCTGTCCAAGATGGTGCGCAGCCGGCGCACCTGGGTGACGATCCTGCTGATCGACGCCCTGCCCAGCCTGGTCGCGGTGCTGCTCTCGCTGACCGCGATCGGCCCCCGGCCCGGCACCGGCCCCGCCTTCCTGTCGGCCGTGCTCACCGACGGCACCCTCTTCCCGCTGGCCGCGCTGGCCATCGTGCTGCCGCTGCTGCTGCCGATCGCGGTGGCGCTCACCGCGGGCGAGGCCGTGGCCGGCGAGGCGCAGCAGGGGACCCTGCGCTACCTGCTGGTGCGCCCGGTCGGGCGGCTCAGCTTCCTGGTCGCCAAGATGGTGGCCGTGATGGCGTTCGTCGTGATCACGATCGTGGTCGTGGCGGTCACGGCGTACGTCCTCGGCGTGCTGCTGCTCGGCAACGGCGAGGTCACCGCCGGCTCCGCGGTCGTGCCCGGCGGCACGTCGGTCTCGGGGACGACGCTCTCGACGCCCGAGCTGGTCGGGCGCACCGCGCTGGCCCTGGCGTACGCGATCCTCTGCATGGCCGGCGTGGCCGCGATCGCGCTGTTCCTCTCCACCGTCGCCGATTCCCCGCTCGGGGCGGCGCTCGGGACGATGGCGGTGCTGATCGCCTCGACGCTGCTGTTCACCCTCGACGCCGCCGACGTCGTCCGCGACGTGCTGCCGACCCGCTACTGGCTGGCCTTCGTCGACCTGTTCCGGGACCCGGTCCTGTGGCGCGACGTCGTGCGCGGGGTGCTGCTGCAGCTGGCCTACGTCGTGGTCTTCTTCGGCGCGGCCTGGGCCAACTTCGCCACCAAGGACGTCACCGACTGACGGGTGCGCGGCGGCGCGGGACGCGGGCCGCGGGGCCGCGGGGCCGCGGGGCCGCGGGGCCGCGGGGATAGTCCCTGACGAAATCGTCCCGGGAACCGCGGATCCACGACGATCTCGTCAGGGACTATCCCGGGCCGGGGGTCAGCAGACCTCGGGGCCGGGGACGGCCGGCGGGGTGGTGTCGAGCTCGGCGACCACGATCCGCAGGACGGCCGGGGTGCTCGGGACCTCGCCGTGGCTCACCACCAGGTCCGGGCAGACGTCCTGGAGGCCGAAGGAGACGGCGCCGTCGAGGCGACCGGAGGTGGGCGGGACGACGGTCTGGTCGTCCTCGGTCCACAGCGCCGCCCACTCCGGGCCGCTGGGGGTCTCGTCGCCGGCGTTGAGGCCGGCCAGCAGCTCGCTGTCGGGCTGCAGCTGCTGGCAGCCCTCGGGGCACCCGGCGCCGGCCAGGCCGGCCGCCTCGGCCAGCTCGGTGCCGTGGTGCGGGGAGGCCAGGGTCAGCACCCGGCGGGTGATCTCGTCCCCGCCGAGCTCGGCGACGTACAGGCGCGCGGCCACCCCGCCGGCGGAGTAGCCGACGACGTCGACCGACGGCGCGCCGGCCGCCACCGCGGCCTGGGCGGCCTCGGCCACCAGGGCGGCGTGGTCGCGCAGGTCACCGCGGCCGTCGCCGGGCGGCGGCACCACCTCGACCGTGCGCCCCTCCGCCTCCAGCGCGCCGGCCAGGTCCTCCAGGCCCGCGTCGCTGCCGCCGTACCCCGGCAGCAGCAGGACCGGGCCGACCTCGCCCTGTGCGACCGGCGGGGCCGGCTCGTCACGGCCCAGGACCAGCGCGACCGAGCCGGCGACCGTGGCGAGGACCACCAGCGCGGCGACGGCGAGCCACAGCCGGCGGCGCGCGGGGGAGAGGGAGGCGAGCACGGGTCCAGCATGCCCGGGTGGCCCACGGCGGGCCGGCCCGCCGTCACCCGGCCGGGTGCGGGGCCACCCTCCTACGGTGGGGCCATGACCTCGATCCCCGCCGGGCTCGCCCGCGCGCTCGACACCGCGCTCGACCGCTCGGTGGTGCTCGGCTACACCCGGATCGGGTCCGGCCTGCGCCGCCGCTTCTGGGCCGCCGACCCGCCGGCCGGGGCGCTGCTCGGCAAGCACGTCGTCGTCACCGGGGCGACCTCGGGCATCGGCGAGGCGATGGCGCTGTCCTTCGCCCGCCTCGGTGCCACCGTCCACGTCCTCGGTCGCACGCAGAAGAAGATCGACACGGTCCTGGCCGACGTCCGCACGCAGGTGCCGGCGGCGCAGGTGGTCGGCGAGCTCTGCGACGTGAGCGACCTCGACGCCGTCCGCGCGTGGTGCGCCGACCTCGTCGGCCGGGTCGGTGCGCTGCACGGGCTGGTCCACAACGCCGGCGTGCTGCCGCCCGAGCGCCAGGAGAGCGCACAGGGCCACGAGATGACGCTGGCCGCGCACGTGCTCGGGCCGCACCTGATGACCGAGCTGCTGCTCGAGCCGCTCCGCGCCGGGGGCCGCGACGGCGGCGCCACCGTGGTGTGGATGAGCTCGGGCGGGATGTACACCTCCGGTCTCCGTGCCGACGACCTGCAGTACGTCCAGGGCGAGTACGACGGGGTGCGCGCCTACGCGCGCACCAAGCGGATGCAGGTCGTGCTCGCCGACGCGTGGGCAGAGCGGCTCCGCGAGAGCGGCGTGACCGCCGCGTCGATGCACCCCGGCTGGGCCGGCACGCCGGGCATCACCGACTCCCTGCCCGGCTTCGGCAAGGTCGTCGGCCCGCTGCTGCGCACGGCGGAGGACGGCGCGGACACCGCGGTCTGGCTGGTCGCCACCCGGCCGTCGGCCCCGGGGACCCACCACTTCTGGCACGACCGCCGCACGCGGCCCACGACGTACCCCGTCCAGAAGAAGGACGACCGCGAGCAGGTGGCCGACTTCCTGGGCCAGGTCGCCGAGCTGACCGGCACCGAGGCGTGGCCCGCGACGGTGCTCCGGTGACGGGCGCGACGGTGAACGACGAGGCCCTGGCCGAGCCGCTCCGCTCCCGGTGGAGCCCCACGTTCTTCGACGACACCGAGACCCTCGACCGGGCGCAGGTCACGACGCTGCTGCAGGCGGCCCGCTGGGCGCCGAGTGCCGGCAACTCCCAGCCGTGGGTCTTCCTGGTCGCCGAGCGCGGCTCGGGGACGCGCGCCGCGCTCGAGGAGCACCTCTCGCGCGGCAACGCCTGGGTGCGTCGCCCCGCCGTGGTCCTGCTCGGCTGCACCCAGGTGGGCCCGGACCCCGCGGCCCCGCCGAGCGGCAAGCCCGCGAAGGACCCCGCGTACGCCCACCACGACCTCGGCCAGGCCGCTGCCCACCTGACGCTGCAGGCGCGGACGATGGGCCTGGACGCCCACCAGTTCTCGGGGTTCGACAAGGACGCGGTCGCCGCCGCCCTGGACCTGCCCGACCACGTCCGCCTGCTCACCGGGATCGCCGTCGGCCACCGCGGCGACCCCGCCGCCGCCCCGGAGGCCGAGCGCGAGCGGGAGGCCAAGCCGCGCACCCGCAAGCCGCTCGACGAGGTGGCGCTGGTGCGGTGGGGTGAGGCCTGGTAGCTGAGGCCTGGTAGCTCGGGTGCCGGGGGAGGTCACTCCGGCCACACCCGCCCCGCCC
>NZ_LR733215.1:3699699-3902117 GCF_902506435.1 Nocardioides sp. AX2bis | reverse complement strand
AAGCCGGGGAATCCCCGCCCGGGCGGGGATTCCCCGGCTTCGCGTCCCTTGCAAGGCGCGCGAACCCCGGGAAACGCCCACCCAGTACGACCGCGGGCGCCCCGGTCAGCCGAGCCGCATCGCCAACCGGCGCAGGCGCTCACGCCGACGTACCGCTTCCCACCACACCAGCGGACACATCACCACCAGGACGACCGGGAGGTAGGCGGGGAAGCGCCAGGCGTCCCAGCCGGCGGCCCAGGCGATGGCGACGGGTATCCCGAGGGGGACCGCCAGCACCCACAGCCAGGGTGCCCCGGCGATCTCGGCCTCGGTCGAACGGAGCTGGCGTGACGTCTCGGCCCGCCATCTCGCCTCGTCGCCGACCCCCTCGGGCGGGAGCTCGCCCTTGCGCACGGCGCGTCGGAAGGCCCAGACCCGGTCCAGCCTGCCCAGCCGGGCCGCGGTGGCGTCCTGACGGCGCCAGCCCAGGACGACGGCGGCGCCGATCACCCCCACCATCGCCACGAACAGGGCAAGGGCGCCGAGGGTCCCGGAGGTGGCGTCGAAGGCAGCCCACAGCCAGGAGTACACGGCGAGCGGGAGGAGGGGCGCCCCGATGAGGACCAGGCCGCGGACCGGCCCCGTGTCGCTCATCAGCGCTCCAGCCGCTCGGCCAGCGCGTCGAGCCGGTCACGGCGACGTCGCAGGTGTGAGGCGTAGAACGGCCAGGCCAGGACGGTGAGGGTCGCGACCGAGGAGGTCCCGTAGGCGCCCTCGCCCCTGCCCGTGAGCACGAGGACGGCGGTGAACGCCGCCAGGGCGAGCACGACGAGCCCGACCCACGGCATCGCCAGGACCGCCTCGCGGGCGCGGAGCCGGAGGACGGGCAGATGTCGGCGCCACGCCTCGACGTCACCGTCGCGGGGGACCCGGTCCCCGGTCAGGGCCTGCTCGAAGAAGTCACGCTGGCCGGGACCGCCGTACGCGAGCTCCTCGCGGCGGCGGAGCCGTCGGGCCACCGGGTTGACGACGACCGAGGCCAGGAGCAGGACTCCCCAGGCGACCAGCAGCTCCGTCCCCCACGGGACCTGGCCCATGACGGCCCCGATGGCGAGCAGCGCCCACCACGGCCCGCACGAGCGCACCATCCCGCGCACCCGCTGGCGCACCGGCCCCGCCGACGTCGCGGCGACGGGAGGGGCGGTGGTCGTGCTCATCACCGCATCATCCGCCGCCCGCGCCCGTCTGTCACGCGCTTCGGTACGCCCGCACTCGCCCGTCCGGTTGCCGTCCTGCTGGCAGGATCGGACCCATGAGCTCCCTCCACGACCACCACGCCACCGCGATCGACGGGCAGGAGGTCGACCTCGCCACGTACGACGGGAAGGTCGTCCTGGTCGTCAACACGGCCTCGCAGTGCGGCTTCACGCCCCAGTACGAGGGCCTCCAGGACCTGCAGAAGTCCTACGCGGACCAGGGCTTCAGCGTGCTGGGCTTCCCGTGCAACCAGTTCCAGTCGCAGGAGCCCGGCGACGACGCCTCGATCGCGGGCTTCTGCGAGCGCAGCTTCGGCGTCACCTTCCCGATGTTCTCCAAGGTCGACGTGAACGGCGACCAGGCGCACCCGCTGTTCCGCTGGCTGCGTGAGGAGAAGGGCGGCCTGCTCGGCGACAAGATCAAGTGGAACTTCACCAAGTTCCTCGTCGGCAAGGACGGCCAGGTCATCAAGCGCTACGCCCCGACGACCAAGCCGGAGAAGATCACCGGCGACATCGAGAAGGCGCTCGCGTCGTGACGGGCTTCACCGCGACCACGACCGCCGAGGCGATCGTCCTGGCCAGCCGCGAGCAGATCTGGGAGCTCTTGCGCGACGCCGACGAGGTCGCACGGCTGACCCCGTTCGTCACCCGCATCGAGGACCGCGGCGAGCACTGGATCTGGTCGATGACCAAGCTGCCGGTGCCGAAGGCCACGCTCTCGCCGACCTTCACCGAGAAGATGGAGTTCGTCGAGCTCGAGCGGATCGAGTTCAAGCACGACGCCCCCGAGGGCTCGGACGAGAACGCGTGCGTCGACGGCTGGTACGAGCTGGAGGAGCTCGAGCCGCTGGAGGGGGAGAGCGTCGCCACGATGCTGCGGACCTCGTTGTCGATCACCCTCGACCTGCCGCTGCCCAAGGCGCTCTCGCCCGCGGTCAAGGGGTCGATGAAGACGGTCATCAACCAGATGGGCGACCGGTTCTCCGCCGGGATGCTCGAGACCCTCGGCACCACGACCCGGGGGAAGCCCACGCGCTCGTGACTTGCCGGTAACCCGGCCCGGACGGGAGTCTGACCTCGTGCCCAAGATCGCGACCACGTCCTCGTACTCCATCACCATGCGGCTCCACACCGAGCCCGACCACTCCGTGATCGGCTCGGTGACCACCGCCATCGCCGCCGAGGGCGGCATCGTCATGGCCGTCGACGTCGCGGAGTCGGCCAACGACCGCCTCGTCATCGACGTCACCTGCTCGGCCATCGACGCCGACCACGCCGCGCTGCTGCGCGAGAAGGTCGACGAGGTCGACGGCGTGACCGTGCACAAGGTCAGCGACCGGACCTTCCTGCTCCACATCGGCGGCAAGATCGAGGTCACCTCCAAGGTCCCGCTGCGCAACCGCGACGACCTGTCGATGGCCTACACCCCGGGCGTGGGCCGGGTCAGCAAGGCCCTGGCCGACAACCCGCAGGACGTCTCCCGGCTCACGGTCAAGGGCAACTCGGTCGCGGTCGTCACCGACGGCTCGGCGGTGCTCGGCCTCGGCAACATCGGGCCGGGCGCCGCGCTGCCGGTGATGGAGGGCAAGGCGGCGCTGTTCAAGCGGTTCGCCGGCATCGACGCCTGGCCGATCTGCCTGGCCTCCCAGGACACCGACGAGATCGTGCGCGCGGTCGAGATGATCGCCCCCGGCTTCGGCGGCATCAACCTCGAGGACATCGCCGCCCCCCGCTGCTTCGAGATCGAGGCGCGGCTGCGCGAGAGCCTGGACATCCCGGTCTTCCACGACGACCAGCACGGCACCGCGATCGTCGTGCTCGCCGCGCTGACCAACGCGCTGCGGGTGGTCGGCAAGAAGCTGGAGGACCTGCGGATCGTGGTCTCCGGCGCGGGTGCCGCCGGCACCGCCATCGTGACGCTGCTCCTCGCTGCCGGCGTGAAGGACGTCGTGGTCTGGGACCGCGAGGGCTGCCTGTCGGGCGACGACGAGTCGCTGCCGGCCGCGAAGCTCACCCTGGCCAAGGTCACCAACCCGCGCAAGGTCCGCGGCGACCTGCACGCCGGCGTCACCGGCGCCGACGTCTTCATCGGCGTGAGCGCCCCGAACGTGCTCGACGCGGAGTGGATCAAGGACATGAACGAGAAGGCGATCGTCTTCGCGCTCGCCAACCCCGACCCGGAGGTCGAGCCCGGCGACGCCGGCCAGTACGCCGCGGTGGTCGCCAGCGGCCGCTCGGACTACCCCAACCAGATCAACAACGTGCTGGCCTTCCCCGGCGTCTTCCGCGGGCTGCTCGACGCCCGCGCCACCGACGTCACGATCGACATGATGCTGCGTGCCGCCGACGCCATCGCGCACGTGGTGAAGGACGAGGAGCTCAATCCGACCTTCATCGTCCCGTCGGTCTTCAACTCCGAGGTGCCCAAGGCGGTCGCCCGGGCGATCGCCGGGAAGCACGCCACGGTCGACGACGACTGAGGCCCTGCACTTGACAACGACCTAGGTATTGTCAAGTGCGTTGACAATCAGTACCTTTCTGTCAACCCGGCGCGTTCCCGCGTCGGCGACAGGAGGGACTCCTCGTGAGCGCACGGACCAACACCGGCAGCACCGTCCCCGCCGGCTCCACCGACGGGTGGCGGGACCACAAGCGCACGCTGTGGCTGATCGGTCTGGTGGTGCCGTCGCTGGCCTTCGTCGCGTACGGCGGGTGGCTGGCCACCGGGTCCGGCCTGTGGTTCTGGGTCGGGCCCGTGGTGATCCTGGTGGTCGTGCCGGCCGTCGACCTGGTCGCCGGTCTCGACCGCGCCAACCCGCCCGACGACGTGATCGAGGCGCTCGAGCAGGACCGCTACTACCGCTGGGTCACCTACCTCTTCCTGCCGGTGCAGTACGCCGGCTTCGTCGGTGCCGCCTACCTGGTCGCGCGCGGCGACCCCCTCGGCATCGGCGGTGACCTGACCCTGGTCGAGCAGCTCGGCCTGGCCGCCACCATCGGCTGCATCGGCGGGATCGGGATCAACACCGCCCACGAGCTCGGCCACAAGCGGGAGGCCAACGAGCGCTGGCTGTCCAAGATCGCCCTGGCCCAGAGCTTCTACGGCCACTTCTACATCGAGCACAACCGCGGCCACCACGTCCGCGTCGCGACCCCCGAGGACCCGGCGAGCAGCAGGATCGGCGAGTCGTTCTACGCCTTCTGGCCGCGCACCGTGCTCGGCTCGCTGCGCTCGGCCTGGCGCCTGGAGAGCAAGCGGTACGCCCGCCGCGACCAGCACCCGTACCGGCCCGGCAACGACGTGCTGAACGCCTGGGTCATGTCGGCGGTCCTCTGGGGTGCCCTCGCGGTCTGGCTCGGCCCCGTCGTCGTGCCCTTCCTCGTCGTCCAGGCGCTGATCGGCCTCACCCTGCTCGAGGTCGTCAACTACATGGAGCACTACGGCATGCGCCGGCAGAAGGTCGGCGTCGGGCACCGCGAGCGGTACGAGCGGGTCGACCCGTCGCACTCCTGGAACTCCAACAACGTCGCGACCAACGTGCTGCTCTACCACCTGCAGCGCCACAGCGACCACCACGCCAACCCCACCCGGCGCTACCAGACGCTGCGCGACTTCGAGGAGTCGCCGGTGCTGCCCACGGGGTACGCCGGGATGATCCTGATCGCCCTGGTCCCGCCGCTGTGGCGCCGGGTGATGGACCCCCGCGTGGTCGCCCACTTCGACGGGGACGTCACCCGCGCCAACATCCACACGCCGCGACGCGAGCGGGTGCTCGCGGCCTGGCCCGCGCCGGCACCGGTGCCGGTCGAGGTCGACGTGGAGGCCCAGGACGGGGAGGCTCGGACGGCGACCGTCCCCGTCGAGGAGGTCCTCGCCGCGCGCTGCCCGGGGTGCGGCCACACCTACGAGTTCGAGGTCGGCAACGAGCTCGAGGGGTTCGCCGCCGGCACCGCCTGGGCCGACGTGCCCGACTCGTGGTGCTGCCCGGACTGCGGGGTGCGCGAGAAGGTCGACTTCGTGCCGATGACGCGCAGCGACGCCTGACGCAGGTCGGAGCCGACTCGAGGGATGCTGCCTAGGGTGGGGTCATGTCGTCCCCTGCCCGGCCCCCGGTGGCCCGCCCGGCGACCGCCGTCCTCCTCGCCTTCGCCCTCGTCGGTCTCGGTGCGTGCTCGGGGGCCGACGACCCCTCGGGCGCAGGACCGGCAGGGAGCCCCACGCCGTCGGGCACGCCGCCGGACACCGGTCCGGCCGCGGAGGACCTGGCCGTCCGCGACGCCACACGGCAGGGCCGGGTCGCGACGGCCATGACCGAGCAGACCGGGTCGGTCGACCGCACCCTCGACGAGGTCCTGGCGGAGTCCGAACGGCGAGGCGTCACCCTCGCGACCGGGTCGGCGCTGGTCCTCTACTCCTACGCCGAACCCGAGGACGTCACGCAGTCGTCCTTCTCGCTCTGCGTCGAGAACGCCGGCGGTCCCGGCGCGGGGGTGGCGTACGCGGTCTACGACTCGGTGCGTGCCGAGGTGGTCGAGCGGGGGGAGGCCGGCGGTTGCACGCCCGGTCCGTGACCACCCGCTCGCCGGGCCGGGCCCGGGGTGCGTCCTAAGGTGGCCAGGTGACCTCCACCGCCCGTCCGCACCAGGCCGTCGCCACCCGCGACCGGATCCTCGCCGCGGCCGTGGACCTCACCTCGCGTGCGGGGTGGGCGAAGGTGACGATGGCGAGGCTGGCCGACGAGGTCGGGGTCAGCCGGCAGACGGTCTACAACGAGATCGGTACCAAGAACGCCCTGGCCGAGGCCATGGTGCAGCGCGAGCTGGAGGCGTTCCTCTCGGTCGTCGGCACCGCCTTCGACGAGCACCCGGACGACCTCCAGGCCGCGGTGGTCGCCGCCTCGCGCGGTGTGCTCGACCGGGCCCAGGGCAACCCGCTGCTGCACGCGGTCGCCTCCGCCACGCACGGCGCCGACACCGAGCTGCTCCCGCTGCTGACCACCCACGCCGGGTCGTTGCTGGCCGTGGCCAAGATGGTGGTCGCCGAGCGGGTGGCCTCCTACGACGTCCCGCTGGCCACCCGCGACCTCGACGCCGCCATCGACATGGTCGTCCGCGTCGTGCTCAGCCACGTGATGCAGCCCAGCGGCCCTCCGGCGCAGACCGCCGACGACATCGGGTGGGTCGCCACGCGGGTGCTGCGGGGCTGAGCCGGAGGGACCGCCCGCCGCCCGGCGTCAGCCGATGACGCCCGCGCCCTCGAGGATCAGCAGGATGCCGAAGAGCGCGAACAGGGTCGCGGCGCCGTAGGTGATCGCCTTCTCGGGCAGCTTCCGGCCGAGCATGGCGCCGACCACGATCGCCAGGGCGTCCGCGGCGACCATGCCGACGGTGCTCCCGATCCAGGTGCCGAACCAGCCGTGCTGGGTGGCCAGGGTGATCGTGGCCAGCATGGTCTTGTCGCCGAGCTCGGCGAGGAAGAACGCGACGCCGACGGCGAAGATCGCCTTGCCGGTGGAGCGGCGGGCCTTGTCGGCCTCGTCGTCGGTGAGCTCGTCGCCGCGCAACGTCCAGGCCGCGAAGCCCAGGAAGGCGATGCCGGCGATGATCGCGATCACGTCCTGCTGCTCGGCGAAGGCGTCGCCGATCCAGAACCCGATCGCCACCGAGGCGAGGTGCACGACGGCGGTGGCCACGGTGATGCCCAGGAGGACGTCACGGGCGCGGTAGCGGCTGGCGAAGGTCATCGCCATCAGCTGGCTCTTGTCGCCGAGCTCGGCGACGAAGATGACAGCGGTGCTGAGCAGGAAGGCTTCCACGAGATTTCTCCTCGGCCCGGGGGGCAGGTCAGGCCCGGCCGAGCACGGTTCCGCAGGACGGAGACGTCTTCGACCGGAGCACTAGGGATCGGTGCACTGGTCGAAGGTCTCGTCCGCCCGGCTGAGCCGGGCCTGCCGCACCGGACCGTGAGGTCAGTATGTCGATGCGACTGTTGAGGACTACTCCCCTTCGGTGACCATCATGACGTACGGGTGGGGGCCGGGTCCAAATCGGCGCGGGCGCCGTCGTCGGAGTGCCCCCGTTCGGTGAACGGTTGTTGCACCTCGCGTCTACGCTCCTCCTCGGAGGGATGCAGATGCGTCGAGGTGTGGCCCGGCTCGCCGGGGGTCTGGCGGTGGCCGCCGTGCTGACGGCCTGTGCCGGCGACCCCGACGGCACCGCCGAGGACCCCTCCGTCGCGACGAGCCCGGTGGCCGAGGCCTCCGACGCAGCCCCGGACGGGGCCGGTGACGACGCGGCCGGTGACGACGGCGCCGACGGCCGCTCCGACCGCTCCACCGACCGCGGGGACCGGGCGGGCTCCGCGGACGCGGAGGACGACGGTGTCGTCGTGGCCGACCCCGAGCACGCCGTCGAGCCACCCGGCCTGCGCGGTCGCGACGAGGCGATCGCCCCGCCCGACATGCTGCTGTTCAACGCCGACGAGCCGCTGGCCGACGAGGTCGTGGACGAGATCGCCGGGGTGGACGGCGTCGACGAGGTCTCGCGCCTCTCGATGGCCCAGGTCTCGCTCGAGGAGCGCGTCTACACCGTCGCCGCGGTCGACGCGGCGTCGTACCGGCTCTTCACCCCGCCCGAGAGCGCCCTCTTCCAGGAGCAGTGGGACCGCGTCGCCGGCGGCGAGGTGGCGCTGACCACCGCCAGCGAGAAGTCGCTGCCGGTCGACGGCGACGGCTACCTCCAGCTCGCGCTCGGCGAGGACGACGCCCAGGAGATCCACGTCGGCGCGATCGCGCCGCAGATCGACCAGGTCGACGCCGTCGTGAACACCTCGTGGGGCGAGGAGCTCGGGATCCCCGCCGGCAACGCGCTGCTGGTGCGCACCGGTCAGAAGTCGCCCCAGGCGCTCCGACCCGAGATCGCGAAGATCCTCGGCGACCAGGCCACCATCCAGGACATGGACGTCGTCGCCCGCGCGGGCCTCGACACCGACGCCACGCAGCAGGCGTTCCTCGTCGGCGGCGTGGCCGAGGCGGTCGGCACCTTCCGCTACACCGTCGCCGGCGGCCAGGTCATCCCCGAGCAGGCGTGGGAGAGCGAGTACATCAGCACCGAGGAGGTCCCGATCCTCGGCACGGTCACCTGCAACCGCGCGATGATGCCGCAGCTGCGGGCCGCGCTCGAGGAGATCACGCTGGCCGGGCTGGCCGACAAGATCAACCCGGGCGAGTACGCCGGCTGCTACTACCCGCGCTTCATCGCCGGCAGCACCACGCTGTCCAACCACTCCTTCGGCACCGCCTTCGACCTCAACGTGCCGGGCAACCTGCGCGGCACCGTCGGGGAGATGGACCGCGGCGTGGTGGCGATCTTCAAGCGGTGGGGCTTCGCCTGGGGCGGCGACTGGAGCTACACCGACCCGATGCACTTCGAGATGGAGAGCCTGGTCGAGCCGCGCTGACCCGCGCCGGCCCGCGCCGGGCTCACCGGTGGTCGGGTCGCTCGAGCAGCACGTCCCGCACGATCGCCGCGACCCGTGCCATCAGCCGTCGTGCGCGGTCGAGGTCGTGGGACCAGAAGTAGTGGTCCGCGCCGGGCGTGACGTCGTGCAGCAGGACCGGGACGTCCGCCTCGGCGAGCCGCTGGGCGTAGAGGTCGCCGTCGCGGCGCAGCGAGTCGCGCTCGGCGGTCATCACCACCGCGGGCGGCAGCCCGCGCAGGTCGGGCGCCAGCACCGGGGAGGCGTACGGCTCCGAGCGGCGGGCCGGGTCGGGGAAGTAGACGCGGCGCACCAGCGCGCGCAGCGACGGCGAGATCATCTGTCCGGCGCCCGGCCCGGCCCCGGCTGCGCCCTCCGGCACCTCGGTGGCCAGGTCCAGCGCCGGGACGCCGAGCACCTGCAGCAGCGGGCGTACGGTCCCCTCGTCGCGGGCCATCAGGCAGGCCGCGGCGGCCATCCCGCCGCCCGACGAGAGACCGCCGACGGCCAGCCGGGTGCCGTCGACCCCCAGCGAGGTGCCGTGCCCGGACTGCGGACCGTCCAGCCAGGCCAGCACGTCGTGCGCCTGCTCCTGCGCGACCGGGTAGGCCACGTAGGGCCCCGTGCGGAAGTCGACGTTGACCACCGCCACCCCGGCCTGGGCGACCAGGTAGCGGCACCAGAAGTCGTCCATGAACGGGTGGCGCATCAGCCAGGCGCCGCCGTGCAGGTGGACGTACGCGGGCCGTGGCCGCGACCCGGGAGCCCACGCCGGGTCGGTGTAGACGTGCACCGGCACGCGGCCGTGCCGGGTGGGGACGAGGTGGCGCCGGGGCCGCGGCAGCCCGGTCCCCGCGAAGCGGAGCTCCTCGCCGTAGCGCACCGACCACCGCGCGCTCGCGTGCATCGTCATCGCCGCGACGCGGTCGGACAGCCTCACCGCAGGGACCTCACGGCTGCTGTTCGGAACGGTCACACGGACGGATGGGTCGTGCGCCCGCGCGGTGTCCTAGCCTGCCGGGCATGCGCGCAGCCCAGGTCGTCACGCTCACCGGTCCCACCGACGTCGTCGTGCAGGAGGTGCCGGACGCGACCGCCGGCGAGGGCCAGGTCCTCGTCGAGGTCCACGCCGTCGGCACGTCCTTCCCCGACCTGCTGCTGTCGCGAGGGGAGTACCAGATGAAGCCCGAGCCGCCGTTCACGCTCGGCGTCGACGTCGCCGGCGTCGTGGTCTCGGGTGAGGGCTTCGAGCCGGGCCAGCGGGTCTGCGCGGTGCAGGGGTACGGCGGTGCGTCCGAGCTGGCCGCGATGCCGGTCGAGTCGACGTTCGCGCTGCCGGACGCGCTGTCCTTCGAGGAGGGTGCGGCGATGCCGATGAACTACCTCACCGCGCAGTTCGCCCTGGCCGAGCGGGCCGGTCTGCGCGAGGGCGAGACCGTGCTCGTGCACGGCGCCGCGGGCGGCGTCGGCACCGCGACCATCCAGGTCGCCAAGGGGTACGGCGCCCGCAGCATCGCGGTCGTCTCCACCGAGGAGAAGGGGGAGGTCGCCCGGCAGGCCGGGGCGGACGAGGTAGTCCTGCTCGACGGGTGGAAGGACGCGGTCAAGGACCTCACCGGCGGCCACGGCGTCGACGTCGTGATGGACGTCGTCGGCGGCGACGTCTTCCTCGACTCCCTGCGCTCGCTCGCGCCCCAGGGCCGGCTGCTCGTGGTCGGCTTCGCCGCCGGGCAGGGCATCCCCGAGGTCAAGGTCAACCGGCTGCTGCTCAACAACACCGACGTCCGCGGCGTCGGCTGGGGCGCCTACGCGATGGCACGTCCGGGCTACATGCAGGAGCAGTGGGCCGCGCTGGTGCCGATGATCGAGGCCGGGGTCGTCAAGCCGCCGGTCGGTCGGACGTACGCCTTCGAGGAGTTCGGTCAGGCGCTGGTCGACCTCGACGAGCGGCGGACCCTGGGCAAGGGCGTCGTCCGGCTCCGTGACTGAGGACGACCCGCGGGCGGCCGGGCGGCGGGCGGCCCACGGGCAGGCGGCGTACCCCGTCCGGCTCGAGACCGGCCCGACCGGTGCCGCCGCGGTCGTCGCCGGGCTCGGTGCCGACGACGTGGCGGTCGTCGTGGACGTGCTGTCGTTCACGACCACGCTGGCCCTCGCGGTGGAGCGGGGGGTCGAGGTGCACCCGTTCGCGTGGCGCGACGAGCGCGCGGAGGCGTACGCCCGGGAGCGGGACGCGGTGCTGGCCGTCGGCCGGTTCGAGGCCGCCGCGGCCGCCCCGGTGGTCGAGGAGCGAGCGGCCCCTCCGGTGGTCGAGGAGCGAGCGCAGCGAGCGTCACGAGACCGCCCCACGCTCTCCCCGGCCGCGATGCTGCGCGGCGACGGCCTCGTGGGTGTGCAGCGGCTGGTGCTGCCCTCGCCCAACGGCTCGACCATCAGCGCGCTGCTGGCCGACGCGGGCGTGGGCGTGGTGGGCGCGTGCCTGCGCAACGCCTCCGCCGTCGCCGAGGCCCTGGCCCCGGCGCTGCTGCGGGGGGCGTCGCTGGCGGTGGTCGCCGCGGGCGAGCGGTGGCCGGACGGCTCCCTGCGGCCGGCGGTCGAGGACGTCTGGGGCGCGGGCTCGCTGCTCACCGCGCTGGTCGGGCGCGGGGTCACCGGCCTGAGCCCGGAGGCGGAGCTGGCGGTCGTGGCGTGGCGCACGGTCGCCGACGACCCCGCCGCGGCCCTGCGGTCGTGCGCCGGGGGGCGTGAGCTGGCGGCGGTCGGCTTCGGTGCCGACGTCGAGGTCGCCGCCGCGGTCGACGTGAGCGCGGCGGTGCCGGTGCTGCGCGACGGGGCCTTCCGCGACGCCGGGACGTCATCCGGTCCGGGCCCCGCCTGAGCGGGGCGAGGGATGACGCCCCGGGCATCCCGGCCCCGGCTAGGGTCGCAGGGTGAGCATCCTGGACGACGCCCGCGAGGGCATGAACCTCGACATCCGCCCGCAGGACGACCTCTTCGGCCACGTCAACGGCCGCTGGCTCGACGAGGTGGAGATCCCCGCGGACCGCTCCAGCTGGGGCCCCTTCGTGCAGCTGGCCGACGCCGCCGAGGAGCGGGTGCGCCAGATCATCGAGGACTTCGCCGCGCAGTCGCGTGAGCCGGGCACGCCCGACGCGGACGCCGCGTCGGCCGAGGAGGCCCAGAAGATCGGCGACCTCTACGCCTCTTTCATGGACACCGCCGAGGTCGACCGCCGCGGGGCCGCCCCGATCCGGGCCCTGGTCGAGGCCAGCCGGTCGCTGCGCGACGTGCGGGACCTGGCCGCGTTCCTCGGCGAGTTCGAGCGGATCGGCGGCCACGGGCTGTTCGGGTCCTACGTCGACACCGACGACCGCAACTCCGACCGCTACCTGTTCCACCTCTCCCAGGGCGGCCTCGGCCTGCCCGACGAGTCGTACTACCGCGAGGAGAAGTTCGCCGACGTCCGCGACAAGTACGTCGCCTACCTCGAGCGGCTCTTCACCCTCGTCGCCCACGACGACCCCGCGGGCGCCGCGGCCGCCGTGCTCGCCCTCGACACCCGGATCGCCGCGGGGCACTGGGAGCGCGCCGACACCCGCGACGTCCAGAAGACCTACAACCTGCGCACCCTCGAGGAGGTCAAGGCGGCCTGCCCGAGCTTCGACTGGGACGCCTACGTCCAGAACCTCAGCGGCCCCGCGATCGACCCGGCCCCGCTGCTGGCCGAGGCCTGCGTACGCCAGCCGTCGTTCTTCGAGCACCTCGACGGCGTGCTGCGCCAGACGTCGCTCGACGACTGGAAGTCGTGGCTGCTGGCGCACGTCCTGCGGTCCTCGGCGGCCTACCTGACCGACGACTTCGTCGAGACCAACTTCGACTTCTACGGCCGCACCCTCAACGGCACCCCCGAGCTGCGGGCCCGGTGGAAGCGCGGCGTCGCGCTGGTCGAGGGCGGGCTCGGCGAGGCGGTCGGCAAGGAGTACGTCGGGCGCCACTTCCCGCCGCGCGCCAAGGCGATGATGGACGACCTGGTCGCCAACCTGCTCGCGGCGTACCGCAGCTCGATCGGCCGCCTGGACTGGATGACCGAGGAGACCAAGCAGCGGGCGTACGAGAAGCTGGAGACCTTCCGGCCGAAGATCGGCTACCCGGAGCGGTTCCGCGACTACTCCGCGCTGCGCATCGACCCGCACGACCTCGTCGGCAACGTCGCGGCGATCTCCGCCCACGAGACGGACCGCCACCTGCGCAAGATCGGCTCCCCGGTCGACCGCGACGAGTGGTTCATGCTGCCGCAGACCGTCAACGCCTACTACAACCCCGGCACCAACGAGATCTGCTTCCCCGCCGGCATCCTGCAGAAGCCGTTCTTCGACCCCGACGCGCTCGAGGCGGAGAACTACGGCGGGATCGGTGCGGTCATCGGCCACGAGATCGGCCACGGCTTCGACGACCAGGGCGCGCAGTACGACGGCTCGGGCACGCTTAACGACTGGTGGACCGCCGACGACAAGGCCGCCTTCGAGGTGAAGTCCAAGACGCTGGTCGCGCAGTACGACGGGTTCTCGCCGCGCAACCTGCCCGGGGAGACGGTCAACGGCTCGCTGACCGTCGGCGAGAACATCGGTGACCTGGGCGGCCTCACGATCGCCCACACGGCGTTCGTGATCGCCCAGGGCGGCGAGGCGTCGGTCGAGGACCGCCGGAAGCTGTTCATGAACTGGGCCTACGTGTGGCGCACCAAGCGCCGCACCGAGCAGGAGCAGACCTACCTCACCATCGACCCGCACAGCCCGCCGGAGTTCCGCGCCAACATCGTGCGCAACCTCGACGAGTTCCACGACGTCTTCGGCACGGTCGCGGGCGACGGGCTCTGGCTGGACCCGCAGGAGCGTGTCCGGATCTGGTGACCCGGGGGCGGGGTCGCCGGTCGGCAGGCCGCGGGTCGCCGGCCCGCGTGGCCCCGCCGCCGGACTGGGTGGTCGTTTCCCGGGGTTCGCGTGCCTTGCAGGGCACGCGGAGCCAGGGAATCCCCGCCCGACCGGGGATTCCCGGGGCGGGCGGGGCTTTCGGGACGGGCGGGGCGCCCGGGGTGAGCGGGTGCCCCATGCTGGGTCCGTGCACCGGACCGCGCTCGTCTCCGCCGCCCTCGCCCCCGTCGCGCTGATCGGGGGCTGGACGCTCGCCGCGACCCGGCAGCCGGCGGCGTACGACGCCACCCGCGACACCATCAGCGCGCTGGCCGCAGTCGGCGCCGACGACCGGTGGGTGATGACGACCGGGTTCGTGGTGCTCGGCGGGTGCCACGTGGTGACCGCCCTCGGGCTGACCGAGGCGCACCGGCTGGGGCGCGTCGTGCTCGGCGCCGGCGGGGTGGCCGCGCTCGGGGTCGCCGTGGCGGCCGAGCCGTCGGCGGCCCACGTGCCGGTGGCCACGGCCAGCTTCGTGGCCCTCTCGCTGTGGCCGGGGCTGTCCGGCCTGCCCGGACGCCGCTCCGGCTGGGCGGCCACGGTCGTCCTGGGCGGGCTGCTCGGCTGGTTCTCCCTCGAGCTGGGCGGGCCGCGCTCGGGACTGGCCGAGCGGGTGGTGGCCGGGGCGCAGGTCCTGTGGCCCCTCGCGGTGGTCCTCGCCCTGCGGGCCCGGGGGCGTACGAGCCGTCGCGCCGCAGGCCCCGCCGCCCGGCCGGCGGTCTCCTAGGGGAGTGTCGGCGGGCGCTCGTAGGCTCGCCCCATGCCCTTCGACGACGCCACCTGCGACGCGGTCCTCGCGCACATGAACGACGGCCACCGCGACGACAGCCTGCGCATCGTGCAGGCGCACGGCCACCCCGGCGCCACGGAGGCCGAGATGACCGGCCTCGACGAGCACGGCGGGACCTGGCACGTCACCGAGGGCACCGCCGAGGCGACCCTGCGCGTGGGCTGGCCCGATGCGCCGGTCACCGAGCGGGCGGGCCTGCGGGCCGCCGTGGTCGCCCTGCACGACGAGGCCGTCCGCCGCCTCGAGGCCCCCCAGGACCACCGGTGAGCGCGACCACCGACGCCGGCACCCGCGCGGACGTCCGAGCCCGGGCCGAGGGCCACCTGCGCGCCCTGGTCGGCAAGGACGACGCCGTCCTGCGCGAGGACCAGTGGTCCGCGATCGAGGCGCTCGCGGTCGACCAGCGCCGCGCCCTGGTCGTCCAGCGCACCGGGTGGGGCAAGTCGGCGGTCTACTTCGTGGCCACCCTGCTGCTGCGCGAGCGCGGCGCCGGGCCCACCGTCATCGTCTCCCCGCTGCTGGCGCTGATGCGCAACCAGATCGCCGCCGCCGAGCGGGCCGGCATCCGCGCGGTGACCATCAACTCCACCAACGCCGAGAGCTGGGAGCCGACCCACGAGGCGATCCGGGCCGGCGAGGTCGACGTGCTCCTGGTCAGCCCCGAGCGGCTGAACAACCCGGGCTTCCGCGACGAGGTGCTGCCGCGCCTGGCCGCGACCTGCGGCCTGCTGGTCGTCGACGAGGCGCACTGCATCTCCGACTGGGGCCACGACTTCCGCCCCGACTACCGGCGCATCCGCACCCTGCTCGGCGACCTCCCCGACGGCATCCCCGTCCTGGCCACCACCGCGACCGCCAACCAGCGCGTCACCGACGACGTGGCCGAGCAGCTCGGCGGGCTCGACCGGGGCGCCGGGCGGGCCGAGGTGCTCGTGCTGCGCGGGTCTCTGGACCGGGAGTCGCTGCGGCTGGGCGTCGTGCGCCTGCCCACGGCCGAGCAGCGGCTCGGCTGGCTGGCCGACCACCTCGCCGAGCAGCCCGGGTCGGGGATCGTCTACTGCCTCACCGTGGCCGCGACCGCCGAGGTGGCCGACTACCTGCGCTCGCGCGGGCACGACGTCGCGGCGTACTCCGGCCAGACCGAGGCCACCGAGCGCCAGGCCCTCGAGCAGGACCTGCAGGCCGGTCGGGTCAAGGCCCTGGTCGCCACCAGCGCGCTCGGGATGGGCTTCGACGCCTCCCTCGGCTTCGTGGTCAACCTCGGGGCGCCGTCCTCGCCGGTGGCCTACTACCAGCAGGTGGGCCGCGCCGGGCGCGGGCTCGACGCCCGCAGCGAGAGCGCCACGGTGGTCCTGCTGCCGGCCACCGAGGACCGCGACATCTGGGCGTACTTCGCCTCGCTGGCGTTCCCGCGCGAGGAGCTGGTCCGCCAGACGCTCGACGTGCTCGCCGAGGAGGGCCGCGCGATGAGCACGGCCGCGCTCGAGACCCGCGTCGAGCTGAGCCGCAACCGCCTGGAGACGCTGCTCAAGGTGCTCGACGTCGACGGCGCCGTCCGCCGGGTCCGTGGCGGCTGGGAGTCGACCGGGCAGCCCTGGACCTACGAGGCCGAGCGCTTCGAGCGGGTCCGCGCCGCCCGGGAGCGCGAGGAGCGCGCGATGCTCGACTACCTCGACACCGACCGGTGCCGGATGCGCTACCTGCGCGAGCAGCTCGACGACCCCGAGGCCGAGGACTGCGGCCGCTGCGACACCTGCGGCGGCCTCGACCTGCCCACCGGCGTCTCCGACGCCGCCCTGGCCGAGGCCGGGGCCCGGCTGTCGCGGCCCGGCGTCGTGGTCGAGCAGCGCAAGATGTGGCCGACCGGCCTGCCCGCGATCGGTGTCGACCTCAAGGGCAAGATCGCCGAGGGCGCCGTCGAGGGCCGTGCCGTGGCCCGGCTCACCGACCTCGGCTACGGCCAGGCGCTGCGCGAGCTGTTCCGCGCCGGCACCGAGGACGGGCCCGTCCCCGTCCCGCTGGTGAAGGCCGTGGTGGCCGTCCTCGGCGACTGGTCGCCGCGGGTGGACGCGATCGTGGTGGTCGACTCGGCCACCCGACCGACCCTGGTGTCCGACCTGGCCGCGGGGCTGTCGCGCTACCTCGGGGCGCCGGTCGTGGGTCGCTTCGCGATCGTCGACCCGTCGGTCGAGCCGGGCCGGGGTGCGGTGAACTCCGCCCAGCGGGTCGCGGCCGTCGGCCGCCGCTACGACCTGCAGCTCGACGACCCCGGCGCGCTGTCCGGTGCGTCGGTCCTGCTGGTCGACGACCTCGTGGTCACCGGGTGGACGATGACGCTGGCCGCCCGGGCCGTACGCCGCGCCGGCGCCGCCCAGGTCGCCCCGCTGGCCCTGGCCACCCAGAGCTGACCCGAGGAGGTCCGTCGTGCCCCCACCGCTGCTGGACGCGACCGAGGTCCGCGCCCTCGACGCCCACGCCCGCCGCCTCCTCGACGTCGCCGCCGGCGCCCGGCACCCCGCCGGCGGGTACGCCTGGCTGCGCGAGGACGGCACGGTCGACGAGGACCGGCCCCGCGAGCTCTGGATCACCTGCCGGATGACGCACGTCCACGCGCTCGGGGTGCTCATGGATCACCCCGGGTCGTCGGCGCTCGCCGACCACGGGGTGGCGGCGCTGCGCGGGACCTTCCACGACGACGCGTACGGCGGCTGGCACGCGCGGGTCGGCCCGGACGGCCCCCTGCCCGGCTCGAAGACCGCCTACGAGCACGCCTTCGTCGTCCTCGCCGCGTCGTCGGCCGTCGCGGCCGGCCGCCCCGGGGCGACGGCGCTGCTCGACGAGGCGCTCGGGGTCCTGCTCGAGCGGTTCGTCGCGCCGGCCGGGCCCGGGGCCGGGCTGGTGGTCGAGGAGTGGGACCGGCGGTTCACGGTGCTCGACGACTACCGCGGGCTGAACGCCACCATGCACACGGTCGAGGCGCTGCTCGCGGCCGCCGATGTGCTCGACGACCCGGGCCCCCGGGACGTGGCCGCCGGCATCGTCGACCACGTCCTCGGCCGGCTCGCCCCGACCCACGACTGGCTCCTGCCCGAGCACTTCGACCCAGCGGGCCGACCGCTGCTCGACTACCACCACGACCTGCCCGCGGACCCGTTCCGGCCCTACGGCGCCACGATCGGCCACGGCTTCGAGTGGGCCCGCCTGGCGCTGCAGCTGCACGCCGCGACCGGGGCCGACGCCCCCGGGTGGTGGGTCGACCACGCGGTGGGGCTGGCCGACGCCGCAGCCCGCCACGGGTGGGCGCCCGACGGGCACGACGGGTTCGTCTACACCGTCGGCTGGGACGGCGCCCCGGTCGTGCGCGAGCGGATGCACTGGGTGGCCGCCGAGGCGGTGGCGGCCGCCGCGGCGCTGCACCGGGCCACCGACGACCCGCGCCACGCCGACCGCTACCGGGCCTGGTGGGCACACGCCCAGGACTGGTTCGTCGACCCGGCCCGCGGGTCCTGGGTGCACGAGCGGTCGCCCGACGGCGGTCCCAGCGACCTCACGTGGTCCGGCCGCCCGGACGTCTACCACGCGCTCCAGGCGGTGCTGCTGCCCCGACTGCCGCTCGCGCCGTCGCTGGCCACCGCCCTGCGCGACGGGCTGCTGCCGGCGGTCCCGCCGGCGGCCGCGCCCTAGGCTCGGGCCCATGCGCCACGGAATCACGATCCTGCCCGAGCTGCCCTGGGCCGAGGCCGCGCCGCGGTGGCGCGCGGCCGAGGAGATGGGTTTCGACCACGCCTGGACCTACGACCACGTGGTGTGGGCGGGCCTGCCGGAGTCGGACTGGTACGCCGCCGTCCCGACCCTGACCGCCGCGGCGACCCTCACCACGACGATGCGCCTCGGCACCCTGGTGGCGTCGCCCAACTTCCGCCACCCGGTGCCCTTCCACCGCGAGGTCCAGGCCCTCGACGACATCTCGGGCGGGCGCTTCCTGCTCGGGGTCGGCACCGGCGGTGACCTCGACTCCCGCATCCTCGGGATCGAGGACCTGTCGGTCCGGGACCGTGTCGACCGCTTCCAGGAGTTCACCGACCTCCTCGTCCGGCTGCGCACCGAGGACCACGTCGACGCCGACGGCCGCTGGTTCTCGGCCCGCGGTGCGCGCACCCTGCCGCGGCTGCGCGACGTCCCGCTGCTGGTCGCCGCCAACGGGCCGCGCTCGCTGCGGTACGCCGCGCGCACCGGCGACGGCTGGGTGACCACCGGGCCGCGGGTGGAGACGCTCGAGGAGTGGTGGGCCGGGCTGGCGACCGCCCGCGAGACCTTCGAGACCGCGGTGCGCGACGCCGGGCGGGACCCTGACGTCGTGCCCCGCTACCTGCTGCTCGACGCCTCGCCGCAGTTCTCCCTGGAGAGCGTCGACGTCTTCGACGACATGGTCGGCCGGGCCGCCGGGCTGGGCTTCACCGACGTCGTGACGCACTGGCCGCGCGCCGAGGGCCCGTACGCCGGCGACGAGACGGTCCTCGAGACGGTCGCCGGACGGTTCTGAGACCCAGATCACACCCGCGCGTCCGCGGTCGTCGGACCTGCCCGGGCCGCCGGGACGTGTGGGTTAGTTTCGGACCGGATTCAACGACGGGAGACGACGAGATGCCCCAAGGCGTGACCGCGCGTGCTGCGGCGGACCTCCTCGACCTGGTCCTGGACCAGACGTTCCCGCCGGGCTCGGCCCTGCCGTCCGAGACCGAGCTCGCCGAGCGGCTCGGCGTGAGCCGCCTGACCGTCCGCGAGGCGATCAAGTCCTTGGCCGGGACCCGGGTCATCGTCGTGCGGCAGGGCCGCTCCAGCGTCGTGAACCAGGTGGACGAGTGGTCGCCGCTCGAGCCACGCCTCTTCGCCGCCCGGGTGGCCAGGGGCAGCGACTCCCTGCCCGCGCAGATCCTCGAGGTGCGCCGCATCGTGGAGGTGGAGGCCCTGCCGCTGGCCGTCGAGCGGTGCACCGTCGCGCAGCGCGAGGTGCTCGCCGACGCGCTGCGGTGGATGCGGGAGGCCCACGCCGACGACGACCGCGACACCTTCGTGGAGCACGCCCTGGGATTCCGGGCCGGGCTGATCGCGGCGTCCGGCAACGTCTACCTGGAGGCGCTGCTCTCGCCCCTCACCGACGTCGTGGCGCCCGCGGCGTTCGAGGCCCACCACGACCCGGAGCTGCGCCGCAGGGTGCTCGACGTGCACCAGGAGGTGCTCGCCGCGATCGACGCGCGGGACGAGCCCCGGGCGCGCGCGGCGCTGGCGGGCCACTTCGAGAAGCAGAAGGCCGACCCGATGTGGTTGACGTTCCGTCAGACGATGATCCCGACCAGCAGCACGAGCGCCACGACGCCGAGCACCAGCGCCAGCAGCACCGGCACGGCGACCAGCAGCAGCGCCGACGCCACGTAGCCGACCGTCGGCGCCGGGACCGGCGTGCCGGCGGGCCGCTTCGCCAGCGCCTTCTCCATGAGCCGGATGTTCTTGCGGTTGGCCCGGTGGGCGACGTCGGCGGCGTCCCCGACCAGCGGCACCACCCCGAGCAGGGCGTCCACGACGAGGTTGCCGCCCATCCGGGCGAGCACCGGCACCGGCACGTGGCAGCGCACCGCGTCGTAGAGCACCACGCCCGAGATCGCCGAGCCCGCGAGGTCGCCGACGCCGGGTACGAGCCCGATCACCGCGTCCAGCCCGATGCCCACCTGGGTGCCGGGCACCCGGACCGCGTCGTCCATGACACGGGCGAGGGCACGGCTGCGGCGGGGGACCGGGGTCCCGGTCTGGTCGTCCATGCGCGGATCATCCCGTACGCCCCGCGCGCCCGCGGACGTCTCCTAGGGTGAGCTCTCCGTACCGATCCCGGAGGAACCCGATGCGCCTGCGCCCGAACCGCCTGCGACCCCTGACTGCCGTCGCCGTGACGGCGGTGACCGCCGCGGTCCTCGCCGGCTGCTCCGGAGGCGACGGAGCCGACGCGCCAGAGGAGCCGGCCTCGGAGTCCGCGTCCGAGCCCGCCGACCCGGCCGAGGCCGCCCAGGTCCTCCAGGACGCGGTCGACGCGACCGTCGCCGCCCGCGTCTTCACCATCGACGGTGACCTCGACCTCGAGATCGCCGGGCAGCAGCTGCAGCTGCAGACGCAGGGCAGCGTCGACTACGACGCGACGGTGGCCGACCTGCTGCTCTCCATCGGCCAGGGCGGCCAGACCAGCGAGGCGGAGGTGAAGGCGGACGGCAGCACGCTCTGGGTCCGGGCCGAGGGCGAGGGGATCCCCGCCTTCCCCGGCGGCGCCACCTGGTTGCAGGGCGAGGCGAGCCGCCTGACCGAGTCCACCACCTTCACCCCGACCGGCCTGGTCGGCGCGGTGCTGGTGCTGCGGGGCGCGAGCGAGGCCGAGGAGCTCGGGACCGAGGAGGAGGACGGCGTGCAGGTCACCCGCTACGCGACGACCTTCACCTACGACGACGCCCTCGCCGGCGTGGAGGGCGAGGAGGCCCAGGTGCTCGGCAGCGCCTTCTCCCTGACCGGCCAGGCGTCCTCGATCGACCTCGACGTGGAGGTCGCGGTGGGCGAGGACGGCGTGCTCCGGGAGCTCGACCTCGAGATCGCCGAGTCCGACGTGCCGGCGAGCGGCGGCTACGAGATCAGCCTGAGCGACGTCGACGGCGAGGTCTCCCCGCCGACGCCGCCCGACCCCGCCGACGTCGCCACGGGTCCCGAGGCCGAGGCGCTGCTCGACCAGGTCATCGTCTAGCGGCGGCCCCGCACCGCCCGCCCCGGTGTCGGCACCCGCGGCTAGCGTGGGGACGTGCGGTCGAGGAGGGGGTGCCCGTGGGATTCGTCCCGCTGACCGGGCCGGCCGAGCTCGCCGAGACAGCCCCCGGCGTCCGCCCCGGGGAGGCCGTGGTGGCCTTCACGGCCGCGGACGGTGGCCGCCGGGTCGAGCTGCCGGTGCGCGCCGCGCTGCCGGTGCTCACCAAGGCCCACGCCCGCGAGGACGTACACCCCAGCGTCGGCCTGCTGGCCGGGGCGGCGCTGCTCGCCCTGCGTCTCGTGGCGGCCGGTCGCCTGGTGCCGGACGCGGTCGGCGACGGCTGGCGGATCGCCCCGCTGCCGGCCGATGACGACGACCGGGTCGCCCGGCTGGCCCTGGCCCGCTCCCACGAGGGTCTCCCGCCCGACCAGGCCGAGGCCGTCGTACGCCGGGTGCTCGACGCCGTGGCCGACACGATGCCCCGCACCGCCTCCCGCCCGCCCCGGGCCCGACCGGCGGCGTCGGCCGTCGCTCCCGGCGACTTCGCGGAACGGCTGGCGGCACGCCTCGACCGGCTGCGCGCGCCCGCCACGCCGGGGCAGGCCGACCGGGCGACACCGTCGCGGCTGGCCGAGGACGACGACCGTCCCCAGCTGGTCCGCCTCGCGCTGCGGGTCGAGGCCGACGAGGAGGACCTGTCGGCCGGCTCGGTGCGCCTCGTGCTCCAGGTCCACGACGAGCAGGACCCGCTGCACCTGTGCGACGCCACCGACCTCTGGGCGGACCCCGACGGTCCCAGCCACGGGTTCGGCGGCCGGGCGCGGACGCACGCGTCCATCGCGCTGCGGGCCGCGGCCGAGGCGTGGCCGGTGCTGGACCGGATGCTCGACGGGCCCGCCCCCGACGACCTCACCCTGGACGGCGACGACCTGGCCAGCCTGCTCGAGGACGGGGTCGCCGCGCTCGGCGCACGCGGGGTCGACGTGCTGTGGCCCCGCAGCCTCGGCCGCGACCTGACCGCGACCAGCGTCCTGGACCGGGTCGACCCCCGCCACCCCCAGGACCGCGGTCCGGCGACCGGCCCGGGGCCGCACGAGGAGCCGCTGCAGGACCCGTTGCTCGGGCCCGACTCGGTCTTCGCCTTCCGCTGGCAGCTCGCGCTGCACGGCGAGGACCTCACCGCGGCCGAGATGGACGCCCTGGCCGACGCCGCCTCGCCGCTGCTGAAGCTGCGCGGCGGCTGGACCGTCGTCGACCCCGCCACCGCGCGCAAGGCCCGCAAGCGCCTCCAGCGCACGGTCGCGCCCACCCGGGCGATCGCGGCCGCACTGACCGGCACCGTGCCGGTCGAGCCGGGCACCGGCCTGCCTCCCGACACCCCGGTCGTGGTCGGCGCCTCGCTGCTGCGGGTGCGCGAGCAGCTGGTCGGCGCCGCCACCACCGAGCCCGTGCCCCCGCCGGCGGGGCTGCACGCGGAGCTGCGGGACTACCAGCGGCACGGCCTGACCTGGCTGGCCACGCTGACCGGCCTCGGCCTCGGCGGCTGCCTGGCCGACGACATGGGCCTGGGCAAGACCGTCACCCTCGTCGCGCTGCACCTGCACCGCACCTCCCGCGGCGCCACCGGCCCGACCCTGGTGGTCTGCCCGGCCAGCCTGCTCGGGAACTGGGAGGCCGAGATCCGCCGCTTCGCCCCCGGGGTGCGGGTCCGGCGGTTCCACGGCGGGGAGCGGACGCACGAGGACCTCGCCCCCGACGCGACGGGCGCCACCGGCCCCGGTGCCTCCACCCGGGGCTTCGTGCTGACCACCTACGGCACCATGCGCCGCGACGCCGAGCGCCTCGGCACGACCGCCTGGGACCTGGTGGTCGCCGACGAGGCCCAGCACGTCAAGAACGCGCGGTCGTCGACGGCCCGGGCGCTGCGCACCATCGACAGCGCCGCCCGGGTCGCCCTGACCGGTACCCCGGTCGAGAACGACCTCACCGAGCTGTGGGCGATCCTCGACTGGACGGTGCCGGGGCTGCTGGGCAGCCGCAACGCCTTCCGCAAGGTGTGGGCCGCCCCGATCGAGTCCGGCCTCGAGCCGACCAAGGCGCGCCAGTTCGCCGACCTGATCGGGCCGTTCCTGCTGCGGCGCCGCAAGTCCGACCCCGGCATCGCCCCCGAGCTGCCGGCCAAGACCGAGACGGACCACCTGCTGCGGCTGACCCGGGAGCAGGTCGTGCTCTACGAGGCCTTCTGCCGCGACACCCTGGCCCGCATCGAGCGCGCCGACGAGGACGCCCGCCGCGGTCTCGTGCTGGCCCTGCTGACCGGGTGCAAGCAGATCTGCAACCACCCGGCGCAGTTCCTCAAGCAGTCCGGTGGGCGGCTGCGCGGGCGCTCCGAGAAGCTGGACCTGCTCGAGGAGCTGCTGACCACCGTCGTCGCCGAGGGCGGCGCGGTGCTCGTCTTCACCCAGTACGTCGCGATGGCCCGCCTGGTCGAGCAGCACCTCGCCGCCGTCGGGGTGCCGCACCAGCTGCTCCACGGGGGCACCCCGGTCCCGCAGCGCGAGGCGATGGTCGCGGCCTTCCAGGCCGGGGAGGTCCCGGTCTTCCTGCTGTCCCTCAAGGCCGGCGGCACCGGCCTCAACCTGGTCCGCGCCGACCACGTCGTGCACCTCGACCGGTGGTGGAACCCTGCCGTCGAGGACCAGGCGACCGACCGGGCCTACCGGATCGGGCAGACCCGGCCGGTCCAGGTGCACCGCCTGGTCGCGCAGGGCACCATCGAGGAACGGATCGGCCAGCTGCTGGCCCGCAAGCGGTCGCTGGCCGACGCGGTCCTCGGTCGCGGGGAGGCGGCCCTCACCGAGCTGAGCGACGCCGAGCTCCACGACTTGGTGCGCCTGCGGCAGCCGGACGTGTCGTGAGCGCCGTGGTCCACCCGCGGGTCCCGGCCCGGCGCGGTCGCGCCTGGGCCGGGCGGTGGTGGGCGAAGGCGTGGCTGCGTGCGGTGGAGGAGGTCGCCTACGACGAGGCGGACCTGCGCCGCGGCCGCACGCTGGCCCGCAGCGGCGCCGTGGGCGCGGTCCGGGTCGACGCCGGCAGCCTCCGCTCGGCGGTCACCGAGCAGCGCCGCGGCGTCGAGGAGCTGTGGGGCGTCGAGGTCGCGCTGCCCGTCCTCGACGCCTCCGCGGTCGCGGCCCTGGTCGAGGCGGTGGCGGCCGATCCCGCCCGGGTGGCGGCGCTCCTGGCCGGCGACCTGCCGCACGACCTCGTCGAGCACGCCGAGGAGGCCGGGGTCGAGCTGGTGCCGTACGGCACGGAGCTGGCCGCCTCCTGCACCTGCGCGTCCTGGGTCGACCCGTGCCCGCACGCGCTGGCGCTGCTGCTCCAGGTCGGGTGGCTGGTGGAGGACGACCCGCTGGTGCTGCTCCAGCTGCGCGGGCTGCCCCGCGAGGACCTCCTCGCCGCGCTGCACCACCGTCGCGACCCGCAGGCCGTACCCGCGCCCGGCCGCGACGACGCCGAGGAGGTCCTCGAGACCGCGGAGGACGCCGCGGTCCGCGCCGCGCGGATCCTCGACCTGCTCGGGCGCCACCACGACCCGGCCGAGCTGGACCGGCTCTGGTGAGGCCACCCGGCCCGACAGGTGGGGTCCGGTCTGGCACCCTGAGGCCGCGGCACCACCCGCCCCGTACCGAGGAGACCCGATGAGCGACGTCCTGCGCGTGGAGCGCGACCGCACCCCGCACGTCGAGACCTGGACGCTGGACCTGCCCGACCAGCGCAACCCGATCTCGGGGCCCGACGTGGTCGCCGCCCTGGTCGACAACCTGGCGCGCGTCGACGCCGACACCGACGTGCGCTGCGTGGTCCTCACCGGCGCGGGGTCGGCCTTCTCCGCGGGCGGCAACGTGCGCGACATGGAGGAGCGGCGGGGCATGTTCGGCGGCACCCCGTGGGAGCTGCGCAACGGCTACCGGCACGGGATCCAGCAGATCCCGGCGGCGATGGCCCGCTGCGAGACGCCCTTCGTGGCCGCGGTCAACGGGCCCGCGGTCGGCGCCGGCTGCGACCTGACCCTGATGTGCGACCTGCGGGTGGCCTCCAGCCGCGCGTGGTTCGCGGAGTCCTTCGTCCAGCTCGGGATCATCCCCGGTGACGGCGGCGCGTGGCTGCTGACCCAGGCCGTCGGACCGGCCCGGGCGGCCGAGATGGCGCTGACCGGCGACCGGGTCGACGCCGCCACGGCGCTGGACTGGGGCCTGGTCTCGCAGGTCGTCGAGCCCGACGACCTGCTCGACGCCGCGCACGCGCTGGCCGCCCGGGTCGCGAAGAACCCGCCGCACGCGACCCGGATGGCCAAGAAGCTGCTCAAGGCCTCCCAGCACCAGGGCCAGGCCGCGGTGCTCGAGCTGTCCGCGGCCATGCAGGCCCTGGCGCACCACACCGCGGACCACGCCGAGGCGCTGGCCGCCCTGCGTGAGAAGCGCGCCGGCGACTACCAGGGGTCCTAGGACGTGCGCACCCCGCAGGACGTGCTCGACCGGGTCGCCCTCTGGCGGATCGACCCCACCTCGCTGGTCCGGCCGGACGAGCAGACGACCGTGCGGCGGATCGAGGTCGTCCGGGGTGCCTGGGGCCTGGTGATGCTGGTCGGGCCGACGCCGCTGCTGCGTGCGATCTCGATCGACGACGACCCCGCCATGATCTGGACCGGTCGGGTGCTGGGCGCGCGCCACCTGACCCAGGCGGTGCTGTCCGGGGCGCGGCCGAGTCCCGAGGGCCTGGCGATGGGCGTCTGGGTCGACGCGGTGCACGCGCTGTGCGCGCTCGGCCTGGCGGCCTCCTCCCGCCGGCGTGCGGCGGCCGGGATCTTCGACGCCGTGGGCGCCACGGGCTGGGCGATCGCGGGCTACCGCGACCTGGTCAACCCCCGCGCGGCCCTGCCCACCCACACCGGGCGCCGCGACGCGATGGCGCGCACGGTCCTGCGGGCGCTGCCCGGCGGCGCGCCCCTCGCCGACCGGGTCGAGCAGGACCGCGAGCGGCTGCCGACCGCCGAGCGGGGCGGCACCGACGACCAGGGCGGCACCAACGACCGGGGCGACGTGTCGTAACTCCGCAATGGCGCCGTTCCGACTGGCGGGGTCCATCGGTCGTAGCAACGGGGTCAGGCTGCTGACGGGGTTGTCAGGAGCTGGTCCAGCTCTTGGGCTGGTGTGCGCATGTTGAGGGTAGGCCGTGGTCTGGCGTTCAGGGTGGCTGCAACCGCCGCAGCGCCCCATCTGGATTCGTGGACTCACAAACCCCGAGGCTCGCCACCAACCCCGCGCCGCGGTGCCCGACACGCCGCTACCAGCCGCAGCCGCGTCTAATGACAGGCCCGAACACAACAACTCGAAGAACTCATCGCGCTCTTCGTAGGAGACGTAACGCTTCGCCATCTACAACACCTCTGCTCAGGTGTTGCTACGACCATCTGAATCCGCGACTGGTTTCGGGCGAGAAAGCTGCAGGAACCACGCCATTGCGCCCGTACGACAGCTTGCCGCCGCGCCGTCAGGCCCCCGGCGCCAGCCCCAGCGCCCCGTCGGCCATCCCGCGCAGCAGCGCGGCCATCTCGGCCGGCGGCAGCACCGCGCTGTGGGGGGTGGAGTTGATCAGGCCGAACACGGCGTGTGCCCGCGCCCGGGCCTGCGCCGGGCCGAGCGAGGGGTCGGCCTCGCGGCACTGCGCGGCCCAGAGGTCGACGTAGGAGCGCTGGAGGGTGCGCACGATCTCGCGCGCGTCGTCGGGCAGCGAGGACCAGTCGCGGTCCTGGACCACGATCAGCGCCGGGTGGGCCAGCGCGAAGTCGACGTGGAAGTCGATCAGCGCGCGCAGGGCGCCGACGGGGTCCGTGGCCTCCGCCGCCCGGCGGCCGCCGTCGGCCAGGAGCCGTTCGCTGATCGAGACCAGCATCTCGGCGAGCACGGAGTCCTTGGACGGGAAGTGCTTGTAGAGCGCCGGTCCCGAGACGCCGCAGGCGGCCCCGATGTCGCTGACCGACACCCCGTGGAACCCACGGCGTGCGAACAGGACGGCCGCGGTGTCCAGGATCTGCTCGCGTCGCGACCGGGTCTCCACGAGCCACGACCCTAGGGTGTGCGGCGACGGCACGACCGAGGCCGCCACGAGATCCCGGTCTCACCTCCGTCCGGAGGTCCCGCCGCCCGGGGCTCGACCAGGAGGTTAACGATCGCTAACCTGACGTCCGTGACCGACGACCTGCGAACCCAGACCGCGCAGCTGCGCGCGCGGCTCGAGACCGTGCGGCGCGGCGGCAGCGAGGCCGCCCGTGCCAAGCACGTCGCCCGCGGCAAGCTGCTCGCCCGTGACCGGGTCGACCGCCTGCTCGACCCGGGCAGCCCGTTCCTGGAGCTCAGCCCGCTGGCCGCCACCGGGATGTACGACGACGCGGTCCCCGCCGCGGGCGTCGTGACCGGGATCGGCCGGGTGGCCGGGCGCGAGGTCGTCGTGGTGGCCAACGACGCGACCGTCAAGGGCGGCACCTACTACCCGGTCACGGTCAAGAAGCACCTGCGCGCCCAGGCCGTCGCCGCCGAGAACCACCTGCCCTGCGTCTACCTCGTCGACTCCGGCGGCGCGTTCCTGCCGCTCCAGGACGAGGTCTTCCCCGACCGGGAGCACTTCGGCCGGATCTTCTTCAACCAGGCCCGGATGTCGGCCGGCGGGATCGCCCAGGTCGCCGCGGTGATGGGGTCCTGCACCGCCGGCGGTGCCTACGTCCCCGCGATGAGCGACGAGACCGTCATCGTCAAGGACCAGGGCACGATCTTCCTCGGGGGGCCGCCGCTGGTGAAGGCGGCGACCGGCGAGGTGGTCACGGCCGAGGAGCTCGGCGGCGGCGACGTCCACGCCCGGGTCTCCGGGGTGGTCGACCACCTCGCCGACGACGACGCCCACGCCTTGGACCTGGTCCGCTCGATCGTCGGCACCCTCGGCCCCGGCCGGGTGCACCTCGAGCCGCAGCCGGTCGAGGAGCCGCTCGAGGACCCCGAGGGCCTCTACGACGTCGTGCCGGCCGACCCGCGCACGCCGTACGACGTCCGCGAGGTGCTGCGCCGGATCGTCGACGGCTCGCGCCTGCACGAGTTCAAGCCGCTCTACGGCGAGACCCTGGTCTGCGCGTTCGCGCACGTCCACGGCTACCCGGTCGCGATCGTGGCCAACAACGGGATCCTGTTCAGCGAGTCGGCCCTCAAGGGCGCCCACTTCGTCGAGCTGGCCAACCAGCGCGGCATCCCGCTGCTGTTCGTGCAGAACATCGCCGGCTTCATGGTCGGGCGCGAGTACGAGAACGGCGGGATCGCCAAGGACGGCGCCAAGCTCGTCACCGCGGTCGCCTCCTCGGTGGTGCCCAAGCTGACCGTCGTGATCGGCGGCTCCTACGGCGCCGGCAACTACGGCATGTGCGGTCGCGCCTACGACCCCCGCTTCCTGTGGATGTGGCCCAACGCCCGGATCTCGGTGATGGGCGGCGAGCAGGCCGCCTCGGTCCTGGCCACCGTGCGCCGCGACGGGATCGAGGCCCGCGGCGGGCAGTGGTCGGCCGAGGAGGAGGAGGCGTTCAAGGACCCGGTCCGCGCGCAGTACGAGGAGCAGGGCTCGCCCTACTACTCCACCGCCCGGCTCTGGGACGACGGCGTCATCGACCCCGTCGACACCCGCCGCGTGCTCGGGCTCGGCCTCGCCGCCGTCGCCCGTGCCCCGATCCCGGAGACGCCGCACTTCGGCGTCTTCCGGATGTGAGGACCCGATGACCACGCAGCACCGCTTCTCCTCCGTCCTCGTCGCCAACCGCGGCGAGATCGCACGCCGCGTCATCCGCGGCTGCCGCGACGCCGGCCTGCGCACCGTCGCGGTCTACTCCGACGCCGACGCCCGCGCCCCGTTCGTCGCCGAGGCCGACACCGCCGTACGCCTCGGGCCGACGCCCGCCGCGGAGTCGTACCTCTCGGTCGAGCGGCTCCTGGCCGCGGCCGCCGCGTCCGGCGCCGAGGCCGTGCACCCCGGTTACGGGTTCCTGTCCGAGAACGCCGGCTTCGCCCGCGCCGTCCGCGACGCCGGCCTGGTCTGGATCGGGCCCACGCCCGAGGTGATCGACCTGATGGGCCGCAAGGACCACGCCCGCGAGGTCGCCGAGCGCGCCGGCGTGCCGGTCACGCCGCGCTACCCCGAGGACGACGTCCCGGCCGAGGCGTTCCCCGTCCTGGTGAAGGCTGCCGCCGGCGGCGGCGGCAAGGGGATGCACGTCGTGCGCGACCCCGCCGACCTCGCCGAGGCCGTGGCCCGGGCCCGCCGCGAGGCGCGGTCGGCCTTCGGCGACGACACCCTGCTGGTCGAGACCTACGTCGAGCGCGGCCGCCACGTCGAGGTCCAGGTCGTCGGCGACGAGCACGGCCACGTCGTGCACCTCTTCGAGCGGGACTGCTCGGCGCAGCGGCGCCACCAGAAGGTGGTCGAGGAGGCGCCGGCGCCGTACCTCGACGAGACGGTCCGCCGCCGCCTGCTCGAGTCCTCGGTCGCGCTGTGCCAGGAGGTCGGCTACACCGGCGCCGGCACGGTCGAGTTCCTCGTCGACGGGGACGGTCCCGACGCCGGCGCGTACTTCCTCGAGATGAACACCCGCCTCCAGGTCGAGCACCCCGTCACCGAGGAGGTCACCGGGATCGACCTCGTGGCCTGGCAGCTCCTCGTCGCCCAGGGCAGCCCGCTGCCGCTGGCCCAGGAGGAGATCACCTGCACCGGCCACGCCGTCGAGGTCCGCGTCTACGCCGAGGACCCGTACGCCGGGTTCGTGCCCCAGACCGGCCGCGTCCACCGGCTGCTGCGCGCCGGGGGCGCCCGCCACGAGTGGGGCGTCGAGCAGGGCGGCACGGTCGGCACGGCGTACGACCCGATGCTCGCCAAGGTCGTCGTCACCGGGCCCGACCGCGGGACCACGCTGGCGCTGACCGTGCTGGCCCTCGACCACACCGCCGTCCTCGGGGTGGTCACCAACACCGGCTTCCTGCGGCGGCTGGTCGCGAGCGAGGCCTTCCGCACCGGCGAGGTGCACACGTCCTGGCTGGACGGACCGGCGGCCGAGGAGCTGCTCACCGCCCCGACCCTGGCCGGCCACGCCGCCGCGCTCGCCGCCCAGGCCTGGGCCGACGAGCACCTCGTCGTGGGACCCGGGCCCTGGGAGGCGCTCGACGGGTGGCGCAGCGCCGGTCCCTCCCGCCCGGTGACCGTCACGCTCCTCGACCCGACCGGCGAGGTCCACGAGGTGCCGGTCGACCTCGGGCCGCGGCCCCACCACCTGGTCGACCGCGGCCCGGTCGTCGTCGACCGTGGGGGGGCCTGGGTCGTCGTCGAGGGCCACCCGTGGCGCTTCGACCGGCCCGACCCGGCCCGCCGCGGCGAGGCGGCGGTCGGCGACGCCGACGTCACCTCGCCGATGCCGGGCACCGTCATCGAGCTCGCGGTCGCCGTCGGCGACCGGGTCGCCGCCGGTCAGCGGCTCGGCGCCGTCGAGGCGATGAAGATGGAGCTGGCGCTGACCGCGCCGCACGACGGTGTCGTCGCCGGCGTGGGTGCCGCGGTGGGCGACCAGGTCCCGATGGGCCACGTCGTGGTCCGCGTCGACCCCGACCCGGCCACCGAGGACGCGTCGTGACCCGCCCGCCCGGCCTGCCGATGACCGTCCCCGCCCCGGGGATGCCGGACCGGGTCACGATCTACGAGGTCGGCCCCCGCGACGGCCTGCAGAACGAGCAGGAGCTGGTGCCGACGCCGGTCAAGGCCGAGTTCGTGCGCCGGCTGCTCGCCGCCGGGCTGCCGGTGGTCGAGGCCACCAGCTTCGTGCACCCGCGCTGGGTCCCGCAGCTGGCCGACGCCGCCGACCTCGTCGGGTCCCTGGTCGACGACCTCGGCGACGCGGCCCGCGCCCTGCCGGTGCTGGTGCCCAACGAGCGCGGGCTCGACCGGGCCCTGGAGCTCGGGATGCGCCACGTGGCCGTCTTCGGCTCCGCCACGGAGACCTTCGCGCGCAAGAACCTCAACCGCGGGCTGGACGAGCAGCACGCCATGTTCGCCCCGGTCGTCGCCCGTGCGCTGGAGGCCGGCGCGGACGTGCGCGCGTACGTCTCGATGTGCTTCGGCGACCCCTGGGAGGGGCCGGTGCCGGTGACGCAGGTCGTCGACGCCGGCCGCCGGCTGCTCGACCTCGGTGCGTCCCAGCTCAGCCTCGGCGACACCATCGGGGTCGGCACCGCCGGCCACGTCGCCGCCCTGGTCGAGGCCTTCGGCGACGCCGGGATCGGGCCGGACCGGCTCGCCCTGCACTTCCACGACACCTACGGCCAGGCCCTGTCCAACGTCCAGGCCGGGCTGCGGGCCGGCATCACCACCTTCGACGCCAGCGCCGGCGGTCTCGGCGGCTGCCCGTACGCCGAGAGCGCCACCGGCAACCTGGCCACGGAGGACCTCGTGTGGCTGCTGGACGGCCTCGGGGTCGGGCACGGCGTCGACCTGGAGGCCCTCGTGAGGACGTCGACCTGGATGGCCGGGCGGCTCTGGCGGCCCAGCCCGTCGGCCGTGGTGCGGGCGCTCGGCGGCGGTACGGCACAATCGCCGACGTGAGCCGAACCGCCCCGCGTCGCGTCTTCCTCCACGTCGGGGCACCCAAGACCGGCACCACCTACCTGCAGGACCGGCTGTCGATCAACGCCCGGTCGCTGGCCCGCCACGGCGTGCACGTCCCGACCGGGTCCCGCCTGGTCAGCCCGGCGCTGTTCCAGTTCCGGGCGGCCCTGGACCTGCTCGGCCAGGACTGGGGCGGCGCCCCCGGTCACGCCGAGGGTGCCTGGGACGCGCTGGTGAAGAAGGTCCGGGCGACCGACGGGACCGTCATCGTCAGCCACGAGATCCTCGCCCCGGCCAGGCCCGAGGCCGTGGCGCGGGCCAAGCAGGACCTGAGCGCCGACGGCGCCGAGCTGCACGTGGTCTACACCGTGCGCGACCTCGGCCGGCAGGTGCCCGCGGCGTGGCAGGAGAGCATCAAGCAGGGCCGGACGTGGTCCTACGCCTCCTTCGTGAAGAAGTTCCGTCGCCGCTCGGCGTGGTTCGCCCACGCCTTCGACCTGCCCACCGTGCTGGACCGGTGGTCCGAGGGCCTGCCCCCGGAGCGGGTCCACCTGGTGACGGTCCCGCCCAGCGGCAGCACCGGCGACCTGCTCTGGACCCGGTTCTGCGCCGTCACCGGCATCGACCCCGGGTGGGCGCCACGTCCCAGCGACCGCCGCAACGCCTCCATGGGTGCGGCCGAGACCGAGGTGGTCCGGACCCTGAACGAGGCCCTGGACCGCAAGGTGCGCCGCGGGCCCGACTACGACTACCTCATCCGCAACCTGCTCGCCGAGGACAGCCTCGTCAGCGGGAGCAGCCCCTCACCGTCCGTCCGGATGCCCCCGAGCCTGCTGGAGTGGGCGCAGGAGGAGACCGCGCGCTGGCGCACCTGGGTGGAGGCCTCGGGCATCGACGTCGTCGGCGACCTCGAGGAGCTCGAGCCGCGCCCGGTGGCCGAGGAGGACTGGAACGACCCCGACTCGATGTCGCGCAAGTGGCGGCTGCGGGTGGCGATGCGGGCGCTGACGGCCATGACCGAGGAGGCCGCCCGGCGCCCGATGCCGGAACGGTCGCTGCCACGACGGGTGCGCGCCGAGGCCGCCCGCCGGATCCGGACCAGGTGAGCGACCCGGCCGCTGCCCGGGCCTGGTCCTGGGTGGCCCACCTGCGCGAGGGGGGGCGTACGCCCTGGACCGGCTGGTCCGCGCCGGCGGGCGCCTCCGCGGGCCCGGCCGCGACCGGCCCCCGGGTGCTCCCGGGCGCCCAGCAGCTCGAGCTGCTGCGTCGGGTCAACGGCGCCGGGGACCTCCCCGTGGCCGCGCGCGACCGGGTCCTCCTCGCCAGCGCGCTCGACCGCGGACGCACCGACCTGCCGCTGCCCGGCGGGCCCCGCGCGAGGTTCGGGCCGCTGCCGGTCGACCCCGCCGAGGTGCCGGCCGACGAGCTGCTGCGGGTCGCGGTCCTGCTCCTGGCCGACGCCCTGCCCGGCGCCCCGGTGACCCGTCCGGAGGTCGCACCCCCGACCCGTACGTCCCGGCTGCGCCGGGCGGCGGGCCGCGGCTACCGGGTCGTCGGCGACCCCTGGCTCGCGGCCCGGGTCCGCGAGGAGCTGCGCCGCCGCGGACGACCTCCCGGCGGCCGCCGCCCCCGGGTCCTGGTCCTCGGCGGACCGGTGCCCGACCTGCTCGCCCGCACCTGGGCCCACCGGGTGCTGCACGAGGGGGCGCCGGCGTGGCCGGACTGGATCGCGGGCCAGGCCGGCGGCGCCCTGCCGCGGGGCGCCGACGTGGCCGGCCAGGCCGAGGCCTGGGCCTCGCGGGCGGGGGCGGGGCGGGTCGTCGTGGTCACCGACCCGGCCGCCCTCCGGCGGCTCGTGGGCCTGCGCCGGCGGGACCTGGCCCGGGTGCTCGGTCCGGACGCCGCCGGTGGCCTCGGCGGGGACGCCGTCGAGCTCGCGCGGCGCGTCCGGGTCGCCCTGGCCGTCGTCGCCCCTCCCCACGAGCACGCCGCGCTGCTGCGCGAACGGCTCCTCCCCGCCCTCGCGGCGCTGGCCGGGCGACCCGGGACGGCCGCCCTGGTGGCAGGACCGCTGCCCCGGGTGCCGGCCGAGCAGGCACGATGGGCGGCGCGCCGCGCGGTCCGGCAGCGCCGCCGCGTGCTCCGGGCTGGCTACGCTGTCGCGGGCGACGTCGACGACCTGCTGCCGGGTCGACCCGGGGTCGTGCCGGACCCACCCGGTCGTGAGGTGCCGGACCTCGAGCAGGTGCTCGAGGTCGCGGTCTCGCTGCTGGCCCAGGGCCTGGTGCCGGGCAGGGCCGCCGATCACGGAGGGGAGCAGGTATGACGCGTCGGGTGCTGGTGCACGTCGGCACCCCCAAGACCGGGACGTCCTACCTCCAGGACGTGCTGTTCCGGAACCGCGTACGCCTCCTCGAGCACGGCGTGCTCTACCCCGCCGACCGGTTCGACGCGCACTTCCTGGCCGCCCTCGACCTGATGCGGCTGCCCTGGGGCGGCCTGGAGCACGAGGCCCTCGGCTGCTGGGAGAAGCTCGCCTCGCAGGTGCGCGAGCACGACGGCACCGCGATCATCAGCCACGAGATCCTGGCGCGGGCGACCGCCACCCAGGCCGCGGAGGCCCTGGCCTCCTTCGACGAGCCCGGCGGCGAGCCCGCGGAGGTCCACCTGCTGCTGTCCGGGCGCGACCTGGTCCGTCAGGTCCCGGCGGAGTGGCAGGAGAACGTCAAGCACCGCAGCGCGCTGACCTACGAGCGGTTCCTGTCCCAGCTGCGCGACCCGGACCGCGCGACCCGGATCGGGAGCTGGTTCTGGGCGGTGCAGGAGATCCCCGACATCCTCGACCGGTGGGGCGCCCTCGTCCCGCCCGAGCGGGTGCACCTGATCACGGTGCCACCGCCGGGCGGCGACCCCGACCTGCTGTGGCAGCGGTTCTCGCACGCCTTCGGCCTCGACGGCCTCGACCTCGAGCTGGACACCACGCGCACCAACCCCTCGATGGGCGTGCCCGAGACCGCGCTGCTGCGCCGGATCAACGCGAGCACCAACAAGCTGGTCCCCCCCGTGCACTACCGGCCCCTCGTCCGCGAGCTGGTGGCGCACCAGACGCTCTCCCCGCGGCGCGACTCGCCGCGGCTGGCCGTCCCGCCGGACCTGCACGACTGGTTGCACGACCTCCAGTCGAGCTGGGTCGCCGAGGTCCGCGACCGCGGCTACGACGTGGTGGGCGACCTCGACGACCTGCTCTCGCGGCCCACGGGCTCGGCCGAGGACTTCGCCGATCCCGACCGGCCCGACGAGGCGGACGTCGCGGACGCGGCGCTTGCCACGATCGGGGCGGTGCTGCAGGAGCAGGTGCGCGAGCGCGAGGGGCGCGCCGCCGAGCAGGCCCGGGCGCGCGAGGTCGAGCAGGACCTGCGCCGGCAGCTCGACGAGGTCCGTGACGCCCTCGAGCGCTCCTACCTCCGCCCCTCCTACCTGCGCCGCGAGCGGATCGTGCGCGGGCTCGAGCGCTCGCGGGTGGGCCGCGTCTCGATGCGGGTCTACCGGGCAGCGCGCGGCAGGAGCTCGCGCTCGGCGTAGCGCCCGATCTTCCAGGTGGCGTAGCCGTCGGCGCTCGCGCCCACGACGCCACCGACACCCGGGATCCGGCGGGTCACCGCGACGGCGGCACGCTTGCCGGTGATCCGGCTGATGATCGAGCTGGCGACCTCGCGGGAGACCGTGGCGTCCAGCGCCTCGTCGTGCACGGGGGCGGTCGCCATCGCCATCGGCGGGGCGGGCAGCTTGTTCTTCTTCACCAGGTCCTCCACGACGTCCTCACCGAGGACGGTGACCAGGATCGCGTTGCGGACCTTGGGGTCGTCGAGGTCGTAGCCGCGCAGGTGCGCGATGCCGGCGACCATCCGGCACTGCAGCAGCGCCAGCCCGGTGACGTTGGTGGGGATCGTCAGCGGCGCGGTCACCAGTCCGCCGACGTTGGTCACGAAGCCCTGGGCGCCCGCGAAGCGGACGTGGTTCTCGACCAGCTCGCGCACCGCCTTGTCCCGGTCGCCCTTCTGCTCGGCCAGCTGCTTCTCGGCCGCCTTCGCCGCCGCGGGGAGGGGCCCGACGCCGTTGATCGCACGCGCCAGCGCCTCGCGCACGAAGGAGGTCGTCAGTCCCGGAGCGAGTCCCGTGACGCGGGAGCCGAGCTGCTTGCCGATCTGGTTCTTGATCATGCCCATGTCCCCGATCCTAGGGAGGACCCGACCACCCGGTCGGCAGCCGTGGGGGGTCCGGGGAGCCGCTACGGTCGCCCCGTGCCCGTCGAGCCCCCCACCACCGGATGGATCTTCGGGGACCCCTCGGCGCACGACGAGACCGACGACCTGGTCGCGATCGGGGCCGACCTCGAGCCGGGCACGCTGCTGGAGGCCTACCGGCACGGGATCTTCCCGATGCCGGCCGGCGAACCCGGCGACCCGATGTACTGGTTCAGCCCCGTCCGCCGCGGCGTCCTCCGGCTCGAGGACCTGCGGGTCCCGCGGTCGCTGCGTCGCTCCTGCCGCGACACCGAGATCCGGGTCGACACGGTCTTCGCCGAGGTCGTCGAGGCCTGCGCGGACCCCCGACGCCCGCACGGCTGGATCAGCGAGGACGTCGCCGCGGCCTACCAGCGCCTGCACGCGCTCGGCTGGGCGCACTCCGTCGAGGCGTGGCAGGACGACGAGCTCGTCGGCGGGCTGTACGGGCTCGCCATCGGCGGGCTGTTCGCCGGGGAGTCGATGTTCCACCGCGCCCGCGACGCCTCGAAGGTGGCCCTGGTCGGGCTGGTCGACCTGCTGCGCGAGGGGTCGGCCGACGGTCCGCGACTGGTCGACGTGCAGTGGGCGACGCCGCACCTGGAGTCCCTCGGCATCACCGAGATCGACCGCGCCGACTACCTCGCCGCGCTGCCGGAGCTGTTCGCCACGCCGCTCCCGCCGGGCCTCGACCTGCGCTGAGCGGTCGGGTCGAGCAGACCGGGTCGGGCAGGCTCAGACCACGCGCGGGGGCTGCCCGTCCTCGCTGACCATCGGGCGCCCGGCGGCCTCCCACTCGAGCATCCCGCCGTCGAGGTTGACCACGTCGTGGCCCTGCTGGACGAGGTAGGCCACGACCTGCGCCGAGCGGCCCCCGACCTTGCAGGTCACCAGCACCTGGCCCTCGGGCACCTCGTCGAGACGCTCCATGAGCTGGCTCATCGGCAGGTGACGCGCCCCCTCGATGTGCCCCGCGTCCCACTCGTGCTGCTCGCGCACGTCGATCACGGGCAACCGCTCGGGCAGGGGGTTCGGGACGGCGTCCAGGGTGACGGTGGGGACCTCGCTCATGCCCCGAGCCTGCCACGGCGGGCGCGCGGCAGGCTGGCCGGGCACCGCCGAGATGACGCTCGCGGACAGCCGAGGTGACGCTCGCGGACAGCCGAGATGACGCTCGCGGCGCCTCGAGGTGACGATTCCGGACACGGCGCCGGTGGTCGAGGAGCGAGCGTGACGAGACCGTGCCCGCCGGGACAGTGATGAGTCGGACGGCTCAGTCGTCGACGTCGTCGCCCGTGACGTCGTGCGCGGTCAGGTCGAGGAGCTCGGCACCGCCGAGGGGGTCGGCGGTCCACGAGACCAGCTCCCACCCGGCCTGCGGTGATCCCTCGAGGACGGCGGCCGCGGTGTTCGAGACGTGCAGCTCGGCGGCGTGCTCGGGCGACATCGCCGTGGCGACGGCCGTCCAGACCCGGATCGCCGCCCCGTGGCTGACCACGACGACGGTGTCGTCGGGTCCGTGGGCCTCGGCGAGGTCCGCGACGACGGCGTCGAAGCGGGCCAGGAAGGAGGTGCCGTCCTCCCCGCCGGGGAGGCTCCGGTCGCGGTCCGTGTGCATCCAGGAGCGGAGCAGGTCGACGTACGCCAGCACGGCCTCCTCGTCGGTACGCATCTCGAGGTCGCCGGCGGAGACCTCCTCGAGCCCGCGTCGTACGACGACCGGCAGCCCGCGCGCCTCGGCGAGCGGGGCCGCGGTCTGCTGGGTGCGGACGAGCGGGGAGGCGTACACCGCCACCACGTCCTCGTCGGCCAGCGCGGCAGGCACGGCCGCGGCCTGGCGCCGGCCGAGGTCGGTGAGGTCGGCTCCCGGCTCGGCGGTGTCGAGCGCGCCGGCGACGTTGGAGGAGGTCTGGCCGTGCCGGACGAGGATCAGCCGCATGGCGCGGAGGGTAGCGGCGTCGGGTGGACGGGGGGCGTCACGACGTCACCCACTGCTCGCCGGCGAGCACCCGCGCGGCCGGGCCGGCGCTGTCGTCGCCGAGCAGGGTGGCGGCCACGAAGTCGGCGGCCGCCTTCTCGAAGGTCGCCCCGTGCTTCAGCATCGCGTGCTTGCCGCCGGTGACGGTGACGAACCCGACGTCGGTGGTGCGCATCAGCCGCCGGGCCACGGCCTCGGCCTTGGCCGGGCTCGCGATCCGGTCCTCGTCGCCGTGCACGAAGAGGACGTGGCGCCCGCGCAGGTCGGGGGCGTCGTCGGGGAAGACGTACGGGTTCAGCGCGACCACCGTGCGTACGGCCGGCCGGTCGCCGGCCAGGAGCGCCGCCCGGCCCCCGAGCGAGTGGCCGACCAGCGCCACGGGAGCGTCGGGGAGGTCGGCGCGGACCTGGTCGAGCGCCCACTCGACGTCCTGGACCGGGGTACGGCTCGTGTCCCAGCCGCGCACCGAGTTCAGCAGCCGGTAGACCGCCAGCCGTCCCCGCCCGGCGCGGCGCACCCGCTGCGCGACCGGGATCATCCGCAGCACCGACAGCTGGGTGGGGCTGACCGCGGCGGAGTCGCGGCGCGACCCGCCACCGTGGAGGAGCAGGACGACCCCGTCGGGGTCGCGGGGGCGGTCGACGGTGATCAGCTGAGGAGTTCCAGGCACGCTGCAATCCTCCCCGAGGCCCAAGCCGCCGAGGGGTGAGGCCGATCGCAGCGGATCGGTACGCGATACGCGTCCCGATCCGCTGCACTGTCGACCCTCGGACCGGAGCACCCCCGTGACGCAGGCCCGACGGCTACTTCAGGAACTTGCTCGTCCGCCGGTCCGCCAACGGCTTCCCCCCGGTCTGGCAGGTCGGGCAGTACTGCAGGCTCGAGTCGGCGAAGGACACCTCCCGCACGGTGTCGCCGCAGACCGGGCAGGCCTCGCCCGCCCGCCCGTGGACGGCCATGTGCGTCTTCTTCTCGCCCTTGAGCTCGCTCGCCGCGAGACCCCGGTTGCGCTCGACCGCGTCGCCGAGCACGCCGCGGATCGCGGCGTACAGGGTCTGGACCTCCTCCTCGTCGAGGCTGCTCGCGGGCTTGTACGGCGACATCCGCGCGGCGTGGAGGAGCTCGTCGGAGTAGGCGTTGCCGATGCCGGCGATGGTGCCCTGGTGGCGCAGCACGCCCTTGACCTGCTTGCGGCCCTCGCGCTCGAGGATGACCTTGAAGGCGTCGAGGGTGAAGTCGTCGGTGAGCGGGTCGGGGCCCAGGCTGGCGATGCCGGGCACGTCGAGCGGGTCGCGCACGACGTAGGCCGCGAGCGACTTGCGGGTGCCGGCCTCGGTCACGTCGAGCCCGGCCTCGGGGTCGAGCACGACCCGCAGCGCCAGCGGCGACTTGTTGCTCGCGCTCGGCGGCTTGTCGGGGACCTCGTCGCGCCAGCGCACCCACCCGGCCCGGGCCAGGTGCAGCACGAGGTGCGTGCCCGAGGCCTCGATGTCGAGGAACTTGCCGTGCCGCGTCACGTCGTCGACCAGGGTGCCCTCGAGCGCGGTGAGCGGCGGGTCGTAGGTCTTCAGCGCGCTGAACGCGGCCAGGTGGATCTTGGTGATCGCCCGGCCGTCGAGCCGCTGGCGCAGGTCGAGGGCCAGCGCCTCGACCTCGGGGAGCTCCGGCATGGCGTCATCCTAGGGACGCCCGCGACCACCGGCGAGGGGTCCGTCACCCCGGACCACAGTCCACTTTGTCGACTTTCCCTTCCCTCCGGCCCGTCGCGCGGGCAGGATGGAGGGGTGCCACTCCCGCACCCCCTCCCGGCGACGGGCGCGATCTTCCTCGACGCGCGCGGGGCCGAGCGCGCGATGCGGGTCTCCTGGCACTCCGAGAAGGACCTCATCGTGCTCTCGCTGTGGCGCGACAACGTCTGCACCGGCTCCTTCCGGCTCGGTCTCCCGGAGGCCGCGCAGCTGATGGAGGTGCTGCAGTCGGGGCTGGACCAGGCGTACGCCGACAACCACCCGGCCGCCGCCCGCGCCGTCCCGGTCACCGGCCTCCACGCGCGCCACGCCCGGCCCGCCGCCATCTAGGGCTGGCGCTAGACACACGGATACGGTCCTGACATGGACCCGATCCGCAACCCGTACGCCCCCGGCGCGGGGCAGCGCCCGCCCGAGCTGGCCGGTCGCGACCGCGAGCTGGGGCAGTTCGAGGTCACCCTGGAGCGCGTCGGCGCCGGGCGACCTGAGCGGTCGATGGTGCTCTCCGGGCTGCGCGGGGTCGGCAAGACCGTGCTGCTCAACGCGCTGCGCGGCGAGGCCGTGCGGCGGGCGTGGGGGACCGGCAAGATCGAGGCGCGCCCCGACCAGAGCATCCGGATCCCGGTCGCGCAGGCCGTCCACGCCGCCGTCCGCGAGGTCGCCCACCGCCACCGCGACCCCGACCGGGTCGACGAGGTCGCCGGCACCCTGAAGTCGTTCGCCCTGCGCGCCACGGTCGAGGAGCGGCGTACGGCCCGCTCGGCCGGTGTCCGCTGGACCCCGCCGACCGACGTCCCGGCCACCCGCGGCCGCGCCGACTCCGGCGACCTCGAGCTGGACCTCGTCGAGCTGTTCACCGACGTCGCCACCCTGGCCGGCGACCTCGGCGTCGGCGTCGGGCTCTTCATCGACGAGATGCAGGACATCTCGATCGAGGAGCTCGCCGCGCTCTGCGGCGCCTGCCACGAGATCAGCCAGCAGGGCGCCCCGCTGATCGTGGTCGGCGCGGGCCTGCCGCACCTGCCGGTCGCGCTCGCGGCGTCGAAGTCGTACGCCGAGCGCCTGTTCCGCTACGTCTCGGTCGACCGGCTCCCGCGCGCGATGGCCGACCGCGCCTGGCGGCTGCCGGCGGCCACCGAGGGGGTCACCTTCGACGACGACGCCCTCGACGAGCTCTACGCCCTGACCGACGGCTACCCCTACTTCGTGCAGGCCTACGGCAAGGTCACCTGGGACGCCGCCGTCGGCTCCCCGATCGGCGTCGACGACGTCCGCGCCGCCGCCCCCGAGGCCGAGCAGGAGCTCGCGATCGGCTTCTTCGGCGCCCGGTACGACCGTGCGACCCCCGCCGAGCGCGACTACATGACCGCGATGGCCGACCTCGGCGTCGAGGCCGGCGACCTCGCGGTGGCCACCGCCGGCATCGCCGAGCACCTCGCCCGCAAGCCCCAGTCGCTCTCCCCGGCCCGCGACGGGCTGATCAAGAAGGGCCTCGTCTACTCCGCCGAGCGGGGGAGCGTGGCGTTCACCGTGCCGCACTTCGGCAAGTACCTGCGCGCCCGGTGACCGCCCTCCCACCCGACCGCCCCTGACCCTGCCACCATGGAGCCATGAGGCCGAAGGTCGTCGCTCACCGCGGCGCCAGCCACGACAACGCCGAGCACACGCTCCGTGCCTACCTCGCCGCGCTGGACGCCGGCGCGGACGGGTTGGAGTGCGACGTACGGCTGACCGCCGACGGGCACCTGATCTGCGTCCACGACCGCGACCTGCGCCGCACCGCCCAGTCACCCGGCGCCGTCTCGACCATGGAGCTGGCGGAGATCGCCGAGCTCGACTTCGCCAGCTGGAAGAACCCGTGGGCCGACCTCGACGACGAGGCGGCCGAGCCCGATCCCGAGACCAGCGGCGTGCTGACCCTCCGCAAGCTGCTGGAGCACGTGGCCGACCTCGACCGCCGCGTCGAGATCGCGATCGAGACCAAGCACCCGACCCGCTACGGCGGCCTGGTCGAGAAGCGGCTGGTCGAGATGCTGGGGGAGTTCGGCTGGGCCCGGCCCGGGTCCCCGGCCCGGGTGATGAGCTTCTCCTTCACCGCCCTGCAGCGCGTCGAGCGGCTCGCCCCGGGGGTCCAGCTCGTCCAGCTGATCGACCGCCCGGCGGCCTGGCCGATGCTCAAGCGCGCGATCGGGCGCGACTGGCTGGTCGGGCCGGGGATGGACGACCTCACCGAGCACCGCAAGTACGGCAAGCGGCTCGCCCGCAGCGGGCACGAGGTCCACGTGTGGGTGGTCAACACCGCCGAGGAGCTGCGGCTCTGCCAGGACCTCGGTGTGACGACCGTGATCACCGACCGCCCGGCGTACCTGATCGGCCTGCTCGACGGGCGCCCCGGCGGGCGATCCGCCTCCGGCGCCTGAGGCCGGATAGGTTGCGGCCATGGCCAAGAAGAACCGCAACCGGCAGCGCGCCGAGACCACCCCCACCGAGCCCGGCGAGGTCGGTCCCCGTCAGCCCTGCCCCTGCGGGTCGGGCAAGCGCTACAAGGCGTGCCACGGTGCCGCCGGCGGCGGTGACGTGTACGTCGCGCGCCCCTTCGAGGGCCTGGCCTCCGAGGGCGACGTGGTCGCCCTGCGCGAGCTCGTCCCCGCCGCGACCGCCCCGCTGACGCTGCGCGACGACGTCGACGCCCACGGCCGCACCGTCACGCTCTGCACCCTGGCCCCCGGCGCCGTGCCGGCGGTCGTCCGCGACTCCGGCGAGGTGCTGCTCGGGCTCCAGGTCCAGCACGCCTTCGGCGACCCCTCCCGGGACCTCGCCGCCGTGCTGCTGGCCGCGCTCGAGGCCGAGCCCGGCGCCGTCGGCCTCACCGACGCCCCCGGCCCCGGTCCCCGGCTGCAGGACCTCGTGGTCGACGCCCCGCTCGACATCACCGTGCACGAGGGCTACGGCTACTGGGTCGAGGAGTCCGACCAGTCCCCGGAGGTCGCCGACCTGCTCGAGCAGGCCGACGACCAGGCCGCCCCGACGGCCCGCCTGACGTCGGTCGCCTCGGCCTACTGGACCCGGATGGGCTCCAAGGAGCACCTGCGCTGGGTGATGCCCGAGCCCGAGGGCGAGCTGCTCGACGCCCTCGCCCGCCTGCACGCCGCGGGCACCGACACCCTGATCCCGGAGGGCCGCCTGGTCGGCATGTTCCGCGCCCACGGGCTGCTCACCCCGGTCTGGGACCTGCCCGTCGGCACCGGTGCGGAGGCGCTCGAGGACCCCGCCGCCGACTTCAAGACCGCGCTCGACGCCGCCCTGGCGGAGACGACCCCGCTGACCTCGGAGCAGCGCGCCGCGCGGTCGGGCCTGGCGAACCGGCAGGTCACGATCCGCTAGGTCGGAGCCGTCGGAAGTCCCCGGCCGGCCGGGGACTTCTGAACTTGTCGGCCTTTGCAAAGGCCGACAAGTTCGAAACCTGCCCGTCAAGTCCCGCCTCGGTCGGCGCTCAGCCCCCGGAGCGCGGCCGTACGGTCCAGGCCGCCAGCCGGGTGAACCCCTTCACCGAGATGCGCCGCACCCGCTTGAACCGGTACGGCGGCGCGTCGTCGGCGCCCGCGGGCTGCTCGGCGGGCGCCAGCGCGTCGTGCGTCCCGGCGTCGACCAGCACGCGGCCGGGCCGCGAGACCGAGGTGAGGCGGGCGGCCACGTTGACCGTCGAGCCGAAGACGTCGCCGAGGCGGCTGACCACCTCGCCGGTCGCGACGCCGGCGCGTACCCGCGGGAAGCGGTCGTCCTCGTCCTCCCCGCGCGCGGTCATCGCCAGCGCCAGCGCGACCATCGGGCCGGGGGCGTCGGCGACCAGCAGCACCTCGTCGCCGATGTTCTTGATGATCCGGGCGCCGACGTCGAGCGACATCCCCGCGCACTGGTCCTCGAAGTACTCCAGCCACGCCACCAGCTCGGACTCGTCCAGCGAACGGCTGCGCGCGGTGTAGCCGACGATGTCGACGAAGCAGACGGTCTGCGTCTGCACGGCGTCGGCGGCGTCCCGGGCCCCGCCCGAGGAGGTCAGCAACCGGCCGGCGGCGCTGGTGAGGTGGCGGCGCCACACGTACGACTGCAGCTGGTCGATGCGCGGCAGCACGTCCTCGGCGAACCGGGCCAGCTGCTCGGCGGGGTCGCGGGCGTCCTCGAGGGCGACCCGGGCCATCAGCGAGGTCTGCCACTCGGCCAGCCGCGCGAAGCTGCGCCCCCAGGTCCGCACCAGCGCGGACTGCGAGTCGTCGTCGAGCACGCCCAGGCGCATCAGGTCGTGGGTCAGGCGCAGCGCCTCGACGTCGGCGTCGGTGAACGCGACGTCGTCGTCGCCCACCCGGGCGAAGCCGAGCAGCCGCCACATCTCCTCGGCCACCACCAGCGGTACGCCGGCCGCGTCGGCGACCTCCTGCCGGGTCAGCCGCGGGAGCCCGTCGAGCAGTCGCGCCTCGAGCCGCTGCACCGCGTCCTGCAGGGACGCGCCCGTCGGGAGGGCCTCGTCACCGCCCTGGTCCTGGTCCTCGTTCACCGCCGCATCATCCCAGGCGGGACGCGGCCACCGCGTCGAGCGCCTGCCGGAAGCGCGGCATCTCCACCGACAGCTGCTCGACGGCCTCGGCGGTGAAGTGGATCAGGTCCAGCGGGCTCAGGGCCACCAGCGAGGCCGAGCGCAGGGAGTGCCGCACGATCCCGCCCTCGCCCATCACGTCGCCGGCGCCGAGCCGGGCGATCTCCTCGCCGCCACGGCGCACGGACACCTCGCCGGAGATGATGACGTACGCCTTGTCGGCCGGCGTCCGCTCCCAGATCGGCGACCAGCCCTCGGGCAGGCGCACGCGGCGGCCGGCGGCGCTGATCCGGGCGACCTCGGGAGGCGTGAAGGACTCGAAGAACGTGCCGGGCATGGGGGCGCCTCTCGTCGCGGGGTGGTCACCTCGTCAACGAGCCCGCGCGGACGCGGGTCACGGCGTACGACGGTGACCCGGCCCACTGGACCGGACCACCGCTGGACGTCGGCGGCCGGCGCTCAGCCGCGCGGCAACGCGTCGCGCTCGATCGGGCAGCTCATGCAGCGCGGCCCGCCACGGCCCGAGCCCAGCTCGGAGCCGGAGATCCGGACGACCTCGATCCCGGCCTCCTCGAGGCGGGCGTTGGTCTCGGTGTTGCGCTCGTAGGCGACCGCGACCCGCGGGGCGAGGGCGAGGGTGTTGTTGCCGTCGTCCCACTGCTCGCGCTCGGCGGTGACCGGGTCGAGCCCGGTGTCGATGTGGTGCAGCCGGTCGATGCCCATCGCCCGGGCGGCGGCGACCAGGAACGGCTCGGCCTCGGCGACCGCGAGCAGGAGGCTGCCGTCGTCGGCGCGGCCGGCGTCGGTCACGGCGTAGGCGGTGAGGGAGTCGGCGACGTTGGGGTACATCACGACCTTGTCGACGTCGACCATCGTGCAGACGGTGTCGAGGTGCATGGTCGCGCGCTCCTGGGCGATCGGGACCGCGAGCACGGTGTGCGCCAGGCCGCCCTCGAAGACCTGGCGGGCCAGCCGCTCGGCGCCCGCGGGCGTGGTCCGCTCGCCGACGCCGACCGCGATCACGCCGGGGGCGAGGAGCAGGACGTCGCCGCCCTCGACGTGCTCGAGCTGGTGGCCGTGGATGCGCGGGGCCGCGTCGAAGCGCGGGTGCAGGCTGTAGACCAGCTCGGTCAGCTGCGTCTCGCGCTTGCGCGCCGGCATCGCCAGCGAGGTGATCGCGACCCGGTCGCGGACCCAGAAGCTGGAGTCGCGGGTGAAGAGGAGGTTCGGCAGCGGGTCGATGAGGAACGCGTCGTGCGGCAGCAGCGAGGTGACCAGGCCGAACCCGCCGCGCACCTCGTCGTTGCGGATGCCCGCGGTCAGGTAGTGCGTCAGCTCGGCGGGCGTGGCGTCGCCCAGCTTGCCGGCCAGGTAGCCGCGCATCGTGTCGCCGAGGTCGAGGCCCGAGAGCGCCGTGCCGATCGCGGTCGCCCGGGCGTCGGGGTCGTCGAGGGTCTCGGTGAGCAGCTCGGTCAGGTAGAGCACCTCGACGTCGCGGTCGCGCAGCGCCTGCGCGAACGCGTCGTGCTCCTCCTGGGCGCGCGCCACCCACGGGATGCCGTCGAAGAGCAGGCGGTCGTTGTTGCCGGGGGTCAGTCGCTGCAGCTCGGCACCCGGCCGGTGCAGCAGCACCGTACGGAGGGTCCCGACCTCGCTGTCGGCGCCGGTGGGCGCGTGAGCCGTCATGGGCGCAGCCTAGGGCCAGCGGGGCCCTCGGCGGCGCGCCGCCTCAGCGGCGCGAGGCGTCGGCGGGGTAGACGCCCAGGACGTTGATCTCGTGCGTGAAGAACCGCAGCTCCTCCAGCGCCCGCGCGAGCCCGGGCTCGGCGGGGTGGCCGTCGACCTCGGCGAGGAACTGGGTGGCGGTGAACTGGCCGTCGACCATGTAGCTCTCCAGCTTGGTCATGTTGACGCCGTTGGTCGCGAAGCCCCCCAGGGCCTTGTAGAGCGCGGCCGGGATGTTGCGCACGTTGAAGACGAAGCTGGTCACGACCGGGCCGCGGCCGGGCTCGGCCTCGACGAGGTCGGGGGAGAGGACCACGAAGCGGGTGGTGTTGTGGTCCTCGTCCTCGACGTCCTCGCGCAGCACCTCGAGGCCGTAGATCTCCGCGGCCAGGCGGGGGGAGATCGCGGCCTGGGTGGGGTCGCCGGCCTCGGCGATCTCGCGGGCGGCGCCCGCGGTGTCGCCGGAGATCAGCGGCGTCAGGCCGAGCTCCCGGATGACCTTGCGGCACTGGCCCAGCGCGTGGACGTGGCTGTGGACCGTGCGCAGGCCGTCGGTCGTCGCCCCGGGCACCCCGAGCAGCACGAACTGGATCCGCCAGAAGTGCTCGGCCACGATGTGCAGGCCCGAGCCGGGCAGGAAGTGGTGGATGTCGGCGACCCGGCCGGCGATCGAGTTGTCGATCGGGATCATCGCCAGGTCGGCGGTGCCCTGGTCGACCGCGGCGAAGACGTCCTCGAAGGAGGCGCACGGCACGGGCTCCAGGTCGGGGTAGTGGTGCGCGCACACCGCGTGGGAGTTGGCGCCCGGCTCGCCCTGGTAGGCGATGCGTCCCGTCCTGGTCACCGGCTCAGTCTAGGGTCGGCGACGTGCTGGTCCTGTCGCTGCTCACCGCCGTGGTCGCCCTCCTCGCCACCGTCGCCCTCGCCTTCGCGGTCGTCGCCCTGCGGCGGACCGCGCGTCCCCGCGGCGGCGGCGTCGACGCGCTGCCCGAGGACCTCCACGGCCTCCGCCAGGAGGTCGCCGCGCTGGCCGCCGAGGGCCGCGCCGCGCTGCGCAACCTCGCCGTCGTGCGATACGACGCCTTCGGCGACATGGGCGGGCACCTGTCGTGGTCGCTGGCCCTGCTCGACGACGCCGGCCACGGCGTGGTGCTGACCTCGATCCACGGCCGCAGCGAGGCGCGCACCTACGCCAAGAACATCGCCGCCTGGACCTGCGACCAGCCGCTCTCCCCGGAGGAGCAGGAGTCGGTCGACCACGCCCGCGCCTGACCCAGCCACTCCGGGCTAGGACACGAACGCCCGCAGCAGCGCGCTGAGCCGGCTCCGCTCCTCCGCGGACAACGGCGACAGCAGGTCCTCGATCGCCCGCGCGCCGACCGCGCGCGCGGCGTCCGTGGCCGCGTCCGCGCCGGCCTCGCGGTGCAGCAGGTGCGTACGACGGTCGCCCGCCGCGGCCCGCCGGCTGACCAGCCCGCGCTCCTCGAGCCCGTCGACGATCTGGACCACCCTTGCCCCGCTGAGCCCGAGGTGGCGGGCCAGGTCGGCCTGGGGGACCGGTCCGGTCTCGGCGAGGACGACCAGCGCCGCGAAGTGCCGCGGCTCCAACCCGACGGGGGCCAGCGCCTCCAGGAAGTCCCGGTGCGCCCGCTCGTGCACGCGGGTGACCAGGAAGCCGGTGCTGGCCCGCAGGACGGGCGGCACCGGCGCGGGCAGGTGGGGGTCGGCCACCGCGTGCAGCAGGTCGCGCAGCTCGGCCGCGCCGCTCGTCCCGAGCGGTGCCGTCAGCCGCCGCACGACCTCGTCGACGTGGGCGCCCCAGGCGCGGAGGGCGTCGTCGGCCGCCGGGGTGCGGGTGAGCAGCCACGAGCGGCGGTCCGCGGGGTTGCGCACCCGGGCGACCAGGCGCTGCCGTACCAGCGCCGCGGCCACGGTGCCCAGGGTCGTCCCGCTGACGGCCACCGCCTCGGCCAGGTCCTGCTGGGAGCGGGCCCGGCCGTCGCCCAGGACGTGGAGGACGGCGAAGCCGTGCACGTCGACGTCCGCCGGCAGGACGGCCGCCAGCTCGGCGGCGACCCGCATCCGCGCCCGGAAGAGCAGGTGTCCGGGCAGGGCGGCCAGCACCTCCAGCACGTGTCCCTCCTCACTGTAGGCAAGACGTTGATCGTTAACCCCTTGACCATATCCCGCTCCGGGTGGATCGTCATCCCCATGCCCGACCCCGACCAGACCCCGCGCACCCCCGACGCCACCGACGCCACCGACACGCCGGCCGGCTCCCCGTGGTGGACGCTGGTGGCGGTCGCCACGGGCGTCTTCATGCTGCTGCTCGACATCACGATCGTGAACGTCGCGCTGCCCGACATCCAGAGCCAGCTCGACGCCTCGATCGCCGACCTGCAGTGGGTGATCGACTCCTACGCCCTGAGCCTGGCCGCGCTGCTGCTCACCGCCGGCTCCCTGGCCGACCTGTACGGCCGCCGCAAGGTCTTCGTGATCGGCATCGTCCTCTTCGGGCTGGGCTCCGCGGCCTGCGGCGTCGCCCAGGACGTGCTGTTCCTGACCCTCGCCCGCGCCTTCCAGGGCATCGGCGGGGCCGCCATGTTCGCGACCGCCCTCGCCCTGCTGGCCAGCACCTACACCGGCCGCGCGCGGGGCGTCGCCTTCGGCGTCTTCGGCGCCGTCACCGGCGTGGCCGTCGCGGTCGGCCCGGTCCTCGGCGGCGTGCTCACCACCGGCCTGTCCTGGCGCTGGATCTTCTGGGTCAACGTCCCGCTGTGCGTCGGCGCCGTCGTCCTGACGCTGGCCAAGGTCCGCGAGTCCCGCAACCCGTACGCCGGGCGCCCCGACTGGATCGGGTTCGTCACCTTCAGCACCGCGCTGGCCGCGCTGGTCCTGGGCCTGATCGAGGCCGGCGAGCGGTCCTGGTCCGACGGGCTCGTCGTCGGCTGCCTGGTCGTCGCCGCCGTCATGATGACGGCCTTCGTGGTCAGCCAGCTGCTCCAGTCGCAGCCGATGTTCGACCTGGCGCTGCTGCGCAAGCCGACCTTCACCGGGGGCCTGGTCGCGGCCTTCGGGGTGTCCGCGTCGATCTTCTCGGTGCTGGCCTACCTGGTGATCTACCTGCAGAACGTCCTCGGCTACTCCGCGGTCGGCACCGGCGTACGCCTGCTGTTCCTCTCCGGGGCCTCCTTCGTGGCGGCCGCGATCGCGGGCCGGCTGACCGAGAAGGTCCCCACCAAGTGGCTGATCGCCCCGGGCTTCCTGCTCACCGCCGGCGGCCTCGCGCTGATGATCGGCGTGGGCGACGACTGGACCCACCTGATCCCGGGCCTGCTCGTCGCGGGCGTCGGGATCGGGATGATCAACCCGCCGCTGGCCTCCACCGCGGTCGGCGTGGTCGCGGTCGAGCGCTCCGGGATGGCCTCCGGGGTGAACTCGACCTTCCGTCAGGTCGGGATCGCCACCGGCATCGCCGCGCTGGGCTCGATCTTCAGCCGCGAGATCGCCGCCGACGCCACGTCCGGGCTGCAGGCGCAGGTCCCCGCGGCCGCGTTGGACCCGCTGACCGCGGCCCTCTCCGGCGGCCAGGTCCAGGTCGCCGCCGACGCGGCGGCAGCGGCGGCCCCGGGGGGTCGGGCCGAGGCCGCCCGCGAGCTGGTCACCCAGGTCGGCACCACCGCCGTCGTGGACGCCCTCGACCACATCCTGCTGATCGCCGCGGTGATCGCGCTGGTCGCCGGCCTGCTCTGCCTGGTCCTGATCCGCCAGAAGGACTTCGTCGCCCAGGGCCCGGCCCCGGCCGCCCCGCCGGCCGACGGGCCCGAGCAGCGGGACGGTGTCGGCGCCACCGCCTAGCCTGCGCGGCATGGACCTCGACCAGCCGCCGGTCGTCGAGGTCACCGTGGACCGGACCCGGCGCCCGGATCCCGATGAGTGGCCGATGACGGTCCCGGCGGTGGCGCAGCTGGACCGCGAGGGCCTGCGCCTGGACCCCGGCGTGACGCTGCTCGTGGGGGAGAACGGGTCGGGCAAGTCGACGCTGGTCGAGGCGGTCGCGATGGCGTACGGCCTCTCGCCCGAGGGCGGCACCCGCAACAGCGTGCACAGCACCCGCCGCTCGGAGTCCCCCCTCGGCGACGCGCTCCGCCTGCAGCGCGGGCTCGGCAGCCGTCGGTGGGGGTTCTTCCTCCGCGCCGAGACGATGCACGGGTGGTTCACCCACCTCGAGGGTCTCGGCGGCCCCCAAGACCCGGCCTTCCACGAGATGAGCCACGGCGAGTCGTTCCTCGCCGTCCTGCGCAGCAGGTTCGGCTCACCCGGCTTCTACTGCCTCGACGAGCCCGAGGCCGCGCTCTCCTTCTCGGCGACGCTGGGCCTGATCGCGGCGCTGCAGGACGTCGCGGACCGCGGCGGCCAGGTCCTCTGCGCGACGCACTCCCCGGTGCTGGCCGCGATGCCCGGCGCGACGCTGCTCGAGGTGGGCGAGTGGGGCTACCGGCGCACCCGCTGGGAGGACCTGGAGCTGGTCGAGCACTGGCGGCGCTACCTCGACGAGCCGCAGCGCTACCTGCGCCACCTGCTCGACGACGACTGAGCCGCCTCCGGCCCCGGCTCAGCGCGGGACGCGCACCAGCACCCGGCCGTGGAGGCACTCCATCCGCAGCTCGCGTCCCGGCGCGATCACGTCGCCGTCGAGCTGGCGCGGGGTCTCCACGTCGGTGCGGATCACCACGGTCCGCCCGGTCATCCGGTTGACCAGGTCGTCGACGTGGCGGCGGCGCAGGATCACGCGGATCGCCAGCGGGATCCACGACAGGAACCGGCGCGGGTGCAGCAGCACCACGTCGAGCTGGCCGTCGTCGATCCGGGCGTCGGGCAGCAGCGGCATCCCGGCCTGGAGGTGCCCGACGTTGCCGACCACGATCGTGCGCGCACGGGTCTCCACCGGCTCGCCGCCGTCGACCGAGATCCGGACCTTCACCGCCGGGTACATCAGCGCCTTCAGGCCCGACAGGACGTAGGCGAGCCAGCCCACGCGCTTCTTGATGTTGTCGTTGACGCCCTCCATGATCGCGGCGTCGAAGCCCATCCCGGCCATCACCATGAAGTGGGTCCGCTCGAGGTCGTCGCCCGAGACCTCGACCAGGTCGACGGCCTGGTCCTGCCCGGTCAGCGCGATGTCGACGGCCGCGCGGATGTAGAGGGGCAGGGCCAGGTTCCGGGCCAGCAGGTTCCCGGTGCCGGCCGGGATGATCCCGACCGGGACGCCGGTGCCGGCCAGCTCGGCGCAGACCTCGCGCACGGTCCCGTCGCCGCCGCAGACGACGACCAGGTCGGCACCCGCGACCGCGGCCGCCTCGGCCTGGCCCGTGCCCGAGTCCTCGGGCGTGGTGAGGAACCACTGCGGCTCGGACCAGCCGGCGGCCAGCGCCATCGAGGTGACCAGGGTGCGGAACGCCTGCTCGTCCTCGACCTTGCTGGGGTTGAGCACCACGGCGAGGTCACGGGTGGTGGGGCCGGCGACCGGCAGCGGCTCGCTCCCGCGGGCGTGGCTGCGCGGCAGCGGGTCCTGCACGACCAGGCCGACCAGCGCCAGGCCGAGGCCGAGCAGCAGCCCGCCGGCCACGTCGCTGGGGTAGTGACGACCCAGCAGCACCCGGTCGGCGTAGACCGCGAGCACCACCAGGGTGACCAGCACGGCGGCGAACCGGCGGACCCCCCCGCGCCGCACCAGCATCCAGACCAGCACCAGGGCCACGGTGCCGAGCGCGGTGATCGACGAGGCGTGTCCCGACGGGAAGGCCTTGGAGAGCAGCAGCAGCTCGGGGTCCTGCCACGGCGGACGCTCCCGGCCGACCAGCAGCTTCAGCCCGGTCGTGGCGAGCGCGGTCGCGGCGACGACCAGCACGGCGTACGTCGCCGCGCGCCGGTGTCCCTTGACCCACAGCGCCACCGCGAGCACCGCGGTGAGCGCGGTGATCCCGATCGTGCCGAAGGCGAGCTCCACGACGTGCAGCGGCTGGCGCAGCCACGGCTGGTCCGCGGTCCAGGCCGCGGCCCGGCTGCCCGCGTCGTCGACCGAGGCCAGCCAGTCCCAACCCTGGAGGACGCCGAGGGCGAGCAGGCCGAGCAGCAGCAGGCAGGCCACGCCGGCACTCAGCTGCAGGCTGCGGGGTCGGTCGAGCACGACGCTCCTCGAGGGGCAGGGGGAGAGGGCCGGGGGACGCGCGGCCCTCGCCAGGATAGGGCGCCCCGGGGGTGGGGTCCGGGACCGGGAGCGACGCGGTGCGGCCGATAGCCTGGCGCCATGATCGACCCCCGGCTGCTGCGAGACGACCCCGACCGAGTGCGTGCCGCCCAGGCCAAGCGCGGCCTGTCCGCCGAGGTGGTCGACCGGGCGCTGTCCGCCGACGCCGACCGCCGGGCCGCGATCGGCGACTTCGAGGCCAAGCGCGCCGAGCAGAAGCAGCTCGGCAAGCGGGTCGCGCAGGCCAAGGGCGAGGAGAAGCAGGAGCTGCTGGCCCGGACCAAGGCGCTCTCCGCCGCGGTCAAGGCCGCCGAGGCCGCGCAGGGCGAGGCCGAGACCGCGTGGCGCACCGCGCTGACGGAGATCCCCAACCTGGCCGCCGACGAGGTGCCGGCCGGCGGGGAGGACGACTACGTCGTGCTGGAGCACGTCGGCCAGCCGCGCGAGTTCGACTTCGAGCCGCGCGACCACGTCGAGCTCGGCCGGATGCTGGGCGCGATCGACCTCGAGCGCGGCGCCAAGGTCTCCGGCTCGCGCTTCTACTTCCTGACCGGCCACGGCGCCCGCCTCGAGCTGGCGCTGGTGCAGATGGCGATGGACCAGGCCCAGCAGGCCGGCTTCATCCCGGTCATCGCGCCGTCGCTGGTCAAGCCCAAGGCGATGGAGGGCACCGGCTTCCTCGGCCAGGCCGCCGACGACGTCTACCGGATCGAGGGCCAGGACCTCTACCTCGTGGGCACCTCGGAGGTGCCGATGGCGGCCTTCCACTCCGAGGAGATCCTGGACGGCGCGTCGCTCCCGCTGCGCTACGCCGCGATGAGCCCCTGCTTCCGCAAGGAGGCCGGCTCGCACGGCAAGGACACCCGCGGCATCATCCGGGTGCACTGGTTCGACAAGGTCGAGATGTTCGTCCACACCACCGTGGAGGAGTCCTACGCCGAGCACCAGCGGCTGCTGGACTGGGAGAAGGAGTTCCTCGGCAAGCTCGAGCTGGCCTACCGCGTCATCGACACCGCGGCCGGCGACCTCGGGCTCTCCGCCCAGCGCAAGTTCGACTGCGAGGCCTGGATCCCCACGCAGGGCCGCTACCGCGAGCTGACCTCGACCTCGAACTGCACCGACTTCCAGGCCCGCCGCCTCGACATCCGCCTGCGCGACGCCGACGGCACCCGCCCGGTCGCCACGCTGAACGGCACGCTCTGCGCGATCCCGCGCACGATCGTGGCCATCCTCGAGACCCACCAGCAGGCCGACGGCTCCGTCCGCGTCCCGGAGGCGCTGCGGCCGTACCTCGGCGGCCTCGAGGTCCTCACCCCGGTCACCGCATGAGCACGCCCGCGCCCGGCGAGCCGGGCTGGCGGCCCCGGCTGGTCGCCCTCGACATCGACGGCACGCTGCTGCGCTGGATCACCGGCGCCGGGACCACGCTCGAGGAGGTCCCGGACGCGGTACGCGCCGCGGTCCGCCGGGCTGCGCGGGCCGGCGCCCACGTGGTGCTGGCCTCCGGACGCTCCCCGCACGGCATGACCGGGGTGGCCGACCTGCTCGGGCTGGCCGAGCTGGCCGACGACCGGCTCTGGATCGTGGCCAGCAACGGCGCGGTGGTCACCCGCTACCCCCCGCTCGAGGTGGTGCGGGAGGAGACCTTCGACGCCGGCCCCGCCGTGCAGCGCATCCTCCAGCTGCACCCCGAGGCCCTGGTGGCCGTCGAGGAGCGCGGCGTCGGCTACCGGGTCAACCGGGCCTTCCCGACCGGTGAGCTCAGCGGGGACCTGATCCCGACCCCGGTCGAGCACATGGTCGCCGCGCCCGTGAGCCGGGTCATCATCCGCGACCCCGCCGCGACCGTCGACGACTTCGTGCGCCTCGGCGAGGAGCTCGGGCTGCACGGCACGGACTACGTCGTCGGGTGGACCGCCTGGCTCGACCTCTCGGCCCCCGGGGTCTCGAAGGCCTCCGGCCTCGACCACGTGGTCGACGCGCTCGGGCTGACCGCCACCGACGTGCTGGCGATCGGCGACGGCCGCAACGACGTCGAGATGCTCCGCTGGGCCGGGCGCGGTGTGGCGATGGGCCAGGCCGTGGACGTGGTGCACCAGGCCGCGGACGCCGTGACCGCCGGCGTCGACGACGACGGCGCCGCGCGCGAGCTCGAGCGCTGGTTCGGCACCGCCGACGCCGACGCCGACGCCGCCGGGGGCTGACGGTGCCCCCGCCCCGCCTGGTCGCCACCGACCTCGACGGCACCCTGCTGCGCGCGGACGGCACGCTGTCGGCGGCCAGCCGGCGCGTGCTCGCCGCTCTCGACGAGCGGGGCGTCCCGGTCGTGCTGGTCACCGCGCGCCCGCGCCGTTGGATGCTCGACCTGTGGCCGGTGGTCGGGGCCCACGGCCTCGCCGTCGTCTCGAACGGGGCGCTGACCTGGGACGTCGCCGGCGACCGGCCGGTCGAGACGCGGCCCTTCGACCCCGCCGTCGGGCGGGCCGTGGTGGCCCGGGTGGCCGCCGCGGTCCCCGGCGCCGGCTTCGGGGTGGAGCGGGTCTCCGGCCTGGTCTGCGACGCGGCCTACACCGAGATCGAGGACCCTCCGGCGGGCCTCGTCGTCGACGACCCCGAGCGGTTGTGGGACGAGCCCGGGCTCAAGCTCCTCGTCCAGGACGAGAGCGCCCACCCGGACGCGCTGCGGGAGGCCGTGACGGCGGCCGTCGGTGACGACGCCGAGGCCACGTGGACGCTGCCCGGGCTGGTCGAGGTCAGCGCCCGGGGTGTCACCAAGGGCGTCGCCCTGGCCCACCTCGCCGCGGGTCTGGGGATCGACGCGGTCGACGTGGTCGCCTTCGGGGACATGCCCAACGACCTGCCGATGCTGACCTGGGCCGGCCGCGGCTGCGCGGTCGCCAACGCCCACCCCGACGTCCGGGCCACGGCCGACGAGGTCGTCGGGGACCACGACGACGACGGCGTGGCGCGTGCCCTGGTTGGTCTCTTCGACCTCCCGTCTGCTGTCATGGGCGCATGCTGAGCCGCCCCTGGTCACTGCGCGTCGCCCTCCCGGCGACGGTGCTCGGGCTGGCGCTGCTCGCCCCGGCCGCCGGCGCGACCGACACCACCGGCGGCACCGACGGCACGGGCACGGAACCGACGTCCTGCGCGCCTGCCTCGCTCGCCGACGCCACCAAGTCGGCCTCGGCCGTCTTCACCGGCACCGTGCGGGGCGTGGCCAGCGACGAGATCAGCGCCCAGGAGACCGACTACTTCCAGTCCGTGGTCGTGGACCGCGTCTACAAGCCCGGCCGCGGCGCGATCATCGACACCGAGGAGGTCGAGCTGGTCACCCAGCGGACCAACGACCGGTGCAGCCTCGGCGCCCTCGACGAGGGTGAGCGGTACGTCGTCTTCGCCAGCCTGTCCGGCGAGGTCCTGCTCGCCGACGGGGAGAGCGGCACGGCCCTGGCCGACGCCGACCTCGTGGCCGAGGTCGAGACCCTGCTCGGCTCCGGCCGGCCGCCGGTGCCGCCGGAGACGCCGACGGCGACGCTGACCCCGGTGTCGACCGCCACCCCGACCCCGTTCGTCCGGGCTGCGGTCCCCGGCGCCGGGCTCGTGCTCGTGGGGCTGCTCGGCCTGCTGGTCACGCGCCGGCTCAACCGCGGCGACTGACGCGGAGCGGGACTACAGGTACATCCCGCCGCTGCCGTGGCCCCCGGCCTCGCCGGGCTGACCCGGCTGGCCGGGCTGACCCGGCGCGCCGGGCTGCTGACCGGCCTGCTCCGGACCGCCGGCGCCGCGGGGCAGCGCCCGGCGTACCTGCTCGATCTGGGCCTTGGCCGTCATCTGCTGGGCGTAGATCGCGGTCTGGATGCCGTGGAAGAGACCCTCGAGCCAGCCCACCAGCTGGGCCTGGGCGATCCGCAGCTCGGCGTCCGAGGGGATCGAGTCGTCGGTGAAGGGCAGCGACAGGCGCTGCAGCTCCTCGACCAGCTCGGGGGCGAGGCCCTCCTCGAGCTCGTGGACCGAGGCCTGGTGGATCTCGCGGAGCCGGACCCGGCTGGCGTCGTCCAGCGGCGCCGACTTCACCTCGTCGAGGAGCTGGCGGACCATGCTGCCGACCCGCATCACCTTGGCCGGCTGCTCGACCAGCTCGGTGATCGCCCGCTCGCCCTCGCCGCCGGCACCGACCGGCTTCCCGTCCGGGCCGACCACGACGACCTGCTGGTCCTGCTGCTCGCTCATGGACCGACCCTAGCCAGCGGGCCCCGGGCCGGGGCCCACCCGCTCAGAGCGTCAGGACGATCTTGCCGGTGTGGCCGGAGGCCTCCATCAGCTCGTGGGCGGCGCGGACCTCCTCCAGCGGCATGGTGCCGTGCACCATCGGGCGGATCCGGCCGTCGGCGACCATCGGCCAGACCTCGGCGACGACCTCGGCGCAGATCGCGGCCTTCTCCTGGACCGGCCGGGCACGCAGCGAGGTGGCCGCGACGCTGCCGCGCTTGCCGAGCAGCATGCCGAGGTCGAGCTCGCCCTTGGCGCCGCCCTGCATCCCGATCACGACGAGGCGCCCCTCGGTCGCGAGCGCGGTGACGTTGCGGCCCAGGTAGGAGGCGCCCATGTTGTCCAGGATGACGTCGGCCCCGCCGAGGCCCTTCACGACCTCGACGAAGTCCTCGTCGCGGTAGCTCACGACCACGTCGGCGCCCAGGTCGCGGCACGTCTGCAGCTTCTCGGGCGACCCGGCGGTCGCCACGACGCGGACGCCGCGGTGGTGCGCCAGCTGGATGGCGAAGGTGCCGATGCCGCCGGCGCCGCCGTGCACGAGCAGGGTCTCGCCCTGCTGGAGGCCGGCGACCATCTCGAGGTTCGACCAGACGGTGCAGGCGACCTCGGGCAGCGCCGCGGCGGTCACCAGGTCGACGCCGGCGGGGACCGGCATCACCTGACCGGCGGGCACGACGACGTACGCCGCGTAGCCGCCGCCGGCGAGCAGGGCGCAGACCTCGTCACCCACGGCCAGGACGGCTCCGCCGGCCCCGGTGACGGGGCCGCCGTCACCGTCGGGACCGAGGGCGGCGACCACTCCGCTGCACTCCAGGCCGATCACGTCGGAGGCGCCCTTCGGGGGCGGGTACATCCCGCGCCGCTGCAGGGTGTCGGCGCGGTTGACCGCGGTGGCCCGCACCTCGATCAGCACCTCGCCGGGGCCCGCCTCGGGCTGGTCGACCTCACCGACCGAGAGGACCTCGGGTCCACCGGTCCCGTCCGTCACGACTGCACGCATGCGGGCGACCCTACGGCGTGCGGTCGGGGCCCGGCTCGCCCGCGAGGTCGCGCAGGTCCGACCACGTGTCGACGTCGCGGTGCTCCCGGCCGAGCGCGGCCACGTCGACCAGGTCGAGCCCGGAGAGCATCCGGTGCACCGGGTGGCCGTGCCGGTCCTCACGGTCCGGGGCGACGGCGTCGAGGCGCGCGACGTCGAGCACGAGCGCGAGCTGGCGGCGCCCGTCCGGGTCGGTCAGCGCCGCGCCGTCCCGGCCCGCCGCGGCGGCGCGGAGCCGGTCCAGGGTGCCCGGGGTCAGGTGGGGCATGTCGACGGCGAGCACCGCGACGTACGCCGGGTCGGCCCGCAGGGCGTCGCGCCCGGTCAGCAGGGCGGCCACCGGCCCGCCGTGGCGCGGGTCCTCGACCACGAAGGTGGCCGGCAGGGCCGTCGGGACGCTCTCGCCCACCACGACGACCTCGACGGCGTCGGCCACGGCGTCCAGCGCCCGGGCGAGCAGGGTCCGCCCGTCGACCTCGACCCCGGCCTTGTCGACCCCGTCCAGGCGGGTCGCGCGGCCGCCGGCGAGCACCACGGCGGCGTAGGTCGGCAGGGGGTCGGGCACGCCCCGAGTCTGACACCCTGGGCGCATGAGTCGTGATCGCCTGCGGGTGGCCCTCGTCCAGGAGGCGGCCTCGCTGGAGCCGTCGGTGAACCGGGACGCGGTGCGCGCGCTGACGCCGGCCGACCAGGACCTGGTGGCCTACCCCGAGGCCTTCGCCCGCGACTTCGGCACGGCCGGTTCCGACGTCAGCGCCTTCGCCGAGCAGGTGGACGGCCCGTTCGCGAGCACCGTGGCGGAGGCGGCGGCCGCGCGGTCCACGACGGTGGTCGCCGGGATGTTCGAGACCAGCCACGACGCCGGCCGGCCGTTCAACACCCTCGTCCTGCGCGGCGCCGCGCAGGCCGACTACCGCAAGATCCACCTCTACGACTCCTTCGGCTACCGCGAGTCCGACCGGCTGCTGGCGGGGGAGACCACGCCGGCCGTCGTCGAGGTCGACGGCTGGGTGGTCGGCCTGATGACCTGCTACGACCTGCGCTTCCCCGAGCACGCGCGGCTGCTGGTCGACGCCGGTGCGGAGGTCCTGGTCGTCCCGTCGGCGTGGGTGGCCGGTGAGCGCAAGGTGGACCACTGGCGGACGCTGGTGCGCGCCCGGGCCATCGAGAACACCGTCTTCGTGGCGGCGGCCGCACAGCCGGGTCCGCGCTACAGCGGCCACTCGATGGTCGTCGACCCGCTGGGGGACGTGCTCGGGGAGGCGGAGGCGGAGCCGGCCGTGGTGACCGCGGTCCTCGAGCGGGCGGTCCTCGAGCAGGCGCGCCGTACGAACCCCTCCCTGGCCAACCGCCGCCTGCAGGTCCGGGCCCCGGCGGCCGGTCTGTAGCCTTCGACGACGTGCGCACCCCCGCTGCCGCATCCCGGCTGACCTCGCCCCGGCTGCTCGCGCCGCTGTGGTTGCTGCTGGTCGCCGCCGGCGCCGCGCTGCTCGTGGTCGGCCTGGTCCCGGTGGGCCCCGACGAGCTGCCGCGGGCCGGCGCCGTGGTCGTCTCCACCGCGTACGCCTGGGCGCTGGCCGCCCGCGTCGGTGGCCGGCCGGTCGTCTTCGGCACCGTCGCCCTGGTCGCCGGGGTCCTCGCGGTGGTGCTGGACCTGACCTGGCTGCGCACCGGCGCGGCCGTGGCCACCTGCGTGGTGGCGGCCGTCCTCGGGGTGATGGCCACCGTGCCGGCGGTCCGCTTCCGGCAGGCCGCGCGCGAGTGCCTCGTGGCGGTCGTGGTCGCCGGCGTGGGCGCGCTCGCGACGCTGGGCTACGCCCCGGCGCTGACCCTGGCCCGCTTCGAGTACGTCACCCTCGGCCTGGCGCTGGCGGCCACGGTCGCCGTGGTCCAGCGCCTCGGTGCGGGCCTGCACGGCCTCGGGCGCCGCGGGGTGGTCGCGGTGGTCGGCGGGACGCTGCTGCTCGCCGTGACACTGCTCTACGCCGAGCTGCTGCGCCGCTACGGCACCCCGTCGGTCGTCGACAACCTGCTCGACGGCGTCGTCTGGGTCCGCGACACCCTCGGCGCCTTCCCCCGGCCGATCGAGACCGTCGTCGGCGTGCCGGCCCTGGCGTGGGGGTGCCACATGCGGGCCCGGCGCCGCCAGGGCTGGTGGGTCTGCGCGTTCGGCGCCGCGGCGACGGCGTCCACCGCCGCCGCGCTGGTCAACCCCGGCGTCACCCTGCTGGAGAGCGGTCTCTCGGTGCTGTACGGCCTCGTGGTCGGCCTGGTGGTCGGCTACCTGCTGATCCGGGTCGACCTCGCCGTCACCGGCACCCGGGGTCGTCGCAGCCGGGCCGCCGAACAGGGCCTGGCCGTCCGGCCGGAGCCCCGCCGCACCGAGCCGCTGCTGTAGCCGCGTACGCGGCGGTAACGACTAGGTTCACTCCCATGCCCCGTGAACGCCTCAGCCACGTCCTCGCCGAGATGGTGGCCAACGTGCTCGAGATCGAGGTCGCCCCCGGCGACGAGGTCGCGGTCGGCCAGTCCGTGGTGCTGCTGGAGTCGATGAAGATGGAGATCCCGGTGCCCAGCGAGCACGCCGGGACCGTCCGCGCGGTGAAGGTCGCCCCCGGCGACGTCGTCCAGGAGGGTGACGTCCTGGTCGAGCTGCTGCTCGCCGACTGACCGGGCACGCACCACGGACGCACCACCGGACGCAGCGCCGGCCTCGGCAGAGGGGGCGGGATTCGAACCCGCGGCTGACATCTCTGCCAGCGACCGCTTTCAAGGCGGTTCCGATCGGCCGCTCCGGCACCCCTCCGTGCGGGCGCCACGGCGTCGCCGGCCGCCCGTACCCGGGGGAGTCTAGACGGGCCCGGTCGGGGATGATCGGGGCCATGAGCACTCCCGGCGCCGCACCGTCCGGCACGCGTGTCTACCGGATGGCGCCGCCCCTGGTCGCCCGACTGGTCGGCTCGGCCTTCGTCGGGGTCGCGCTGCTGCTCTTCGCCACCACGGCGCTCGTCTACGCCTTCGGGCTGAACGGGGACCTGCTGGTGGTCCCGCTGCTGCTGGGCGTCGTCGGTGCCTTCGCCCTCGGGTGGTGGCTCCGCTCGCGGGCCTGGGTGCTGCGGTTCGACGACGCCGGGTACGCCGTCCGCCTCGTCCGTGGCGCGCGCGTCACCGACGCCGCGTGGTCGGAGGTCCGCGAGGTGGTGACCACGACCACCGGCGGCCACCCGTGCCTGGTCCTGCGGCTGGGCGACGGGCGCGAGACGGTGATCCCGGTCGAGGCCGTGGCCGGTGACCGGGAGGAGCTCGTGCGCGAGGTCCGGGCCAGGCTGCAGCGCCGGGGCTGAGCCGGATTCGCCGTCACCCGGCGGTGCTTGTAGCCTGTGTCCGCTGTCGGGGAGGCGTCGCCTAGTCAGGTTTATGGCGCCCGCCTGCTAAGCGGGTTGAGGGTAATGCCCTCTCGCGGGTTCAAATCCCGCCGCCTCCGCCAGTCCTGCTCCCCCTCACGGGGGCGCAGGATGCTGCTCCGGTGATTTTTCGGCGTTGCAAGATCCTGCAATGCAGAGACATGAGCCACTCTGAGGCTCCCGGAGGCTCCGGTCGCGCCCGCAGACTGTGACCGCGGTCAGGAAGACCGCACCGGGACACCAGCCACAGGAGACTCCATGAACATCACCCGCAAGATCGGTATCACCGTCGCCGCCACGGCCGTCAGCCTCGGGCTGCTGGGCGTCTCCGCCCCGGCCCAGGCACGCGACTCGAGCTGGGGCTGCGGCGGTCCCTGCCTCGTCACCAACAAGTGATCCCCGGTCCTGTTGCGGGTGGGCCGCAGCAGGACCTGATCGCTCACAGACCGGCGCGCTGAGCGCCGCACATACGTGGGACCGGAGCCTCACCACCCCCCCAGATTGTGGGGCTCCCGCGCTCGACAGGGCCGGTCCCTACGGCGAAGGCGGTGACTCGAACCAGACTCGAGTCACCGCCTTCGATGCTGATCATCGGGTCCCGGGCCGGGTTGGTCAATCCTCCCCGAGCGACGGCTCCTGGCCCGAGACACCCTTCGTGCCCATGACGTAGCCCAGCTGGAAACGGGTCTGGGCGTCCCACTCGGCCTTGAGGTCGGCGACGTAGCCGGCATAGGTCCGGGGGCTGACACCCAGGCGCTTGGCGCTGGCCGGGTCGGAGTGTCCCTCGATCAGCATCCGGATCGTCATCGCCCGCTGCTCGGCGGCGATGTCCTTCATCATCGCGGTGTCGCGGTTCGTGAACGGCCGCCCCCGCTCCCAGGCCCGCTCGAAGACGTCGACGAGGTAGGCCACCACCGACGGCTCCCGGATGGCGATGGCCAGCCGCAGGTCGTCGTCGCCGGGGATCACGGCCACGCGCCGGTCGAAGACGAGCATCCGGTTGAAGAACTCGTCCAGCGTCCGCACCTCCGCACCGCGCTCGGTGACCGCGGAGACGTACTGGTGGGTGACGGTGCTCCGGCGCGCGCTGTGCTGGTAGAGCGTGCGCATCGTGCAGCCCCGCTCGAGCATCTCGATGTCGCGCAGCGCGGCGGAGGCCAGCGTCTGCGGGTCCCGGCCGGTCTGCGGCTGCGCGGTGAGCATCTCCTCCTCGCACTCCTGGACGAGGCCGGCGAGGAACGGGCCGATCGCGTTGCCGCGCAGGTGGGTGATCGGCCCGCCGTCGGAGGCCCGGGGCGAGCGCCGCCAGGTCTGCGTCAGCTGGCCGAAGGCCGAGGCCCACTGCGAGGACTCCTCGAGCAGCCGGGAGCCCTCCTGGGAGAGCGGGGAGACCACGCGGGACTGGATCGCGCTGGGGTCCTGGGGCTGGTAGCTGGTGCCCTCACGGTCGAGCTGGAGCAGGCCGAGCTCGAGGAGCAGCTCGAAGGCGGGGTGCCGGGCGCCGCCGAGGGCGATCCGCGGGTCGTCGTGGGCGATGCCACCGGTGCCGACGATCTCGGCGAAGAGGGCGGCCGCCTCGGACTCGAAGAGCGCGCGTTCCTCGGGGCCGTAGCTGGTCACGCGAGGGGACTCCTTCCGGCCACCGTCAGGGAGCCGTCGGGGGCGTCGTCATCGTCCCACACGCACCCGGGCCCCGCCCGCTGTTCGCGGACGGGGCCCGGGGTGCTGCGGGCGTACGGGGTCAGGCGTCGAGGCGGGCGCGGAGCCCGTCCAGCTCGGTCCACAGGACCGTGGGGAGGTCGTCGCCGAACTTCTCGAACCACTCCTGGATCTCGGGGAGCTCGGCGCGCCACTCGACCGGGTCGACCGCGAGCGCGTCGCGCAGGTGCTCCTCGGTCATGTCGAGGCCGTCGGTGTCGAGCGACTCCGGGGTCGGCACGTGCCCGATCGCGGTCTCGACCGCGGCGGCCTGGCCGTCGATGCGCTCGACGACCCACTTCAGCACGCGGCTGTTCTCGCCGAAGCCGGGCCACAGGAAGCCGCCCTCCTCGTCGCGACGGAACCAGTTGACGTAGAAGATCTTCGGCAGCTTGGCCGCGTCGTGGTCCTTGCCCATCGAGATCCAGTGGTCGAAGTAGTTCCCGGCGTTGTAGCCGATGAACGGCAGCATCGCCATCGGGTCGCGGCGCACGAGCCCGACCTGGCCGACCGCGGCCGCGGTCGTCTCACTGGACAGCGTGGCGCCGAGGAAGGTGCCGTGGTTCCAGTCGCGGGCCTCGAAGACCAGGGGGACGGTGGTCTTGCGTCGGCCGCCGAAGAGGATCGCGTCGATCGGGACGCCGCGCGGGTCGTCGTACTCGTCGGCGAGGATGTCGCACTGCTTGATCGGGGTGCAGTAGCGCGAGTTCGGGTGGCTGGTGAGCAGGCCCTCCTCGGCCTTCTCGGGCGTCCACTCCTCGCCCTTCCACGTGGTGGCGCGCGCCGGCGGGTTCTCCAGGCCCTCCCACCAGATGTCGCCGTCCTCGGTGAGCCCGACGTTGGTGAAGACCGAGTTGCCCTTGTTGATGGTCTTCATCGCGTTCGGGTTGGTGTGCTCGTTGGTGCCCGGGGCGACGCCGAAGAAGCCGTACTCCGGGTTGACCGCCCAGAGGCGGCCGTCGTCGCCGACGCGCATCCAGGCGATGTCGTCGCCGAGGGTCTCGACGGTCCAGCCGGGGATGGTCGGCTCGAGCATGGCGAGGTTGGTCTTGCCGCAGGCGCTGGGGAAGGCCGCGGCGATGTACTTGGTGACGCCCTGCGGGCTGGTGAGCTTGAGGATCAGCATGTGCTCGGCGAGCCAGCCCTCGTCGCGCGCCATCACGCTGGCGATGCGCAGCGCGTAGCACTTCTTGCCGAGCAGGGCGTTGCCGCCGTAGCCGGAGCCGAAGGACCAGATCGCGCGCTCCTCGGGGAACTGCACGATGTACTTGGTGTCGTTGCAGGGCCAGGCCACGTCGGCCTCGCCCGGCTCGAGCGGGTGGCCCACGGAGTGCAGGGCGGGCACGAAGTCGGCGTCGAGCTCGGTCATCCGCTCGAGGACGTTGCTGCCCATCCGCGCCATCACGCGCATCGAGGCGGTGACGTAGGCGGAGTCGGTGACCTCGATGCCGAACATCGGCTTCTCGGCGTCGAGGTGGCCCATCACGAACGGGATGACGTACATCGTGCGGCCCTTCATGCAGCCGGCGTACAGCCCGCGCATGCGCTCCTTCATCTCCTCCGGGTCCATCCAGTTGTTGGTGGGCCCGCAGTCCTTCTCGTCGACCGAGCAGATGTAGGTGCGGTCCTCGACGCGCGCGACGTCGATCGGGTCGGAGGCCGCGTGGAAGGAGTTCGGCTTGATGTTCGGGTTCAGCCGGGTGAAGGTGCCGGTCGACTCCAGGGCCGCGGTGAGCTCGGTCCACTCCTCGTCGGATCCGGTGCACCAGTAGACGCGGTCGGGCGTGGTCATCGCCGCGACCTCCTCGACGAAGTCGATGATCCCCTGGTGCGTGGTCGGGTGGCCGGTGGCGCTGGTGCTGGACTCCTGGGTGGCGGTCATGCCTTCATCCCTCTCCCGTGATCTCGCCGCAGCCGCTGCGCAGTGGCGGTGGTGTCGTCGTCGGTGGTAATTGTTCGGACTCCGACTATTTCGACGCGAGGTTACCCGCGGGTCACCGCGCCGCGACATTGGATCGATCAACGACCGGCGGGTCCGGACCCGGATTCGTGCCCGCGACGGGGGTCGGCTATTCTCGTCTGGTTCCTGGGCGACCGGGGACGGGCGCCTGTAGCTCAACGGATAGAGCATCTGACTACGGATCAGAAGGTTTGGGGTTCGAATCCCTACAGGCGCACAGACTGGACAGGCTCATGACCTGCACGAACAGGTGCATGACCGGCTCGCTGAAAGCGGGCCACGGGGCTCTCCCGGCTCAAATATCGGCTCAAAAACGATTCGCCGCACCGCGGGGCGCCATCCTCGGTGGTCGAGGAGCGAGCGAAGCGAGCGTCACGAGACCCGCCTTGACCATGAGGCGGCGTCCCCCAGGACGTCCCCCGCTGCGTCCCCCGGTTTCTCGTACCTCGAGTGATCCTCACGGTGGTCTGTCATGTCATCGGGGTGGCATGGACACCCACGCGCACACCCACGCCGCCACCACCGCCCCGACCACGACCGGACGCGCCCCGAGCACCGGCCCGGCTGCGCCGGTCACGATGCTGCTGACCCTGGACGAGGTCGCCCGCGAGCTGCGCTGCGCGCGGCGCAGCGTCGAGCGGCAGATCACCCGGCACCGGCTCGCCGCGGTGCACGTCGGGCGCTCGGTACGCATCGAGCGCCGCGAGCTCGAGCGCTACGTCGCCCACCTCCGCGGCGAGATCAGTGACCCGCACCATGGGTAGGGCACGCAAGCCCGCCGAGCAGACCACCGCCTCGCTCTACCGCGGCGCCGACGGCAGCTGGCACGCCCGGGTCACCATGGGCCGCCGCCCCGACGGGACCACCGAGCGCAAGCACCTGCAGCACAGGACCAAGGCCGCGCTGCGCGAGGCCGTCCGCGAGGTCGAGCGCTCCCGCGACACCGGGCGTTACGTCTGGACCGCCGACGACCTCACCCTCAACGCCTGGCTCGAGCACTGGCTGGGCACCGTGCTGCCGATGACGGCACGGTGGAAGACGCTGTCGACCTACCGCAGCCAGATGCGCAACCACGTCGCGGACAGCCTCGGGGCCTGGCGGCTCAGCGAGATCCAGCCCGAGCACCTCGAGGCGCACTACCGCCGGATGGTGGAGGCGGGCCACTCCACCCACACCATCCGCGCCGTGCACCGGGTGCTGTGCTCGGCGCTGAACGAGGCCGTCCGCCGCCGGCGGCTGGCTTCGAACCCGGCCCTGATCGCGCGTCCCCCACGCGCGGTGCAGGTCGAGGTCGAGCCGCTGACCGTCCCCGAGAGCCGTCGCGTGATCGCCGCGGCGCAGCGCACCCTGAACCCACCGCGGTGGTCGATGGCCCTGTCCCTCGGCCTGCGCCAGGGCGAGGCGCTCGGCCTGCTCTGGAGCGACGTCGACCTCGACGGCGGCGTGCTGCGCATCCGCCGCGCGGTCCAGCGCCACACCTGGGACCACGGCTGCGCCGCCACCGACGGCCAGCCTGCTTGTGGGCGCAAGCGGGGCGCGGAGTGCGAGCAGCGCACCGGCGGCGGGCTGCAGCTGGTCGAGCCGAAGACCAAGGCCTCGCGCCGCACGGTCGTCCTGCCGGCCCCGCTGGTCGAGGAGCTCCGGGCGCACCGAGCCCGCGTCAACCGCCGCCGCCTGAGCGCCGGCGCCGACTGGGACGCCACCCACGACCTCGTCTTCCCCGCCGCCGCCGGCGGGCTCATCGATCCCTCGCGCGACCACACCGAGTGGAAGGCGCTGCTCACCGCGTCGGGGACCCGGGACGTGCGGCTGCACGACGCCCGCCACACCGCAGCGACCCTCCTGCTCCTCCAGGGCGTCGACATCCGCACCGTCATGGCCATCATGGGCTGGACCGAGATGGCCACCGCGCAGCGCTACACCCACGCCGTCGACGAGCTGCGGCGGCGGGCCGCGATGCAGATGGGTGCGCTGCTGTGGGAGGACTCCGCGATTCCGCAGGCCGTCGAGTGACACGGTGCTGCGGTGCTCCGTCGCGTGGATGGGACGGGGAGCAGGACCGGGCTCAGGCTCCCAGGGCGGCGAAGATCTGCTCGTACCGCGCCTTCGGGTCGAGGCTGAGCCCGGACTTCACGAACTTCGCCCAGTCGTCGGCCAGCACCTCCTGCGCACCCGACTCGATGGCGTCGAGGCCCGCGCTCGCCAAGGCCGACGACGCGATCTTCGGCGCGTCCACGGCCCGGGCCATGTCGGTGTCGACCAACCCCATGTGCACGCCCACGACGTGCGTGCCCTGGGCGGCGAGCTCGAGCCGGGTGCTGTCGGTCAGGGCCCAGGCCGCAGCCTTCGACGCCGCGTACGCACCGGCGCCAGGGGCGGTGAACCACGACAGCGCCGAGACCACGTTGAGGATCGCGCCGCCACCGTTCGCTCCCAGGACGGGCGCGAACGCGCGGGTCATCAGCAGGGGGCCGTAGAAGTTGGTGTCCATCTCGCGACGGATCGTCGCCTCGTCGCCAGCGACCAGCGCAGTCCCGGTCGAGATGCCGGCGTTGTTGATGAGCACCTGGACGTCGCCCGCCGCGGCCGCCGCCGCCTCGACCTGGCCGGCGTTGGTTATGTCGAGCTCGAGCGGCACCACTCCCTCGGCGGTGATCGCGCCCGCGTCGCGGGCGGCGGCGTAGATCTTCGCCGCGCCGCGCTTCTTGAGCTGGTCGACGAACTCGGCGCCGATGCCTCGGTTCGCGCCGGTGACGAGCACGACTGCACCTTCGATGTTCATGGGGAATCCGTTCTGTATCGATCGCTACTGAATGACGGCGAGACGCTACCACATTCTGTAGTGGTCGATACGTTACGGTGGTCTTCATGGCCGGCCGACCTCGAAGCTTCGATCGCGATGCTGCTCTGGCAGCAGCGCTCGAGCAGTTCTGGCGCGCGGGTTACGAGGAGACCTCCATCGCGACGCTCACCGCGGCGATGGGCCTGACGCCCCCCAGCCTGTACGCGGCGTTCGGCAACAAACAGCGCCTCTTCGAGGAGGCTTCGACTCTGTACTTCGAGCGGACCTGCGAGGCAGTCGACAGCGCGGCGGCCCTGCCGAGCACGAGGGAGGCCATCGCTCGCATCCTCGACGACACCGCACACGCCCACACCAACCCCGAGACCCCCGCTGGGTGCCTCATGCTGACCGACCCTCGGCTCGACGCCCAGCGGGAGGTCCTCCGCCAGCGGCTCAAGGACCGGCTCGACCAAGGGGTGCGAGACCACGACCTGGCAGCCGAGGCGAACACCGACCACCTTGCCTCGTTCCTCGTGGCTGTCCTGCGCGGCATGTCCGGCTGCGCGCGTGACGGCGGCACCCGCGAAGACCTGCTGGCCATCGCAGGGACCGCGATGGCGACTTTGCCCGCGCCGACGCACGACCGCGGCAACTAGGTGGCGCTGACGGTTTGTCGGCGTCTTCGCTTGGTGCGCCCGCACGGAGCGTAGGGACGAGCGGTTCTGTCAGCCGGCTTGCCGCGGTCCGTTCAGTCGCCGCTGTCCTCGCCTCTCGGACTGCCGAGAGGCCCCGAGTGCCGGCATCCGCGGCGCCTTGCGGCAGTCGATGCGCACCCACGGGCGGTGGAAAGTTGCCAGTTGACGAGCGCGCAGATTGCGCTGGCAAGGCGTGCGGCGTCGAGCGCACGCTGCGCCGCACGCGGGGGCGTTGTCTGGCAAACTCGGCGCGTGGCTGCGGTGGAGATTGGATCAGCGTCGGAGTGCCTCCGGCTCGACGTCGAGTCTGACGACCCCGCGCTCGGCGACCTCGTCGCGGTCCTCTCTGTCGATGGGCTCTCGGCCACCAAGCGGGTTTACCTGCACCCCGCATCGGGGTGGAGCGAGCTCGAAGAGTTCTTCGCGGGGTTGGCCCTCGACTGGCGCGGCTGGTCAGGCACACGCGAATGGACCTCGCTTGAGTCTGATCTCAGCATCGAGGCCCGCTACGAGTACGGCCACGTCCAAGTCCGGGTCACATTGAGTGACGCGCTCGCGGGTTGGGGCAACCACGGCTGGAAGGCAACCGCCGACCTGACCCTCGACCCCGGAGAGCAGTTGAGCCAGGTGGCAGGCGACTTACAGGACCTCGCGAACCGCAGTTCGTGACGCTCGCTGCAGGTCCGATTCACGGCATGACATTGAAGGGGTCCTGATCGCGGCGAAAAGACGCAGCTCCAACGGTCCCGGATGATGATCGGCTCGCGGAGCGTGCCTCTCAATCGAGAACACTGCGGGGTTCGGCATCGTGAGCGAAGTCGAGGGCAGCGAGGTGTCGGTGAACCTCTCCGACGGCCACGTGACCTTGCAGCCCTGGGGTCGGAGCGATGCCCCCTTCATGGCAACAGCAATTGTCGACGACGAGATCCGTGCGCTAGGGGCGCACTGTGCGCTAGTTCTTGGCGCAGGTGGCATATCCATCGGGGTACCAGAGGTCACCATCTTTAGAGACCGTGTAGATCCGGGCCAAGTCACCGGTATCCAGGTCAGAGGCGTTGACCTCAACCTCACGACGGTCACGGCTACGGAATGAGACATCAAACTCAGGAGCCATAAAATCCACCATGGCCTCTGGCGTCTTCTTACCTGGACCGGCGTAGTAGTAACTCAGAAACTTTTTGGAATCACACTTGGGTTCAGCACTTGGCAGAGACCCAGAAGATTCACGCGGGTAGTCGCTGTAATGAACCTCGGCTTTAACCTGTTCAGGTGCCGCGTGTGAGCATGCACCGGCGAGCAACGCGACCGCTGCTGTTGTGAATCTTGGAACTCTCACCGGGTGTCCCCTGACCCAGCACCACTGTCCGCTTTGACTGCCGAGTCCAAGATGCCTTGGACAACGCCGCGGTCCCAAGAGAAGCCATATACAGCCCAGTCGCCCCTTAGAACGTAACCGTCCCAGCCGGGGGTCCCGTTATCCTTCGTTCGATTCACTCCGGGACCGGTGGCCGGGTCGAACAAAGCAGACCCGTAGAACGCGACCCCTTCTACATGATTACAAGGGTCGGACTCGGGTGGTCCCCAGCGGTCAAACCCAAACTCGCATGCGCTCGTGTCTATTCGCTCCCACGTCGATGGGACTTTGACTTCTACCCCGGAATACTCCATGAGTACCGTTTGCGGTCCGTCGACTTCGGCGGATGGGCTGGTGAGCTCGCTAGGCTCCCTAGGGTCCTCCCCCAGCGGTGGCGTCGGCGCTGAACACGCAGTACCTAGCGACATGATGACCAATGCTGCCGTCGCACCTAGAACCTTCACCGAGTCTCCTCTGACCTCAAACCGCTCTTGACTGCGCATGCACCAGTTGGCACTCAGACGCGCTGGATGCCCATTCGGTTCCGCTCTACGTTTGCGGTTGACCTCATGAAGAGGGCGGGCGAATGAGCGCCTGCGCCAATCACAAGTAGTCGAATCCCTAGCCATTCTAAGGGGCGGGGAAGCCCGTGCCCTCAGATGAAACGGGCGAGGCACACGGCCACGAGTCATGGGCTGCGCCGCCGACCTCTACCGTGGTGGCGTGTCTCCAATTATCGAGCAAGACCTGACACGGTCTATGACTACCTCGGTCTTCGTCACCATGTTTGGTGGCGTACTGCTGTTCGCGGCGTGGTTCGTAGACATGCCCGTTCTGGCAGTCGGATGGGTCATCTTCGTCGGTGGGCTGGTGGCGTTGGCAGTTCTGACCCACCGCGAGGCGAGGCGCTCGGGGCCTTCCTTCTGGCAAGCCGCAAGGAGGGCAGGACGCCGGTTCCTTCGCGGAGCCGTCGATTTGATGCCATAAGGAGTCTCATGAGCCGTGTCTCTGGAACGCTGCTGTGGCCTTGGGTCTACTGATTGTGGTCGTGCTGTTGACCGGCCGGTTCTTGCTGCGTGGCGCAACTCGACGCCCCTGAGCAACAGCGTCGGGGTTCACCTTCTTCGGAAGGCGATGGCGTCCCAAGGAAATGGCTATTGCTTGCGACGCAGGCGCTCGCACGTGCTGGTTCCCGAGCGCCGTTAGACGGCGTACCGCAATCGGAACGTCCTGCGAAACCAAGATCGTCCGATCGGATCGCCCCTGCGGTACACGGGCGTCCATCACCAGAACGGATCGGCTCGGCTCGGCTCGGCTCGGCTCGGCTCGGCTCGGCTCGGCTCGGCTCGGCTCGCGGAGCGTGCCGCCTGCTGCACCCTCGCGGTCTGCGGCACGGGTGGACGTGGCCACACCCCGTGTCAGCCTGTGCACATGAACACAGCAGGCGAAGTCGTTGCTGCGGAGGGCGTTGCGCCGAACGGAGACACATGGGCGCTGCGGTATCGGCCCGACGGCATAGGCGGGCGCCACGAAATGGCGCTCTATGTGAACGGGGGCATTGTTGAGGACGGGTCTGGTTACGACATACCGGGCACGACGGAGATCGGATTTGGGGGCGGTTTCAAGCACGGAGAAGGAAACCGCTACATCTACGGCCTCGTCACTTCCCGCATCGAAATCTTGCGTGCTGAGAGCCTTGATGAGGGCAACCACACTGAGGTCTCTACCGCCGCACTCTCCGCGGCCACTACGGACGACGGAAGCCCGCTGCGTTGCTTCGTCCTTATCCGGCCGCCGGTGGACGACGTCACCGCCCTTGTGGGCTTGGATAGTGACGGACAGGTCGTCCAGCGAATCCGCTTCATCGGACCACTGAGGCGCCGCTGACGTTTCCGGCGCCCGGCCCTCGATAGGTCGGGGCGGTGTCGCAGGAGGAACCTCAACCGGAACGCGCGCAGCTGGCAGCGCTGTGGTCGAGGTCGTGTTCCGCAAGAGCCGTCCGCTGTGCGTCGCCGGGAACGGGTGCCTCCACGGTGACGCCTGGGCTCGACCATCGCCAGCGGACGTTGCCCGCACGCGGGGGAATGACGCGCCTCGCGACGCAGAGTCAGGAGTGGTGAACCCGTGGTCGGGCTGGGACCTCAGCGGGTGCCCAGTACGGAGTCGAGCAGTCCCGGGAACACGGCGTCGAGCTCGTCGCGGCGCAGGCTGAGCAGGCGCCCACGTCCCTTGGGCACGTTGCGGACCACGCCGGCCTCGCGCAGCACCTTGAGCTGGTGCGACTTGGTCGCCTTCGGCACCGGGCCGCCGGTCGCGCTGCAGGCTGCCATGTCCATCGGCCCGTCCACGAGCTGGCGCGCCAGGGCAAGGCGCGCCGGATCGCTCAGCGCGAAGAGCACGTCTGTGATGGCCACGTCACTGATCGGGGGGTGGTGGAGCTCGGTGGGAGCCGTCATGGTTCGACAATAGTTGAACCATTGGCAAGACTCACGTACCGTCGCCATGGTTCGAACTTCGTCGAACCAATATCGATCCCCGCGAGGACCCACCATGGCCACCACCGTCGACGCCCCGGCCCCTGTCCGTCGTGGCCACCCGGCCGGCTTCGCCCTCGCCCTCGGCGCGATCCTGGTGATGATGGCCGGGGCCAGTGCCCCCTCGCCGTTCTACCCCGTGCTCCAGCGCGACATCGGGTTCTCCTCGGCCACCCTGACCGGCATCTTCGCGGTGTACGCCGTCGCGCTGCTCCTCACGCTGTTGGTGACCGGCTCGCTGTCGGACCACCTGGGCCGTCGTCCGGTCGTCTCGGGCGCCCTGGCCCTGCTGGCCGTCAGCATGCTGGCCTTCTGGCACGCCGACTCCGTCACGCTCCTGGTCACCGCCCGGATCGTTCAGGGCGTCGCCAGCGGTCTGCTGCTCTCCTCGCTCACCGCCACCGTGGTCGACCTCGAGCCCCCCGGCCGCCCCGGAGTTGCCGCCACCGCCAACAGCGTCATGCCCCTGGCCGGCCTCGCGCTCGGCGCGCTGGTCGGCGGCGCCGTCATCGACCGTGCTGCCGCCCCGTTGGCAGTGGTCTTCGGCGTCCTGACCGGCGTGTACGCGCTCCTCGCGCTGGCCGTGTGGCTGCTCCCCGAGACCTCTCCTCGTCACGACGGTGTGCTCCAGTCGTTCCGACCCACCGTCGGCGTCCCGGTCACCGCCCGCCCGGCCTTCGCGCGCAGCGCCCCGGCCCTGTTCGCCGGTTGGGCCACCGGTGGGCTCTACCTCTCGCTGGGCGCGCCGATCGTCGCGCAGGAGCTCGGTGGCGCCCGCCACGTCGAGCAGGGACTGGTGGTCACCACGCTGACCGGGGTCGGCGCCCTCTCCAGCTTCGTGGCCCGCAACCGGACCTCGCGCCAGATCACGATCTACGGCACGACCGCGCTGGCCCTCGGCACCGCACTCACGCTGGTCGCGCTCGCGTTCGGTTCCTACTGGGGCTTCATCGCCGCGGCCGTGGTCGCCGGCTCGGGCTTCGGCACCGCGTTCCTCGGCATCATGCGCTCCATCACCCCGACCGTCGGACCCGACGAGCGGGGCGAGCTGTTCGCTTCGGTCTTCGTGGTCAGCTACCTCGCCTTCGGAATCCCCGCCGTCGTCGCCGGCGTGGCCGCACCCCACGTGGGCCTGGCCGCTACGACGTACGCCTACGGCGGGCTGGTCATCGTCCTTTCCGCGACGGCGGCGCTCCTGCGCAAATACCGCTCGACTGACTGACAGATCCAGCAGCGACATCGGCGCGGGGCTCCGTGAGAGCGGTCGTCCGGACGAGCAGAGGGTTGCGGAGCAGATGGCGAAGGCCTTCTAGGAAGGCTGAGGGCCTCGCACGCTCGCTGCGCATCATCGGCCGTGCAGGTCACGTCCGTAGCGGTGGAAGACCCTGCTCGAGCAGGCACGACGACCACGACGAGGGGCCTACTGCCGGGCGTCGGTGCCCTGGCTTGCCCGTCCGGGATGACCCGCCTTTTGCGGGTGAAGCGTCTCGCCGCGCGCCAGCATCTCAACCATCTCGGTGATCTTGAGGGCCCGGCTCTCAGCGCGCTTCATGTTCTCGACGCGATGGATCAGCGCGAACCGGTTGGCGCTCGTGAGCACTTTGAACATCGCCCGCGCGTCCGGATCCGCCGCTGTCGCCGCGGGCAGGTCGTCGGGCGCCTGGCGGGTCGCCGGACCGGCGTACGCCGAGTCCCACCGCCCGTCGGCGCGCGCGGCGTCGACCGCGGCACGACCGGCGTCGGTCATCCGGCCCTGCTCTTCGAGAGTCGCTACGAGTGCGACGTTTCGCTGGGACCAGCTGCTCTTGGGGCGTCGCGGGGTGATGCGCACGGTGTAGCTGTACTCGTCACGTTTGCCAGCCTGGCCGTCGATTCAGCCGAAGCAGAGCAGTTCCTCGACCGCGTTCGCCCACTTGATCGTGGTGTCCGTGCCGCCCTTCTTGGTCAGCACCAGCCGCACGCCCGGCGACGTCGCCTGGTGCTCTTCGAGCCACGCTCGCAGCGCGGCCGGGTCGCTCACTAGCAGCTCGGGCAGCGGGGTTGCCATGGTCCGACGCTAGCCGCGGACGCCGACATCTGCGCCTCTCAGGCGGTGGTTAGACGCACCTCCGGTGCACTCTGTCCGCGGCAGATCCGGGCGAGTTTAGCCGCCCTCAGTGCGGCATGGCGGGCGGACATCGTGCGGCACGATGCCCTAGTGCGAACCCGCTATGTCGAACTCAGCGAACTCCACTCGATGCTCACGGCAAGTCAACTCCCGTTGGCTGAGCGAGCCGCTGCTTCCCTGGACGTCATGAGCGCCGAACTGGTGGCTGTGACCTCCGGCGCGCTTGACCTTCGAACCTATGAGGTGCGGCTGGCGCGGAGTGAAGACGGCAAGGGTCCGAGCACGCCGGGGTTGCGTACCTTCGTAGAGGCCCTACGGCAGCCCATGACCGAGCCGGAGTCGGCTTCTGTTGCCGCCGATGGCGCTTACTTCCTGGTCTTGCTTGACTGCGGCGCGGTCGTCGCCCTTACCGCTGTCGAACAGGGATAGAGACCCGCCCGACTCTCGGCAGTTTCGGCGTATGGAGCCGTCCCAGAAGCGGTGTGTTGACGCGCGCCGGAAGTCGCGCATCAGGATCGGCAACGGGCCGTCGCTCCCGCTAGCCGATCGGGTGGTCGTGCACCGCCGATGAGAGGTGCACGCCGTTCAATTCCAGGTAGAGCTGCCGCTCCGTGACGGTGAGCGTGATCGTGTTGCGGCGCTCCATCGTTTCCACCGCTGAATCGATGAACCCGGGATCGAAGTGGTGCAGCACGATCTCGGCGGCGCGGTGGATCCTCGCCCCTGCCCACTGCGCGAGCACCTTGGCCGGGTCGCGGTGCGTGTAGATCGTCGTGCGCTCGGCCGCCTTGCTGCCCGTGTGAAGTCGCGCGGCATCCGGTGCGCCGACCTCGATCCAGGCGAGCAGCTTCCCGCTCAGGTCACGCACCAGCACCGCCGGGGCGTCGGTCGCCGAGATGCCCTCGCTGAATGCGATGCCCTCTTCGTGCTCGAGACAGTAGGCGAGCACGCGCGTTACGAGGTACGCCTCGGTCTCTGACGGATGCCGCGCCGCGCGCAGCGTGAACTCCTCGTAGACGCCGCGATCCGTGTCGGCCAACTCGACTTCAAACGTGTGCATCGTCGCGCCGGCCGCCATGGGGCTCAGCCTAGTCCGGGAACGGGTACCTCTCGCGTCGCTATCACCGTCGCCTGATCGCGGCGGAATGGGCCAGGTCTGCCGACACCAAATCGTGCAGCAGACCCCTTCGCTCTCCGCACCGTGCTCCACGGTGTCACTGCGTGGACCCGGGCCAGGGTCAGGACCCGCGCGTCACGGTGCCGCCAACAGCGACCACAGGCCACTGGTCAAAACAGCAGCGACTAACGTGACTTTCATGCAGCAGTCGCGGCGCGCACTCGCGCTCGTGGTCCTGAGTTGGCTCGTCGCGACCCTGGCCCTCACCGGAGGTGCGGCGTCGGCCGAGTCGGCGGGCACCCCGGCGGAGGCACGCACGGTCCGCGTTGGGACCGAGGGGACGTACCCGCCCTTCACGTTCCACGATCCCGACACCGACGAGCTCACCGGCTTCGACATCGAGGTGATCCGCGCCGTGGCCGACGAGGCCGGGTGGGACCTCGAGTTCGTCGAGGCGCCCTTCGACTCGATCTTCCCGGCGCTCGACGCCGGCCGGGTCGACGTGATCGCCAACCAGATCACGATCAATCCCGAGCGCGAGGCGCGGTACCTCTTCTCGGCGCCCTACACCTACTCACGCGGCGTGATCGTCACCGCCGCCGGCAACGACGACGTGAAGACGCTCGACGACATCGACGGTCTGGTGGCCGCCGAGTCGGAGACGAGCAACTGGGCGCAGGTCGCCCGTGACGCCGGCGCCGAGATCCGCACGGTCGACCAGTTTGCCCAGGCGGCTGAGCTGCTCGTGCAGGGGCGCGTCGATGTCGTCGTCAACGACAACATCGCCGTGCTCGACTACCTCGCCTCCACCGGGTCGGACGAGATCGAGATCGTCGGCGACGCCGGCGAGGACGTCGGCCAGCAGGCGCTGACGTTCCGCCAGGACAGCCCCGAGCTGCAGCAGGAGGCCGACGACGCGCTCGCCAGGCTCGCCGACGACGGCACCCTCGCGGGCATCTCGGAGGACTACTTCGGCGCCGACGTGACCGTCGAGGACGCCGCCGAGGTCACGGACGTGAAGGGCTCCGACACCCGCTCGACCTCGGAGGTCGTCCGAGGCGCAGCGTGGCCCATGCTCAGGGGGCTGCTGGTCTACACACTCCCGCTCACCGCCGCCAGCTTCGCGATCGGCCTGGTGCTGGCGCTGGTCACGGCACTGGCCAGGATGTCGTCCAACCGGCTGGTCCAGCTCCCCGCCCACGTCTACATCTCCACGATCCGCGGCACCCCGCTCCTGGTCCAGCTCTTCATCGTGTTCTACGGCCTCGGCCAGATCGGGCTGACCATTCCGCCCGTTCCCGCCGCCATCCTCGCGCTCAGCCTCAACGTCGGCGGCTATGCCGCTGAGATCATCCGCGGCTCGATCCTGTCCGTCCCACGCGGGCAGTACGAGGCGGCCACCACGATCGGCATGGGCTACCCGCAGCTGATGCGTCGGATCGTGCTGCCGCAGGCCACGCGGATCGCGGTGCCGCCGCTGTCCAACACGCTGCTCTCGCTGATCAAGGACACCTCGCTGGCTTCGGTGATTCTCGTGCCCGAGCTGCTGAGGCAGGCGATCAACGCCGCGTCGCCGAGTGCGGACTTCATGCCGCTCTACCTCTTCGCGGCGCTCTACTACTGGATCGTCTGCTTCATCGTGGCGCAGGCGCAGGAGCCGCTAGAGCGGCGACTCGGGAGGTACGTAGCGTGAGCACCACGCCACTGATCGAGGTCCGCGGGCTGCGCAAGGCCTTCGGCGACAACGTCGTGCTCAAAGGCGTCGACCTCAGCGCCGACGACGGGACCGTCACCGCCCTCATCGGCCCGTCGGGCTCGGGCAAGACGACCATCCTCCGCTCCCTCAACGTCCTCGAGGTGCCGGACAGCGGGACCGTACGCATCGCTGATGCCACCGTCGACTTCGGCGACACCTCGGTCGACCGGTCCACCCGGCGCGACGAGGTCGACGCGCTGCGCTCGCACAGCGGCATGGTCTTCCAGTCGCACCACCTCTTCCCGCACAAGACCGTCCTGCAGAACCTGCTCGAGGGGCCGGTGCAGGTACAGGGCCGCGAGGTCGAGGAGGCCACCGCCGACGCCCGCCGGCTGCTCGAGCAGGTCGGCCTCGACGGCCGCGAGGACCAGTACCCCTCGCAGCTCTCCGGTGGCCAGCAACAGCGCGTCGGCATCGCTCGCGCGCTCGCCCTGAACCCGAAGGTCGTGCTGCTCGACGAGCCCACCTCAGCGCTCGACCCCGAGCTGGTCGGCGAGGTGCTGGCCGTCGTCCGCGACCTGGCGACCTCGGGCTGGACCCTGGTGATCGTCACCCACGAGATCCGCTTCGCCCGCGACGTCGCTGACCAGGTGCTCTTCCTCGACGAGGGCGTCATCACCGAGCAGGGCGGCGCCGACGTGCTCCACGACCCGCAGCATGAGCGCACGAAGCAGTTCCTGCGGCGGGTGCTTGAGCCAGGCTGAACAACCCGGCCCGCAGGTGCCGTGAGCGCTGACCTCCCGACATGTTCCGGCAGCTCGTCCTGGGGACACCGCTCGTGGGGTTGGCGCCGGTGCGGCCCAGCTGGGTGTCGAAGGAGCGTCTCGTGTGGCACGAGGCGGTTCGGACCGTCCTGCCGTACGACTCCGTCGGAGGCGGTGCCTTCTCTTCGACGGCGGTTCCCGATGTGCCGACGTCGACTACTACAAGCCGCCCTGTGGCACCGTCACGGCGAGCCAGGTGTTCGCCGGTGGCCTGAGCTACCGGGCGAAGCCCTGTCCCGAGGGACGAGTCGGGACCGACCGCGCCAGCAGCAACCATTGGCTGCCCTCCCCGAGGCTCCCCGTGGTGTGGTGAGCGCTCACGTCCGCTCCGTGGGTACCCCACCCCCGTCGGCGGGGGGTGATGTCGGGACGCTGAGCATCTCAGCGACCGACTACGCACAGGTCCTTCACCACCAGCAGAACCGGTAGTGAGACCGCCGACGTCGAACCGAGGTACGCCCACGGCGTGCCATGGGACGTCTCCGGCAGCGGAGACCCGATTGCTCCCGGTGAGCTGTGGCGTTCTCGACCGAGGACGGAAACGCCGTCGACGTCGAGATGCTCGTGGTGACCGCGCGCTACCTCGCCGTCACCAACTGGTTTCAGTGGGCTCCAGCTCCGTCCCCGACAGGCGGCGGTACGACGCGCTCTGGTCCCTGACCGCCCGCTGCGACGGCCGTCTAGATTCTGTCCCGTGACTGATGCAGCCGCGGACGAGACGCACGTAACCCTTGGTCGGCAATTCCGCACGCCGGCTCACCCCGACGTTCTGGCGGCACTTGGCCGAGCACTGTTCTGCTTCTTGAGCCTCGAGGAGACTGTCACGGCGATCTTGACTGACGCGGGGGCGGTGCCGCTTCCGATGACCAGAGCCAAGATGGCTGGAGCCAAAGAGACCGCACTACAGGACTTGGCCGACGACTATCGAGCCTTCCCGAAAGGCATAGAGATCGCGGATGCGCTTGATGCCGCCGTGACGGCGTTCCGACATGCTCGACAGTCGATGAGGAACGAGCTACTGCACGCCCATCCGTTCACTGCTGGGACCGACTCACATGGCCACTACCTGCCGGGCTTGGCCTACACCGCCAAGGACGGGAAGTCGTGGAAGACGGTTTCGCGCAGTCCAGAGGATCTCCTCGATCTCGCTGCCGCGATTGAGGGCGCACTGGACCCGCTGAACTCCGCAAGGGCGCTTGTTCAGAGTACGCCGCTCTCAGTTCCGTAAGGGGACCACGCCAGCGCCGGGGCGACCGCGCCGCAGCGCCTCACAACGGTGGAATGACGCAGGCTGGCCGGAGCGCCACGATGGCGGAGCGTCCTAGGTTCGGTATGGATGGTTTGTCCTTGCCGTACTTTACGTGAGCATGCGCATGTGCCGTGCGAGCCGCCTGACTCAAAGCAAACGGACGTCAAGTGTGGTGAGACCCGGGGTGTCAGGCCACGTCATTCAACAATAGGCAGTGCAGAGCGTGGATGAACAATCAGTTCTGTGTCTGGTTCATAGCGACATCGATAATATTCAGGTGCATGTTGAGGAGATCTAGGTGGCCGACAAACAGACCCCAACACGCATTGGATTTCTAGTGGACGGTGATCCCGACACGGACTTGCTGAGCGCGTTGTACGAGTTCGACGAGTTGGGTGTGCGGGTGAAGGTTCCTTATCTCGCTCACGCGGACGACCGCAGTCGCTGGTGGAGTCAAGGCATCATGTTCATGGATGACGTGGACCGGTCAAAGCACGACTACAGGCCGCCGACGGAACTTTACTACTACGACAGCGAAGGTTCAGTTGCGCTCGTCGGCTGTCACAGCGGTCGGGGCAAACAGCGGTTCGGAGGTACGACTCCCGCGACCGGCGTGGGCGTCATCAACGCGCGGTACGCAGTGGAGGGGGCGTGGGCGGCAGCGCACTACGTGAAGCCGAATGGCCTTCGGTCAGAGATGGATGGGCTTGGCCATTGGCTGGGCTACTCCGCGTTGACAAGTGTCTTCAAGTTCAATAAGGACGACGAGCAGTCGTACGAGATCTCTACAACGGCAAAGGCTGTCGACGCGATGCCCTTGGCGCGTTCGATGAACCTGAGGGCGGTTGCGCGTGCGATCGGTTCGGGTCACCAGACGCCGGACGTGACGTATCAGAGCAGGGTGTTCCTCCAAACCTTCAAGAAGTCGGGCAGTGCGTGGGACGAGCACTTGGCTCCCCACAACGCCGTCCGTAGCCTGCTGCGAGTCGCTGCATGGAAGCCGATCAATTTCCAGTCACACGAGGCTGCGAGCCGCAAGGAGACAGTTACGATTAGGGGCGAGGAGAAGCAAACCTGGTCGAAGGTGCGCACCGCAGTCACTGGTATTGCGCCCCTCTCATGGAGCCCAGCTGATCGTTTCCTCTTCACCTACGCTGACATTGGTCGCGTCGGTGTGGGAAAGTGGCTAAAACTCGTGACTGAATATTCGCGTGGTATCGAGCCTTTGGTGCGCCTGCTGGATCTTGAAGGCGCAACGCTCGACGCGCACATGTCGCAGATCGGTATCGCCGTTGAGGCTGTCGGCTACCAGTCGTTGATTGAGTCGGGGTTGACTCCCTCAGCCGCCAACAACGTGAAGGTCAAACCGCGCGTCGACCACCTACTGAAGGAGGTCGCAGGCACGCACGCGTTCGAGCCGACGTTCGCGCAAGACTTCACCGATTCGTACAACTCCGTGAAGCATGCGAACCGGGCGGTAGTTTCCCCGCAGGCGAAGATCGAGCACTACCGCGAGGGCGTTCGCCTGCTGCGCGCTTGGGTCGCGGTCAAGGTTGGTGTGCCCGCATCGATCGTCGCGACACGATGGTGATACGCCGCTACTACATTCTCAGAGCCGATCGCCTACTTCGCATCAGTCATGGCGAGCCTCTGTGCGGCGACCTGCCTCGCCCGAATGTCTATTTCGGGGTCGGACGCCACGAGGGTGAACGTGACCGAAATCAAAGTTCTGGGCGTCGACGTGCGTATCGTGCGCCACGCACCGTGTATACCTGCGGGCATCGGCGAGAGCGGGGAGGAGCCGCATGTTCATTATCTCAGCGTTCTACGAACCCACGCCTTCAGTTGCGGTCGCCCCGAACTTCTCGGCGGCCGAGGTCGCCGCGGCGTTCGGATGCACGTCCGCCGCGCCCCTCGGCACCGGCTCGTTCGGGGAGACCTGGCGGATCTCGCAGGCAGGAAGCGTCGACCGGGCCGCCAAGCTCATCCTCGAACCCGCCTACCCGAAGGCCTACCTCGACCGGGAAGCCGAGGGGCTGCGGCGCGCGAACAGCCCGTACGTCGTCAACCTGCTCGAGGTACAGCAGGTTCACGTTGCCGGCCACGATCGGCCGGCGCTGATATTCGAGTACATCGACGGCGGCGCCGTCGCTGGACACCTACAACTAGGAGTTCCTGTCCCACCCGACGACGTCCGATGCTTCGCGCAGGGTCTGCTCGCCGGCGTCGCGGAGCTTCACGACCAACAGACCGTGCACCGCGACATCAAGCCAGACAACATCGCGTTGCGTGGCGGCGACTGGACCCAACCGGTGCTCCTCGACCTCGGGCTGGCGAAGATGCTTGACGAAGCATCCATCACCGCTTACCCGGCCATGATGGGCACGGTCGCGTTCATGGCCCCCGAGCAGCTGAAGGGCGAGCGCGCCCGGCAAATGGCCGACATGTTCGCCGTCGGCGTCGTCCTCCACATCATGCTTGCCGGAGCGCACCCGTTCTATGGCTTCCGGGCCCAGGCCGTTGACGATCTAGAGGCCATCCGGCTCATCGAGGACGGCCCGAAGCCGCTGCCAACCACGACTCCGCCTGACCTCGCCGCCGTCGTGACGCGCCTCCTGTCCGCTGCGGCGTACAAGCGCGGGCGCGCCGAACGAGCCCTTCGAGACCTCATCATCTAGTCCCAGTCCGACACGCCAGCCCCACCACCCTGCGGGAGCGCCCGTATAGGGCGGAGCACCTGCCGAGCGAGGAGCACACCATGACCAGGTCGCTGGTTCGCGTATCGCCAGGGGTATCACTCCCGACCCCCGCCGAGGCCCTGGCAGGGACGGTGCCGACGTTCGTCGTGCACCGCAGTTACAACAATGCCGGGCTTCTTCCCGACCTCGTGGTCCGCGCGCAGCGCGTATGCACGACCGATGCTGCTGTTGGGGTTGCGACCCGGCTGCCCGTCCAGACTCCCACGGCGGCTAGGAAGTTCCTCAACTCTGTTTCGACAGCGACCCTGCGGTTCGCCGATCCCGAGATTCATACGCTGCCCGGACCGAACATCGCGCCGCACTCCAGGCACCTCCGGTTCGCCACCAGGTACAACTACGCCTCCGCGGCGATGCCAGCGACGCCGAATTCGACTTGGGTGCGAGAGGTCCTCGATGCTCAGCACGATGCCGGCGCGAACGTCCTACTCTCGGCCAGCGGCTGGGTTGGGTCCGCCCAAAGCGCCCAGCAGCTCGCGACCGCCATCTCGTTCGTCACTGCGACCCGCGCCGAGCTCGGTTCCGATGACCCCATGTTCGTCAATCTCACCCTGGACACGGCTTGGCTGACCGACGCGACCCTGCGCGCACGCCTGCTGCAGGAGATCGTAGAGAGCCCGGAGCCGTTGTGGTGGCTACGGGTCATGTGGCCCCCCATCCGCCCGAACCCGTACTCCCAGCTCACCGCCACCACGCTCCTCAACGCTTATAGAGAACTCGCCCAGGTCGCCAGCGACGAAGGAAAGGTCCTGTTCCTCCCCAACAGCGGGTTGACCGGCTGGTACGCGACTGCACTTGGCGCGAGCGGGTTCTCCACCGGTATGTCCAGCACCGAGCGCGCCTACCTGAACCAGCCGCCGCCCAGCGGCGGAGGCGGCAACCCGCCACGGGAGAGAGTCTTTGAACGCAACGTCCTGCACACCATCCTTCGCACCGACCAACCGCCGCTGACCAGGCAGGCCGGCTACCAGGCGTGCGGCTGCGCGTACTGCCAGCAGCTGGCGAACGGCCCTTGGCAGCAGAAAGTGGAGCAGCTCCACTACCTTCTCAACGGGGCTGAGCTCACCGCGACGCTCGGCCGGACCGGACGGCGAGCGGCAGGCCACGCGCGCGTCCAGCAAGCCGACACGTTCAACAGGGCACTGTCTGGCGCCGCGACACTTACCGGCGAAAGCGAGCCGAAGCACCTTACCGAATGGGAGGCGCTACTGCGGTAGTTCTGCGGACCCGAGCTGGCGACGGGCCGAGGCTAAGAGGTCAGCAGACGCTGACCCGCATTGGCAGCATCTGACCGAACACGGGGAACGTCTTACCGACGCTCACTCCCGCGGCAGTCATCTCCATCACGCGTTCGCCGAGAAGGAAACGTGCGTCGGTATCGGGGCGAGGTCCGCGGCGCGGGCGCCGTTCCACCTTCGCCGTGTCTGTCCGCGCGTCGACGGTCACCAGCCCGATGCCTTGGACGGCGAACTCCTCGGACCACGGCCGTGCCGGGTTCGCCGACCCAGCATCGAGGGCCACGAACGCCCGGTCGGCGACACGCTTTTGACGCCGTGCCTGCGCGTAGGCTTCTCGCCACTTCGACCGCTTCGCCTCCACTGTCACGACCCAGTTCAGGACGGGCTCAAAGGGAGCGTCCAGGCGCAAGCCCTCGAGGTCGCTCAGCCACCCAGCGGCAACGAGCGAGGGGACGACCTTGCGTCGCAGATGCGCAGGCGTCACGCCGCAGCGATGCGCCAGGGCATCGAGGCTGTCGATGCCGGCCGCGAGGCCGGCCAGCACACGCACGCAGGTCAGATCCGGCACCGCGGTGACGCCAGCGGCAAGTCGCCGCGTCACGGCGTCATGGCTCAGTTGCACAATCACGAGGTCGGGAATTGACTCGAACGCCGGCACCTCGAAGAGAACCTCACGGTCTGCGGCGTCCGGCAACCCCGCAACGAGAGCATCGACCGCCTCGACGAGAGGCGGCAGCATGTCAGCCTCAAGGGCGTAGCGGACGGCGACGGTGCGCGAGCAGGTCATCGGTCCCTGCGGAGGGCGACGTTAAGAGTGGGGTCCACGGTCCGGATCGTGCCCGCAGCAGCTAGGCAGGCGGTGGCCACTCGCCGGGTACCTTCGGCCATACATCGCCGCACGACAGCAGCACTCGCCCCGAAGAACATGCGACGGAGGTTACCGCCGACCACCCCGCCGCGCCCAGATACTGACAGACCCAGCTATCCCGGTTACGGCAACTTGCCGAGTCCTAACGACCACGGCGTCCTACTGCCGGCGCTGAACACGCCACGAGGGCGTAGAGTTGGTGCGGCACATAGGGCGCCCCAGTGGTTCGGGCCGTGTGCCCGTTGTGCGGATCGTGGTGGCGCATGCGAAGGCGGTCGCAGCCGGGTCGATGCGCCCCTAGTCCTGCGCCTGCTCGCCATCGAGCCGCGCGACGTCTGCTGCCGTCTGATCCATGGGCCCTGGTCGTTGCCTTCTGTCGGTCGAGAGAGATCCGACGCGAAGGGGCAGCGATGGCAAGGGACGACGGTGGCGTACAGCTCCCGCTGTGGAGGGACGAGGGGAGCAGCGACCTAGAAACACGGACGTCTGGCCCAGTCACAACAGACCCGGGGGTAGACGCCGCTCAGAGGCCGGACAAGACGGCGCGGCCGTCACCGACGCTAGACGCGGAGGACCGCGCAGACCCTGAAGGGCTGTGGGACATCAACGCCGTCGCCACCTACCTCAACGTCCCGAAGCAGACGATCTACGCCTGGCGCCAAAAGGGATACGGGCCCCGCGGGTTCCGGGTGGGCAAGCACCTACGGTGGCGCGCCGCCACTGTCGTCGCGTGGACCATCGAACGCGAGCGCCTTCAGTGATCGTCGAGCGCTCCTGTCCGCGTTGCGGACGGGTCATTGTCGAGTCGGTGCCGCGATCGCCGGGGCGCCCGCGGACGTGGTGCTCGGCCACGTGTCGGCGCGCAGCGTCGGGGGAGCGCCTTGCGGCGGCGAGCGGAGTCATCCCCACGACCTACGTGACTGTTGAGGTCTCGTTGGAGGAGCACGCGCACGCGGTGCTCGGCTCACCGGCTGCATGCCGTCGCGTCCTGCGCGCGCTCGCCGACATGGAGGTCGCGGGTCGGCTCGACGAGGCGAAGTGGAGCAGTGTGGCCAGCGAGCTCGAGCGGCTGCGGCGTCCTGCTGGCCGGTCGATGTGGCGTCGCTGACGAGGTTTCGTCCGACAGAACCACCCCGGCAGTGCAAGAGGTGTGTGGTGCTTCGTTCTCGGGTTTCCAGGTGGGGGTACGCAAGCGACGTACTGCTGCCGATCCGCGCGGAGTTGAGGCAGTACCAGCCACCGCGTGAACGACGTACCGTGAAGTCCATGGATACGCGCACCAGCGGGATGCGGCACATCGTCGTGACGCGCCCTGCCGTCGAGCGCGGCCGGTCCTCGCCGTGACGGCCCCGGGCTTCAGCGCCTCTCATCTGGCGAGGGCGTACGACGCGGTTGTCGTGCGAACCCAGCGCGCGCAGATCCGGGGGCTGCTCGGCGCGCGCGAGGGCGAGGCAGTGGCCGATCTCGGGTGCGGACCGGGGCACCTGGCCGGCGAGCTCGCGCTGGACGTGGGGCCGCGGGGCCGGGTGGTCGCGTTGGACCGAGAGCCCGGAATGGTCGAGGCGGCGACGGTGAGGCTCACCGGGGACCGGTCCCGGACCGTCCTGGCTGACGTGACCGCGCTGCCGGTCGCGGACCAGCAGCTGGATCGTGCGGTGGCGGTCCAAGTCTTGGAGTACGTCCCGGACGTGGAGCGTGCTCTGTCCGAGGTCCGACGCGTCCTGAAACCTGGCGGGACCGCGGTCCTCGTGGACACCGACTGGCGCAGTGCCGTCTGGCACACCGACGACCGGGACCGGACCGACGCGGTGCTGCGCGCCTGGGAGGGCCACTTCAAACACCCCCAGCTGCCGGTGCTGATGCCGGGGCTGGCCCGATCTGCGGGGTTCACCTCGGTGGACGTGGTGGCCCTGCCGATGGTGGAGACACAGACGGGTGCTGACACCTACAGCATGGGCATGGCGGCCGCGATCGCCCACTTCGTAGGCCGCACGGAGCCGGTCCTGGCCACGGGGTGGCGTGAAGACGTCAAGGAGCAGAGCCGGCGGGGGCAGTACTTCTTCAGCCTCACCCGGTTCGCCACCATCGTGCGCCGCTGAGCCCGCGGGGCATCCCGGTCCTGGACGGCAGGGAGCGCCCCCGAGTCACGACAGGCGCAGGTCCCGCACGAGCGTGAGCCGGTCGACCTTGCCTGAGTGGGTTGTCGGCAACGACTCGAGCACGGTGACCAGCTTGGGACGCTTGTAGGACGCAAGGTGCGCCGCCGCGTGGTCCCGCACCTGCTGCTCGGTGACTGTCCCGGACACGGCCGCGCAGACCTTCTGGCCCCAGCGCTCGTCGTCGGCCGCGAAGACCACGACCTGCGTGACGCCGGCGATCTCGGCCAGCACACGTTCCACCTCGGCCGGGTAGACGTTGACGCCGCCGGAGATGATCAGGTCGTCCCGTCGGCCCTCAAGGAAGAGACGACCGTCGTCGTCGAGGCGCCCCAGGTCGCCGACGGTGAACCAGTCGCCGTCCCAGGTGGCCGCGGTCTTCTCCGGTGCCTGCCAGTAGGTGAAACGTGCGTGCGGCGGAACCCGGCACCAGATCTGGCCGTCACGCACGGCGAGGTCGCGACCCGGCCGGGCGCGCCCGACGGTGCCGGGGTGACGCTCCCACTCCCGGAACGGGCACACCGTGAACTGGCCTTCGGTCGACCCGTAGAACTCGGTCAGGACGTCGGGACCGAACACGTCGGCGGCGGCTCGACGCACGTGGTCCGGGCAGCTGGATCCGGCATGGGCGAGCAGCCGGAGGCGGGAGGTGTCACCTAGGGGGCCCTCGTCGCGGCTGTCGAGCAGTCGCTGGAGGTGGGCCGGGGCCATGAACGCCGTCGTCACCTGGCCGTCCTCGACGAGCCGGCCTGCGAGGACCGGGTCGAAGCTCGGAGGTACCACCACGCTGCCGCCATGCAAGAGCGTGTAAAGAGCGAAGCGAAGCGGCGCCGAGTGCGAGAGCGGCGCCGAGACGAGGTGGACGTCGTCCGGTCCGAAGTCCCATACGGCGCGTTCCTCCTCGCTCAGCGCCAGGGCGGCCGGCTGCTCGAGCCAGCCGCTCCACACGCCCTTCGGCCTTCCGGAGGTGCCCGAGGTGTAGTGGACGGGCCGGCACCGGAACCAGGAGGTGGGTTGGTCACCGGCTCCGACTCCCCGGTCCGTCTCCGCGACGAGGCGAGTGAGGGCGCCGTCGTCGATGGTCAGCGCCGGTGCACTGTCGGCGAGGAGCTGGTGTCGCTCGGAGTCGGTGAGGCCGGCGCTCAGAACCACCGGGGCCCTGCCGGAGACGAGGCACCCGTAGACAGCGCCGAGCAGGGCGGGGGAGTTGCTGGCGGTGAAGGCCACCCGCGCCCCTGGCCCCGCACCGGCCCGCTCGAGTGCGTCCGCGACCACCGGGGCCAGCCGCGTGGCCCCGGCATGGTCGATTCGCGGTAGTTCCCGGTCAGTGCGGCCGTCCATGCCTGCTCCTCATCCGGTTCGAAGCTTCGATGCGGCACGGTCGCTGCACCGAAGAGATCACGAAGGCTCCACCTGAACTGCTAATTAACCAGCGCGAGGCTGATCTGTGGCACGTAGGTCACGATGAGCAGCGCGACCAGCAGCACCGCTGCGCTCGGGAGGGCGGCCTTGGCCACGCGTAGCACGCTCATCCCTGAGAGGCCGCTGGCTACGAAGAGGTTGAGGCCGAGTGGCGGGGTGATCATGCCGATCTCGAGGTTCATCACCATGATGATGCCGAGGTGGATCGGATCGATCCCGAGCTCCATCGCGATCGGAAGCAGGATGGGCGCGATGATCAGGATGGCGCTCGAGGTCTCCATGAAACAGCCGGCGATCAGGAGGATGACTGTCACCAGCAGCAGGAAGCTCCACGGTTGCAGGTCGAGTGCAATGAGCGCCTCGGTCACGTCGTTCGGGATCCGCTCGGCGGTGAGCACGAAGGAGAACAGGATGCCGTTGGCGATGATGAACATAACCATGGCTGAGACGCGCGACGAGTCCAGCAGGATATTGCCGAGGTCCTTGAAGGACAGCTCCCGGTAGACGAAGAACGAGACGAGGAAGGCGTAGAGGACTGCCATCGCAGCTGCCTCGGTGGGGGTGAAGATCCCTCCGTAGATCCCGCCCAGGACGAACAGCGGGAGCAGCAGGCTCAGCACTGCGTCGCGAAGTGCTTGGAACTTCTCCTTGCGCGTCATGTTGACGGCGTGCTCGCCGGTGCCGTAGCCCCGCCGCCAGGAGAGAACGACCACCATGAGCAGGAGCATCAGCCCGGCCAGGAGGCCGGGAAGGATGCCGGCGATGAAAAGGTCACCGATCGACTGCTCGGTGGCGATGCCGTAGACGATCAGCGGGATCGAGGGGGGCAGGAGGATTCCTAGCGACCCCGAGGTGGCGATCAGCCCGGTGGAGAAGTCCTTGCCGTAGCCACTGTTGATCATGGCGGGGATGAGGAGGGTGCCGACCGCCACGACGGTCGCGGGGCTGGAGCCCGAGATGGCGGCGAAGAAGACGCACGACAGGACGGCGGTGATGGCCAACCCACCTCGGAACTGGCCGACTACGGCCAAGCCCGCCTTGATCAGTCGTTCACTGATGCCGCCCCGACTCATGATGGTTGCGGCTAGCACGAACATCGGGATCGCGACCAGGGGGAAGGTGTTGAGCGCGTTGAAGAGCGTCTCGGGGACCTGGGTGAGCGGGATGGTCGTGAAGTAGAAGAAGTAGATCAGGGTCGAGAGCCCAAGGGCCACCGCGATCGGCGCGGAGGAGAAGAGCAGCAGGAAGAGGATGACGAAAAGGGCGATCGCAGCAACGCTCATCGGGTGTCTCCCTGAGGCCGGTCGTGACGTTCGTCGTGGCGGGGCTCGTCGTCCAGCTGTTGCTGGGCGAGCGCGACGCCGCCCTCTGCCTCGAGCAGCGAGTTCGCGGCCTGGGGGTACGGATCGTGGCCGCGCGCCAACCGGACGAGGACCTGCACGGTGCGCACGAACATCAGCGTGAGCCCGATCGGGAGGGGCAGGGTGACGACCCACAGCGGCAGACCCAGCGCTGGTGTGACGGTGTCGCTGGAAACGGGCTCGAAGATCAGTACCCAGGCGAACCAGCCGATCGCGCCGACGTAGACCAGCGTGATGACGGCGGCGATCGCGGCCATCACCTTCTTGCCGCGGTCGCCGAGGAAGGTCGCGATCACGTCGACGTTGACGTGCTCGTTGTGGCGAAGCGTGATCACGGCGCCGAGGAAGGTCGAGAAGATGACCAGGTAGATGATCGCCTCCTCGGACCAGAAGATGAGCTCGTTGAAGAACGTCCTGAGGATGACCGCGAGGATGGCCAGGAACGCGGCTGCGCCCAGTGATCCTGCGGCTAGGACGTTCTCCACCTTGCGCAGGATGGAGTCGAGCGTGGACATGGGGCCTCCGGTCGGCCGTGACAACCGGGGGCGGCCATGGCAGGCCGCCCCGGTGCGCTGGAAGGGGTGGTTTAGCCCTGCTCGTTGGCGAGCAGTTCGTCGACCAGGTCTTGGCCAATGACGTCGGCGTAGTCCTCCCAGACGCTCGGGACCACGGAGTCCTTAAAGGCCTGCCGCTGCTCGGGGGTGAGCTCGGTGATCTCGGTGGTGTCGGCGTCGATGATGGTCTGCTTGGCCTCGTCGTTCAGGTCGGCGGCCACCTCGCGGTTATAGGTGGCGGCCTCGTCCGAAGCCGTGGTGACGCAGTCCTGGAGCTCGGACGACAGTGACTCGAAGAAGTCGGTGTTGATGGTCTGCACGTAGCCGATGTAGCCGTGGTTTGACTCGGTGATGTGCTCCTGGACCGTGTGCATGTTCTGCGACTCGATGTTGGAGTACGGGTTCTCCTGCCCGTCGATGACGCCCTGCTGGAGCGCGTTGTAGACCTCGGCGAACGCCAGCGGGGTGGTCGCGGCGCCCCACTGGTCGAACTGGCCCTGGAGAACGTCGGAGGGCTGGATGCGGAAGCGCTGTCCACCCAGGTCGGAGGGCTGTGTCATCTCCGTGTTGGAGGAAAGCTGCTTCAGCCCGTTGTCCCAGAGACCGAGCACCTGGATGTTCCGGTCGGCGAGCTCCTGGTTCTCGTAGATCGCCTGGCCGACGGCGGTATCGGGGGAGACGATGTCCGGGATGTCGTCGACGGAGTCGAAGAGGAAGGGGAGGTCGAGTACCTGCAGCTGCGGCGCGATGGTCGTGAACTTCGCACTCGCCGGGGCCAGCATCTGGACCGCTCCCGACTGCAGCGCCTGCAGCTCGTCCTCGTCGCCGTAGAGCTCGGAGTTCGGGTAGACCTCGACGGTGAGCTCGTCGCCGCAGTTCTCGTCGACGACCTCGGCGAACTTCTCCGCCGCTTGACCTTTCGGCGTCTCGGCGGCGACGACGTGGGAGAAGCGGATCGTCTGCGGTCCGTCGCCTCCGCCCGCGCTGCGCGCACCGCCGCAGGCAGTGGCGCCGAGCGCGATGGAGAGCACCGCGGCGGTGCCGAGGGCTTTGCGGCTGGTGAGGGTGACTCGCATGGGATTTCCTCCAGAATGGGCGGTACAGGGGTTGCGCAGAATGGTTCGCTCGCGGCGGAGCGGAGCGTGCAGTTCGGAGCCGGTCGTCACCGCGGCAGGCTGCGGCGGAGGCGGACGCGGTAGGAGTAGTGCTCGGGCAGGAACTCACTCAGTGCGAGCTCGACGGGGCCGCCGCGGGCGTCGGTGTATGTCCGTTCGATGCGTAGCAGGGCCTGGTCCGGTTGGCAGTGCAGCTGCTCGGTGGCGAGCTGGCTGGCCGGCGAGACGGAGATCGACTGCTCGGCATCGGCGATGGGTTCGCTGAGCCGGGTGTCGAGAAGGCCGATCACGGTGACCTGGCTGCGCATCCCGGGCTCGGTCACCTCGGGCTGGCCGACCAGCAGCCGGCCGACATCGGGCGGGAGGTGGACCGTGGTCAGGCAGAACGGCACCTTCTCGTGCAGTCGGCGAAAGACCACCGTCCACACCATGTCGCTGTCCAGTCGCATCCGGCCGGCTGCCGAGACGTCGACCCCACGGCGCAGCGGCCGGACCAGCTCGAACTCGGTGTCCAGTGAGAGACCCATCAGGTCCTCGACCGACCCGAACTGGCGCAGGTAGCGACCGGCATGGTCGGCGACGAACGTGCCGCGCCCCGGGACCCGGTAGACCATGCCTCCGGCCACGAGGTCCTGCATCGCCCGCCGTACCGTCTGTCGGCTCAGCCCATGGGTCTGGGCAAGCACGGCCTCGGTCGGTAGACGGCCTTCCGGGAAGGACTGGCTCAAGATGCCCTGGCGCAGCTGTTCGGCCAGGACTCGATACGCCGCCTCGCTCTTGACGGGGCGGGCGGGCTCGGGCATGGCACCTCCAGCGGGTTCGGCGTGATCGGACATTTGCCGGCAGGCGGGCCGGACAATGTTCCGATTGGTACGGCCAATTGAATACCGCAACCCGGCAATGTGTCAACGATCACAGCCCGACGGGTGAGGTCGCACGGCGCCTCACCCCCGGATCAGCCCTCGGCCGTGGCCTCCGCGACGAGCCGCTCGGCGTGGGCGACGAGGAAGTCGTCGAAGGCCTGCGCGGGCGGCGGCAACTGCCGGTCCGTCACCCGCACGAGCCCGATGGTCCTGGCCACGGGCAGATCCGCCACGGTGAGGTCGACGGTGCCTGCGGTCCGCGGCCCGGATGGAAGCAGTGCGACCCCGAGCCCGGCCGCCACCAGGCCGCGCACTGTGGCGACGTCCTCACCCTCGAACGCCAGACGTGGCGTGAAGCCGGCGCGTTGGCACCAGTCCTCGGTGATCCGCCGCATGCCGTACCCCGGTTTGAAGCCGACGAACGGCTCGTCGGCAGCCGCAATGAGCGGCACCTGGCTGAGCGTGGCGAGCGGATGTTCCGACGGCACGGAAAGACGCAGTGGCTGGCGGTGCAACGCCAACGCGGTGAGGTCAGCGTCCTCGGGGAGGGGGGAGGTCAGGCAGAGGTCGACATCACCGTCGACCAGCCGGGAGAGCACGGCCTCGTGACCGTCCTGGACGAGCTGGAAGCGCAGCTCGGGATGGTCGGCACGGAACTCGCGCAGCAGCCGTGGAACGACCGCCACGCCGAGGGTGCTGAGAAAGGCCAGAGCGACCGTGCCGCCGCTCGGGTCGACGGACCGGGTGACGTCGACCAGGCCCCGCTCGAGATCGACGAGCGCGCGCTCGACCACGATGGCGAACTGCCGGCCTGCCCGGGTGAGCACCAGTCGACGACCACTCCTGTGGAACAACGCGACGCCCATGGCCCTCTCCAGGCGCGCGATCCTCCTGCTCAGCGTCGACTGCGGTACGCCGAGCTCCTCCGCGGCGCGGGTGACGTGTTCCCGGCGCGCCACGACTGTGAACTCCGCCAGCGCGGGTATGTCTCTCAGGAGGGCGTGTGCTGGTTTGTCATGCATCACAGCATTGTGTCTTGCACGATCATGCATTGGACGCATCAACGGCGCGGTCCTAGCGTCGTTCGAATGGGATCGTCGCCGTCTGTCGCAGAGGCGAACGCCCAAGGGATCGAGGCGGGGACTCCTGAGTTCCGCCGACTGTGCGCGGCGATGTGGTGCGCCGGTGCGGGCACCTTCGTCCTGCTCTACGCAGTTCAGGGCCTGTTGCCGTCGTTCGCGAGCGAGTACGACGTCTCACCCGCCGCCTCCAGCCTGACGATCTCGTTGTCCACGGGCGCTCTTGCGCTCGCCATCCTGCCCATCAGCGCGCTGGTGGAGTCCCGGGGCCACAAGCGCGTGCTGACCGTCTCGATGACTGCCGCCGCGGTGCTCGGCCTGCTCGCCCCCTTCGCGCCGGGCTTCGGGGCGCTGCTGATGATCCGCACGCTCCAGGGAGTTGCGATGGCTGGGGTGCCGGCCCTCGCGATGGCCCATCTCGCTCGCGAGGTCGATCCGCGATCCTTAGGGCGGGCGATGGGCATCCTGATCGCCGGCAACACCTTCGGCGGACTGTCCGGGCGGCTCGTCGCCAACGTCGTGGCCGACCTCGCGGGATGGAGGTGGGCCCTTGCCGCAGTCGGCGTGGTGTCCCTCGTCTGCGTGCTCGGCTTCCGAGCGACCCTGCCCGATCCGCGCCGGGAGGCGCTGACCGGGGAGCCGGTGCGTGTCCTCCTGCGGCAGCTCCTCGGACACCTCGCGGACCCGGGCGTCCGACGTGTCTGCGCGGTCAGCTTCCTGCTGATGTCGGCGTTCATCTCCGTCTACAACTACGTCGGGTTCCGACTGCTGGCCGAGCCGTTCGGTCTGACCCAGACCCTGGCGGGCCTGGTCTTCCTCGCCTACCTGCTGGGCGCGGTGAGCGCCACGACCGCCGGCGCACTGGGCGACCGTCGCGGCCGTCTACCCGTGATGGCGGGCGGCGTCGGCCTGCTGCTGGTGGGTGCCGTGGTCTCGCTGCCCGACCTGCTGCCGCTCGTGCTGGTTGGGTTGGTGCTGGTCACCGTCGGGTTCTTCGCGGCCCACTCCAGTGCGAGCGGCTGGCTCAGTGACCGGGTGACGACCGCGCCTGCACAGGCGTCCGCGCTCTACCTCTTCTCCTACTACGCCGGCGGCAGCATCGGCGGCACCGCCGGCGGGCTCGCCCTCGAGCGGGCCGGGTGGCCGGGCCTCGTGGGCTTCGTCGTGGGGCTCCAGGTGCTCGCCCTCGTCGTGATCGGACTGCTGCTGTACTCGACGCCCAGAATCCGTGACAACAGGAGGAACGATGGTCGAGCAGACGCCGCTGACCGGGCCTGAGGACGTCGAGGAGGCCGCGCGGCTCCGCGCGGTGGCTGAGCGCCAGCCCGCCTTCGCTCGGACGCTCGGCTTTCGCCTGGTGCGGCACTCCCGCGAGGAGGTCGTCGCCGAGCTCGATGTCGTGCCGGAGCTGGGCAACCGCAACGGCGTGCTGCACGGTGGCGCGATCATGGCCTTCGCGGACAACCTCGGCGGCACGGCGGCCAGCCTGAACCTCCCCGAGGGGGCCGCCACCACGACGGTCGAGAGCAAGTGCAACTTCCTGCGGCCCGTGCCGATCGGCACGACGGTGCGCGGCACCTGCGTGCCGCTGCACAGGGGGCGTACGACCTCGGTCTGGCAGACCTCGGTCCACGACGCCGAGGGCCGGCTCGCGGCGATGATCATCCAGACGCAATTGACGTTGCCCGACCGTTGACACATGTACGGCCAGATCACACAATGGCCGTACAAATTCGCTAGAACTAGGAGGAGGTCACACGTGCTACCACTCGACGGGATCACCGTGGTGTCGCTCGAGCAAGCTGTGGCCGCTCCTTTCGCCACCCGACAGCTCGCCGATCTGGGCGCCAGGGTGATCAAGGTCGAGCGGCCTGGCGCGGGTGACTTCGCCCGGGGTTACGACGAGACCGTGCGCGGGTTGTCCAGCCACTTCGTGTGGCTTAACCGCTCGAAGGAGTCCATCGCCCTCGACCTCAAGAGCGAGGAAGGCAGTGCCGCGCTGCGCGAGCTCGTCGCGCGGGCAGACGTCTTCGTGCAGAACCTCGCGCCCGGCGCGGCCCGCCGACTCGGCCTCGACGCCGACACGTTGCGCACCCGGCACCCCGGGCTCGTGCACGTGTCGATCTCCGGTTACGGCGACGGCGGGCCGTACACGACCAAGAAGGCCTACGACCTGCTTGTCCAGTGCGAGGCGGGCCTGGTCTCGATCACTGGCACCCCCGAAGAGCCGAGCAAGGTCGGCATCTCGGTCGCCGACATCGCCGCCGGGATGTACGCCTACAGCGGGGTCCTCTCGGCGGTGATTCGCCGTCTGCGCACCGGCTCAGGCGCCACGATCGAGGTCTCCATGCTGGAGGCGCTGGCCGAGTGGATGGGGTTCCCCCTCAACTTCGCGACCTACGGCGGGCGCCCGCCGCAGCGCTCGGGTGCGGCCCACGCTGCGATCGCGCCGTACGGGCCGTTCGCCTGCGCTAACGGGGAGCGGGTGTTCCTCGGCATCCAGAACGAACGTGAATGGGTGGTCTTCTGCGAGACCGTGCTCGGCGACGGCGCGCTCGCCGCCGATCCCCGGTTCAGCACCAACTCGTTACGCGTCAGGCACCGCGACGACCTGACCGTGTTGGTCGAGGCCGCCTTCGCCGACGCGGCAGCCGACCAGCTGCTGGAGCGACTCGAGTCCGCAGGCATCGCCAACGCGCGACTGCGCGACCTCGCCGGCTTGGCCGAGCACCCCCAGCTCGCGGCGCGGGACCGGTGGCGCGAGGTCGGCTCCCCCGTGGGCATGCTGCGACAGCTGCTGCCACCTGCGATGCCGGACGGGGACGAACCGCGCCTCGATCCTGTCCCGGGCGTCGGGGAGCACACGGCGGCGATCCTCGCCGAGCTGGGGCTGACCCCTGCTCCCACCGACCACGTTCCTGCCGTCGCCGCCACGGTGCCGGTCCCGCACGAGATGGAGGACGAGGTATGAGCGCGACTGGTGTGGCCGCCGAGCTGGCGGCATGGGCCCACGACCTGGACCCGACGACCGATGACCTGGTCCTGGCCGAGCGGGCGCTGAGGGACACGGTGGCTGTGGCGGTCGCCGCCCGGGAGCACACGGTGCGTCCGGTGCTCACGCCGCTCGCCGAGGTCGGTCAATGGGCCGCGCTGGCCCACGTCATCGACTTCGACGACCTGCACATGGAGTCGACCACCCACATCAGCACCGTGTGCGTCCCCGTGGCGTTGGCCACCGGAGGCGGACCACGCGCCTACCTCGCCGGAGCCGGCGTCATGGCAAGGGTCGGGAGCGCGCTCGGCTGGGAGCACTACGCCGCCGGTTGGCACGCCACCACCACCGCGGGAGCGTTGGGTGCGGCGGTCGTCGCAGGAACGGCCCGGGGTCTCGGCGCCGAGGGACTAGCGCGGGCGATGGCGCTGGCCGTCCCCGCCGCCGGTGGTATGCAGCGCGCCTTCGGCACGGATGGGAAGGCGTTGCAGATCGGCATGGCCGCCGAGGCCGGCGTCCGCGCCGCCGCCCTGGCCGCCGCCGGTGCCACTGCTGACCTCGGCGTCGTCGAGGCCTGGTTGCGCCTGCTCGGCGGAGACCCGGCGGCGGTCGACGTCACCGGTCCAGCCGTGCCGGGCGGTTTGGCGGTCAAGCTGTACCCCGCCTGCTACGCGCTGCAGCGGCCGATCAGCGCGCTGCGCAGCGCGGTCGCTGGGATCGAGCTCGACCCGGCGGCCGTCGAGGCGATCGAGGTGCACACCCCGGCCTCGACGGTTCAGCCGCTCATCCATCACGAGCCGCAGGACGGTCTGCAGGGCAAGTTCTCCCTGGAGTACGCCGCTGCGACGGCACTGCTGGACCCGCGACACGGGTTCAAGGAGTTCTCCGACGACGCTGTGCGTCGCCCCGAAGCGCAACGCCTGATCAAGCTCGTCGACATCACCCTCGACCAGTCGGGCGACTGGCTCCTTGCTGGCGAGGTGCACGTCGTCGTCCGCACCGCCGACGGCGCGCACGAGGCCACCCTGGCCTACCCGCCCGGCTCACCGCAGCGGCCGCCGACGGAGGACGAGCTCGGCGAGAAGCTCGCCACCTGCCTGGACGGCAGCGGCATCGATGCTGCGGCGATCACCTGGGACGGCTCGGCAGACCTGCTCCGGCGGGCCTTTACCCGCTGAACGACCACCCACCAGACCCACGAACCACGAGGCACCGGAGGACAGCCGTGATTGATGGCCTGAACGAGGAAGAGCTCGCGATCGTCGAGCTCGTACGCGACTTCGTGGACCGTGAGGTGAAACCGGTCGCCCAGGAGCTGGACCACACCAACACCTACCCGGCAGAGCTCATCGAGTCGATGAAACAGCTGGGCATCTATGGGCTGTCCATCGACGAGCCGTGGGGCGAGGCCAAGGTCAGCGCCCCCTGCTACGTCCTGGTCACCGAGGAGCTCTCGCGCGGCTGGATGAGCCTGGCCGGTGCGATGGGAGGCCACTCGGTGGTCGCCAAGCTGCTGCAGGACTACGGCACCCAGGAGCAGAAGGACCGCTACCTGCCGCGGATGGCCACCGGCGAGCTGCGCGCCACGATGGCGCTCACCGAGCCCGGCGGAGGGTCGGACCTCCAGGCCATGCGCACCGTCGCACGCACCGAGGGCGACGAGTACGTCGTCAGCGGCTCGAAGACCTGGATCTCCAACGCCCGCAAGGCCGGCCTGATCGCGCTGATGTGCAAGACCGACCCGCAGGCCGAACCGCGGCACCGGGGCGTCTCCATCCTGCTGGTCGAGAAGGAGCCGGACTCCGACGGCGGCGGTCTCACCGTCTCCCGGGACCTCAAGAAGCTCGGTTACAAGGGGGTGGAGAGCTGCGAGCTGGTGTTCGAAGGTCTTCGGGTGCCGAGGTCGTCGCTGCTCGGTGACGCCGAGGGCCAGGGCTTCGCGCAGATGATGCGCGGCTTGGAGATCGGTCGCCTCCAGGTCGCAGGTCGTGCCCTCGGCGTCGCTCGGGCGGCGATCGAGGACTCGCTGGTGTACGCGCAGGAGCGAGAGTCCTTCGGGGTCCCCATCTGGAAGCACCAGTCGATCGGCAACTACCTCGCCGACATGGCCACCAAGCTCTCGGCTGCCCGCCAGCTGACGCTGCACGCCGCCCGGAGGTACGACGCAGGCGAACGCTCCGACATGGAGGCGGGGATGGCCAAGCTCTTCGCGTCAGAGACGGCGATGGAGGTCGCGCTGAACGCGGTGCGGATCCACGGCGGGTACGGCTATTCCACCGAGTTCGACGTCGAGCGCTACTTCCGCGACGCCCCGCTGATGATCGTCGGGGAGGGCACCAACGAGATCCAGCGGAACGTCATCGCCCGCCAGCTGATCAAGCGGGGCAAGGCATGGCACCGCTGATCGCGGCCACGGTCGGCGCGGAGACCGCCCGCTCCTGGCTCTTCGTCCCGGCCACTCGCCCGGAGCGGTTCTCCAAGGCCGCCGCGAGCGGTGCCGACATGGTCGTCGTGGACCTGGAGGACGCCGTACCTCCGGGGGAGAAGGCTGCGGCACGTTCCGAGGCTGGCGCGTGGCTGGCTGGAGAGGGTGCCGGGGCAGTGCGGGTCAACCCCGCCGACAGCCCGCACCACGCGGACGACCTCGCCGCGCTCGCTGGCCTGCGTGGCCTGCGGGCGGTGCTGGTGCCGATGGCCGACTCGGTCGACGCCCTCGCGCGAGTCCACCGACAGCTGGGCCCCGACGTCGCCGTGGTCGCCCAGGTCGAGACCGCCCTGGGTCTGGTGCGCGCGGTGGACCTCGCTTCGGCGCCCGGTGTGGTGCGGTTGGCGTTCGGCCACCTGGACTTCGCTTTCGACGTCGACGCCGCACCCGAGCCCGAGGCGATGGCGTACGCGCGCAGCACGCTGGTCGTGGCCTCACGTGCCGCCGGCGTCGCCGGGCCGGTCGACAGCGTCACCACCGACCTCGACGACGCCCGGGCCACGCAACGAGATGCCGCGCGCGCCCGAGCGTTCGGCTTCACCGGCAAGCTCTGCATCCACCCGCACCAGGTGGCCGCGGTCAACGAAGCGATGAGCCCTACCGACGCTCAGGTGGCCTGGGCCGGGCGGGTGCTGGCTGCAGGCCCCGGAGCCGTCCGGGTGGACGGCCAGATGGTCGACGCACCCGTCGTGGCTCGTGCCGAGCGGATCCTCGAGCGTTCAAGGAGCAGCCGATGACCGACATCGAACAGACACCCGTGGCGCCGGAGCAGGTGGTGCTCACCGAGCTTCTCGTCCCCCAGCAGGCAGCGGCCCTTGCCGGCGTGATCGGTGCAGAGGTGCCGTCCTCGACCCTTCCGCCGTTGTGGCACTGGGTCCACCTGCTGGAACGCCGACCGCAGGCCGACCTTGGCCCTGACGGACATCCGACCTCCGGCCTTCCCGCCCCACCCGGACCCGGGCGGCGCAGGATGTTCGCGGGAGGCCGTGTGACGACGTACGGAGAGCTGCGCCTCGGCGAGGAGGCGACGCGCACCACGCGCGTGGTGGCCTCCCAGGAGAAGCAGGGACGCACCGGCCCGCTGAGCTTCGTGACGGTCCGCCACGAGATCACCCAGGGTGGCGAGCTCCTCGTGGTCGACGAGAACGACATCGTCTACCGCGCGGCCGACTCCGGCTCGTTGCCACCGGCCCGGCCTGACGACGAGAACCCCGCACGCGCGGCCCGCCTCGACCTCACGGTCGACGAGGCCCTGCTGTTCCGCTTCTCGGCCCTGACCTACAACGCCCACCGGATCCATTACGACCACGCGTGGGCGCGCCAGGAGGGGTACGCAGACCTGGTCGTGCACGGGCCGCTCCAGGCACTGATGATGGGTGAGCTGCAGCGGCGCGCCGGGGACGGGCTCGTCGGGCGAACCTTCGGCTACCGCTTGGTCGCTCCGATGGTGGGGCCGCAGACGATGAGTGTCGTCGCCGGGGCGGACGGGTTGGCCGCGGGCGCGGAGGTACGTGACGCACATGGCGTGGTGACCGCGACCAGCACGCTGGTCCCGGCCTGAGGGTGCCCGGACGCAGCTCCACCCTCATTCCAATCGCCGCCGCCAGCGGGCTGACGACGCTGGGGACGCTGCCGGTCTTCCTGCTGGCCTCCCAGTCGGTGCTGGTGCGCGACGATCTCGGGTTCGGCCCGCGAGCGTTCGGTCTGGCGGTCGGCGCCTTCTTCGCCGCCGCCGCGATCTCAGCCGTGCTCGGCGGGATGGTCGCCGACCGGGTGGGGCCCCGGGTGAGCACCGTGGCGGCCGGCGCGCTAGCGGCCGTCGGAGGCCTGGGGATCGGTCTGGGGGTCGACCGATGGTGGTCGCTTCTCGCGCTGATGGTGGTCCTCGGCGTCGCCAACGCCGCCTGCCAGGTCACCGCCAACCTGTCTCTGGCCCGGTCCGTGCCGGCTCATCGGCGCGGCCTCGGCTTCGGGGTCAAGCAGGCCGCCATCCCGCTGGCGATCGTGCTGGCCGGCCTCGCAGTGCCGACGGTGACCGCCGCGTTCGGGTGGCGGTCGACCTTCGTCGCGTGCGGCGCGACCGGGGTGCTGGTGGCGTTGACGGGGCTGAGGCGCCGAGCGCCCACCGCACACACCGCTCCGACCGGACCGGGTTCACGAGAAGCGCCGCCGTTGCGGGCGCTGCTCGTCGTCATGGCCGCGATCGCCCTGGCCAGTGCGGCGGCGAACGCCCTCGGCGCCTTCTTCGCCTCGTGGAGCTTCGAGGTAGGGCTGTCACCGTCGCAGGCCGGCGTGCTGATGGCGGTGGGCAGTGGCCTGAACATTGCGGCAAGGCTGCTCGCTGGCCATCTGGCCGACCGCCGCTACGGGCGGAACCTTCCGGTCGTAGCGGTGCAGATGCTGACCGGGGCGGTCGCCCTGGCGGCGCTGTCGGTGCCGGTGGTCGACGTCTTGGTGCCGGCCGCGGTGCTCGCCTTCGCCATCGGGTGGTCATGGCCCGGATTGATTCTCTACGCCGTGGTGAGGCTGGGGCGGGACTCACCGGCCACGGCGTCCGGGATAGTCCAGGCCGGTGCCTTCATCGGAGGAGCCACTGGGCCGCTCGCGTTCGGCTATCTCGTCGACCTCACGGGGTACGCCACCGCCTGGCGCATCACCGCGGTGCTGTTCGTGGTCGCCGCGCTGCTCGTCATGGTCGCGCGGCGCATGTTTGTCGCCGACCTGGTGTCGCGACCGCCCCGAGAAGAGCTTGGATACGGCGGTGGCCACCGCGCGCCGCGATACGTCGCCGGCGGGTCGGGTGGGGCGGACGGGCTGACCTCGGGTAGCTATCGCGACAACTGACCCGGCCTCGCGCGCGTCATGTCTCGACCGGCCGCCGATGGAACGGACCGCACTACGACGCCGAGGCGGAGACCGTCAAGGTCAAGACCCGCATGGCGAAGCGACAGGCTGCCTGACCCAACCTGACCTTTCACTTGATCCTGCAGCAGACCCCGTCTCGCTCTGGAACGGCTCGCGCGCCGTCACGGCCCAGGAACTCGCACCGGGTCGATCTGCGAGTCGGTCCTGAACTGGCGTGCTCCATGAGCCAATCGGTTGGCATTGGCAGCCGAACGCGACTCCGTCTTCCGTCTTCCGTCGGCTCGACCCCGGCCCCGGCCCGGACCGCGACAGATCTCGGCCCGCAGCGGGCCTCAGGCAAGCCGTTGCACGATCCGGCTGAACTGCTCGGCTGCGCGCTCGCGGAACTCCGCCGAGCCCGGGTCAAACCCGGTCAACCGCTTGACCTCGCTCGGGAACGTTGCGCTGACCACGCCCATCGACTGCAGGCAGAGCAGCACGTAGGCGGGGTCAAGGTCGTCACCGATCTCGCCGGCCTGCTGCCGCGCGCGCAGGCCCGCCACGTCGGGATGGTCCGGCTCGTAGTCGACCTCGGCGGGGTTCTGGTCCATCGCGTCGCGCAGGAAGATCCGGTGCAGCTCGGGCTCGGCGTGGAACAGGTCGAAGTAGTGCAGGAACAGCTCAGCCAGCGTCGTGCCCGGCGCGTCGAACTCGGCACTCCTCGACGCCAGCCGCTCGGCGACTGCGTCGTAGAGACCGCGCTTGCCGCCGAAGTAGTAAGAGATCAGCTGCTTGTTCAGCCCGGCCCCGGCGGCGATCGTGTCGACCCGCGCGCCGGCGAAGCCCTTGTCGGCAAACTCCGCCTGCGCCGCGTCGAGCAGCGCGGCGCGGCTGCGCTCGGCGTCCCGCACACGGGTCTGGGGGTCGGGCTGTCGCCGGGCGTCGGACATGGGTCAACCGTACGTCACGCATAGTCATTCATCCGGATGGTTGACAAAGCCGCCGGTGCCCCACAGGCTCCTTGGCATGGAACCGATGCTGGAGGCCACCGGCCTCACCAAGACCTATGGGCAGACCCGCGCTCTCGACGACCTCGACCTCACCGTGGCCGGCGGGCAGGTCTTCGCGCTGCTCGGGCCCAACGGCGCCGGCAAGACCACCCTCGTGCGCACCATCGCCACCCTGGCCCGGCTCGAGAAGGGCACGCTGCGCGTCGCCGGGCACGACGTCCGCACCGAGGGCGCGCAGGTACGCCGCGCGATCGGCCTCGCCGGGCAGTTCGCGGCCGTCGAGCCGGCACTGACCGGACGGGAGAACCTGCAGATGGTCGCCCGCCTCTTCGGCCACACCCGCCGCGGCGCGCGCGATGCCAGCGACCGGGTGCTCGAGCAGCTCGGGCTCACCGACGCCGGGTCCCGCCCGGTGCGCACGTACTCCGGCGGCATGCGCCGCCGCCTCGACCTCGGAGCCAGCCTCGTCGGGGCCCCCCGGCTGCTGCTGCTCGACGAGCCGACGACCGGTCTCGACCCCCGCAGCCGCACCGAGCTGTGGGCCGCGCTGGAGGACCTCGTGGCCCAAGGCACCGACGTCGTGCTCACCACGCAGTACCTCGACGAGGCCGACCGCCTCGCCGACCAGATCGGGATCATCGACCACGGCCGCCTGGTCGCGGTCGGGACCGCGAACGAGCTGAAGTCGCGCGCCGGACAGGACGTGCTCGACGTACGCCTGGCCGACTCCGCCGACCTCGACCGGGCCGCCGGCCTGCTCGGCGGCGAGCCCACGATCGACCGCGCCGACCGCCGCCTGACCGCCCCGCTCACGGGAGGCGCCACCGAGATGCTGCACCGCGCCGGTGCCCTGACCGAGGCCGGCATCGCGATCGCCGACGTCGCGCTGCGCCGCCCGACGCTCGACGACGTCTTCCTGTCCCTGACCGGCCGCCCCACCGACGACACCGACGACACCGACGACACCGGCACCCTCGAGGAGTCCGCATGAGCACCACCGCCCCGACCCCCACCGACACCGCACCGACCCGACCGGCCAACGCCCCCGAAGGCACTGCCAGCGCCCTGACCACCCTCGGCGCGGTCGCATGGCGCACCGTGCTGAAGGTGTTCCGCACCCCGCAGGTGCTGGGCTTCGCGCTGATCCAGAGCGCCCTGTTCCTGGTGATGTTCCGCTACGTCCTCGGCGGCGCGATCGGCGTCGGGGGCCTCGACTACGTCGACTACCTGATCCCGGGCATCGTGGTCTCCGGCCTGCTCTTCACCGCCGGCGGCGGGGCCGTCGCCGTGGCCGAGGAGGCCGCCTCCGGGCTCTACGACCGCCTTCGCTCACTTCCGGTGCCCCAGCTCGCCGTGCTCGCCGGCCGCGCACTGGCCGATGCCCTCCTGCTCTACGTCGTCGCCCTGGCGACCCTGGCCATCGGCCTGGCCATCGGGTTCCGCTCCGACGCCGACCTCGTGCACTGGGTGACTGTCCTCGCGCTGTTGTTCCTCTACGCGACCGCAGTTGCTCTGGCCTTCGTCTGGGTCGGTCTGGCCACCGGCTCGGCACAGGCCGCCAACGGGCTGGCGCTGCTCGGCGTCCCGCTGTCGTTCCTGTCCAGCGCGTTCGTGCCGATCGCGAGCATGCCCGCTGCGATCCAGGTCTTCGCCCAGTGGCAGCCACTGACCTTCTTCATCAACACCTGGCGCGGCCTGCTGCTCGGCGACCCGGTCGTGGCGACCTTCGAGCACTCCCTCGACTTCTACCTCGTCGGCTCGATCCTGTGGTCGGTCGGCCTGCTGCTCCTCGTCGCGCCGCTCATGCTGCGCTCCTACCGACGCGACTGAGGCACGTCGCTCCGCTCACATCGACGGCCCGCGGTGGTCCCTAGACCCGACGGTGACCGACGCGGCGCGACCCATCACCGGACTGCTGTCGCCCTTCTGGCGACGACCTGTGCGGTCGCCACACAGCCGCAGCCGCAACCGCAGGTGAGAACGGGAAGCCGGCCTGCCGTCGAGGTCGGCCGCGTTGCACCATGCTGCGGTTACCCCACCTCGAGCAGGGCTAGGACGCGTGGCGCGAGTGGGAAGCAGCAGGCGACCAGGCCGCGTGGATTGTGACCGCAGCCGATGGAACCGCCGGTGATCCGCGGTGAGATGCGGCTCGTTGGGAACCGGTGCGCGGGAGCGAGGCCACCGAGCCACGTCCGGCGGTGATCGTCAGAAACGACCGGGCGAACGCCGTCGCGGCGCAGCCGGGCCGAGGAGTGATTGCCGTCGTACCGGGACCGCCAGGTACGACGCGCGCACCTTGGATGCGCCCGCTCGAGAGTGAGGGCGCAAGGTCCTTGCCGGTGACGGGCTCCGAGGTGGCCCTGTCGAGGCCGCGACGCTTGGCAGTCAGGAGCCGTCAGGGCCGAGGGCGCCCCGGCCAATTTGGCCCTCATCGACCCCGCCGCGACCCGGGCCGTCGTCTCAAGCGGCCCGGCAAACCTGTCACCAGCTCGTGCAGCCGACCCCAGCGTCGGCGTTCGGCGGATACATGGGTGGCGAGGTCGGACCTGGTGCGGTTGCTCGTCCCTAAGGTGCTTGCGGTGGCTCTCAAGCAGTGCGAACCGGCACCACCGTCAGGTTCACGTTCTGCTTCCGCAGCTCCCGCTGCTCGGCCACGGGGAGGCCGTCGTCGACGAGGACGTGGTCGAAGGCGGTGAGCGGGGCGAGGTGGTGCAGGCCGCGGCGGTCGAACTTGGAGGAATCGACCAGCAACACGCTGGTGTCGGCCGCGTCCATCATCGCCCGCTTGACGGCCACCGTCTCCTGAGACTGGTGGTAGCAGTGGCCTCGGCGCACCGCCGTGGTCGAGGAGATCAGGAGGTCGGCGCGGAGGCTCGCGATGGCCTCGGCGGTGCGGAGGCCCAAGAAGGCGTCGTAGGCGGCGAAGTAGGAGCCGCCCAGCGCGATCAGTTCCACTCCCGGGTCTCCTGTCAGTCGGTTGATCAGCGGGAGGAAGTGCGTCACCACCGTCAGCGGCGCCCTCTCTGCGACCAGGTCGGCCATGGCCAGGGCCGTGGTGCTCTCATCCATCAGCACCGCCTGGCCCGGCTCGACGTGCAGGACCGCGGCCCGGGCCAGGGCCTGCTTGGCTGCGGTCATCGTGCTGAGTCGGTGGCGCACGTCCCCGTGGTGCATCGAGGACGGCACCGCCGTGGCGCCACCGCGGACCTTGCGCAGCCACCCGTGGCCCTGGAGGTCCTCGAGGTCACGGTGGATGGTCATCGCGCTGACGCCGTGCTCGTCGGCAAGCGCGTCGATCCGGACGAAGCCGGCGTCGGCCACCCGCGCCCGGATCTGGTCCCGGCGGCTCTGCGGCCGGTCCACAGCGCCCGTCACCACGTCCTACCGGGCGTACTGCGCGTGTGATGCGAGATGTGATCACACACGTCCCGCACGTGGTCCTCGGCCCGGCGCCACCAACCCGTCGCGCTGTCGACGTCGCAGCAGAACCCCTGGCAATAGGCCATGTCTACCCTCTGTCTCGTTCTTCTGGCCGTCGCCCTGCACCCGTCGTATGTCACACCGCTCCTTTCCCTCACCGCGCCCGCTGATGAGGGGTTTATGGGATCTCTTGACGCTGTCATCACACCACACTGTGCTGTCGGTCACACCGCTCGTGACCCGAGGAGTCCTCCATGCGCACACCGTCCCGTCCCGCCCGCCGCGCAGTCCTGGCCGCCACCACCGTCCTGACCCTTACCGGCCTGCTCGCCGGCTGCGCCGACGAGGGTGGCTCGACCGCGAGCGGCGGCGGTGGGGCCGCCGACCCGGACCAGGCGTCGGTCGCGTTCCTGATGCCCGACCTCGCCTCGACCCGCTACGAGCTCTACGACGCCCCGCTCTTTACCGAGAAGATGAGTGATCTGTGTCCCGACTGCACGGTGATCTACCAGAACGCCGACAGCAGTGCCGCGACCCAGCAGGAGCAGGCCAACTCGGCGCTGGCCCAGGGCGCCAGCGCGATCGTGCTCGACCCCGTCGACTCCGCTGCCGCGGCGACGATCGTGCAAACCGCGCAGTCCCAGGGAGTCCCGGTCATCGCCTACGACCGGCCGATTCCCGACCGCGCAGCCGACTTCTACGTCTCGTTCGACAACGAGGCGATCGGCGCCAGCATCGCCGAGTCGCTGGTGGAGTACCTCGACGCCGAGGGGATCCAGGGCGGCCTGCTCCAGGTGAACGGCTCGCCCACCGACGCCGCCGCCGGGCTGATCAAGGACGGCGCCACGAGCGCTGTCGAGTCCAGCGACTTCGAGGTCCTCGCCGAGTACGACACTCCCGACTGGACCCCCAGCCGGGCCCAGGACTGGGTCTCGGGCCAGGTCAGCAAGTTCGGCGACGACATCGCCGGCGTAGTCGCGGCCAACGACGGCACCGGTGGCGGCGCGATCGCGGCCTTCAAGGCCGCCGGCGCCCCGGTCCCACCGGTCACCGGCAACGACTTCGAGCTCGCTGCCGCCCAGCGGATCGTGGCCGGCGATCAGTACAACACCATCTCGAAGCCGATCAAGACCGTCGCCGAGGCCGCCGCCGACGTGGCCTGGGCCTTCGTCAACGGTGAGGAGCCCGAGGCGGACACCACGCTGTTCGACACGCCCTCGCAGCTCTTCGAGCCCACCGTGGTCACCCAGGACAACCTCGCCGACGTGCTCGAGGGTGAGGACGCCCCGTTCACCGTCGAGGACGTCTGCACCGCGGAGTACCGCGACGACTGCGAGAAGCTGGGGCTGCTGTGACTGCCCCGGCCACCGCCGGCCCCGAGCCGGCCGCACCCGGAACCCCCGGGGACGTGGTCCTCGACCTGCGCGGCATCAGCAAGTCCTTCGGTGCCGTCGCCGCGCTCACCGACGTCGACCTCGACGTCCGGCGCGGGGAGGTCGTCGCCGTCGTCGGCGACAACGGCGCCGGCAAGTCGACCCTGGTCAAGGTCCTCTCCGGCGTGCACGCCGCCGACACCGGCGAGATCTCCTTCGAGGGCCGCCGCGTGCGGATCACCTCGCCCGCCGACGCCCGTGCCCTGGGCATCGCCACCGTCTTCCAGGACCTGGCGCTCTGCGAGAACCTCAACGTGATCCAGAACCTGTTCCTCGGCTCCGAGCTGCGGGGGCTGCGCCTGGACGAGGTGCAGATGGAGGTTCGAAGCTGGCAGCTGCTGCGCCAGCTGTCGGCCAAGATCCCCACCGTGCACGTGCCAGTCGCAGCGCTCTCCGGCGGGCAGCGCCAGACCGTGGCCATCGCCCGCTCGCTGCTCGGCGACCCGAAGGTCGTCATCCTCGACGAGCCCACCGCCGCCCTCGGCGTCGCCCAGACCGCCGAGGTCCTCAACCTCGTCGACCGGCTCCGGGAGAACGGCCACGGCGTGGTGATGATCAGCCACAACATGGAGGACGTCCAGGCCGTCGCCGACCGCGTCGCGGTACTGCGCCTGGGCCGCAACAACGGCACCTTCGACGTCGGCTCGACCAGCGTCGAGGAGGTCATCGCCGCCATCACCGGCGCCACCGACAACGCGGTGACCCGTCGGCGCGTCCGCTCCCGCGAGCCCCGGCCGACCGACCCGCCCGTCCCTACGGAGGAGACCCGATGACCGCCGACACCAGCGCCGATACCGGCACGAGTGCCGACACCCGCCCCACCGACCGCCAGGACGAGCGCCTCACCCAGGCGACCGGCCTCGGAGGGGCCGCCCGGGCCCAGCTCGACCGGCTTCGCGCCGGGGACCTCGGCGTCGTGCCCGTGATCGGCGGGCTCGTGCTGATCGCGGTCGTGCTGCAGCTGCTCAACCCGGTCTTCCTGTCGTCCACCAACCTGGTCAACCTGCTCCTGGAGTCGGTTCCGGTCGGGATGATCGCGCTGGGCATCGTGGTGGTGCTCCTCGTCGGCCAGATCGACCTGTCGGTCGGGTCGGTCAGCGGGCTGTCCGCGGCCACCCTGGCCGTGCTCTTCGTCGACCAGGGCCAGCCCGCGCTCGTCGCGCTGCTGGCCGCCGTGCTGTCCGGGACCGTGATCGGACTGTTCTACGGGTTCGTCTTCACCCGCTTCGGCATCCCCAGCTTCGTGATCTCGCTCGCCGGGCTGCTCGGGTTCCTCGGACTGCAGCTCTACGTGCTGCGCGGTATCGGGTCGATCAACCTGCCGTTCGACTCCCAGCTGGTCTACTTCGCCCAGCTGGCCTTCCTCCCGGCGTGGCTCAGCTACGTCCTCGTCGCCGCCGTCGCGGCCGGATTGCTGCTCACCGGGCTCAGCCGGTCCCGGGAGCGCCGCGCCGCGGGGCTCTCGGGGGCCTCGACCACGTTCGTGGTCGTCCGCTCCGTGCTCGTCCTGGTTGTCGCCGGCGCTGCGGTCGCCTACCTCAACACTGCCCGCGGCCTGGGCTGGATGGTCGTGCTGTTCGTCGCCCTCGTCCTGGTCATGCACTACGTACTGACTCGTACCAAGTACGGCACCTACCTCTTCGCCGTCGGCGGCAACGTCGAGGCCGCCCGCCGGGCCGGCATCGACGTCCGCCGCGTCTACGTCGGGGCGTTCGTCACCTGCTCGACCCTGGCCGCGCTCGGCGGGGTGCTGGCGGCCTCCCGGCTGGCCGCTGCCAACCAGAGCACCGGCACGGGCGACGTCAACCTGAACGCGATCGCCGCCGCCGTGATCGGTGGGACCTCGCTGTTCGGGGGTCGCGGCACGGCCTTCGCCGCGCTGCTCGGGATCCTCGTCATCCAGTCGATCTCCAGCGGGCTGACCCTGCTGAACCTCGACTCGTCCTTCCGTTTCATGGTCACCGGCGCCGTGCTGCTGCTCGCCGTCGGCGTCGACTCCGTGGCCCGGGCGTCTCGCGCCAGCCACGGACGCGGGTGAGCCCCGTGTGTCCCACGACCGAGCAGAGGAGAGTGCAGCGATGAGCGTGACGACAATCAGCGTCGACGTCGGGACCAGCGTGGTGAAGGCGGTCGGCTACGACGCCGACGGCCGGGAGACCGGGGTCGCCCGCCGGGCCTCCGTGGTCGACCGTCCCGGACCCGGCCGCGCCGAGCAGGACGTCGAGGCCGTACGCCGCCGCGTGCTCGACGTGATCGAGGAGGTGGCCCGGTCCGCGGACGGCTCGGCGGAGGTCGACCTCGTCTCGGTCACCGCCCAGGGCGACGGCTGCTGGCTGGTGGCTGCGGACGGCGCCCCGACCGGCACCGGGCTGCTGTGGAACGACGGCCGAGCCGGCGCGCAGGTCCGGGCCTGGCAGGACGAGGGGGTCCTGGCCGACGGGTTCGCCCGCACCGGGTCGATGACCTTCTCGGGCCTGGCCAACGCGCTCCTGGCGTGGTGCGCCGAGCACGAGCCGGCCCGCCTCGACAATGCAGCCGCCGCGCTCAGCTGCGGCGGGGTGGTCCACGCGGCGCTGACCGGCCGGAACGCGATCGAGACCACCGACGCCTCGGCGCCCTTCCTGCCCGCGGGGGAGACGGCATGGGACGCAGACCTATTTGCGCTCTTTGGCCTCGACTGGGCCCGATCCCTGTTCCCCGACCCGCTGGCCGACGACGACCGGTCCCGGCCGCTGGTCGACGGCCTGGCGGGCAAGATCGGCCTGGCCGACGACGCGGTCGCCGTCATGGCGCCCTACGACGTTCCGTCGACCGTGCTGGGCAGCGGCGCCGTGCGGGTCGGGGAGGCGTGCGCGATCCTCGGCACGACGCTGTGCACCGCCACCGTGATCGGCGCCGACGAACCGGTCCGGGGACCTGAGGCTGGCCTGCGGTTGCGCTCCGGGGTTCCCGGGCAGGACCTGCGGGTGATGCCCACCGCGGCCGGCACGGACGTGCTCGACTGGGCCTGCGGGTTGGTCGGCGTCGATGCACCGGTCGACCTGGTCGCCCTGGCCTCCCAGAGTCCAGCGGGGGCCCGCGGCCTCGTCTTCCTTCCCTACCTCTCCCCGGCCGGCGAGCGGGCGCCCTTCCTCGACCCCGGCGCCCGGGGCAGCCTCCACGGGCTGAGCCTGGAGCACGGCCGCGAGGACCTCGCGCGGGCCGTACTCGAGGGCCTGACCCACGCGGTGCGCGACTGCGTGGCCATGGCCGGACCAGTCCCCACGGTGCTGCGCCTTGCCGGCGGCGGCAGCCACAACGAGACCTGGGCCCAGCTGGTCGCCGACGTGGTCGGCTGCCCGGTCACCCGTTGTCGGGACGCCGAGGTCGGCGCACGCGGCGCATACCTGGCCGGGCTGGTCGCCCGGCGCGACGGCTCGGCGGGCGGGGTCACCGCGTCCGAGGTCGCCGACGTCGTCGACCACCACGTCACGGCGGTCGGCCGACTCGAGCCCGACCCGGCCATGACCGCCCGCTACGACGACCTGCACGCGCGCTTCCTCGAGCTGCGCGAGGCGGTCGCGCCGACCTGGGCCACCGCCCCGGGCGCGGGCGGGGGCACGGCATGAGCGGCACGAGCGGCGAGGTGTGGCTGGGGGTCGACCTCGGCACCGGCGGTGTCCGCGCGCTGGCGGTCACCCCGTCCGGCGAGATCGTCGGCCGCGGCGAGCGGCCGCTGACCAGCCACCGCTCCGGTCCCCGGCACGAGCAGGACCCGCACGAGTGGTGGTCGGCCGCCGCGGCCGCGATCGCCGACGCCCTCGCCGATCTCGACCCGCACCGGGTCGCCGGGGTCGCCGTCGACGGCACGTCCGGCACGGTCCTGGTCGTCGGGGCGGACGGCGCCCCGCTGACCCCGGCGGTGATGTACGACGACGCCCGCGCCACCGCGCAGCGCGACCGGGTCAACGAGGCCGGGGCCACGACGTGGGAGCGGCTCGGGTACCAGCGGATGCAGACCAGCTGGGCGCTGCCCAAGCTGCTCCGGCTGCTCGAGGAGCATCCCGGCGCGCGCGGTGGGCTGCTCGCCCACCAGGTCGACGTGGTCAACCGCCACCTGGTGGGTGGTCCCGTGGCCACCGACCTGTCGAACGCGCTGAAGACCGGTGCCGACCTGGAGTCCGGCACCTGGCCGAGCGACGTCCACGAGGCGCTCGGGCTCCCGGCCTCGCTCTTCCCCGAGCTGGTCCGCCCCGGCGCGCGTCTCGGGGTCGTGGGCGCCGAGGCCGCGGCCCGCTGCGGGCTGGTCGCCGGTACCCCGGTCCTCGCCGGGGCCACCGACGGCACCGCCGCGCAACTGGCCTCCGGCGCCACCGAGCCCGGCAGCTGGAACGTCGTGCTCGGCACCACCATGGTCTTCAAGGGCGTCACCCGCGACCTGCTGCACGACCCGCAAGGCGTGGTCTACAGCCACCGGGCCCCCGACGGGTCCTGGCTTCCTGGGGGCGCCTCGAGCACGGGCGCGGGGGTCCTGGTCCACGAGCAGGAATCCGGTGGCCTTGCCGGTTGGTCGCTGGACGACCTGGGTGCGGCGATCGACGTGCGCGAGCCCGCCCGCACCGTGGTCTACCCCCTGGTCGGCGAGGGAGAGCGGTTCCCGTTCGTGGCCCCCGACGCCCGAGGACTCACCCTCGGTGACCGCACGGGCGAACGGCCCCCGGAGCGGTTCGCCGCGCTTCTCCAGGGCGTCGCGTTCGTCGAACGGCTGGCCCTCGACGGCCTGGACCGGCTCGGCGCCGACCTCTCGGGGCGGCACGTCAGCACCGGCGGCGGCTCCGCCAACCCCGCCTGGACCCAGCTGCGCGCCGACGTCACCGGACGCGACCTGGAGGTGCCCGCCGCGGGCTGGTCGGCCGCCGGGTCGGCCGCCGGGATGGCCGTGCTCGCGGCCTCGTCGACCGGCCCGCTGACCGACCGGGCCCGGGAGATGGTGCCTGCGGCGCGGACCCACCACCACGACCCCGAGCGCGGGGCGGTGTTCGCACCGGCGTACCGCCGTCTGGTCACCGAGCTCGCCGACCGGGGCTGGCTGCCTCCGGAGTCCGCCGAGCACGCCCTGGCCCGCGCCGGCGCAGGGGTGGCGTCGTGACCGACCTCGTCCTGGTCCGCCACGGCGAGACCGTCTGGCACTCCGAGGACCGCTACGCGGGCAGCAGCGACATCGAGCTGACCCCACGGGGGGTGCGCCAGGCCGAGCTGCTGGCGCGGTGGGCGACCACCGCCGACCTGGCGGCCGTGTGGTCCTCCCAGCTCAGCCGCGCCGTGCGCACAGCCCGGGACTCGGCCGCCGCCCTCGGCGTCGAGCCGGTCGTCGACGACCGGCTGCGGGAGCTGGACTTCGGCGCCGCCGAGGGGCTCACCAAGTCCGACCTGGCCAGCACCTTCCCCTCCGAGCTGGCCGCCTTCCGCCACGACCCGGTCGAGCACCACCTGCCGGCGGGGGAGTCCCCGGTCGAGGCCGCCCACCGGTTCGTGGCCTGTCTGCACGACATCGCCGGTGCCGAGCCGGACGGGCGGGTGCTGGTCGTCGCGCACACGACCGCCATCCGGCTCGCGGTCTGCCACCTCGTCGGGATCGACCTGTCCCGCTACCGCCAGGTCTTCCCGGCGGTACGCAACTGCGCGCTCACCGAGGTCCGGCTCGACCCCGGCGCTCCGGGAGTGGACGGGGCTGCGCTGCTGCAGTTCAACACCCCCGTCGAGGGCGTCCTCGAGCTCAGTCACTGACCACCCGCACCGCCCGCCGACCCACCCCAGGAGACCCATGACGACCGTCCTCGCCGCCGGTGACCACTTCGTCCGCGCCGACCGCCTCGCCGCCGCGGTGCGCGAGGCCTGCGGGCCAGACGGGGCCGACCTCGACGTCGTCGAGCTGACCCTGCCCTGGCCGGACGTCCCGTTCGGCCGGGTCGCGGAGGTCGACGAGGCCTCGGACGCCGAGGACGAGATGATCACGCACCTCGCCGGGGCGCAGGCATGCGTGACCCAGATGGGGCCGGTGACCGCGCGGGTGCTGGAGGCCTGCCCGGACCTGCGCTTCGTCGGGGTCGGACGCGGTGGACCGGTCAACGTCAACCTCGAGGCCGCCACGTCGCACGGCGTGCAGGTGACCCGGGCGCCCGGGCGGAACGCAGTGGCCACCGCTGAGCACACGGTGGCGATGATGCTGGCCGCGGCTCGACGCATCCCGCAGGTGCACGCCGACCTGCTGGCGGGGACCTGGCGCGGCGACTTCTACCGCTACGACACCGCCGGTCCAGAGATCGCCGGCAGCACCGTCGGCCTAGTCGGCGTGGGCGAGATCGGGGAGCGGGTGGCCAGCCGGCTCGAAGGGTTCGGGGCGCGGGTGCTGGTCCACGACCCGTACCTGCCCGAGGGTCACCCGCGTGCCGCCGGCGCCGTCGACCTCGACGAGCTGCTCGGGGCCGCGGACTTCCTCAGCCTGCACGCGCGGCTCACCGCTGACAACGCCCGGATGATCGGGGCCCGGGAGCTTTCGCTGCTGCCCCAGGGTGCGGTGCTGGTGAACTGCGCTCGCGCCGGGCTGCTCGACCACGACGCCCTGTGCGACGCGCTCGAGTCCGGCCACCTGCACGCGGCGGCGCTCGACGTCTTCCCCGAGGAGCCGCCGGCGGCCGACTCGCGCCTACTGCGAGCCCCGCGGCTCGTGATGACCCCGCACCTCGCCGGCGCGAGCCGCCAGACGGCCGACAACGCCTGCCGGATCGTCGCCGCCGACCTCGCCGCGCACCTGCGCGGTGAGCAGCCCGAACACCTGGTCAACCCCGAGGTGCTCCGCTGACCGATCCTCCCGCGACTCTCCGGCTCGACGTCGGCTCAAATCCAGGCGGTCGTCTCCTGAAGCGGCGTGCCCCACCTGGACCTACCGGTGATCCCGACGACGGGCTGACGCGTCCTCGGGGTCGCAAGGACATGCACTGTTGCGGGCTGACGACCAGCGTTGGGGTAACGAACCGACTGTGAAGCCGGCCATCCCGGTTACCGAGTCCGGGGAGGGCAGTCCCGTCCCTACGGCGGCGTGCGTTCAATCGGGCTGCCCGGCCGCGGGTGCCGACGTGGGCCCATCGAGGGTGAGGCGGCCCCGTTGATGCACCATCGCTGGCCCGTGGGCGCCGGACCGTCTGCGAACACGTGTCCTAGGTGCCCGCCGCCGGGTGCAGGTTGCCTCACGTCGGGGCACCAGCATGGCGAAGTCGGTGCGGACGTCTACGGCGTCCAGGGTCGCGGCGGAGGTGAAGCTGGGCCACCCCGTCCGGGAGTCGAACTGGTCGTCGGCGCGGAACAGCTCGCCCCCGCAGCCCAGGCATCGGTACACCCCGGCTGGGTTCGCGGGCGGGTGCTCGTAGGGGCTGGTCCGCGGGGCCTCCGTGCCTGAGCGGCGAAGTACCCGGTAGGCCTCGGGTTCGAGGATCGCGCGCCACTCGGCATCCGAGCGGACAAACTCGGGCTGTGGTCGGGTGCGGCGCCTGAACACGTAACCAGAGTAGGGACAGGCCCCTGAGGGCGGCCAAGTTCCCACAGGCCAGTTCGACACTGCCTCGGGGCACGTGGCACCGGTCGTTGAGTCCGCGATCGGCCAACCTGACCGACCGCGAAGCTTGCTGCGGTCCCCGCCCCGACGACGACGTGGTCATACCTGCGGCCCTGGTCTTTTGGGGTCGAGCGGGGTGCATGCCGGGGGGATGGCCGGTCCGGTTGGGCTCGGTTGAACTCTCGCCCCGGGGTGACGTCAGGACGCGGCCTGCGGTCGCTCCTGGTGGCGTTCGGCTCCGGCTCAAAAACGGCTCAAGAACCCCCCCGGGAAGACCCCGTGAGCGACTCAGGCCGACCGGGCACGCCCGCCCAAGACGAGTGCCCGCACAGCCCGCTGACCTGGTACTTTGTCCTCAAGTCGCTGTCGTCCGTAGGTGTGCCGGGACGGCCGCAGACACCCCGGACCCTCGCTACGGATCAGAAGGTTTGGTGCGCCGAAGCGGCGGTCTGCAAGCGACGTCTGGGCGTGATCGTCGGCAACGACCGAGCGAACTCGACGCCCTGCGACTCCACCGGGGGCTCCGGCTTCGAGCCGGCTCAGACGAGGACGTCGCGCTCGAGCCGGGCGTAGCTGGTCTCCATGCCGTCGACCATCCCGGTAGCCAGGATGGCATCCCGGGTCGCCGCGTCGGGGAAGGTGACGACGACGGCCAGCAGGGTGCCCTCGGGGACCGGGGTGAGGGTGAGCTCGTTGAGCGTGCCGTCGCCGGGCATCCCGATCATCCGTTCGGTGGTCACGGCCCGGTACGGCCGGACCGACTCGAGCAGCTCACCCTCGAAGCCGAAGCGCTCCCCTGCCGTGCCCTCGGCCGGCTCCCACTCGTAGCGGTACTTCTCGCCGACGGTGGTGGCGACGTCGCAGACCGGCATCGTCCACCCGTCCGGACCGAGGAGCCACCGTCGCATCAGTGCGGCGTCGTGGTGTGCCTGCCACACCATCTCGATCGGTCCGTGGATCACCCGGGTGATGCGTGCCTGCGTGTCGGACAGGATCTGGCAGACCGTGCCGTCGCCGGCGGCGAACGCCGTCAGGTCGGCGAGCACCTCGTCCATCTGGCCCATCGCGGCCCGCAGGCCCTCCTCCATGCCCATCTCGACGAGCTGCTCCAGCTCCTCGAGCGTGGTGAAGTACGTCGTCGTGGTGACCCGCGACCCCGTGCCGCTCTCCTCGAAGACGAAATGCAGGCGCATCGAGGGCATCTGGGGATCCGGCTCGCCGTCGGGCGAGGCGAATCCGTCGCGGACCTCGAAGCCCTTGAGCGGGTCGACCGAGATCCACTCCCAGTAGCCACCATGGCTCTCGCCGTCAGGGCCGGTCATCCGGTACGTCGAGCGTCCGCCGGTGGCGGCGTCGTGACGGGTGAACGTGGACGGGTACCCGGGCGGGCCCCAGAACCGCTCCAGCTGCCGCGGGTCCACGTAGACCTGCCACAGGCGCTGCAGGTCGGCGGCGAAGTCGGCGACCACGGTCATGGTCAGGGCCTCGGGGTCGCGGGTCACGGACGTGATGGGCATGGTGGTCTCCTGGTGGTCTCCTGGTCGGGGTGGTTCGGGTCAGTCGTCGGCGAGCAGCGCGTCGAGCCGGTCGATCCGCGCGCGCCAGACCTCCTCGTAACGGCCCAGCAGTGCTTGCGCCTTCTGCACCATCTCGGGGTTGCCGCGGATCATGCGTTCGCGGCCCTGTGGTTGCTTGGTCACCAGACCGGCTCCCTCCAGCACGGCCACGTGCTTCTGGACGGCTGCGAAGGACATGTCGTACGCCGCAGCCAGCTGGGACACCGACGCCTCTCCCGCCATCGTGCGACGCAGGATGTCGCGGCGCGTGGTGTCGGCGAGGGCCCGGAAGATCCGGTCCACCTCGGCATCCGTGAGATCAAGTCGTACAACCATTTGGTTGTAGATTAAGCCAGGCTGTGGCACCCGTCAAGAGCGGGCGCCGCAGTCGGCGTTCAGGACTCCTGGAGCCGGGTCGCCACCTCTCGGCGCAGGACCTTGCCCATGGGGTTGATCGGCAGGTCGTCCACGAAGACGATCCGACGCGGGACCTTGTAGGCCGTCAGCGCCTGGCGCGTGTGTGCCCGCAGCTCGTCCGGCAGAACAGCGACACCCCCGACGGGCACGACGGCCGCGACCACCTGCTCCCCACCGTCTTCGTGCGGGAGCCCGACCACCGCCACGTCGTCGACCGCGGGATGCGTACGGAGCGCGGCCTCCACCTCGGAGGGATAGACGTTGAACCCGCCGGTGATGATGATCTCCTTGACCCGGTCCACGATCACCAAGAACCCGTCGGGCGACATGGTGACCACGTCCCCGGTACGGAACCAGCCGTCGTGGAAGGCGGAAGCCGTCTCCTCCGGCAGGCCTCGATAGCCCGAGAAGATCTGCGGCCCCCGGACCAGCAGCTCGCCGCCCTCGCCGAGGGGGACGTCGCGGTCGAGGTCGTCGCGGTCCGCGATGCGGACCTCCACGTCCGGGAAAGGTACGCCGATCGCGCCGGGCCGCCGCGCCTTGGTCATCGGGTTGCCGACGATCACCGGTGACGTCTCCGTCAGGCCGTACCCCTCGACGAGCAGCCCGCCGGTGGCGGCCTCCCATTTCTCGACGAGGTCACCGGGCAGCGGCATCGCGCCCGACAAGGCGTACCGGATGCCCTTGATCGACACCTTCCGCCGCTCCGCCTCATCGACGATGCGCTGGTAGAGGGTCGGCACTGCGGGTACGAAGCTCGGGACCTCCCGCGCGACGGCCTCCATGATCAGGCCGATGTCGGGTTTGGGGAGCAGGACCAGCTTGGCGGCCAGGGCCACGCCGAGCAGCACGCTCACCGTCACGCCGTAGGCGTGGAACAACGGCAGCGCCACCAGGAAGGACTCCTTGCCCTCCTCCAGGCCCGGCACCCAGGCACGACCCTGGACGACGTTGGCGACGAGGTTGCGATGCAGGAGCGGCACCCCCTTCGGGACGCCGGTCGTCCCCGAGGTGTAGAGCAGCAGCGCGACGTCGTCCTTGCTCGGACGGGGGTGCGCGTCGTCGAGCGGCGCCGAGGAGACCAGCTCGGCCCACTGCATGACCTGGGGGGCCGGGGAGGTCAGCTGGTCCCGGGCCGCGCGGGCCTTCGCGACCGGCAGACGCAGCGCGAGCCGCTTCTTCCACGGCAGCCGGGTGGTCATGTCGACGGCGACGACGTGCTCGAGCGAGGACCCGGTCTGGAGCCCCTCGATGGTCGGCACCACCTTGTCCCACACGATCGCGACCCGGGCGCCGTGGTCGACGAACGGGTGACGCAGCTCCGCTGCCGTGTAGAGCGGGTTGTGCTCGACCACGGTGGCACCCAGCCGCAGCACCGCGAAGAAGGCGATCACGTTCTGCGGACAGTTCGGCATGACGAGGGCAACGTTGTCGCCGGCACGCACGCCGAGCGCGTGCAGCCCGCCCGCCACGTGCCGGATCTCGTCGTCGACCTCGGCGTAGGTCGAGACGCGGCCCAGGAAGTCCAGGGCCGGCCGGTCGGGATACCGCTGCGATGCGTTCTCCCACAGACCGAGGACGGTGGTGTCGCCGTAGTCGAGGTGCAGGGGCACCCCGGGGGCGTAGGAGTCTGCCCACAGGGGCTGCTGAGCCGGCACGGCGTTCCTCGTGTTCTGTCGCTGGACGGGCGTCGCGACGTGTCCCCAAGGTATCGGTCCGAGCAGGTCGCACGGCAGGTCCCGGACGCGCAGCGCGACCAGGTCAACCGCGCCGAGCAGAGGAGACGTGCATCGGGCCACCGCGTGAGGACTCCTCGGCCGAAAGGACGAGGAGCGGCTCGTGCTCGAGCTCCGTACGCCGAGCGTGGCCGCTCCCTAGGCTGGAGCGGTGCTCGCCGCCTCCCTCCGCTCGGTCCTCGCCGAGCCTCGTGCCCCGGACCCCCCGGCACGGGTGTGGGGGGACTGGGTCGTGGTCGGCGTCCTGCTGGTCGCGGCCGCGGGCGAGGCGATCTTCCGCTCCGACGTGCCGGCGCGGCCCGTGGCCACCGTGGTCGCGCTCCTGGTGATCCCGGCCCTGCTCTGGCGGCGTACGCGTCCGCTCCTGGCGACCGCGGTCGGCTTCGGCGGCGCGATGGTGCTGCACGTCCCGATGATCCTCGGCGTCGCCGGCGAGGTGGGGCTCTTCGCCATGATCGGGGTCCTGCTGCTGCCCTACGCCTTGTACCGCTGGGCCTCCGGCCCCGAGGCGCTGGTCGGCACGGTGATCGTCGCCGTACCGGCCGGCCTGGGTCTCGCGACCAGCGAGGCCCTGGAGGACGTGGTGGGTGGCACCACCGTGCTGGTCGCGGCGTTCGCCCTCGGGGCCGCGATGCGCTACCGCGCGGTCGCGCGCCAGCGCGAGGTGCAGCAGGTCCGGACGCTCGAGCGAGGGGAGCTCGCCCGCGAGCTGCACGACACCGTCGCGCACCACGTGTCGGCGATCGCGATCCAGGCCCAGGCGGGGCGGGCGGTGGCGGCCACGGACCCGACCTCGGCGGTCGAGGCCCTGGCGGTGATCGAGGCGGAGGCGTCGCGGACGTTGTCCGAGATGCGCACGATGGTCCGGGTGCTCCGGGACGGGGAGGTGGCCGACTACGCGCCCCAGCGGGGCATCGGCGACCTGGACGAGCTGACTCGGATGAGCCCCGTGGTGCAGGTGCACCGCGGCGGCGACCTCACCGGCCTGCCGCAGCCGGTCGAGGTCACGGTCTACCGGATCTGCCAGGAGTCGGTCACCAACGCGATCCGGCATGCGCCGAACGCCACGGTGGTCACCGTGGAGGTCGCCGGTGAGGTCGGCGTCGTACGGCTGCGGGTGCACGACGACGGAGGGCCGGCCCGCCCCGCGACCACCGGGGGCTACGGCCTCCTCGGCATGGCCGAACGAGCCAGGCTGCTCGGCGGTGCCTGTCAGGCCGGGCCGGACCCCGTCGGCGGGTGGACCGTCGAGGCGACCCTCCCGCGGGAGGTGCCGCGATGACCATCCGGGTGGTCATCGCCGACGACCAGCTCCTGGTCCGGACCGGGCTCACCATGATCCTCGACGCGCAGGCCGGGATCGAGGTCGTCGGCGGGGCGGCGGACGGTCACGAGGCGGTGGCCATGGCGCGCGAGCTGCGTCCCGACGTGTGCCTCTTCGACATCCGGATGCCCGGTATCGACGGCATCGAGGCCACCCGCCGGCTCGCCGGTCCTGGCGTGGAGAACCCCCTGGCCGTCGTGATCATCACGACCTTCGATCTCGACGAGCACGTCCACGGCGCGCTCAAGGCCGGAGCCCGGGGCTTCCTCCTCAAGGACGCCGGGCCCGAGCTCCTGGTCCAGGCGATCCACGCCGCGGCGAACGGCGATGCGCTCATCGCACCCGAGATCACCCGCCGACTGCTCACCACGCTCGCCGGCCTCGAGCGCGCCACTCCGCCGGCCCAGCCGATCGAGCCGCTCACCGAACGCGAGGAGGAGGTGCTCTTCACCGTCGCCCGCGGCCGTACCAACGCCGAGATCGCCGAGGAGCTCCACATCTCCCTGAGCACGGTGAAGACCCATGTCGGCGCGGTGATGAACAAGCTCGGGGCGCGCAACCGCGTCGAGATCGCGATGTGGGCCTACGAGACCAGGCGAGTCAGCCGAAGGGACGAGTGACGACTCCTACCGGAGGGCCAGGGAGATCGAGCCCGGAGGCCGACGGCAGGACGGGGTTCTTCAGCCATCGTGGGATCGACAACCCGACGAGAGAGAAGACACCCATGAGCGCCACGACCACGACCACGACCGGTGCCACGACGACCCTGCACGATCCACCCGTGCCGGTCAGGGCGAAGCTGACCGCGGCCTGGGCCAGCTTCATGTTCTTCTACATCTACGTCGACTACCTCCACCTGTACAAGCCCGGTGCCGTCGACGACATCCTGGCCGGCGTCGTCTTCGAGTTCGACATCAGTCAGACCTTCGTCGTCGTCTCGCTGATGCTCGTGGGGATCCCGGCCCTCATGATCCTGCTCTCCGCGGTCCTGCCCGCCGGTGCCAACCGCAGGCTCAACCTGGTCGTGGCCTCGCTTTACGTGCCCGTCTCGGCGTTCAACGTGGTCGGGGAGTCCTGGTGGTACTTCTACGGCCTGGGCGCCGTGATCGAGATCGTCGTCCTCGCCTACATCCTCCGCTCCGCCTGGGCCTGGCCGCGCACGACGTCGTAGGAGGGCGCCGCGGCCACCGCGCCGTTCAGGAGCTGGACATGCGCTGCGTGCCGACGACGGTGAGCATCTGCAGCTTCTCGTAGCTCTCGGTGCCGGGGTCGGCGGTGTACACCAGCAGGCGGTGGGACTGGTGGGGGTCCATCAGCACCTGGCAGTTGAGGTCGAGCCGTCCTACCTCGGGGTGCTGGTAGCGCTTGACCTCGTCGGGCTCGACACCGATCTCGTGGTCGGCCCACAGGGTGGCGAACTCCGTGCTGCGCTCCAGGAGCAGCCCGGCCAGCTCGGCGGCCCGGGACCCGGGCCCGCGCATCCCTGCGATGCCCCGCAGCCCGGCCGCGTACATCCGGGAGAGGAACGGGTGGTCCTCGGGCACGTAGATGTCGCGGGAGGTCGGGTCGGTGAACCAGCGGTAGCCGTTGCTGCGCTCGGGGCCGGTGAAGACCGTCCAGTCGCCCGTGAGCGCGACCTTGGGCGGCGTCTGGCGCAGCGTCTCGCCGAGCTCGGTGACGATCTCGGCGGGGGTGTCGGTGAGCCGGTCGAAGATGCGCAGCATGCCGGGGCTCACGTGCTCGCTGCTCGCGCCCCGGGCGGGCGGGCGGTGCCCGGCCAGGCGGAAGAGGTGGTCCCGCTCTGCGACGGTCAGGTGCAGGCCCTGCGCGATCGAGGCGACCATCTGCTCGGAGGGTTGCGGGCCGCGCTCCTGCTCCAGGCGGGAGTAGTAGTCGGTGGACATGTGGCACAGCACCGCGACCTCCTCGCGGCGCAGGCCGCTGGTGCGGCGGCGCTGCCCGCGGGGCATGCCGACGTCCTCGGGCTGCAGGGCCTCGCGGCGGCGGCGCAGGAACTCCGCCAGCTGGGTGCGGTCGATCATCCTCTGCCTCCTCCTCCGGTGCCACCGGCGTGGTGCGCAGCCGACCCCGCCCGGACCGCACGCTGAGAGGCCATCATGCGGCGGGGTCCCGGTGCGGCAGGCGGGCGTCGTGTTCGTCGACGGGTCCGGTCTGCGCGTCCGACGCCGGATCGGTCGGGAACGGGACGCCGGTGAGCTTCTCCGAGGCCAGCCAGGCGCGCTGGGCCTCCTCGGTGTCGCGCAGCGGCTTGTAGAGCGTCTGCTCGGTCGGCGCCCCGCCCAGGTGCTGGAAGCCGCCCGGGCCGTAGAGCAGGCCGCCCTCGGCCTCGGTGGAGGTGGCGGCCATGAGGGCCGGGAGCCCGGCCGAGCGGGCCGTGCCCACCAGCAGGCCACGGCTGGACAGCCAGCGGATCAGCCGTACCTGCGGGGTGTCGGTGTCGCGGTCGAGCTCGGGCCGCGCGGCCAGCAGGCTGGTGGGGGCGACGCCGGGGTGGGACAGGTTGCTGGTGATGCCCCAGCCGTGGGTCCTGCTGCGCCGGTCGAGCTCGAGGCCGAAGAGCCCGAACGCGATCTTGGACTGCCGGTAGGCCTTCATCCCGTCGTAGGACCGGTCCCAGTTGAGGTCGTCCCAGTTCATGGTGCCGCTGGCTGCGGCGACGCTGACCTGGGAGGTGACCCGGGCCCGGCCGGCTCGCAGCAGCGGCATGAGGTGGGCGACCAGGGCCACGTGGCCGAGGTGGTTGGTGCCCAGCTGCAGCTCGAACCCGTCGGCGGTGCTCTGGCGGGTCGGCGGCGTCATGACCCCGGCGTTGTTGACCAGCAGGTGGATCGGCGCGCCCTCGGCGCGCAGGGTCGCCCCGAGGGAGGCGACGGACTCCAGCGAGGACAGGTCGAGGTCGCGGAGGACGACGGTGGCGCCGGGGGCGGCGGCTCGGATCCGGGTGACCGCGGCCCGTCCCTTGCCCTGGTTGCGCACGGGCAGGACCAGCTCGGCGCCGGCGGCGGCGAGCCGGGTGGCGATCCCGAGGCCGATGCCGTCGCTGCCCCCGGTCAGGATCGCTCGGGTGCCGGTGAGGTCGGGGACGGTGAGGTCGGTGTCGGTACGAGGCATGGTGGTGGCTCCTGCTGGGTAGTGGTGTTGGTGGCGGTGGGTGGCCCGGTCCTCCGGGGTGCTCCCACCGTTGCTGAGATCCGGAGCTCTATTCAGGGTCTGCCGCTCCCTCCATCAGCAGGACGGCGGAGGTCGGCCCACGAGTCCCGACCGTCGCCGGTGATCGGGATCAGGGAGCCGCCGACGACGTCCGGGCGCCAGAGGGCCTCGCCGAGCCCCCGGACCCGCGCGAGCAGCTCCCGCCCGCGCCGTCCGCCCTCGCGGACGACGTAGCCCTGGGTCTCGATGCCGGCGGCGGTGCCGAGGTCGACGGCGCGTGCGACGTAGACGCTCTGCGTGACGACCACGGCGGTCTCGACCCCGAAGACCTCGCGTGCGCGGCGCATGGTGTGCCAGGTGCTGAACCCGGCGTAGTCGGTGAACACGGCGTCGGGGGGCACACCCGCGGCGAGCACGGCGTCGCGCATCGCGTCGGTCTCGTTGTAACCGGCGGTCCCGTTGTCCCCCGAGACGAGCACCGTGGCGACGGTGCCGGACCGGTGCAGGGCCACCGCGGCCTCGACACGCTCGGCCACGACCGGACCGAGGGACCCGTCCTCGCGCACGTGCGACCCGGGCACGACGACGACCTGGGCGGGACGGAGGTCGTCGGCGTCCGTCGTGACGTCGTCGTCGGTCCGGAGCACGACGACGGCGTTGGCGGCCGCGACGACCGCGACGAGGGCGGCGACGCCGGCGAGGGCCACGTGCAGGACGCGGTGGACCAGCCTGCTCATGCCGTGTCCGTGGTGGGCGTCGAGACGGGCGGGGTGGGTCGTGGCATGGGTCCACGGTGACCCGGACGGCCGGTTCGGTTCAGGGACTGTCGATCCCCCCTTGGCGCCGTGCGGGCTCGCGAGCCCCTTCAGGTGTCTCGTCCACGAGCCGACACTGAGGACGAGCCGGGCGGCACTGCCCGGCACCACATGGGGGAACAGTGGGACGGACCGTGCTGGTCGTGGACGACGATCCGGACGTCCGCGAGCTCATCGCCATGTCGATGTCCGTCGTCGGCGGCTGGCTGGTCGTCGAGGCCACGGGCGGCCTCGAGGCCGTCGAGATCGCGCGGAGGCGACGGCCCGACCTGGTCGTGCTCGACGTGACGATGCCCGAGGTCGACGGCATCGCCACCTTCCACCTGCTCCAGCAGGACCCGCTCACGGCCGGGGTGCCGGTCGTGTTGCTCACCGCCGCGCAACGCGTCGGGGTCCAGTCCTGGTTCGGGCTCGACGTCGCGGGCGTGCTCGCCAAGCCATTCGACCCGATCCAGCTGCCCGTGCTGGTCGAGGCGCTGCTGCTCGACCGGGGTCAGGCGATGGCTCAGGAGGCCTGACGGGCCGCTGCCAGCAGGTCCCCGGAGACGTCCCAGAGACGACGGGCGTCGTCGGGGTCGAGCGCGTGGGGCAGGACGCCGTGGATGCCGTCGAGCTGGTCGACGACGGCGGCCTCGTGGCAGTCCTCGAAGTAGCGGCCGCCGACGCCCTCGACGAGCGGCGAGGTCGCGAGGAAGACCGAGGTGGCCGCGCCCTGCTCGGGCGTCTTCATCCGGAACAGCCCGGCCGCCTCGGCCCGGCGCGACTGCGCCTCGGCGGCGGCGCGCTTCTCCGCGCTCCAGTGGCGCTGCAGCGGGGTCCAGATGCCGCCGGGCATCAGGGCGTTGGCGGTGATGCCGTCGGCGGCCCACCGCCGGGTCGCCTCGACGGCGAAGAGCGAGTTGGCGGTCTTGGACTGGCCGTAGGCCAGGCCGGGGTCGTACGCACGACGCTCGAAGAAGAGGTCGTCGAAGACGACCGGTGACGCGGCGTGGCCGCTGGAGGAGACCGACACGACCCGGGCCCGGTCGCCCGCGGCGAGGGCGGCGTGCAGCCCGGTGGCGAGCGCGAGGTGGCCGAGGTGGTTGGTCCCGAGCTGGGTCTCCCAGCCCTGGGCGGTGGTGCCGTACGGGGTGTCCATCACGCCGGCGTTGTTGACGAGCACGTCGAGGGGACCGGCCCAGGCCGCCGTCACCGCGTCGACCGAGGTGAGGTCGGCGAGGTCGAGCCGGACGACGGCGACGTCGTCGCGACCGCTGGTCCGGGCGATGTCGGAGGCCGCGCGGTCGCCGGCGGTGGTGTCGCGCACGGCCAGGGTGACCTGCGCGCCCGCGTGGGCCAGGGCGCGGGCGGTCTCGACGCCGATGCCGGACGCGGCCCCGGTGACGAGGGCGCGCCGCCCGGTGAGGTCGAGGCCCTCGACGACCTCGAGGGCGGTGGTCGTGTCGTCGTACGGGCTGGTGATCGGCGCGGGAGGTGTCATGGCAGGAACATACCAACTAGATGGTTGGGTTTAGGGTGGGGTCGTGGTGAGGGACGGGGACGCGAGCCGGCGGCGGTTGCTCGCCGCGGCCACGGCGGAGTTCGCTGCCCACGGGCTGGCCGGCGCGCGGGTCGACCGGATCGCTGCCGCGGCCGAGGTCAACAAGCAGCAGATGTACGCCTGGCACGGCTCCAAGGACGGTCTCTTCGACGCCGTCTTCGCCGCCCAGCTCGAACGGATCGTGGACGCGGTCCCGTTCACCGCCCACGACCTCCCCGGCTACGCCGTCGCCCTCTACGACAGCTACCTCACCGACCCCGAGATCATCCGGCTCGTCGGCTGGAACCGTCTCGAGCGGGTGCCGGTCGGTGACCTGCTGGCCGGCCACGGCGCGCTCACCGAGCCCAAGCGCGCCGCCCTCGAGCAGGCCCAGCACGACGGCCTGGTCGTCGACGGGATCGCACCCGGGGACGTCTACGCGATGGTGATCGGCATCGCCGGGTCCTGGTCGCCGCTCAGCGGCACCGTCACCGCAGCCCCCGGTGACGACGAGGCAGACCACGACCGCCGTCGCACGGCCCTGCGCCACACGGTCGCCCGCGCGCTGGTGCCCTCCCCGCGCTGAACGGTCGACGGTGCGGCGTTCACCAGGGGAGGCGTCGCCCCGCAGGCCCGCCCGCTCGGCCCGGGCCACCTCGACCAGGAGCGAGGGTCACGACGGCGCCGGGCCCGTCGAGTCCCGCACGACGAGCTCCACGGGCATCGCGACCTGCTCGGCGCGGGGCGCCGCGCCTCGCCGTCGTGCGTCGAGGATCGACATGAGCAGCTCGACCGCGCGCCGGCCGGCGTCGCTGATCGGACCGCCCAGGGTCGTCAGCGACGGCTGGACCAGGGTCGCGGCGAAGATGTTGTCGAACCCGACGACGCTGACGTCACCCGGCACGTCGAGGCCGCGGTCGGACAGCCGCCGCATGATGCCGATCGCGAGCAGGTCGTTGTGGGCCACCACCGCCGTCCCGCCGACCCGGAGCGCGGCGTCGGCCGCGCTGCTGCCGCTGGCCACGGTGGGGGTGTAGGGCCCCATCCGGTGCGCCTCGAGGTCGTACTGCCGGGCGCCCTCGGAGAGCATCCGCCACCGGGTCGCCCCCATCCAGGAGCTCGGCGGGCCGGCGCAGTAGGTGAAGGACCGGTGGCCCAGCGAGGACAGGTGCTCGAGGATCTGGCGGCAGCCCGAGGCCATGTCGAGGGTGACGCTGGTGGTGCCGGGCAGGTCCCGGTTGAGGAGGACCGTCGGGTGCTCGGCGGCGAGGTCGCGCAGCTGCTGGTCGGGCAGCCGGCTGGCCGCCATCACGAAGCCGTCGACGGTGCTGGTCAGGCCACGGACCTGCTCCAGCTCGATCTGGGTCGACTCCTCGCAGTTGACCAGCACCAGGGTGGTCCCGGAGGCCCGGGCGCGCAGCTCGGCGCCGCGGATCAGCTCGAAGTAGTGCGGGTTGGTGATGTCCGAGACCAGCATCGCGACGGTGCGCGGCCGCTCCTCGGAGCGCCCCGACGCAGGTCCGGTACGCCGGCGCGGCCGCTGCCGGGGCGCGTAGTCCAGCTCGGCCGCGGCGGCCATCACCCGGGCCCGGGTGGCCTCGGTGACCCGGCCGGGATCAGCGAAGGCCCGCGACACCGTCGACGCCGCGACCCCCGCCCGCTCGGCGACGTCGTAGATGGAGGGCCCGGTCACGCGGTGATCGAAGCAGAGGTTGGCAACAACTGGCAACTTGTTGCAACTGTGTGACGCGAGTTCCTAGGGTCCGGAGCGATGTGAGTGCCGCCACACCGGCGGCCGGTTCCCCGAGGAGGTCCACGTGGCTCCGTCTGAGTCAGCTTCGCCGGTGGGTGTCCCCCCGCCGGACGCACCGGACGCCCGTCCCCGAGCAGGCGCGGAGCCGGGCGGTGCTCTCGGGCGCGTCGTCCGTGCCATCACCGGGATCGAGCTCGGCGTCGCCGCCCTGGCGACCGCGATGATCTTCGTCCTGGTCCTGGTGCAGGCCTTCCAGCGCTACCTGCCGGTCGACGGCTGGACCTGGACCGGGGAGCTGTCGCGCTACGGCCTGGTCTGGCTGACCTTCGTGGCGGCCGGTGTCCTGGTCACGCGGGACGGGCACATCGCGCTGCAGGTGGTCGACACCCTGCGCCCCGCGTGGCTGGTGCGGGCGGTCCACGTCCTGGCCCACCTCGTCGTGGCGGCCACCGGCGCCGGTTTCGCCTGGGCCTGCTGGACCCTGATCCAGGAGTCGGGCAACCTGACGACGCCGTCGCTTCAGATCCCGATGTCGTTCGTCTACGCGCTCCCGCTGGTCGGGTTCGTGAGCACGGCGGTCCGCTCGCTCCTCGCCGCCGTCCTCGTCGTCCGGTACGGCATCCCGGCCTCCCGGGAGCGCGACGCCCTGCCGGTCAGCGTCAACGGCCCCGAGCAGGGGGCGCGCGCATGACCGTCGCCCTGCTCCTCATCGGCATCCTGGTCCTGCTCCTGCTGCGGGTCCCGGTCGCCTTCTCGTTCCTCGGTCCCGGCCTGGCCTACCTCGTGCTCACCGACCAGTCGGTCGGCCTGGCCATGCGCCTGGTGACCAACTCCACCGCGAGCTTCCCGCTCCTGGCGGTGCCGCTGTTCGTCCTCCTCGGGGTCCTCGCCAACCGGGCCGGGATCGCCGACCGGCTCTTCGACTTCGCGCTGGCCGTGATGGGACGCGTCCGCGGGGGCCTCGGCTACGTCAGCGTCGGCGTCAGCCTCGGGTTCTCGTGGATGAGTGGCTCGGCCGTGGCGGACGCCGCCGCGCTCAGCAAGGTCGAGATCCCGGCCATGCAGCGCAACGGCTACACCACCCGGTTCGGGCTCGGCGTGGTCGGCTCCTCGGCCCTGATCGCGCCGGTGATGCCTCCCAGCATCCCCGCGGTGATCTACGCCGGTCTGGCCGCCGTCAGCACCGGCGCCCTGTTCGCGGCCTCGGTCGTCCCGGCGCTGCTGATGGCTGCCGGGTTGTGCGTGGTCGTGTTCGTCCTCGTCCGCCGGCAGCCGGACATCGTGCAGACCGGGTTCAGCTGGGCCGAGGTCCGGCGCACCGGCCTGCGGGTCCTCGCGCCGGTCGGTGCCCCGGTCCTGATCCTGGGCGGCATCCTCGGCGGCTGGTTCACGCCGACCGAGGCCGCCGCGGTCGGTGCGCTCTACATGCTGCTGCTCGGCTTCGCCTACCGGTCGCTGGACCTGCGGGTGCTGCCCTCGATCTTCGTCGAGACCGTGCTGACGACCGCGGCGATCATGCTCATCGTCTCCTCCGCGGCCCTGCTCGGCTTCGTGCTGGCCCGCGAGCGTGTCCCGCAGCTGCTCTCCGAGCTCGTGCTCGGGATCACCGATGACGGGACGGTCTTCCTGATCCTCGTCGCGCTGCTGATGCTGGTGCTCGGCACCGTCATCGACGCCACCGCGGTGCTGGTCCTGATCGTGCCGATCCTGATGCCGATCGGCCTGCGCCTCGACGTCGACCCCGTCGTGCTCGGCGTGCTGATGATCGTGTCGCTGATGATCGGCCTCCTCACGCCGCCGGTCGGCACCGTGCTCTACGTCCTGAGCTCCACGATGAAGGTGCCGGTGGGCGAGGTCTTCAAGGCCTCGGTCCCCTTCACCATCCCGCTGCTGGCCGTCTGCGTCCTGATCATCTTCGTCCCGGGGGTCGTGACCTGGCTCCCGACCAGGCTCGGCCTCTGACAGCCGCGGCCCCCACCACCCCCGTCTCGGTCCACCACCCGGCACCGCCGGGACCACCGGAAGGAACATCGATGAACCGCACCTCCCGCGCCACCCGCTCCACCCTCGCCGCCGCGGCGGTCCTGCTGCCGATCGGCCTGCTGAGCGCCTGCGGCGGGGGCGACTCGTCCGGCTCCGGCGGCGTCGAGCTGACGCTGGCCCACAGCTACACCGAGGACCAGCCGCAGCACGCCTGCGGTGCCGAGGTGATCAAGGAGGAGGTGGAGACCGCCGATGCCGGCATGACCGTCGAGATCTACCCGAGCAGCCAGCTCGGCGCCGACGCCGACCGGATCGCCTCAGTGCAGTCGGGTGACATCGACCTCGACATCCAGGGCGCCTCGGCGCTGGCCGCCGCCTACGAGCCGATCGGCGTGATCGACGCGGCGTACGCCTTCGAGAGCACCGAGCACCTGGCGGCGTTCTTCGACGGGAAGGCCAGCGACACCGTCAAGGCCGACTTCAAGGACGCCTCCGGGGTATCCGTCCTCGGGGCGTGGTCGGCCGGGGCGCGCCAGTTCACCGCCTCCGAGCCGATCCGCGAGCCCGCGGACCTCGACGGCCTGCGGATGCGCTTCCCCGGGTCGCCGCAGTTCCTGCTCAACGCGGAGGCGCTCGGCGCCCAGCCCACGGAGGTGGCCTACGAGGAGCTGTACCTCGCCCTCCAGCAGGGCGTCGTGGACGGCCAGGAGAACCCGATCACGAACATCTCGGCGACCAACATCGCCGAGGTCCAGGACTACCTCAGCCTCTCCAGCCACGCGCAGAACTCCAACCTGATCATCGCCGGACCGGTCTACGACGAGCTCGACGCCGACCAGCAGCAGGTCCTCGACGACGCCGTGGCCACCGCGGTGGACGGGCTGCCGGCCTGCGTGGAGGAGCAGGAGGCCGCGCAGCTCGAGGAGTGGGCCTCGAGTGGCGAGATCGAGGTCGTCGACGACGTCGACGTCGAGGCCTTCAGCGCGCAGACCGACGCCTGGTTCACCGACAACCTCGAGGGCGAGTCCCTCGCGGTCTACGAGGCCATCAAGAGCTCGGCCCCGTGACGGGGGAGGCACCCGACGCCGCCCCGGTCCAGACCTACCGCGGGCCCGTGCCCGCGGTGGACCTCGGGTGGACCCTGACCCACGAGCACGTGTTCGTGCTCAGCCCCGAGCTCGACCGCGACCACCCCCACCCCGAGTGGGACCCCGACGCGGCGGTCGAGCGGGCGGTGGCCGGCCTGGAGGAGCTGTACGACCTCGGCGTCCGCACGGTGGTCGACCTGACGGTGCCCGGCCTGGGTCGCGACGTCGCCCTCGTCGGGCGGGTCGCGGCGCGGGTCCGGGTCAACCTCCTCGCCGCCACCGGGTGGTACACCGACGCGGTCCTGCCGCCGTACTTCCGCACGCACGGTCCCGGTCGGCTGGTCGGCGGCCCGGACCCCCTGGTCGAGATGTTCCTGCGGGACCTGGAGGAGGGCGTGGCCGGGTCCGGCGTGCGCGCTGCGGTGATCAAGGTCGTGACGGACGAGCCCGGCCTGACGCCCGACGTCAGCCGTGTCCTGGCCGCCGCCGCGGTCGCCCAGCAGCGGACGGGCGTGCCCGTCGTCACCCACAGCAACCCCCACCTGCGCACCGGGCTCGACCAGCTGCGGGTGCTCGGCGACGCCGGGGTCGACCTGCGGCGGGTGGTCGTCGGCCACAGCGGCGACACCCCCGACCGCGGCTACCTGCGCACCCTGCTCGACCACGGCGCGACGATCGGCGTCGACCGTCTGGGGATGGCCCACGTCGCCGACGACGACGTCATGGTGGACAGCGTGGTGGCCCTGGCGGCCGAGGGCTACGCCGACCGGATCGTGCTGTCGCACGACGCGGCGTACTTCAGCCGGGTGACGCCGCCGTCGTGGCGTCGGGAGCACGCGCCGCACTGGCGTCACGACCACCTCGCCCGCTGCGTGCTGCCCCGGTTGCGCGCGGCCGGTGTCACCGAGGACGACCTGGACCGGATGACCACCCACAACGCACGACGGCTGCTGACGCCGTCGCTGGAGGCCGCCGCGTGAGCACCCCCTACCGGGTCGCGCTGCTCGGGCACGGCATCGGGCCGTCCCTGACGCCGGCCATGCACGAGCAGGAGGCCGCGCTGCTGGGCCTCGACTACCGCTACGAGACCGTCGACCTGATCGGGGACCCCGACGTCGACCTGGGTGCGGTGCTGACCCGGCTCGAGGGGGAGGGGTTCGCGGCCGCCAACGTCACCCATCCCTTCAAGGTGGCCGTGCTCGACCACGTCGCCTCGACCAGTCCCGTGGTGGAGCGGATCGGGTCGGCCAACCTGGTGCTGCTGGACCGCACCGGTGACCCGGGCAGCCCCCACCGCCGCGCGCACAACACCGACGTGACCGGTTTCGAGGCCGGCCTCGTCGCCTTCCTCGGCGCCCGCCCGCGCGGTCGGGTGCTGCAGGTCGGGGCCGGGGGGGCGGGTCGCGCGACGGCGTACGCGTTGCTCGACCTGGGCTTCGACGAGGTCGTGGTGCACGACCGGGACCCGCTCGCCGCGGCCGCGCTCGTGGAGCGGTTCGCCCCGGCGTCAGGGGGACGGATGACCGCGTCCGGGGACGACCTCGCCCCCTGGGTGAGGGAGGTGACCGGCGTGGTCCACGTGACGCCGATGGGGATGGCCGAGCACCCGGGCGTCGCCTTCGACCCCGCCGGTCTGCGGGAGGGGGCCTGGGTGGCCGAGGTGGTCTACCGCCCGCTCGCGACCGAGCTGCTGCGCCGCGCCCGCGCCCGCGGTCTCGACACGCTCGACGGGGGGCTCATGGCCGTCGGCCAGGCGGTCGACAGCCTGCGGCTGATCACGGGCCGCGAGCCCGACCGGGCCCGGATGACCGAGCACTTCCGCGCGCTCGTCCGGTCGCTCGAGAGCGACGGTGCCGCGTGAGCGCGGTGTGGGTGCTGAACGGGCCCAACCTCAACCTCCTCGGCACCCGCGAGCCCGCGGTCTACGGCCACGACACCCTCGGCGACGTCGAGGACCGCTGCCGGCGGGTCGCCACGCCGCTCGGCCTGGACGTGGACTTCCGGCAGACCAACCACGAGGGCGTCCTCGTGGACTGGATCCAGCAGGCCGGGGCCGGTGTGGCGGCCGGGGACGTCCTGGGGGTCGTGCTGAACGCCGGCGCCCTCACCCACACCTCGGTCGCGCTCCGCGACGCCGTGGTCGGGGCGGAGGTGCCGACCGTGGAGGTGCACCTCACCAACGTGCACGCCCGCGAGCCGTTCCGCCACCACTCGTACCTGAGCCCCGTCGCCCGGGGTGTCGTCGTCGGGCTCGGGCCACTGGGCTACGAGCTGGCCGTCCGGTCCTTCGCCCCCACCCAGGAGAGCTGATGCGCACCTCGATCGCCACGGTCTGCCTCAGCGGCAGCCTGGAGGACAAGATGACCGCGGCCGCCGCGGCCGGGTTCGACGGGATCGAGGTATTCGAGCCCGACCTGGTCGGCAGCGACCTCTCCCCGGAGGAGGTCCGCAGCCGGGCAGGCAGGCTCGGTCTCACCCTCGACCTCTACCAGCCCTTCCGGGACTTCGAGGGCGTCACCGACGACCTGCTCGCGGCCAACCTGCGCCGCGCCGAGGCCCGCTTCGCGGTGATGCAGCGGCTCGGCGTCGACACCGTCCTGGTGTGCAGCAACGTCGGGACGGCCACCATCGACTCCGATGACGTCTCGGCGCAGCAGCTGCGCCGCCTCGGCGACCTCGCCGCGGCGTACGACGTGCGGATCGCCTTCGAGGCGCTGGCCTGGGGACGCTTCGTGGACGACTACCGCCGGGCCGCCCGCATCGTCGCGCTGGCCGACCACCCGGCCGTCGGCACGTGCCTGGACAGCTTCCACATCCTGTCCCGGGGCCACGACCCGGCCGGGATCGAGGAGATCCCGGCGGAGAAGATCTTCTTCGTGCAGCTCGCGGACGCGCCGACGCTGGCCATGGACGTGCTGTCCTGGAGCCGCCACCACCGGCTCTTCCCCGGGGAGGGCGACTTCGACCTCACCGGGTTCGTGGCGCACCTGCTCCGCGCGGGCTACGCCGGTCCGCTCTCGCTGGAGGTCTTCAACGACACCTTCCGCCAGACCGACACGGCCCGGACCGCCGCCCACGCGTTCCGGTCCCTGGTGTGGCTCCAGGACCAGGCCGGACGCCGTCTCGACGCCGGTCCGTTGACCCGGATCGCCGAGGCCGCGCCGCCGGTGGGCGTCGACTTCGTCGAGGTCAAGGCGGAGGACACCGGCGAGGTCGAGGCGACCCTGGACCAGCTCGGGCTCACCTTCCGTGGTCAGCACCGGACCAAGCCGGTGCGGCTCTGGTCGGGCGGCCCGGCCAGGATCGTGCTGAACGAGCAGCACGCCCGCGAGGTCGAGCCGGTCGTCGCCGGGCTCGGGCTGGTGGTGCCGGACGCCGCGGCCACCGAACGACGCGCCCACGACCTCGGGGTGCAGCCCGTCCACCGGCGCTCGCAGGTCGACGACGCGCGTCTGGCCGGGTTCCTGGCCCCCGACGGTCTCGAGGTCTACCTCGTCGACGCCCCGGGAGCGGACGCGGAGCCGGCCTGGGTGGAGGAGTTCGAGCACGGGCGGCCGCGGGACGCGGCGGACTCCTTCACCGGTGTCGACCACGTCAACCTGGTCCACTCCTGGGCCGAGCACGACGAGGCCGTCCTGTTCTGGACCGCGGCCGCCGGGTTCGACGCGCCGGCGGCCACGCAGGTGGCCAGCCCGCAGGGGCTGGTGCGCAGCCAGGTGGTCCGCACACCGGACGGCCGGGTCCGCCTGCCGCTCAACGTCGCCCCGACGGTCAGTCGCGACTACCCGGAGCACGTCGCGCTGCACTGCACCGACATCTGGGCGGTGGCGTCGAGGGCGACCGCGCGCGGGATGGTCTTCCTGCCGGTGCCCGACAACTACTACGACGACCTCGCCGCCCGCTTCGGGCTCGACCCCGGGCTGCTCGACCGCCTCCGGTCCGCCCAGCTCCTCTACGACCGGGACGGTGCGGGGGAGTTCCTGCACTTCTACACGCGCCGGGTCGGTCGGGTCTTCTTCGAGGTGGTGCAGCGGCTGGACGGCTACGACGGGTACGGCGCGGACAACGCCCCGGTCCGGCTGGCCTCCCAGGCGCGGGTCGACCGGGTCCAGCGGACGGCACGGGAGTCCGCCGGCGGACCCTCCGCCGGGGCGCGAGGGCGGCCGCGGACCTGACCGCGCACGGGCTCGGCGAGAGATCCGGGCCCTCCGTCAGACGGGTTCCCCGGGGGGACCGTGAGGGAGGCGAGGAAAGTGCAGCTCGGCGTCACGACCAGTTCGTAGCGTGAGCGGGCCGTTCGAGTTCGCGATGTCGAGGAGGACGTCGGCGTGGCAGGGTTCCCGTCGCGGGCACCAGCAGACCAGGTCGCGACCCGCCAGCTCCTGCCGGATGCGGTCCCTGGTCGGCGCGTCGCCGCCGTGGTCGCCCGGGTGTGCGACCCAGTCGGCGTACAGGTCGGTGGCCTTCTGCCGTGCGGACCGCTGGGTGTCCTCGTCGGGGTGGTACGTCGTGCCCTGGTCGTCCAGGAGGAACCACGACCCGGAGAGGCCGTGCCAGTCGCTGCTGCGGGTGATGCGGAACGGGTTGCCCCACTCGGAAGGGCGGCCCACGTAGACGGCTCCCGCCGGCATCCGCCAGCCGCGCCGACGCTTGCGCTCGATGCGTCGGGGAGCGTTCACCGGCTCGCCCCCGTCCCGGTCCGTCCACGACCTGTGGCCGCGGTCACGTCGCTCCGCCTCATGAGCCGGGATGCTCCCACGAAGCGGTTCCGAAGGCCAGGGCAGGTGCAGGCCGCCACGGGTCGCGCGCAGCCGAGAGCCCGGCGTCATCGCCGGCCCGGCGCCGGGGAGGTGGCCGTGCCGGCCCCTCCGGCCAGCGCGCGGTGGTGCGCGGTGATCCGGTCGACGGCCGACTGCTGGACGTGGTTCTTGCCGGGCACGTACAGGGAGACGTCGTCACCTCCGTACGCGGCACCGTGGTTGTGGAGGTCCCGGTGGTTCTGCAGCGACCACGGCGCGGAGGTGAAGATGTTGCCGGTCTGCCGGCCCCGCGCACCCCCACCGCCGTGCCCGCCGGTGTCGGGTCCGGCGTGGGGGTGGGCTGCGTCGTGGTGACCTGGCCGCTGGGCCCGCAGGCCGACTCGCCGATCTGGAGGGAGACCGCGGAGGCGTCGAGCTGCTCGGCGGCGACCGGCAGCACCTGCGCGTCGAGCGCGGTCACCGTGATCTGGTCGGCGCCCTGGCGGACCTGCTTGTTGAGCGTGACGTCGAGGAGGTTCTGCTCCAGGGGCGCGAGCTGCTCGCTGATCTGGGCCAGCGCCGCGTCGATCGCCGCGCCCTGGTCGATGACCTCGGCCAGCGGCCCGAGCGCACCGTCGAGACCGGTCTCGAGCTGGGTGCGCAGCGCGGTGCGCACCTCCTCCGACACCGCCCCCAGGTCCGTGACGACCTTGGTGTTCGGAGGCGGGCTCACCGGGAGACGGACGAGGTCGACCTGCCGGCCCTGGAACTGCGCGTAGGCGCGGGCGCCGACGATGCTCGCGCTGCCCTCGGCCGTGCCGGGCCCGCTGGTGCACCGGCTCTGCACGGCGCCGAGGTCGAGGAAGAGCCCGGGGTTCCCGAGCTGCGTCGAGACCTGGTCGACCGCGTCGTTCAGGGCCTCGGTGAGCGGGCCCAGCTGGTCGGCCGGCAACGGAAGGTCGTCCGGACCGACCGGCAGTCCCTCCCCGACGATCTCGAGCCCGCTGAGGTCCACGGTGCCGGCCGACAGCTGGAGGTTCTGGCCGCCCTGCAGGCAGGTGCCCTCGCCCACGCCGACCACGGTGGCGCCGTCGCCGGCGAGCCCGGCGCAGGCCTCGGAGTAGCCGCGGCCGTCCTGGACCCGGGTGCGCGCGTCCTGGGCCAGGGTGCCGGCGGTGAGGAAGTCCTGGCCGCCCAGCAGCGCCACGGCGGGCCGGTTCGACCCGGAGGTCTGCTCGCGGTCGCCGTCGTGGACGGAGCGGAAGCTGCCGGAGTCCGCCGGGTTGCCCGCGACACTGACGCGGACGGCCGTGCCGGACGCCTGGGCGACGGTCGCCGCGGCGGCCGGGGAGCCGCTCAGGCCGACCAGGGTGGCGGCACCGAGGAGCGCCGCGGCGCTGCGGACCCGGCGTCGTACGGGGCGGGCGGTCTGCGTCATGCGTCCTCCTGGTCACCGGCCCGGGCGTCGTCGGCGACGGGGCTCGTACGGGTGAACGACCGTGCACCGTCCGGGTTACGAGACCCCCGCGCGCTCCCGCGTCCTGCCGTGCCGCCTCGTGGACCGACGTGACCTCCGGGGGAGAGCCTCGTTGGGGACCGCATGGAGCGAACAGTGCGCACCCTGATGACCACCGGGACGGCCGTCCTGGCCCTCGCCGCCGGAGCGGCCGGCCTCGCCGCCCCCGGCGCCTCGGCCTCGTCGGCACCCACGACCGGGGCCCCGGCGGCCGCCGCGGGCGACGGCCTGGCACCGGTCTCCGACTACCTCGGGAGGACCCTCGGTGGTCTGAGCGGGTCCACGACCGTGCTGGTCCACGGCTCGTCGCTGGAGGCGGCGAGGGACGCGATCGGCGCGACCGGGATGACCCCGCGACACACCTTCGAGGCCATCGACGTGGTCGCTGCGCAGGGCACGAAGGCGCAGGTGGAGGCGGTGCGCGCCGAGCCCGGCGTGACCTACGTCGAGGGCAACGCACCCATCGAGCTCACCCAGGAGACGTCGAACCAGGCCACCCGCGGGGCCGAGGCCGCCGCCACCCTGACCGGTGCCGACGGCACGGCGCTGACCGGCAAGGGCGTCTCGGTCGCCGTCATCGACTCCGGCGTCGACCCGAACCACCCGTACTTCCGCGAGGCCGACGGCTCCTCGGCCGTCGTGGCCAGCCTGAAGACGCTCTGCGACCCGACCGAGACGCTCTGCGAGGTCGTCGAGACGGGCCCGCTGGTCGACACCGACACGCTGTCCGGCGGTGGTCACGGCACCCACGTCAGCGGCATCGTCGCGGGTCGCCCGACCACGCTCAGCGACGGCGGGAAGCTCCAGGGCGCCGCCCCGGGCGCGAACGTCGTGTCCCTGTCCACCGGCGCCGTGCTGTTCATCGTCGGCGCCGACATGGCGCTGGAGTGGGTGCTGGAGAACCACGACGCGCCGTGCGGCGAGGGCGTGCCGGCGAGCACCTGCCCGCCGATCAAGGTCACCAACAACTCCTACGGCCCCACCGGCGGCGGGGAGTTCGACCCGCAGAGCGCCACGGCCAAGCTCCAGCGCGCCCTGGTCGACGAGGGCGTCGTGACGGTGTGGGCCAACGGCAACGACGGCGGGGACGGCAGCGCGAACCTGTCCAACCCGCCCGGCCAGGACCCCACCGGCGGCATCCTGTCGGTGGCCTCCTACTTCGACCAGGACACCGGCACCCGCGACGGCGTCGTCTCCGAGTACTCCTCGCGCGGCCTGGCCGGCGAGCAGGCGACCTACCCCGACGTGAGCGCCCCGGGCGAGGCCATCACCTCGTCCTGCCGTCCCTACCTGCCGATCTGCTCGACGGGCCTGGACTTCCGCAACGGCCCCGGTGCGCTCGACGTGGGCACCTTCAACACCATCAGCGGCACCTCGATGGCGGCCCCGCACGTCGCCGGCATCGTGGCCCAGCTGTTCCAGGCCGACCCGACCGCGACGCCGGCCGAGGTGGAGGCGGCGCTGAAGACCAGCGCCCACAAGTACACCGACGGCGCGGCCTACGAGCAGGGCGCCCTCGGCACGACGTCGTTCGACAAGGGCTACGGCCTCGTCGACGTGGTCGCCGCCGTTCAGGCGCTGCGCTGACCCGCTGACCCGACGTCGGGCCTGCGGCCCGACGTCCCCGAACCGAGGGACCCTTCCGGACATGGGGCCGGAGGGGTCCCTCCTCGGCGTCCGGCTACGGTCGCCGCATGAGCCCCGCCGAGCTGCTGGTCGAGACCTACGGACGCGTGCTGGAGAACGCGCTCGCCGCCGCCGACGGGTTGTCGCCCGAGCAGCTGGCGCAGCGCCCCGTCTCCGCCCGCGACGACGCCAACCCGGTCGGGTGGCTGGTCTGGCACCTCGCCCGGGTGCAGGACGACCACGTCGCGGGCGTCGCCGGCCACGAGCAGGTGTGGACCGCCGACGGGTGGGCGCGCCGGTTCGACCTGCCCCTGGACGACGCCGACATCGGCTACGGCCACACCACCGACGAGGTGGGGGTGGTCCGGGCGGACGCCGACCTGCTGGGGGGCTACCTCCGCGCGGTGCACGCGCGCTCGGTGGCGTACCTGTCCGGGCTCGCGCCCGAGGACCTGGACCGCGTCGTCGACGAGCGCTGGGACCCGCCGGTGACCCTCGGCGTCCGCCTGGTCAGCGTGGGGGACGACGGCACGCAGCACGCGGGCCAGGCGGCGTACGCCCGCGGCTTGCTCGGCCTGTAACCTGACTCCCGAGGGGAGTACCTCACCCAAGCCCGTCCCGGTCAGTACGACGTCCCCCAGTGGTCGTCCCGGGCGGCGCCGGACCCGCCAGCGCACCTCGCGCGCGACGGATCCCCGGTCGAGGGAGACCTCAGGTCCGCAGTCATGCCTGAGGAGAACCCCGTCTTGGACACCATCGGCACGCCCACGCTCTGGACGGTGACCCTGGTCGCCGTCGTCGCGCTGCTCGCGCTCGACTTCGCTCTCACCCGCAAGCCGCACGAGGTCTCGATGAAGGAGGCCGTGGGCTGGTCGGCGTTCTACGTCGCCCTCCCGCTCGCCTTCGGCGTCTGGGTCTGGTCCGTGCACGGCGGCCAGATCGGCCTGGAGTACTACACCGGCTACCTCGTCGAGAAGTCGCTCAGCGTCGACAACCTGTTCGTCTTCATGCTCCTTCTCGGCGCCTTCGCCGTGCCCCGCGCGCTTCAGCAGCGCGTCCTGCTCTTCGGCATCATCGGCGCGCTCGTGCTGCGCGGCATCTTCATCGCCGTCGGCGCCGCGGCGCTCGACGCGTTCGACTGGGTCTTCCTGGTCTTCGGCCTGATCCTGCTTCTCACCGGGGCGAAGCTGCTCCGGGACGCGGTCAAGGGCCACGAGCAGTCGGTCGACATCCAGGAGATGAAGGTCGTCAAGCTGGTCAACCGCGTCTTCCCGGTCACCGACGACTACGAGGGCACGAAGCTGAGCGTCAAGCGCGACGGGAAGCGCTTCGTCACGCCGCTGCTGGTGGTCGTCGTCGCCGTCTTCGCCACCGACGTGGTGTTCGCGGTCGACTCGGTCCCGGCCGTCTTCGGGATCACCGGCGACCCGTACCTCGTCTTCGCCACCAACGCCTTCGCCCTGCTCGGCCTCCGCGCGCTCTACTTCGTGCTCGAGGGCGCGCTGTCCAAGCTGGTGCACCTGTCCTACGGGCTAGCGGCGATCCTGCTCTTCATCGGCGTCAAGCTGGTCCTGCACTGGGGCCACATCGTGAACCCGAGCGTCCCGGAGATCCCGACCCTGGCCTCGCTGGGCGTCATCGTCGGCATCCTGGTGCTGGTCACCGCGACCAGCCTGCTCGCCGACCGGCGCAAGCAGCGCGAGCTCGCCGGGCGCGACGACCGCGACCAGCGCGACCAGCGCGACCAGGAGTCCGTCGGGTCCTGACCGGGCACGCCCTACCGCGCCGCCCCCTCGAGCTCGGCCACGTCGGCCGCGGACAGCACCACGTCGCGGACGGCGAGGTTCTGCTCGAGGTGGGCGCGTCGGGAGGTGCCGGGGATCAGGGCGACGTGGTCGCCGTGGGCCAGCAGCCAGGCCAGGCCGACCTGGGCCGGGGTGGCACCGAGGCGCTCGGCGACGGCCACCACGGTCGGGTCCTCGGTCACCTTGGGCATGCCCGGGAAGGCCGAGCCGAGCGGGAAGTACGGCACGTAGGCGACGCCGGCCCGACCGCACAGCGCGAGGACGTCCTCGTCGGACCGGTCCAGCAGGCTGTAGGCGTTCTGCACGCACACGATCCCGGCCTCGGCGATCGCCTGCTCGACCTGGGCCACGGTGGCGGTCGAGATGCCGACGCCGGCGATCTTGCCCTCGTCGCGCAGCGCCACCATCTCGCCGAGCTGCTCGGCGAGCGGGACCTGCTGGTCCGGCGGCAGCGGGTGGGCCGCGTCCGGCAGTCGCAGGTTGACCGCCCCGAGCCGCTCGACGCCGAGCGTCCGCAGGTTGTCCTCGACGGCGGCGCGCAGCTGCTCGGGGCGCTGGGCGGGCGGCCAGCCGCCGTCCTCGTCCCGCTCGGCCCCCACCTTCGAGACCAGCACCAGGTCCTCGGGGTACGGGTGCAGCGCCTCGCGGATCAGCTCGTTGGCGACCGCCGGTCCGTAGAACTGCGCGGTGTCGACGTGGTCGACCCCCAGCTCGACCGCGCGACGCAGCACCGCCAGCGCCTCCTCGCGGTCGCGGGGCGGGCCCATCACCCCGGGCCCGGGCAGCTGCATGGCGCCGAAGCCGACGCGGTGCACGGTCAGGGGTCCGAGGTCCACGGTCTCGCTCATTCGCCCGACGCTACGGACGCCGCCACGCCTGGCGCTCACCCCCGGGTACGGCGCTACCGTCGTCAGATGAGTGACGACACCGACCGCACGGCCCTGCACCGCGACGGGTTCTGCGACGTCGTCGTGGAGATCCCCCGGGGGAGCCGCAACAAGTACGAGGCCACCGACGACGGCGTGATCTGGTTCGACCGGCGCCTGGGCGGGCCGGCCGGCTTCCCCGGCGACTACGGCTACGTCATCGGCGCGGAGGGCGAGGACGGCGACGCGCTCGACGCGCTGGTGCTGCTGGAGGAGGCGACCTTCCCCGGCGTGCACATGCGCTGCCGGGTGATCGGGGCGTACCTGCTCGAGGTCGGCGGCGAGGCCGAGACGAAGCTGATCGTGGTGCCTGAGAAGGACCACCACGCCGACCACCTGAAGGACCTCGGCGACCTGTCGGTGGCCTTCCTCGACGAGCTGGACGCGTTCTTCGCCGCGTACCGGATGCTGGAGTCGAAGGGCGTCGAGGTGCGCGAGCGCCAGGGACGCGACACCGCGGTGGCGGTGCTCACCGGTCCGTGACCGATGGGCTCCGCCACCGCGGTGGAGGGGTCGTGCGTGGGGCGGGGCCCCGGTCTCAGACGACCGGGACCGCGGGGACCTCGACGCCCTGGCGCTCGAGGGCCCGGGTGCGGCGCTCCTGCTTGACCGCCCAGGTGATGCCGGCGATCCAGAGGACGAAGAGGAACGCGGCGGCGACGGCGACAGTCGCGCCGGTGGCACCGAGCGACTCCAGGATGGTTTTGGAGTTGGTCAGGATGATCAGGCCGCCGGCGGCCACGCCGAGGACCCGCGCCGGCATGATCTTGACCAGGTAGGCAGCGATCGGGGCGGCGATCACGCCACCGATCAGCAGCGCCAGGGCGTAGCCCCAGAGGATGCCCTGCGAGCCGAGGGCGAGCAGGAAGCCGAGCGAGCCGCCGACGGCGACCACGAACTCCGAGGTGTCGATCGAGCCGACGACCTTGCGGGGCTCCAGGCGACCCGAGGAGAGCAGCGTCGTGGTGCCCACCGGGCCCCAGCCGCCGCCGCCGATCGAGTCCATCGCGCCGCCGAAGAGGCCCATCGGCATCAGCATCCCGGCCGAGGGGCGCGCCTTGAAGGTGGGGCGACGGCCGCCGAGGACCAGGAAGCGGTAGATCACGTAGACGCCGAGCGAGAGCAGCAGCGCCGCGACCCACGGCTTGGCGGCGTCGCCGTCGAGGCTGGCCAGGAAGGTGGCGCCGGCGAAGGCGCCGACGAAGCCGGGCCCGGCCAGGATCAGCACGGTGCGCCAGTCGACGTTGCCGAGCTTGTGGTGGGAGAAGCCGGAGACCAGCGAGGTGCCGATCTCGGAGAAGTGGACGGCGGCCGAGGCGGCGGCCGGCGCGACGCCGACGGCCAGCAGCAGGGTCGACGACGTCACCCCGTAGGCCATGCCGAGGGAGCCGTCGATCAGCTGGGCGAGGAGTCCGACGAACCCGAGGACGATGAGCTTGCGCATGGGGAAGACCTTCTGGACGAGCGACAGGAGTGACTCGACCGAAAGGGCTAAGTCGGTTGGAATGGTAGACATAGACGACATCGGCCGTCCACTCCCGCGCGGACCCCGGCGTGTCGCGGGGCCCCGCGGCTCAGCAGGTGCCGTCGTGCAGGGTCACGCCGTCGGCCAGGCGGTACGGCTGGGTGGCGACGAGGGCGCCCACCGCGCGACGCAGGCGGGAGACCTCGGCGCGCACCGCGACCTCGTGCTCGGCGTCGCCGTGCAGCGCCACGCTCAGCTCCCGCGCGCCCAGCCCGGCGGGCCCGGCCGCGAGCAGCAGGCGCAGGACCTCCGCGTGGCGCGGGGTCAGCGGGCGGGTCCAGCTCTCGTCGGGGCCGGTCCCCCCGCCGGTACGCACCCGCAGGCCGGGTCGCGCTCCGCCGTCGAGGAGCACCAGCTCGGCCAGCAGCTGCGTGCTGGTGCCCTGCGGGCGGACCAGCCAGCCGCCGGGCAGCCGCTCCGGCAGGCAGAGCCCGAGCCCGGGCACGGTCAGGGGCTGGTGCTCGCGCGGCGCCGCGATCCGGTCCCGGGCGGCGTCGACGCCGGCGCGGTGCGCCACCCACCCGTGGTCGTCGACGACCAGCAGCGGCCCGCCACGGCCCAGCGAGCCCTCGACCGAGGACCGCAGCCGGTGCAGGTCCTCCTGGTGCCGGCGCCAGAGCTGGTGCTCGGCCACCCGCGCCGCGCTGGCCACCAGCGCCCCGAGCGCCGGGTGCAGGGTCAGGGCCGGCCCGCTCACGTCGACGACGCCGAGCAGCTCGCCGGTCCGGGGGTCGTGGAGCGGCGCGGAGGTGCAGTACCAGGGGTGCTGCTGGTGCTCGAAGTGCTCGGCGGAGAAGAGCTGGACCGCGGCGGCCTCGGCCAGGGCGGTCCCGATGGCGTTGGTGCCCACCGTGCCCTCGGTCCAGGTCGCGCCCTCGGCGAACCCCAGGCGGTCGGCCTGGCGCAGGACCCGGGCCGAGCCCTCCCGCCACAGCACCACGCCGTCGGCGTCGCAGACGACCATCACGAACTGTGACGCGTCCGCGGCCGAGGCGAGCACCGCGCGCAGGTCCTCCACCACGAGGCGCAACGGGCTCGAGGACCGCCGGCGGGCGAGCTCGGCGGCGTCCCGCGGGTCCCGCACGTGGCTGCGGTCGGGGTCCAGCCCGAGCGCCAGGACCCGCTCCCAGGACCGGGCGACCACGGCCCGCGGCGCCTGGGCCGGACGGGTGCCGGCCAGGACCGCGTCGTGGGTGCGGGCCAGCTCGTGGGCCTGCCGGCCCAGGTCGACCCCGCTCATGGCTCGAGGATAGGTCGCGCCTGTGACCTGCGCCACGCGGTCCGTCGTCGGGGCGACCGTCGCAACACGCTGCAACCCTGGCGCTCCGGGCGCGGACGCGGTGTGCTGTGGGTCACACGCACGCCCACCGGAGGGATGAGATGACCGAGACCCTGGCACGCCCCGACACCCCGACCGCCCCGCAGGACCGGGCCACGGCCTGGTTCGCCTCCTTCGAGCAGGCCCTCGCCGACCACGACGTCGACCGTGCGGCCGGGATGTTCGCGGCTTCCTGCTTCTGGCGCGACCTCGTCGCGTTCTCCTGGAACATCACCACCGTCGAGGACCGCGCGGGCGTCGCCGGGCTGCTCGGCGCGACGCTCGACCACACCGCGCCGCGCGGGTTCGCGCTGGAGGAGCCGGCCGACGAGGCCGGCGGCGTGACCACCGCCTGGTTCACCTTCGAGACCGCCACGGGCCGCGGCCGCGGCGTCGCCCGGTTCACCGAGGACGGCGGCGAGCTGCGGGCCTGGACCTTCCTGACCACCCTCTACGAGCTCAAGGGCCACGAGGAGCCTCGCGGCACCCACCGTCCGATGGGCGCGCAGCACGGGGCGACCAAGGACCGCACCACCTGGTTGGAGCAGCAGCAGCAGGAGGCCGAGGAGCTCGGCTCGACCACGCAGCCGTACGTGCTCGTGGTCGGCGGCGGGCAGGGCGGGATCGCCCTCGGGGCGCGGCTGCGCCAGCTCGGCGTGCCCTCGCTGGTGATCGACAAGCACGCACGCCCCGGGGACCAGTGGCGCAGCCGCTACAAGTCGCTGTGCCTGCACGACCCCGTCTGGTACGACCACCTGCCGTACCTGAAGTTCCCCGACACCTGGCCGGTGTTCGCGCCGAAGGACAAGATCGGGGACTGGCTGGAGTCCTACACCACAGTGATGGAGGTGCCGTACTGGTCGAGCACGACCGCGACCAGCGCGACGTGGTCCGAGGCGACCGGCGAGTGGACCGTCGAGGTCGAGCGGGAGGGCAAGCCGGTCACGCTGCGCCCGACCCACCTGGTGATGGCGACCGGGATGTCGGGCAAGCCGAACGTGCCCGAGCTGCCCGGCCAGGACGTGTTCCGCGGGGACCAGCACCACTCCTCGCGTCACCCCGGCCCCGATGCGTACCGCGGCAAGAAGGTCGTCGTGGTCGGGTCGAACAACTCCGCCTTCGACATCTGCGGGGCGCTGTGGGAGAACGACGCCGACGTCACGATGGTGCAGCGCTCCTCGACGCACATCGTCAAGAGCCACTCGCTGATGGAGCACGGGCTGGGCGACCTCTACTCCGAGCGGGCCGTCGCCGCCGGGATGACCACGGAGAAGGCCGACCTGGTCTTCGCCTCGCTGCCCTACCGGATCATGCACGAGTTCCAGATCCCGGCCTACCAGAAGATGGCCGAGGAGGACGCCGACTTCTACGAGCGCCTCGAGAGGTCCGGCTTCCGCCACGACTGGGGCGACGACGGGTCGGGGCTCTTCATGAAGTACCTGCGCCGCGGCTCGGGCTACTACATCGACGTCGGCTCGGCCGACCTCGTCGCGAACGGTGACGTGAAGCTCGCCCACGGGCAGGTCGACCACCTGACCGAGGACGCGGTCGTGCTCGAGGACGGCACGGAGCTGCCGGCCGACCTCGTCGTCTACGCGACCGGGTACGGCTCGATGAACGGGTGGGTGGCCGACCTGGTCGACCAGGACGCCGCGGACCGCCTCGGCAAGGTGTGGGGGCTGGGCTCCGACACCACCAAGGACCCGGGGCCGTGGGAGGGCGAGCAGCGCAACATGTGGAAGCCGACCCAGGTCGAGAACCTGTGGATGCACGGCGGCAACCTGCACCAGTCGCGGCACTACTCGCTCTACCTCGCTCTCCAGCTCAAGGCCCGGCACGCCGGTCTGGACACCCCGGTCTTCGACCTGCAGGAGGTCCACCACACCGGATGAGCCTCCGCGGAGCAGCGGACGTACGTCGGTCCGGCCGCGCGCCGGGTGGGTCCCGGGAGGGTCCCGGGTGGGTCCCGGGGTGAGAAACGCCCGCGCGCGGCTTGGGCGGATCTGGGATGATCCCAGGCATGAACGTCCCCGTCGGTCGCACCGTCAAGCGTGTGGTGCTGGAGACCGTCGGCTGGCTGCTGGTGGTCGTCGGCGTCGCCGCCCTGATCCTGCCCGGGCCGGGCCTGCTGGCCATCATGGCCGGCCTGATCGTGCTCTCCCAGCAGTACGAGTGGGCCGAGCGTCGGCTCGACCCCGTCAAGCGACGCGCGCTGCGCGAGGCCGCCCGCGGGGTATCCGGCCCGCTGCCGATGGCGGTGACGCTGTTCGGCATCGTCGCCCTGGTCGCCTGCGGCGTGCTGTGGACGATGGACCCGCCGGCGCCGTCCTGGTGGAGCCTCCCGGACTCGTGGTGGCTGCCCGGCGGCATCTGGACCGCCGTCACCCAGTTCGGCTCCGCGGCCATCGCGCTCGGCCTGATGATCTACAGCTTCCGCCGGTTCCACGGCAAGCCCGAGGCGCTGGCGGCGCTGGACGAGGAGGACCGTGCGTCCGCCCAGCGCGCCGAGCAGCGCGCCGGGCGCCGCGCCGCCTCGCGCTGAGGTCTGGTCCGGCCCCGAGGGGGTGAGGCCGCGGGCGCGCCCAGGGTGGGAGAACGCTCTCACCTGGGGACCCATGGGGGTTGTCACATTCGGTGAACGAGTGTTGACTGACTCGGGTCCACCGCCGAAAGGGTGTCCTGCGTGTCCGTCAAAGATCGCCTCTCCTGGGACGGCGTGCGTCGTGCCGGCGCCCAGCTGACCACCCCGCTGCTCCCGGACGACTACCTCACCCTGATCAATCCGCTGTGGACCACGCGCGAGCTGCGCGGGGTGATCGAGAAGGTCGTGCCCGAGACCGACGACACCGCCACCGTGGTCATCCGGCCCGGCTGGGGCTGGCGCTACAGCCACCAGCCCGGCCAGTACATCGGGATCGGCCTCCAGGTCGGCGGCCGGTTCCACTGGCGGTCGTACTCGGTCTCCACCCCGCCGAAGCGCCGGGGACGCACCCTGGCCATCACGGTCCGGGCGATGCCCGAGGGCTTCCTCTCCCAGCACCTGGTCAACGGCGTGGAGCCGGGCACCGTCATCCGGCTGGCCCTGCCGTCGGGCGACTTCGTGCTGCCGAACCCGCCCCCGCCCAAGATCCTGTTCCTGGTCGGCGGCAGCGGCGTGACCCCGGTGATGTCGATGCTGCGCACGCTCGACCGTCGCGGCACGATGCCCGACGTGGTGATGAGCTACTCCTCCACCACGCAGGACCGGATGATCTTCCGCAGCGAGCTCGCCGAGCTCAACGAGCGTCACGACTCCCTGACGGTGCGGGAGCGCTACACCGACGACGACGGCATGCTCGTGCTCGAGGACCACCTCGACGAGCTGTGCCCCGACTGGCGCGAGCGTCAGGTCTGGGCCTGCGGGCCCGGTCCGATGCTGGACGCCGCCAGCGAGTTCTGGGACGAGGCCGGCCTCGAGGACCAGCTCCACCTCGAGCGGTTCTCGGTGAACTTCACCGGCGAGGGCGGCGAAGGTGGCACGCTGACCTTCCGCAGCTCGGGCAAGACCGTCGAGATCGACGGCGCCACCACGGTCCTCGAGGGTGGCGAGCAGGCCGGGGTCGGGATGCCGTACGGCTGCCGCGCCGGCATCTGCCACACCTGCAGCGTGACCATGATCGAGGGCAAGGTCCGCGACCTGCGCAACGGCGAGGAGTTCGCCGAGCCCAACGGCAGCGTGCAGACCTGCGTGACCGCCCCCGTGGGCGACTGCACCTTCGACCTCTGACCAGCACCGCTCCACCAGACCGCGACACACGACGACCCGAAGGGACGACGCGATGGCCATCGCCGACGTCAAGGAGTACACCCACCTCACCGCCGAGGAGGTGGAGCAGCTCGGTGCCGAGCTCGACGCCCTGCGCACCGAGATCGAGGAGAGCCGCAACAGCAAGGACGCGGACTACATCTACAAGATGATCCGCCTGCAGCGCGGTCTCGCCACCGCGGCGCGGATCACGCTGGGCGTCTCGGCGTACCACCGCCGCACGCGGCTGCCCGGCGCCGTCGTCGGCGGCGCGATGCTCGGCGTGGCGAAGATCCTGGAGAACATGGAGATCGGCCACAACGTCATGCACGGCCAGTGGGACTGGATGAACGACCCGGAGGTGCACTCCTCGAACTGGGAGTGGGACACCGCCCAGCCGGCCGAGCAGTGGAAGCACTCGCACAACTACGTGCACCACCAGTTCACCAACGTGCTCGGCTACGACAACGACATCGGGTACGGCATCCTGCGGATGGCCCGCGAGCAGAAGTGGCACCCGGTCAACCTGGGCCAGCCGCTCTACAACGCGGCCCTGGCCACGCTCTTCCAGTGGGGCGTCGCGCTGCACGACCTCGACCTGGAGGCCATCCGCAAGGGCGAGAAGGACCCCAAGGTCATGAAGAAGCAGCTCAAGCAGATCTGGCAGAAGGGACGGCGTCAGGCCGTCAAGGACTATGTCGTCTACCCGGCGCTGTCGGGCCCGCACTTCATGACCACGGTCTACGCCAACGCCGCGGCGAACGTGACCCGCAACCTGTGGTCCTACGTGATCATCTTCTGCGGGCACTTCCCCGACGGGGCGATGCACTTCACCGAGGAGCAGATCGAGGACGAGACCCGTCCCGAGTGGTACCTGCGCCAGATGCTCGGCTCCGCCAACTTCGAGGGCAGCGAGATGCTGCACGTCCTCTCGGGCAACCTGGGCTACCAGGTCGAGCACCACCTGTTCCCCGACCTGCCGAGCAACCGCTACGGCGAGATCTCGGTGCGCGTGCGTCAGCTGTGCGAGAAGTACAAGCTGCCCTACACGACCGGTCCGCTGCACCAGCAGTACGGCCAGGCGCTGCGCACGATCATCAAGCTCTCGCTGCCCAACCGCTTCACCTCCGGCGACCGCGAGGACGTCATGGAGGGCCAGATGGAGGTCGCGCGGGGCCGCAAGAGCGCCGAGGAGCTGGGCTCGCGCCGCCCGGAGACCGGCAAGTACGCCGCGGCCGCCTCCTGATGATCGGCACCACCGGCCTGGACGAGCGGCCCCGGGACCCCGAGCTGGGGGGACCGGTGCCGTACGTCTGCGAGGACGACGACGGGCGCGGCTCCCTGCGGGTGCTCAGCAAGAAGCGCGTGATCCAGTGCGCCCTGTCGCGGATCTGCGCGGTCTGCGGCGAGACCCTGGACCACCCGCTGGTGCTGCTGGGCACGCGCGAGGAGCTGGACCGGATGGAGTTCCACGTGCCGCCGGTGCACGAGGCCTGCGGCGAGGCCGTGTCGGCCGCGGTCGTCGGCGCGCCCTTCGGGGTGCTCGGCCAGGACGGCCCGGTCGAGCGGTGGGTGCTGGTGAGCACCGGCGGGTTCGAGCACGAGCGCCCGCAGCGCTTCGACCCCGACCGGCGTCCCCGCTTCCGCCCGAACAAGCTGCTCTCCACCCGCGAGGTCTGACCGCCGAGGTGGCGCTCGCGGACAGCCGAGATGACGCTTGCGGACAGCCGAGGTGGCGCTCGCGGCGCGTCGAGATGACGGTTGCGGCGCCGGGAACGGGGCGTGCGGTCGCCGGCTGGGGACGACCGTCCGCCGGTGTCGGCGGCCTCGTCTAGCCTCGGGCGGACCATGGCACTCCACCTCCACCGAGCCGCGCGCACCGATGCCCTGGCCGCCGCGCTCGGCGACCTGCTCGCGGTCGCGCCGGCCGACCCGTTCGCCCGGGACCTGGTGCTGGTCCCGGCGAAGGGGACCGAGCGGTGGCTCAGCCAGCGGCTCTCGCACCGGCTCGGGTCGGGGCCGGGCAGCGCGACCGGTGACGGCGTGTGCGCCGCGGTCGACTTCCGCTCGCCCCGCTCGCTGGTGGCCGAGCTGACCGACACCGTCGACGACGACCCGTGGGCGCCGGAGGTGCTGGCCTGGCCGCTCCTGGAGGTCCTCGACGCCAGCCTCGACGAGGCCTGGGCCCGGCCGCTCGCGGTGCACCTCGGCCGCGACCTCGACGGTGAGGAGGCCGAGCTGCGGCGCAGCCGGCGCTACGCCGTGGCCCGCCGGCTCGCGGGCCTGCTCGCCTCGTACGCCGCGCAGCGCCCCGACCTGCTCGCCGCCTGGTCGCGCGGCGACGACGTGGACGGTGTCGTCCGCGAGGGGGAGCCCGAGCGTGCCCTGCCCGACGACCTCGCCTGGCAGCCGCCGCTGTGGCGCGCGCTGACGCAGCGGGTGGACGCGCCGACCCCGGCGGAGCGGCACGCCGCGACCCTGGAGCGGCTGCGGTCGGGCCCGGCGGCCCACCTGCCGGTGCGGGTGAGCCTGCTGGGCCACACCCGGATGCCGCGCACCGAGCTCGAGCTGCTCGTGGCGCTCGCCGACCACCACGACCTGCACCTGTTCTGGCCGCACCCCAGCGACGACCTGTGGCGCCGCCTCGACGCCCGGCTGGGCGCGCCCCACGCGCCGCGCGGCCCGGTCCCGCGCCGCGACGACCCCGCGCACAACGACGCCGAGCACCCGCTGCTGGCCACGCTGGGCCGCGACGTCCGCGAGCTGCAGCGCAGCCTGCGCAGCTGCGCGCCCGCCGACCTCGTGGAGCACGTGCACGAGCCGCTCGACGGGGCTCAGGACGGGGCTCAGGACGGGGCGCCGGACGAGGCGGGGGCCGGCGGGTCGCTGCTGGCGCGGCTCCAGGCCGACCTCCGTGCCAACCGGGTCCGCCCGGCCGGGCGGCACCACGACCCGGCCGACCGGAGCGTGCAGGTGCACGCCTGCCACGGCCCCGCCCGCCAGGTCGACGTGCTGCGCGAGGTGCTGCTGGGGCTCCTGGCCGACGACCCGACCCTCGAGCCCCGCGACATCCTCGTGATGTGCCCCGACATCGAGACCTACGCCCCGCTGGTGACGGCGGCGTTCGGGCTGGGCGTGGAGGCCGACCAGGCCCCGGCCGAGCCCGTCGGAGAGACCGAGGGCTCGGCGCCCGGACGGCACCCGGGGCACCGGCTGCGGGTCCGGCTGGCCGACCGCGCGCTGGTGCGGACCAACCCGCTGCTGGCGGTGGCGGCCTCGCTGCTCGACCTCGCCGGCGGCCGCGTCACGGCCAGCCTGGTGCTCGACCTGCTGCAGCAGCCGCCGGTGCGCCGGCGGTTCTCCCTCGACGACGACGACCTCGAGGCCGTGACCGACTGGGTGCGCGAGTCGGGGGTGCGCTGGGGCCTGGACTCCGAGCAGCGGGCGCCGTACGGCCTGGCCGGGTTCGTGCAGAACACCTGGCGCTTCGGCCTCGACCGGGTGCTGGCCGGGGTGGCGTTCTCCGACGACTCGCGCGCCTGGGTCGGCACCACGCTGCCGCTCGACGACGTCGGCAGCAACCGGATCGACCTGGCCGGGCGCCTGGCCGAGTACGTCGACCGGCTCGCCGTCGCGCTCGAGGAGCTGACCGGGCCCCAGTCGCTCGCGACCTGGCTGGACGCGCTGGGGCGGGCGGTGGCCTCGCTGACCCGTCCCGAGCGGGGGGAGGCCTGGCAGACCGGACAGGTGCACCGCGAGCTCGCGACGGTGCTGGCCGACGCCGGCGACCGGGCCACGGTGGAGCTGCGGCTGCGGGACGTCCGCGCCCTGCTCGAGGGCCACCTGGCCGGCCGGCCGACCCGGGCCAACTTCCGCAGCGGCAGCCTGACCGTGGCCACCATGGTGCCGATGCGGTCGGTGCCGCACCGCGTGGTCTGCCTGGTCGGCCTCGACGACGGCGTCTTCCCGCGGCAGGGCGCGGTCGACGGCGACGACGTCCTGGCCCGCACCCCGCTGACCGGGGAGCGCGACGCCCGCTCCGAGGACCGGCAGCTGCTCCTGGACGCGATCGCGGCGACCACCGGGACGCTCGTGGTCACCTGCACCGGCGCCGACGAGCACACCGGGCGCCGCCGCCCGCCCGCGGTCCCGCTCGGCGAGCTGCTCGACGCCCTGGACCGCACCACGCAGGCGCCCGTGCGCGAGCACGTCCTGGTCCAGCACCCGCTGCAGCCCTTCGACCCGCGGGCCGCCGCCGACGGCCTGCTCGGCACACCCGGGCCGTTCACCTTCGACCCGGCCGTGCTCGCCGCGGCCTGGGTGATGAGCCGCCCCCGGCCCGAGGCGCCGCCGTTCCTGGACGGGCCCCTGCCGGCGCCGGCCGGGTCGGGCGGCGAGGTCGACGACGTCGCCCTCGCGTCGCTGGTGGCCTTCCTGCGCGACCCCGTGCGCGGCTTCTTCCGGGCCCTCGACGTCACCCTGCCCTGGGAGGCCGACGGCGTCAGCGACGCGATGCCGGTCGAGATCGACGGCTTCGAGACCTGGGGCGTGGGCAACCGGATGCTCGAGGACATGCTGCGCGGCACGCGCCCGGAGGCCGCCCTGGCCGCCGAGTGGCGCCGCGGGCAGCTGCCCCCGGGTCGCCTGGGCTGGCGCAAGGCCAAGGACGCCGCCGCCCAGGCCGAGGTCATCGCCCGGGCCGTCCACGTCCACCGCCGGGGCGAGCCGCGCGCCCACGACGTCGACGTGACGCTGCGCAGCGGCCGCCGGGTCACCGGCACCGTCGCCCCGGTCCACGAGGGCCGCCTGGTCGCGCGGACCTACTCCAAGCTCTCCGGCAAGCACCTCGTGGAGGCCTGGGTACGCATGCTCGCCCTGGCCAGCCACGACCCCGACAAGCACTGGACCTCGGTCGTCGTGGGCCGCGCCGGCGGCCGGGGCACCGGCGTCCGCGAGGTCCTGCTCGGCCCGCCCGACGAGGAGCCGCAGTCGGTCCTGGAGGACCTCGTCCGTCTCTACGACGCCGGCCGGCGCGAGCCGCTGCCGCTGCCGGTGAAGACGTCGTACGCCTGGGCCACCGCCCGGCACAGCCAGGACGACCCGGTGCACGCCGCCGGCCGGGAGTGGACCAGCAACCGCTACCCCGCGGAGGACGCCGACCCGGCCCACGTCCGCGTGTGGGGGCCCCGCGCGCCGCTGTCGGTGCTGCTCGGCGAGCCCCGCGCCGACGAGCAGGTCGAGGGCGAGAGCACCCGGCTGGGGGCCCTCTCGGCCCGCCTCTGGCTGCCCCTGCTGCGGGCGGAGGTGCGGCTGTGACGACCCCCGCGACGCCCGCGAGCCCTGAGGCGGCCACCGGTGACGACCTGGTGCCCTTCGACCTGCTCGGAGCCCTGCCCGAGGGCCCCACCACGACCGTGCTCGAGGCCAGCGCCGGCACCGGCAAGACCTACACGCTGGCCGGCCTGGTCACCCGGTACGTCGCCGAGGGCCGCGCCCGGCTCGACGAGATGCTGCTGATCACCTTCGGCCGCGCCGCCAGCCAGGAGCTGCGCGAGCGGGTCCGCGACCAGCTGGACGAGGCGCACGACGCGCTGCGCGGGAGCCGGGCCGCACGGGTCGAGGCGTCGGGCGACCCGGCGTACGACGGCGCCACCACGCCCCTGCTGGACCACCTCCTCGACGCCGACCCCGAGGAGCTCCAGGCCCGTGAGCGGCGCCTGCGCGACGCGCTCGCGGACTTCGATGCGGCCACGATCGCCACCACGCACCAGTTCTGCCAGCTCGTGCTCCGCTCGCTGGGCGTGGCCGGCGACAGCGACTCGGGCGTGACGCTGGTGGAGGACCTCTCCGACCTGGTCGGGGAGATCGTCGACGACCTCTACCTCGCGCGGTTCGGCCAGGCGCTCGAGGACCCCGAGCTCACCCGGGCCGCCGCCTTCGCCCTGGCCACCACGGCGGTGGCCAACCCGGGCGCCGTGCTGACGCCGCGCGATCCCGAGCCCGGCACCACGGCGGCGGTGCGGGTGGGCTTCGCCCGGGACGTGCTGACCGAGCTCGAGCGCCGCAAGCGGCGGATGGGCGTGCTGGGCTACGACGACCTCCTGGGCCGGCTCGCCGACGCCCTGGCCGACCCCGACGCCCCCGCGCGGCAGCGGATGCGCGCCCGCTGGCGGGTGGTCATGGTCGACGAGTTCCAGGACACCGACCCGGTCCAGTGGCAGGTCATCGAGCGGGCCTTCGCCGGGCACGCCACGGTGGTGCTGATCGGCGACCCCAAGCAGGCGATCTACGCCTTCCGCGGCGGCGACGTGGTGACCTACCTGCAGGCCGCGCGCAGCGCCGAGCAGCGCTGCACCCTGGCCACCAACTACCGCAGCGACGGCCCGCTGGTCGACAGCCTGCTGGCGGTCCTGCGCGGCGCCGCGCTGGGCCACCCCGACATCGTGGTGCGCGACGTCGGCGCCCACCAGCAGACCGGGCGCCTGCGCGGCGCACCCTGCGACGACCCGTTCCGGCTGCGCGTGGTGACCCGGGAGAAGTTCGACATCCGCACGACCCGGACCGTGCCGATGGACCGGGTCCGCGCGCACGTCGCCGCCGACCTGGCTGCCGACGTGGCCGGGCTGCTGGCCTCCGGCGCCACCTGGGACGGCCGCCCGATCGAGGCCCGTGACGTCGCGGTGATCGTGGAGCGGCACGGGGACGCCCGGACCTGCCGGGACGCGCTGGCCGCGGCCGGGGTGCCGGCGGTCTACACCGGTGACACCGACGTCCTCGACTCCGCCGCCGCCGGGCACTGGCTGGCCCTGCTGGAGGCCTTCGAGCAGCCGCACCGCGCGGGCCTGGTCCGTGCCGCCGCGGTCACGCCGTTCCTCGGACGGACCCCCGCGGAGCTGGGGCAGCGCGGCGACGACCTGACCGACGAGGTGGCCGAGACGCTGCGGCGGTGGGCCGACAACGCCCGCCGGCGCGGGGTCGCGGCCGTGCTCGAGGCGGCCGTCGCCGACGGGATGGCCGCACGGGTGCTGGCTCACCGCGGCGGTGAGCGCGACCTCACCGACCTCACGCACGTCGGGCAGGTGCTGCACGAGACCGCCCACCGCGACCGGCTCGGTCTCCCCGCCCTGCTCGAGTGGCTGCGCGCGCAGCGTCGCGACGAGGGCGGCGACGCCGTGCGCAACCGCCGGCTCGACAGCGACGCCGCCGCGGTGCAGGTGATGACGGTCTGGGTGGCCAAGGGCCTGCAGTTCCCGGTCGTCCACCTGCCCTTCGCGTTCAACCGCAACGTCCAGCAGCGCGAGAGCGTGCTGCACCACGAGGGCGACCAGCGCTGCCTCGACGTCGGTGGGTCGCGGGCCGGCTCCCGCGAGGTCGAGGCGCGCGGCCGTTCCGAGGAGGCCGGCGACGCCACCCGGCTGACCTACGTCGCGCTGACCCGGGCCCAGTCGCAGGTCGTGGCCTGGTGGGCGCCGTCGTGGGACGAGCCGAACGGCGGGCTGTCCCGCCTGCTCCGCGACCGCCGACCAGGTCAGGCCGAGGTCCCCGAGCGGCTGTCCGAGAAGCCCGCTGACACCGACGTGCTGGCCCAGCTCCGGGCGTGGCAGGGCGTCGGGGGCCCGAGCGTCGAGCAGTCCCTGGTCGCCGCGCCGCCGACCGTGCCGCTGCCCGCCGACGCCGGGCGGCTGGGGGTCCGCCGCTTCACGCGCCCGATCGACGGCGGGTGGCGGCGCACGTCGTACTCCGGGCTCGTCCGCGCGGCCGAGGAGGCCCGCGGCGCGACCAGCGAGCCCGAGGTCGGGGTGCTCGACGACGAGGCCGACGACCTGCTCGCGGCCTCGGACGACTTGCGCTCCGACGTGCCCGACGCGGGTGCTCCGGCCGCGGCTGCCTCCCCGATGGCGGACCTTCCCTCGGGGGCCGCGTTCGGGTCGCTGGTCCACGCGGTGCTGGAGGACGCCGACCCCGATGCGCCGGACCTGGCTGCCGAGCTCGAGGCGCGGGTGCGCGAGCACGCCGCCTGGTGGCCGGTCGAGGTCGCGCCGGCCGAGCTGGCCGCGGCGCTCGTCCCCCTGCACGACACCCCGCTCGGGCCGCTGGTCCCCGGGCGGACGCTGCGCTCGATCGCGCTGGCCGACCGGCTCTGCGAGCTGGACTTCGAGCTGCCGCTGGGCGGTGGCGACCTGGTGGCGAGCGGCGGTGCGGGGGCGGAGGCCGTGCTGGCCGACGTCGGCCGGCTCCTGCGCACCCACCTCGCCGCCGACGACCCGGTCGCTCCGTACGCCGACCGGCTGCTCGCCCCCGGGCTCGGCGACCAGCCGCTGCGGGGTTACCTGTCCGGCTCGATCGACGTCGTGCTGCGCGTGCGCACCGACGGGGAGGTCGAGCCGCGCTACGTCGTCGTCGACTACAAGACCAACCGCCTCGGCGACCCCGAGCAGCCGCTCACGACCGCCGACTACGCCCCGGACCGGGTCACGGCGGCGATGCTGCACTCCGACTACCCGCTCCAGGCGCTGCTCTACACCGCGGTGCTGCACCGCTTCCTGCGCTGGCGCCAGCCCGGGTACGACCCCGACCGGCACCTCGGCGGGCTCCTGTACCTGTACCTGCGCGGGATGGCGGGGGCGGACACCCCGGTGACCGACGGTCACCCCGCCGGGGTCTTCTCCTGGCGACCGCCCACCGCCCTGGTGCTGGCGCTCTCCGAGCTGCTCGACGGACGGGGACCGACATGACCGCCGCACCCACCGCACCGACCGGCGCCACCCCGGTGGCCGACCCCGACCTCACGGGCGAGGAGGCCTGGGACCACCGGCGCGCCCGCGGCGCGACCGGGCTGCTGCGCACCTTCAACGAGGCCGGGGTGCTCGAGGCCGTCGACGTCCACGTCGCCCAGCGGCTGTGCGCCTCGCTCGGCGAGAGCGACGAGCGGGCCGCGCTGGCCCTCGCGCTCGCGGTCCGCGCCGTGCGCGGGGGCTCGGTCTGCGTCGACCTCCACACCGTCGCCGACGAGGTGGTGCTCTGGACCGAGGTGCCCGACGACCCGGCGACCGCGGACCCGGACCCGGCGGCGGGGGAGGACCCGGCGGCGTCGCTGCCCTGGCCCGAGCCCACCACCTGGTACGCCGCGGTCCGCGCCAGTGCCCTGACCCGACCGTCCGAGGGTGGCGCCACGGTGCTGCGGCTGCTGGAGGACCGGCTGCTCTACCTCGACCGCTACTGGCGCGAGGAGCAGCAGGTCTGCGACGACCTGCTGGCCCGGCCCCCGCTGGACGAGGCGACGGACGTCGAGCGCGCCGCCCTGGAGACCGGGCTCGACCGGGTCTTCCCCCTCGACGGGTACGACGAGCAGCGCGCCGCCGCACGGACCGCGCTGACCCAGCGCACCACCGTGCTGACCGGCGGACCCGGCACCGGCAAGACCACGACCGTGGCGGCGCTGCTGGCGCTGCTGGCCGAGCAGGCCGAGGTCGCCGGGCGGCCCCGCCCGCGGGTCGCCCTGGCCGCTCCGACCGGGAAGGCCGCAGCGCGCCTGCAGCAGGCGGTGGAGGAGGAGCTGGCCGGGCTGCCCGCAGCCGACCAGGAGCGGGTCGGACGCCCGCAGGCGGTCACCCTGCACCGGTTGCTGGGCAGCAACCCCCGCAGCTCGACCCGGTTCCGTCACCACCGCGGCGACCGGCTCCCGCACGACGTCGTGGTCGTCGACGAGACCTCGATGGTGTCGCTGACGCTCACCGCCCGGCTGCTCGAGGCCGTACGTCCCACCACGCGGCTGATCCTGGTCGGCGACCCGGACCAGCTGACGTCGGTGGAGGCCGGGGCGGTGCTCGCCGACCTCGTCGCCGGGCTGGCCGGCCACGAGCACCTCGCGGTGGCGGCCCTGCGCACCTCGCACCGCTACGGCGACGCCATCGGCGACCTGGCGACCGCGGTCCGCGACGGCGACGCCGACCGCGCCCTGGACCTCCTGCGGTCCGGCGACGAGCACCTCCGCCTGGTCGAGGACCCCGACCCGGTCCCCGCGGTGCGCGAGCTGGTGCTGCCGCGAGCCCTGGAGCTGGTGCGGGCCGCCGCGGCCGGTGAGGCGGAGGCGGCGCTGCGGCTGCTCGACCAGCAGCGGCTGCTCTGCGCGCACCGCGAGGGCTCGGCCGGCGTACGCCACTGGAACCGCCTGGTCGAGCGGTGGGTGGCCGAGGAGACCGGGGAGCCCGTCTGGGCGACCTGGTACGCCGGGCGGCCCGTCCTGGTGACCGCCAACGACTACGGCCTCGGCGTGCACAACGGCGACGCCGGCGTCGTGGTCCGCGACCCCGTCCGCGGGTTGCGCGCCCGGGTCGCCGCCGTCCCGCACGCCCTCGACCTCGCGCCCAGCCGGCTCGGGCAGGTCGAGACGATGCACGCGCTGACCATCCACAAGAGCCAGGGCAGCCAGGCCGACGAGGTGCTGGTGGTGCTGCCCCCGGCGCGCTCCCGGCTGCTGACCCGCGAGCTGTTCTACACCGCGGTCACCCGCGCCCGGGGGCACGTCGTCGTGGTCGGCGCCGAGGCCGAGGTGCGGGCGGCGATCGGTCGGCGGGCCGTGCGGGCCACGGGGCTGCGGCAGCGCCTCGGCGGCGCGGGACCCGGCGTACCGCCTGCTGGTCCGCCGGCCGGCTGACCGGCCCCTGGTCGCCGAAACGGGCGCGCAACGCGGGCCCGTTAGGGTGCCGCGCGTGCCCTACCTGATGCGTGTCGAGCTGCCCGACGTCCCAGGGTCGTTGGGTCGCCTGGCGACCGCGATCGGTGAGGCCGGCGGGGACATCGGGGCCATCGAGATCGTCGAGAAGCGCCACGACGGCCGCGCGGTCGACGACGTGCTGCTCGAGATGGCGCCCGGTTCGATGCCCGACTCGGTGGTCTCGGTCTGCAGCGACCTCGAGGGCGTCGAGGTGATCTGGATCAGCCACTACGCCCCCGGCGGCAACCTGTTCCTCGACCTCGAGGCCGTCGAGCAGCTCAGCGAGGACCCCCCGCGGGCCCGCGACGCGCTGATCGACGTCCTGCCCGGCACCTTCCGCGCCGACTGGGCGATGCGCCTGCACCGCTCCCGTGGCGTCCAGCACCGCACCGGCGCGGCCCCCGACCACTTCGGCTTCGTCGAGCTCGAGCGGTCCGGCCGGCTCGAGATCCCCGGCGACGAGGACACCCTCTACGCCGCCGCCCGCCTCGACGGCAACGAGATCGTGGTCATCGCCCGCCGCGGCGGCCCCGAGTTCCTGGACTCCGAGGTCGCCCGCCTCGGCCACCTCGCCGGCCTCGCGGTGACGATCAGCACCGCCTGACCCGGCGGGCCCGGAAGTCCCCGGTCGGCCGGGGACTTCCGAACTTGTCGGCCTTTGCAAAGCCCGACAAGCTCGAAACTCGCCCGTCGACTGGGGCTGCTGGGGCAGCAGGGGTGCGCGTCAGACGCGCTCGAGCACGAACACCGGGATCTCCCGGTCGGTCTTCTCCTGGTACTCCAGGTACGGCGGGTAGACCGCCGCGGCGCGCTCCCACCAGGCCGCGCGCTCCTCGCCCTCGACGATCCGGGCGCGGTACGTGTGGGGCTCGGGGCCGTCCTGCAGGTCGACCTCCGGGTGGGCCACGAAGTTGTGGAACCACGTCGGGTGCTCCGGCGCGCCGCCCTTCGAGGCCACGGCGGCGTACGCCCCCTCGTGCTCGACCCGCATCACCGGGTTCTTGCGCAGCCGGCCGGACCTCGCGCCGCGCGAGGTGATCACCACGATCGGCCAGTCGGGGTGGTCGGGCAGCGTGTTCGCCTCCCGGCCGCCGGTGGCCTCGTAGGTGGCGACCTGGTCGCGCACCCACTTCTCCGGACTCGGCTCGTACTCGCCCTCGAGTGTCATGCCCCCTCCAACGTCCCGACCGGCCCCGGTGTTCCGTACGTCACCGACTAGCGTGCCGCCATGAGCGCGATCGAGGGAGTGTCCGGGATCTTCGACCCCGAGGCCTGGCAGGAGGTCCCCGGGTTCGAGGACCTCACCGACCTGACCTACCACCGGGCCCGCGCGCACGGCACCGTACGGATCGCCTTCGACCGTCCCGACATCCTCAACGCCTTTCGGCCGCACACCGTCGACGAGCTGCTGCGCGTGCTCGAGCACGCGCGGACGGCCAGCGACGTGGGGTGCGTGCTGCTGACCGGCAACGGTCCCAGCGAGAAGAACGGCAAGTGGTCCTTCTGCACCGGCGGCGACCAGCGCATCCGCGGCCGCGCCGGCTACCAGTACGCCGAGGGCGAGACCGCCGAGACCGTCGACAAGGCCCGCCTCGGGCGGCTCCACATCCTCGAGTGCCAGCGGCTGATCCGCTTCATGCCCAAGGTCGTCATCGCCGTCGTCCCCGGCTGGGCCGCCGGCGGCGGGCACAGCCTGCACGTCGTCTGCGACCTGACCCTGGCCAGCGCCGAGGAGGCGCGGTTCAAGCAGACCGACGCCGACGTCGGGTCCTTCGACGGCGGGTTCGGCTCGGCCTACCTCGCCCGGCAGGTCGGGCAGAAGCGGGCGCGCGAGATCTTCTTCCTCGGCCAGACCTACACCGCCGCCGAGGGCGTCGAGATGGGCACCGTCAACAAGGCGGTCCCGCACGCCGAGCTCGAGGCCACCGCCCTGGAGTGGGGCCGGCTGGTCAACGGCAAGTCGCCCACCGCCCAGCGGATGCTGAAGTACTCCTTCAACCTGATCGACGACGGCCTGGTCGGCCAGCAGCTCTTCGCCGGCGAGACCACCCGCCTGGCCTACATGACCGACGAGGCGCAGGAGGGTCGCGACCAGTTCCTGGAGAAGCGCGAGCCGGACTGGTCGGACTACCCCTGGTACTACTGATCCGGTGCCGCTGCGCAACGGCGAGGTGTCGCACTGGATGCGGCGGCACCCGGGGGACGTGCCGCTGGCCGAGGTGCCGGCCACGGCTGACCTCGTGGTGGTCGGGGGCGGCCTCACGGGGCTCTGGACCGCCTACTACGCCGTGCGTCGCGACCCCGGCACGCGCGTGGTCGTGCTGGAGGCCGAGCAGGTCGGGTACGGCGCCTCGGGACGCAACGGCGGCTGGATGTCGCCGCTCCTGCCCGGCAACCGCGCGGTGTACGCCCGCCGCGCCGGCGCCCCGGCCGTCGTCGCCTTCCAGCGGGCGATGACGGACACCGTCGAGGAGTGCCTCGCCGTCATGGAGCGCGAGGGCATCGAGGCCGACCAGGTGCGTGGGGGTCAGCTCTCGGTGGCCCGCACCGAGGCCGGGGTCGCGCGCCTGCGTGACGTGCGGGAGGGGCACCTGCGGTACGGGTTCCGCGAGGAGGAGGTGCGGCTGCTCGACGGGCCCGCGGTCCGCGCGCGCCTCGCGGTCGACGGCGCGCGGGGTGGTCTGCTCCTGCCGGTGACCACCCGGATCGACCCCGCCGCGCTGGTCCGGGGACTGGCCCGGGTGCTGCGCGAGCGCGGCGTGACCATCTGCGAGCAGGCCCGCGTGACCTCGCTCTCCTCCGGCACGGTCGTCTCCAGCAGGGGGTCGGTACGCACGAACCACACGGCGGTCTGCGCCGAGGCCTACACCCCCGCGCTCCTCGGCGGGCGTGACGTGGTGCCCGTGAGCTCGGCCATCGTGGTCACCGAGCCGCTGCCCCAGGCCACCTGGCAGCAGATCGGCTGGGAGGCGCGGGAGTGCCTGGGCGACGCGGCGCACACCTTCGTCTACTGCCAGCGCACCGCCGACGACCGGATCCTGGTCGGTGGCCGCGGCACGCCGTACGCCTTCGGGTCGGGGCTGCCCGGCGACGGCGAGGTCGACGCCCGCACGCTGGCGGCCCTCGAGAGGAGGTTGCACTCCTTCTTCCCCGGGCACGACCTGCCGCTCGCCCACGCCTGGCGCGGGGTCATCGGCGTCACCCGCGACTGGTGCGCCGGCGTCCTGCACGACCCCGCGACCCGCACCGGCGTCGCGCGGGGGTTCGCCGGCCACGGCGTCACCGCCACCAACCTCGCCGCGCGCACCCTGCTGGATCGGCTGCACGGCCGGCGCACGGCCCTGACCGCGCTGCCCTGGAACGACCACGACTCCGGGCGCTGGGAGCCCGAGCCGCTGCGGTGGCTCGGCATCCACGGGGCGTACCGCCTGTTCGCGGCCGCCGACCGGTGGGAGGAGGCCCGCGGCTCGCGCCGTACCTCGCTCCTCGCCCGGGCCGGCTCCCGCATGGCCGGCCTCGAGTAGGCCCGGGGGGCACGAGGCCGTCGAGGGGCCTGTCGCCTCTTGACGTGCCGAGCGCCGGCGGCCAACAGTGGATCACCTGGTGCCGGCGCCGCCGCACCGTGCCCCACCATGCTGAGGGAGCCCGTCGTGAAGAAGCTCATCAACGATCCCGCCGACGTCCTGGCCGAGTCCCTGCGCGGGGTCGAGGCGGCGCATCCGGAGCTGCGGGTGGACCACGAGCACCGGATCGTCTACCGGGCCCGGGCGAAGTCCGACGGGAAGGTCGCGCTGATCTCCGGTGGCGGCTCGGGGCACGAGCCGCTGCACGGCGGGTTCGTCGGACCGGGCATGCTCGACGCCGCGTGCGCGGGCGAGGTCTTCACCTCGCCCACGCCCGACCAGATGGTCGAGGCGACCACGGTCGTGGACCGCGGCGCAGGCGTGCTGCACATCGTGAAGAACTACACCGGCGACGTCATGAACTTCGAGATGGCCGGCGAGATGGCCGCGGCCGACGGCGGCGTCGACGTCCGTACGGTCGTCACCCGCGACGACGTCGCGGTGGAGGACTCCACCTACACCGCCGGTCGCCGCGGCGTCGGTGTCACCGTGCTGCTGGAGAAGATCGTGGGAGCAGCCGCCGAGGAGGGCCAGGACCTCGACGCCGTCGAGAGCCTGGCGCAGCGGGTGAGCGACGGGGGCCGGTCCATGGGGATCGCGCTGACCAGCTGCACGGTGCCGTCCGCAGGCAGGCCCACCTTCGACCTCCCGGAGGACGAGATCGAGGTCGGTGTCGGGATCCACGGGGAGCCCGGACGCCACCGCGAGGCGCTGACGGGTGCCTCCGAGATCGCCCGGCAGCTGGTCGACCCGGTGCTCGCGGACCACGACTTCACCACCGGCCCCACCATCGCCCTGCTCAACGGCATGGGCGGCACGCCCCTCATCGAGCTCTACCTGATGTACGGCGAGGTGACCCGGCTGCTCGCGAGCGCCGGCGTCGAGGTCGCCCGGTGCCTGGTGGGCAACTACATCACCTCCCTCGACATGGCGGGCGCCTCGCTCACCCTGCTGGCCGCCGACGAGGAGATGGTGCGCCTCTGGGACGCCCCGGTGAGCACCCCGGGCCTGCGGTGGGGGGCCTGAGAGATGACGCAGTCGCTGACGCAGGCGCAGCTCGTGGCCTGGTTGGGCGCCTTCCGCGACGCGGTGCACGAGCACCGCGCCCACCTCACCGAGCTGGACGCCGCCATCGGTGACGCCGACCACGGCACGAACCTGACCCGGGGGATGGACGCGGTGATGGCGCTCGTGGACTCCGACGACGTCCCGGACACCGCAGCGAGCCTGCTCAAGGCCGTGGGGATGAAGCTGGTCAGCACCGTGGGCGGTGCGAGCGGCCCGCTCTACGGCACCTTCTTCCTCCGTGCCGCCGCCGCGGCCGGGGACGCCGAGACCCTCGACGCCGAGGCCGTCCTCGGGATGCTCCGGGCGGGAGTCGAGGGCCTCGCGTCCCGGGGCAAGGCCAGCGTGGGCGACAAGACCATGGTCGACGCCCTGGCCCCGGCGGTCCAGGCGCTCGCCGACGCGGTGGGTCGGGGCGACGGCCTGCCGGCCGGCCTCCGCGCGGCCGCCGTCGCGGCGGCGGAGGGGCGCGAGGCCACCACGCCGCTGGAGGCCCGCAAGGGGCGGGCGAGCTACCTGGGGGAGCGCAGCACGGGCCACACCGACCCCGGCGCCGCCTCCGCCACGATGCTGGTCGAGGCCCTCGCGGACGCCGTCGCGTGACGGGGTCGCCGTGATCGGCATCGTGGTCGTCTCCCACAGCCGCGCCCTGGCCGACGCGGTGGTCGAGCTGGCGACCCAGATGACCGCCGACGACGGCCCCACGGTCGCGGTCGCCGCCGGGGCCGACGGCGGCCTCGGCACCGACGCCACGGCGGTGGCGGAGGCGCTGGTGGAGGCGGCGAGCCCCGACGGCGTGCTCGTGCTGATGGACCTCGGCTCGGCGGTGATGAGCGCCGAGCTGGCGATCGAGCTCGCCGACCTCGGCGGGACCGAGGTGCGGCTGAGCCCGGCGCCCCTGGTCGAGGGCCTGGTCGCGGCCGTCGTCCGTGCCGCGGGTGGTGCCGACCTCGCCACGGTGGCGCGGGAGGCGGAGGCCGCGCTGACGCCGAAGCAGAGCGCCCTCGGCGAGCCCGCGGCAGCAGCGGGACCGCCCGGCGAGGACGGTCCCGGACCCCCGGAGGTGTCGGTCACGCTCACCCTGGTCAACCCCTCCGGGCTGCACGCCCGTCCGGCGGCCCGCCTGGCCACCGTGCTCGGCCGGCTCGACGCGGAGGTCGTGGTCGCCGCGAACGGCAGGGAGGCCGACGGCGCCAGCTCGCTGGAGCTGCTCACGCTCGGCACCGGGCAGGGGACCGGGATCACGGTCTCGGCCACCGGTCCCGACGCACAGCGGGCGGTTGACGCCGCCCGGGTGCTGGTCGAGGAGGGGTTCGGGGAGCTCGACGCCGGGACGGGCTGACCGCTCCCGTCCGGGCCCGCTCAGGACACCAGCCGCAGCGCCGTCGCCGCCCTCCCGACCCGTACCGTCTGCCCCCAGCCCAGCGTCAGCGCGTCGGCCTCGACCCCGTCGCCGAAGGCGACCAGGCGGTCCGAGGTGACGGTGAGCGCCAGCTCCGTGCCGGCCAGCTCGCCCTCGGTCAGCGACGTCCCGGTCGCCGGCGACGGCCAGGCCTCGCGGACGAACCACACCAGCCGGGGCTCGCCCGGGGCCGGCATCGGCAGCCGGCTGCCCCGCTCCCGCGCCACCGACGCGCACCACCCCGTCGCCCCGGTCCCGGTGGCGACGATGACCCCGGACGACGCCTGTGCCTCCACACCCGCGGCGGGCGGGCGGAGCTCGTACCGCGCGGTCTGGTGCGTGGGGTGCCCGACGAAGACCTCGTTCAGGGCGAGCAGCCGCTGCCCGTCGTCCAGCGAGGCCTGCACCATCGTGCGCTCCGTGACGTGCCCGGTGCCGTGCAGCAGCTCGCCGAGGTCGCGGGCCGCGTGGGTGACCAGGACGCCGGCGTTGCGGCCAGGCTCGGGGTCGATCCCGATCACCGGCTGGCCGTCGAGGTACTTCGCGACGTTGGCGACCAGCCCGTCCTGCCCGACGACCACGACGACGTCCTCGGGTGCGAAGAGGAAGCGCGAGACGTCCTCCCGCTCGACGCTCCCGCGCCGCCACTCGACGGGGACCGCCGCGACCGCGGCGGCCACCGCCTCCTGGGTCAGCCGGTGCCGGTCCTCGAGCTCGGCGAGGTCACGGCCCCGCGAGCCCAGGAAGAACGCGGCCTGGCCGCGGGTGCCGTGGGTGGCGACCAGCTCGTCGAGCTCCGTGCGCCGGTGCACGACGACGACACGCGGCTGCAGGCTCATGCCGTCGTCCTCCCCGCGCCCAGCTGGGCCAGCGCGGTGCTGACGAGGTCGGGGCTCAGCACCAGGGTCTCGATCCGGGGCAGGTTGGCCGCGAGCTCGCGGACGGCGAGGCTGAGCAGCACCGCGTCGCCGACCCCGTCGTACGCCGCGACTCTTGCGGCCTCCGCCTCGCCCTGGGCGGCGCCGGCGAGCCGGGTGCTGGCCGCGCCGGCCTCGGCCGTCAGGACGGTACGGCGGGCCGCGGCCTCGGCGGCGACCGAGCCGGCCGCCGCGGCCTCCTCGGCCTCGCGGCGGGCGTTGTTCCCGCGCTGGGTGACCAGCTGCTCCTCGCGGCGGGCCAGCTCGATCTGCGTCTGGAGCTCGTTCTCCCCGATCGCCCGCTCGCGCTCGACGGCGACCGCCCGGCGCTCGAAGGTGGCCCGGTCGGCCTGCTGCTGGACCTGCTCGCGGGTGGGGGTCCGCAGCGCCTTCTCGACCTCGGGCTCGGGTCGCACCGCGACGACGCGGACGCCGACGACGCTGATCCCGGTCTGGACGAGGCGCTCGTCGCCGGCCAGTCCCTCGGCGACCGCCGCGCGCAGCGGGCCGACGCCCCAGGCCAGGGCGGTCGGCAGGTCGGCGGTGGCCAGCAGGTCGATCGCGTACTGCTGGGCCGACTCGGTCAGCATCCCCGCGACCTGGTCCAACGGGGTGCTGCGCCACTGCCCGGTGTCGGGCCCGATCGAGAAGTCGATGCGGCCGGCGGCCGTGGTCGGGTCGGTGACGCGGTAGGTCACCGTCGCCTGGACGGTGACGTCCTGGAAGTCGCTGGTGCGGGCGTGGAAGAGCAGCGGCAGCTCCCGGTCGTCGACCGGGACCTCGTTGAGCACGGCGCCCAGCGGGCGGAACCAGAACGAGGCGCCCACGCCGGCGCGGACGGTCCGGCCGTTGCGTACCTGCTCGACGTGGCTGGTGCTGGACCCCCGCAGGTGACGGACCAGCGGGTAGCGGGCGATGTCGGCCATCGGTCTTCCTCTCGATCGGTTGATGTCATGATGACGATAAGCCGGTCGACCGCTAATCGTCAAGATGACACGAAGGAGGTAGGGTCAGCTCATGAGCGAGTACCCGACCGTGGCGGTCACCGTCGACCTGGTCGTGCTGACGGTGCGCGAGGACCGGTTGCAGGTGCTGACGGTCCGCCGCGGCGAGGAGCCGTACCGCGGTCGCTGGGCGCTGCCGGGTGGCTTCCTGCGCCCCGACGAGGACCTGCCGGCCGCCGCCGGGCGCGAGCTGGAGGAGGAGACCGGCGTGACCTCCGGGCAGGTGCACCTCGAGCAGCTGGGTTCGTACGGCGCGCCCGACCGCGACCCGCGGATGCGGACCGTCACGGTGGCCTACATCGCGCTGGCCGCGGACCTGCCGGTCCCGGTCGCCGGGACGGACGCCGCCGACGCCCGGTGGCAGCCGGTCGCCGACCTCGTCGGCCGGACCGCGGGGGGCCGGGGCGCGCTGGCCTTCGACCACCACCAGGTCCTGCGCGACGGGGTCGAGCGGGCCCGGGCCAAGCTCGAGTACACCCCGCTCGCGGCCGCGTTCTGCGGCCGTGAGTTCACCGTCGGCGACCTGCGCCGCGTCTACGAGGTGGTCTGGGACCGGCCGCTGGACCCGCGCAACTTCCACCGCAAGGTCACCGGGACGGCGGGGTTCCTGGAGGCGACCGACCGGACGACCGCGCGCGACGGGGGTCGTCCGGCGCGGCTCTACCGGACGGGCCCGGCGACCTCGCTGCACCCGCCGCTGCTGCGCGGCTGAACCCGTCCCGCGGGGACCCGGTGCCGGGGAGGATGACGCCGTGACCACCGCGCCCTGGACCTCCGCCCAGCACGAGCTCTGCCGGCAGGTGGAGGAGCGCGCCCCCGCGGCCGGCTACACCCTGGCCCGGTGCGAGGACGGCTTCGACCTGGACCGCGACCTCACCGCGCTCACCCGGGCGACCGAGGTGCGGGGGTCCGGTCGGGGCGCCGGACGCACCTCCGACCGGTCGCTGCGCCACGAGGTCCGGTTCGCGCCCGACGACGTCTACTCCGTGACCGACGTGGACCAGCAGACCCGGCGCGGTCCCGGCCGCGTGAGCCGCAGCAGTCGCCGCGGGCGGCAGACGGGGACGTCGGTGAGCGCGACGTACGTCTGGCGCGACGGCCGCTTCCGGCGCACCGGAGGGCACCGCGTCGACCTCGCCGCCGGGCGGAAACTGGTCGAGGAGGTCGCCGCCGGGCTGCCGCTCACCCAGCGGCGGGGCACGGCCGAGCGGGTCGGGATCGCCGGCGCGGTGCTCGCCCTGGTGGCCCTGGTCGTCGTGGGCGTGGTGATGGCCCTGCTGCTCCTGCTCTGAGCCGGGCGCAGGGCCCGCGACGCGCGGTCAGCGCGGGGTCGAGCCGCCCGCGGTCTCGTACGACCAGACCTCGCTGTGGGTCGAGACGGGCTTGGGGGCCTCGCCGCCCGCGCGCTCGACGGCCGAGCGGTGGCCGTCGGCGAAGCTCTGCGAGCCCACCCAGGCGTCGAACGCCTCCTGGTCGCGCCAGCGGGTGAGGACCAGCCACTGGTCGCGGTCGTCGGTGGGCTTGAGCAGCTCGAAGCCCTCGAACCCGTCGGCGCCGTCGACGGCCCCGGCGCGGGCCGCGAAGCGGTGAGCGAGCTCGTCGCCGGAGCCGGCGGGCACGGTGATGGCGTTGATCTTGATGACGGACATGACCCCAGCCTGCCAGGACCGCGGGAGCCGGCGTACGGCGTCCCGACCTGTCCGCAAGCGTCATCTCGAGGCGCCGCGAGCGTCATCTCGGCTGTCCGCGAGCGTCATCTCGGCGTTTCGGGGGGGCGGGGGTCCGCCGCGTGCGATTCTGCGTCTCGTGACCACGTCCCCGCGCGCCGCCGCGACGACCGCCCGCCTCGTCCGTCCGGCCCGCCTCGTCCGTCCGGCCCGCCTCGTCCGTCCGGCCCGCCTCGTCCGTCCGGCCCGGTTGGCCCGGCTGGCCGGGCTGGCCCTCCTGCTCCCCGTCGCCGCGTGCTCGGGCAGCGTCTCGGTGGGCTCGTCGACCCCCGAGATCGACCAGGCGGCGCTGGAGGAGGACGTGCTGGGCAGCATCAGCGGGGAGGGCGCCGAGCAGGTCGAGGTGACCTGCGAGGGACCGCTGGTCGCCGAGGTCGGCGCGACCCAGGACTGCGCGGCCGTCTTCACCGGCGACGGCAGCCGCACCGGCATCCGCCCGACGGTCACCGCGGTCGAGGGAGAGGCCGTCGACTACGACTCGGTGATCTTCATCGACGGCCCGTCCGTCGCCGACACGATCGGCCGGCAGCTGCGCGCGCAGGCGATCCGCTTCGGGTCGGTCGAGTGCGGCGAGCTCCCGGGCGAGCCGGACGCCACCGGCGAGTGCACCCTGGTCGCCCGGGACGGCACCGAGACCCCGCTGACGATCACGGTCACCGAGGTGAACGGGCTGCGGATCGGGTTCGAGTACGCCGAGGCCTGAGTCCCCCCGGGCCGGCACGGCCTAGGATCGTCGATCGTGAAGGTCGTCGTGCTGACCGGTGCCGGCATCTCCGCCGAGAGCGGGGTGCCGACGTTCCGCGACGCCGACGGGCTCTGGGAGGGCCACCGCGTCGAGGACGTCGCCACGCCCGAGGCCTTCGACGCCGCTCCGTCGGTGGTCCAGGCGTTCTACGACGCCCGCCGCGCCGCGCTCACCACCGTCGACCCCAACCCGGCGCACGACGCCCTGGCCCGGCTCGGGGAGGTCCTCGGCGACGAGCTGCTGCTGGTCACCCAGAACATCGACGACCTGCACGAGCGCGCCGGCTCGCCCACGGTCCTGCACATGCACGGCGAGCTGCTGGCCGCCTGGTGCACCGCCTGCGGGCACCGCGTCCGCTGGGCCGGCACCCTCGGCGACCAGCCGCCCTGCCCGGGCTGCGGCGCCCCGGCGCTGCGGCCCGACGTCGTCTGGTTCGGCGAGGTCCCCTACGAGATGGACCGGATCGTCGACGCGCTCGTCGACGCCGACCTCTTCGTCTCGGTCGGCACCTCCGGCGCGGTCTACCCGGCGGCCGGGTTCGTCCAGCAGGCCCGGGCGTACGGCGCGCGCACCCTCGAGCTGAACCTGCAGCCGAGCGAGGGCAGCCGGTGGTTCCACGAGTCCCGCCAGGGCCCCGCCGGACTGCTCGTCCCGGCGTGGGTCGACTCCCTGCTCGGCTAGCTCAGCCGGCCGGGGCGGGGGAGGGCGTACGCCGCTCCTCCTGCTCCTGGCGCCAGCCCTGCACGGGCTGCCAGCGGTCGTGGAGCATGCTCAGCAGGCTGACCATGACCAGGAAGAACAGCATCGAGGACCCGTCGATCCCACCGCCGTCGATGCGCAGCAGCCACTCGGCCACGACCACCAGCACGATGTTGGTCGCCATCCGGGCCGCGAACTCCCAGCCCATCGAGCTGATCGTGCGGCGGGCGCGCGAGGAGGCCAGGGTGAGCGCGGTGTTGACCACGACCACGGCGCCGATGCCGAGGAATACGTTGACGCTGGAGGTGCTGACGCCCGGCAGCATCTGGCCGAAGATCACGGTCAGCAGCCCGATCATCACCACCTTCTCCACCGTCACCCAGCTGCGCAGCGCGCCCCTGGTGGCCCGCCAGGCGGCCTGCTCCTCGGGGTCGTCGATCGCCGTCGGCAGCGGCTCGGCACGCAGCGTCCAGCCCTCCCGGGTCGGGGGACCGAGCCGGGGCAGCAGGGCGTACCGGACGAGGCCGGCGACGGCGAGCAGGACGGCCAGCAGCAGCGGCGGCGCCCAGGCCTGCTCGGTGAGCAGGTCGGTCAGGTCGAGCTGCGCGACGTGGATCCAGTACTCCTGCGGCAGCTTGACCACGACCCAGATCGCGGCGGCGACGGCGATCCAGGTCGACAGCACGAAGGCCATCGGCGACCAGCGCGAGCGCAGCGCCTCGTAGGCGATGAAGAAGTACTCGAAGGTGTTCGGGAAGAGCAGCAGCAGCACCCGCGCGCCGGTCAGCTCGAAGGCGACCACCCCGACCAGGCGGTAGAAGAACAGCGCCTGCCCGACGCGGAAGGCGCCGAGGTTCGACCAGTTCCGCATCATCGCCAGGTAGGCGATGGTCAGGTAGAAGACGTCCATCGCCTTGTCGTAGGACTGGTAGCCCGGCGGGTCGTGGCCGAAGGCCTGGAAGATCGTCTGGTCGACGCCGTCCAGCACCAGGCAGGCCACGATGGCCGGCAGCGGGTAGCGCGGGATCAGCAGCGGCAGGAAGAAGCGCCCCGCCACCACCGCGCCGAAGACCAGCATCGTCGCCACGTCAGCCTCCCGGCGCGTTTCCCTCCCGGCCGCTAGGCCAGGTCCACCAGTGCCCCCACGTGCGGGGGCACCCGCAGCGTGGTCCCGGTCAGCTCGACACCGGCAGGGCCTTCGAAGAGTACGCCGCCGGCGCCGACCGCGCCCACCTCGACGAGCGCCTCGGCGTCGCTGGTGTTGACCACCAGCAGCGACCCGGCCGGGTTCCCGAGCGCGGCCCGGCCGCCGGTCGGGGTGCGGCGCAGCGTGAAGACGCCGGTGGCCTCGTCGGCGGTCGCCTCGACGGAGGCGAAGGACGGGTCGGTGAGCTCGGGGCGCTCGCGGCGCAGCCGGGCCAGGGCGCGGTACGCCTCCAGCACCACCGCGTGCCGCCCGGACCCGAGCTCGTCCCAGTCGAGCGTCGAGCGTCGGAACGTCTCCGGGTCCTGCGGGTCCGGCACCAGGGCGGGGTCCCAGCCCATCTCGGCGAACTCCCGGGTGCGGCCCTCGGCCGTCGCCCTGCCCAGCGCGGGGTCGGTGTGGCTGGTGAAGAACTGGAACGGCGCGCTCGCCGCCCACTCCTCGCCCTGGAACAGCATCGGCGTGAACGGTCCGGCCAGGGTCAGCAGCGCCGCGCAGACCAGCTGGTCGTCGTCGAGCCGCTCCGAGATCCGGTCGCCCGCGGCGCGGTTGCCGACCTGGTCGTGGTTGCTGCTGCAGACCACGAGACGCCAGGTCGGCATGTGGTCGGTGTCGACCGGACGGCCGTGGTCGGCCTTGCGGAAGGAGGAGAACGTGCCGTCGTGGAAGAAGCCCTTCTCGCAGACCTTCGCCAGCGCCGTGAGCGGCGCGAAGTCGGCGTAGTAGCCGCTCGTCTCGCCGGTCAGCGCGACGTGCACGGCGTGGTGGTAGTCGTCGCTCCACTGGGCGTCGAGGCCGTGCCCGCCGCCCTCGCGGGGGGTGACCATCCGGGTGTCGTTGAGGTCGGACTCCGCGATCAGCGTCAGCGGCCGCCCGAGGTGGGCCGAGAGGGCCGCGACCTCGGTGGCCATCTCCTCCAGCAGGTGCACCGCGGAGGAGTCCGCCAGGGCGTGCACGGCGTCGAGGCGCAGGGCGTCGACGTGGTGGTCGACGAACCACATCCGGACGTTGTCCAGGATGTAGCGGCGCACCTCCTCGGACCCGGCGCCGTCGAGGTTGACGGTGTCGCCCCAGGTGTTGGCGCCGGTGCCGAGGTAGGGCCCGAACACCGGCAGGTAGTTGCCGCCGGGGCCGAGGTGGTTGTAGACGACGTCCTGCACCACGCCGAGGCCGGCGGCGTGGCAGCCGTCGACGAAGCGCTGGTAGGCCTCCGGACCCCCGTAGGTCTCGTCCACCGCGAACCAGCCGACGCCGTCGTAGCCCCAGTTGTGGGTGCCGTCGAAGGCATTGACCGGGAGCAGCTCGACGAGGTCGACGCCGATCGAGCGCAGGTGGTCCAGGCGGCCCAGGGCCGCGTCGAGGGTGCCCTCGGGCGTGAAGGTGCCGACGTGCAGCTCGTAGACGACCGCGCCGGCGAGCTGCCGCCCGGTCCAGGCCTGGTCGGTCCAAGGGAAGGTCGAGGGGTCGTAGGAGCGGGACAGCGCGTGCACGCCGTCGGGCTGCCGGCGCGAGCGCGGGTCCGGCCGGGGCTCGTCGGAGTCGTCGACCAGGAAGCCGTAGTCGACGTCCGCCGCGTCCGCGGGGACGTCCTCCACCGGGGACCACCAGTCGTCGTCGCCACGGGCCATGTCGAGCGTGCGGGCCCCGGCGTCGGCACCGAGCCGGAGCCGCAGCCGCGACGCGGTCGGGGCCCAGACGTCGTACGGGCCGTGCGCGGGGGTGGTGCTCGTCATCAGCCCTCCCGGACCAGCAGGGCGACCGGGTAGGTCGCGAGGATCTCGCCCAGGTCGTCGCCGACCTCGCGGTCGGTCAGCACGTCACGCCAGCGGGCGCCGTCACCGGCCCCGGGCAGGTCGAGCCGGGTGCCGTCCCAGCCGCCGCGGGCGGCCAGGCCGACCGGGAGCCGGGTGGCCACGGCGACGACGCCGCCGCGGTCCAGGGCGACCACGTGGTCGGCCGCCGGGCCGGTGGCGGCGACCGGGGCGTAGGTGGTGAACAGCTCCGGGCGGTCGCGGCGCAGGCGCAGCGTGGCCGCGACCAGGCGCAGCTTGGCCATCCCGTCGTCGTCGGGCGAGCCGACGAGGGCGGAGTCCTCGGGCAGCGCGGCCAGGGCCCGGGTCCGCATCGCGAAGTCGACCGGGCGCCGGTTGTCGGGGTCGACCAGGCTCTGCTCCCACAGCTCGCTGCCCTGGTAGACGTCGGGCACGCCGGGCACGGTCAGGGTGAGCAGCTTGGCCGACAGGGCGTTGCTCCAGCCGGGGCCCGCGAGGCGCTCGACGAGGTCGGTGACGACCTCGCGCACCTCGGGACGGTCGAGCACGGCGTCGACGGCGGCGTGCACCGCGTCCTCGTACGCCTGGTCCGGCGCGGTCCAGGTGGTGCGGTCGCCGGCCTCGCGCATTGCCTTCTCGGCGTAGCCGTGCAGGCGCTCACGCAGGTCGCCGGGCAGGGACCGGTCGGGGGCGGCGGCCGGCCAGGCGCCGACGACGGCCTGCCAGAGCAGGTTGGCGAAGCCGGGGTCGGGCAGCGGGACCAGGTCGAGCAGGCGGGCCAGGGCGGCCTCCCACTCCTCGGGCACCTCGGCGAGCACGGAGATCCGGGCCCGGGTGTCCTCGCCGCGCTTGGTGTCGTGGGTCGAGCCCGCGGTCATCGCGTCGGGACGCTCGGCCTGCCGGCGCGCCATGTGGTCGTGGAAGCCGGCGACGTCGAGGGCGAAGACGCTGGGGTCGCCGCCGACCTCGGTCAGCGAGGTCAGCGGGGACCAGCGGTAGAACGCGCAGTCCTCGACGCCCTTGGCCATCACCATGCCGCTGGTCTGCTGCAGCCGGCGGGTGGCGTCCAGGGCCGGGTCGCCGAGCGGTCCGGCGAGCACGTCGAGGGTGGCCGCCAGGTCGGGGCGGTGCTCGCGGGCGTCGCCCAGGGCCGCGTCGAGGTGCTCGCGGCCGGCGTCGGGGTCCTCGGGGCGCAGGTAGGAGCGGTAGACCCCGAAGCAGGCGAGCACCTCGGCCACCGCGTCGACCGCGGCGTCGTCGCCGACGGTGTCGAGCACCTCGGGCCGCTCGCGGCGCAGGTCGCGCACGATCCGGCGGACCTCGCTGTGCAGGATCGTGTCGGCCACGGTGCGCTTGGTGCCGTGCACCAGCGCGTGCCAGGTGGCCGCGCCGTCGTCGCCGGCGGAGTCGCGGCCGCGCAGCCGCGCGTCGAGCGCGGTCAGGGGGACCTCGCCGGCCGGGTCAACCAGGACGCGGTCGACGTGGGCCATCGCGTCGTACCCGGTGGTGCCGGCGGTGGCCCAGTCGGTGGGCAGCTCCTCGCCGGGCTCGAGGATCTTCTCGACCAGGACGTAGGCGCCGCCGGTGATGCCGGCCAGGTCGTCGAGGTAGCCGCGCGGGTCGCGCAGGCCGTCGGGGTGGTCGACGCGCAGACCGTCGACGAGGCCCTCGTCGAACCAGCGTCGGATCTCCTGGTGGCTCTCGTCGCGCACCGCCGGCAGCTCGACCCGGATCCCGGCGAGGGTGTTCACGGCGAAGAAGCGGCGGTAGTTCAGGCCGGCGTCGGCCACCCGCCAGTTCACCAGCTGGTAGGCCTGCCGGGCGTGCACCTCGTCGGGGTCGTCGCCGGGCTGGGCGGTGCCGGGCCCGACCGGGAGCACGTGGTCGTGGTAGCGCAGGGTCAGCTGGCCGAGGTCGCCGGCGACCAGGGCGAGGTTGCCCACGCGGGCCCCGGGCGTGCCGGGGGCGGGTGCGTCGGCGGGGTGCGCCGCGTCGAAGGCCTGGTCGTCGTCGCCGACGACCGGGACCCGGATCCGGCCGTCGCCGGCGTCCCAGTCGACGTCGAACGCCGGGGCGTACGCCGACTCGCGCCCGTGGGTGAGCAGGTCCCACCACCAGCCGTTCTGCACCGGCGTCGCCACGCCGACGTGGTTGGGCACCACGTCGACCAGCACGCCCATGCCCAGCTCGCGCGCCCGGGCGGAGACCGCGGCCAGGCCGGCGGTGCCGCCGCGCGCGGGGTCGACGTGGTCGTGGGCGACCACGTCGTAGCCGTGGTCGCTGCCGGGCTCGGCGGCCAGGACCGGGGACAGGTAGACCCAGTCGGCGCCGAGGTCGTGCAGGTAGCCGAGCAGGTCGGCGACCTCGAGCAGGTCCTGGTCGGCACTGACCTGGACGCGGTAGGTCGACGCGGGCACGCGGGTGGTCATGTCAGGCGTCCTGTCCCTGCTGGTCCTGGGCGGCCTCGGGCGCCTGCGTCGAGGCGTACGCCGCGATCGAGGCGTCCACGGTGTCGTCGGGGGCGGCCTCGGGCTGCTCCCACTCCTGGAGCACCAGCACGCTGCGCGAGCAGACCGTGACGGTGTCGCCGGCGGCGAGGGGCTCGCGCTCGGCGGCGGTGCCGTTGGTGTCGATCACGGCGTGCCAGCGGGTCGCGTACTCCTCGGGCGGGAGCGTGAGCTCGACGTCCTCGTGGTGGGCGTTGAAGTAGAGCAGGAAGTGGTCGTCCTCGATGACCTGGCCGCGGGCGTCGCGGCCGCGGATGCCGTGGCCGTTGAGGTACATCCCGAGCGTGCGGCCGTCGCCGTCCCAGGCGTCGTCGGGCATCGGCTCGCCGTCGGGGCCGAGCCAGACGATGTCGTTGAGGCGCTCGCCGGTCGGGTCGTCCGGGTCGGTGCGCACGGTCGTGCCGGTGAAGAAGCGCTTGCGGCGGAAGGTCGGGTGCTCGGCGCGCAGGCGGGCGACGGCGGCGGTGAACTCGACCAGCGGCTTGTCGAGACGGTCCCAGTGCATCCAGGCGATCTCGGAGTCCTGGGCGTAGGTGTTGTTGTTGCCGCCCTGGCTGCGCCCGGCCTCGTCGCCGTGCAGCAGCATCGGCACGCCCTGGCTGAGCATCAGCGTGGTGATGAAGTTGCGCTGGGCGCGGGCCCGCAGGCGCAGCACGTCCTCGTCGTCGGTGGGGCCCTCGACGCCGTGGTTCCACGAACGGTTGTGGCTCTCGCCGTCGTTGTTGTCCTCGCCGTTGGCGTCGTTGTGCTTCTCGTTGTAGGACACGAGGTCGCGCAGCGTGAAGCCGTCGTGGGCGGTGACGAAGTTGATCGAGGCGAACGGGCGTCGCCCGGACTGCTCGTAGAGGTCCGAGGAGCCGGAGAGCCGGCTGGCGAACTCGCCGAGGCTGGGCTCGCCGCGCCAGAAGTCGCGCACGGTGTCGCGGTAGGCGCCGTTCCACTCCGACCACTGCGGGGGGAACCCGCCGACCTGGTAGCCGCCGGGGCCGACGTCCCAGGGCTCGGCGATCAGCTTGACCTGGGACACGACCGGGTCCTGCTGGACGAGCTCGAAGAAGGTGGCGAGGCGGTCGACCTCGTAGAACTCGCGGGCCAGGGTGGAGGCGAGGTCGAAGCGGAAGCCGTCGACGTGCATCTCGGTGACCCAGTAGCGCAGCGAGTCCATCAGCAGCTGCAGGGAGTGCGGGTGGCGCACGTTGAGGCTGTTGCCGGTCCCGGTGTAGTCCATGTAGAACTTCTCGTCGTCCTCGACGAGGCGGTAGTAGGCCTGGTTGTCGATGCCGCGGAAGCTCAGCGTCGGGCCCATGTGGTTGCCCTCGGCGGTGTGGTTGTAGACCACGTCGAGGATGACCTCGATGCCGGCGGCGTGCATGGCCTTGACCATGGCCTTGAACTCCTGCACCTGCTGGCCGCGGCCGAGCTCGTCGCGCGCCGAGGACGAGTAGTCGGCGTGCGGGGCCAGGAAGGCCAGGGTGTTGTAGCCCCAGTAGTTGCGCAGGCCCTGGTCGAGCAGGGTGCTGTCCTGGACGAACTGGTGCACCGGCATCAGCTCGAGCGCGGTGATGCCGAGCTTGGTGAGGTGCTCGGTGACCGCGGGGTGCGCGAGCCCGGCGTAGGTCCCGCGGAGCTCCTCGGGGATCTCGGGGTGCAGCTGGGTGAGGCCCTTGACGTGGCCCTCGTAGACGACGGTGTCGTTGTAGGCGATGCCCGGGGCGCGGTCGCCCTCCCAGTCGAAGAACGGGTTGATCACGACGCCGAGGGTCATGTGGGCGGCGGAGTCCTCGTCGTTGCGGGAGTCCTCGTCGCCGAAGGTGTAGGAGAACAGGCTCTGGTCCCAGTCGATCTCGCCGTGGGTCGCCTTGGCGTACGGGTCGAGCAGCAGCTTGTTCGGGTTGCAGCGCAGCCCCTGCGCGGGGTCCCAGGGACCGTGGACGCGGTAGCCGTAGCGCTGGCCGGGCTGGATCGTGGGCAGGTAGGCGTGCCACACGTGGGCGTCGACCTCGGTCAGCTCGACGCGGGTCTCGACCAGGGCGCCGTCGCCGTCGCCGCCGTCGCCGTCGGTGAACAGGCACAGCTCGACCCGGTCCGCGACCTCGCTGAACAGGGCGAAGTTGGTGCCGCTCCCGTCGAAGGTGGCCCCGAGGGGGTAGGCGTGTCCGGGCCAGGTCTCCATGTGACGTCCTTCAGCTGTGCGACCCGCGAGGACCCGCGGTTGGATCGATCAAACCACAGTGCTGGAGGGCCCACTCCCACCCCTGGGTGGCTTCCTGGGCGCGCGTGCCCGGTCCTGCGCGGCCGGTTCACTAGCCTCGGCCCATGGCCTCCCCGGACCTCCCCGCGCACCCCGGCGAGCCGCACGTGGCGGGCCTGGCGCAGCGGTTGAGCTGGGTGCGGGCCGGCGTGCTGGGCGCCAACGACGGGATCGTGTCGACCGCGGGCCTGGTGGTGGGCGTGGCCGGGGCGACCACCTCGCGCTCCAGCCTGCTGGTCGCCGGCGTGGCGGGCCTGGTGGCCGGGGCGGCGAGCATGGCGGCGGGGGAGTACGTCTCGGTGTCCACCCAGCGCGACTCCGAGCGGGCGCTGCTGGAGAAGGAGCGTCGCGAGCTGGCCGAGGAGCCCGAGGAGGAGCTGGCCGAGCTGGCCGGTCTCTACGTCGCCCGTGGTCTCGACCCGGACCTGGCGCAGGAGGTCGCGGTGCAGCTCACCGAGCACGGCGCGCTGGCCGCGCACGCCGAGGTCGAGCTGGGCCTGGACCCCGACGGGCTGACCAGCCCCGGGGCGGCTGCGGTGTCGTCGATGGTGAGCTTCACCGTCGGGGCGCTGCTCCCGCTGCTGACGATCCTGCTCGCCCCGGCCTCGGTGCGCGTGCCGCTGACGGTCGGCGCGGTGGCCGTGGCGCTGGCGCTGACCGGCTGGGTCAGCGCGGTGCTCGCCACCAGCCCGCGCGGGCGGGCGGTGGCCCGCAACGTCGCCGGCGGCGTCCTGGCGATGCTCGTGACCTACCTGGTCGGCGCGCTCGTGGGCACCCGGCTGTGAGGGTCTTCGCGGCGCTGGTGCCGCCGGTCGCGGCGCGCGAGGACCTCGCCGACTTCCTCGCCCCGCGGTGGGAGGCAGGCCGCGCCGACGGGCTGCGCTGGAGCGACCCGGAGCAGTGGCACGTGACGCTGGCCTTCGCCGCCGACGTCGACGACTGGCGCCTCGAGGAGGTCGAGGAGCGGCTGGCGGCCGCGGCGTCGAGGTCGGCGCCGATGGTGGGCCGGGTCACCGGCGGCGGCGCCTTCCCGGACCCGGTGCGCGCGAAGGTGCTGTGGTCCGGGCCGGCGCTGGAGGGAGAGGGGCCGGAGGCGCTGGAGCGGCTCGCGGTCGGGGCCCGGACGGCGCTCGCGACGGCGGGCGCGGAGGTGGACGGTGCGCGGTTCCGCCCGCACCTCACCCTGGCCCGCCGCAACCGGCCCGGCCGGGTGGACGACTGGGTCCGCCTGCTCGACGGCTACCGCGGCCCGGTCGGGGCGTACGAGCACCTCACGCTGGTGGCCTCACACCTCGGTGAGGGTCCGCGCGGCCGGCCGCGGCACGAGGTGCTGGCCGAGCTGCCGCTGGGTGGATAGTCCCTGACGAGATCGTCGTGGATCGGGCTCGTCGGCGACGATCTCGTCAGGGACTACCCCGCGACGCCGTAGAGGCGGTCGCCGGCGTCGCCGAGGCCGGGGACGATGTAGCCGAGCTCGTTGAGCCGCTCGTCCATCGCGGCGGTGACGATCGTGACCGGGACCGGGTGGTCGCCCAGGGCGGCCTCGAGCTTCGCGCAGCCCTCGGGGGCGGCGAGGAGGCAGATCACCGTGATGTCGTCGGCGCCGCGGCTGGTGAGGAACTCGATCGCCGCGATGAGGGTGCCGCCGGTGGCCAGCATCGGGTCGAGGACGTAGCACTGGCGCCCGGAGAGGTCGTCGGGCAGCCGCTCGGCGTAGGTCGAGGCCTCGAGGGTCTCCTCGTTGCGGACCATCCCGAGGAAGCCGACCTCGGCGGTCGGCAGCAGCCGCATCATCCCGTCGAGCATGCCCAGCCCGGCGCGCAGGATCGGCACCACGATCGGCTTGGGCGTGGCCAGGCGTACGCCGGTGGTCGGCGAGACCGGGGTGACGATGTCGTGCGGCTCGACGCGCACCGACCGGGTGGCCTCGTAGGCCAGCAGGGTCACCAGCTCGTCGGCGAGGCGGCGGAAGGTGGGCGAGTCGGTGTCGGCGTCGCGCAGCACGGTGAGCTTGTGGGCGACGAGCGGGTGGTCCACGACCTGGGTGCGCATGCGCGGAGCCTAGTGGTCGCCCGCGCTGCGGGGCGGCGGACGTACGCCCCTCTTGGCCCTCGGGTCCCGACCTGCGACGCTGGTCACGGCGCCCCCGTCGGTCGCCGTCCCCCACCCAGACGGAGGCCTGCCATGGTCGAGGAACCCCTCGAGCAGCTCGACGCCGTCGACTTCGCGGTGATCGCCTTCCACGTCGACGGCGCGTGGGACGTCGACGAGCTCACGCTCGACCACCTCGTGGACGCGCCCACCCTGGTCGCGGCGATGCGCCGGCTGCCCGGGGAGGACTCGGTCGCGCTCGTCGCGGTGGACGAGGACTGGTTCCTGGTGGCCCGCGTCGTCGAGGGGCGGGTACGCCTGCTGCTCTCCGACGCCACCGCGGCCGAGGACTGGGACCTGGCAGCCTCCGTCCTGGACCTCCTCGGCCTGCCCGAGCCCGAGGACGAGGACGACCAGGTGCCCGCGGGCGACCTGGGCCTGCTGACCGACCTCGGCATGGACGCCGAGGACCTGGGCGCGCTGATCGCCGACCTCGACCTCTACCCGGAGGAGATCCTCTCCGAGGTGGCCGAGGAGATCGGGTTCGGCGACGACTTCGACGACGTCGTCGGGCTGGCCCCGGCCGACCTCGCCTGACCGCCGGTGGGCGGTCCGGCGGAGCGGGTGTGGGACGCCGCGATGCGGGCCGCGCTCGACGAGGCGCGGGCCGCGCTGGCCTCCGGTGACGTGCCGGTCGGGGCGGTCGTCCTCGACCCCGCCGGCGAGGTCGTCGGCGTCGGACGCAACGTCCGGGAGGCCGACGCCGACCCGACCGGGCACGCCGAGGTCGTCGCCCTGCGCGCCGCCGCCCGGGCCCGCGGCGAGTGGCGCCTCGACGGCTGCACCCTGGTGGTGACGCTCGAGCCGTGCACGATGTGCGCCGGCGCCGCGGTGCTCGCCCGGGTGGAGCGGGTGGTGCTCGGGGCCTGGGACGAGAAGGCCGGCGCCGTGGGCTCGCTGTGGGACGTCGTCCGCGACCGCCGCCTCAACCACCGCCCGGAGGTGGTCGCCGGGGTGCTGGCGGCCGAGTCGTCGGCGCTGCTGGCGGAGTTCTTCGGCGGGCGCCGGGGCTGAGGGCGTCGGTGCGCCGGGACGTCATGCGGACGGGGGAGACGTCTTCCCGGAACGGATGACGTCCCGCGGCCGGGCCGCGTCCGCCGGTGTGCCGCCGTCCGCTGGCGCCGAATGAGAGTGTGGTCACCATGAAGGTCGCCCTGATGGTCACGTGCGTGAACGACGCGATGTTCCCCGACACCGGCAAGGCGGTGGTCCGCCTGCTGCGGCGGCTGGGGGTGGACGTCGAGTTCCCTGACGGGCAGACCTGCTGCGCGCAGCCGATGGTCAACACCGGCTACCTCGACGAGGCCGTGCCGGTGGTGCGCAACTACGTCGACGCGTTCGCCGGGTACGACGCGGTGGTCACCCCGTCGGGGTCCTGCGCCGGCTCCGCGCGGCACCAGCACGGCCTGGTCGCGCGCCGCTCCGGTGATCCCGCGATGGAGCGGGCGGTGGCCGCCGCGCCCCCGACCTACGAGCTCACCGAGTTCCTGGTCGACGTGCTCGGCGTGACGGACGTCGGCGCCTACTTCCCGCACCGCGTGACCTACCACCCGACCTGCCACTCCCTGCGGATGCTCGGGGTCGGCGACCGCCCCCGGCAGCTGCTGGAGAACGTGCGCGGCCTCCGGCTGGCCGAGCTGCCCGGGGCGGCCGAGTGCTGCGGCTTCGGCGGCACCTTCGCGGTCAAGAACGCCGAGACGTCGGTCGCGATGGGTTCCGACAAGGCCCGCCATGTGCGCGAGACCGGCGCCGAGGTGCTGGTCGCGGGCGACAACTCCTGCCTCATGCACATCGGCGGCCTGCTCTCGCGCCAGCAGGCCGGGGTGCGGGTGATGCACCTCGCCGAGGTCCTCGCCGCGACCGAGGACGACGCCGAGCAGGTCCCCACCGAGCAGCCGGCCGACCTGGCCGCGCAGCAGTCGGCGGGGCGTACGGACGCCATCCAGCACGGACTCGAGCAGGGAGCCACCTCGTGAGCGCCACCTTCGTCGGCATGCCGCCGTTCCCGACCGCGGCCCGCCAGGCCCTGGCCGACACCCAGCTGCGCCACAACCTGGCCCACGCCACCGGCACGATCCGCGCCAAGCGCGCCAAGGTCGTCGGCGAGGTCGAGCACTGGGAGGACCTGCGCCTGGCCGGCGCCGCGGTCAAGGCCCGCGCGCTGGCCGACCTCGAGACGAACCTGGTCCGCCTCGAGGAGTCGCTGACCGCGCAGGGCGCGACCGTGCACTGGGCGCGTGACGCCGCCGAGGCCTGCGAGGTCGTCGCCCGGGTGGCTCGCAGCCACGACGTCGACGAGGTCGTGAAGGTCAAGTCGATGGCCACCCAGGAGATCGAGCTCAACGAGGCGCTGCAGGCCCAGGGCATCGCCGCCTGGGAGACCGACCTCGCCGAGCTGATCGTCCAGCTCGGGGACGACCTGCCCAGCCACATCCTCGTGCCCGCGATCCACCGCAACCGGGCGGAGATCCGCGAGATCTTCCGGTCGAAGATGTCCGCCGCGGGCAAGCCGGCCCCCGACGACCTCACCGACGAGCCGGCGGTGCTCGCCGGCGCCGCCCGCCAGCACCTGCGCGAGAAGTTCCTGCGCGCCAAGGTCGCGGTCTCCGGGGCGAACTTCGCCGTCGCCGAGACCGGGACGCTGGTCGTCGTCGAGTCCGAGGGCAACGGTCGGATGTGCCTGACCCTGCCCGAGGTGCTGATCAGCGTGGTCGGCATCGAGAAGGTCGTGCCGACCTTCGCCGAGCTCGACCCGCTGCTGCGCCTGCTGCCGCGCTCCTCGACCGGCGAGCGGATGAACCCGTACACCTCGATGTGGACCGGCGTCACGCCCGGTGACGGTCCGCAGGAGGTGCACGTCGTGCTCGTCGACAACGGGCGCACCCGCGCGCTCGCCGACGAGGTCGGCCGCCAGGCGCTGCGCTGCATCCGCTGCTCGGCCTGCCTCAACGTCTGCCCCGTCTACGAACGCACCGGCGGCCACGCGTACGGCTCGGTCTACCCCGGCCCGATCGGTGCGATCCTCAACCCGCTGATGCGCGGCCAGGGTGATCCCCAGGTGGACTCGCTGCCGTACGCCTCGTCGCTCTGCGGTGCCTGCTTCGAGGTCTGCCCGGTGCGCATCGACATCCCCGAGGTGCTGGTGCACCTGCGCTCGAAGGTCGTCGACGCCCACCGCGAGGACCGCGTGCCCAAGGCCGAGGCCGTGGCCATGAAGGGCACCGCCTGGGCCTTCACCGACGCCCGCCGGCTCGCGGCCGGCGAGCGGCTCTCCGGCCTGGCCGGCCGGGTGCTGACCCGGGTGGGCAAGGCGCGGCTGCCCGGTGGCCGCGCGACCGCTGGTCGACTGCCGGGCCCCGGCGCCGCGTGGACGGGGGCACGCGACCTGCCGGCCCCGCCGCGCGAGTCGTTCCGGGCGTGGTGGCGCCGTACCGACGGCGGCCGCGCCGAGGGCCCCGAGCAGTCCGAGCAGAAGGGCGGTGAGTGAGCGGTGGTCGAGGAACGAGCGCAGCGAGTGTCACGAGGCCCGGCACGTGAGGAGATCCTCGGCCGCGTCCGTGCGGCCCTGGCCGACGTCTCGCCCGAGGACCGGGCGACGCCGGCGCCGACACCGCCCCCGGGCGCCCACCTCGAGGGTGACGCCCTGCTGGAGCGGTTCGTCGAGCGGGTCGAGGACTACAAGGCGACCGTCCGTCGGTGCGCGCCCGAGGACCTCGCCGCCACCGTCGCCGAGGCGCTCGCCCCCCTGGGCGAGGGTGCGCGGGCGGTGGTGCCCTCCGGCCTCGACCTCGCGGTGCCCGGCGCCGTGAGCGACGACGCGCTGACGTCCTACGACCTCGACGGCATCGAGGCCGTGGTCACCGCGGCCCGGGTCGGGATCGCCGAGACCGGCACCATCGTCCTGGACCACGGCCCGGACCAGGGCCGCCGCGCGATCAGCCTGGTGCCGGACCTCCACGTCTGCATCGTGCGCACCGACCAGGTCGTCGCCGACGTGCCCGACGCCGTCGCCGGGCTCGACCCCACCCGGGCGATGACCTGGATCAGCGGCCCCTCGGCCACCAGCGACATCGAGCTCGACCGGGTCGAGGGCGTCCACGGGCCCCGGACGCTGCACGTGGTGCTGGTGGGCTGAGCCGCCGAGACCCATCTCACGCCTCCGGGCGTGGGGCGGGCGGAGCGCGCGGTGCGAAGGTGGGTCGGTGGCGACCACGACCGACACCCGGACCGGGCACCTGCCCGGGACGCCTGCGTACCGCCGGCTGAACGCCGCGATGGTGCTGGTCGGGCTGGCCGCCTTCGGCATCCTCTACGCCACCCAGCCGATCCTCCCGCAGCTCGGGGACGAGTACGGCGTGGACGCCCCGCGCGCGAGCCTGACCGTCTCCGCCGCGACCGGCGCGCTGGCGCTGCTGGTCATCCCGGCCACCGCGATCGGGCTGCGGATCGGCCGCGTCCGGACCATCCGCTGGGGGCTCCTGGCGGCCGTCGCGCTGACCATGGTCGCGGCCGCGGCGCCCACGTTCGGCCTCCTCGTCGCCGCCCGGGGGCTGGCCGGGGCCGCCCTGGCCGGGGTGGTCGCGGTCGCGATGGGGCACGTCGCCGCCGAGGTCCACCCCAGCGGCCTGGCCGGTGCGATGGGCCTCTACGTCGCCGGCAACACCCTCGGCGGTGTCTCGGGGCGACTGGTCACCTCCGCCGCCGCCGACCTCGGCGGCTGGCGGGCCGCGCTGGCCGTGCTGGGCGTCGTCGCCGCGGTCGTCACCGCGCTGGTCTGGCGCTTCACCGAGGACACCGGGCCCGCCCCCGACGCGGCGCCGGAGGTGGGCGCCGACGGCGGGGCCGCCGTACGCCCGGGGGTCGGCGCCCTGCTCCGCGAGCCGTCGGTCGTGGCGGTGCTGCTGCTGCCGTTCGTGCTGATGGGCGGCTTCGTGGCGACCTACAACTACCTGTCGTTCCGGCTGGCGGCCGCGCCGTTCGACCTGCCCGCCGCGGTGGTCGGGCTGGTCTTCCTGGCCTACCTCGCCGGCACCGTGTCCTCGGCGGTCGCCGGCCGCGCCGCCCAGCGGTACGGCCGCCCGCGGGTGCTCGCCCTCGGTGTCGTCGTGATGGGCGCCGGGCTCGCGATGACGCTGCCCGACCGGTTGGTGCTGGTCGTGGCCGGGCTCATCGTGTTCACCGCCGGCTTCTTCGCCGCCCACGCCGTCGCGAGCGGCTGGGCCCCCGTGCTCGGCGGCGCCGCGCCCGCGCGCGCCTCGGCGCTCTACGTGGCGATGTACTACGCCGGCTCGAGCCTCTTCGGCGCCCTGGTCGGCCTGGCCTGGCACGCCGGTGGCTGGGACGCGACCGCCGCCTCGGTGGGGGTGCTCGTGGCGCTGGCGCTGCTGCTGGTGGGCGTGGCCACCCGGACCCGCCGCGGCTGACTGCTCGTCCGGCCGGGGCCGCGGGACGTCATCCGTTGTGCGGTGCTGCTGGGCGTGCGGACGGATGACGTCCCGGGCCTGCCCGGCCCCGGTCGGCGTCAGTCGAGCAGCCGGGCGGTCCAGGCGTTGGTGAACACGTGCTCGGGGTCCCACCGCTCGCGCAGCGCGCGGAACGCGTCGGCCTGCGGGTAGGAGTCCAGCACCGCGGGGGAGTGGGAGTAGAGCTTGCCCCAGTGCGGGCGGGGGTCGTAGGCCGACAGCGCCTGCTCGACCACCCGGGCGGCGGCCTCGACGCCGGCCTGGTCGCGGACCCAGGTGAAGTGCAGCGAGACCGTGTCGCGGCCCTGCATCGGGCTGAGCCAGAGGTCGTCGGCCGCGACGGCCCGGATCTCGCTGATCATCAGCAGCGGTGCGATCTCGGCGTGGACGCCGCGCAGGGCTGCGACCGCGGCCGGCCCGTGCTCGGCGGGCACGTGCCACTCGCTCTGGATCTCCTCGCCGCTGCTCGGGGTGAACCCCATCCGGAAGTGCGGCAGCCGCTCCGACCACGGACCGGGCGCGCCGAGCTGCTCGGTGCAGGCCACGGGGTCCTCGCCCGGCACGGGGTGCTGCGGCGTGGTGGCGGCCGGGACGCCGAGGAAGTCCCCGGTCGTGCCGGCCAGGGCGTCAGTCCCCACCCGCCGCTTGACCCAGGCGGTGACGCCGGCGGGTCCCCAGTCGGTGAAGAGGCTGACGGAGTACGCCGCGCCGAGCGCCTCGCGCAGCCGCTCCTCCGCGACGTCCCAGCCGAGGCCGGGGTGCACGGTCTGAGCCACCTCGTAGGCCGGCTCCACGTCCAGGGTGACCCGGTGGACGACCCCGAGCGCGCCGAGGTGCACGACCGCACCGGCGAAGTCGGGCTCACCGCGGGTGACGGTACGCAGCGCGCCGTCGGCGGTGACGAACGTGAGCGCGCGAACAGCCGTGGCCAGGTTGCCGAGCCCCGCGCCCGAGCCGTGCGTACCGGTCGCGACCGCGCCGGCGACCGAGATGTGCGGCAGGGAGGCCAGGTTCGCCAGGGCCAGCCCGTGGGCCTCGAGGGAGGCCGCGAGCGCGCCGAAGGTGGCGCCGCCCGAGCAGGTCACCGTGCCCGCGTCCACGTCGACCTCGACGTCGTCGGGGAGCCCGGCCAGGCTCAGCGCGACGTCCCCGTCGGTGATCGCGGTGAAGGAGTGCCGCGAGCCGATCACGCGCAGCCGCGGCTCGGCCGCGACCTGCTCCTGCAGCTCGGTCAGGGTGCGCGGGCGCAGGTGCCGGGTGAAGCCGTAGCGCAGGTTGCCGGCCCAGTTGTGGGTCGGGGGCGCGGCCTCGGCCGCGGGCGTCGTTCCGGTCGTGGTGGTCACCCCCTGATTGTGGTCCAGGGGGGTGCAGAAGTCCCCGGCCGACCGGGGACTTCCGAACATGTCGGCCTTTGCAAAGGCCGACATGTTCAGAACCTGCCCGACAAGTCCCCGCCCGCCGACGCGCCCGCCGACGCGCCCGCCTCAGTCCACCAGCTGACCGAGGTGCTGGGTCATCCCGGCGTTGCCGTTCTCGGGGGTGTTCCACAGGAACTGCCCGTCCAGCGTCGGACCGCTGGTGGCCCACGACGAGACCTCGTCGGAGATCCGCAGCAGCTCGTTCGTCCCGAGGTCGTACACATAGGTCCCGGCGCCGCCCCGCTCGTACGACGTGATCGTCACGATGCCCTCGCCGCCCACCGAGGTCAGCGACCCCTCGACGCCGCTGCCCTGCAGCGTGGTCACCTGGTCGCCGTCGGTGTCGAGCACCTGGACGCGGTCGTCGCGCACGCCGCCGTCGTAGGTGCCGCAGTACTGGCCCATCACGACCTTGTCGCCGGCCGCGCCGAAGCTCAGCAGGTTGCAGCGCTCCCCGGAGCGGGGGTCGAAGGCCGACTCCTTCCCGGTCGCCAGGTCCCGCACGTGCACCTGCCCGGCGGCGCCGTTCGTGGAGTCGGTCCACACCATCGTGTCGTCGGTGAAGGCCAGGGACCCCACGGTCAGCTCCTCGTCCCGGACGTCGGCGGGGTCGGTGAGCGAGACCGACCACAACCGGTACGTGTCGCCCTCGGCGTCGGCGTCCTCGGCGTCCCCGTCCGGCGACGTCGGCCAGCCGCCCTCCGGGGGCTGGCCCTGGGTGGCCGGCACCGGCACGTAGAGCCGGCCGTCGGGGCCGACCTGCGCCCCGAACCAGGCGTCGACCCGCGGCAGGTCGGGCCAGGTCGTCGAGGTCCACTCCCGGGCGGTGCGGTCGAAGGAGTGCGCGACCAGGGTCGTCGTCTCCATCCCGCCGCGACCGGAGAGCAGCACGAGCCGGTCCGTCCCGAGCTCGACCGCGCTGGTCTGGGCCTCCACCTCGAGGTCGGGCAGCCAGTCCTTCTCGCCGGTGGCGGGGTCCTGGAGGGCGAACCGGGGGAAGCGCTGGCCCAGCCGGGGCCCGTCGCGGAACAGGAGCCGGCCGTCGTCGGTCACGCCGTCGAAGTACTGCCCGTTGTCCCGGTTCAGGTTCTCGTTCGTGTGGGACGCCAGGATCCGGTAGTCCTCGCCCTCGGTCGCCGCGACGGCGTCGGCCAGCCGCAGCGTCGGCGCGTCCGGCGCGGGCACGCCCGCAGCGACCAGGTCGGGTGGCGGGGACTCCGCGCCCAGCAGCGAGGTCGCGGCCACGACCGCGGCGGTGGCCAGCGCCGTACCGCCGACGACGCCGAGGCGGCGACGTCGGACGCGGCGGCGGCCGCCGGCCAGGAGGGTGTCGGTGTCCAGACGGTCGTCGGGCGCGGACGCCGCGCTCTCGCGCAGCAGGTCGGCCAGGTCGTTCACCACGATGTCGCTCCTTCGGTCGTGAGCCCGCCGGTCGGCGCGGCGTCGAACATGGTCCGGAGCGAGGCCAGCGCACGGGACGTCTGGCTCTTCACCGTCCCCTCGGTGCATCTCAGGAGCGCGGCGGTGTCGGCGACGCTCAGGTCCTCGAAGAACCGCAGCACCACGCACGCCCGCTGCCGCGGCGGCAGGTCGGCCAGGGCCGACATCAACGCCGCCCGCTCGGCCACGGACCCCGCGAGGTCGTGGCCCGAGGGCACGTCACGGTCGTGCTCGGTGAGCACCTCGGTGCTCGAGCGTCGCCGGGCGCTGTCGAGGAACGCGCTGGTCACCGCCTTGCGGGCGTAGGCGTACTCGCCCCCGGCCCTCGTCAGCCGCGGCCAGGCGACGTAGACCCGGATCAGGCCCTCCTGGACGTGGTCCGAGGCACGGTCCCAGTCGCCGCACATCAGGTACGCCGTGCGGCGCAGCCGTCCGCGCACCGCCTCGGCGAACTCGACGAACGCCGCCTCGTCACGCATCTGCTGCTCGCTCCATGCGTGAGGAACGAGGTGGGCGGCCCATCCGGTTGCCTCGCGCGACCTACCGGCTCGTCCGGACCACCCGCGTCGAGGCCGCCATGTCGCCGAGCCGCTGGTTCTTCGGGCTGGCCAGCACCGCGACGAACGCGACCAGGTAGAACGCGAACCCGTCGACCACGCGCAGCAGCGTCCGTACGAGCACCTGCCCGGCGGTGCGCTGCGGACCCTTCTCGGAGACCACGCGGATGCCGACCAGCCTCTTGCCCAGGGTCTGTCCCCAGGCGAGCTCGCAGGCGAAGAAGTAGACCGCCGCCACGAGGACGGTCAGCAGGAACGGCAGCCCGCTCAGCGACAGGCTCGCCCCGCCGTCCCCGGCCTGGCTCTCCCCGAACAGCAGCGCCGAGACCACGAAGAGCGGCACCATCACCAGCAGGGTGTCCAGGGCGAGCGCCCCGACGCGCAGCCCGGCCGAGGCGTCCGCGCGCGGCCCCGTCGAGTCGGCCGGGGGGACGGGGCTCGGGTACTGGCTCATGGGAGTCCTTCTACCGCACCGGCAGCGCCCGTGGGCGCGTTCGTCCCGCTGGGGCTCCCTGGCGGCGCGGTCGCGCGACGCTCAGTCCGGCCGCAGGTGGTCCCGCGCCCACAGCGCGGCGCTGGTCCGGTCGGCGACGCCGATCCGGCGGAAGATGCTGCCGACGTGCGCCTTGACCGTCCGCTCGGTGATCCCGAGGCGTCGGGCGATCTGCTTGTTGGCCAGGCCCTCGCCGACCAGGGCCAGCACCTCGCGCTCGCGGCGGCTGAGCCCCTCGAGGTGGTCCACGGGGGTCCTGGGGCGCGCACCGGGCAGCAGCGCCGCGGCGACGCGCGGGTCGAGCGGGACCTGACCGTCGGCCGCCGCGCGGACGGCGGCGAGCAGGGCCCCGGGCTCGGAGTCCTTGAGCAGGTAGCCGACGGCGCCGGCCGCCAGCGCCTCGCGCACCCGGTCGTGCTCGGCGAAGCTGGTCAGCACGAGGACCCGGGTCTGGGGCCGGAGGGCCAGGACGGCCAGGGTGGCCTCGACGCCGTCCATCACCGGCATCGAGAGGTCCATCAGCACCACGTCGGGCCGCAGCTCGGTGACCAGGTCGACCGCCTCGGCGCCGTCCGCGGCCTGACCGCAGACCTCGAGCCCCGGGTCGTCGTCGACCAGCCCGGCCAGGCCCGCACGGACGAGGCGGTGGTCGTCGACGACGAGGACCCGGTGCGCCCTGCTCACGACCACGGCACGGTCAGTCGCCAGGTGGTGCCGGAGGACCCGGTCTGGACGTCGAGGCCGGCCCCCTGGTGCGCGGCGGCGTCGACCAGGGTGCGGACGCCGAAGTGACCGGGGGCCGGACGGTGCAGCGTCTCGTCCACGTCGAAGCCCACGCCGTCGTCGACCACGAGCAGCTCTGCCGCGGCGTCGGGGTCGGCGGCGCCCAGGGTGACCGACACGGCCTGGGCGCGGGCGTGCCGGGTGGTGTTGCGCAGCGTCTCCCGGGCGACCTGGAAGACCAGCCGGGACTGCTCCGCGGTGAGGGCCTCGGCGGCCGCCGGGTCCACGTCGAGGCTGGTCGTGACGCCGTGGGCCTCGAGGCCGACGGTGAGGTCGGCCAGCGCCGGGCCGAGGCCCACCCCGGTGAGGCTCGCGGGGTAGATGTCGACCAGCAGCGACCGCAGGCCCCCGATCCCGGCCCGGACGGCGTCCGCGGCGCCCGCGAGCGAGTCGGCGAGGTCGGGGTCGCCCGACGCCTCGGCCCGGCGGGCGGCGCTGCTGACGACGAACGACGTCGCGGCGAGCTCCTGCACCGGCCCGTCGTGGAGGGTCGCCGCGATCCGGCGCCGCTCGGCGTCCGAGGCGTCCAGGGCGGTGCGGAGCAGCAGCTCGCGCTCGTCGCGACCCCGGCGGAGGTGGTCGAGGAGCCGCCAGACGACCGGCAGCAGGAGCAGCATCAGGGCCACCAGGCTCCCGACCACGATGGCGGTGAACCCGCGCCAGATCTCGTCGCCGCGATCGGTGACCAGCGCGTAGGGCGCGTAGGTCTCGAACAGCAGCACCTCGCCACCCGGGGTCCGGACCGGGTGGTAGACCTCGAGGAGCTTGCCGCGGCCCCGCTCGTAGACGTTCTCCTCGGCGTCGAGGTCGCTCACCTCGGCCCCGGTGCCCTGACCGTCGGCCCCGTCGGCGATGGCCTCGCGCTCCTCCTCGTCGAGGCCGAAGCGGCGACCGACCAGCGCCGGCTCGTCGGAGTACAGGACGGTGCCGTCGGCCGACCACAGCTTCACGCGGACGACGTCGTCGCTGATCACGTGCTCGCGCACGCTGCGGTCCAGCCGCTCCAGGGCGCGGGGCTCCTGGGTGAGGACACCGTCTGTCAGCGCCGGCTCGACGACGGCGTCGGCGAGGATCTCGGTACGTCGCGCCGTGCCGACCACGCCCTCGGCCTCGCCCTCGCGCTGGGCCGCCCAGGCGCCGACCACCGCGACCGCGACCAGCACGGTCAGGGTGGCGACGACGACCCCGGCGTAGACCCGCGCCGGGCGGACGACCCCGTCGGGCGTCCGGGGCGCCGTGCGGCGCTCGGAGAGACGCCGCCAGGGCGGACCGGCGGAGGGGACCATGGACCCAGTATCGGTCTCGTCCTCCGCCGGCCCGCCCGGCGCCCGCTGCGGGTGGCTGCCTGTGATCAGGGCAGGGGGGTGGGGTCGGTCGGGTCGGGCGGCACCGGGACGGAGCCACGGATCCGGTTCTGCGCCTGGCACTGGCTCGTGCAGCTCGTCGCCCCCTGGGAGAGCTCGACCGCGTCCTCGCCCAGCACCCCGCCCATCCGGCCGCCGGAGGCCACCGACCACCGGGTGGTGGTGGCGGTCTGGGCGAGCTTGGTGGCCACCTGCGGGCTGTCCTTGCCCAGCAGCATCTGGTGCGCGCCGTCTCCGGTGGTGACCGCCGGGGTGCCGTCCCCGAAGTTGATCTTCGAGGTGTAGGGGTTGACGAAGTAGAAGAGCTCCGGGCCGAGGGTGTGCACGACCTCGACGTCCGAGCCGAACTCCGGCTCCATCTGGAAGATGCCGCCCTGCGGCGCGTCCTTGGCCTGGACCTTGAGCTTGCCGCCGGCCACGCCGAGGATGGCGACCAGGGAGCCGTCGCGGACCTCCAGGCGCGTCAGCGAGGGCGAGCGACGCTGCGCGGCCGTCAGGACGGGCACCTTGGAGGCGAAGACGACCGTGGGGCGGGTGACCATCCGGTCCGGCGCCGAGGCGCCCGTGAGCGTGTAGTCGTAGACGCCCAGCGTGGTCGGGTCGATCGTGAAGGAGGTGTTCCGCCCGGACACGGTGATCGGGGTGGTCGTCGCGACCTTGTCCAGCCGCAGGTCCTTGCCCGGGGCGGGGTCGTAGGTCCGGCCGTTCACGGTGACCGCGTAGTTGCCCGCCGCCACCTTCGAGCCGCCGCCCTCGGTCTCGCCCTCACCGCCGCCGTTCCGGGCGGCGGCCTGCGACGCGGGGGCGAGCAGGGACAGCGTGGTGAGCGCGATCGCGGCCGCCGCGGAGGCGGTCCGCCGGGTGCGGCGGGGGGCGGGGGTGGTGGTCATCGAGGGGCTCCTGTGAACGACGGGGGTGGGGCGGGGCACCAGGCTCCGACACCGCCGGTCACAGTTCCCAGATGGTCGAAGGTCCTAGTACCTGCGGCACCGAGCGCGCTGTTAGCGTCCTCGGGTGCTCGACACCTTCGGCTCCCTCCCGGACGGCCGCCCCGTCCACCGCGTCGTCCTGGGCGGTGGGGGCGGCCCCGGTGACGGCGCGGAGCTGCACCTGCTGACCCTCGGCTCCACCGTCCACCGCCTCCTCGTCACCGGCGGTGACGGCGTGCGCCGCGACGTCGTCCTCGGCTACCCCGACGTCGCGTCCTACGTCGCGGGCGGTGACTACGTCGGCGCGGTCGTCGGGCGGTACGCCAACCGGATCGCCCGGGGCCGGTTCGAGCTCGACGGCGAGGTGCACGTGGTCGGCGCCCACGACCGGGGCAACAGCCTGCACGGCGGGCCCGACGGCTTCGACCAGCGGCTGTGGGACCTCGTCGAGGTCGGGCCGGACGAGGACGCGCCGACGTACGCCGTGCTCCGCCTCGACAGCCCCGACGGCGACCAGGGCTTCCCCGGCACGGTGCAGGTCGAGGCGCGATGGGAGGTCGACGGCGACACCGTCCGGCTGACCCTCACCGCCACCACGGACCGGGCGACGGTGGTCAACCTCAGCACGCACGCCTACGTCAACCTCGACGGTGGGGGCAGCGTCGACGACCACGAGCTGCGGGTGCCCGCGTCGGCGTTCCTCCCGGTCGACCCGACCGGGGTGCCGCTCGGCGAGCACGCCCCCGTGGACGGCACCCCCTTCGACCTGCGCGAGCCGCGTCGGGTCGGCGACGTCGCCCGCGACCCGCACCCCCAGGTCGCCGCCGGCCAGGGCCTCGACCACGACCTGGTCGTCGACGGCGAGGGCGAGCGGGTCGTCGCCGAGGTCGTCTCGACGCGTACGCGGACCCGGTTGCGGCTGCTCGCCGACCAGCCCGGGCTGCAGGTCTACACCGGCAACTTCCTGGACGGCAGCGTCGTCGGCCGCGACGGCGCGCTGCTGCGCCAGGGCGACGGGCTCGCGCTCGAGCCCCAGCTGCACCCGGACACCCCGAACCACGAGGGCGAGCCGGGCTGGCCGTCCGCGGTGCTGCGACCGGGGGAGACGTACCGGACCTCGATCGCCTGGGAGTTCTCGGGGATCTGATTTCGGTGGTCCGGGCCCGCTCCGGTATGTTCTCCGGCGGTGGCGTGTCCGAGAGGCCGAAGGTGCATCACTCGAAATGATGTGTGGGGCAACCCACCGTGGGTTCAAATCCCACCGCCACCGCCAGGGGCTGAGTGCGAAAGCATGACGCCGCAGGCACGGAAGTGCCAGGAGAACGCCGGTTCCCGGCTCCCTCGGGAGCCCGGGACCGGCGTTCCGGCTTTCCGGGGCCGGTCTTTCCCCGCCCGGGCCGCCGTTGCCGGCAGTCCCTACCCCTCACCACTCAGGGTGAGCGACTCCCGGATCCTTGCGATCGCCTCCATGCCACCCTGGTCGGACCAGACGGAGACCCGGAACCACGCGTTCAGGTCCGGGACCCCGAACCCCTGCGAACACCGACCGGGTGCACTCAGCTCGCTCACGCCGGTGCTCGCCAGCACCTCGTGATCACCCACCCGTCCAGCAGGCCGCAGGTCACCGGACCGCGCCCCGGCGCCCGCCCACGAACCGTCGAACAACGCCACCGACGACGACCGTGACGGATCACCGGGGACACAGTCCCAGAACACCGAGACCGCCTTCGCGACCCGAGCTGGTGGGTCGCACCGAGCGTCGTCGGAACCCCACGTGTACGGGATCGACACCACGACACCGTTCAGACCGACCTGCTTCGGTCCACTCTCCACTGCCGTCCCCTGGTCCTGTGCGGTCGTGCTGGTCCCGCGAGCCGTGACGGTGGCCTGCGACTGGATCCCCGCGACCTGACCGGCCGGTCATCTCCAGGATGTCACCCTCTGCAGCGACCTGGCCCCGTCAGTGTCGAAGGGTCGGACACCCTCGGACCCGATCGAGGCTCTTCCGACGCGGAGGCGTCCACGGGACGAGCCGGAGCGTCGCCTCCGGATCTGTCCCCACGCCCGACCACAGCGAGCGCGAGTGCGAGCGGACCCAGGGACAGGCGCCCACGGTTCACGTTCATGACGACTCCGACGTCGGGGGAGACCAGCCCGTTCCACACCCGGTCGCTCCGTCGGGGATTCCTAAAGACAGACGAACGCCCCGTGGACCACGTCCACGGGGCGTTCGTCGTCAGCGGTGCGTCAGCGTGCGAGGAAGGTCAGCACGGTGCTGTTGAACTCCTCGGCGTGGCTGGCGGTGAAGCCGTGCGGCGCGCCGGCGACGACGTGCAGCTCGCTGCCCGCGATCGCGGCGGCGGTGCGGCGACCCGAGGCCTCGAACGGGACGGTGCCGTCGCCGTCGCCGTGGATGACGAGGGTCGGGACGGTCACCTTGGTCAGGTCCTCGCGGAAGTCGGTGCGGGCGAAGGCGGCGATGCAGTCGACCAGCGCCTTGTCCTCCGCCTGGGACGCCATTGCGAGCGCGTCCTGGCGGTCCTGCTCGGAGACCTTGATCTCGCCGTCCACGGAGAAGAAGCTCGTGGTGAAGCCGTCGAGGAAGCCGGTGCGGTCGTCCGAGGCGGCCTTCTGCATGCCGTCCACGTCGGCGTCGCCCAGCGCGCCGTCGACGTTGTCGTCGGTCTTGAGCAGGTACGGCGGCACCGCGGCGGCGAAGACCACGCTGCGCAGCCGCTCCTGGCCGTGACGGCTGATGTAGCGGGCGATCTCGCCGCCACCCATCGAGAAGCCCACGAGGGTCACGTCGGTGAGGTCGAGCTCGTCGAGCAGCGCGGCGAGGTCGTCGGCGAAGTGGTCGTAGTCGTAGCCCTTGCCCGGCTTCTCGGACTGGCCGAACCCGCGACGGTCGTAGGTGATGACGCGGTAGCCGGCCTCGACGAACGCCGGCACCTGCTTGGCCCAGGAGTCGCCGTTGAGCGGCCAGCCGTGGATCAGGACGACGGGTCGGCCCTGGCCGGTCTCGTCGTAGTGCAGCTCGGTCTTGGACAGCAGTCCGGACTTCGAGGTGATGGTCGGCATGGACGTTCCTCCTTGGAAGGCGGGGTACGACGGTCTGGAGGACCGGCGCTTCTTACTTCGAGCACAACATGATCGCACCCGAAACATTCCCGCGCCTTCGCTAGGCTGGTGCCCATGGAGACCACCACGGGCGGGCTGGATCCCGCGGGAGCGGATCCGGGCGTCGACGACAGGCTCTGCCTGGCCCTGCACGCGGCGGCCCGTGCGATGGACGCCGTCTACCGGCCGTTGCTCGAGGAGCAGGAGCTGACCTACCCCCAGTACCTGGTCATGTCGGTGCTGTGGCAGGACGGCCCGCAGCAGGTCGGCGCGCTGGCGCGTCGTCTCCACCTGGAGTCCAGCACGATGTCCCCGCTGCTCAAGCGGCTTGAGATGCGCGGCCTGGTCGTACGCCAGCGCCTGCCGGGCGACGAGCGGAAGGTGCTCGTGGGCGCCACGGACGAGGGCGTACGGCTGCGGGACTCGACCCGCGACGTCATCCCGCAGGTCTGCGCGGCGACCGGCCTGACGCGCGACGCGCAGGACGACCTCGTGGTCCGGCTCCAGGCCCTCGTGGTGTCGTTGGCCGCTCCTCCCCAGGCCGGCGCGGCCTCGGCCGGGCGGGGCTCGGCGGGGGCCGGTCCGCAGGACCTGGGGAGCCCCGAGGTGCCCATGGAGCGGTCCTAGACGCCGTGGGCGAGGATGTCGGCATGCCGGACCCCACGCCGACCCAGGCCCCGACGACGACCTGGTTCGCCTCGCCCGACGACGCGGTGGCCCGGCTGGGCGAGGTCGGCTACCTCGCCGACACCGCCACCGGCACCGTCGGCTTCCTGGCCGGGGCGCTGGAGAAGCCGCTGCTCGTGGAGGGCCCGGCGGGCGTGGGCAAGACCGAGCTGGCCAAGGCCGTGGCCCGTGCCGCCGGGGCCGACCTGGTGCGGCTGCAGTGCTACGAGGGCCTCGACGAGGCACGTGCGCTCTACGAGTGGAACTACAAGAAGCAGCTGCTCCGCATCCAGTCCAGCAAGGACGACCAGGCCTGGTCGGAGACCCACGACGACATCTTCACCGAGGAGTTCCTCCTCACGCGCCCGTTGCTGACCGCGATCCGGCGCGAGGAGCCGACGGTGCTGCTGATCGACGAGGTCGACAAGACCGACGTCGAGGTGGAGGGGCTGCTGCTCGAGGTGCTGTCGGACTTCGCGGTCACCATCCCCGAGCTCGGCACGGTCGCCGCCACCCGGCGGCCGTTCGTCGTGCTGACGTCGAACGCCAGCCGCGAGCTGTCGGAGGCGGTCAAGCGGCGCTGCCTCTACCTGCACCTGGACTACCCCGACGCCGAGCGCGAGCGCGAGATCGTGCTGAGCCAGGTGCCCGAGCTCGAGGAGAAGGTCGCGGGACAGCTGGTCGCGGCCGTCGGGCGGTTGCGGGAGCTGGAGCTGAAGAAGGCGCCCTCCATCGCCGAGTCCGTCGACTGGGCGCGGACCCTGGTGGCCCTGGAGATCGGCGACCTCGACGACGCCGCGATCGACCGCACCCTCGGCGTCGTCCTGAAGCACTCGTCCGACACCGACCGGGCCGTGCGCGAGCTGCGCCTGCGGGCGTGAGGCCGTGACCGGCTCCGGGCTGCTCCAGCGCCACCTCTCCTTCCTGGAGGCGCTGCGCGGGGCCGGCCTGCCGGTCTCGCTGGCCGAGGACCTCGACGCCGTCGCCGCGCTCGGCGCGGTCGGCTGGCACGACCGCGAGACGGTGCGGGAGACGTACGCCGCGACGCTGGTCAAGCGGCTGGGCCACCGACCGACGTTCGACACGCTCTTCGACCTGTGGTTCCCGCGGATGATCGGCGGCGGGGTGGCCGAGCAGGGGCGTGCCGCCGCGGACGAGACGTCCTCCGAGCCGACCTCCCGCGACAACGCCGCCGCCCTGGCCGACCTGCGCGAGCGGCTCTCGGCCGCGCTGACCTCGGGTGACGAGCAGGCTCTCGCCGCGCTGGCCGCCGAGGCGCTCGGCCGTTTCGGCGCGATGCCCGGGCGCGGGCCCGGGCTGTCGTCGTGGTCGGCCTACACCGCCCTGCAGCGGGTGTCCCCGGCCGACCTCGTGGGCCGGGTCGCGCAGGGCCTGGTCGACGGCGGCCTCGACGGCGAGGCCGCGGAGCGCCGGGCCGGGGGCCGGGTGGGTGACTTCACCCGCCGCGTGGAGGACGACGCCCGCCGCCGGATCGCCGAGGAGAAGGGCGCCGAGCACGTGGCGGACGTCGCCGTGCGCCCCTCGCTCGACCGGCTCGACCTCACCACCGCCCGCCGCGCCGACCTCGACGAGCTCCGCCGCGAGATCTACCCGCTCGCGCGCCGCCTGGCCTCGCGACTGACCCAGGAGCAGCACGCCCGGCGGCGCGGGCCGCTCGACGTGCGGCGTACGGTCCGCGCCTCGATGTCGACCGGTGGCGTCCCGCTCGTGACCCACCACAAGCCCCGCCGCCCGCACCGCACCGAGCTGGTCGTCCTCTGCGACGTCAGCGGGTCGGTCGCGTCCTTCGCGCGCTTCACGCTGATGCTGGTCTTCGCGCTGCGCGAGCAGTTCACCAACGTCCGGGCGTTCACGTTCGTCGACACCGTGCACGAGGTCACCCACCACTTCACGCCCGGCGGAGACCTGGCCGACACGATGACCGCGCTCGCCGCCGACACCGACAAGGCCGCCACCTGGGGCCGGACGCACTACGGCCGGGCGCTGAGCCGCTTCGCCTCCGAGCACGGCGACGCCGTCACCTCCCGCAGCTCGCTGCTGGTCCTCGGCGACGCCCGCTCCAACCACGGCGACCTCGCGCTGGACGTGGTCCGCGACCTCGCCGGCACCGCCCGGCACGCGCACTGGCTCAACCCCGAGCGCCGCCGGCACTGGGACACCGGCGACAGCGCCGCGTCCGCCTACGGCGCGATCGTGCCGATGGTGGAGTGCCGCAACCTGGCCCAGCTCACGGAGTTCGTGCACGACCTCGCCCGCTGACGAGCGGCGGTAGGATCAGGGTCCGCGCCCCCCAGCCCCGCCGAGGTGAGATGAGCTTCGACGTCGAGCAGCTCGACAGCTTCCTGCTGGTCGGCTCGGCCGTCACTTTGCTGGCCATCCTGGCCGTGCGCCTGTCCTCGCGCGCCGGCCTGCCCAGCCTGCTGGTCTACCTGCTGATGGGGGTCGCGCTGGGCGAGTCCGGGCTGGGCATCGGCTTCGACGACGCCCAGCTCGCCCATGCGCTCGGCTTCGCCGCGCTCGCGCTGATCCTGGCCGAGGGCGGGCTGACCACGAAGTGGGACGAGGTACGGCCCTCGATGCGGCTGGGCCTGTCCCTGGCCACGATCGGCGTCACCGTCTCGGTCCTGGTGGTCGCCGTGGCCGCCCACTACCTGCTCGGGCTGCCCTGGGAGCTGGCGATCCTGCTCGGCGCCGTCACCTCCCCGACCGATGCCGCCGCGGTCTTCTCGGTGCTGCGCGTCGTGCCGCTGCCGCGCCGCCTGGTCGGCAGCCTCGAGGCGGAGTCGGGGCTGAACGACGCCCCGACGGTCGTCCTGGTCACCCTGGTCTCGACGGGGGCGGTGGCCGACCACGGCGTCCCCGCGATCGTGGCGATCGTGCTCGGCGAGCTCGCGCTCGGCCTGGTCGTGGGCCTGGCGGTCGGCTTCGCCGGCGCCTGGTCGCTGCGCCGTGCCGCGCTGCCGTCCTCGGGTCTCTACCCGCTGGCGGTCGTCACCTTCACCCTGCTCGCGTACGGCGCGGCCGCCGCCCTGCACGGCAGCGGCTTCGCGGCCGTCTACGTCGCCGCGCTCGTGCTCGGCAACGCCGAGCTGCCCCACCGCGGCACCACGCGCTCCTTCGCCGAGGGCGTGGCCTGGCTCGCCCAGATCGGGCTCTTCGTGATGCTCGGGCTGCTGCTCTCCCCGGGTCGGATCACCGCCTCGACCGTGGTGATGGCCCTGGTCGCGGGCCTGGTGCTCACCGTGGTCGCCCGGCCGGTCTCGGTCCTGGTCTCGACGGTCGTGCAGCCGATGCCGTGGCGCGAGGTGTCCTTCATGTCGTGGGCGGGTCTGCGCGGCGCGGTGCCGATCGTGCTCGCCACGATCCCGCTCTCCGAGGGGGTGGCGGGCGCCGAGGACCTCTTCGACGTCGTCTTCGTCCTGGTGGTGGCCTACACCCTGCTCACCGGCCCGACGCTGCCGCTGGTGGCCCGCTGGCTCGGGGTCACGCGGCCGCTCGAGCCGCGCGACCTCGACGTCGAGGCCGCCCCGCTGGAGCGCGTCGCGGCCGACCTGCTGCAGATCACGATCAGCCCGTTGTCGCGCCTGCACGGCGTCGAGGTCGGCGAGCTGCGGCTGCCCCGGGAGGCGTCGATCTCGATGGTCGTCCGCGACGGCCACACGCTGGTGCCCGACCCGCGCACGGTCCTGCGCCACGGTGACGACCTGCTGGTCGTCTGCCCGCGCCGGCAGCGCGAGCAGACCGAGCGACGCCTGCGCCAGGTCAGCCAGGGCGGGCGCCTGGCGCAGTGGCTCGGGGAGGACGAGCGCGACCGGCGGCCCTGAGGCGGTGCCGGGCGCCCGGGCAGGTCAGCCCGCGAGGCAGGCGGTGGTGTCCTCGCGCACGGTCACCCTGGCCGGGCCGGCCGTGAGCTCCTCGAAGTCGTCACCCACGACGACGGTGACGCCCTCGCCGACCGGGTCGCGGCGGACGACGGAGACCTCGCCCAGGTAGCCGCGCACCAGGCGTACCTGGGGGCTGCGGGGGGAGTCGGTCCAGATCTGGACCCGGGGGACCTCGGTGCCGCTCGGGGCGTTCGTCGACTGGCCCTTGACGAAGCCCTGGTCGACCAGGTCCCCGGTGACCCGGCCGGCCAGGCCGGAGCGGGACCCCGCGTTCAGCACGGTGACCACCACCTGCTCGGTGGTCACCCGGTCGCCGGGCTCGAGGTCGGTCTCGGTGCACGGTCCGCCGGCGGCGTCGCCGACCGGCGAGGTCAGGCGGCTCCAGCCCCACGCCGCGGCGCCCAGCACCACCCCGAGCAGGACGAGCAGGGTCAGGGCGGTGCGCAGGCGGGGTCCCACTTCTCAGGCCTCCAGGTGGTGGACGCGGGCGTGGAGCACGTGTCGCTGCTGCAGCGCGGCGCGCAGTGCGCGGTGCAGGCCGTCCTCGAGGTACAGCTCGTCGCGCCAGGCGACGACGTGGGCGAAGAGGTCGCCGTAGAAGGTGGAGTCCTCGTCCAGCAGGGTGGCCAGCTGCAGGGTGTCTTTGATCGTCACCAGCTCGTCGAGCCGGACCTGGCGTGGAGGCACCGAGGCCCACGAGCGTGAGGTCAGCTCGTGGTCGGGATAGGGCTTGCCGTCGCCCACCCGCTTGAAGATCACGCCGTGACTATAACCACGGCCGACCCCCGTGGAAGGGCCCTCCGCCAGGCCGCAACGAGACCGTGACCCGCCCGCAGACCCCGCATCCGGAGCGGTGGGGGGTCTGCGGGCGGGTCACGGTCTCGTTGCGGCCTGGCGGAGGGCCCTTCCACGGGGGTCGGCCGTGGTTATAGTCACGGCGTGATCTTCAAGCGGGTGGGCGACGGCAAGCCCTATCCCGACCACGAGCTGACCTCACGCTNCTGCGGGCTCGGGGACGGTCGGCGGATCGGGGGCCGGGGTGGTCGCCGTCGGACCCGGGGCCGGCACGGGCGCGGGCAGGTCCCCGCTGGACCGGGCGACCCACTCGTCGACCTCGGCGTCACCGCCCCCGAGGGCCCGGGCGATCTCCCGCACCAGGGGCAGGTTGAGGCGGGTGCGGCCGGTGCGGAAGACGTCGTAGACGGTCGTCCGGGCGACCCGCGCGGCGTGGGGGTCCGCTCCGTCGCGGACGCGCTGCTCGGCGACGCGGCGCCCGATCTCGGCGTACGACGGGTCACCCGCGCGGCGACGCAGCGCCCCCAGCTGCTCGGCGACGACGTCCCAGCCGCCGGTGCCGCGCTCGTGGCCGGTGGTCGGGATCGTCACGGTCCGGATCGTAGTGCGCCCCGCCGACGCCGTCCGGGTGTCCGGGATCGTCCGGGAACCCTGTCGGCGCTGGCGTGGACGCTCCGACGGCGGTGGGATCGGGGGAGCGGTCGCGCGGACCCGGGGGGAGGTGCCGCGCGGCAGCAGCCCGTGACGGGGCGCCGCTCCGTGGGGGAGTGGCGCCTCGTCGGCGGGCCCCTCGGCGGCGGCCCCGCGCCGGCCTGCCCCGCACCCGCGTCGGACCCGGCGGGGCGGAGGGCGCGCGGTCCCGGACGAGCATCGGCCCCGCCGGTGAGGGTCGGGGCCGGTGCGTCCGCATCTCGCGGCGGCGGAGGATAGGGGATTCGAACCCCTGAGGGCGTTAACCCAACCCGCTTTCCAAGCGAGCGCCATAGGCCACTAGGCGAATCCTCCGCGCAGGAGGCTACCGGTCGCCCCGGCGCGAGGTCGACTCGGGCCGGTACGGGCCGGGTTGCCGCCTGCGCGGGGGGCTCGCCTAGACTGCGGACAACCCCCCGCGTGGCGGCACCTCACCCAAATCCCCCAGGGCCGGAAGGCAGCAAGGGCAAGTGGGCTCTGCCGGGTGCGCGGGGGGCCTCTTCGTCTCCAGGGCCGGTACGGACTCGGGCGGCCTGGTGGGCTGTCGGCGCCGGTGGCTAGTGTCGGCGGCGTGGAGTCACCCCTCGCGCTGTACCGGCGCTACCGGCCCGAGACCTTCGCCGAGGTCATCGGGCAGGACCACGTGACCGAGCCCCTGCGCGCGGCGCTCGCCAGCAACAGGGTCAACCACGCCTACCTCTTCTCCGGCCCACGCGGCTGCGGCAAGACCACCTCGGCGCGGATCCTGGCCCGGGCGCTGAACTGCGAGCTGGCCCCGGTCGCCGACCCCTGCGGGGAGTGCCAGAGCTGTCGTGACCTGGCCCGCGGCGGGCCCGGGTCGATCGACGTCATCGAGATCGACGCGGCCTCGCACGGCGGCGTCGACGACGCCCGGGACCTGCGCGAGAAGGCGTTCTTCGCGCCGGTCCGCAGCCGCTACAAGGTCTACGTCATCGACGAGGCCCACATGGTGACCACCCAGGGCTTCAACGCGCTGCTGAAGCTGGTCGAGGAGCCCCCGCCGCACCTGCGGTTCATCTTCGCCACCACCGAGCCCGACAAGGTCATCCCGACCATCCGCTCCCGCACCCACCACTACCCGTTCCGGCTGATCCCGCCGCGGCTGCTGTCGTCCTACCTCGGTGAGCTCTGCGCGAAGGAGGGCGTGGCCATCGAGCCCGCCGCCGTCCCGATGGTGGTGCGCGCCGGCGCCGGGTCGGCCCGCGACACCCTCTCGGTCCTCGACCAGCTGCTCGGCGGGTCCGGTGCCGCCGGGATCACCTACGAGCTGGCCACCGGCCTGCTGGGCTACACCCCCGACACGCTGCTCGACGAGGTCGTCGACGCCTTCGCCGCCGGCGACGGCCGCGCGGTCTTCGGCGTGGTCGACAAGGTCATCGAGACCGGGCAGGACCCGCGCCGCTTCACCGAGGACCTGCTGCGCCGGCTGCGCGACCTGGTGATCGTGGCCGCGGTGCCCGACGCGCCGGCCACCGGCCTGATCGACGTCTCCGAGGACCAGGGTGAGCGGCTGGTCGCGCAGACCGCCCGCTTCGGCACCGCCGACCTGACCCGCGCCGCCGACCTGGTGGCCTCCGGGCTGACCGAGATGCGCGGCGCCACGGCGCCCCGGCTGCTGCTCGAGCTGATCTGCGCCCGGATCCTGCTCCCCGGTGCCGACCACACCACCCAGGGCGTGCTGGCGCGGCTCGACCGGCTGGAGCGCCGCAACGCCATCAGCGGCACGCCCAGCGCGGCCGCGCCCACCGGGGCCGTCGCCGCCCGGATCACCGCGGACCCGCCGCTGCGCCTGCCCGCCCAGGACCGGCCCGCTCCGGCCCGTGCCCACGACCAGGGCTCGACCGCGGAGCCGGTTGCCACGGTGGTGCCGCCGGTACCACCTCGGGTCGGGCAGAGCCCCGCCCCGGTCCGACCCTCCGAGCCCCCGTCGGCCCCGCGGTGGGCTCGTCCGAGAC
>NZ_LR733215.1:3694443-3699599 GCF_902506435.1 Nocardioides sp. AX2bis | reverse complement strand
CGCCCGGCCCCGGCGCCCGAGCCGCCGACCGACGGTCCTCCCGAGCCGACGGACGCCGCCGACGCCCCGCCGTGGGCGCGCTCGTCACCGCAGGAGCACCGCGAGCGCACGCCCGCGGACCTCCGGGCCGCCGACGCCGACGCACACCCCGACGACGCCGACGCGGAGGTCGACGCCGTCGGCGGGGCCGACCTGCTCGCCCGCGAGCTGGGGGCCAGGATGATCGAGGAGATCCGGCACCAGTGAGCCCCACCGCGACGACCCGCACGACCCTGACGACCCGCACGGGCACGCCCCGCGCCACCGACCCCCGCACGTCCCGACACCCCGAGGTGACCCCATGACCCAGAACCCCTTCGACGCCCTCGGCGGCGGTGGCTTCGACATGAACGCGCTGCTGCAGCAGGCCCAGCAGATGCAGGAGCAGCTCCAGGCGGCCCAGGAGCGGCTCAACGACGCCCAGGTCGAGGGCGAGGTCGGGGGCGGTGCCGTCACCGTCACCGTCAGCGGCACCGGCGAGCTGGTCGGCGTGACCATCCGTCCCGGGACCGTCGACGGCGGCTCCGAGGAGGACCTCGCCGACCTCGGCGACATGGTGGTCGCCGCCTACCGTGACGCCAAGGCACGCGCCGACGCGCTCGCGGCCGAGGCGCTCGGCCCGATGGCCGGTGGGCTCGACGGCCTGGCCGGCGGGCTGGGCGGCGGCATCCCCGGCCTCGGTGGGCCCGACGCGGACCCGGGCCAGCCGGGCGGCGCCGGCCGTACCGGCTTCTGAGCGGGGCACCCCTTGTACGAAGGGGTCGTCCAGGACCTCATCGACGAGCTGGGCCGGCTGCCCGGCGTCGGGCCGAAGAGCGCGCAGCGCATCGCCTTCCACCTGCTGCAGGCCGACGAGCCGGACGTGCGTCGGCTCGCCGAGACGCTGCTGCAGGTCAAGGCACGCGTGCGGTTCTGCTCGATCTGCTTCAACGTCTCCGAGGACGACACCTGCCGGATCTGTCGCGACCCGCGCCGCGACCCCACCGCGCTGTGCGTGGTGGAGGAGTACAAGGACGTCGTCGCGGTCGAGCGGACCCGCGAGTTCAAGGGCCGCTACCACGTGCTCGGCGGGGCGATCTCGCCCATCGACGGCATCGGTCCCGACCAGCTGCGCATCCGTGAGCTGCTGACCCGGCTCTCCGACGGCGCGATCACCGAGATCATCCTGGCCACCGACCCGAACCTCGAGGGCGAGGCCACGGCGACGTACCTCACACGCCTGATGCGGGACCTCGGCTTGCGCATCACCCGGCTGGCGAGTGGACTGCCGGTAGGCGGTGACCTCGAGTACGCCGACGAGGTCACCCTGGGACGAGCGTTCTCCGGGAGGCGGGCAGCCGAATGACCGTGCACAGCACCGACGTCGACGACCAGACCGCGGTCGTCGCGGCCCAGGTCGCGGCCCAGATCGAGGACTTCCTGACCGCGCTGCGCGCGATCGCGGTCGCCCGGGACCCGGGGCGCGGGATCTCCCTGCTGCTGCTCGAGATCAGCCAGGTGCTGCTGGCCGGTGCCCGGCTGGGCGCGCAGCAGGACTTCGTGCCGCGCTCGGACTACCAGCCCGACGTGGGCCCCGAGGCCGACCTCGACGAGATGCGGATGGCGCTGGCCGAGATGCTCGGCGACGTCGACACCTACAGCTTCGTCTTCGACCCCTACGTGCCCGAGGTGGTCGAGAGCCAGCTCTCCGACGACCTGGCCGCGATCGCCACCGACCTCGAGAACGGCCTGCGCCACTACCGGGCCGGCGACTTCGCCGAGGCCATGTGGTGGTGGCAGTTCTCCTACGTCTCCTCCTGGGGGAACCTGGCCGGCGCCGCGCTGAACGCGCTGCTCTCGGTGGTGGCCCACGACCGGCTGGACGTCGAGATGGCCGGCAGCCTCGAGGCGATCGAGGCCGATCGGCTCCGCACCGCCGAGGCGCTGCTGGACAGCGGCGGGCCCACCGGCTGAGGCTCGCCTAGACTCGTCCTCACCGCGCCCCCGCGCCGTACGTCTGCCGGTCTGACCGCCCGTCGTCCCCGGGGGCCGTCCCCGTCGTCGAGACACCGAGGAGCTGCCCGGTGGGCATGGTCGTGCAGAAGTACGGCGGTTCGTCACTGGCCGACGCCTCCGGCGTGAAGCGCGTGGCGCAACGGATCGTGGCGACCAAGCGGGCCGGCCACGACGTCGTCGTGGTGGTCTCCGCGATGGGCGACACCACCGACGAGCTCCGCGACCTCGCCGAGCAGGTCACCCCGCTCCCGCCGCCGCGCGAGCTGGACATGCTGCTGACCGCCGGTGAGCGGATCTCGATGGCGCTGGTCGCGATGGCGATCGCCCAGCTCGGCCACCGGGCGCGGTCCTTCACCGGGTCCCAGGCCGGCGTGATCACCGACTCGGTGCACGGACGCGCGAAGATCATCGACATCAGCCCCGGGCGGATCGAGCAGGCCGTCGCCGAGGGCGACATCGCGATCGTGGCCGGCTTCCAGGGCGTCTCGCAGGACACCAAGGACGTCACCACGCTGGGCCGCGGCGCCTCCGACACCACCGCGGTGGCCCTGGCGGCCGCCCTGGGTGCGGAGGTGTGCGAGATCTACAGCGACGTCGACGGCGTCTTCACCGCCGACCCCCGGATCGTGCCCGCCGCGCGCAAGCTGGACCGGCTCTCCACCGAGGAGATGCTGGAGATGGCGGCGTCCGGCGCGAAGATCCTGCACGTGCGGTGCGTCGAGTACGCGCGCCGCCACGGCATGCCCGTCCACGTGCGCTCGTCCTTCTCCCAGAAGGAAGGCACCTGGATCATCCCCGAGAGCTCAGGAGGAGCAGTGGAGCAGGCGATCATCGCGGGCGTGGCCCACGACCGCAGCGAGGCCAAGGTCACCGTCGTCGGCGTCCCCGACAAGGTCGGCGAGGCCGCCCGGATCTTCGAGGCGCTGGCCGCCGCGGAGATCAACATCGACATGGTCGTGCAGAACGTCTCGGCCGCGGCGACGTCGCGCACCGACATCTCCTTCACGCTGCCGCGCACCGACGGGCAGGCCGCGATGAGTGCCCTGGCGCGCCTCCAGGAGGTCGTCGGCTACGACCAGCTGCTCTACAACGACCAGATCGGCAAGGTCTCGCTGATCGGCGCCGGGATGCGGTCGCACCCCGGGATCACCGCGAGGTTCTTCGCCGCGCTCGCCGGCGGCGGGGTCAACATCTCGATGATCTCGACCTCCGAGATCCGGATCTCGGTCGTGGTCGACGAGTCGCAGGTCGACGACGCCGTGCGCGCCACCCACACCGCCTTCGACCTGGACTCCGACGAGGTCGAGGCCGTGGTCTACGGCGGGACCGGCCGATGAGCCGCCCGCTGCGCCTCGGCGTGGTCGGCGCGACCGGCCAGGTCGGCGTCGCCATGCGCCAGATCCTGCTGCAGCGCGGCCTGGAGCTCGCCGACGTCCGGTTCTTCGCCTCGGCCCGCTCGGCCGGCCAGGTGCTGACCTTCGGCGACCGCGAGGTCACGGTGGAGGACGCCGCCACCGCCGACCCTGCCGGGCTCGACGTGGCGCTCTTCTCGGCCGGCGCCACCACGTCGCGCGCCCTCGCACCGCGCTTCGCCGAGGCCGGCGTCACCGTCGTCGACAACTCCTCGGCCTTCCGGATGGACCCGGACGTGCCGCTGGTGGTCTCCGAGGTGAACCCCGGCGCGATCGCCGAGGCCCGCAAGGGCATCATCGCCAACCCGAACTGCACCACGATGGCCGCGATGCCGGTCCTCAAGCCGCTGCACGACGCCGCCGGGCTGACCCGGCTGATCGCCTCGACCTACCAGGCCGTCTCCGGCTCGGGCGTCAAGGGCGTCGAGGAGCTGGCCGGCCAGGTCGCCGCGGCCGGTGACCAGGCCACCGGGCTGGCCTACGACGGCTCGGCGGTGACCTTCCCGGAGCCGACGACCTACGCCCGCACGATCGCCTACAACGTGCTCCCGCTGGCCGGCTCGATCGTCGACGACGGGCTGGAGGAGACCGACGAGGAGCAGAAGCTGCGCAACGAGTCGCGCAAGATCCTCGGTCTCCCGGACCTCGCCGTCTCGGGCATCTGCGTCCGCGTCCCCGTCTTCACCGGCCACTCGCTGGCGATCAATGCCGAGTTCGCCTCGGCCATGACGCCCCGGCAGGCCCGCGAGATCCTGGCCGGTGCGCCGGGCGTCGAGCTCGCCGACATCCCGACCCCGCTGCTGGCCGCCGGGCGCGACCCGTCGTACGTCGGCCGCCTCCGCCAGGACCCGGGCGTCCCCGGCGACCGTGGCCTGGCGCTGTTCATCAGCAACGACAACCTGCGCAAGGGCGCGGCGCTCAACACGGTCCAGATCGCCGAGCTGCTCGCCGCCCGCTGAGCCGAGATGACGCTCGCGGACAGCCGAGGTGACGCTCGCGGACAGCCAAGATGACGCTTGCGGCGCCTCGAGGTGACGGTTCCGGTCAGCGCAGGGCGTCGTCGTGCGTTGGTCGCTCCCAGGCGGGGGTCTCGTCACCGCTGACGGTGGTCAGCCAGTGCGAGCCGAGGAAGGCCGCCACGCTCAGGGCCGGGATCACCAGGACCATGGTCCAGCTGAAGATCACCGGCACGAGCAGGAGCAGCACGATCACGGCCACGACGCCGACGGCGAGGACGCTGGTGCCGCGCGGGTCCGAGACCTGCAGCGCGGCGAGGGCCAGGCCACCGAGCAGGGCGACCCCGACGACGATGGCGGTCAGGAAGAGGTAACCGGCGCCGCCGCACGACGGCGTGCCGCGCACGGTCTCGCAGAGCGCCAGGGCGCCGGTGGTCAGGCCGACGATCAGGAGGCCCGCGACGAGGCCGACGACCGCCACGGCACGCAGGCCGGTCAGCGGCGGCGTCCAGGGCTCCCGCGGCGCGACAGGGGCGGCGTGCTCGACTGCCGGGTCGACGGCGGGCCGGTCGTCCGTGGTCGGGCGGGCCGGGCGGCGTACGGCGGTCGCGGCACCGGCCCACCAGGGCCCGGAGGAGTCCTCGGACGGCGCGGACGGCTCCGCTGGTACGACCGGTGCGGCCCGCCGTGCCGCCGGGACCTCGGTCGGGCGCGTGGTGGGCGCCGGAGGGGTCACTGCCACCGGCTCGGGGGT
>NZ_LR733215.1:3345542-3694343 GCF_902506435.1 Nocardioides sp. AX2bis | reverse complement strand
CGTCGGCTCAGGCGCCGGGGCGGGCTCGGGTGCGGGCGTCGGCTCGGCGGCCACCGGTGGGACGGCGTGCTCCTCGGCCGGCGGGGCGGCGTCCTTCTTCCTCCGGCGCGGGAAGAGCGAGGGCTTGGCGAGGCTGAGCTTCTCCAGCTCGCGCTCGCGGTCTGGGTCGGCCATGGGGTCAGTCTGGCACGCAGGACCCGGGTGCGGAGCCGGGTCGGCGCGGTCCGGTCGCCCTGCTCCGGCACGGGGACGACGAAGGGCCAGGCCCCGGCGTACCGGAACCTGACCCCTGCGTGGTCGGGCTGACAGGATTTGAACCTGCGGCCTCCTCGTCCCGAACGAGGCGCGCTACCAAGCTGCGCCACAGCCCGATGTGGGCGATGCCCACGACCTCGGGGAGCATACAAGAGGTGGAGGGGCCGACCCCAATCGGGTCACTCCACCGACGGTGGGGGCGCGGTCGGGACCAGGGTCAGCAGGCTCGCCTCGGGGCGGCAGGCCACCCGCAGCCGGACGTACGGGCTGGTGCCGAGGCCGGCGGACACGTGGAGCCAGGACGACCCCGGGTCGCCCGGCCGCGAGCCGGCCGGGTGCCGGTGCAGGCCCTTGACCCGGGCGGCATCGAGGTCGCAGTTCGTCGTCAGCGCCCGGGCGGGGCGGCCCGGGAGGCCCGGCAGGCACACCTGCCCGCCGTGGGTGTGGCCTGCCAGGACCGCGTCGTAGCCGTCGGCGGCCATCTGGTCCAGGACCCGCAGGTACGGCGCGTGGGCGACGCCGAGACGCACGTCGGCGCCGGCGTCGGCCGGTCCTGCGACCGCGTCGAGACGGTCGTAGCGCAGGTGCGGGTCGTCGACCCCGGCGAACGCGATCCGGGTGCCGCCGACGTCGAGCGCGTCACGGGTGTTGGTCAGGTCGCGCCACCCGGCACCGGTCAGGCGCCGGGTCAGGTCGCGCCAGGGCAGCTGGGCGACGTCGGTGTGCCGCTTGCCGTCGTCGGGCAGCAGGTAGCGCAGGGGGTTGCGCATGGTCGGCTCGAAGTAGTCGTTGGAGCCGAGCACGAACACCCCGGGCACCTGCAGCAGCGGGCCCAGCGCGTCGAGCAGCGGCCCGACGGCGTGGTGCGAGGACAGGTTGTCGCCGGTGTCGACCACCAGGTCGGGCTCGAGGTCGGCCAGCCCCCGCAGCCAGGCGAGCTTCCGGTCCTGACCGGGGGTGAGGTGGATGTCTGAGAGGTGCAGGACCCGCAGCGGCCGGTGCCCGGGCGGCAGGAGCGGGACGGTGACGCGCCGCAGGGTGTAGGCACGCGCCTCGGCCGCGGCGTACGCCGTCAGGCCCGCCCCGGCGGTCGCGAGGGCAGCGGTGGTGGCGGCGACGAGGGGGAGCGGGCGCACGCGGTCAGGGTCCCACGGCGGCTGCCATGATGAGCGCATGAGTGCTCTGAAGGACCGCCTGCGCACCGACCTCGTCACCGCCATCAAGGCACGGGAGGAGATCCGCTCCTCGACCCTGCGGATGGTGCTGTCGGCGATCACCAACGCCGAGGTCGCGGGCAAGACCGCGCGCGAGCTCTCGGACGCCGAGGTCGTCGACGTGCTGTCCAGCGAGGCCAAGAAGCGTCGCGAGGCGGCGGTGGCCTTCGACGAGGGCGGACGCGCGGAGATGTCGGCCAAGGAGCGTGCCGAGGCCGCGGTCATCGCCGACTACCTGCCCGAGCAGCTCTCCCCGGCGGAGATCAGCGCGATCGTGACCGAGGTGGTCGAGGCGACCGGCTCGGCCGGTGCGGGCATGAAGGCGATGGGCGCGGTCATGGGCGGCGTCCAGCCCCGGGTCAAGGGACGCGCCGACGGCGCCGCCGTGGCCGCCGAGGTACGCCGCCAGCTGGCCTGACCCACCCACGACCGGCGGCGGGCCTCACCCCGACGCGCCGGAAGCGTCATCTCGACGCGCCGCAACCGTCATCTCGGCTGTCCGCGAGCGTCATCTCGGCGGTCAGCCGCGGCCGTTGCCGCCGTTGCCGGGGTTCCCGCCGCCGGAGTTGCCGCCGGAGTTGCCGCCGGAGTTGCCCGGGGCCCCGCCGCCGGAGTTGCCGCCGCCGGGGGAGCCGCCGCCGTCGTCTCCGCCGCCGGTGGAGGGCGCCGGGGCCGGCGGCGGGGGTGCCGGCGCGGGCCCGGCGGAGGTGTAGATGGTGACGGAGCCGCCGCTGCCGAGCGCCGTGCCGCCACCGGGGGAGGTGTAGGCCACGGTGCCGACGCTGTAGTCGGAGTAGACCGACGTGCCCTGGGTGACGACGAAGCCGGCGGCCTCGAGCTGGGCCTGGGCCGAGGCGGGGTCCTGGCCGCCGACGTCGGGGATCGTCACCTGGACGCCCTCGATCTCGGTGACGGAGGGGGCGGTGAAGGTGGCGTCGGGCAGCCACTGCTGGACGACCTGCATCGCGTTGCCCCACAGCGGGCCGGCGGTGCCGGAGCCGGAGGCCGTGTCGACGAAGGACCCGCCGACGGTCTGGCCGACCAGGCTCTGCGGCTGGCCCTCCTGGTTGGCGCCGGCGACCATCGCCGCCGCGGCCAGGTTGGGGGTGTAGCCGGAGAACCACACGGCCTGCTGGCTGGAGGTCGTGCCGGTCTTGCCGGCGCTCTCCTGCGACAGGCTGATCCCGGCGTCGTAGCCGAACCCGCCGGGCTCCTGCACACCGCGCAGCACGTCGTTGACGGCGTCGGCGACCGGGGCGTCGAGGACCTGCTCGCAGGTCGGGTCGTAGGTCTTGACCACGTTGCCGTTGGCGTCCTCGATCGAGGACACCGGGCGGGAGTCGCAGTGGAGCCCGCGCCCGGCGAAGGTGGCGTAGGCCTCGGCCATCTCGACCGGGCTGACGTCGGCCACGCCGAGGGTGAAGATCGGGATCCGCTCGGCGCCGGGGCCGGTCGGGTTGTCCAGACGGATGCCCAGCTGCTTGGCCAGGTTGTAGGGCTCGCACACGCCGGTGCGGCGCTCGAGCTCGACGAAGAACGTGTTCACCGACTGCTGGGTGCCGGTGTAGAGGTTGAACGTGCCGGCGCCGGTGGAGTTGTTGACCGGGAAGGTGCCGGCGAACGGCGGCTGTCCCGGGCAGTTGGCGAAGTCGGCCTGGTTGAACGTCCTGGTCTGGGGCGACGCGATCTGCGTGCTCAGCGGGATGCCCTGCTTGATCGCGGTGGCCAGCACGAACGGCTTGAAGGTCGAGCCGGGCTGGAAGCCGGCCGAGTCGCCGAACTCCTGCGGGGTGACGTAGTTCAGGAAGGTCTCCCCCGGCCCGTTGCCCATCGGGCGGGACTGGGCGATCGCCTTCACCGCGCCGGTGCGCGGCTCCACCATGGCCAGGCCGCCGATGGCCTGGTCGGTCGGGTTGACCTGGCTCTGGACCGAGGTGGTCGCGGCCTGCTGGAAGCGGAGGTCGACGGTGGTCTTGATGGTCAGGCCGCCGGCCTCGATCAGGCGCTGGCGCTCGGCGCGGGTCTTGCCCAGCGCGGGGTCGGCCATCAGGTACGAGTAGGCGTAGTCGCAGAAGAACGGCGCCGCGGAGTAGAGGCAGCCGTTCTTGGCGTCCTGCACGTCGAGACCGAGGTCGGTCCTCTTCACCTTCTTGGCCTGCCGGTCCTTGACCACGCCGAGCTCGGCCATCCGGTCCAGCACGACGTTGCGGCGCTCGAGCGCGCGCTCCGGTGCGTTGGTGGGGTCGTAGGCCGAGGGGTTCTGCACGAGACCGGCCAGCATCGCCGACTGGCGCAGGTTCAGCTCGCTGGCGTTGACGTCGAAGAAGTGCTTGGCGGCCGCCTGGATGCCGTACGCCCCGTCGCCGAAGTAGGCGGTGTTCAGGTAGCGCTCGAGGATCCAGTCCTTGGAGTGCTGCTGCTCCAGCGCGACCGCGTAGCGCAGCTCGCGCAGCTTGCGGGTGTAGGTCTGCTCGGTGGCCGCGCGCTCCTCGGCCTTGGTGTCGGCGGCGTTGAGCAGGCTGAGCTTGACCAGCTGCTGGGTCAGCGACGACCCGCCCTGCTGGACCGACGAGCTCGCGGAGTTGGTGACCAGGGCGCGCAGCGTGCCGCGCACGTCGATCGCGCCGTGCTGGTAGAAGCGGTAGTCCTCGATGGCCACGATCGCCTTGACCATGGTCCGCTTGATGTCCTTGAGCTGGACGTTGACGCGGTTCTCGTCGTAGAGCGTGGCGATCACCTCGCCCTGGCTGTCCAGCATGGTCGTCTTCTGCGCGAGCGGGACGTCCTCCAGCTCGGTGGGCAGCTCGTCCATGCTGTCGGCCGCGGTCTGCGTGGCCATCCCCGCGACCCCGATGAACGGCACGGTGAGCCCGGCCACGACCACGCCGAGGGCGACGGAGGCAGCGAGCATCACGCCGAGGGAGGTGATCACCCGGGAGAAGGTCGGTCGTTCGGAGCGGGGCCTGGCCATGTCAGGCAGGGTACGGGAGCATCCCAGGCCCCAGCGAAACGTGACGAGGCGGCCCTAGTCATTTGTGACTAGAGGATTTGGGTCGTTGGGGTCTGGTCTAGAACGTTGACAATTCTTTACCTTCTACACAAGAGAGAGAAGAGTTGGCCCCGGGACAGGGAAAACCAGGCCTCTTCTCCACAAAGCGTGATGGGGAACGACATGTGGGTTGAGGACTGGGCCGCCGACGCGGCCTGCAAGACGGTGCGTCCCGACGAGCTCTTCGTGCGGGGTGCCGAGCAGAACAAGGCCAAGCAGGTCTGCTCGGGCTGCGCGGTGCGCACCGAGTGCCTGGCCGAGGCGCTCGACAACCAGATCGAGTGGGGCGTGTGGGGCGGGATGACCGAGCGCGAGCGCCGGGCCCTGATCAAGCGCCGCCCCAACGCCTCGTGGCGCGCGGTGCTCGAGGCGGCCCGCACCCAGGGCACCCCGGCGGCGCAGCCGCAGCCGGCCCACGCCTCCGCCTGACCTCACCCTGACCGCACCCCGAGGGACGGTCTGCGCGCTACTCGGCGAGCAGGTCGCCCACGCGGCGGAGCCCGTCGAGGTCGTGGACGTCGCCGGCGAGCGCGGCGACCACGGTCGTGGCCACGTGCGGGTGCGAGGCCGCGAAGCCGCTGCGCAGCCGTGTCTCCCGCTCGACCAGGCGCACCTGGTCGGCGTGGAGCCGGAGCAGGCCCGCGGTCGGGGCGTGGTCGTCCACGCCCGCACCGCTGCGCTGCAGCCGATCGGCCGCTCCGGCGGCCTCGTCGGCCGACAGGTCGCCCGCGGGCGCGACGGAGGCGCGGTTGACGACCAGCCCGGCGAAGGGCATCCGGTCCTCGCCGAGGCGCTCGACGAAGTAGGCCGCCTCGCGCAGCGCGTCCGGCTCGGGCGCCGCGACGACCAGGAACGCCGTCCGCTCGTCCTGGAGCAGCGCATAGGTGCGCTGGGCGCGCTGGCGGAACCCGCCAAAGACGGTGTCGATCGCGGCCACGAAGGTCTGCAGGTCCCGCAGCACCTGGGCGCCCAGGATCCGGGTGAGCGCGGAGGTCACGATCCCGAGCCCGGCGGTCATCAGCCGCGCCGGCCCGCGCGCCGGGGCCAGCATCAGCCGGATGAAACGTCCGTCGAGGAAGCGGGAGAGCCGCTCGGGGGCGTCGAGGAAGTCGAGCGCGGAGCGGGACGGCGGGGTGTCGACGACGATCAGGTCGTAGGTGTCGTCGGCCTGCGCCGCGGCGTGGATCTGGCCCAGCTTCTCCATCGCCATGTACTCCTGCGTCCCGGCGAAGGAGCTGGAGAGGACCTGGTAGAAGGGGTTGTCCAGGATCTGGCGGGCCTTCTCGGGGCTGGCCTGACTCTCGACCACCTCGTCGAAGGTGCGCTTCATGTCCAGCATCATGGCGTCGAGGCGGCCGCCCGCCGCGGGGTCGACGCCCTCGACGGGACGCGGCGTGTTGTCGAGCTCGGCGATGCCCATGGCCTGCGCGAGGCGCCGGGCGGGGTCGATCGTCAGCACGACCACGGTGCGGCCGCGCTCGGCGGCCCGCAGCGCCAGCGCGGCCGACGTCGTGGTCTTCCCGACACCCCCGGCGCCGCAGCACACGATGATGCCGGTGGCCGGGTCGTCGATCAGCGCGTCCACGTCCAGGGCGGGCGCCGGGACACGGTCGGCGCTCATGCCATCCCCTGCTCGCGCAGCGAGCGGGCGAGGTCGTGCAGGGCGCCGAGGTCGACGCCGCCGGTCAGGCGCGGGAGCTCGTACGTCGGCCGCTCCAGCCCGGCCACCCGCACCCGCTGGGTCTCCTCCAGCTCACGGCGGTCGGCGTGGTCGCGGGCCAGCCCGAGCAGGTCCTCGACCAGCGCGTCCCCGACGTCGAGCCCGGCCCGGTCGAGGTCGGCGCGCACCGCGGCGGCGTCCAGGGACCCCGAGCGGGCCGCGGCCAGCGCGGGCGCCGGGAGGTCCTGGGGTCGGACGAGGTTGGTGACCACCCCGCCGACGGGCAGGTCGGCCGCGGTCAGCTCGGCGATGCCGTCGCCGGTCTCCTGCACGGGCATCTCCTCCAGGACGGTGACCAGGTGGACCACGGTGCGTGCGGAGCGGAAGAGCCCCATCATCGTGTCGGCCTGCGAGCGGATGGGCCCGACCTTCGCCAGCCCGGCCACCTGCTCGCTGACGTTGAGGAACTGCACGATCCGGCCGGTGGGCGGGGCGTCGAGGACCACGGCGTCGTACGTGGTGGCGCCCTTGTTGCGCGCGTTGCGGTCGACGGCCTCGTAGATCTTGCCGGTCAGCAGCACGTCGCGCACGCCGGGCGCGATCGTGGTCGCGAACTCGATGATCCCGAACCGGTCGAGCGCGCGGCCGGCCCGGCCGAGCTTGTAGTAGAGGGCGAGGTACTCCAGCAGCGCGGACTCCGGGTCGATGTGCAGGGCGTGCACCGTGCCCGCCCGGCCGCGCGCGTCGGGGAGCCCGGAGGTCAGCCGCCGCTCCTCGAAAGGCAGCGGGTCCACGTCGAACATCCGCGCGATCCCCTGGCGGCCCTCGACCTCGCACAGGAGCACGTTCTTGCCGCGGCCGGCCAGGGCCAGGGCCAGGGCGGCGGCCACGGTGGACTTGCCGGTCCCGCCCTTGCCGGTCACCACGTGCAGACGCGCCTTCGGCCAGTCGCTCACCCCGCGAGCGTAGGGGGTCCGGACGGGTGGCGGACCGGTGCCGGACCGGTGCCGGGCGGGCCCGCGTTTGACGCAGGTCACACCGGACCCGTTGGATCGCGGGAGACCTGCAGTCGAGGCGTGAGGAGCAGCGGCATGGACAAGGTGGTGGAGTCGGCAGCCGGAGCGGTGGCCGACATCCCGTCCGGGGCACGACTGGCGGTCGGGGGCTTCGGTCTCTGCGGCATCCCGTCGGTGCTGATCGACGCGCTGCTCGCGCAGGGCGCCGACGACCTGGAGGCGTACTCGAACAACTGCGGGGTCGACGACTGGGGCCTCGGGCGGCTGCTGATGGCCAAGCGGCTGCGGCGGATGGTGGCCTCCTACGTCGGGGAGAACAAGGAGTTCGCGCGTCAGTACCTCTCCGGCGAGCTCGAGGTCGAGCTGACCCCCCAGGGGACCCTGGCCGAGCGGATGCGTGCGGGCGGCTCCGGGATCGCGGCGTTCTACACCGCCACCGGCGTCGGCACGCAGGTCGCCGAGGGCGGCCTGCCCTGGCGCTACGACAGCGAGGGCAACGTCGCGGTCGCCTCGCCGGCCAAGGACACCCGCACCTTCGAGACGCACCGCGGCGCCCAGGAGTTCGTGCTCGAGGAGGCGCTCGTGGCCGACTTCGCGCTGGTCCGGGCCTGGAAGGGCGACCGGCACGGCAACCTCGTCTTCCGGCAGTCCTCGCAGAACTTCAACCCGCTCGCCGCGATGTGCGGGCGGACCACGGTGGCCGAGGTCGAGCAGCTCGTCGAGCCCGGCGACCTCGACCCCGCCGAGGTGCACCTGCCCGGCGTCTACGTGCACCGCGTGGTGCCGCTGACGCCCGAGCAGGCGGCCGACAAGCGGATCGAGAAGAGGACGGTGCAGGCATGAGCTGGTCGCGTGAGGAGATGGCCGCCCGGGCGGCCTCGGAGCTCGAGGACGGGTCGTACGTCAACCTCGGGATCGGCCTGCCCACCCTGGTGCCCAACTACGTCCCCGACGACGTCGAGCTGGTGCTCCAGAGCGAGAACGGCATCCTCGGCGTGGGGTCCTACCCCGTCGACGGCGAGGAGGACGCCGACCTCGTCAACGCCGGCAAGGAGACCGTCACCGTGCGCCGGGGCGCGTCGTTCTTCGACTCCGCCATGAGCTTCGGGATGATCCGCGGCGGCAAGATCGACGCCGCGATCCTCGGTGCCATGCAGGTCAGCCGGGCCGGCGACATCGCCAACTGGATGATCCCCGGCAAGATGGTCAAGGGCATGGGCGGCGCGATGGACCTCGTCCACGGCGCCCGCAAGGTCGTCGTGCTGATGGAGCACGTCGCCCGCGACGGCTCCCACAAGATCGTCGAGGAGTGCTCGCTGCCCTACACCGGGCGCGGCGTGGTCCAGCGGATCATCACCGACCTGTGCGTGCTCGACGTGACCGACGCCGGCCTGCGCCTGGTCGAGCTGGCGCCCGACGTCACGCTCGAGGAGGTCCGGGAGAAGACCGGGCCCGAGGTGCTCGCCGGCTAGGGCGTCACGCGCAGCGGGACGGCCGGGGTGTGCACCGGCAGCGAGGACAGCTGCGCGCGGACCCGGTAGTCACCCGGCGGCAGGCGCTCGACGTCGTAGGTCGTCCAGCGCAGCGGCAGCCACACGTCGCCGGCCGCGTCCGGCAGCGTCGCCGGGCCCAGGCCGGCGAAGGCCTGCCAGGCCTGGAACGGCAGCGGCTCCTCGGTGGTCGGGTCGAGGACGTGGCCCACGACGTGGGTCCCGTCCTCGGGGTCCCAGTCCAGCGGCAGGCGGGCGCCGTCGTCGGCGTAGCGGCCCACCCGGACCTGCAGGTCGGGGACGGCCGCGGCGGGCAGCTCGAGGGAGGACGACGGCCAGTCCAGGCGGAGCCCGGCCACCCGCTCGCTCCTGGCGGGGCGCTCCGGTTCGGCCCACGACACGTGGGCACGCCAGCCGTCGTCCGTGCGGCCGAGGCTGGCCTGCCACCAGTGGTGGGGTCGCCGAGCCGACGGGGCGAGCAGGACGACCTGCCGGGGGTTGCCGCGGGCGACGACGCGCCACCCGGTCCGCGGCACGGGCCCGTCCTCCTCCACGTCCTGCCCGCCGCGGTCCAGGACCACGGCGAGCCCGTCGTACGACGTCGGGAACGGCCCGCCGTCGGCCTCGAGCAGGCTCCGCTCGACCTCGAGGCCGTGGACCGAGACGAGGGGGCTCATCCGGCGAGCCTACGAGCAGGCCGTCGCGAGTAGGGTGCCGCGCATGACCAAGTGGGAGTACCTGACCGCGCCGATCCTCACGCACGCGGCGAAGCAGATCCTGGACAACTTCGGGGCCGACGGGTGGGAGCTGGTGCAGATCGCGCCGGGGATGAACCCGGAGAACCTGGTGGGCTACTTCAAGCGCCCGGTCGGCTGAGCCGTGGCGCACCCCGAGGAGGTCCTGGCCGGGCTCGGGCTGAGCGTGCCCGAGGTCGCGGCGCCGGTGGCGGCCTACGTGCCCGCCGTCCGCACCGGCGACCTGGTGCTCACCGCGGGCCAGCTGCCCCTGCGCTCCGGTGAGCTGCTGGCCACCGGCAAGGTCGGCGCGGGGGTGAGCGAGGAGGAGGCGTACGCCTGCGCGCAGCAGTGCGTGCTGAACGCGATCGCCGCGGTGAAGTCCGAGATCGGCGACCTCGCCCTCGTGCGGCGCGTGGTCAAGGTCGTCTGCTTCGTGGCCTCGAGCCCCGACTTCACCGGCCAGCCCCGGGTCGCCAACGGTGCCTCCGAGCTGCTCGGCCAGGTCTTCGGCGAGGCCGGCGTGCACGCGCGCTCGGCCGTCGGCGTGCCGGTGCTGCCCCTCGACGCCCCGGTCGAGGTCGAGATCATGGTCGAGGTCGGGTGAGGATCCCGGTCCCGCCCGTCCGCCTCGGCCAGGACGTGGTGGACCTCGCGGCGGAGTACGCCGCGGGCACCCGCGAGCCGGTCGAGCCGCGCGACGCGGCGACGGTGGTGCTGACCCGCGAGGGGTCGCAGCCGGGGGCCGGGCCGGACGTCTACCTGCTGCGCCGGCAGGCCTCGATGGAGTTCGCCGCGGGCATGTGCGTCTTCCCCGGGGGAGGCGTCGACCGCCGGGACTTCGACACCGAGGTCGCCTGGGCCGGGCCGGCGCCCCAGGAGTGGGCGGACCGCCTGGACTGCGACGAGGACCTCGCCCGTGCCCTGGTCTGCACCGCGGTGCGCGAGACCTTCGAGGAGTCCGGCGTCCTGCTGGCCGGCCCGTCGCACGACCAGGTCGTCGCCGACACCACGGGCGAGGACTGGGAGGCCGACCGGGTCGCCCTGGAGACCCGCGAGCTGGCGATGACCGACTTCCTGACCCGGCGCGGCCTGGTGCTGCGCACCGACCTGCTCGGCGTCTGGGGCGCGTGGCTGACGCCCGTCTTCGAGCCGAGGCGCTACCGGACCTGGTTCTTCACCGCGGCCCTGCCCGAGGGCCAGCGCACCCGCGACGTCTCGACGGAGTCGTCGTCGGTGACCTGGCTGCCGGCCCTGGGCGCCGTCGAGCAGGTGGAGGCCGGCGCGATGCTGATGATGCCGCCGACCTACCTGACCTGCCTCGAGCTGGCCCAGCACGCCGACCCCGGGGCGGTCCTGGCCGACGCCGTCGGGCGCCGCGTCACCATGCACACCCCGACCGTCGTCGAGCACCCCGCCGGCGGGCACACGCTGTCGGTGCCCGAGCACCAGCGGGCGGTGCTGCACGACCGTCACGGGGACGCGTGAGCGGCTCTCCGGGCTCGCCGGGCTCTGCGGGTTCTGCGGGCTCCGGGTGGGCCGGCGGGGCGTTCGGCGCCCGCGGGCGCTGCGTGCTCGCACCCAACGCCGACACGATGACGCTCGACGGCACCAACACCTGGGTGCTGCGCGAGCCGGGCGCCCGTCGCTCGGTGGTCGTCGACCCGGGCCCCTCGATGCTGGCCCACCTGGACGCGGTGGCGTCGGTGGCGCAGGTCGACGGCGGACCGGGCGAGGTCGCGGTCGTGCTGCTCACCCACCACCACCTCGACCACAGCGAGGCCGCGCGCGAGTTCGCCGAGCGGGTCGGCTGCGGGGTCCGCGCCCTCGACCCCGCGCTGCGACTGGGCGCCGAGGGCCTCGCCGACGGTGACGTCGTGGAGGTGGACGGGCTCGAGGTCCGGGTGGTGGCGACGCCGGGCCACACCGCCGACTCGTTGTCCTTCTGGCTGCCCGCGGAGGACGCGGTGCTCACCGGCGACACCGTGCTGGGTCGCGGGACCACGGTGGTGGCGCACCCCGACGGGCAGCTGGGCGCCTACCTCGACTCGCTCGACCGGCTGCACGCCGTCGCCTCCGAGCACGGCATCACCCAGGTCTGGCCGGGCCACGGACCGGTGCTCGACGACGCGCTGGGGGTGCTGGAGCACTACCGCGCCCACCGTCACCAGCGCCTGGCGCAGGTGCGTGCCGCGCTCGCCGACCTCGGCCGTACCGCCGGCGACGTCCGCGCCGACGACGGCCTGCCCCGCCAGGTCGTGGAGACGGTCTACGCCGACGTCGACCCGGTGCTGTGGGGCGCCGCCGAGCTGTCGGTGCGCGCCCAGCTGGCCTACCTCGCGGGCTGACCGCTGCGTGCGCGCACCCGCGGACGGCGGGGCGTCAGCGGGCGCGGCGGCCCAGGCGCTCGATGTCCATGATCACCACGGAGCGGGGCTCCAGGCGCAGCCAGCCGCGGGAGGCGAAGTCGGCCAGCGCCTTGTTGACGGTCTCGCGGGAGGCGCCGACCAGCTGGGCGAGCTCCTCCTGCGTGAGGTCGTGGTGGACGTGGATGCCGTCGTCCGCCGAGCGGCCGAAGCGGTCGGCGAGGTCGAGCAGCGCCTTGGCCACGCGGCCGGGGACGTCGGAGAAGACCAGGTCGGCCACGACGTCGTTGGCCTTGCGCAGCCGGCTGGCGAGCTGGGTGAGCAGCCCCCGGGCGACCGTGGGTCGGCCCTCGAGCCAGCGGAGCAGGTCGTCGTGGGACAGCGAGGCGAAGCTGGCGTCGGTCACCGCGGTGACCGTCGCGGAGCGCGGGCCGGGGTCGAAGAGCGACAGCTCGCCGAACATCTGGCCCGGACCGAGGATGGCCAGCAGGTTCTCCCGGCCGTCCGAGGAGGTCCGGCCGAGCTTCACCTTGCCCTCCATGACGATGTAGAGCTTGTCGCCGGAGTCGCCCTCGCGGAACAGCACCTCGCCCCGGCGGAGACGGCTCTCGGCCATCGAGGTGTGCAGCGCTGCGGCTGCCTCGTCGTCGAGCGCGCTGAACAGCGGCGCCTGGCGCAGTACGTCGTCGTCCACGTGGTCCTCCTGACGCTCCCGGACATTCCGGCCGAGCATATCGAGTGCGGCATCTCACACGCGAATGCAGGGGTGAGCGGTGCCAGTGTGACGCAGGTGGCCCTGGTGGCGCTGACTGGTCCAGCACCGTGCCCCCGGCCGGTGCGACCGTGGGCCGTCGGCGGCGCGCCGTACGCTGGGGCCCGTGAGTGCTCCCTCCCCGTCGGGCCGCCCGTCCGGCCCGTCGTCGGCCACGGTCGAGCGGCCGTCGACCGCGCTGGTCCGACGCGCCCGCAAGGTCGACCGCGCCCTCGCCGAGACCTATCCCGACGCGCGGTGCGAGCTGGACTTCGCCGACCCCTTCGAGCTGCTCGTGGTGACGGTGCTCAGCGCCCAGACCACCGACCGGCGGGTCAACGCCACCCGTCCCACCCTGTTCGCGGCCTATCCCGACGCCCCGGCCATGGCGGCCGCGGACCGGGCCGACCTCGAGCGGATCCTCGGCCCGCTGGGGTTCTTCCGGGCCAAGACCGAGTCGCTGCTCAAGCTCTCCGCCGCCCTCGTCGCCGACCACGACGGCCAGGTCCCGCCCCGGCTCGAGGACCTCGTCAAGCTCCCCGGTGTCGGCCGCAAGACCGCCAACGTGGTGCTCGGCAACGCCTTCGACGTCCCCGGGATCACCGTCGACACGCACTTCGGGCGGCTGGCCCGGCGGCTGGGCTGGACCGACGAGACCGACCCGGTCAAGGTCGAGCACGCCGTCGGCGCGCTGTTCCCCCGGCGTGACTGGACGATGCTGAGCCACCACCTGATCTGGCACGGCCGCCGCCGCTGCCACGCCAAGAAGCCGGCCTGCGGGGCCTGCCCGGTCTCCCACTGGTGCCCGTCCTTCGGCGACGGCCCGACCGACCCGGTCGCCGCGGCCGCGCTCGTCAAGACCCAGGGCCCCGCGTGAGACGCCGTACGACCCGGGTCGCCGCCGCGCTCTCGGCCGCCGGCGCCGTCGTGGCGCTGGCCGGAGGCTGCACGTCGGCGACCACCGAGGACGAGGTCGAGACGCTGCCCGAGGTCACGCTGCAGACCTTCGACGCCCCCGGCCGTCAGGCGGGCGAGCAGCAGGGCGAGGTCTACCTGCCCGACGTGGAGGGCCCGGCCGTGGTCAACCTGTTCGCGTCCTGGTGCGGCCCCTGCCGCGAGGAGCTGCCGCTGGTCGAGCAGTTCGCCCAGGACCACGGTGACCAGGTCAGGGTGCTCGGCATCGACTACCTCGACCCCCAGACCGAGAAGGCCCGGACCCTCGCCGAGGACAGCGGGCTGACCTTCCAGCTGCTCCAGGACCCCGACGGCGAGCTCGACGGCGCCTCGCCCTTCCCGACCCTCCAGGGCCTCCCGTTCTGGGCCTTCGTCGACGCCGACGGCCGGGTGGTCCACCGCGAGTTCGTGATCATCGAGTCCGAGCAGCAGCTCGTCGACCTGGCCGAGGAGCACCTCGGGGTGCGCCTGTGAGCGTGCCTGCGGGCCGTCCGCCCGAGGTCCCCGCGGGGATGCCCGACTGGCTGCGCCCGGTCGCCGAGCGCGCCGGCGGGATCACGGTGCACGACCTCACCCGCTTCCTGCCGCCCGACGACGCCGAGCCCCGCCGGGGCGCGGTGCTGATGCTCTTCGGCGAGGGCGAGCGCGGTCCCGAGCTGCTGCTGACCGAGCGCGCGCACGGGATGCGCTCCCACCCCGGCCAGGTCTCCTTCCCCGGCGGCGGCATCGACCCGGGCGAGACCTCGGCCGAGGCGGCGCTGCGGGAGGCCTGGGAGGAGACCGGTCTCGACCCGGCCGGCGTCGAGGTCTTCGCCGAGCTCCCCGAGCTCTGGCTGCCGCCGTCGAACTTCGCCGTCACCCCGGTGCTGGCCTGGTGGCGCGAGCCCGGCCCGGTCCACGTCGCCTCCCCCGACGAGGTGCACGCCATCCACCGGGTGGCGCTGCACGAGCTGGTCGCCCCCGAGCACCGGATCCGCGTCCGTGGGCCCTCGGGCTGGGTCGGCCCCGGCTTCCTGATCGGCGATGACAAGGACGTCATCTGCTGGGGGTTCACCGCCGGCATCATCAGTCGGCTCTTCGACGTCCTCGGCTGGACCGAGGAGGTCGACGACGCCCCGATGCACGACCTGCCGGACTACATGCTCGTCGGGCGCCGCGTCGACCGCGAGCCGGTGCGCCAGGCCCTGGAGGACGGATGAACCTCCTCGACTGGCTCCTGGTCGTCCTGGTCCTCGTCTACGCCCTCAGCGGCTACTGGCAGGGCTTCGTCACCGGCGCCTTCGCCACCGGCGGGCTGCTGCTCGGCGGCCTGCTCGGCGTCGTCCTGGCGCCGCTGGCGCTGGGCGACGCCGACCCGTCGCTGCTGGTCTCGCTCGGCGCGCTGTTCATCGTCATCCTCGCCGCCTCGCTGGGGCAGGCGCTGTTCCAGTACGCCGGGGCGAGGCTGCGCGACCAGATCACCTGGCAGCCCGCGCGCGCCCTCGACGCGGCCGGCGGCGCGGCGCTCAGCGCCCTCGCCGTCCTGATCGTCGCGTGGGCCCTGGGCGTCGCGGTGTCCGGCTCCCGGATCGGCTCGGTGACGCCGCTGGTGCGCGACTCCGCCGTGCTGGGCCGGGTCGACCAGGTCGTGCCGACCCAGGCGACCGCCGCGCTGCAGGCCTTCAACAACGTCGTCGGGGAGAGCTTCTTCCCCCGCTACCTCGAGCCCTTCGCCCCCGAGCGGATCGTCGAGGTCGGCCCCGGGCCGAAGCGGCTGCTGCAGGACCCCGACGTCGTGGACGCCGAGCAGAGCGTGCTCAAGGTCCGCGGCGACAACGTGTGCGGCCGCGGCGTCGAGGGCAGCGGCGTCCTGTACGCCCCCGGCCGGTTGATGACCAACGCCCACGTGGTGGCGGGGGTCGCCGAGCCGACCGTCGAGATCGGCGGCGCCACCGTCGGGGCCAGCACGGTCTACTACAACGCCGACCTCGACGTGGCGGTGCTCGCCCTGGACAGCGGGGAGACGCCGACGCTCGACCTCGAGGAGGGCGCCCGGCCGCGCGACGGCGTGGCCATCGTCGGCTACCCCGAGGACGGCCCGTACGACGTGCAGCCCGGCCGGATCCGGGCCGAGCAGCGGCTCCGCTCGCCCGACATCTACGGCGAGGGCGCGGTGATCCGCGAGGTGTACTCGCTGCGCGGGCTGGTCCGGCCCGGCAACTCCGGTGGCCCGGTCCTCGACTCCGAGGGCGACGTGGTCGGCCTGGTGTTCGCGGCGTCGGTGACCGACGCCGACACCGGCTACGCCCTGACCGCGGCGCAGGTGACCCGGAGCGCGGAGATCGGCACGCAGAACACCGACGCCGTCAGCACCGGCGACTGCGCCGCCTGATCCGCGCGGCCCGGGCGACCCGGGCCGGCGGGTGGATCAGTGCTTGCCCTTGAGGGCCTTCGGGATCTCGCGACCCTGCGCGATCGCGCGCTGCGGGGGGCCGACCTGCTGGATCTTCTTGTACCCCACGAAGCCCAGCACGCCGGCGACGAGGAGGTAGAAGGCGAAGACGATCAGGAAGGCCCAGTGCAGGGCCAGGCCGTCACCGTTCCAGTTGATGAGGAACGCGATCGCGATCGACAGCATGATGATCGCCAGCACGCCGACGAAGGCGGCGGCGGCGAACATGGCGACGCTGATCCCGCCCGTGCGGACGCTGACCTTCAGCTCGGACTTCGCCAGGGCGATCTCGGAGGAGATCAGGCCCGAGATGTCGCGGCTGGCGTCGGAGACGAGGCGACCGATGGTCGGCTCGGTGTCCTTCACCGGGGTGTTGGCCATGCTGTGCTCCCAGGTCGTGCGCGGCGGATGTGTCGTGCGGTCCGGACAGACCCTATCCGTGCCGGGCGGGCGCGGCGCCCACCCCGGTCGTCAGGCCGGTGGTGTCGCGGGGTCGGCGTCCCCGGTCTGGTAGACGTCGGGGATGCCGTCCTGGTCCGCGTCGCGGGTCTCCTTCTCCTCGACCCGCTTGTACACCGCGTTGCGGGCCCGCAGGACGACCGTGGCCAGCAGGGCGGCGGTGACCGAGCCGAGCAGCACCCCGACCTTGACGTGCTCGTCGCGCTCGCTGCCCTGGCCGAAGGCCAGCTCGCCGATCAGCAGGGAGACGGTGAACCCGATCCCGGCCAGCATCGAGACGCCGACGACGTCGACCCAGGACAGCTCCTCGTCGAGGTCGGCCCGGGTGAAGCGGGCGAAGAGCCAGGAGGCGCCCGAGATGCCGACGGTCTTGCCGACCACGAGCCCGGTGAGGATGCCCAGGGCGACGGGGTCCTGCAGCGACTCGACCAGCCCGGAGAGCCCGCCGACCGTGACGCCGGCGGCGAAGAACGCGAAGACCGGGACGGCGATGCCGGCCGAGACCGGCCGGACCAGGTGCTCGAGGTGCTCGGCCAGGCCGGGACCCTCCTGGCCGTCCTTGCGCAGCACGGGCACGGTGAAGCCCAGCAGCACGCCGGCGACGGTGGCGTGGACACCGGACTCGTGGACCAGGACCCAGGCGACCAGGGCGAGCGGGACCAGCAGCCAGACCTGGCGGAAGCGCTTCTGCACCAGCAGGGCGAAGACGCCGATCGGCACCAGCGCCAGCAGCAGGAACAGCGGCTGCAGCTCGTCGGTGTAGAAGATCGCGATGATCGTGATCGCCAGCAGGTCGTCGACCACGGCGAGGGTCAGCAGGAACGTCCGCAGTCCGGTGGGGAGGTGCGTCGAGATGACCGCGAGCACGGCGACCGCGAAGGCGATGTCGGTCGCGGTGGGGATCGCCCAGCCCTCCAGCGCGCCGTCGGAGCCGAGGTTCCAGGCCACGAAGATCAGTGCCGGGGCGACCATGCCGCCGACGGCCGCGGCGATCGGGAGCGCGGCCCGCTTGGGGTCGCGGAGGTCGCCGGCGACGAACTCGCGCTTCAGCTCGAGGCCGACCACGAAGAAGAAGATCGCCAGCAGCCCGTCGGCGGCCCAGGTCCCGATGCTGAGGTCGAGGTGCAGCGACTCGGGGCCGATGACGTAGTCGCGGGCGGCGGTGTAGTACTCCGCCCAGGGGGTGTTCGCCCAGATGATCGCGACCAGCGCCCCGGCGATGAGCAGCATCCCGCCGGTCGTCTCGGCGCGGAGCACGCCGGCGATGCGCGAGCTCTCCAGGAAGGACCCGCGGGAGAACAGTCGGCCCTGCTCGGCATGGTGCTCGGACTCGGCCCGGGCGTGGTCGGGGGTCATGCGTGCTCCTGCAGGGTCGACGACGACGTTGCCGACCAGACTTCCCGGCGCACCGAGGCCCAGCCTACGCGCTGTCGGGCCACCCCCGACGACGACGGGACCGCAGGCCCCGGAGGCCCGCGGTCCCGTCGTCGAGCATCACTCGTCCGAGGAGGCCTTGGAGCCCTTGCTGATCAGGTCCATCACCGAGGAGTCGGCCAGCGTGGTGACGTCGCCGACCTCACGGTTCTCGGCCACGTCCTTGAGCAGGCGGCGCATGATCTTGCCCGACCGGGTCTTCGGCAGCTCGGCCACGATCATCACCTGGCGCGGCTTGGCGATCGGGCCGATCTGCGTACGGACGTGGTTGCGCAGGTCCTCGACGATGTCCTTGCCGCCGTCGCCGGCCTCGTCGCGCAGGATCACGAACGCGCACACGGCCTGGCCGGTGTCCTCGTCCTGCGCGCCCACCACGGCGGCCTCGGCCACCTTCGGGTGCGAGACCAGGGCGGACTCGATCTCGGTGGTCGAGAGCCGGTGCCCGGAGACGTTCATGACGTCGTCCACGCGGCCGAGCACCCACAGGTCGCCGTCGGTGTCCTTCTTGGCGCCGTCGCCGGCGAAGTAGTAGCCCTGCTGGCGGAAGCGCGACCAGTACGTGTCGACGTACCGCTCGTCGTCCTTGTAGATCGTGCGCAGCATGGAGGGCCACGGCTTGGTCAGCACCAGCAGCCCGCCCGAGCCGTCGGGGACGGGGTTGCCGTCGTCGTCGACGACCTCGGCGGAGATGCCCGGGATCGGGATCATCGCCGAGCCCGGCTTGCCGTGGGTGACCCCGGGCAGCGGGCTGATCATGATCGAGCCGGTCTCGGTCTGCCACCAGGTGTCGACGACGGGGGTCTTGTCCGCGCCGATCACGTGGCGGTACCAGACGTACGCCTCGGGGTTGATCGGCTCGCCGACCGACCCGAGCAGCCGCAGCGACGACAGGTCGCGCTCGTCAGGGATCTCGCGGCCCTGCTTCATGAAGGAGCGGATCGCGGTGGGGGCGGTGTAGAAGAGCGTGACGCCGTACTTCTCGATGATGTCCCACCAGCGGCCGCGCTCGGGGCTGTCCGGCGTGCCCTCGTAGAGCACCTGCGTGGCGCCGTTGGCCATCGGGCCGTAGGTGATGTAGCTGTGACCGGTGATCCAGCCGATGTCGGCGGTGCACCAGTAGACGTCGGTCTCGGGCTTGAGGTCGAAGACCGCCCAGTGGGTGTAGGCCGAGCCGGTCAGGTAGCCGCCGGTGGTGTGCAGGATGCCCTTGGGCTTGCCGGTGGTGCCGGAGGTGTACATGACGAACAGCGGGTGCTCGGCGTCGAAGAACTCGCAGGCGTGCTCGGTGGAGGCCGAGCCGACCGCGTCGTGCCACCACACGTCGACGTCGTCGTCCCACGCCTCGAGGTCCTGGCCGGTGCGCTGCACGACCAGGACCTTGCTGACGTCGTGGCCGTTGCTGCTGGCCTTCTCGCGGGCCGCGTCGACCGCGGGCTTGAGGGCCGAGGGGGCGCCGCGGCGGTAGCCGCCGTCGGCGGTGACGATCACCTTGGCCTCGCAGTCGACCACGCGGGTGGCCAGCGCGTCGGAGGAGAAGCCGCCGAAGACGACTGTGTGCGGGGCGCCGATCCGGGCGCAGGCCAGCATCGTGACGACGGCCTCCGGGATCATCGGCATGTAGATGGCGACGCGGTCGCCGGTCTCGACGCCGAGCGCGGTCAGGGCGTTCGCGGCCTGCGAGACCTCGTCCTTGAGCTGGGCGTAGGTCAGGTCGCGGGTGTCGTCGACGGGCTCGCCGACGAAGTGCAGCGCCACGCGGTCCCCGTGGCCGGCCTCGACGTGGCGGTCGACGCAGTTGTAGGCGGCGTTGATGCGCCCGCCGACGAACCACTTCGCGAAGGGGGCGTCGTCCCAGTCCAGGACGCGCTCGAAGGGCGTCTCCCAGGACAGCCGCCCGGCCTGCTCGGCCCAGAAGGCCTCGTAGTCGGCGTCGGCCCGCTCGTAGGCCTCGGCGGTGAGGTTGGCGTGCTCGGCGAGGTCGGCCGGCGGCTCGAAGCGCCGGTCCTCCTTCAGCAGGTTGGACAGGGTCTGCTCGCTCACGTTCTTCTCCCCGGTGGGTCGTGGGTGGGTGGTGCTGACGGGTGGCGCGGGGCCGGCAGGTGGCCCCGCCCGTCCTGGGACGCTGTGTCGTCCGACACTGTGTCGGTGCCCAGGTTGCTCCGGGGTTGTCCCCCGGTGCCACCCCCGCCCCGGGCCTGGCGGTCCGGGGCGGGGATGCAGCGGTGGTGGTCGGTCAGTGGCTGATCGCCTTCTCGGAGCCCGCGCCGGTCAGCGCGCGCACCTCGAGCTCGGTGTAGCGGTCCTCGGCGGCCGGCTCGCGGCTGCTGAGGGCCCCGATGATGCCGAAGAGGAAGCCGAGCGGGATCGAGACCAGGCCCGGGTTCTCCAGCGGGAACCAGGAGATGTCGATGCCGGCGGGCAGCAGGGACAGGTTCTCGCCCGAGGCCGGGTCGGTCTTGCCCGACATCACCGGGGAGAAGATCACCAGCCCGATGCTGGCGATGAGCCCGCCGTAGATGCTCCACAGGGCACCGCGGGTGTTGAACCGGCGCCAGAAGATGTTGAGCAGGATCGTCGGCAGGTTCGCCGACGCGGCGACCGCGAAGGCCAGCGCCACCAGGAACGCGATGTTCAGGTTCTGGGCCGGGATGGCCAGGAGGATCGCCACCAGGCCGATGCCGGCCGCGGCGATCCGGGTCACCCGGATCTCCTCCTTCTCGGTGGCCATGCCCTTCTTGAACACGTTGTTGTAGACGTCGTGCGCCACCGACGCCGAGGACGTCAGCGTCAGGCCGGCGACCACGGCCAGGATGGTGGCGAAGGCGACCGCCGCGATCAGGGCGAGCAGGATGGCGCCGCCGGTCGTGCCGGCTCCACCGCCCACCTCCTCGGCGAGGCGGGGTGCGGCGAGGTTGCCGGCCGGGTCGAGCGTGCTGGTGTCGAGCAGCGCCGCGGCACCGAAGCCCAGGATCAGGGTGAAGAGGTAGAACACGCCGATCAGCCCGATGGCCCACAGCACGGACTTGCGGGCGTCGCGCGCGGTCGGGACCGTGTAGAAGCGGATCAGGATGTGCGGCAGACCGGCCGTGCCGAGCACCAGCGCGAGGCCGAGGCTGACGAAGTCCAGCTTGCTGGTGAGGCTGCCGCCGTACTTCAGGCCGGGCTCGAGGAACGCGGAGCCGGCGCCGGAGTTCGTGGCGGCCTGGCCGAGCAGGTCGGAGATGTTGAAGCTGAACTGGGCCAGCACCAGCACGACGATCAGGGCGGAGCCGACCATCAGCAGCACGGCCTTGATGATCTGCACCCAGGTCGTGCCCTTCATGCCACCCACGGTGACGTAGAAGATCATCAGGGCGCCGACGCCGAAGATGACGATGTTCTTGATCGCCTGGTTGTCGACGCCGAGGAGCAGCGCGACGAGCGTGCCCGCACCGACCATCTGGGCGAGCAGGTAGAAGATCGAGACGACGACGGTGGACGTCGCAGCCGCGAGGCGGACCGGGCGGCGGCGCATCCGGAAGGCGAGCTGGTCGGCCATCGTGTAGCGCCCGGAGTTGCGCAGCATCTCCGCGACCAGGAGCAGGGCGACCAGCCAGGCGACCAGGAAGCCGATCGAGTAGAGGAAGCCGTCGTAGCCCGACAGCGCGATGATCCCGGAGATGCCGAGGAAGGACGCCGCCGACATGTAGTCGCCGCCGATGGCCAGGCCGTTCTGGATCGGGGAGAAGCTGCGGCCGCCGGCATAGAAGTCCGAGGTGCCCTCGGTGGAGCGGCTGGCGCGGATGGTGATGAAGATGGTGAGCGCCACGACGCTCAGGAACAGGACGGTGGTCAGCACCTGGTCGTTCATGCGCGCTTGCCCTTCTCGTACTCGGCGTTCAGCTGCTCGGCCAGCGGGTCCAGCTTCGCCACGGAGAACCGGGCGTAGAGGAACGCGATGCCGAAGGTGGTCACGAACTGGAGGAGCCCGAAGACGAGGGCGACGTTGATGTTGCCCACCAGCCGGTGGGCCATGAAGCCCGACGCCCAGTTGGACATCACGACGTAGAGCAGGAACCAGACCAGGAACACCACCGTGGCGGGCAGCACGAAACCCCGGTAGCGCTTGCGCAGCTCGATGAACTCGGGGCGGTCGTGGATCTCGTCGTAGACGGGGTCGTGCCGGGCTGCTGTGCCCGGTGGGGTGTCGGCTTCTTGGCTCATCGGTGCGCCTCTCGGTGCGGGAGTAGTGACCGGCGTCACGCTAGGGGCGTCACGTCGCGCCGACGAGGGCCGACCGGCGGTGCTGCGGCGAGCGGTCGGCCCGGCGCGGCGAGCGGTCGTGCGGGCGGACCTCAGCCCCGGTCGACCTCGAGCGCCTCCGGCGTGTGCAGCCGGACCAGGAACCGCCGCGTGTGGGCGGGGCGGCGGCTGCGGGTGGCCAGGCTGAGGAGCACCATGGTCGCGAAGGACAGCGGCACGCTCCAGGCAGCGGGCTGGCCGAGCAGGGTGGCCGTCCAGCCGGTGGCCACCGGCCCGGGCGAGGTGCCGTCGACGAGGGTCCACGCCACCGCCGCGGCCGACCCCAGGCCCCCGGTGACCAGGCCGGCCACGGCGCCCGGCGCGGTCAGGCCCGGCCACCAGATGCCCAGCACCAGCAGCGGGCAGAAGGTGGACGCCGCGACCGCGAAGGCCAGCCCGACGGCCCGCGCGACGCCGAGGTCGGGCAGGGCCAGCGCCGTGGCCAGCGGCACCGCGACCGCCACGACGACGGCCAGCCGGAAGGCCGCGGCGTCGGGCAGCCGGAGGCCCCCGAGCCGGGCCCGCGCCGTCAGGTCCTGGGTCAGCACGCCCGCCACCGCGACGGTCAGGCCCGAGGAGGTCGACAGGAAGGCGGCGTACGCCCCGGCGGTCACCAGGCCGGTCAGCAGCTCGCCGCCGAGCCCCGGCACCATCAGCCGCGGCAGGTCGAGCACCAGGGAGTCCGCCCGCGCCGGTGCGGCGCCGTAGACCCGGCCGAGCGCGGCGTACACCGGGGGCAGGACGTAGAAGGCGCCGAGCAGGCCCAGCACCACGAGCGTCGTCCGACGGGCGGCCCGGCCGTCGGGGTTGGTGTAGAAGCGGACGACGACGTGCGGCAGGCCCATGGTGCCCAGGAACGTGGCGACGATCAGCGAGTAGGTCGAGTACAGCCCCTGGCCGCCGCCCTCGGCCAGCGGCAGCGACCAGCTCCCACCGCCGGCGGCGTCGCCCCCGCCGACCGGACCCGGGCTGCCGTCGCCGAGCCAGACCACGAGCAGCACGCTCACCGGGACGAGCAGGGCGGTCAGCTTCAGCCAGTACTGCACGGCCTGCACCAGGGTGATGCTGCGCATCCCGCCGGTCCCCACGCTGACCAGCACCACCGCCCCCACCGTCACCGGGCCCACCCACCGCGGGGCGTCGAGCGCGGCGGCCAGCGTGATCCCGGCACCCTGGAACTGCGGCAGCAGGTAGAGCCAGCCGATCGCCACCACCAGCAGCGAGCACGCGGACCGCGCCCCGCGCGAGCCGAGCCTCGCCTCGGCGAAGTCCGGCAGCGTGTAGGCGCCCGAACGCCGCAGGGGCGCGGCCACCAGCACGAGCAGGACGAGGTAGCCCGCGGTCCAGCCGATCGGATACCACGCCATGTCGGCGCCGAAGGTGAGCACCAGCCCGGCGACACCGAGGAACGAGGCGGCCGAGAGGTACTCCCCGGCGATCGCCGAGGCGTTCATCGCGGGCCCGACCGTCCGCGACGCCACGAGGAAGTCGCTGGTGGTGCGCGAGAGCCGCAGCCCCCAGGTGCCGATGACCACCGTCGCCACGGCGACCAGCACCACGGCCACGGCCCCCGGCAGGCTCTCCAGGTTCACCGCGCGCGCCGGTCGGTGAGCTCGACGAAGTCGCGCTCGTTGCGCTCGGCCCGGCGCACGTAGCGCCACCCCAGCAGCACCAGCCACGGGTAGACCAGGCCGCCGAGCAGCACCCAGGCCAGCGGCACCCCGCCGAGCCGGACCGCCGCCACGCCGTCCACGAGGAACAGCAGCGGAAGCGAGCCGACGCTGACCGCGAGCAGGAGCAGCACCCGGGTGGCCAGCGCGAGCTGCGCGCGCAGCAGCGAGCCGAGGTAGACCGCCTCGAGCGACGCCTCCTCCTCGAGGTCGGAGGACCGCGGCAGGGCGGTCGTACGCCGCTCGGGGCCGGTGACCCGGACCCGCGGCGGGACCTCGCTCACGGGGCGCTCACGGGGTGCTCACGGGGTGCACATGGGGCGCTCACGGGGCGGTCCGTCGCACGAGCAGCTCGCGCAGGGCGCGGGTGTGGCGCCGGCTGACGCCGAGCTCGACGGGGTCGTCGGCGCCGACCAGGACCGTGCAGCGTCCGGCGTCCATCCGGATCTGCGTGACGTGGGCCAGCGACACCAGCAGGGAGCGGTGCACCCGCACGAAGCCGGCCGGCCCCCACTCGGCCTCGAGCGTCGAGAGGGGCACGCGCACCAGGTGGGAGCCGGTCGGGGTGAAGAGCCGCGCGTAGTCGCCCTGGGCCTCGACGTGGGTCACCTCCGCCCGGTCGACGAACCGCGTCACGCCGCCGAGCTCGACCGGGATCAGCGCCGCGGTGCCGGTGGCGGGGGCTCGCTCGGCGTCCCGGGCCTCGGCCCCCCGCCCCTCGACCACGCGGCGGACGGCCTCGGCGAGGCGCTCGGCGCGGACGGGCTTGAGGACGTAGTCGACGGCGTTCAGGTCGAAGGCCTCGACCGCGTGCTCCTCGTGCGCCGTCACGAACACCACCGGCGGCGCCGGCACGGCCCGGGCCAGCGCCTCGCCGAGCTCGAGCCCGCTGCGCCCGGGCATCTGCACGTCGAGGAAGACGCAGTCGACGTCGTGCGCGGCCAGGACGACCAGCGCCTCGGCGGCGTTGCCGGCCGTCAGCACGTCGGCGACCCGGTCGTCGTGCGAGAGCAGCCACGCCAGCTCGTCGAGGGCGGGCCGCTCGTCGTCGACGACGAGCGCGGTCAGCCCGCCCGGTGCGACCGGTGTGCCCTCGCCGGTCACGCCTGCACCCCGGGGGCGAACTTCGGCACGCGCAGGACGACCTTGGTGCCGGTGCCCGGGGCGGTCTCGACCACCAGGCCGTACTCGTCGCCGAAGGCCGCCCGGAGCCGGGCGTCGACGTTGCCGAGCCCCACCGAGTCCAGGCTGCTGTCCCCGGCCAGCGCGCGGCGCACCCGCTCGGGGTCCTCGCCCGCGCCGTCGTCCTCGACCTCGATCACGCAGTCCTGCCCCCGGTCGTGGGCCGCGATGGTGATGTGACCGACCCCGTCGTCGGCGCCGAGCCCGTGCTGCACGGCATTCTCCACCAGCGGCTGCACGCACAGGAAGGGCACGGCGACCGGCAGCACCTCGGGCGCCACGCGCAGGGTGACCCGCAGCCGGTCGCCGAAGCGGGCCTGCTCGAGCAGCAGGTAGCGCTCGATCGAGCGCAGCTCCTCGGCCAGGGTGGTGTAGTCCCCGTGCCGGCGGAAGGAGTAGCGGGTGAAGTCGGCGAACTCCAGGAGCAGCTCCCGGGCCCGGTCGGGGTCGGTGCGCACGAAGCTGGCGATCGCGCCGAGGGAGTTGTAGACGAAGTGGGGGCTGATCTGGGCCCGCAGCGCCCGGACCTCGGCCTCCATCAGCCGCGTCCGCGAGGCGTCGAGCTCGGCCAGCGCGAGCTGCCCGGAGACCCAGCCGGCGACCTCGTCGGCGGCCCGCGCCAGCCCGGCGGTGCTGCGCGGGGCGTAGGCCTGCAGGGTCCCGACGATGAGGTCCTCGACCACCAGCGGGCTGATGACCGCCACCCGCACGGGGCAGCCGCCCTCGTGACAGGTGACCTCCGCGCCGCTGACGACCCGGGTCTGACCCCGCTCGATGGCCAGGCGCGCGAGCCCGCCCGCACCCTCGAGGTGGTGGCGGCCCTCGCCGTCCCAGGCCAGGGGCTGCTCGGTGTCGGTCAGGGCCAGGGCAGGAGTGCCGAGCAGGATCCGCAGGTGGCGGATCGACCGCTCGCTGCTCGCCGCGGTCAGACCCTCCCGCAGCGCGGGAGCGGCCAGGGAGGCCCGGTGCAGGGTGCGGAACGTCGCCCGGTCAGCCTCGGTGCCGAGGTGGGGTCGCCGCCAGCCGCGCATGAGGGCATGGTGCCCTACGCCGCCGACTAGGCTGGGCCGGTGACCGACGACGCCGTGCCCCGCCCCCGGACGGGTCCGGGCCCCGCCGCGGCGGGTGACGTCGTGACGGTGGCGCACGGCACCCGCACCCCCGCCGGCAACGAGGTCGCCCTGACCCTCGCGGCCACCCTGGCCGGACGCTCGGGACGCCGGGTGACGGGCTCCTTCGTGGAGCTCGCCGAGCCCCTGGTCGCCGACGTGCTGGCCGGGCTGGACGAGCCCGCGGTGGTCGTGCCGCTGCTGCTCACGACCGGCATGCACGTCCGCGAGGACGTTCCCCGGGCCGGCGACGGCGCCCGGGTGGCGGTCCGGGTCGGCCGCTCGCTCGGCCCGCACGCCCGTCTGGCCACCGCCCAGGTCGACCGGCTCCGCGAGGCCGGCGCCGCGCCGGGCTGCCCCGTGGTGCTGGTCGCCGCCGGGTCCAGCGACCCGCTGGCCCAGCGTGACCTCGCGCGCGCCGCCGAGCTGCTCGGTCGGGCCTGGGGAGGCCCGGCGCGGCTGGCGGTGATGTCGGGGATCGGGCCCCGCGTGGACGAGGTCGTACGACCCGGCGACGCCGTCTCCCCCTACCTCCTGGCGCCGGGCTTCTTCGCCCGGAGGGTCGCCGAGCAGGCCCTGGCGGCCGGGGCGACGGTCGTGGCCGACGTGCTCGGGACGCACCCCGAGGTGGTGGCCCTGGTCGGTCAGCGCGCGGGTGCGCTGGAGTCGGCCCGGCGCTGGCCGGGGCGACGGGTCAGCGGAAGTCGATGAGCAGCGTGCCGGTGTCGTCGTCGGTCGGCGGGTCCACCGCGTCCTGAGCGGGTCCGGCCTGCTCCGCGGGCGGGGCGTCGTCTGCCGGGTCCTGCGCACCGGCCGTCAGGTCGACGCCACGACGCGGTGCGACCGTCGCGCGGAAGCAGCGCGCGCTCCAGGGCAGCTGGAGGCCCTCCCAGCCGCGGCCGAAGCCGTCGTAGAGCGCCAGGGCCTCGGCCAGGACGCGCTCGCGCTCCTCCTCGTCCCGCACCCGCACGTGCGAGCGGGACAGCACCATGTCGCGCAGCCGGTCCCGGTCCAGGGTCTGCCAGGCCCCGAAGGACGTCTCGTCGACGAAGCCGAACAGGCCCGAGGCGCTCAGCAGCGTCGTCCAGTCGCGCGGCTGGCCGGTGCCGCCGAGGATCCGCCCCAGCCGACGCACCCACGGGATCCGCTCGTCGCGCTCGTTCCACACCATCGCGACGTGCCCGCCGGGCCGCAGCACCCGCACGATCTCCGGCAGCGCCCGGTCGAGGTCGAACCAGTGGAAGCACTGCGCGCCGACCACCACGTCGACCGAGCGGTCGGGCACGGGCAGCTCCTCCGCCGGGGCCTGGGTGACGCGCACCTCGGGCAGTCGCAGCGACAGGCGCGACAGCATGTCCTGGTCGGGGTCGGTGGCGTGGACGTCGTGGCCCAGGGCGACCAGCTCGGTGGTGAGCTTGCCGGTGCCGGCACCGAGCTCGAGCACCGACAGCGGCCGGGTGCCGGTCAGCCAGGTCGCGGCCTCGCGGGGGTAGCCGGGTCGCCCCCGGTCGTAGGCGTCGGCCACGGCGCCGAAGGCCCGTGCGGGTCGTCCCGGCGCGGGGTCGGCCTCGGGCTGCTGCTGCTCGTCGTTCATCCCGGCGAGGTTACCGCCGTGCCCGTCTCCTAGGCTCGACCGCTGTGCCCGTCCCGCCCGCAGTGCCCGCCGCCGACCCGCTCGCCTGGCTGGCCTCCGCCGAGGGGGTGCCGAGCGCCTACGCCTCCGCCCGGGACGGCATCGACGTGATGCTGCGCGACCGCGGCCTGCGCCGCACGAGCCCCGAGACCACCGCCGAGTCGCTGCTGCGCGGGGCGCACGCGAGCGCGGTGCTCGAGGGGTCCACCTCGACCCTGGCCGAGGTCCGCGACGGCGAGGGCGACGCCGCGGCCGGGGACGCGGTGCGGGTGGCCACGGAGCTCCTCGGGCTCGCCCCCACCCTGCGTGCCGCGCCCCTGCAGGCGCTGGCCCGCCTCCACGCGCTGGCCGCGACCGGCTCGCAGCCCGCCGAGCGTCGCGGACGCCCCCGTGACGGCGACGGTGCGCGCCGGCTGCGCGGCGTCGCCGACCTGCTGACCGCGCCGACCTCCGCCCCGGCCCTGCTCGTGGCCGCCGTGGTGCACGCCGAGCTGGCCACCGCGGCCTGCTTCGGCAGCCACGACGGCCTGGTGGCCCGCGCCGTCGAGCGCCTCGTGGCCGTCGCCCGCGGGGTGGACGAGAAGTCGCTGGTGGTCCCGGAGGCCGGCCACCTGGCCCTGCGGGCGGAGTACGAGTCGAACCTGCGCGGGTACGCCGAGGGCGGCCGGGCCGGGGTCCACGCCTGGGCGCTCTACGCCGCGGAGGCCTGGGTGGCGGGGGCCGAGGCCAGCCCGCTGCGCCGCGAGGCGCTCTGAGCCGTCCGGGCCGGTCACCTGTGCCCGGACGTAGTGGTGGCACCCGGGCAGGGCCCGGATGCCACCGATGCACATGAGCCTTGGGCTACCAGGCGTGCAGTTGTCTGCTGCCGCGGTCTTGCCGGGGTCAGCGCCCTGTCGGAAGGGTGGTTCGCCGCGTGGGTACCCGGTCATGTGCCGTCTGTGGAGTTCTGATCCCTGTTCTACGCCGATGTGACCTGGCGCACAAGAGGGTCCCGGCGTGTCGGACCAGGACCAGGGTCGGAGGTCACGTCACCTGGCGGCGTCGGGCGCCGGCCCAGACGACCCCGCCCACCGCGACCGCGCCGCCCACGGCCAGCGCGGCCAGCGTGGGCCGGGTCGAGGGCAGGTGCAGCCGGGAGCGCAGGGTGACGGGCCGGCTGAAGACCAGCACCGGCCAGCCCCGGGCGGCGGCCGTGCGGCGCAGGTCCCGGTCGGGGTTGACCGCGTGCGGGTGGCCCACCGCCTCGAGCATCGGGACGTCGGTGACCGAGTCGCTGTAGCCGAAGCACCGGTCGAGGTCGTAGCCGTGCTCGGCGGCCAGGGCGGTGATCGCGCGGGCCTTCTCCTCGGCGTAGGCGTAGTAGGAGATCTCGCCGGTGTAGCGACCGTCCACGACCTCCAGCCGGGTGGCCACCACGTGGTCGGCGCCGAGCATGGCGCCGATCGGCTCGACCACCTCGGAGCCCGAGGTCGACACGATCACGACGTCGCGTCCCGCGCGGTGGTGCTCCTCGATGAGCGAGACGGCCTCGTCGTAGACGAGCGGGTCGACCACGTGGTGGAGGGTCTCGGCGACGATCTCGCGCACCGTCGCCACGTCCCAGCCCGCGCACAGCTGCGACATGAACGCGCGCATCTTCTCCATCTGGTCGTGGTCGGCACCGCCCACGAGGTAGACGAACTGCGAGTACGCCGAGCGCAGCACCGCCCGCCGCGAGATCAGCCCGCCGGCCTGGAAGGGCTTGGAGAAGGCCAGGGTGCTCGACTTGGCGATGATCGTCTTGTCGAGGTCGAAGAAGGCCGCGGTCGGCGCCGTCCGGGGCGTCTCGTCGGCCATGGCGCCATCGTAGGCCGGGGACGGCGCCGGTGGGGTGCGTCGCGGGACCGGCCACCAGTCCGGCCACGAGACGTCCACAGCCGGGCGTCGGGGGGAGGGCGTCCACAGGCCGCCGCGACACGGGGCGGCTGACGCCGTCCGGGGGGGCAGCCTCGATCCATGGACGCCGACCACGACCCCGCCCGCCCGCCCGTGCTGGTCCTGACCCGGGACCCGGGCCCCCCCAGGCCCCGAACACCCAGCACCTCGCCGGCGCCGGCGCGTCGACCCCGACAAAGCGCCCTTCAACCGGCTTCCCGTCATCGTCTTCGACCGCGACCACGCCGCCGAACACGTCCGCGACACCGCCAAGCAGGCCCGCCGCAACACCGGCGAAGACATCGAGTGGGACCCCGAGACCGACGGCCCCATCGGCACGGTCCGCGTCGTACGAGGCCCCTTCGACCCCGCCGAGCTCAGCACCCACCAACGCAACCAACTCGGCGGAGACTACGGCCGCGCCGGGGTCGCCCACGTGGTCTTCACCAACCGCCTCGGCCAGCACCGCGCGATCCGACGCGGCGCCCTGCTCCCCGTCGACCTCGACCCCACCAAGGTCGGCAGCCTCCTCTCCCGCCCCGACGAGGTGGACATCCCCGCCGGGAGCACGCTGCCCGAACACGCCACCCGGCTCCGCGAGTACGCCCACCGCCTCCTCGCTGAGGCTGACACCTACGACTCCTGGGCCGCAGACGGCTGGGCACTCATCGACCCACCACCCAACGACCCATGGCCGGGTCGGTTGCGCGACCTGGGCCCCGACCACGCGCACGCCCAGCCCACCGACTGAGTCCTCCCAGGCACGGCCCAACAGCCCTCCAACGCTCACAGCCCGCACGCCCCGACCCCCCCCATGGAGTCGGGGCGTGCTCACGCTCCCGACCTGAGCCCTAAGCTTTGAGCCTGAGCGCCACAGGCGGCCTCGGCCCCACTGACCACGCAGCCTCGGAGTCGGAATCAGTTGCTATCGAACGCCTGTTCGATCTACTCTCGGGGCACCCAGTTCCTTACTCCGAGACCACCAGATGGTGATGCTGTGCAGTCCACTGAACGATTGGCGATGCACGCCCGCCGCTCGGGGTCACGCGGCGGGCTAACGGACGGGGCGGGACTGTGGGCGCTGCGGCGCAGGCTTCCGGCCTTCGAGCAGCCCGTCTTCGACCTGCTGCTCGGTCGGCACCTGCGTGCGCAGGGCCAAGAACGTCGTCAGCCCAGGGAACTTCTGACCTCGCCTGAGGCGGGTGATGGCTGCGGCGTTGATGCCACACCTGGTCGCGAGGACCTGTTGGGTGGAGTCAGTGGCACCGACGTAGGCGACGAGGTCGCGAGCGAGCTGACGGATCAGACGCACCGAGTTCGCTTGCACCTCGGCCTGTGCCGGCGTGAGGCCGTTGTCGAGAAGGCCCTGGGGAATGGTGAACCTCCCGTGCGGCCAGTTCGGATCGAAGTCCGTTGGCTTGAGGCCGTCCAGGGGGCTACGCCGCCTGAAGGGCGCGGACTTCACTCCCTCTCCTGGCGGCACGGAGCCGACTCTGGCAGCGCTGCAACGACGAAGTCACGCATGGAACAGCGCCTGCTTGCATGCATCGTTAGAACCTTTGCTGCATGCAAGTTCGGCGGTCCGAGTGACTGCCGGTCGCATCCGATCGCGGACTCGTCCCGAGGGTGCCTACCAACGAAGATCACCTCCGAACCGCGCTCGACCGCCACCCCCACTCCACCCCCGCAGCCGGTGCGCCCCAGAGCCTCGGCAACACCGAAGAGCCCGGGGTCGACCAGGACTTCGCCGCCCTGTTCGCCCGCAACCCACAGCTCGCGATGCGCAACACCATGAGCACCGCACGACGCTCCGCACTCGGTATCACCGACCCAGCGACCGCAGCAGCCCTCCGGCTCGAGCCGGGGTTCGGGCCCGCCTTCGACGAGGCCACCAGCGAGGCCACCAGCGGCACCACGGGCGACGACGCCCTGACCGGACGGGGCCCGCAGCAGACGCGTCCCGCGGCGGCCGGCCTCGGTGCAGCTCGTGTGCGTCAGCTGCCCGGTCTGATCACCTACAACCGGACCAGCGTTGCCCCCTCTGCCAGCATCACTGCTCGACCCAGCAAGCAGGAGCACGCCTGGCTGCTCGCCGCTGAGCGCCTCACCCACGACCTTCACGCCATCGGGATGCCCAACTCCCTCGGCGCCCAGGCAGATGCCTTCGCGGTCCTGGTCGAACCGGTCAAGACCGCCTTCGCGCGCCACGGCCTCGACCGGCGGGGCGCAGCCGTCATGGAGGCCGCGGCCCGCTACGCCGTGCACTTCACCCAGCCCGAACGGCTCAGGTTCCTCAGTACCGGGGCCCTGCGGCGCTGGTTCGACGACCAGCGCGACACCGACGAGGTCATCACCGACGACGCCCTGGGTGCGGAGAACGTGACCGGAGACGAGATGGGCGCTGGGCCCGGGACCGTCGACCGTCTCCTTCGACGCCCGCGGGTCCTGTGGGCGCATCCCGACGGACCTGAGGCCGGTCTGCTCATCGACCGGTTCCACCACACCAGCATCCGTGGTCTCGTCGGTCTCGACTCATGGGCCAGGCGCAAGGTCGCCGAAGACATGACCAGCATCGGCCGCCTGCTCGCCGAGAGCGGAGCCAACACGACCACCACCACGACCGCCGCCGCGCACACCGGTGTGCTCGGCGTCCGGGTCCTGACGCACCGCGCCCCCAACACCGGGTTGCACTTCGTTGCCGACCTCAGCAGCGGACGGCCCAGCATCGGCGAGGAGCACCGCATCGGTGGCTGCCGCGACTGTCGTCCCCGGCTGTGCCAGCCGAACACCAGCCCCGACGCCCGACCCAACGGTGAGGCGACCAACGCCCACCCGGCCGGCGACACCGGCGCCCGCAGCGGCCGAGGAGCCGTGCGATGAGGCCCGCGAAGGGGCAGGTCGACACCGGTACCGCACAGGTCATCGACCTGGCCGCAGCGAGAGAAAGGCTGCCCGGGGAGCGGCAGGTCGAACGCCTCTCGGACGGTCGCCGCAAGGGCAACCACGGAAACCGGGCCTCAGCGCCCATGAGGGTCGCAACGATCGCCCAGCTCGAGGAGGTCCTCGCACTACGGGGCGAAGTCACCGCCGCCGACAAGGATGCGTGCGCATCCGCAGCTGGTGTCGCCCTCCGCACCATCAACCGGTGGTGGGAGCAGACCTGTCAGTACAAGCTCAACAACGCCCGCGACACCCATCCCGGCCCCCGGGCGCCCACTGACCAGCCCGACGACGCAGGCACCGAGACCGACGGCTGTGTGCCCACCTGCAGCGACTTCACCCACGGGCGGGGGTGCCGCACCGGGCTCACCACGGGGTCCCTGCCCGGTTGGCTCTACAAGTTCAACGAGGTCGACCGGCTCCAGCTGACCCCCGACGAGGTGGCGTTCTTCGCGACCCACTCCACGATCATCGACGCCATCGAGGCAGTCCATCAGGACCCCACGAGCCGGTTGCGGCACTACGCCACCTCGACGCTGTACCGGGCCTGGGCCGACGTGTCCGAGCCTGTCCGCATCGGTGCGAAGTACGACGCCACCCGGCAGCGCAAGAACGAGGCGACCTTCCCGTTGTCCGGGGCCGAGAGCCTCAACGACTCCTGGTCGATCGATGAGTACGACCTCAAGGTCGTCGCCTCCTACCGCGGGGTCACCGTCGAGCCCAAGGTCCTCATCGTCCGCGAACGACACAGCGGGCTGCCCCTGGCCAAGATCGTCACCCCGCGCGCCGCGACGGGAACCGACACCGGCACCGTCCTGGCGGCGGCCGCCATCGGCTACACCGTGCCCCACCCCACCGACCCCAGCCGCGAGCTACGGGTCTCGGGCGTGGCCCGCTACCTGAACAGCGACCAGGGCGGCACGTTCATGGGCGAGAACGGTGCCGCCGCAGCGCGCAGGCTCGGCATCGGGAACGCACCCATCCCCTCCCACCAGCCGCAGGCCAACGGCGACCACGAGGTCATGCACCAGTCACTCTTGCGGCTCTTCCGCGACGGCGCCGGGTCCCGGCGTGGATGGGTAGACCGGGCAGGTCAACGTCTCGACCACGGAGAGCTCCCCTACGAGGACGTCGAGGAAGCTGTCGAGGAGTGGTTTGCGACCTTCGCCCACGCCGTCTACGCCAAGGGCGAGCGGGCCGGCATGAGTCGCCTCGAGGTCTACGCCCAGGCCCAGGACGAGGGGCGGGTCTATGCCGGCCACGACCTGCTCGCAGAGGACGAGGCCGCCCTGGCCACCATCGTGGGAGAGCGCATCTTCGACGTCACCCGAGGGCTGCAGTGGGACCGCCGGCACTGGCTCAGCCGCGACCTGGCCAACAGGGCTGTGGATGGCCAGAAGGTCGTCATCGCCCGACTGCTGAACCCCGACGTGCTCTACGTCTTCGACAAGCACAACATTTTCCTCGCAGTCGTCGAACCCCGCGACCAGCCCGACCCCGTTGACCAGCACGGGCTCTACCAGGACCGCAATCGACGCGAGCGGTTCGTCGCCGACGCCGGCACCCGACGCGCAGTAGAGGCCAACGATGACGCGGCAACCGCGTGGGACCAGGTCGCAGACGGCCTCGCTGACGCCGCTGAGGAAGCCGAGGACGAGGCGGTCCGAGCCATCAACGCCCAGCGAGAGGCCGCCGACCCCGGGACCCCCGTCATCCTTGCCGAGGGCGACCCGCTGACAGAGGCCAACGCCCAGGACATGACCGAGGACATAGCCGAGGACGCAAAGGCCGATGGGACGAGCGATCTGGACGTTGGTGACCGGCGCGAGGTCGTCCGTCCCACGCGACGCGGCCGTCGTCACACGGCGCCAAGAACGGCCGACACGGCTCGACCCTCGGGGGCCGACGAACTGACTGGCGACTCCGACGACTCCGAGGACTTCGCCGAGGCATCGGTGCGACGTCTCGAGGCCGCCCGGGCTGAACGAGCGCGTCGTCGGGTCCAGCAGGCTCCGGACCCGGCAGAGGATCAGGGTGGTGACGACGATGCTTCCTGAGGGACACCCGCACGCCTGGAAGGCCGAACACGCTGATGAGCACCTCGACCCCGGCTTCCGCCGCCAGTACATGGCAACCGGCAGCACCCTGGTCCTCACACCGGCGTTGCGGCAGCTGATCAACGGCGTCGCCACCGACCTTGAGTCCGATGTTCCAGAGGACTCCACGACCCGGGTCGGGACCGAGCGGGTCGCTGGTCGGCGCAGCGGCCTGTGCACCGTCGTCTCAGGTCCCTGGGGTGCCGGCAAGTCGACCCTGCTCCAAGCGCTGATCGCGGTCGCGGACGTCAACACCGTCCAGGTCGAGATCCCGGAAAGCGCTAACGCCCCCGCAGCCCAGTGGGCGGTCCTCACCACCGCCCTGACCGGGACGGCATCCGGGACCGCCAGAGCGATGCAATGCGCCGCCCTGGACTACCTCACCGTGGTGCCCACGCTCCTGGTCGTCGACGAGGCCCAACACCTCACCCACGCCGCACTGCGCCAGCTGCGATGGCTGTGGTCTGCCCGGCTGCCCCGGTTCGCGATCGTGCTCGCCGGGTCGAACCTCGACGCACACATCGCCAAGGACCAGTCCGTCGCCACCCGGGTCAACCGGCGCATCGCGGTGAAGCGACTGGGCACCGACCGGATGCTCGACCTGCTGCGCCGCAGCAACCCCGACCTCGCCGCCACCCCACGAGAACTACTGGCCCAGATCGAGGAGGCCTACGGTCACGGGTCCTGGCGCAACTGGTCCGAACTGATCCTCAAGGCCACCCTCGAGTTCGGCCACACCGGGCCACTGACCTTCGAGACCGTAGCCGACGTCGTCTACGACCGCACCGGCCTCCCACTGGCAGTTACCGGCGCTGGCTCTCGAGACACGCGACGCGGACGCTGATGGACGATGCCTGTCCCCCAGAAGCGAACCGCGCCCATTCCGACCCCCACGTCCCGACGACGCCCGACCCGGAGCCGGAGTCGTCAGCAGAGGCGACGCAGTGGTTCGACCCGCAACCAGGTCCGGTCGCCGTCGTGGCACACCCACGTCAGATCGCAGCGATGGTTGATGACCTGCGCACCACCGCGGCCCGGTACAGCGACACCGCCTGGCTCCACCCCTGCCCTGCCCTGGGTCGCGACAAGCTCGCCGACACCAGCCAGGACCTGTGTGACGCCATCGGCGCCGTCGGACTCAGCCACCCTCGCATTGCTGGGGAGCGGCACCTTCTGCGACCGCTGGTGCACCTGATTCATGGTCCCGTCGCACACATCGTCATCGACGACTCCACCGCCCTGGACCTGGCCACCCTGTCGGCGCTCCACGAGGCCGCACTGATCTCGCACACCGAGCTGTGGCTGCTGTTCGACAGCGCTGAGGAACCCCACCTCGCACGTGTCGCTGCCGGTGCCCGCCCAGGAGGCGGTCGGCACCTGGAGTGGGTGGGCGACGTGTGCACCGTTCGGTCAGCCGATGCGGTGCTGGCGCAGTGGCGCCGCCGACCCCCGCCACGCGACTGCCCGCTACCGCCACCGGGCTGGTGGCACCGGCCGCTGCCGCTCGCAGGTGCGTGGACCAGCCGATGCCAAGACCCCGCATCGCACGGTGGGGCCCGCGAGCAGGTGCGGTGTCTGCTCGGCCAGGTCCGCCGCGCCCTGACCAGCGGACACACGACCGCCACTCACGTGCGCGCCCGGCTCTGCGAGTACCTCGACCACCTCGAGACGACCGTCGACCACCGGTGGGCGCTCTCCGCCGCCAGTCGAGACTTCTGGACCGCCGGCATGGACGCACTGGGCCACACCCATCCCCAGGCCCAGCACGCAACCCTGGCCGAGGTCGCCCCTGACGGGTCCGCCGTCTACGTCGCCGGCAGCTGGGTCCCTGTCGTCCCCGCCGGCCGACAGCCGGTAGCAGCACTGCGCACCAGCCGACGCCTTGCCGGGTGCGTCGAGACCGACGGAATCGACGGGGTCTTCGACAACGACCGTGGCCTACGTCCCCGACGCCGGGCCCCTTCAACGTGAGGTAAGACGAAGCGCGGACCTGTCAGGTTGCATCACGGTGGAACGGATGTTGCATCTGTTCCAAACAGCATCAGGTATGACGACGGTATGAACCCTGATGCAGGACCGGTCGCCGACCTCGCCGAGGAGGTCGGAAACGCGCTCCTGAAGTTCGCCGAGCAGGTCCGCACCGGGCCGGGTCCACTACCGCGCCGGTGTCTGCCGCAGCGGTGCAGGAAGGGCTCGGTGCCGCCCAGACCCTTGTCCTTGAGGCGGTCCGTGGCGCCGGCGAGGAGGGCATCACCGCCCGGGCCGCCTCAGAGGCATCTGGGGTTGCTCGCAGCAACACGCCGCGGATCCTGGCCGCGCTCACTGGTCGCGGCCTCACCACCCTTGTCGCAGAGGGTCCCCGGGTCTGGCGCGCGGTCGACCTTGATGAGAACAGGCCGTGATGCCACCCCCCGCACCCAAGGGCGCGCTGCCAGACCTGTCGGCCCTCGTCCCGGCCGGCAACAAGAACAGGTGAAGACCTACGTCCGCTCGGCCTACCGCAAAGCGGGGCACAGACCCGAGCACAGACCGTGATCTGGGCAATGGGTCACGGCTTCGGACCAGACACCGTCAACGCAGCGCCCGCGAGGCGGCTGATTCCGGAAGCTAAGGTCCTCGACTTGGCTGCTGCGTCCACGCCGCACCCAGCGACGCGCCCGGCGGCGGTCCTTGTTCAGCCTGCGCGGTGACCGTGATCGCCAGTGCTCGGCGGCCCGAAGGGTGCGTCGACGGCAACGCTGTCTGCGCCCTCCAGAAGAACCCGTCAGCGTTCAGTGCGTAGTCGACCCGGTTGCGCGGAGTGGTGGGGTTCGCTGCGTCTCAACGGGACAGGGGTCGGTTTGCCTGTGCCCAGCGGGCTTCTTCCTCGCTCCCGAAGGTCGGGGGTTCGAGGTGGTCGACCATCCACAGCTCTCGAGGGGTCTCGTCGACGTGGAACTCGGCGTACAGGCCGCGGTCCTTGGTCCAGGGCTTGATGAGAGCGACCAGGGACTCGCTGATCTGTTGGCGTTGGCGGGGGCCGTCGCTGTGGACCGCGATGTGCTCGATGGCGAAGCGGACCGTGTCGACGGCGGGTTCGCCACCTACCAGGAAGGAGTCCGGTTGGTGTTCGTGGAAGACCACGACGACGTAGAACGCCGGTAGGCCGATGCGGGTGTAGTAACCGGTGATGTCACGCGCGAAGGCGCGTTTGTCCTGTGCGCCGTAGGCACCGGGGGTGTGGTGGATGGTCCAGAGCGGCATGGAGGTGGTCCGTTCGTGTTGGTGGAAGTCGTTCGTGGGTCACCCGAGGGGGACGGCCAGGCCTTCGACCGGTCCCGAGAGGGCCCGCTTGAAGTGGCGGGTGACGTCGTCGACGAGGATCTCGATCTCGCCCTGCTCGATGCCGTCGAGCACGATGGTGGCGACCTCGGCGGGTGCGAGCTTGTCGCCAGGCATGGCGGCGACCATGTCGGTGTCGGCGAAGCCGAGGTGCACGCCGACCACGTGGGTGCCTTGGCTGGCGAGCTCGGTGCGTAAGGAGTTCGTGATCGACCACAGGGCTGCTTTCGAGGCTCCGTAGGCGCCGGCGCCGGAGCCCCACGACAGCAGGGAGTGCATGTCGACCAGGGCACCTCCGCCGTTGGCGGCGAGGACGGGCGCGAAGGCGCGGGCGATGCGCAGCGCGCCGAAGACGTTGGTCTCGAAGGTGCCGGTGACGTCGGTCATGGGGCCGGTGAGCAGCGAGCTGGGGTGGAGCACCCCGGCGTTGTTGAAGACGACGGTCGCGTCGTGTGCCAGCTCGGCCAGAGCGGTGACGGATCGGTCGTCGGTGACGTCGAGGGCGACGGCCTCGATCCTGGCGTCGTCGTCTGCTCGCGGGTCGCGCGCGGTGACGTAGACCTTCGCGGCGCCGCGCGCGAGGAGCTCGGCGGCGAAGGCGCGACCCAAGCCGCGTTGTCCGCCGGTCACGACTGCTACGGCGTCCTGGATGTCGGTCATGGTGTTCTCCTCTGGGTCGGGGGTGCTGTGGGTCGGTTGGTCGAGATGGGGCGGGGTCTTAGCGGTGGGTGGTGACGGGCGCGTCGGCCTGGCTGTCGTGCGCGGTGTCCTCGGAGAGCGGGTCGTAGCGGTCGGTGGGTAGCGACATGAAGGCGGCGACCGCGCCGACCAGGCAGAGCAGGCCCACGACGATGCACCCGAGTGCGAGGCCGTCGAGGAACGCGTCGTTGACGGCCTCGCTGAGGCCGGGCACCTGTGCGGCGACTGCGTCGGCGAAGCCGACCGACTCGCTGGCGGCCTCGGCGGTGGGGCCGTCCACCCTGCCCCTGACCAGAGCCAGGAGCTGATCGGCGTACTGCGAGGCGAACAGCGAGCCGACCACGGCGACCCCGAGCGTTCCGCCGAGCTCCCGGGTCGCGTCGTTGACCGCGGACCCCACTCCGGCACGCGCCGGGGGCAGCACCTGCAGGATCGACTCCGTGGCCGGGGTACTCACCAGGCCCACCCCCAGACCGAGCAGGACCATCTGCGGCACGACCTGAGAGAAGTAGGGGACCTCGGCGGTCAGCGTGGAGATCCACAGGAACGCCACGCCCATCAGCACCAGGCCCGGCGTGACGACGGCGCGGGTCCCCAGGCGAGGTGCCAGGCGTGCACCGAGCACGGAGGCGACCGCGATGGCCACCGCGACGGGCAGGAAGCGGACGCCGGTCTCGAGGGGGGTGTAGTCCCGGACGAACTGGAAGAACTGCGCGATCAGGAAGATGAATCCGAACAGCGCGAAGAACGCGATGGTGACCGCGCCGCACGCGGCGCTGAACCGGCGGTCCAGGAAGAGGGTCACGTCGATCATCGGGTCGCTCACGCGTCGCTCGACGGCGACGAACACCGCGATCAGTCCTGCCGCCAGGGCGAACCCGGTGATGGTGGTCGGGCTGCCCCAGCCGTGCTCGGGGGCCTCGATGATGGTCCAGGTCAGGGTCGCCAGCGCCGCCACCGAGATCACGAAACCTGCCTTGTCGATCCGGGGCACCGACGGGTCGCGGGACTCCGGCACGTAGCGCAGGGCCATGGCCATGGTCGCCAGGCTGAGGGGCACGAGGGCCACGAAGACGCTGTGCCAGCTGAAGTAGGTCAGCAGCACCCCGCCGGCCACGGGGCCGAGGGCGACGCCGATCCCGACCGAGGCACCCCAGAGCCCGAGCGCTGAGGCGCGTTCGCGGCGCTCGGTGAAGGTGTTGGCGATGATTGACAGCGTCGTGGGGAAGATGACCGCAGCGAAGATGCCCATGGCGACCCGGGTCGCGATCAGGGCGGCGCTGGTGTCCACGAGTGCCGCCGCGCCGCTGCTCGCTGCGAACCCGGCGAGCCCCAGGACGAGTGCCGGGCGGCGACCGAAGCGGTCCGAGAGGCTGCCCATGGCCAGGACCAGCGCAGCGAACGCCAGGTTGTAACCGTCGACGATCCACAGCAGGTCCCGCGTTCCGGCGTCGAGCTCCTGGGCCAGCGTGGGCAGGGCGATGTTCACGATCATGGTGCTGAGATTGATGGTCAACGCGGCCAGGCACACGGTGAGCAGGGTCAGGGACTTACGCGGCACGAATGCTCCTAAGTGGACGATGTCAACATGGAGCATGAGGGCCAATGTTGACGGTGTCAAGATCCAGGCCGCAGGAGGGACTCTTGTGGTCTACGGTGGTGCGGTGCCTGCCTCGCCTTACCACCATGGCCGCCTCCGGGAGGCGTTGATCGAGGCCGCGGTCGAGGGCGTTCGGGACCGGGGTCCTGAGGCGGTGGTGCTGCGAGACCTGGCACGACGCGTCGGTGTCTCGCACAATGCGGCCTACCGGCACTTCGCGCACCGCGACGAGATCGTGGCGGAGGTGGCCGGTGTCGGGATGGGCTTGTTGGTCGACGCGATCCGGGAGCGGGTCGCTGCGGTTAGCGCCACCGACCCGGTCGTGCGTGCTCGCCTCCGCCTGGCCGAGACGGGGCGGGCCTACGTGGCCTTCGCGTTGGCCGAGCCCGGACTGTTCCGGGTCGCCTTCGGGTCCACCGAGGCCCTGGGCAAGACCGCCTCACCCGACGCGGACCCCTACGCCGAGCTCGGAGTCGTCCTGGACGATCTCGTCTCCGTCGGCTTCCTGTCGCCCGCGGCGAGGGTCGACGCCGAGCAGACGTGTTGGTCTGCGATGCACGGTTTCGCCGTCCTCAACCTGGAAGGACCTCTGCGTCACTCGTCATCCGACCAGCGCCTCGCTGCTTTGGAGAGGGTCCTGATCGCTCTCGACAGGTCCTACGGGGCCTCGACGGGCGTCATCGCTGACCTGCACGACCTGAACAGGTAACCCCGGCCTGCTGGTCCCTCCACCCAGCGGGAGGGGCACTGCCCGCGCAGCAGGGAGACGCCTTGCAGGGTCTCCCGCCGGCGCAGGGCCGATGGGCAAGTCCGGCACCGGCGCTAGCGCTGCTGGCCATGTCCCGAGGATTCGGTGACCGCGCCCGCGGCCTCCTCATCGCAGTGGTGGTTGGCGACGCGCTGTTGTTCGCCTTTGTCACCGTCTACATCAGCACCCGACGAGGCGGCCGGTAGCGCTTCCTCACCTCGTGCCCCGGTCCCCGCAGTCAGGGCTCGACGGTTACCGACCTTCGCAGCTTGCGCATCAGCGGCGTCGACTCCAACCACTCCTCCGGGGCAACCTCGTCCCAGTCCGGCCCGCCGGCGACGGCAGCGAGGAGCTCGCCGCCAGGCTCGTCGAACAGCAGCTGGTCTCCCAGCGACTGGACGAACCAGCGGCGGATGGTGTCGGCGTAGAACCCGTCTCGGTGCTCGAGCAGGAACTCGATGACGTTGCCGAGGTACTCAACGCTCATGTCCTGCAGCAGGTGCGGGGTGCCGGTCCGGTCGACCCACCACTGGTCCTGATCGAAGACGCGCAAGTCCAGCCGGTCGACGCCGAGCTGTCCAAATGCCGTGAACGGCAGCTCCCCGGGCCACAGCCGCTCATCGCTCGGCACCGGGCTCGGGGCGTACTGCCCCGGATGCCAGGCTTGCCCGGCCCTGTTCTCGACCTCGGCGGCTGTGCCGATCGTCTGCTCGGTGCGGCCACCGTTGTCTGTGTGGTCGTCCATTCGCCTCATGCTGATCTAGCCCGCCGACAACGCTGTGGTCGCTGTTACGAGACGGGTACGCGTTGCCACTGGATGGGCCACCAACAGCGGCACGCAGGCCCGGTCCGCTACGCGGGGTCAGTTGCGGTGGGCGGCTTCGTAGGCCTCCCAGAGCTCCTGTGGGAGCCGGCCCCGCTGACCGAGCACCCAACCGTTGGCCCGACCCCACGCTCGCAGTTCGGCTGGGGTCGGGCTGGACGACTGACCTGGGCCCGGTTCTGCGGCCGGCCCTCGACCCGCTTCTGGGCCCTGCTCTCCGGCCGGTTCGGGGCCCGGTTCTGAGCCGGCGGCGGGTACAGCCGGCACTGGCGAGCTGCCAGCCTGTTTCGCGGCGCGATTGTGCGGACGCGGCGCGTGTGCTGCAGCTGCGGGCTGCAGGTGGTGGAGCAGGTGGGCGTAGGTACCCGGGTCAACCACGCGGGTGCCGATCTCGGCGGCCTTGCGAGTCTTCGTGCCGGCCATCGATCCGTCGGTCACGAGTACCGCGGTCGTCTTGGCTACACCGTTCATCACGCGGACCCCGGCAGCCTCGGACTGCTTCTCGAGCCGTTCACGCAGGTTCGGGTCGCAGCCGGTGAAAACGACGCGGTCGCCGACGCGGAGGGGTTCGCCGTGCGCCCAGTCTTCGGGAAGCGGTGCAAGGTTCGCGGAGTGCCGGGCGTAGTGGTGGTTGGTGGCCTCGGCCAGGACCGCGGTGATGGCGCCTGTTGGCACTCTGAGGGCCTCGGCGACGCCGGTGAGCTCTGTCCGCTCTGCGCGGGTGAGCTTCCCGTCTGCCAGGGCCTTTCGTGCTAGCGCCCGTACGAACGCTAGGTGTGCGTCGTCGACGTGTCCGGTGGCGAGGTCGTAGGTGGCGGCCACCTCGGCTAGGGAGGCGGCTTCAGACGGGTCTAGGACACCGTCCTCGAGGACTTCGGCGAGCTTCTCGAGGTAGGCCACGGTCCTTTCCGGGGCGCCTTCGTCGCGGGCGTCGAGCAGGGAGAACCGGCTGATGAGGTGCACGAGGGGCTTCGTAGCCGGTGCGGTGGTGGCCGTGGCCATGTTGCGACGAGCCCGGTCGGAGAGGCGACGCCCACTGGCTCCGCCACCGGTAGGCACGGGCAGTGGGGCGCCTTCGCCGGCGGTGGGCCACACGACGGCATGTCCCTGGTTGGGCAGGTCGGTGTCGACGTGGCGCGGCGGCCGGCCGGGATGGAGGAAAGCGGCCATGAGTGCGGCGGTGGCGGTGGCGTCGTGCAGTGCGGAGTGGGCCTGGTGCGGCGGCAGGCCGACGGCGGCGCACACGTCGACGAGGCGGCGCCGCGGCAGGTGGGGCAGATGGTGGGTCGATGCCTCGAGGGTGCATAGGGCCGGCACGAAAGGCATCTGCCATCCGGAGCGGGCGTACTCGGCACGAAGGAACGCAAGGTCGAAGCGGGCGTTGTGTCCTGCCAGCGCAGCACCGGCAAGGCGGGCGTTGAGGTCCTCGATGATGTCGGCGAACAGCGGCGCGTGGACGACGTCGTCGTCGGTGATGCCATGGATGTGGGTGGCACCGACCGGGCCCTGCGGGTTCAGACGGGTGGCCCAGGTGTCGAGGATGCGGCCGTTCGTATCGGTGGTAACGACGGCGACTTCGAGGATGCGGTCGGAGGTCGCGGACAGGCCGGTCGTCTCGACATCAACGACGGCGAACCGTGGGTGCATGTACGGGAAGGCCGGCTTGAACCTCGTCGGCACGGCAGGTGCGACGGGAGACTCAGAGCGGCGGACGGGGGCCGCCTTGTGGTCTGCAGGGGCCGTGTCTCGAAACGGCACCGCATCGGCACCGGACCTGCCGGTGCTACGGAGGTGTTTACGCAGACGGTCGATGAGTCCCATGTCGTCCCCCGATGGATGTTCCCCAGCGGCTGGGCGATGGCCGGCGGGCAGTGGGTGGTGCCTGACGTATCCGCGCATCGTTGCATCTGGTGCGCAGCGCGGCGCGATCTACTGCCGGTGCTGGCGCGTGGCGATCTGCGACAACGCCAACATGCGTGTTGCCACAGGGTGCCGACTTCACCACCCCCAGCTTTGTGTCTTTCGATACGAATGTGGTCGCGGTTGGCCGACAGTCGCTGGTGTGGTTCGTCAGGTCTCGGTCAGACGGGGCCGAGGAGGTACCCGTTCTGCAGCAATGCCCGCACCTTCTCCTGTGAGGACTCGTCGGCCAGTGACGATCCTCGGACCCAGCTGGCTGCGAGAGCGGCGAGGAAGATGTCGCGGCCGCGCAGCCAGTCCGGCGCCCGCCCGTCGCGTTGGGCGGCGGACAGGAAGTGGTCGGTGGACTCGATGAAGCCCGTGCAGGTGACGGCCAGCGGGTTGTGCTCTTCCTGGAAAGCGCTGCGCAGCGGCCCTGGGAGCCCGTCGAAGGCGGCGAAGAACTCCTCCAGGGCCGCGGTCCACTCCTGCAGTGCCGCAGCGCTGTCCTCGAGGGCGTCGATGCGTTCCTTCTCTGCCTCGATCTGGGATGCGCGTCGTTGCAGGAGCTCGGCGAGCAGGGCGTCCCTGGTCGGGAAGTGCCGGTACAGCGTCGCTGAGCCGACGCCTGCGTCGCGTGCGACCGCCTCGAGCGAGGCACTGACACCGTGGTCGGTGAAGTGCTTCTCGGCCTGGTCCAAGATCCCGGAGCGGTTCCGCTCGGAGTCGGACCTGGTGCGACGCACCCTGGACTCACCAGCCATGTCCAGCGCCTCCTAGATCGTGTCCGCTCTTCGGGCCACCCGACCCGGGCCGACCGGCACCGCAACTGGGCCGGGGGGCGGCCCCGTTTCGCACAGCGTACTGCGCAGGAGCCGCCGGGGACCGCTCCCGAGGACCCACCGCGGTGCCGACCGTCGGGGTCACGGGACGGCGTTGAACGAGCGGTTCAGCGCGAGGATGTCCGCGAAGCCGACAGCTTGGCCGGGCGCGGTCAGGGTGCGGGTGATCTCGTCACGGCGCGCCGGGGCCGTCCCGGGCTCGGCGACCTCCAGGGCCCGGCGCAGGGTCTCGGCGTCGTAGTCGCAGCAGTACCCCGGCGTGCCGGGCTGCTGGCGCCAGGACTGGGCCAGGGTCCCGCCGTCGACCGGGTCGAACCCGACGGTGTCGACGAGCTCCATGACCCTCTGCTTCGCGGGCCCGTCGGCGCCGGCGACGGTGATCCCGAGGCGCCCGGGCTCACCGGCCGCACGGCCCTGCTCGGCCAGCGAGTAGGCCAGGATGTTGTTGAACGCCTTGATGACCGGGTGACCGATCTGCTCGGCCACCCACTCGCTCTCGGCCTGACCGGCCTCGAGCGCGGCGATCTCCGGGTCTCGAAGACCGGGGTAGTAGTTGCCGGTGTCGATGACCGGGACGTCCTGGGGGACGTTGCTGAACATGTCGTCGGGCAGGGCGGCCACGGCGGGCTGCGGGATGGACAGCACGATGACGTCGGCACCCTCGAGTGCGTCCTTGGCGTCGACCGGGGTGGCGCCGACCTGCTCGGCGACCTCGCGGACCCCTTCCACTCCGCGGGAGTTGGCGAGGCGGACGTCGTGGCCCTGCTGGGCGAGGATGCGGGCCAGGGCCCCGCCGATGTTGCCTGCTCCGATGATGCCGATCTTCATGTGTTTCTCCTGTGTTGTGTGGTGAGGATCCGTGCTGGAAGGACTGGCTAGTGGGTCGCGGGCGGGTGGTCGGTGCTTACGCCGCCTTCGGCGACGGTGACTGCGGTGCCGAACCCCTCGTGGTGGGTGGCGGGGCTCCGCGTGCGACGTACCGCGAGGGTGACGAGGATCGAGACGGTGGCGATGACGGCGGCGGCGGTGAAGGCGGCACCGGCTGCTGAGACCGACTGGTCCAGGTCGAGGGCGCCGGTGTCGGCGGTGTCGGAGCCGAGGGTGTAGGCCGAGATCAGGACCGCTGCGCCCGCTGCGCCGCCGAGCTGCTGGATCGCGCCGAAGGCGGCGCTGCCGTGCGGGTACAGGTGCTCAGGGAGTGCCGAGAGTGCCGCGGTGGTCAGCGGTGACCACATCAGGGCCTGGCCGACGAACATGAGGATGTAGGCGGCCAGAAGGGTCCAGGTGCTGGTGGTGGCGCTGACCTGGGAGAGGAACCACAGCGACGCGGCCACGATCACCGCACCGGGGGTGACCAGCGGGCGGGGTCCGACGCGGTCGTAGATGCGGCCGCCGATGGCCGACATGACCGCGATGGTCACGCCACCGGGGACCAGGAACAGGCCGATCTCCAGTGAGCTGAGCCCGCGAACGTTGTTCAGCAGCAGCGGGAAGATGACCGCGGTCCCGAAGGCCGTCATGGTCAGGGCCAGCATCGCCAGCGCCGGGACCGCGAAACCGCGCACCGCGAAGATCCGCATGTCGAGAAGGGCGGCCGCGTCACGCTGCAGCTGGCGCTGGCGCAGGACGAACGCCGCGACACCGAGCACACCGACGACCAGGGGGATCCACGGCGAGACCACCGTGTGGCCCGAGAGCGACTCACCGATCGAGGCCAGCCCGAAGACGAGGGCGCCGAACCCGAGGGCGGACAGGGCGAGCGAGAGCAGGTCGAGGCGGACCGGTTCGGGGGTGGTGATGTTGCGCAGCTTGGCCGCACCGAGTGCGAGACCGGCCAGCGCGATGGGGAGCATCGCGATGAAGAGCCAGCGCCAGCCGAGCTGGGAGAGCACCAGGCCCGAGATGGCCGGGCCCACGGCGGGTGCGGCGGCGGTGACGACCACGACCAGGGCCATGACGCTGCCCTGACGGGCGGCCGGGACGAGTCGCATGGTGGTGCTCATCAGCAGGGGCAGGAACACCGCGGTGCCGATGGCCTGCACGACCCGGCCGGTGAACAGCAGCCCGAACCCGGGTGCGACCGCGGCCATGGCGGTCCCCAGTGCGAACAGCGACATCGAGGTCAGGTAGATGGTGCGCAAGTGGAACTTGCGCATGACGAACCCGGTGGCCGGGATGAGCACGGCCAGGATCAGCAGGTACCCGGTGGTGAGCCACTGGCCGGTGGTGGCCGAGATGTCGAGGTCCTGGATCAGTGTGGGCAGCGCGACGCCGAGCAGCATCTCGTTGAGCAGCACGATGAAGGTCGAGACCATCAGCAGCCCGATGACCAGGACGTCGGCGCGGGGCAGGCGGTCGGTGGCGGCCACCGCTGTGCCGGCCGAGGCGGGGACGCGGTCCTCCCGGCGGGTGTCTGCGGGAGACGATGGTGTGGACATGGTCGAACGCTCCTTCGTGGTGCACGAGCCGGTCGGCGATCGCGCCGCTGACGGTGAGGTGTGCACAAGAACTGTGAGTGGGGGGTGCCCCCGGATCAGTAGACGGGGTGAGCCCCCACTTGTCAAACAGGGGCCGACCCCGTTTACTAAATGGGGTAACGCCCCACTTAGGGGTGGCGTTGCGACACATCACCTGACCCAAGTGGGAGAACCTCCGATGACCGACCCGAAGATGCTGCTGAGCCTGCAGTTCATGAACGGCTATGGCAGCCAGCCCGGATCCTGGCGGATGCCTGGGGCGAACCTGCACAGCTACACCGACCTCGACGTCTACGTGAAGTACGCCCAGGCAGCCGAGCGCGGCAAGATCCAAACGCTCTTCTTCGTCGACACCCCGGCACTGGAGAACGACATCAGCACCGCCGTGCCGCACCACTCGATGGACCCGCTGGTGATCCTGACCGCGATCGCCCGGGAGACCGAGCGGATCGGGCTGGTGATGACGGCCTCCACGACCTTCAACGAGCCCTACACCCTGGCCCGGCAGTTCAAGGCCCTCGACGTGGCCAGCCACGGTCGCGCCGGATGGAACGCGGTCACCACCTCGAACCCGGCGGCTGCGGCCAACTTCGGCAGCGCGGTGCCCCCGCGGGCGGAGAAGTACGCGCGCGCCCACGAGGTCGTCCAGGTCGTCCAGGCCCTGTGGGGCAGCTGGCAGCCCGATGCGTGGGTCCTCGACATCGCCACAGGTCGCTTCGCCGACACCGACAAGATCCAGCCGGTCAACCTGCAGGGCCAGTACGTCGCCTCCCGGGGCCCGCTACCGATCCCGCCCTCGGAGCAGGGCCAGCCGGTGATCTTCCAGGCCGGCGGGGGCGACAACGGACTCGAGCTCGCAGCCCGCTACGCCACCGGCGTCTACGCCAACCCCTTCACCATCGAGGAGGGCATCGCCCACCGGAGTGCCCTGCGCGACGCCGCACAACGCGCCGGTCGCGACCCCGACGAGGTCAAGCTCTTCGCCGGCTTCATGCCGACCGTGGCCGCCTCCCGACGCGCTGCCCTCGACCGTCGCCGGTTCCTCGATGAGTCCATCGACCTCGAGCAGCGGGTGCGCCACCTCGGCGCCATGCTCAACCTCGACCTCGACCCCGCCCAGCTCGACGAACCCCTCACCGCCGACCAGGTCGCCCGCATCCACACCAGCCCGATGGACCCCCGCTCACCGCGCGCCGCGTCCATCGCACGGGAGGGATGGAGCCTGCGCGACGTCATCGCCCACGGCGTCATCGACTACCACCCGGTCGTCCCCGGCACCGCCGAGGAGGTCGCCGACCACATGCAGGCATGGTTCGAGGCCGGCGCCTGCGACGGGTTCTCGTTGGCCATCGACGCCTACCACGACGGCATCGACGCCTTCGTCGACGAGGTCGTCCCGATCCTGCAGCAGCGCGGCATCTACCACCACGACTACGACGGCACCACCCTGCGCGAGCACCTCTCGGCGCCCGCCCAGTACGGGGTGGACCAGCGGGTCGTCGGGGCGCGGCAGTGACGGCGGTGACCTGCACCGTTGCGCCCCAGCAGCCACCGCCGCCGAGCCTCAGCAGGACCGCGCTGCGCGACGTCCTCGGTCGTTATGCCTCCGGCCTCACCGTGGTCACAGGGCTCGACGACGAGGGCCCCGTCGGCTTCACCTGCCAGTCGTTCCACAGCGTCTCCCTCGAACCGCCACTGGTCTCGATCACCGTCCAACGGACCTCTGCGTCGTACCCACGCATCCGCCGGACCGGTTCGTTCACGGTCAACGTGCTCTCCGGGGCCCAGCAAGCCATCGCGGACCAGTTCGGCCGCAGTGGAGTCGACAGGTGGGCAGGCATCAGGTGGTTACCCACGGCGGCGGACAACCCGTCCCTCGAGGGCAGCCTCGCCTGGATCGACTGCGAGATCGTCGCCGAGCACGAAGCAGGTGACCACGTCATTGTCGTAGGGCGCATCACAGGGATCAGCCCTGTGGCCGCGGACGACCACGACCCGCTCGTCTACTACCGGAGCAGGTATCGCAGGCTCACTGCGGACTGACCCCGACAGGGACTCATTCCGGGGGCACACGGAACCGGCTTCGGTCCCCGCTCGTTACCCGGACGCGCACCTTCAAGCGCCACGCGCCAGTGGCCGGCCGCCAGGGGCCGTCGTCTGCACTCACCAACCCCAACCCAAGATCCGGCCCCGTGGACCCTCGATGATTCGAGGTCGGGCGCGGTGAGCTCGTCGTGGCCCATGAGTGCGGCCGACACGGTGGCGGCTGCTCCGGGCGAACCGGCGTCGGTCTGGCCCGGACCATCTCGGAGGCTCACGTGCACCTCGCGACACCAGCTTGCGGCCGGTGCGGCCCTCTGGTGGTTGCCGCAGCGGTCGTCACGGACCCGAGCTAGCGCGATCCTGCTGGATCAGGTGGGCAGACGGTTTGCGCCGAAGGAAAGGGCCCACGCGCCGATGCTGTGCTCGAGGATGACTCCTCGAGTGGTGAAGGGATCGGCGTGGGCGATTGCTCGTACGTCAGCCTCGCTCTCGACGTCGAGCACGAGCAGCCCGCGCGGCGGCCCGGGTTCGCCCAACGGACCAGCAACGAGCAACACCTCCCTGTCGAACAGGTCCGCCAGGTAGGCGCGATGTTCGGGGCGGTGTGCCGCGACGAGGTCGGCATCCTCGGAGTAGTGGTAGATGAGTGCGAAGAGCGCCACGATGATGTCCTAGCTCTGTGAGTTGAGTCAGTCAGCGGAAGTTGTCGGTCTCGAGCCCGGACTCGAGCGCCTAGGTGACAGGTCGATCTCGTGAACGACCGTGAGGTGGCCCGATGTGAAGTTGGCGAGGCGGTGCTGCGGTCGGCGTCGACACGAGGTCTGACGGCGCAGCTGCTGGGCAGGACCACCAAGCGGGTGTGGCGTGCGCATCCCTGGTGCGGGACCGAGCTGCCGGCCCCCGCCGCCACCGGACGGGCTGGCACCGTGCGGCCGGATCAGTCGAGAGCCTCGTAGAGGGCGTTCATCGGGCCGAGGTCGTCACCTAGGACGATGTAGTTGCGCACGTAGGCGAAGGAGACCTTGTGGGTGGGGTCTGCCCAGGCGTACTGGCCCCCCTGGCCGGGGTGTCCGAATCCGGAGCCGTCTCTTCCGTAATGGTTGTGCATGTGCCCGGACAGGATGAATCCCAGGGCCATGCGATGGGGGATCCCCCACAGCTCGTCGGTTCCCTCGAACTCGGTCGCGGAGGCTCGGGTGACTGCTTCCTCCGACAGCAGGCGGGTGCCGTCGAGTTCCCCACCTAGGGCAAGGGCCTGGTACATCCGGGCCAGGTCGCGCGCGGTGCTGATGCCGCTGGTCCCGGAGAGCGGCACCTGGATGCCTGGCCCCTCGTTCATGAAGGTGTTGAACTCATAGATCGGGTTCGTGGTCCCCGTGCCGAAGACGGTTTGGCCTAGGGGCTCCGTCGCGGAGGTGAGGGCCTGCTCGAAGGCGTACCGCTCGGGCTCATCTTTCGTGGCCCGAGGCGGCGTGATGACCCGGGCCCTCCGGTCTGCGTACGGGTCACCGGCAGGGGAGCCCAGGCGGATGTCGATGCCGAGGGGTCTGCAGATGTCGTCGCGGATGACGTCCTGGACCGAGCGGCCGGTGGCGCGTCGGATCACCTCGCCCAACAGCCAGCCGTAGGTGAACGCGTGGTAGGTGCCCCGGGTGCCCGGCACCCACTGCGGTTCGGCGGCTGCCAGCCGGCGCAGGATCTCCTCGTCCTCGTCCCAGCCCGTGCCATCGACGTGAAGGAGGTCCAGGTAGCCCGGGACCGTGGTGATGCCTGCGGTGTGGGACAGGACGTGACGAACCAGCATGCCCTCCTTGCCAGAGGTGCCGAACTCTGGCCAGTAGGTCGCCACGGGTGCGTCAAGGTCCAGCAGGCCCCGGTCGACGCAGATGTGGGCCGCCAGGGCGGTGACGCCCTTGACCGCCGACATCATGACGGCTGTCGTGTCGTGGGACCACGGGCGGCCCGGTGAGGCATCACCGAGCCACAGGTCCGCGACCATACGGCCGTCGACGTAGGCGGCGAACGCCGCGCCGCCTGGACGAGGGGCAGCTGCGGCGAACGCCTCACGGACCGCCTCGAAGCCGCTCTCGACGAACCCCCCAATCTCTTTGGGTCCTGCGGCAGCCGAGGGATCCTGCTGGCTGGGGGGATTCACCATCTGTTCTCTGCCGTTCTCTCGGTGGTCGCAGCTGCGGCACCCTGGGGTTCAGGGCCCAGGGTCTCGGGTTCAGGGCAAGTGGCGTCGGGTTGGGTCCGCGGGGTTCGCCACGCGCACGGTCAGCTCGGAGGGTCGACCTCGAGGCCGAGCTCGAGCGCGAGCGCGGTGCAGTCCTGCTCACCGCGGCCCGAGGCGGAGGCCTCGGCGAACAGCTTCTCCGCAGAGGCGGCCACGTCCAGGCGGACACCGGACTCCTCGGCCAGGGCGGTGGCCAGGTGGAGGTCCTTCTTGAGCAGGTCGATCATGAACCCGGGCTCGTAACCGTGCGAGCTGGGCGAGGTCGCCACGACACCCGGCATCGGGAACCAGGTGCGGAAGGCCCAGCTGTCACCGGAGGAGCGCAGCACGATGTTGTAGAAGACCTCGGGGTCCAGACCCAGCCGCTGGGCCAGGACACTGGTCTCGGAGGCCGTGGCCATGCCGACGCCGAGCATGGCGTTGTTGACGACCTTCATCTTCTGCCCGTCGCCGCTGGGGCCGACGTGGACGATGTAGGAACCGACCGACTTCAGCAGCGGCTCGGCGATCGCGACGGCGTCGAACTCGCCACCGAGCATCAGGGTCAGGCTGCCGTCCTCGGCACCCTGGACGCCACCGGAGACCGGCGCGTCGACAAAGGAGACGCCCTGCGCGGTGGCCTCGGCGTTGACGGCGATCGCGGTGTCGATGCCGGTCGTGGAGCAGTCGACTGCCACCGAGCCCTTCGGCATGTGGGCGAACGCCCCGTCGGCACCGGTGAGGACGTCGGTGACGATGTCGCCGTTCTGCAGCATCGTGAACACCACCTCGGCGTCGCGGACCGCCTCGGCAACGGTCTCGACGACCTGCACGCCCACGGCGCGGGCCCTCTCACGGGCGGGCTCGACGATGTCGACACCGAGAACGGTGTGACCGGCGTTCACGAGGTTCGCCGACATCGGGACACCCATGTGCCCCAGACCGATCCATGCAACCTTGCTCATGCTGACTCCTTCTGCCGGACCGCGGTGCGGCCCTATGTGTGTAACCGACGCCACACATCGTGCGAGACCCAGGGTGATGCAGAAAAGCCTCATCGTGACACCGACGGTGTGCACATCTGCACGGTCGATCGAAGTGGTGCGCGGCATCGCCCGCTCAGTCGCGACCCAGGAGCTCGTCGCGGCGGACTGCCACCTCGTCGTGCAGGGCGCGGCGGACCTCCTGCACCGATGGCCTGCCGGCGCCGTCGCGGCGCACGGACAGCGAGATCGGCAGGTGGACATCGACCCCGGTCTCGACGAGCTCGACCAGGTCGGGGGTGCGTTGGGCCATGAAGCGGGGCAACAGTCCGATCCCTCCGCCGTGGACCGTGGCCTCGAGCTGGGCAAAGATGTTGGTCGAGGTCAGTCGGGTGTCGGCGCCGGGGACGTACTGGTCGATGTCGAGGTCGCCGACCTGCAGCATGGACTCGACGTAGAAGATGATCGAGTGCTCACGCAGGTCCTCGGCGCTGCTCGGGTGGCCGTGGGTCTGCAGGTACTGCGGGCTGGCGTACAGCGCGAGTCGGTAGTCGCATAGGCGCTCGGTCAGGAGTCGGGTCGTGGCCGGCATGCCGATGGCGATGGCGAGGTCGAATCCGGCCTGGTGCAGCCCGAGCTGTCGGGTGGCTGAGAGCAGCTCCACGATCAGTCCAGGGTGGCGCTCTCGCAGCTTGACCAGTGCAGGGGCGACAAACGCAGCGGCGAACCCGTCCGGGGCCATGAGTCGGAAGTGGCCCGAGACCTCGTCCTCGGTTGCACCCCGGGCAGCTCTCGCCACGCCCTGCAGTGCCGCCTCGATCGGTGCGGCGCGCTCGGCGATGGTCCGGCCGAGCTCGGTCAGCTCGAACCCGTCGGAGCCCTTCTCCAGCAGGCGGGCGCCCAGCGTCTTCTCCAGCGCCCGAACCCGGCGAGACACGGTGCTGTGGTCGACGCCGAGCTGTCCCGCGGCCGCGACGAGCCGGCCTGTGTTGGCCACCGCGACCAGGTAGCGAAGGTCGTCGGCCCGCAGCTTGTTGATCAGCTTGTCGCCGACTCCGTGGTCCTCCATGCGAGCTCCTCCGTCTCACCGGGTCCGCCATCAGACCCGGTCGTCTGTGCACTTTTGCACATCCCGCGTGGGGATGCGTTGCTTGTCTGCGGTGTGACGGGCGTCGCAGGGTGTGCGTCACAGTCTCGCGTCCCGGCGGGGCACCACCTGATCGGAGCACTCATGGCACACAGGCCGACCTGCCTCACGCGGCAGAGTCACACCCGAGTCGTGGTCGGGCGATGAGCACCCGCACCGACAAGGACAAGCGTCCTTCGGCCCGCATCATCGCCGCGGCCTCGGCCGGAACCGTCGTGGAGTTCTACGACTTCTTCATCTACGGCATCGCCGCCACCCTGGTCTTCGGCGAGGTGTTCTTCCCCGAGGCCGGCTCTCAGCTCATCGGCATCATCGCCGCGATGGGCACCTACGCCGTCGGCTTCGTGGCCCGCCCCATCGGCGGCATCGTCTTCGGTCACTTCGGCGACACCATGGGCCGCAAGAAGCTGCTGCAGGTGTGCCTGCTCATGATCGGCATCTCGACCGTCGCCATCGGGCTCCTGCCGACCTACAACCAGGTCGGCGCGCTCGCACCGGTGCTGCTGGTCACGCTTCGATTCATCCAGGGCCTGGCGCTCGGCGGCGAGTGGGGCGGCGCAGTGCTGCTGGTCAGCGAGCACGGCGGGTCGGCCCGCCGCGGACTCTGGGCCAGCTTCCCCCAGGCCGCCGTCCCGGCCGGCAACATCCTGGCCACCGGCGTCATCGGCATCCTGGCCTTCCTGATGTCCGAGGCCTCGTTCCAGAGCTGGGGCTGGCGCATCGCGTTCCTGCTGTCCGGCGTGCTGGTGTTCCTCGGCTACTACATCCGAAGCCAGATCGAGGACGCACCGGTGTTCAAGGAGGCACTGGCCCAGGCCGAGGCCGCGCCCAGCGAGCACGCCCCGCTCAAGGAGGTCCTGCGCCACAACAAGCGCGAGCTGCTCACCGCGATGGGGATGCGCCTGGGTGAGAACACCACCTACTACGTCGTGGTGTCGTTCTCGATCACCTACCTCAAGGTCATCGTCGGTGCCGACACCGTGGCCATCCTGCAGCTGATGCTGCTGGCCCACCTGTTGCACCTGTTCGCAGTCCCCTTCTGCGGACACATGTCGGACCGCTTCGGGCGCAAGCCGGTCACCGCGGTGGGGATCGGACTCGCCGCCGTCTGGGCCATCGCGGCGTTCCGGGTCTTCGACTCCAACGAGACCGCCGCCATCCTGGGCATCCTGATGCTCGGACTGGTCGCCCAGGCGTGCATGTACGGACCCCAGGCGGCGTTCTTCTCCGAGATGTTCCCCACCCGGGTGCGCTACACCGGCATCTCGGTCTCCGCGCAGGTGACGTCGATCTTCGCCGGTGCGCTGGCCCCGATCATCGGCACCAGCCTCTTGGCCCGCTACGACAGCTCCACCCCCATCACGGTGTACCTGCTGATCGTGTTCGTTATCAGCACCATCGCGCTGATCGCTGCCAAGGAGACCCGCGGCATCGAGTACGACGACCTCGACGCCGCCGCCGCGATGAACCAGAACCGCACCACCCGCCCGGTGGTCCTCGCGGACTGACCACCCCGACGTCGGCCCGTCCGGGACCTCCCGGTCGGGCCGACGCCCTCATCACTGCCCGGGCCCACCACCCCGGAACTGCCCGCATCACCCACCCCCACAGGGAGCCCGCCATGACCCAGAACGCGACCCACGACCACCAGGTCCCCACACGACTGATGCACGTGGGTGGCGAGTGGGTGGACTCCCTCGCCGGGCAGAGGCGAGACATCCTCAACCCGGCCCGGCGTGGCGAGGTCATCGCCCGCGTGCCGCAGGCCGAGGCCGCCGACGTCGACCGCGCGGTCCTCGTCGCCCGTCGCGCCTTCCCGGCCTGGCGCGACCAGCACTTCAAGGCCCGCCAGCTGGCGCTGCTGAAGGCCGCCGACGCCATCGAGGAACGAGCCGACGAGCTCGCCCGGGTGACCGCGCTCGACACCGGCAACGCGTTGCGCACCCAGGCCCGACCCGAGGTGGCCACCCTCGTGGACCTGTTCCGCTACTTCGGCGGGGTCGCCGGCGAGGTCAAGGGAACCACCCTGCCCGCCGGTGCCGGGCAGCTGCAGTACACCCGACACGAGCCGCTCGGCGTCGTGGGCGCCATCCTGCCGTGGAATTCACCGCTCATGATCGCCGGCTTCAAGGTCCCCGCCGCGCTCGCGGCCGGCAACACCATGGTCCTGAAAGCGGCCGAGGACGCGCCGCTGTCGATCCTGCTCCTGGCCGAGATCCTGGCCACCGCGCTGCCGGCCGGAGTCCTCAACGTCATCACCGGAGAGGGTGCCACCGCGGGCGCGGCCCTGGTCGAGCACCCCGACATCGACAAGATCAGCTTCACCGGCTCCACCCCCGTCGGGCGCGGCATCGGCCGCATCGCCGGCGAGAAGCTGCGCCACGTCTCCCTCGAGCTCGGCGGCAAGAACCCCTCCATCGTCTTCCCCGGACAGGTCACCGACGAGCTCATCGAGGGCCTGCTCATCTCCTCACGGGTGCACCGGCAGGGACAGAGCTGCACGGCCGGCTCACGGCTCTTCCTGCACCGCGAGGTTCACGACGAGGTCGTCGCCCGACTGAGCCAGCGACTTCGGGACCAGGTCGTCGGCGACCCCTCCGAGGAGCAGACCGACATCGGCGCGATCATCAACGACAAGCAGTTCACCTCGGTCCGCGGCTACATCGAGGACGGCCTGGCCAACCCGGCCCTCCACCTCGAAGCCGGAGGGCTGCCCCCGGCCGAGGGCCCGCTCAGCGAGGGTTACTTCCACCTGCCCACCCTGTTCTCGGGCGGCGACAACTCCTTCCGCCTCGCCCGCGAGGAGATCTTCGGCCCCGTCGTCGTGGCCATCCCCTGGACCGATGTCGACGACGTCGTCGCGATGGCCAACGACTCCGCCTACGGCCTCGCGGCCTACGTCTGGAGCAACGACGTCAACCTGGCCATCTCCACCGCCCACCGCCTCGAGGCGGGCTGGGTGCAGGTCAACCAGGGCGGCGGGCAGGTCGTGGGCCAGTCCTACGGCGGGTACAAGCAGAGCGGCATCGGACGCGAGGTGTCCCTGGAGGGGATGATCGCCGGCTTCACCCAGACCAAGCAGGTCAACATCAAGATCACCGGCTGACGACGTGGCACAGCACCTCGCTCCCGGGCTCCCCGGGCCTGGGGACCTGGCTCGGCTCGGCTAGGACGGCGGGTGCGTCGACATCAGTAGCGGCAGCCGACCCTGCTGCGCCACGCCGTCAGCGGTCAGCAGCGAGGCCCTGCGGTCGACGACCGTGGTCGAGGCGTCGGAGGCCTGGCGGACCGACACGATCTCCAGCTCGACCCACACCGTGTCCCCGGCACGGAGCGGACGCAGGAAGCGCCAGTCCTCCACACCCAGCATCGCCACCGAGCTGCCCTCGAAGACCCCCAGACGCGAGATGAGGCCCATGGTCACCGAGAGCCCCAGCATGCCGTGCGCGATCGGGGATCCGTACCGCCCGGCAGCGGCCGACACCGCGTCGGTGTGCACCGGATTCGTGTCCCAGCTCCACTCCGCGAACCACGCGATGTCGCTCTCCAGCAGCGTTCGTCGCTGAGTCTCGAACATCTCGCCGGTACGTAGGTCGACCCCGTAGCGCGTCACAGCTCACACTTCTTTCCGATTCAGGGGCAAACCCGCCGCCCGAAGTTCACGTCAGGCGAGGGATGGGGCTCGAGCGGGGAACGGTAGTCGTCAACAGACCCTGGGTACCAAGCCATCGTTCAACCTCGACCTCGACCACCTCGCCGGCTGGTTCCTCGGAGAAGTTGTGGCCGACAGGGAGTTCGAGGTAGTCGGCTCCCAGTTGCTCGGCGAGGCGCCGCGTCGTGGATGCTGGCACGAGGCCGTCGCCAGTCCCACCCACCACAAGGGTGGGCACGCCGGCCGGGCGAACAGGCTCACGGGAGCCGATCAGCAGCTGAAGCAGCGTCAGCAACGACTCATCAGCCCGGTGTCGTCGCGTGTCGGCCAGCGCCTCCGGGGTGGCCTCCGGAGTGAAGAGCCCGCGCGGCGGAGCCAGCCACCAGAACCGGGCCGGCACCGTGCTCACCGAGAGCATGGCGTACTTCAACGCGGTGACGGGGTCGCTCAGCGTGAGCCTGGTCATGTCGCCGAGCAGGCCGTCGGGGGGTGCCGGCATCAGCAGGACCTGGGCGTCGATCCTTCTATGCTGCCCAGCGCGGAGGGCCAGCAGACCCCCCATCGAATGGCCTACGAGCACGAGAGGACGCTCGTCATCCTGCACCTCGTCGATGGCCGCAAGCAGGGCCGCGTCGTTGGCAGCAAGCCCACCTCGATCCAGCTGGGGAAGACGCCGGGCCCGGATGGGCAGCTCCACGACCTTTGCGTCGAGTCTCTCGGCGAGGCGTGCGAAGGAGGAGGCGCGGGTGAAGGCGCCGGGCGTGATCAGGACGGCCACGTCGCACCTCCGGGCAGGTGGGCCAGCACGGGGGTGCGCAGCATCGTGGTCAGGGCGTGGTCGTCGTCGGGAAGCAGGCCAGCGACCAGGAGGCTCGCGACCCCGTGGGCAGTGGCCCAGCAGACGTGGGCGACCCTCTCGGCGTCGTCGGAGACCAGGGTGCCCTCCGCCTGGCACTCCGCGACGGTGCGCACGAGCTGGCCCATCGTGGCGTCCCGGCCGGCGCGGCGGGTCTCACGGCGTGGTGTGAACCCGGGGATCGCGCGCCCGAACATCAGCGAGAAGAGCGCGGAGTCGCCCCGGGCGAAGTCGCAGTACGCCCGCCCGCACGCCACCACGCGATCCGGGTCGCCAGGCGGCGGCGCGTTCGACAGCGAGCGCGTGGTCAGGTCGGCCAGGCGCACGAAACCCTCGGCGTAGAGGGCATCGGCCAGCCCAGCCTTGCCACCGAAGAGCGTGTAGACCAGTTGGGTCGAGCCGCCGGCCGAGGCGGCGACCCGCCGCAGGGTCAACCCTGCCGGACCGTCCTCGGCCAACAGGCCGGCGGCGGCCTCGACGACCTCGCGGCGCCGGAGGTCGTCGGGGTGGGGCAGGTTCGACAACGCCGTCATAACACTGTTATACCTGACCGGCGGCCACCGGGTCGTACCTGGGAGGACGACACCGTGACTGCAGACACCCCGCCGACCGTCGCCGCAGCGGCTCTGACCCGAGCGCTGCTCGTGACCGACGGTCACGCTGACCTGGATCGGTCGTGGTGGTCCTGGGCAGGGCCGCAGGGCGGTCTCGTCGCCGGGCTCTGCGTGCGCGCGGCGACGGGTCTGCTCGGCGAGGGTCGGGTGCCCCGGTCGCTGAACGTGCTCTTCCTCGAACCCGCGGCAGAGGGCCCCCTGGAGCTGACCGCGACGCTGGTCCGCGAGGGCGGCTCCTCCGCCGTCGTCGCGGTGGCCGGCGGTGCAGCGGTGCGGGCGACGGTGGTCGGGGGCCGTTCCCGCGGGGAGTCGGTCGTGGCCCGGGTCGCAGCGCCGGACGTTCCGGGACCCGAGGACTGCCCCGACCTGGTCCTCCCGGTCGAGTTCGTCCCCTTCAGCCAGCACCTGCACTTCCGGGCGGCCACGGACGCGCGGCCCCTGGCCGGCGGGGACGATCCGGAGCTCGTGGCCTGGGTGCGGCTGCTCGAGGACGCGCCGCTCGACGCCGCGGCGCTGGCCATGCTGGTCGACGCGATGCCACCGGCCCTGTACGGGGCCACCGCCAACCCGGTCGCCGTGCCCACCGTCGACCTCGCCGTCTCCTTCGCCGAGGCCCCGGTGGCCTCGGGGTGGGTGCTGCTGCGCATCTCGACCCGCACGGCTGCCGGGGGCTGGTGCGTTGAGGACAGCGAGGTGTGGGACCGCGAAGGGCGGCTGCTGGCCCAGGGGCGTCAGACGCGTCGTGTCCTGGGTGAGTGGCAGTGAGCGCCACCGACAAGACTGAGGGGGCTGTCGGCGAGCAGGTCCCGGCCCACGCGTGGAAGGTCCTGGCCATCTCCGCAGCGGGGGTGTTCGTCGTCTTTCTCGACGCCACCGTCGTGAACATCGCCTTCCCCGCTCTCTCGGCGGACTTCCCCGAGGTCACCCGCGCCGGGTTGTCGTGGGTGCTGAACGCCTACGCCGTGGTGTTCGGGGCGCTCCTGGTCACTGCGGGCCGCATCGCCGACGACCGCGGGCGCAAGCAGACCTTCCTCCTCGGCCTGGCCGTGTTCGGCCTGGGGTCCGCGCTGTGCGGGCTGGCGCCGTCGGTGCTGCTCCTGGTGGCGGCCCGGGCGGTGCAGGCCGTCGGCGCCGCCCTGCTGGTCCCGGCGTCCCTGGCCCTGCTGCTGCCCGAGTTCCCCGCCTCCCGGCGCGCCGGAGCGGTGGGCCTGTGGGGGGCGGCCGGGGGCGTGGCCGCCGCGGTCGGGCCGACGCTCGGGGCATTGCTGATCGAAGGTCCCGGTTGGCGCTGGGTGTTCCTGGTCAACGTCCCGCTGTGCGTCGTCGCGGTGCTCCTCGGCCGCCGGGTGCTGCGCGAGACGACGGGCACGCCCTCGGCCGGACCGCGGGACTACGCCGGCGTGCTGCTGGTGACGGCGGTCTTCGGACTGCTCTCCCTCGGCCTGGTGCAGGGTGAGAGCTGGGGTTGGGGATCGTGGCGCGTCGTCGGATCCTTCGCAGTCGCTGCGGTCCTCGTCCCGGTTCTGGTGCTCCGCGCCTTGCGGCACCCGAGTCCGGTGCTGCCCGTGCGTCTCTTCACCGTACGTACGTTCTCGGTGGCCACCGGAGCGTTGCTGCTGTTCGCGGCGGCGTTCTTCGCCGTCATCCTCTGCAACGTGCTGTTCCTCACCGAGGTCTGGCAGTACTCCGTCCTCCGCACCGCCCTCGCCGTGCTGCCCAGCCCGCTGATCGCTGCCGCGCTGTCACCGGTGACCGGGCGGCTGGCGGACCATTACGGGTTCCGGGTGCTCGTGGTCCCGGGGGCGGCGTCGATGGCGGCAGGCACGGCCTGGTTCGCCACCAGGACCGGACCTGACCCTGCCTACCTGACCGACTTCCTTCCCGGCTCGATCCTGGTTGGCCTGGCGATCGGTCTCGCCCTGCCCACCCTCGGAGCCGCCGGGGCGCAGTCGCTGCAACCGCACCAGTTCGGTGCCGGCAGCGCAGTCGGCGCCACCGCCCGGCAGCTCGGTGCGGTGCTGGGCGTCGCCGTCCTCATCGCGGTGCTTGGCGAGCCCGATCCTGCGGGGGCTCTCGGGGCCTTCCACCGATCGTGGTGGGTCGTCACGGCAACGGCTGCAGCGTGCGCCCTATTGAGCCTGGGACTGGCTGCTCGGCCGGTGAGACGACCCGTGACTTGAGGTATCGGCTTCCATCCGGCTGCGGCGAATGTCAATCCGCTGCAACGACAGGGGCGTGAGGGGTGGCGTCACAAACGCGACGGCTTGGTCACTGCCAGACAGCGCTTTCTACACCTTGGCGCCGGTCGGACTGCCCCTCTGGACTTCGGGTGGGTAGTGGTGTTCCCCAGCGTTGAGCGCGGTCAGGAGTCGCGGGGTCCGGCTGCTGGACTGGCGCGAGTGTCCGGCACGGATTGGGAAGTGTCCCGGCCGGAGGCCTAAGTGTCCTATGCGGAGGAAAGCCGTCAACCGCGGGACTGTCCGAGTGAGAGTCGCCCGCCTGCGATTCGAGACACTCCTCGTAGAGGCCGCATGAGGTGCGTGGCGGGGAGGTGGTGGAGCTGATGGCGGCGCTGAACACCGGTCACGAGGGGGGCTGCGGGACGCTGCACGCCAACACGGCGGCCTCCGTGCCGGCCCGGGTGGAGGCGCTCGCCCTGGCGGCCGGCCTCGGTCGGGAGGCCGCACACAGTCAGCTGGCCTCCGCTCTCGACGTGGTGGTGCACCTCGCCCGGGACGGAGACGGCCGGCGTCGGGTGGCCGAGGTCGCGCTGGTCGGACGGGACCCGACCGGCCTGGTGGAGTGCCGGGCGGCGCTGCGGGTCGGGCCCGACGGCGTGCTCGTGCCTGACCGGGCCGCCCGGGAGCTGCTCGACCTGCTCGACGGCGCCCCGGCCCGGGCGTGAGCACCAACCCCGCCCTGGTCGCGACGGTCCTGCTCGCGGCTGCCGCGGCGACGGTGCTGGTGCCGGGCGGGGGAGGCGGTGTCGCAGCCCGTCCGGACCGGGCCCGGCCGGGCGGCGGCGCGCGCGCCGCGCGCCTGGCGGCCGTGGGTGCGGTGGGGGTCGCGGCCGGGGCCGTCGGGTCCGGGTCGCTGCCCCCGCGTCGGCTCGCCCTGCTGCTGGTGCTGCTCGGCGCCGCCCTGGCCGCGGCCCGGCTGACGGCGGGTCGCCGTCGGCGGCGCGAGGCGGCCACGACGCGGGGGCGGGTCCTCGAGGCGTGCGAGGAGCTGCGCGCCGAGCTCGTCGCCGGACGCACCACCGGTCAGGCCCTGGCCCGGGCCGCAGCGGAGTGGGCGCCGCTCGGGCCGGTGGCCGAGACCGACCGCCTCGGCGGTGACGTGCCCGCCGCGCTCAGGACCGCCGCACGCCGACCGGGTGCCGAGGACCTGGTGCCGGTGGCCGCGGCCTGGCACGTGGCCCACCGCACCGGCTCCGGCCTGGCCGACGCCCTCGGCCGGGTGGCCGAGGACCTGACCGCCCAGCGGTCGTTGCGCCGTGTGGTGGAGGGCGAGCTCGCCTCGGCCCGTGCGACGGCGAGGCTCGTGGCCGGCCTGCCGCTGCTCTCCCTGCTGATGGGCACCGGCGCGGGGGGCGACCCGTGGGGGTTCCTCCTCGACTCGCCGGCGGGACTGGTCTGCCTGGCCCTCGGGGTCGCGCTGGGCGGGCTGGGGCTGGCCTGGATCGAGGCCATCGCCGCCGGGGTGGAGCGGACGGGGCCGTGACCGCGACCTCGCTCGGCCCGTTCCTGGCCGTCGTGGCGGCGCTGGCGTCCTCGTCGGCGGTGCTGCTGCTGCCGTCGTCGGATGCCCACGTGGCTCGCGCGCCCGGTCGGTGGTCGGAGCGGAGCGGGCGCGGGCCGGCTCCCGCCGCCGCGCGCGGCGACGACCGCGGGCCGTTGCTGCGGCACCGCCCGGTCCTGGCCCTGCTGGCCGGCAGCGGCGTCGTCGCCGTCCTCGGTGGTGTCGCCGGCGTGGTGCTGGGTGCCGCCGCGGCTGTCGGCTGCTGGTGGGCTGCCGGGCGGGTCGAGCCGGCCGGGCTCCGCGCCCGTCGTGAGGAGGTCCGCCGCCGGGCTCCGCACGTCGTGGCGCTCTTCGCCGCGGCGCTGCGCGCCGGTGCGGCGCCGGCGGCCGCGCTCCTGCTGGTGGCGGACGCCCTGCCCGGCCCGGCGACCGACCCCGTGCGCGCCGTGGCCTCGCGCCTGGCGCTGGGTGCCGACCCCGCCGGGGCGTGGCGCGGCCTGCTGGCCGAGCCCGGGCTCGAGGCGTGGGGCCGAGCGATGGCGCGGGCGCACGAGAGCGGGGCCTCGGTCGTCGACGTCGTGGAGCGTCTCGCCGACGACCTGGCCGCCACGGCCCGGGTCGAGGTGGAGGACCGGGCGCGCACGGTCGGTGTCCGCGCCGCCCTCCCGCTCGGGCTCTGCCTGCTCCCGGCGTTCCTCCTGGTCGGGATCGTGCCGCTGGTCGCCGGGCTGCTCGGCTCGCTGTGGTGAGCGGCCCGCCCACCTCCACAGGCGGCTCCCCGGCGACGCCGTCCCCAGGCCGCCGCCGGCCCGTGGCCGCGAGCGGTGGCCGCGCGGGAGGTTCGTCCGACGGGGCCGCGCCGCGGCCCACGACGCACCAGGAGGACCCGATGGCCCGCACCACCGACCCGACCGGACCGACCGGACCGACCGTCGAGCTGCCCCGCGGCCCGGGCGTCCACGCCCGCGGCGAGCAGGGCATCACCACCGCCGAGTACGCCGTGGGCACCGCGGCGGGCGCCGGACTGGCCGGGCTGCTCTACGCCCTGCTGACCGGCGGCTTCGGCGACCGGCTGCTGCGGACCCTGTTCGACCACGTACTGGGCCTGCTCGGGATCGGGTGACGGTGCGGCGGGAGCAGGAGCGCGGCGCCGTCACGGCGGAGGCCGCCCTGGTCCTGCCGCTCCTCGTCGCGGTGACCGTGGCGCTGTGCTGGCTGCTGGCGGTGGGCGCCGCGCAGGTGCGCACGGTCGACGCCGCACGCGAGGCCGCCCGGTCCGCGGCCCGGGGCGACGACCCGGGGGCGGTCCGCGACCTGGCCCTGCGGGTCGCGCCGGACGGGGCGACGGTCGACGTGGCCCTCGGCGCCGAGGAGGTCGTGGTCACCGTGACCGGCCGGGTGGCCGGACCCGGAGGCCTGGTCTCCTGGCTGCCGGGCGCCACGGTCGGGTCGCAGGCGGTCGCCCGGGTCGAGCCGGGTGTCGCCGGGTGAGCCCGGGCCGGGGCGGCTCCGAGCGGGGCGCGGCCACGGCGTACGCCGCCGTCGTGGTCGGGGTGGTGCTGCTCCTGGGGTGCGTCCTCGCGGTGGTGGCCGCGGTCGTCGTCGACCTGCGCCGGGCCCAGTCCGCCGCCGACCTCGCCGCCCTCGCCGGGGCGGTGGCGGCCGGGACGGGGGAGGACCCGTGCGCGGCGGCCGGAGCGGTCGCGGTGGCCAACGGTGCGGCGCTGACGTCCTGCACCCCGTCCGGTCGGGAGGTGGCCCTCGAGGTGCGGGTCGACGGCCCGCGGTGGCTCGGCCTGTCCGCGGACCCGACCGCGCGGGCGCGTGCCGGTCCCGCCGCCGCGACGGTCCCGTGAGCCGGGGGACGCTCGTCGGGCTCGGTCCGCCGTGTCAGTCGGTGGTCGCCCCGGCCAGCAGCACGTCGAGCAGCCGGACGGCGCCGTCCTTGTCGAGGGGGTTGTTCTGGTTGCCGCACTTGGGCGACTGCACGCAGGACGGGCAGCCCTCGAGGCACTCGCAGTCGGCGATCGCCGCGCGGGTCGCGGAGAGCCAGGCGCGGGCGGAGGCGTACCCCCGCTCGGCGAACCCGGCCCCGCCCGGGTGGCCGTCGTGGACGAAGACCGTCAGCAGCCCCGTGTCGGGGTGCCGCGCGGTGGACACGCCGCCGATGTCCCACCGGTCGCAGGTCGCGAAGAGCGGCAGCAGCCCGATCGAGCAGTGCTCGGCGGCGTGGGCCGCGCCCGGCAGGTCGACGGTCCCGAGCCCGGCCTCGGCGAGCACCTCGTCGGGGACGGTCCACCACACCGCCGCGGTGCGCAGCCGGCGCTCCGGGAGGTCCAGCGGCTCCTCGCCCAGGACCTCGCCGCCGGGGACCCGGCGGCGCAGGAAGGCGACGACCTGGTGGGCGACGTCGACCTCGCCCACCGACAGCCGGCAGGGCCCCCACCAGCGGTGCTCGCGCTCGGAGACGATCGTGATGTCGGTGAGCTCGCGTGCGGAGGTGGAGTAGTCGACCGGCGTGCGCGTCAGCGTGGCGACGTGCTCGTCCAGGTCGAGGTCGTCGACGTGCCAGGTCTCCCCGCGGTGCACGTAGACCGCGCCCGTGTGGACGTCGCCGTGCGCGCGGCCGCCGTCGACCGTGCCGACCACCCGGCCGGTGCCGGCCTCGACCAGGGAGACCGCGGCTCCACCGGCGGACCGGATGTCGACCAGGTCGCTGGGGCGGCGGCGGTCGGTCCAGAACCAGCCCCGCGGCCGGCGGCGCAGCAGCCCGGCGTCGACCAGCCGGGCCAGGACGTCGGCGGTCGCCGGCCCGAAGAGCGGGAGGTCCTCGGTGGTCAGCGGCAGCTCGGCGGCGGCCGCGCAGAGGTGCGGGCCGAGCACGTGGGGGTTGTCGGGGTCGAAGACCGACGCCTCGACCGGACGGCCCAGCAGCGCCTCGGGGTGGTGGACCAGGTAGGTGTCCAGGGGGTCGTCGCGCGCCACCAGCACGCCGAGCGACTCCTGCCCGCCGCGCCCGGCCCGCCCGAGCTGCTGCCACAGCGCGGCGCGGGTGCCGGGGAAGCCGGCCATCAGCACGGCGTCCAGACCGCTGACGTCGATGCCGAGCTCGAGGGCGTTGGTGGCCGCGAGCCCCCGCAGGTCGCCGCGGCGCAGCGCCTGCTCGATCTCGCGGCGCTCCTCGGGCAGGTAGCCCCCGCGGTAGGCCGCGACCGTCCGGGCCAGCGACGGGTCGACCTCGGCGAGCAGCCCCGCGGTGGTCATCGCGACGTGCTCGACCCCGCGCCGGGAGCGGACGAACGCCAGGGTCCGCACGTCGTCGAGCACGAGGTCGGTCAGCAGGTCGGCCACCTCGGAGGAGGCGGCCCGGCGTACGGGGGCGCCGTTCTCGCCACCGCCCGGGGACAGCGGCGGCTCCCACAGGGCCAGCGAGACCTCGCCGCGCGGGGAGGCGTCGTCGGTGACCGCCGTGACCGGGAGCCCGGTCAGCCGGCGCGCCGCCACCTCCGGCTCGGCCACCGTGGCCGAGGCCAGCACGAAGGTGGGGGAGGCGCCGTAGCGCGCGCAGATGCGGCGCAGCCGGCGGAGCACCTGGGCCACGTGGGCGCCGAAGACCCCGCGGTAGTGGTGGCACTCGTCGACCACGACGTACCTCAGGGCCCCGAGGAAGCGCGCCCACCGCTCGTGGCCGGGCAGCAGCGAGCGGTGCAGCATGTCGGGGTTGGTCAGGACGTACTCGCCGTGGTCGCGCGCCCAGTCGCGCTGCTCCTGGGGGCTGTCGCCGTCGTGGGTGGTCACCCGGACGCCGAGGCCGAGGGAGTCCAGGGCGGCGAGCTGGTCCTGGGCGAGGGCCTTGGTGGGCGCCAGGTAGAGCGCGGTGGCGCCGCGCTGCAGGCGGGGCCCGCGGGCGGCGAGCACGTCGGAGAGGGCCGGCAGCTGGTAGGCCAGCGACTTGCCCGAGGCCGTGCCGGTCGAGAGCACGACGTGGCCGCCCTGGTGGGCGGTCTCGGCCGCGGCCACCTGGTGCACCCAGGGTGTCACCACGCCACGCGCCGCGAAGGCCGCCACGACCTCGGGCGGGGCCCAGGCCGGCCACGGCGAGTGGCGCGCCGCCCGGGGGGCGAGGGTCTCCAGGTGGGTCAGCCGCTCCGCCCGACCCGGGAGCGCCACCAGCCGGTCCAGCGCCGCCCGACCACGCGGCGGGGCCGCGGCGGGGACGGGCGGCGCTGGACCGGCTGGTGGGGGCGGGGGCACGGACACCCCGCCAGTGTGACAAGGCGCGCCGACACCGCCCGGCAGCACGCCGTGGTTTCATAGGCTGCCGCACCGGTGGCACCGCACCGGCGGGATCGATCGAAGGAAGCACCGTGGACCTCAGCCTCGAGACGCGCGACGTCGGCGGCCGCACCGTCGTCGCGGTCGGTGGCGAGATCGACGTCTACACCGCGCCCAAGCTGCGCGACACCATCTCCGAGCTGGTCGCCTCCGGGCACTACCACCTCGTCGTCGACATGCAGGCCGTCGAGTTCCTCGACTCCACCGGCCTGGGCGTGCTGGTCGGCGGGCTGAAGAAGGTCCGCGCCCACGACGGGTCGCTGGAGCTGGTGTGCCACCAGGACCGGCTGCTGAAGATCTTCCGGATCACCGGTCTGGCGAAGGTGTTCGTCATCCACGACGACACCGAGCAGGCCCTCTCCGCAGGCTGAGCAACCTCTCGCGCACCCGCCGGCCGACCCGCCGGAGCGCCGCGCCGCAGGGCGCGCAGCCGATGACGCGCGCCCGGAAGCCTGCGTACACTCCTGGCTGACGTGACCCGGGTCACACGGCCGGGGCCCTCATGCCTGTTCAGCAGGAGGAAGCATGCTCACTGTCCACCCCGCCGTCGTGGAGGTCTCCGGCGGCAACCTGGTCTGGGTCCTGCTGGTCCTGCTGATCTCCTGCGGCGCGCTCGCCATGGCGTGGATGTTCCGCCAGGAGGTGCTGCGCGCCCCCGAGGGCACCGAGGGCATGCGGGCCATCGCCCAGGCGGTGCAGGAGGGCGCCAACGCCTACCTGCAGCGCCAGTTCCGCACCCTGGCGGTCTTCGCCGCCATCGCGTTCGTGCTGCTGCTCTTCCTGCCCGCCGACGACACCGTCGTCCGGATCTTCCGGTCGGTGTTCTTCCTGGTCGGCGCCGGGTTCTCCGCCGCCATCGGCTACCTCGGGATGTCTCTGGCGGTGCGGGCCAACCTGCGGGTGGCGGCCGCGGCGCAGGACCAGGGCCGGGACCCGGCGATGCACATCGGCTTCCGCACGGGTGCCTTCGTCGGCATGGGCACCGTCGGCCTCGGCCTGTTCGGCGCGTCGCTGGTCGTGCTGCTCTTCCAGGACTCGGCGCCCGACGTGCTCGAGGGCTTCGGCTTCGGTGCGGCGCTCCTGGCGATGTTCATGCGGGTGGGCGGCGGCATCTTCACCAAGGCCGCCGACGTCGGCGCCGACCTCGTCGGCAAGGTCGAGAACAACATCCCCGAGGACGACCCCCGCAACGCCGCGACCATCGCCGACAACGTGGGCGACAACGTCGGGGACTGCGCCGGGATGGCCGCGGACCTCTTTGAGTCCTACGCCGTCACGCTCGTCGCCGCGCTGATCCTCGGTTCGCAGGCCTTCGGCAACGCCGGCCTGGTCTACCCCCTGCTGATCCCCGGCATCGGCGCGCTCACCGCGGTCGCCGGGGTCTACCTCTGCAAGCCGCGACCCGGCGAGAACGGCCTGACCACGATCAACCGGGCCTTCTACCTCTCCGCGGGCATCGCCGCGATCGCCTCGGTGGCGCTGTCGTTCCTCTACCTGCCCACCACGTTCGCCGAGCTCGACGGCGCCGAGACCAGCCCCCTCGACCTGCTCGCGGGCTTCAACGCCCCCACCGGCAACCCGGCCCTGATCGCCTCGGTCGCGGTGCTGATCGGGATCGTGCTGGCCGCGGTGATCCTGGCCCTGACCGGCTACTTCACCGGCACCGACTTCAAGCCCGTCAAGGACGTCGGACGCACCTCCATCACCGGTCCGGCGACCGTGATCCTCTCCGGGCTGTCGGTCGGCTTCGAGTCCGCGGTCTACACGACCCTGGTGATCGGCGCCGCCGTCTACGGCGCCTTCCTGCTGGGCGGCGGGTCGCTGTCGATCGCGCTCTTCGCCGTGGCCCTGGCCGGCTGCGGACTGCTGACCACGGTCGGGGTGATCGTGGCCATGGACACCTTCGGCCCGGTCTCCGACAACGCCCAGGGCATCGCGGAGATGTCCGGCGACGTCAGCCCCGAGGGCGCGCAGATCCTCACCGAGCTCGACGCCGTCGGCAACACCACCAAGGCCATCACCAAGGGCATCGCGATCGCCACCGCGGTCCTGGCGGCCTCGGCGCTCTTCGGCTCCTACATCGGCACCGTGCTCGAGTCGCTCGCCGACATCGTCCCGGCCGAGGACGACGTGCTCACCTTCTTCGTGTTCAGCCCCGACGTCCTGGTCGGGATGCTGCTCGGTGTCTCGGTCGTCTTCCTCTTCTCCGGCCTGGCCATCAACGCCGTCGGGCGGGCCGCCGGTGCGGTCGTGATGGAGGTGCGCCGACAGTTCCGCGAGATCCCCGGGATCATGGAGGGCACCGGTCGCCCCGAGTACGGGCGCGTGGTCGACATCGTCACCCGCGACTCGCTGCGCGAGCTGGCCACGCCCGGGATCCTGGCCATCCTCGCTCCGATCGCGGTCGGCTTCGGCCTGGGCGTCGGACCGCTCGCGGGATTCCTGGCCGGGGCGATCGCCTCCGGCACCCTGATGGCGGTCTTCCTCGCCAACGCCGGCGGGGCCTGGGACAACGCCAAGAAGCTGGTCGAGGACGGCCACCACGGCGGCAAGGGCTCGCCCGCGCACGAGGCCACGATCATCGGCGACACCGTGGGCGACCCGTTCAAGGACACCGCCGGGCCCGCGATCAACCCGCTGCTCAAGGTGATGAACCTGGTCTCGCTGCTGATCGTGGGCGCGGTGGTCTCGCTGACCCTCGGCGAGGACGCCAACCGAGGTGCCTCGATCACGATCGGCGTGCTCGCCGCCGCCGGGATCGTGGTGGCCGTCGTGCTCTCCAAGCGCCGTTCGACGGTGATCGGCGACGACGACACGGGCCCCACCACCCCGCCGCCCCCGCCGCCGGCGGCCAGCTCGGGCGACCCGTCGCCCACCCAGCCGCTCAGCACCCCCTAGTCGTCGGCCGCGCCGCCGGCCGCGCCGCAGGCCGCGCCGGGCGCCGCCCCGGGGGCCGCGCCGGCGCGGTGGCATGCTCGGAGGTGTGAGCGGGCTGGAGCGGATCGCGGTCGTCTCCGACGTGCACGGCAACCTGGGCGCCTTCGAGGCCGTGCTGGCCGACGTCGCCTCCCGCGGGATCACCCGGGTGCTCAACCTCGGCGACCACGTCGGCAAGGGCCCGCGCGGCCGGGAGGTCGTCGACCTGGCCCGGGAGCGGTGCGAGGTCAACGTCCTGGGCAACTGGGACGACTTCCTGCCCGACCCCGGCCGGACCTACGACGACGAGGCGCTGGCCTGGTGGTCGGCGCAGCTCGGTCCGGGCCAGGGGGAGTGGCTGCGCTCGCTGCCCTTCTGCCACGACCTCCTGCTCAGCGGTCGCCGGGTACGCCTGATGCACGCCTCGGCCCACAGCGTCCACCGCCGGGTCCGCTACGACCACGACGCCGAGGAGTTCCTCGGCCAGTTCGCCGCGACCGACGCGACGCGGGCCGCCGTCGGGGACGCCCCGGCCCCCGACGTCGTCGTCTACGGCGACAGCCACGACCCGTTCTACGAGACCCAGTTCGGTCGGACCCTGGTCAACGCCGGCAGCGTCGGCAACTGCGTCTACGACCCCACCCCGGTCTACGTGGTGCTCGAGGGCGTCGTCGACGGCGAGGAGCCCGCGCCGTTCGGGACCTCCTTCGTCCGGGTCCCCTACGACGTCGAGGCCGAGCTGGCCCACGCCCGGACGGTCGGGATGCCGGCGTACGACGGGTGGGCCGACGAGCTGCGCCACGGCGTCTACCGCGGCGTGGCGCAGGCCTGGCGCGACGGCACCTGGTCCACCGACGACTACCACCACCGCTGACCCCGGTGCGGCCAGCCGGGTCGGGCACCCGGGTCGGGCACCCGGGTCGGGCACCCGGGTCGGGCAGGATGCACGGGTGACCGACCTGCCGCACCGCCTGCGCGAGGCCCTGCTCGACGCCGACTTCGACTACGCGACCGTCGCCGACCTGCTCGGCCCCCGCGCGCACGCCGCGCTCGGCCGCAACGAGACCACGCCGGGGCTGATGGCCACCCGGGGCGGGTCGCGGGCCGAGACGCTGGTGCGGCTGTTCCTCCTGCAGACCGCGGTGACCACCGACGCCGCGGAGGCCGCGCTGCCCGGCCTCGTCGACCGGCTCGCGGTCGAGGGCGTGCTCGAGCAGTCCGTCGGGGAGGTCGCCGCCCGGCTCGACGTGCGGCCGTACGCCTCCGAGGACGACGCGTTCTGGGTGGTCAGCGACCTCACCCCCGGCCTGGACGGCCTGGCCCAGCGGGTCGGCGCCGACCACGTGCTCGGGATCAGTGCCGCCTCCACGTCGTTGGCCCAGCTGACCCTGCGCGAGCAGGTCGGCTCGGCGCTCGACCTCGGCACCGGCTGCGGGGTCCAGGCCCTGCACCTGGCCCGGCACAGCCGCCGGGTCGTGGCCACCGACGTCAACCCCCGTGCGCTGTGGATCGCCCGCTTCAACGCCGCGCTCAACGACGTCGAGGACCGCGTCGAGGTGCGCGACGGGTCCTACTTCGAGCCGGTCGTCGGCGAGCGGTTCGACCTGGTGGCCACCAACCCTCCGTTCGTGATCTCCCCGGCCACCGGCGAGCGGTTGGTCTACCGCGACTCGGGGCTGCCCGGGGACCGCGTGGTGGAGGACATCGTGCGGGCCGCGCCCGGCCACCTCGCCCCTGACGGCTGGTGCCAGGTGCTGGCCGACTGGGTCGTCACCCGCGACCAGACGTGGGACGAGCGGCTCGCCGGCTGGCTCGACCCCGGCTGCGACGCCCTGGTCGTGCAGCGCGAGGTGCTCGACCCGGCCGCCTACGTCGAGCTGTGGCTCAAGGACGAGGGCGCCCACCCGGCCACCAGCGGCGGCGACCCGGCCTCGGCCGCGGCCTACCGCCGTCGCTACGACACGTGGCTCTCGTGGTTCGACGAGCAGGGCGTCGAGGGCGTCGGGTTCGGGTGGGTCAACCTGCACCGCCGGCCCGACGACGCCACGTCCGCCGGCGCCGGTACGGGCGGCGCCGTCCACACCCTGCTCGACTGGCCCTTCGACCTCGAGCAGCCGATCGCGCCCGCGATCGCCGCGTGGGGTCGCGCCGCGCGCCGCCCGGTCGGACCGGAGGACCACCTGGTGGCGCGGGCCGACGTACGCCAGGAGACGGCCGGCGCTCCGGGCGCCGAGGACCCCGAGGCGATCGTGCTCCGCCAGCAGCTCGGCTTCCGCCGCGCCCGGCAGGTCGACACCGTCGAGGCCGCCCTCGTCGGGGCCTGCGACGGCGACCTCAGCGTCGGTCAGGTCCTCGACGCGCTGGCGGTGCTCACCGACCGCGAGCCCGACGACCTGCGGGCCCGCTACCTGCCGGTCGTGGCCGACCTGGTGGCCGAGGGGTTCCTGACCTGAGGGCCACCCCGCGGAGGCGTGCGGAGGCCGGGGTGACCACCACGCGCTACCGTGACCGCCGGGTGCCGGTCTGCGGCGCCCCACCCCTCCGCGAAGGAATGACGCCCCCGTGTCCCACAAGCTGGTCATCGTCGAGTCGCCGGCCAAGGCCCGCAACATCGGCGGATTCCTCGGCGACGGCTACGTCGTCGAGTCCTCCATCGGTCACATCCGTGACCTGCCGATGTCGGCCGCGGACACCCCGGCCGAGATCAAGGACAAGCCCTGGGGGCGGCTGGCGATCGACGTGGACAACGAGTTCACGCCCTACTACGTGGTGCCGCGCGACAAGAAGCAGCACATCGCCAAGCTGAAGAAGCTGCTGAAGGACGCCGACGAGCTCTACCTCGCCACGGACGAGGACCGCGAGGGCGAGGCCATCGCGTGGCACCTGCTCGACGAGCTGAAGCCCAAGAAGGGCGTCCCGGTGCACCGGATGGTGTTCCACGAGATCACCAAGCCCGCGATCCAGGCCGCCGTGGCCAACCCGCGCACCATCAACGACGACCTCGTCGAGGCCCAGGAGACGCGGCGCATCCTCGACCGCCTCTACGGCTACGAGGTCAGCCCGGTGCTGTGGAAGAAGGTCATGTCCGGCCTCTCCGCGGGGCGCGTGCAGTCCGTGGCCACCCGCCTGGTCGTCGACCGCGAGCGCGAGCGGATCAAGTTCAAGGTCGCCTCGTACTGGGACCTCGAGGGCACCTTCGACGCCGGCAGCAAGCACGACCAGCGGATGTTCGGTGCCCGGGTGCACTCGGTCGACGGCGCCCGCGTGGCCCGTGGCTCCGACTTCGGCCCCGACGGGCTGCTGAAGTCCTCGGCCGAGGGCAAGGTCGTCCACCTCGACCGCACCCGCGCCGAGGCGCTGGTCTCCGGTCTGACCGACTCGACGTACGACGTCCGCTCGGTCGAGGCCAAGCCCTACCGCCGTTCCCCGTACGCGCCGTTCCGCACCACCACGCTGCAGCAGGAGGCCAGCCGCAAGCTCGGGATGGGCGCCTCGGTGACGATGTCGGTGGCGCAGCGGCTGTACGAGAACGGCCACATCACCTACATGCGGACCGACTCCACCACCCTGTCGAGCGCGGCGGTGGACGCCGCCCGTGCCCAGGTGCGCGAGCTCTACGGCGCCGAGTACGTCCCCGACGCCCCGCGCGTCTACGCCTCGAAGGTCAAGAACGCCCAGGAGGCGCACGAGGCGATCCGCCCCGCCGGCGAGACCTTCCGCACCCCCGCCCAGACCGGGCTGACCGGCGAGCAGTTCCGGCTCTACGAGCTGATCTGGATGCGCACCGTCGCCTCGCAGATGCGCGACGCGACCGGGCAGAGCGTGACGATCCGCCTCGGCGGCGCCGCCTCGACCGGCGAGGACGTCGTGTTCTCCGCCAGCGGCCGCGTCATCAGCTTCCACGGGTTCCTCAAGGCCTACGTCGAGGGCACCGACCACGGTGCGACCTCCGACGACCAGGAGAGCCGGCTGCCCGCGCTCGAGCAGGGCGACGCCGTCTCGGCGGCCTCGCTGAGCGCCGACGGGCACGAGACCAAGCCGCCGGCCCGCTACACCGAGGCCACCCTGGTCAAGGAGCTCGAGGAGCGCGAGATCGGCCGCCCCTCGACCTACGCCTCGATCATGAAGACGATCGTCGACCGCGGCTACGTCTACAAGAAGGGCACCGCGCTGGTCCCGGCCTGGCTGGCCTTCTCGGTCACCCGGCTGCTGGAGGAGCACTTCCCGCGCCAGGTCTCCTACGAGTTCACCGCCGCGATGGAGGACGTCCTCGACGACATCGCCGGCGGCCGCAAGGACCGCAGCACCGAGCTGTCGGAGTTCTACTACGGCGCGGGCGAGGTCACCGGCCTCAAGCGGCTGGTCGACGAGCTTGGCGACATCGACGCCCGCGAGCTGGCCACCTTCCCGATCGGCGGTCCCGAGTCGGGCATCAACCTGCGGGTCGGCCGCTACGGGCCGTACCTCGAGGGTCCCGACGACGAGGGCAACGCGCTGGCCAAGCGCGCCAACGTGCCCGACGACCTGCCGCCCGACGAGCTGACCCTCGAGAAGGCCGCCGAGCTGTTCGCCAGCCCGGCCGGCGAGGAGATCCCGCTCGGCGCGCACCCGGAGACCGGGCTCGCCGTGGTCGCCAAGAACGGCCGGTACGGCCCGTACGTCACCGAGCAGCTGCCGGAGGACGCGGCCAAGTCGGCCAAGCCGCGCACCGGGTCGCTGTTCAAGTCGATGTCGCTGGACACGATCACCCTCGACGAGGCGGTCACGCTGCTCTCGCTGCCTCGCGTGGTCGGCACCGACCCGGAGTCGGGCGATGAGATCACCGCCCAGAACGGCCGCTACGGGCCGTACCTGAAGAAGGGCACCGACTCGCGGTCGCTGACCTCGGAGGACCAGCTGCTGACGATCGGCCTCGACGAGGCGCTGACGATCTACGCCCAGCCCAAGCAGCGCGGCCGCGCCGCCGCGGCCCCGCCGCTCAAGGAGCTCGGACCGGACCCGGTCTCGGGGTTCCCGGTGGTGGTCAAGGCCGGTCGTTTCGGTGAGTACGTCACCGACGGCGAGTACAACGCCACCCTCCGCAAGGAGGACTCGGTGGAGAAGGTGACGATCGAGCGCGCCGCCGAGCTGCTCGCCGAGCGCCGCGCCAAGGGCCCGGCGAAGACGGCCAAGAAGGGCGCGAAGAAGGCGCCGGCCAAGAAGACCGCCACCAAGAAGACCGCCACCAAGAAGACGGCGGCGAAGAAGACGGCCGCCAAGAAGACCACCGCCAAGAAGACGGCGACGAAGAAGACGACGAAGGCTGCGGCCAAGAAGGCGTAGGCCGGCGGGCCGGGTGCAGAAGTCCCCGGTCGGCCGGGGACTTCCGAACATGTCGGCCTTTGCAAAGGCCGACATGTTCGAAACTTGCCCGTCAAGACGGCGCGGGAGACGCCCACCCAGTCCGGGGCGACCGCAGATCCGGTGGTGGGGCTCAGATCCCGGTGTAGGGCGAGGTGCCGGGCAGGCCGGCGCCCTTCGGGTTCGGGCCGTGCTGGTTGTCGGGCTTGGAGTCGCCGGCCCACCAGACGATGAGCAGGATGATCCCGATGATCGGGATGATCCCGAGCAGCTGGAGCCAGCCGCTGCGGCCGGTGTCGTGCAGGCGTCGGGCGCCCACGGCGAGCTGGGGCACGATGATCGCGAGGGCGAAGATCCCGGCGAGGATGCCCCCGGTGCCGAGGGCGCTGTCGACGATGTTGAGCACCACGCCCGCGATGAGGGTGGCGAGGTACCACCACCAGAACTCGGAGCGCCGGGCACGCCCGGAGAAGGTCGCGTAGTTGGACAGGACGTGGCGTACGGCGTCGGGCATGTTCATGCGGGAGCCTCCGTGGATTGGGGTCGGTCGGGCGTGACGCTAGTGGTCCCCGCCTCTCGGGGGCGCCCGCTGCCGCACCCGTCTGGACCGGTCGCCCCGGGCGGGCGTCGGCACCGCCCCGTAGGTTCTGGGGCGTGAGCACAGCGACCTGGCCCGGGCGGTGGACCGAGCGTGGCGTCTTCGTCTGCTTCGAGGGCGGCGAGGGGTCGGGCAAGTCGACGCAGTCGCGGCTTCTCACCGCCTGGCTGCGCGAGCAGGGGTACGCCGTCCGGCCGACCTTCGAGCCCGGCGACACCCCGGTCGGGGCCGAGCTGCGGCGGATCGTGCTGAGCCCTGAGACCGGGGTGCTCGCGGACCGGACCGAGGTGCTGCTCTACGCCGCGGACAAGGCCGAGCACGTCGAGACCGTGGTGCTGCCGGCGCTGGCGCGGGGCGAGGTGGTGGTGACCGACCGCTACGTCGACTCGACGCTGGCCTACCAGGGCGCCGGCCGGGCGCTCGAGGTCGGCGAGGTGGACGACGTCGCGCGCTGGGCCACCGAGGACCTGCGCCCGCACCTGACCGTGGTGCTCGACCTCGAGCCGGCGGCCGGCCTCGGGCGGTTCGAGGGCCGCGACCGGATCGAGGGCGAGTCGCTCGACTTCCACCAGCGCGTCCGCGCGGCCTTCGTCGCGATGGCCGCCGACGACCCGCGCCACTACCTCGTCCTCGACGCCCGGGCGCCGGTCGAGGAGATCGCCGCGCAGGTGCGGGCGGCCGTACGTCCGTGGCTGGCCGCCGCCGAGCGCGCGACCCCGGGCCCCGCCGACGAGGAGGCCCTCCGATGAGCGTCTGGGACGACCTCGTCGGCCAGCGCCGGGCCGTCGCGGTCCTGCAGGAGGCCGCGCAGAACGCCGCTGACGGCCGCGGGGTCGGCCACGCCTGGCTCTTCACCGGGCCACCCGGCTCCGGTCGCTCCAACGCCGCGACCGCGTTCGCCGCCGCCCTGCAGTGCGAGCGGGGCGGGTGCGGGGAGTGCCACGCCTGCCACACCGTGCTGGTCGGCAGCCACGCCGACGTGCAGGTCGTCCGTACCGCGAAGCTCTCCATCGGGATCGCCGAGGCCCGCGACCTCGTCCGCAAGGCCGCGCTGGCCCCCAACGGCCGCCGCTGGCAGATCATCGTCATCGAGGACGCCGACCGGCTGACCGAGGGGGCGTGCAACGCGCTGCTCAAGGCCATCGAGGAGCCCACCGACCGCACCGTGTGGATGCTCTGCGCCCCCACGGTCGAGGACGTCCTGACCACGATCCGGTCGCGCTGCCGGCTGGTCACCCTGACCACGCCCGCCACGCCCGAGGTCGCGGCGTTCCTCGAGCGCACCCTCGGGGTCTCGGACTCGCTGGCGCTGCACGCCGCCCGTGCCAGCCAGGGCCACATCGGCCGCGCCCGCGCCCTCGCCACCGACGAGGCCACCCGGACCCGGCGCCGCGAGGTCGTCGGGCTGCCGGCGGCGCTGGTCTCCCTCGGCGCCGCGATGCGGGCCGCCACCGGGCTGGCTGAGCGGGCCAAGGAGGAGGCGGAGGCGCTGACCTCGGCCCTCGACGCGCGGGAGAAGGCCGACCTCGACGCGGCGTACGGCGTCGTCGAGCGCGGCCGACGCCCCCGGGAGTACGCCCCCGCGCTGGCCGAGATGGACAAGGCGCAGAAGACCCGGGCCAAGCGCCGGGTGCTCGACGTGGTCGACCGGGGGCTGATGGACCTCGCGTCGGTCTACCGCGACGCGATCACGGTCGGGCTCGGGTCCCCGCAGGCGCTGGTCAACGAGGAGATCCGGGGCGAGGTCGAGGACCTCGCCCGGCACTCCACGCCCGAGGTCAACCTGCGTCGGATCGACGCGATCTTCACCGCCCGCGAGCAGATGATGGAGTTCAACGTGCCGGTCGCCCTGGCCCTGGAGTCGATGACGGTGGCCCTGCTGGTGCCCGAGGAGGTCCGGTCGTGAGCTTCGGGATGCGCCAGCAGCGCGCCGTCGTGGTGGTCGTGGCCGGCCTGCTGGCCCTCGCCCTGCTGCTCAGCGCCGGCCTGGCCGCCGGCCTGGTCGTGCTCGGCGACGACGACCAGGACGACGCGCCCGCCGACACCCCCACCCGGACCGCCGCGCCCCTCGACGCCGACGCGGGCGACGCCCGGACGCCCCCCGACGAGACTCTCGCGTCGTACTACGACCAGGAGCTCGCCTGGGAGACCTGCCCGGCGGGGGACTACGAGGACGACGCCGCCGAGTGCGCCACCCTCACCGTCCCGGTCGACTACGCCGAGGCCGACGGCGCCACGATCGACCTCGCGCTGCTGCGGCTGCCGGCCGAGGGTGAGGCCGTCGGCTCGCTCGTGGTCAACCCGGGCGGGCCCGGCGCGCGCGGCACGTCGTACGCCGCCGCCGCGGGCCGCATCCTCGGTGGCGACCTGCTGGCCAACCTCGACGTGGTCGGCTTCGACCCGCGCGGCGTCGGCCGCTCGGCCCCCGTCGACTGCCTGACCGACGCCGAGCTGGACGCCTTCACCGAGACCGACCCGTCGCCCGACGACGCGACCGAGGCCGCGGCCTACGCGAGCGCCCAGGAGGACTTCTTCGCCGGGTGCGCCGCGCGCACCGGGGAGGTGCTCGGCCACGTCTCGACCGTCGAGGCCGCCCGCGACATGGACGTGCTGCGCGCCGCGCTCGGCGACCCGCGCCTGGTCTACCTCGGCGCCTCCTACGGCACCGACCTCGGCGCGACCTACGCCGAGCTGTTCCCCGAGCGGGTGGGCCGGATGGTCCTCGACGCGGGGGTCGACCCCAGCCTCGGCGCCGTCGACGAGGCGATCGGCCAGGCCGGCGGGTTCGAGACCGCGCTGCGCTCCTACGTCGGCAACTGCACCGAGAACATCTCCGGCTGCTACCTCGGTGACGACCTCCAGGGCGGCCTCGACACGATCTCCGACCTGCTCGACCGGGTGCAGGAGGAGCCGCTGCCGACCAGCAACGACCGCGAGCTGAGCGGCGGCCTGGCCTTCTACGGCCTGGCCTTCTACGGCCTGGTGTTCCCGCTCTACAGCGAGGACCTCTGGCCGCTGCTCGACCAGGCCCTGCGCGCCGCGCTCGACGGCGACGGCACCGCGCTCGGGATGCTCGCCGACCTCTACCTCTCCCGCACCGACGGCAGCTACGCCGACAACAGCGCCGAGGCCATCTACGCCGTGCGCTGCCTCGACGACCCCACCACGGTCCCGGTCGAGGACGTCCCCGACCTCGTCCCCGCCTTCGAGGAGGCCTCGCCGACCTTCGGCGAGACCTTCGCCTGGGGGATGGTCGGCTGCCAGGGCGTCACCGAGGAGGCGGCCGAGCCGCGCCCCGAGATCGACGCCGCGGGCGCCGCGCCGATCATGGTCGTGGGCACCACCAGGGACCCCGCGACACCGTACGAGTGGTCGGTCGCGCTGGCCGAGCAGCTCGAGTCCGGCGTGCTGGTGACCCGGGACGGCGACGGTCACACCGGGTACGGCCAGGGCGACGCGTGCGTCGACGCCGCGGTGGAGGACTACCTGCTCGACGGCACCGCGCCGGAGGACGACCTCCGCTGCTGACCGGCGGGGTCCAGGCGCCGGGGGTTCAGGCGCTGCGATCCCGGCGCACCCCACGCACGTGCCGCACCGCGGTGCGCACGAGGAACGCGGCAGCACCCGTGGCGACCAGCGTCGGGAGCAGCGTCCACCACCAGGCCCGGCTCGGCGCGGTCACCGACGGGTCGCCGGCGTCGTAGTAGACGGTGACGGGGTCGCCCGGGTCCCGGTCGAGGCAGTTGGCCTTATAGACGGTGACGTCGACGCGGCGCTCGACGCCGTCGGGCCCCGTGAACGTGGCAGCGTTCACGCAGCCGGGCTCGCCCTGCCCGACGGCCTGCACCGCGGTGTCGGCCCGGATCCGGTCGAGCGTCCGTTCGGCGCCGAGGACGGCGACGACCCCGACCACGACCAGCGCGACGAGGACGACGGGCAGCGACGTGCTGGGCGGCGACGGGGCATCGGCCTGCTGGGGTCGGTTCCTCACGGGGCGAGTCTGCCAGCGCGGCTGATCGCGTGCCGCGTCTCGGTGACGAGACAACGCATGTCCAGCATCCTGGACGGAGCAAGGACTCAGGTCCCGATCTCTGGCATCGTCGCCGCGTCCGTACGACCAGCACCAGCCGGCCCAGGAGGTCGGCGAAAGGCAGGCACCCGTGTCCGACCGCGTCCTCTCCTCCGGAACCGCCAAGGCGGCCATCCAGCAGATGTCCTCGATCATCAACGGCGGCCTGGCCGACCAGATCAGCCAGCTCGACGCCAAGGGCAAGGAGCTCTCCGACCCCAACAACTGGGACGGCCCGCTGGCCGAGACGTTCCGGAACTCGACCTGGCCCGAGGCCAAGTCGGCGCTGGACAAGGCCAAGGTCGAGCTCGACGACCTGCGCCAGCAGCTCGACAAGATCAGCGCCAACATCATGTCCGCCGGCGGCGGCTCCTGACCCGGACCACCCGCTGACCGTCCGCCATCCCGCCGCCCGCGCGTACGCCGGGCGCTCGGGGTGGCGGGCGGTGAGCGTGCAGTCCTGGTGGTGTCGAGCAGAACGTGTCGCGGGGCGAGGCCCCGCGGGTAGGAGTGGTGTGTCGTGGGCGATGAGCTGACCGGTATCGAGCAGGACGTCCCGTTCGACTTCGCAGCAGCCGAGGCGCTCAGCACCTCGGCCGACGACGCTGCCGGCACCGTCGAGGGTCAGCTCGGGTCGAGGAACGTCTTCGTGTCGGTGGCGATGCAGGAGTTCCGCGGGTTCTTCTCGACGCTGTTCCAGGACAACGCCAGCACCGCGGCCGCCGACGCCCGGGAGCTCGCCGACCGGCTGCGCGAGGTCGCCGAGGGCGCCCGTCGCCTGGCGGAGGAGGCGCAGAAGGAGCAGGAGCGTCGCGAGACCGCACGTGCCTGGAAGGCCGAGCAGGACAGCCGCAGCGGGCTGGAGAAGGTCGGCGACGGCATCGGCGACTTCTTCACCGGTGAGGACGAGCCCCCGGTCGGCCCGCCGGCCAGCCCGATCGAGGTGCCCGTCTCCGCCCCGCGCAGCACCCCGCGTCAGACCCCGGCCAGCGGGACGGGTGGCGCGGGCGGCACGTCCTCGGCCAGGCCGGCCGACCTCACGTCCTTCGCCACCGCCTCGGCCGGCGCCGACGAGCGTGCCCGCACGCCGCTCGCGACGGCGAAGGCCCGTTTCTCGACGTTCCGGTCGTCCTGTCACTGGGGCTCGCTGTCGGCCGACGGCGTCTTCTCCGGTGCCGACCGGTGGCTGGAGGCCAACGAGAACGACGTCGCCTGGGCGACCACCGTCGCCTCCGCGTTCGAGGCCGCCGGCGGGGACGGCGTCGTGTCCACCCTGTCCAACGCCTCCGTGGCCGCCGCACTGCAGGCGGCCGGCGTCGACGCGGCCCGGCAGGACCTGGTCATCGAGCCGGCGCAGGCCGTGGGCGCGATGCCGACCTCCGGCTACGCCGACGACCCGGTCAACACCTCCACCGGCAACTTCCTCGAGCCCGAGGCGGACCTCGGGTTCGCCGGCGGCTGCGCCTCGCTGGCGTTCACCCGGATGTACAACTCGATGACCTGCGTGGTCGGCGCCCTCGGCCCGGGCTGGTCCTCCTGGGCCGACACCGGGCTGTCCCTGGACGACGAGGCCGCCCGCTGCACCCTGCCCGACGGCCGCCAGCTGGTCTTCCCGCGGCTCGGCGAGGCCTGGGACCGCGCGTCGGGCGAGAGCCGGTGGCTCGAGCGGTCCGGCGACGGCTACCTGGTCAGCGGCAACGACGGCGTCCGCTGGCGCTTCGACCGCGCGGGGAGGCTGCTGGCACGCACCGCCGGGCCCGGCACCACCGTCCGCCTGACCTGGGCGGAGGGCCGGCTGGTGCGCATGTCGCACGAGCGAGGTCGCCGGCTCGAGCTGGTCTGGGGCGACACCCGTCTGCTCGCCGTCCGTGCCTCGGACGGACGCGAGGTCACCTACGACTACGACGACCAGGACCGTCTGGTCGCGGCCACCTCCGCCCTCGGGACCCGCCGCTACCGGTGGGACGAGCACGGCCTCGTGGACGCCGTCATCGGGTCCTCCGGCGTGGTCGAGGTCGAGAACACCTACGACGACCGGTCCAGGGTGACCAGCCAGCGCTCCCCGCACGGCCGGGTGACGCGCTACGCCTACCTGCCCGGCCGGGTCACCGTCGTCTCCGACGTGGACGGCACCCGCTCCAACACCTGGGTCGCCGACGAGCGCGGACGGCTGGTCGGCGCGATCGACAGCGACGACCGCCGGCAGTCGACGTCGTACGACCCCTACGGCAACGCCGTCATGGTGACCGAGCGCGACGGCTCGACCACGGTGCGGGAGTACGACACCCGCGGCCGCCTGGTCCGCACCGTCAGCCCGAACGGCGCCGACATCACCCAGTCCTTCGACGACCAGGACCGCGTCCGCACCGTCGAGGTGGCGACCGAGGACGGCACCCCCGCGGTCACCTCGTTCACCTACGACGGCGACGAGCGCAACCCCGCGACCCTGACCGACCCCGAGGGGGGCGTGACCCGGATGGCGTGGGCCGCGGGCCTGCTGACCGAGGTCGTCGACCCGACCGGGGTGGTCGTGTCCTTCGCCTACGACGAGCACGGCGACCTGGTCTCGACCACCGACGCCGACGGCAACGCAGCAAGGCTCGAGCGTGACGACGCCGGCCGGGTGGTCGCCGCCGTCACCCCGTCGGGCCACCGGACCACCTTCGCCTTCGACGACGCCACCGGGCTGCTCCGCACCCGGGTCGACCCCGACGGGGCGACCTGGACCTACGAGCACACCGTCGACGGCCGGGTGTCGTCGGTGACCGACCCGCTGGGCGCCCGGACCACGATGGAGCACGGTGTCGCCGGCGACCTCGAGACGACCGTCGACCCGCTGGGGCGGGCGGTCTCGCGGCACTTCGACGACCTCGGCAACCTGGCTGCGGTCGAGCTGCCCGACGGATCCGAGTGGCGCTTCGCGCACGACGCCCTCTCCCGGCTGCGGGAGACGACCGACCCCACCGGGGCGGTCTGGACGCGGGACTACGACGCCAACGGCGACCTGGTCACGACCACCGCACCGACCGGCGAGCAGCGCGCCGCGCGCGCCGACGTCGCCGCCGGCACGGCCGAGGTCGTCTCCGGCTCCGTCGCCGCCGGCATGCAGTTCGACAAGCTCGGCCGCCTCGTGGCCAGCGTGCGCCCCGACGGCTCCAGCGTCCTGACCCGCTACGACCGTTGCGGTCGCGCCGTCGAGCTGGTCGACGCCGCCGGCGGCCGCACCGCGGTCGAGCGGGACGCGGCCGGCCGTGCGGTGGCCCTGACCCGGCCCGGGGGCGGGGTCGTCTCCTACGAGTACGACCGCTGTGGTCGCCCGTCGGCCGTCGTCGACGAGCTCGGCGCCCGCACGACGATGACCTACGACGCCGACGGACGGGTCGTGGCGCAGACGATGCCCACCGGCGAGCAGGCGACCTGGAGGTACGACTCCTGTGCGCGGGTCACCAAGCGTCGGGTTCCCGGCGCGGGGACCACCCTGGTCACCTATGACCTCCTGGGTCGAGTGGTGGAGTCGCGCGACCCCCAGTTCGGGCGCCGGCGGTTCCGCTACGACGCCGCCGGCCAGCTCGTCGAGGCCGTCGACGGCAACGGAGGCGCGACCCGGTGGGAGTACGACGCCAACGGGCGGGCCGTGCTGATCGTCCACCCCGACGGCGGGGAGACCCGTCGCGAGTTCGACGCCATGAACCGGGCCGTCGCCCAGACCGACCCGCTCGGCCGGATCACCCGGGGAGGGTACGACGCCGCCGGCCGCCAGAGCTGGCAGGAAGACCCCACCGGGACCCGCACGGAGTGGACCTACGACGAGAATGGCCGGGTCACGACCGTGGCGATCGACGGCGAGGTGCTGTCGCACACCACGCGCGACGTACGGGGTCGCACCGCCCGGGTGGTCGACCACACCCAGCGGGACCGGGAGGCGGTCCACGAGCTTGCCTGGGACGCCCGTGGGCTGCTGGTGTCGCAGACCCGGGACGGGCGCGGCCTGTCGTGGTCCTACGACGCCGACGGCCGTCGCGTGGCGCGCGTCGACCCTGACGGCAGACGCACCCGATACGAGCGCGACGCCGCCGGCCGGGTGGTCGCCGTGGAGCACGACGCCCTGGGCCGGGCCGCGTTCCAGCGCGACCTCAGCGGGCGCCTGGTGGCGGCCGACGCAGGTGGTGTCCGACAGACCTGGACCTTCGGCGACGGCTTCCTCGCTGGCCACACCGTCACCGACGGCGAGCGCTCCTCCACCACGGTCGTCGACCGCGACGACCTAGGCCGGATCACCACCGTCGCGCGCGACGGCTCCTCCAGCGCCTACGAGCACGACGAGGCGCACCAGCTGGTCGCTCTCCGCACCACCGGGGCCGATGGGGAGTCGGCGACCCGGTGGCGCTACGACGCCTCCGGGCGGATCGTGGCGGAGATCGCGGCGGGACGCACCCGCGAGCTGTCGTACGACGCGGCGGGACAGCTGCTCACCGCCGTCGAGCGCGACGGGGACGCGACCCGCAGCACGCGCTTCTCCTACGACCGGCTCGGTCGGCGCACCCGCGCGGAGCGCACTGACGGCTCGACCCGTGATCTCGTGTGGAGCCGTCTCGGGTCGTTGGCGGAGGTCGTCGACCGGGACCCCGAGGGGCGCGAGCGCCGGGTCACCTCCGTCGTGGACGCCCTCGGCCAGCTGAGCCGCCTCGACGATGCGGAGGTCTTCTTCGACAACGCGGACCCTCGTGCAGGCGCGCCGGCCCAGGTCGGTAGCGCCGCGGTGGTGGCGACCGGACCCGTGCTCGGGGTCGGCACGGAGTGGAACACCCCCGGCTGGCGTCAGGTCAGGGCCACCGGCGACGACCCGTGGGACGTCGACGCGGCCGCCGGGTTCGACGACCACGGGATCGGCCTGGGCGCGTCGGGAGAGCTGACCTTCGCCGGCCTGGAGTGGATGGGCCGCCGGGTCTACGACCCGGACAGCCACGGTTTCCTCTCCGTCGACCCGTGGGAGCCGACGTCGGGTGCGGCCTGGTCGGGCAACCCCTACGCGTTCGCGGGCAACGACCCGATGCACGCCCTCGACCCGTCCGGTCTCAGCCCGATGACCGACGCCGACCTCCAGACCTACATGTCCGAGAACGCGGGCGCGTTCGCCGCGGTCGCGGACTGGACCAAGAACAACTGGGAGTACCTCGCCGGCGGGGCGATGGTCATCGCCGGCGGTGTACTGATCGCCACGGGTGTCGGTGGGCCGGCCGGGATGATGCTGATCTCCGCCGGCGCCGACACCATCATCCAGAAGGCGACCACCGGCAGCGTGAACTGGGGCCAGGTCGCGATCTCCGGTGCCTTCGGCGCCTGGGGCGGTGTGGGTGCCGCTGCGCGGATGGGTGTCACCGGGCCGCTCCGTCAGGCGGTCGTCGGCGGCATGATCTCGGGCGGGACCGGGGGCGGCGTCTCCAGTGCGTACGGCTACGCCACCGGTCCCGGGCCGCACACGCCCGGCGGATTCGTCTCGGCCACCGCCCAGGGCGTCGGCATCGGCGGACTGACCGGGGGCGCCGCGGGTGGGGCCGGGCACGCGCTCACGCCGAGCTCGGTGCCGAGCCCGACGTCCTCGCCGGTGCTGGCGGACGTCCCCCCGACCCCGGCGGCACCACAGCCGCCGACCCCCGGGCCACGACCGACCGAGGGCATCTACGTCGTGGACTCCGTCGACGGGGTCTACGTCGGCCAGTCGAACGACATCGACCGACGGTTCGCCGAGCACGTCCGGGATGGGAAGTTCACGCCCGCCGAGGTCGGGAACGCCGCTCGCCAGGAGGTGCTGGGTGGCAAGACGTCCCGGGAGGTCGCGGAGCAGCAGATGGTCGACCGCCTCGGCGGTGTCGACAACCTGTTGAACCGGGTCAACCCGATCGGCCCGGCCCGGTTCCACCTGATGCCCGATCAGCCATACTCCCGACCATGACTCAACCCTTCACCGAGGGCGACCGGGGAGACGTCGTCGAGGTGGTGCTGACCGGACCGTGGGTCGACGAGGCCGCCGAGCCCTTCACCTCCGGTCGGGCCCAGCGGCTGGTGGTCAACCACGCCTTGGGAGCCGAGGCCCCCGACCTCGGGTTCCTCACGGGCCTGCCCATCGCGGAGCTGACAGTCATCGACCGGCGGGTGGCGGACCTACGGGCGGTGGAGTCGCTCGGCGGGACGCTGCGCGTGCTCCACGTCACCACGGACCCGCGCCTCGAGGTCGACCTCGCCCAGCTCCCGCTCCTGGAGGAGGTCGGGGCCGACTGGTCACAGGTAGCGTCCTCGTTCCCCTCCGCGACCGGGCTGCGTCGCGCGTTCCTACGGCGCTACGACCGGGAGGACCTCACCCCGCTGACGGCATCGACCGGCCTGCGGGCCCTCACGATGAAGGACCGGCCGAAGCTTCAGTCCGTGGCCGGGGCAGCGCAGCTGGAGGACCTCGAGCAGCTGAGCATCTTCGGCGCGAGCGGTCTGAAGGACATCGGTGAGTTGGCTGGCAAGCGGGCGCTGCGCGTGCTCGAGCTCGAGGCCTGCTCGGGGATCAGCCACCTGGACGACCTCGTGGACTGCACGTCCCTGGTCAAGCTGAACGTCAGCGACTGCGGCGACATCGCCTCGCTCGGCCCGGTCTCCGGCATGGTCGAGGCCGAGCTCCTCCGTTTCTACGGCACCACGAAGGTCCTCGACGAAGACCTGTCGCCCCTCGTGGGGTTGCCGGTCCTGCAGGAGGTGCGGATGCGGAGCCGCCGCTCGTACCGGCCCACGCTGGCGGAGGTCCAGGCGCTGCTCCCCAGGAGCGCCGGTGGGGCGTCGGTGAACGCGCAGCACGGGTGAAGGACCGGTTGGAGGGCGAACATGTTCTCGATCCCCCTGGGCGACGGCCGGTGCGGGTTCGGCCAGGTGGTGGCGAAGTATCGGAAGAAGGGCGCCCACTACGTCGCGATCTTCGACCATATCGTCGACGAGGCCGTCGCCGATGAGTCGGCGGACGAGGCTCGCACGTCCCGGTTGATGTTCCTGGCGCTCACCCTGGGCTCACGCCTCCACCACGGGATGTGGCGGGTGCTCGGGCCCCGGGACATCGCAGCCGACCTGCCCTTCCCGGCGTACAAGGTCGACCTCGGGTTCCCACCAGTGCCCCACGTGGTGGACCACCTCGGTGAGAGGACCCGTCCGGCCACCGCGGACGAGGCGGTGCTGCTGCCGGTCCGCACGACGGTCGCCCCCATCGCACTCGAGAAGGCGCTGCAGGCGAAGGCCGGTCTGACGCCGTGGAGGGAGCGGTTCAACGACTTCGCCCCCGATCTCGACCTGACCACGGCCCGCCTCTTCGGCTGAGGGCGGAACGGTCAGCTGTCGCGGAAGTCGACGTCGAAGGGAGTGCTTGCGGTCGACGGGACGTTGCCCAGCTCCACGTCGATCGTGCAGCCCTGCGTCTGGAACTGGGCGTTCACGATGCCGGACTGGGTCACCGTCACCGCCGGGGTGCAGCTGGTGGACAGGCCGACGCCGTCGGTGCCGCCGGCGACCGCGGTCAGCACCGAGTTGGGCTCGCCGGTCGCCCCGGTCTGGAAGATCGCCACGGTCCCTCTGCCGGACGGCCACTCCGGGTACACCGTCACCGGCACGACCCTCTCGATGAAGGTGCTGTCCGGGACGACGACGGAGATGCCCAGCAACCGCTGGACCGGGTAGGAGTCGTAGGTGACGTTGACGTCGGCGTCGGTCAGTGCGTCGTTGGTGGTCTGGTCGACGCCGGCCAGCCAGTCCTGCAGCGGCGCCGAGCCGTCACCGCTCTCGTCGACCTCGAGCGCGAGCGTGAAGGAGGTCTGCACCACCGCGGTGTCCCCGGGCTGGATGGTGCCGAGGTCGAGACTCAGGGCGCAGTCGGCGTCGATGCCGGTGTTCGTCTGGATGTTCTGCTCCGGCACCGGCCCCTCCCAGGCGAAGTCCACGGGGCAGGTGCCGTCGGGGTTGGCCAGGATCTCGAGGATCGGTCCGGACAACGGCGCGCGGTCGGCGGAGTAGGTGAGGGTCAGCTGGACCTGGCCGGTGTCCGGGTCCCACACGGCGGACCGCTCGAGGCCCAGGCCCGAGGCCGCCTGGAGCTGGCTGGTCAGCTCGGCCTCCACCGGGCCGGCGGCCGGGACACCGGGGTCCGTGGGGTCCTCGGTGGGGGCGTCGTCCTCGCCGCCGCTCAGGGTCACGAAGAGGACGGCGCCGACGAGGACCACCAGGACCGCGGCGACGACCCCGATCAGCTTCGGGTCCTTCCACCCGGGCACGGCCGCGCGGCGGGCCGGCGCGGCGGGCGCGTCCTCGTCCTCCTCGACCACCTTCCGGCGCTGCATCGGGCGTACGACCGTCTGCTGGCCCGGGGTGCCGAGGTCGGCGGGGGTGCCGGGCCCGTCGTCGCTGCCGCTCGGCTCGGCGGGGGCCTCGGGCACGAGCCCGCGCACGATGGTGGACGGTCCGCGAGCGGAGTCGAAGTCTTCCGGCCCGGCCTGGAGCGGCAGGGCAGGAGCGCTGGCGACCGCCGCACGCGTGCCGCGGAGCGCTGCTGCGGCGGCCGTGGCAGACGGGCGCCGGGTCGGGTCCTTCTCCAGCAGCGCGTCGAGCTGGGCAGCCAGCGGCGCCGGGACGTCCAGCGGCGGTGCCTCGGCGGTGACGTGGCGGTGCGCGATCGTGTACTCGTTGCCCGGTCCGGCGAAGGGGGTCCGCCCGGCCAGCAGCTCGTAGAGCATGATCCCGACGCCGTAGACGTCGGCGGGGGACTCGGCCGTGCCGCGGGTCAGCAGCTCCGGGGACATGTACTCCGGGGTGCCCAGCAGGCCGGTCGCGGTGCGCTGCCGGTCGGTGATGATGCGCGCGATCCCGAAGTCGACCAGCTTCACCGAGCCGGGCTCACCGGCCTCCCACTCGCGGGACAGCAGCACGTTGTCGGGCTTCACGTCACGGTGGACGACGTCGCGCTGGTGCGCGCTGGCCAGGCCCTCGAGGACGGCCGCGGCCACGTCGACGGCCAGGGCGGGCGTCAGCGTGCCGCGCTCGCGGAGGACGTCGCGCAGCGAGCCGCCGTCGACGTGCTCCATCACGATCGCCAGGCGTTCGCCCTCGACGACGAGGTCGCGCACCGCCACGATCGCGGGGTGGCGCAGCGTGGTCAGCACCGAGCGCTCCTGGACGAACCGGCCCACCAGGTCGCGGTCGGTGAGGTGCTCGCGGCGCAGCAGCTTGGTCGCGACGACCTCGTCGGTCCGCTTGTCCACGGCCCGCCAGACCTCACCGCTGGCACCCTCGCCGAGACGGTCGAGGAGGCGGTAGGACGCGCCCAGGGCGTCGTCGAAGCCCTCTGGCTGCACGTCCCCTCCTGTCCGGTCCGATGGGGTCGACGGCGAGCGTAACGGAGCGGCCGGTGAGGGGACCGGCGAACGCGTGAAGGTGGGTCTGTCTCGGTCACGAGACCCGTGTTGTCCAGCCCACGAGACGCAGAAGTGCCTGTTCAGGCGGGGATCAGCGTCGAACCCCAGGAATTCGCCGTCGAGCAGGTGCGGTGTCGAGGTCGGGCGGGCATCATCGCCGGGGTCCGCACCACCACTCGCACGAGCCGGCCCACGGGGTCGGCGAAAGGCAGGCACCCGTGTCCGACCGCGTCCTCTCCTCCGGAACCGCCAAGGCGGCCATCCAGCAGATGTCCTCGATCATCAACGGCGGCCTGGCCGACCAGATCAGCCAGCTCGACGCCAAGGGCAAGGAGCTCTCCGACCCCAACAACTGGGACGGCCCGCTGGCCGAGACGTTCCGCAACTCGACCTGGCCCGAGGCCAAGTCGGCGCTGGACAAGGCCAAGGTCGAGCTCGACGACCTGCGCCAGCAGCTCGACAAGATCAGCGCCAATATCATGTCGGCCGGCGGCGGCTCCTGACCGACCGGGAGCACGGCGCGCACCGCATGGTCGGCGCGCGCCCCCGGTCGACACCCACGAAGCACCACGAGAGGCACGCGGCATGAGCGGGATCGGTCCGATCGAGGAGGACGTGCGCTTCGACCACGGCGCGGCCGAGAGCCTGGTGACCCTGGCGAGCAGCACGGCGTCGACGGTCGAGGGCCAGCGCGGCTCCCGGCTCGCGTGGGCGAGCACGGCGATGACGGAGTTCCGTGGCCACTTCTCGACCTTGTTCGCCGGCAACGCCGACACCGCGGATGCCGACGCCGCCGAGGTCGTCGCCGGCCTGCGGGACGTCGCCCGCTTCGTGGGTCAGCTCGCCGACTCCGCCCGCGAGGAGCAGGCCCGGCGCGAGACGGCCCGCGAGTGGCAGCGCGAGCAGGAGGACCGGAACCTCTTCGAGAAGGGCGTCGACGGAGGCAAGAGCCTGCTCGGGATGGGCGAGGACAAGCCCCCGGTCGGCGACATGCCCGAGCCGCCGTCCTACGCCCCGACCGTCGTCCCGCCCCGACCCCGCGACAACCCCGGCGCCGGGGGCGGCGGGGGCGCCGGCACCTCCTCGGCCCGCCCGGCCGACCTGCGCACCTTCGCCACCGGCTCGCAGGGCGCCAACAGCAGCCTCGCGAGCAAGCCGGCCTCCTGCCGCACCGCCTACGACACGTTCGTGGCCGGCTGCGGGTGGGGCCACCTCGAGGCGAGCAGCGTGATGACCGGCTTCGACCGCTGGCTCGACGCGAACACCGAGGACGTCGCGTGGGCCACGGCCGTCGCCGACGCCTTCGCCATCGCCGGCAGTGACGCGGACGTCTCCACCCTCAGTGACAGTGCCCTCGCCGCCGCGCTCCAGGCCGCCGGGGTCGACGCGTCGCGCCAGGACCTCGACATCGACCCGCCCTCGGCCTACGGCAACCCGCCCACCAGCGGGTACGCCGACGACCCGGTGAACGCCGCGACGGGCAACTTCATCGAGAACGAGGCCGACCTCGGCTTCGCCGGCGGCGCCGCGTCGTTGTCGCTGGACCGCACCTACAACTCCTTCGACACCGGGACGGGTGCCTTCGGCCCGGGCTGGTCGAGCTGGACCGAGGCCGGGCTGACCCTCGACGACGAGGCCGCCCGGCTGCGCCTGCCCGACGGCCGCGTGGTCTCCTTCGGCCGCCTCGGCGAGGCCTGGGACCGCGCTGCCGGGGAGGACCTCTGGCTGGACCGCACCCGGGACGCCGCGAGCGGGGACGAGCGCCTCGTCGTCACCGGCAGCGACGGCACCCGCTGGACCTTCGCCCGCGACGGCCGGCCGCTGACCAGCTCGCGCGGCCCCGGCACCACCGTGCGGCTCGTCCACGAGGTGGTCGGCGGCGAGGCCCGTCTGGTCCGTCTCGAGCACGAGCGCGGCCGCTGCATCGACCTCACGTGGGACGTCGAGCACGTCGGCGGACCCCGCGTGGTCGCCGCGCTGGCCTCCGACGGCCGGCAGGTGACCTACGACTACGACGACGCCGGCCGGCTGCTGCGGGCCACCACCCCGCGCGGCACCCGGTCGTACGCCTGGGACGAGGCGTCGCTGATCACCTCGGTCACCGACGCCGACGGCGTCGTCGAGGCCGAGAACACCTACGACGAGCATCGCCGCGTCAGCCGCCAGCGCTCGCAGCACGGTCGGCTCAGCCGGTTCGTCTACCTGCCCGGCCGCGTCACCGTCGTCTCCGACGAGGACGGAGGCCGCTCCAACACCTGGATCTCCGACCCCCGCGGCCGCGTGGTGGGCATCGTGGACGCCGAGGAGCACCGCCAGTCCACGTCGTACGACGCGCACGGCCACCCGGTCCTGCAGACCGCCCGCGACGGCTCGACCACGATCCACGAGCACGACGAGCGCGGTCGCCGGGTGCGGACCGTGACGCCGTCCGGTGCCGACGTGACCTACGGCTACGACGAGCACGACCGGGTCACCACGGTGGTCGCCGAGTCCGGCGCGGTCACCGAGTACACCTACCCCGCAGCCGACGAGGCGTCCGACCCGGTGACCGGCGCCCCGCGCAACCCGGTGCGCGTCGTCGACCCCGAGGGCGGCGTCACCGAGCTGTCCTGGTCCGACGGGCTGATGACCGGCCTGGTCGACCCGACCGGCGTCACCGTCCGCTTCTCCTACGACGAGCACGGCGACCTGGTCGCCACCACCGACGCCGCCGGGCGCACCGCCCGGCTCGAGCGTGACGGCACCGGCCGCGTGGTCGCGGCCCAGAGCCCCGGTGGGCACCGCACGACCTACACGTACGGCGACGCCGGACAGCTCGTCTCGCGCCGTGACGCCGACGGTGCCGTGTGGCGCTACGAGCACAGCGCCGCCGGCCGACTGACGGCCGTCGTCGACCCCACGGGCGCGCGCACCGAGGTCGAGCGCGACGCGCACGGCGAGGAGTCGCGCACCATCGACGCGCTGGGCCGCGCGATCACCCGCCGCGTCGACGACCTCGGCAACGTGGACGCGGCCGAGCTGCCCGACGGCTCGACCTGGGAGTTCGCCCACGACGCGCTGTCGCGGCTCGTGGCGACCACCGACCCTGCCGGCGGCACTTGGCGCAACGAGTACGACGCCACCGGCGGTCTGACCGCCACCGTCGACCCCACCGGCGTGCGCAAGGAGGTCAGCGCCGACCGCGCCACGGGCACGGTCAGCGTCGACGACGGCTCGGCCACCCTGTCCACCTCCTTCGACCCGCTCGGCCGCGCCACCCGCTCGGAGCAGGCCGACGGCTCGGCCGCGATGGCGACCTACGACCGGTGCGGGCGGCCCGTCGAGCTGCTCGACGCCGACGGCGGCCTGACGCTCGTCGCGCGCGACGCCGCGGGGCGCCCCGTGGCGATCACCTCTCCGTCGGGTGCGGTGACGCGCCGGGACTACAACGAGTGCGGGCGGCTGGTCGCGGTCGTCGACCCGACCGGTGCCCGCACCACCCAGGAGTACGACGCCGACGGCCGGGTGGCGCGCCAGGTGCTGCCGACCGGGGAGGTCGCGTGGGTCGAGCGCGACGCGATGGGTCGCGTCACCGCCCGCTCCACCCCGGGCGCCGGCATCGCGCGGTACGCCTACGACGCCGCCGGCCGCGTGGTCCGCTCCTCCGACACCTGGCACGGGCAGCGCCGCTACCGCTACGACGCCGCGGGCCAGCTGGTCGAGGTGGCCAACGGCAACGGTGGGGTCACCCGCTGGGAGTACGACGCCAACGGCCGCGCCGTCGCGATCACGGACCCGCTGGGCCAGGTGACGCGCCGCGAGTTCGACGCGATGAACCACTGCACGGCCGAGACCGACCCGCTCGGCCGCACCACCCGTGCCGGCTACGACGCCGCCGGGCGGCAGGTCTGGCAGACCGACCCGGACGGCCGCCTCACCGAGTGGACCTACGACGCGCAGGGCCGGCTGGCCTCGACCGCGGTCGACGGGCGGGTCGTGTCGTCGATCAGCCGTGATCTCCGCGCCCGCCGCCTGGTGCTGACCGACCGGACTCGCACCGACGGCCCGGACGAGGGCGCCGTGGTGCGCCACGAGCTCGAGTGGGACCGGCGTGGGCGGATGGTCTCGCGGACCCGCGACGGCCGTGGGGTCTCCTGGACGTACGACGCCGACGGCCGCCGTACCTCGATGACGACCCCGGACGGGTCGACGACCTCCTACGAGCGCGACGCGGCCGGCCGGCTGCTCGCGGTCGAGCACCCGCTGCTGGGCCGGGTGTCGCTGACGCGCGACGCGGCGGGCCGGGTGGTCTCGGCCAGCGCCGGCGGCACCCTGCAGACCTGGGAGCACGCCGACGGGTTCGTCGTGGGCCACACCGTCACCGACGCCGAGGGCGCCACCCGCACCACGATCGAGCGCGACGAGCTCGGCCGGGTGGCCACGGTCGCCCGCGAGGACCGCGTCACCTCCTACGAGTACGACGGGGCGCACCAGCTCATCGCGACCCGTACCGGGTCGACGTCCCCGGGCAGTCGGGCCTCGGAGACCCGGTGGCGCTACGACGCCGCGGGCCGCCTGGTCTCGGAGTCGCTGGACGGGTCGACGCGGGAGTACGTCCACGACGCGGCCGGGCAGCTGCTGAGCGTCACCGGGCCCGACGGGACGGCCACCCGGCACGCCTACGACGGCGCCGGGCGCCGGGTGCGTACGGACCTGCCCGACGGTGGCGTCCGACGGTTCTCCTGGTCCTCGACCGGGTTCCTCTCGGCGGTGGGCGAGCAGTCCGCCGCTGGTGCCGGAGACGTCGTCGAGCGGCGTACCGAGGTGCACGTCGACGCCCACGGCGAGCTCGCGGACGTGGACGGCACGGAGGTCTTCTGGGACTCCGCAGACCCCTACGCGCCAGGCCTGGTCCAGGCCGGCGGGACGTCGGTGGTGGGGGCCGGTCCGGTCACCGGTGTCGGCTCGTCCGACAGCGGGTCCGACGGGTCCGGTGGCTGGTCGGCGGCGGGGTGGCGGACGGCGCGCTCGGCCGCGGCGGCCGACGACCCGTGGGGCGTCGGGGGCGGCATGGAGCTGCCTGGCGGCCTGGAGGTCGGGACCTCGGGCGAGATCTCCCTGCCGGGTGCGGGCGGGCTCGAGCTGCTGGGCGCCCGGGTCTACGACCCGGCCTCGCGGGGGTTCCTCTCGGTCGACCCGCTCGACCCGGTGGTCGGGTCGGGGTGGTCGGGCAACCCGTACTCCTACGCCGGTAACGACCCGGTGCACGCCGTCGACCCGACGGGCCTGCGGCCGATCAGCGACGCGGAGCTGAACGCCTACATCGACTCGACCAAGGGTCCGCTGGGTCACGCCACGGACGCGGTGGGGGACTGGGCCAAGGACAACTGGGAGTACGTCGCGGCCGGGGCGATGATCGTCGCCGGCGCGGCGCTGATGATCGCGCCGGTGCCGGGCGTGGCCCAGGCCGCGGGCATGGCGCTGATCTCGGCGGGCATCGACACCGGCATCCAGAAGGCCACGACCGGTGAGGTGAACTGGGGCCAGGTCGCGGTCTCGGGTGCTGCGGGGGCGATCGGGTTCGGGGCCGGTGGCCTGCTTGCTCGTGGGGGCGCGAGCGCGGTGAAGGTCGCCGTGGCCGAGGGCGTCACCGAGGGTGTCGTCTCCGGTGCGGGTGGATACCTGACCGGCCCGGGGCCGCACACCCCGGAGGGACTGCTGCGCAGCACCGCGATGGGTGCGGGGACCGGGGTGCTCCCAGGCCCGGCCATGGGTGACGACGTGGCACGGGCCGGGACGCGGAGCCTGTCCGACGTGCCGGCCTCGGTCCTGCCAGAGCCGACCGCCGGGCAGCGGCTCTACCGGGTCTACGGTGGCGACTCCCTGCCCGAGGGGGCGTCGTGGTCCCCTATGGATCCGCGCGCCGTCGACGACTACCGCGACGCTGCGGGCCTTCCGTCGGGTGGAGAGAGCGGCTACAACAACACGGGGAGGTTCGTCATCGAAGGCACGCTGAACGACCCGTCGGCGGTGGTGAAGGTGCGCGAGGCGCTGCCGCTGGACGGCAACGCCGGGGGCATCCCGGAATACATCGTCCCGAAGTGGATGGACACCGGGGCGATCACGACCGACCGCGTCAGCGGCGTCAACCCGGAGTTCTGATGGTGGGCGAGACCTATTTCCTCAGCTCGCTCGACAGCCGACGGTTCATGCCCGTCCGACGCTGCGAGCTCGGCTCGGACGTGGACTTCGACACCGGGAAGCGCGCGGTCGTGGCGAGGATCGAGCCGCCCGTGCTCGGCCAGGAGTTCGGCCGTCCCGCCGACATCAGCTCCGTCATCCTCACTCCCCGGCACGTGGGGGCCTCGCTGCGCCCGATCGACGAATTCCCGTGCTTCGTGCACATCGCGATCACGACACAGGAGGACCAGCCCGTCGTGAGTCCCCTCGACGCTGCCGACCTGACGATCATCGGGTGGGGCGAGCTCTACCGGACCGCTGACGACGCCGAGTCGAACCGTTTCGACTGACACCACGGCGAACGTGGCCCGAGGTGGTGGACGGACGCGGTCCACCGTGTCGGACAGCATCGACATGGCGTTCCTCGGCGGCGGCACGGAGCGGGTGCAGGCCCGGGGTGGGGACGGTCCAGGTGTGACCGACGAGTCCGGGGCCGGGGCGGCCCCGGGTGGGCATCGGCGGTCGCCACGCACGCGCAGTCGATGAGAGAGGTCTGTCCCTTCCGGGTCGGTGACGTGATCGGCTCGCGCACTCCGCTGGCCGGAGGCACGACGATGACGTCCTGGTTGAGTTTCGCGTCGGCTTCGTTCCTGCGGAGGTGCGGCGCATCGAGGTCGGGGACGACCTGCCGATCAACCTGCAGGGCCTCTACCCCATCCACGCGGCGGAGGCGGATCTGATCGCGGCCCACGGGCTGGGCCCGTTCTGGGACATGGAGTGGGACCCGTACGACGTGGGTCGGCCACCCGCTCGACCCGGCGTACTCACGCGCTGACGACGGCAGCCGGTGGACGCTGAACGGCACCGCCTGAGGCCAGTCCGCGGATCATCTGTCGACGGAAGGACACCTCGTGGCCAGGGACTACATCGGTGATGCCGATTTCTCAGCGGGCAGCTGGGGCAGCTCGGGCACGGGCCCTGGGTGTCCCGCATCGACGACGTCACCGTCGGGGGGGCCACCGGTACGGAGATCCTGATGGGCCTGAGGTTCGTGCTCGGCAACCTGGTCGAGAGCGGGGAGTGTGACAGTGCGCTCGCCGACCGGGCGGCGGAGCTGCGACGTGCGATCGATGCTGCTCTGTCGTGAGGGTGCCGGCGCGGTCGGCGCCGGAGGCCTGTCGCGCACGGCCGTCCAGGGGTCAGAGCGTGATGATCTTCGTCGTGAGGTCGATGGAGTGTTTCGCGAGCCCTCGTCGGGCCGTGGCGAGGAGCTCGGCCACGTCCCCGGTGGGTTCCTCGACGCTGTCGACCTGGATGCGCACCCGGGCGCCGGAGGCCTCGGGGTAGGTGTCGACGAGCTGTCCGTCGAGGGCGTACGTCGCGTCGTTGTTCAGCTTCTCCCGCAGTCGCGTGCCGTCGTGGCCGTCGGCGCTCCACGGCTCGGCGTGGACGAGGATGAGGGCGACGTCGCCCTCGGCGTCCTGGGTCACCAGGTCGACCGTGGCGGGTCATCGAGGCCTGTCACGTGGGTCTGCTGCTTGGGTCCGGTTCGTCCTGCGTTGAGCAAGCCTGGGGCGGGCCAGCGATGGTCCCCGTGGCCCGGAGACCGTGAGGAGGACCGTGTCCGGCACCGCGGCGGAGGCGCGTGTCGGGTCGCCCCTCCGGTGACCTTCCTGATCACCGCCCCGCCCTGTTGAGTGTCCCCATGACTCCGGACCTGCTGCGTCGTCGACGGCTGGGGACGACCTAGTGGCCATCGGGAGGCACGAGGCTCGTGCCGCCGCCGAGGGCGAGCTCGACCGCGGCATCAGGACGTCGCTGCGTCAACCGGTCTCGATCGACGACGGCGCGACGCAGGAGACAGCAGACGTGTTCGTATTCTTCTACGACACCGTCGCCTTCCTGGAGACCGGGGAGGTCAAGCACGCCCTCGCCGGGAACGGCCCCGTCATCGTCGACCGGGTGACCGGTGCGTGTCGTGTGGCCGGGTCCGGGCGACCGTGGACGGAGCAGCTGCCGTGACGGGCCTGCTGACCGCGGGTGAGCTGCCGCCCGGGTTCAGCTACCCCGCGCCCTTCCTGCGCGTGGTCCGGCTGGGGCTGACGAACCTGGAACCGTGGCAGGTGCTCGACGGCCACCTCCTGCGCCGCCATCAGCAGGGCGTCGGCACCCGCTACCCGGACCGGCGCCTGGTGGTGTTCGCCCGCCGTGGTGACAACGACGACCTTGCCTGCTGGGACCTCGACCGCGGACCGGGGCGGGTCTCCGTCATCCATGACTTCGCTGCTCCCGGCTGGGAGCAGAGAGCCGACCTCCCGGGCTTCGACGCGTGGCTCCGGCGGGCGGTGGAGGACTTCCTGGCCTTCGAGTGACGGAGGGTGGGGGTCGTCAGCAACGACGGATCTAGATCGAGGTGGTCGTGTGAGCCCGTTCGAGGCAGCGTCGGACGAGGTGGCAGCGCAGGTCCGAGGGTTGTCGGTCCGATCGGCCGTCGGCCTGTTCTGGGCAGGCTCGACCGCCCTCACCCGTGACTACGTCCAGTGGTGCGCGGCGGTCCCCGCCGACCCGGAGATCGAGCGTCTGGAGGAGGCGCAGGTGGCGGCGCGCGAGATCGCCCTGGGACTGGGACCGGCCTCGGCGGTCCTCCTGGCCGAGGTCGAGTCACGGGTGCCGTCCGGGCCGTCGGACGTCGTGGGCTTCACGGCAGCCCAGGACTGCTGGATCTGCGTCGACTCGGCCCTGCGCCTGGCGCTGGGCCGGCTCGAGGCGGAGGACGGGGCGTGGTTCCTGCTGGAGCCCGCGTTCCACCGTGTGACGGAGCGGTCGTCCGGGGTCTACGACACCGGTTCGGCGGCCCAGGAGGATGCCGAGCGAGCGGCGCTCGACGACCCGGTGCTCGCAGGTGCGCGGCAGGGCCTCGATCGAGCGATCCGACTGCTGGCACGCCATCCGGAGCCCGACGAGGACGTCCTGGACGAGTGCCTGGTGTCGGTCTCGGCGATCGCTGCGGATGTCGAGTGAGCAGCGACCGGTCGGCCGGCAAGTCCGGCGGGCGTCGAGGGCGATCCGGGTGACGAGGTCGTACGCTCCGTCGTGAGCCTGCCGGCCCCAGGGCGGGGACGAGGGAGCGCAGTCATGTCGAGCTGGAGCCCACCTCCTCGACCTGTGCGGCAGCTCCTGCGGGAGGCGCTTCCGTTGCTGATCCGCGGCACCGAGGTGACCGACCCCGTCGTCACCCTGTTCGGCGACGGGTGGGGCCTGACCCTGTGGTGCGACTGGACCATCGACGCACTGGCACTGGGCTCATCGTCTCCCGACCTCGAGGACCGCGTCTGGGACCTCGTCGGGATGAGCATCGTCGGGGTCGAGGCCCGCGCGGGCGTCGGAGCGGTCTTCGCCCTGTCCGCCGGTCACGAGCTGGCGCTGGTGGAGGGCGACGACGACGAGCCGTGGGTGATGCACCTCCCCGGGCTCATCCTCACCGAGGGCATCCGGGGCGCCTCATGGGGTTGACGGACGGGTCGGCCCAGCAGGCCCGCGGCAGAGGAGTCGGGACGATGAACGAGCTGCTCGCCGAGGCACGCGTCCTGCCACTCCACGCGCAGGTCTCCGCACACGACCGCGGCACGACCGACCTCCCGGACTGGGTGACCGGGTCGGAGGCGGCGGTGCACTCCGAGCGGGCCGTCGTGGTCGCGACCCGACCGGACACGGCGGGTGACGTGCTCGTACGGGTGCTGCTCGGTGACGACGCGGAGGCCGGGACCCGCGTGCTCGACGGCCGGATCACGGTCTCGACCGCGATCGAGGTGGGATCGGTCGTCGCGTCTGACCTGGTCACGGTCCCGGTGGCGCCTGGCGAGCACCGTCTCGCCGTGTTCGTCCACCCGGCGGAGGCTCCGTCGGTCGTGTCGTTCGTCCTGGGACGGCAGCCGTGGACCTGATCCTCAGCTTCGTGGCGGACCACCTGTCGTGGCTGTGGCGCGGAGGTCGCTTCCAGATCACGGACTCCCGCGCGGACCGCAGCAACGGGGGCGACGGCCTGCTGGTCGTCGAGTCCGAGGGCCTGCGGATCCGCTTCACCTGCGACCGTCGGCAGCTGATGGCCGACGTCCAGCCGGTCCAGGACCCGGGGGACTGGTACTCGATCGACCTGCTCCGCCGGCTGTGGACCGGCCGGCCGGAGTCCTCGGCACTCCTCGACGCGTCGTACGCCCGGTTCCTGCAGCTGCACCTCGACGAGATCGAGGACCTGCTCGCGGGGGAGGGGTGGCCCGCGGCGAGGGCTCGCCTGCGGGAGCTGCGGGTGCAGCGGTCGAAGGAGCTGTTCGGCTGACGGGGCGGTCCGGCGCGGTCCGGCGCGGTCCGGCGCGGTCCGGCGGGGAGACGCTCTTCTGTTCAAGCCGCTGCCGGAGCGACTCATGGGTGAGGATGGCGGGGTGACCTCGCCGTCCGGACCCGCCCGCAGGGACGCGATGGGCCGCAGCGCCCTGCACTACGCCGCCGTCGACGCCGACAACGTGACGGTGCGCCGTCTGCTCGACGAGGGCGCGGACGTACGCGCCGTGGACGGGCGGGGGTTCACCCCGCTGCACTTCGCGGCCCAGCAGGGAAATCTCGAGGGTGTCCGGGTGCTGCTGGCGGCCGGCGCGGACCCGAGGGCGCAGAACGCCCTGGGCAACGACCCGCTGAGGTCCGCGATGCAGGCGCCCCAGGACCTGGAGCTGGTCATCAACGAGCTGATGGCGCACGGGGCCGACCCCGAGTCCCCGAACGCCCACGGCTCCAGCACGGCCACGATGGTCCGCCTGATGGAGCGGCAGGACCTGGCCGACCTCATGGGAATCCGGTTGTCCGGATGAGCCCGGACCAGCAGCACCTCGTCTTCACCCTCGGCAAGCACGACCTCGCGGACGCACTGGGCGTCGGGGACGTGTCGTCGTGGGCGTGGGAGGAGCTGGCCGGCGCGCGGTCCGCGCAGGACCCGGCCACGGTGGAGGCCTCCCTGAAGCTGGGGGACGCCTTCGGGTACGACCACCGCTGGTGCGACCCGCTCGCAGACCTGCTCGGCCAGGACTGGCACACGCGGCACGAGGACGTTGCCTTCATGCTGGGCCGGGTGGGGTGCGTGGACGCGGTCCCCGCCCTGGTCGGAGCGACCCGGTGGGTGCCCGACTACCTGGACTACGACGAGTCACGCCAGCTGGCCGTCAAGGCGATCCACTCGCTGGGACGGATCCCCGCCGACGAGGCCCGCGATGCACTCCAGGCCCTGCTGAGCCACGAGGACCACGCCCTGCGTCCCCGCGTGCGACGGGTGCTCGACCGCCGTACCGACGTCGAAGGAGTGGACCCGTGACCGACCTCAGCGGTTTCGAGGGCCGTCTGGACGAGCTGACCACGCGGGTCCTGATGCCGCTGCGGGCAGACAAGTCCCTGAACGGTCAGGCGCTGGACGAGCTGCGCGCGCTGGTCCACGAGATCGGTGACAGCGGCGCCGTCGCCGAGACCATCCCGACGGCGTTCGCCGGCAAGCTGTGGTTCGTCTTCTACGCGATGCATGACGAGGCCGACCACGCGCGTGCGGAGGCCGGCGCGATCAGGAGGGCCGCCGCGGGCTACCAGGAGGCGCTGCGCGTGGCGATCTTCGGGCCGTGGTGGGGGCGCGGGCGGTAGTCCGGCGCGGTGGGGTCTCCTACGCTCCGGGGCATGACCGACGCAGCGGCTGCAGGCTCCGAGCTGATGCGGCTGCGGGGCGACCCGGCCGCAGGGGGCAGCCCGGGTGGAGCGGGCCTGGTCACCGTCCGGGCGCGGGTGCCGCCACCCGTCGACGGTGCCCAGGACGAGGCGTGGGCGGTCCTGCGACGCGTGAACGAGGTGCTCCTCGCCGCGGTCCTGCTGCCGGCGGAGGAGCACGCATCGCCCGACGCCGACCGCCACCTCCCGCCGTGGTTCCGGCAGGCCTGCGCCCCCGAGGGCGCGCGCTCACCTGACGAGCGACGCTGGACGGCGCGCAGCTGGCTGTCCTGGTTCGACCCGTCGGACCGCCCGTGGCGGTGGTGGGACGCCGAGGTCGTCGCCCCCGACCTGGTCCGGGTCCGGGTGGAGGTGCCGGGGTGGCCGGTCGCTCTGGGCGCGCTGGCGTGGGTGCTCGAGGCGTCCGGCGCCGTCGACGTCACCGAGGACGAGAGCTCCGGATGACCGTCTACGAGGACGGGACAGAGGTCCCCGACGACGGCTACGCCGAAGCCGGTGGTCCGGCCGCGGGGAGCCTGGCCTTCGGCTGGCTCGGACCCGGTGATCTCGGACCTCCCCGTCAGTGTCCCGACTCCCTCCTGCGCGTGCTGGAGGACGCGGCCCGGTCGCCGGTCGGGCGCACGCGCGGCTTCCACCGATGCCCGTTCTGCCCGGATGCCGAGTTCTGGCCGACGCACTACCGGACCACGGACGGGTCGGAGCTGTGGCTCGGGAGCGCCGCGATCGAGGTCCGTGACATGAGTGGTCGGACCTGGCAGGCGCCGAACCTGGTGCTGCACTACGTGACGGCGCACGGCTACCTGCCGCCGGCGCCGCTGGTCGAGACCTACGGGACAGTGCGGTGACCACCGACCTCCAGCAGCTCGTCGCGCTGGTCCCACCGCCGCCGGCGCCGGGGGCGTACGCCACCCCGGCCGCACGGCTCGCTGCCGAGGCGTCCCTCGGTGTCACCCTCCCCGACGACCACCGCGCGCTGCTCGACACCTACGGGCCGGGCGCGTTCGACGACTTCCTGTGGCTGCTCGCGCCCGGCGCCGAGGAGCGGCACCTCGACCTGGTGGAGCAGGCACGCGTCAGGCTCGAGGCGCTGCGGTCGCTGGCCACGGGCGGCGAGGTGGTGCCGTACGACGTCGGCGAGGACGGCGGCGAGCTGCTCCCGTGGGCGGTGACCGACAACGGCGACGTCTGCTTCTGGCGGTGCTCCCCGCGTCACGACCCGGACCGGTGGGGAGTCGTCGTGAACGAGGCCCGCGGGCCGGGGTGGGAGACCTTCGACCTGACCGCGACGGGGTTCCTGCTGGCGGTGCTCTCGGGCCGGGAGCGAGTACGCGCATTCCCGTCGGACGTGCCGTCCGCGCAGCCCCGGTTCACTGCTCGTGCTGCGGAAGGGGCCGGCTGAGGCCGATCCGCGCGCCCACGGCCTCGGGCAGCGGGTAGGGCCGTTCGCGGTCGGGTCGGGTGCGGCGCAGCACGGGGTCCGCACGCATGGCGTGCACCTCGGCGGTGAGGTCGGTCAGGTCGACGATCCACTCGCCGACGTAGGAGGCGACCGTGCGGCCACCGAGGCCCACCTGGATCGAGCGCCACGGGAGCGGGTCGAGGGTCCTGGAGCGTTCGGGGTCCCACTGGACGCGTACGGGACTGGTCGCCTTGAGCCGGGCCCAGGTGTCGTGGTCGGGGTGGATCTCGGCGTCGAGGTGGCTGAGACAGGACGACGCAAGTGCCTCCTCGAAGCCCGCGCGGGTGATCCGGACGGCCAGGACGCGCTCCTGGTCGGGCTTGGTCGCCCAGCCGCAGCGGTACATCATCCACAGGAACGACGGCTTGACCCAGGTCATCCGTTCGCGCTTGAAGGGCGGCACGAACGTCCCGGCCTCCAGGGCGGCGTCGGCGACCCGGTCGGGGTAGGCCTGGTAGACGGTGATGGTCTGGTCGTCGTAGGCGGCGCGGACCTGGCGCAGCGGCGGGGTCGACGGGGACACGGGACCATCATGGAGGCAGGACGATGACGCTCGACGAGGTGCGTGCCCGGGTGGCCCGGCTGGACGTGCCCTCTGACGCCGTCGTCCTCGGCCACGGTGCGGCGGCGAACGAGGCGTGGGTCCTGTGCGATGAGGGCAGCCGGTGGAGCGTCTACTACGCCGAGCGCGGCGGACGTACCGGGGAGCGCCGCCACCCCACGCTCGAGGAGGCCGCCGAGGACCTGCTGGCGCGCCTGGCCCGGGCCTTTCCCGCTCGGGGACCCGGTGGGTAGTGACCGGGGCCGGTCGGAGCGGAGGCGGGTTGCCCACTGTCATCATGGCGGCGTGGACGTCCTGGGTCGGGCTCGTGGCCTGGTGGTCCTGGTCGAGGACCAGCTGACCCGCCGCGACGTGGAGAACGCCTGGGACCTCCTCGACGCGAACGAGACCGGCGTCGCCGTCGAGCTGGTGGCCACCCAGCTCGTCGAGCACGACGCGGCGGTCGACGAGGAGACGGTGCGGCTGGTCCGCTCACTGTGCGAGGAGATGGGCCTGCGCGACGAGGTCTGGCGCTCGCTGCGGGGGACGACCGCAGCCGCACCCGACGGGGTCGCCGGGTCGCTGCGCGCGCTGTCGTCGTTGCTCCACCGCACCGGCGAGCCGCGCTGGGCGGCACTGCTGGGCTCCCTGGCCGACGAGGCCGTCGCGCCCCGTCCGGCCGACGAGCGGCGTCAGCTGCTGGTCACGGTGCTCGGCCTCTACCGCGGGATGGGCGGGCTCGACGACCTCGTCCTCCAGGACGCATCCGGGGTACGCCCGGAGCAGACCGCCCTGGACGTCCTGCGTCGGACGCTTCACGAGCAGGCGGTGCACGAACGCACGACGAGTGCCGTGGTCGGGTCCGCCGAGCAGGAACCCGGGTCGTGACGTCCACCCGTGACGCCCTCGCGAACCTGCTCGTGGCGCTGCAGGCCGAGCGGACCCGTCCGCGGACGCAGCGAGCGACCGGCGCGAGCGACGAGTCGCTGGACGGTGCCGTCGACCGGGTGACCAGGGCGGGGGACCGGCTGCGCGGCGGCGACCGGGTAGGAGCCGTACGGCTGCTCGACGAGCTCGCGCACGAGGTGGTCGACAGCTGGGCCTACGCCCCGCCCGCGAACGACGTGGTCGCGTGCGCGCAGGCGCTGAGGAGCCTTCGATGAGTGGTGTCTTCGAGCTGCTGTCGCAGCCGACCGACGAGCGCGACCACGACGTACCGACGCGGTGGGCGCTGGACATCGCCGACTCGCTGTCTCGCGAACCTGATCGGTGGACTGCTGCCGTGGACGAGCTGGACGACGGGAGGTCCTGGCAGTTGCTCGGGTTCGTGGAACTCGCTGCCTCGCTCGTGGGCCGGGAGGGCAGCCTCCGGCTCGCCGAGCAGGCCGCCTTCGCCCTGGCGCTGCTGCAGGGCGGACCCCTGGACCGGCGGGACGTGATCGTCGTGGCCGACCTGCTCCCACGAGCCTGTGACCGGGCCGGCCTGGACTTCGCCGCCGCGGTGCGGGCGGGGTGCGTACGGGCCGGGGAGCGCGGTGAGTCCTGCCGGGACTGGCTGCTGCAGCGTCCGGTCGGCGCGTCGCTGTACGACGAGGTGGGAGAGGGGCGGACGTTCCGCTACCGCCGAGTGCCGGCGGGGTTCGACGCCGACGATCTGCTCGACCGGTTGGAGCGTCACCGCAAGGACCGCTGATCCGTCAGGCCTCGCCGAGGCGCACTCGCGGGTCCCCGGTGGTCGAGGGCGCGCCGAACCGGCGGTCGAGGAGCGAGCGAAGCGAGCGTCACGAGACCCTCGGCCTACGTCCGCCGGTGGAAGGTGACCTTGTTGTCGGCATGGATCGTCATGTCGTAGGCGGGGTCGTGAGCGCGGGCGTGGTGGTGCGGACACAGCAGCCGTCCGTCCTCGATGTCCGTCTTCCCACCTTTCGAGAACATGGTGTCGTGGTGGGCGTGACACAGCCCCGGTGGCCAGTCGCAGCCCTTGGCGGTGCAGGACTTGTCCCGGGCGTGCATGGCGTAGGTCTGCGCGGCGGTGTACTTGCGTCGGGCCTTGCCCTGGTGGAGGACCTCACCGTTTCCGCCGAGGACCACGGGGATGATCCGCGCCTCACACGCCAGGCGCATGGCCTGGGCGGCGGTCATCGGTGTGCCGTCGTCCAACGTGGCGGTCCCAAGGGCGGTCGTCAGGAGCTCGAAGGTGGTGGTCGCGATGAAGGTCCCGTCGGTGCGCCCCAGCTTGGGTGCGTTCTGTCGGGGGTAGTTCTCGATCAGCTCACAGAACGCCTCACCGAGCTTCTGCGGACCCGGCCGACCCTTGACCCAGTCGCGCTTCTCCCCGGACTCATCGGGGGTGCAGTTGANTCGTAGGAGTCGCAGTGGATGGTCTCGGCCAGGTCAAGGACCGGCCGGATCGTGATGCTGGCCGCGGTCTGAGCCCACTCGCGGACCTGGGCGGTGGTGATCGGGCCCTTGGCGGGGTGCCGGTTGTCCAGGCGTGAGACGAGGGTGTCGTTGACGTCGCCGGCGCCGGCACAGAAGAGCGGGTTGAACACGCCGCCGGGGATGTGGGCGAACAGCACCAGGGCCGGCCCCACCGGCGCCGCCGGCCCCTCCGAACCCTCGGGAAGGGTGGGTTGACCGGTGGCCAGCGAGCCGAGGGCCATTGAGCGGCGGACGTCGAGGGACTCCGTCGACCCGTCCTGGGCGTAGGCCTTCGCCCGGTCCCGCACAGCGGCTTCCAATGCCATGGCGTCGGCGAGGTCGAGGCCGGCGTCGAGCTGGACGGTGCCGTCGACGTGCTGCGAGAGGCCGATGCGGCAGTACCGGCCGTCGGCGGCAGCCTTCCGCTTCTCCTCTGCCGCGGCGGGGTCCCACCGCAGGAGTGCCTCGTCGGTCAGGCGGCTCAGCTGGGCATAGGAGATGGAGTGCGCGAACGGAGCGACGAGCCGGTCGACCTCCGCGGCACCGTCCTCGCACAGGGCCATGGTCTTCTCTGCGACGAGCCGGGCCCGCCACGCCGGGCAGGCCCCGGACACGACGCGTTCCCAGAGCCTGGGGAGGCGGTAGCGGAGCTCGAGGGTGATCGCGATCTGGTCGGCACCGGACCTCGTCGAGACCTCCAACGCCGCGGAGATCTCGATGACCGCGGACTCGCGGACCAGGGGGCACCCGACGCCGCCGAGGGACAGGCCGTGGTCGCCGCACCCGGCGATCCACATCGCCTCGTCGTCACGGAGGGCTTCGTTGATCACGCACCACTCCACGATCGACTGCAGGACCGCGACCTCGGCCGCTGCGCGGACTGCACGTGCGTTCTTCACGACTGCGAGTGCGTCGGCCCTGGTGGCTTCGCGGCGGTTGTCGAGCTCGTGACCCAGTCGAGGAACGAGGGGTCCGGGGACATGACGGCCTCCACCTGGACGTCGAGCATCGGGTCGGGCCCGGTGCTGTCGTCGTTGGTGTGGGCGGTGGTGGTCATTTATCTAGTATAGTCGAACATGCGTTCGATCGTCAGTGGACCTATGTCCTTGTGGAGGGGTCTCGTGACGCTCGCTGCGCTCGCTCCTCGACCACCGTGGTGCGGGCGTCCGTCCTCGACCACCGTCGGGGTGCTGGCGCGGGTCTCGTGACGCTCGCTGGCGCTCGCTCCTCGACCGCCGCGGTGCTGCTCGCTCCTCGACCGCCGACCTGGCGCGGGTCAGCCGGGCGGGGTCACGACCCGCACCACGAGCCGACCGCCCTCGACCGCGTCGGTGGCCAGCACCGCGCGGCCCGGCGCCAGGTCGGTGGGGAGGGTGGCCTCCCAGCGGACGTCGCCGAGCTGCTGCTCGGCCGCCGTCCCGGCGTCGCGGGCGCCCAGGTCGACGACGCGGTCGGCGCGACTCAGGGTCAGCGTGACGTCGGTGAGCGGTCGCTCGGTGACCTCCGGCGCCGAGCAGCCACCGGCCTGGCTGCCGGTGTCGTCACAGCCGTCCACGAAGTAGCTGCCGTCCACGACCAGCGTGCCCCCGGCCTCCACCTCGGGCACGGCTCCGCGCGATCCCGGCGCGTCCTCGACCGCCAGGGTCGGGCCGGCGCAGGACGCCGACGCGGGCGGGGCGCCGCCGGGTGCCGACAGCGCGGCGGCCCCGGCGAGGAGGACACCGCCCAGGACCGCGCCCGTACGCCGTCGCACCGCGCTCAGCGCCCCTCGCGCTGCATCGGCAGGTGGGGGATGCCGTCCTCGAGGAACTCGGGGCCCGAGACGGCGAAGCCGTGGGTGGCGTACCACCGTGCCAGCGGCGACTGCGCGTCGAGGACGACGGCGCGGTCCCCGGTCTCGGCCAGCGCGGCCTGCATCAGCAGGTCCGCCAGCCCCCGTCCGCGCCCGGCGCGGGCCAGCACGACCCGCCCGACCCGGGCGTGGTCGCCGTCGTCGAGCACCCGCAGGTAGCCGAGCAGGACGTCGCCCTCGCGCAGCAGCACGTGGCGCGTGGCCGGCTCGCGGTCGCGCCCGTCGAGGTCGGGGTAGGGGCAGTCCTGCTCGATCACGAAGACGTCCTGCCGCAGCCGCCAGGCGTCGTACGCCGTCGCGACGTCGAGGTCCTCGAACGCCCGGACCTCTACGCGGGTGCTGGTCACCGGACGAACTCTGCCACCGCGGCGCCGGCCGTGCGCGCCTCGGGGACGCCCGGCAGCAGCGGGTAGACGTGGATCAGGTCCGGTCGCTCGACGTAGGTCATCGGCCACCGCGCCGCGGCGGCCCGGTCGGCGAGCAGCCGGCAGCCGGGGTGCAGCAGGTCGCGGGTGCCGCAGAGCACGAGGGTCGGCGGCAGCCCGTCGAGGTCGCCGAGCGCGGGTGACAGCTCCGGGCGCGCCAGCTCGGCCGGGTCGTCGGAGCCGGCCCACCACGAGGCGTAGAGCCGGAGCTTGGCGAGGTGCAGCCAGGGGTCGGTGCCGTCGAGGGTGGCGGTCCGCGGCGTCGACTCGCTGAGGTCGACCCAGGGCGAGACCAGGACCATCCGCGAGGGCGCCGGCCCGCCGCGGTCGCGCAGCTCCTGCGCGACGGCCAGGGCGATGTTGCCCCCGGCGGAGTCGCCGGTCAGGACCACCCGCCCGAGGGCGGCGTACCGCGCGACGTCGTCGACGAGGGCCGCGCGCGAGGACCGCCAGTCGTGCGTGGGGGCCAGCGGGTAGTCCGGCAGCACCACGCGGGCCCCCAGCGGCCCGGCGACCCTCGTGGCCCACCGCACGTGCGCCGCGTCGGTCGGCGACACGAACCCGCCGCCGTGCAGGTGGTAGACGGTCGAGGTGGCCTCGGCGCCCCGGGGCTCGAGGACCCAGACCGGGAGCTCCCCGTCCGCGCCGGCCACGAGCTCGCGACGCACGACCCAGCGCCGCCCGAGACCGGGGACCAGGCCGGTCGGCAGCGACCGGTCGAGGCCCTCCTGGTGGCGGGTGACCCGGTCGCGCTCGGCCGCGGCGGCGACCTCGACCCCGCCGGAGACGTCGAGGTCGGCTGATCCGCGCAACCGCGGGACGAGGGTGGCGAGGAGCTGGTGGCGCAGGCTCGGGGTCACCGCCGCAGCCTCCCACGCCGATCCACGCGGAACGCCCCGTATGGTGGCCGTACGACAGGGGAGCACGCGCAGCGTGCTGAGAGTGCGGACCAGCCGCAGACCCTTGAACCTGCTCCGGCTAGTACCGGCGAAGGGAGTCATGATGATGCTGCCTGCACGCACCCGAGGTGCCGCGCGACCGCTCCTGGCGGGGGTGGGGGCCGCCGTGCTGCTGCTCACCACGTCCTGCAGCCTCGCGGGCGGTGACGACGACGAGGCGACGAGCAGCTCCGACGGCGCCGCGGGCCAGGCCGGCGGGACCGTCACGCTGGTCACCCACGACTCGTTCGTGCTGCCGAAGAAGGTCCTGCGCGGCTTCACCGAGGAGACCGGTTACGACCTCGAGCAGCGCCCGCTCGGCGACGCCGGCGCGATGACCAACCAGCTCGTCCTCGCCGCCGGGACGCCCCCCGGGGACGTCGCCTTCGGCGTCGACAACACCTTCGCCTCCCGGGCACTCGAGGAGGACGTCTTCGTGCCGGCCCTGCCCGACGACCTCCCCGCCGGGGTCGAGGACGACCTGATGCCCGGCGACGACGAGGGCCTGCTGACGCCGGTCGACGACGGCAACGTCTGCGTCAACGTGGACGACACCTGGTTCGCCGAGCGCGACCTCGAGCCCCCCGCCTCCCTCGACGACCTCGTCGACCCGGCGTACGCCGACCTGCTCGCGCTCCCCGCGGCCACCACCAGCTCGCCCGGCCTGGCCTTCCTGCTGGCCACGATCGACGAGTACGGCGACGACTGGCCCACCTACTGGGAGGCCCTGGTCGACAACGGCGCCGAGATCACCTCCGGGTGGGAGCAGGCCTACCAGTCCCGCTTCACCCAGGGCGGCGGCGACGGCGACCGCCCGGTCGTCGTCTCCTACGACTCCTCGCCGGCCTTCACCGTCGACGGCGGCGAGAGTGCGACCAGCGCGCTGCTCGACACCTGCTACCAGCAGGTCGAGTACGCCGGGGTGCTCGCCGGGGCCGAGAACCCGGAGGGCGGTGCGGCGCTGGTCGAGTACCTCCTCTCGCCGGAGGTCCAGGAGGCGCTGCCGGAGAGCATGTACGTCTTCCCGGTCGTCGAGGACACCCCGCTGCCGGCCGACTGGGCCCGCTTCGCCGACCGGCCGACCGACCCGTACGCCGTGGACCCCGCCGAGATCGCCGCGAACCGCGACACCTGGCTGCGCGAGTGGGCCGACGTCACCAGCCGGTGACGGCCGCGACCTCGACCACCACCCGCCGGCTGGCCACCACGGCGGCGCTGGCCGCGCTCCCGCTGGCCGTCCTCGGGCTGTTCTTCCTGCTCCCCGTGGCCGGCATGGTCGACCGCGGCCTGCGCCCCGATGGGGTGCTCGACCCCGGTGCGGTGCTGGAGGTGCTCACCCGGCCGCGCACCGGACGGGTCGTCTGGTTCACGCTGTGGACCGCAACCCTCGGCACGGTGGTCGCGGTCGTGCTCGGCCTGCCCGCGGCCTACGTCCTGCACCGGTTGCGGTTCCCCGGGCGCGGGCTCGTCCGGGCCCTGCTGCTGGTGCCGTTCGTGCTGCCCACCGTCGTGGTCGGGGTCGCCTTCGACCTGCTGCTGCGCGACGGCGGCCCGCTGGCCGGGCTCGGCCTCGCCGGCACCCCGGCCGCGATCGTCGCGGGCCTGGTCTTCTTCAACGTGGCCGTGGTCGTGCGCAGCGTGGGCGCGACCTGGGAGGGGCTCGACCGTCGGCCGGCGGAGGCGGCCGCGGCGCTCGGGGCCGGCCCGTGGCAGGTCTGGTGGACCGTCACCGTCCCGGCGCTGCGCCCGGCCGTGGTCTCGGCGGCCAGCGTCGTCTTCCTCTTCTGCGCCACCGCCTTCGGCGTCGTGCTGGTCATCGGCGGGGTCCGGTACGCGTCGGTGGAGACCGAGATCTACCTCCTCACCGCGAACCTGCTCGACCTCCAGGCCGCCGCCGCGCTCTCCCTGGTGCAGCTGCTGGCCGTGGTCGCCCTGCTGCTGGTCTCGGCGCGGCTGCGCACCACCGCCGACCCGACCCGTTCGCGGGTGGTCGCCGCGCCGCGCCGGCCGGCCCGCGGCGACCTCGTCCCGGTCGTGGTCACCGCGCTGGTGCTGCTCGCGGTGGCCGCGCCGATCGCTGCGCTGGTCGTCGGGTCGCTGCGGGTCGACGGGGCGTGGAGCCTCGCGTCGTACCGCGCCCTGGGCGCCGACCCCGGTGACGCGGGCGGGCAGGCGCTGCTGGTCCCGGTCACCGACGCCCTGCTGAACTCCCTGCGCACCGCCGTCGACGCGACCTGGATGTCGGTCCTGCTCGGGCTGCTCGTCGCCGCCGTGGTCACCCGCCGGTCGCGCTCGCGCGCCGAGCGGCGGGTCCGGTCCCTGCTCGACGGGCTCTTCATGCTGCCGCTCGGCGTCTCCGCGGTCACCCTCGGCTTCGGCTTCCTGGTCACCCTCGGCCGGCCTCCGCTGGAGCTGCGCGACAACCCGCTGCTGGTCCCGGTCGCCCAGGCCCTGGTCGCCCTGCCGCTGGTGGTCCGCACCCTGGTGCCGGTGCTGGCCTCGGTCGACGAGCGGCTCCGCCAGGCCGCCGCGTCGCTGGGCGCGAGCCCGGCCCGTGCCCTGCTCGCGGTCGACCTGCCGGTGCTGTGGAAGCCGCTGGTGGGGGCTGCCGGGTTCGCCTTCGCGGTCTCGCTGGGGGAGTTCGGTGCGACCTCGTTCCTGGCCCGCCCCGACCACCCGACCGTCCCGGTCGTCATCTTCCGGCTGCTCGGCAACCCCGGCGAGCTCAACTACGGCATGGCCCTGGCCGCGTCGGTGGTGCTCGCCGCCACCACCGCGGGCGTCATGCTCGCCGTGGAGCGGCTGCGCGTGCCGTCGCTCGGGGCCTGGTGAGAGGGACGTGAGGAGGACCGTGGGACTCAGCGTGCGCGACCTGTCCGTGTCGTACGACGGCGTGCCGGCCGTGCGGGGAGCCAGCCTCGAGGTGCCGGGCGGGTCCACCCTGGCCGTCCTCGGCCCGTCCGGCTGCGGCAAGTCCACCCTGCTGCGCGCCGTGGCCGGCCTGGAGCCGCCGGACGCCGGGACGATCGGCTGGGTCGCGGGGGAGGGGCGCGGGGTCGAGGACCTGACCCGGGTCCCCACCCACCGGCGCGGCTTCGCGCTGATGTTCCAGGACGGGCAGCTGTTCCCGCAGATGACCGTCGGGCGGAACGTGGCGTACCCGCTGCGCCTGCGGCGCGCCCCGAGCGCGGAGCGGCGCCGGCGGACCACCGAGCTGCTCGCCCTGGTCGGGCTCGGGGGGTACGCCGACCGGCTGCCCACGACGCTGTCCGGGGGCGAGCGGCAGCGGGTGGCCCTGGCCCGGTCCCTGGCCGCCGACCCGCGGCTGCTGCTGCTCGACGAGCCCCTCTCGGCCCTCGACGCCGGCCTGCGCGAGCGGCTGGCCACCGACCTGCGCGACATCCTGCGCGCCGCCGGCACGACCACGGTGCTGGTCACGCACGACCACGAGGAGGCGTACGCCGTGGCCGACCGCCTCGCGGTGATGCGCGACGGCGTCGTCGTCCAGCAGGGCGCGACGGCCGAGGTCTGGCGGCACCCGCACGACGCGGCGACGGCGCTGTTCCTCGGCTACGCCCGGGTGCTGGAGGGTGACGCGGCGACCCCGGTGCTGGCCGCCGCCGGCCTGGGGCCGTCGTCCGCGGTGGCCCTGCGGCGCTCGGCGCTGGTCCTCGCGGACCGGGGCAGCACGGCGGGTCTCCGGGGGCGCGTCGTCTCCTGGCGGGCCACGCCCGACCAGGTCCGGCTGGTGCTCGACGTGCCCGGCGCGGGGGAGGTCGACGCCGTCGCGGGGGCGTCGGGCCCGCCGGCCGGGCTCGCCGTCGGGGACGAGGTCCGGGTCACGGTCGACGCGGACCGCCTCGCCGTCGTGTGAACGGGCCGTGAACGGCCCACCTAGACTGACGCCCGTGCATCGCAGAGCCTGGACCCTCCTCGTGGGCATCGCCGCCACCATGGGCGTGCTCGCCTTCGCGGTGTCCTACCTCTACGACCGGCCGCTGCTGGACCCGGAGGGCAGCTTCCTCGGCCCGACGTGGCTGCGCCTGCCGCTGCTGCTGCTCGGCGCGCTGCTGCTCGACCTGCTGCCCCGCACGCTGTGGTTCTCCCGCGGCAACCCGAAGACGATGCCCGGCATCGTCCGGGAGCGGCTGCGCACCCACTGGGACCGCGACCGGCTGACGCTGGTCGCGCTGGGCGTCTTCTGCTTCTACATCACCTACGTCAGCTACCGGAACCTCAAGTCCGTGCTGCCCGAGGTCATCGACACCAAGTACGACCGCGAGCTGCACCTCGTCGACCGGGTGCTGATGTTCGGCGGCGACCCCTCCGACGTCCTGCACGCCGTGCTCGGCACCGGCATCTCGGCGCACGTGCTGTCCTACATCTACCTGTGGTTCCTGCCGCTGGTGCCGATCGCGCTGACCGCCTGGCTGGTCTTCCCCAAGAACCTGTCGTACGGGTACTGGTTCGCCACCTCGCAGTGCATCGCCTGGACCCTCGGCACGCTGTCCTACTACCTGCTGCCCACGCTGGGGCCGGGCTTCGAGTACTCCGCGAAGTACAAGGACGTCGTCGACGCAGGGACGCCCAGCGGCGACCTGATGGACTCGCTGTCCAACTCGCGCGCCACGGTGCTCAGCCAGCTCGACGGGGCCGAGGGCCTGGTGAACTCGGTGGCCGGCTTCGCCAGCCTGCACACCGCCATCACGCTGCTGGTGGCCCTCATGGTCCAGTTCACGCTGCAGTCGCGGACGCTGAAGATCGTGTTCTGGGCGAACTTCGGGATCACGGTGGTCGCCACGCTCTACTTCGGCTGGCACTACATCCTCGACGACGTCGCCGGCATCTTCATCGCCTTCGTCGCCTTCTACGTCGGCGGCCTGGCCAGCGGGCACAAGTTCGAGCGCGGCAGCCTGCGCTCCCACCCCACCACGACGACCGACAAGGTCCCGGTCGACCGCTGAGGTCCTGACCGACCCCGCGTCACCGCGTCACCGCGTCCCCGCCTCCCGGCGCGGGACGTCATACGCCTGTGCGGTCGGCCCGCGCGCGGACCGCATGACGTCCCACGACCCGTACGACGTGAATTACATCGTTGTAGTTCGCAAGTCGACACGCCGCGTCGAGGTGACTTTCTTGGTGAAGATGTTTCTTTTGTGACTCGTGAGCACTAGCGTGACGCGAGTGCCGCATGGGAACCCACCTCGCGAGCGCTCCCGTGTCCGTCGTCAGCCAGGAGTCCCTCACGTGCACCGCCCCCGCGGAACGGTCCGTCGCCTCGCCCCCTCCCTGATCGCGCTCACCGTGCTGTCCGGCGTCCTCGGCGTGCCGGCTGCCCAGGCCGACCCGGCAGCTGTCCCGGTCCCCAGCCGCGCCGAGATCGACGCCGCCGCCGGCGAGGCCGACGTCGCGGAGATGGACCTCGCGACCGTGCGGGCCCAGCTCGCCGCGGCCGACCTCGAGGTCCAGGAGTCGGCCGAGCGCGCCGCCCGCGCCGCGGAGGCCTACAACGGCGCCCGCTGGCGCGCCGAGGAGGCCGACGAGGCCGCCGACCGTCGCGAGGTGCTCGCCGACGTGGCCGCCGACGTGGCCGCCGACCTGCGGCAGTCCTACGCCGACGCCGTGCTGACCGGCTACGAGCAGGCCCCCACGATGACCGCGCTGTCCTCGCTGACCCGCGCCGACGGCATCGGCTCCGTGGTCGACCGCACCAGCGCGCTGCGGATGGCCACCGAGGCGCTCGACGAGCGCACCCGCGAGGCCGAGGGCGCCGCTCGCAGCGCCTCCGCCGAGCGCACCACCGCCGTGATCGACCGGCTCGCCGCCGACGCCGCCGCGGACGACGCCGAGCAGGCCCGCGACCTCGCCGCCGCCACCGCCCGCTCCGCGGCGAGCCAGGCCGCGCTGGTCGCCGACCAGCGCGACGCCCTGGTCGCCCGCGCCGCGGCGCTGCAGGGCGTCAGCGCCGCGCTCGCCGCCCGGCGCCAGGCCGGGCTCGAGGCCCGCGCCGCCGCCCGGGCGCAGGCCGAGGTCGCCGCCCAGGCCGCGGAGCAGGCCGCCGCTGCCGGCCAGTCCGGCCAGTCCGACGCGACCGACCAGGCCGACCAGGGACTCGACGTCGCCACGGACCGCGCCCCGGCGTCGGTCCCGCCGCCCGTGACGCCCGACCTCACCGACCTGCCCGCGATCCCGGACGTCCCGCCGGCGCCCGCACCGCTGCCGGCCCTCCCCGCCGTCCCGGCCGCCCCCGCTCCGGCCGCCGCAGCGGCAGCCCCGTCCGCCACCGGCGGAGCCGCTGCCGTCGCCTTCGCCCGCCAGCAGCTCGGCGAGCCGTACGTCTGGGCCGCCGACGGTCCCGACTCCTGGGACTGCTCGGGCCTGACCATGGGCGCCTGGGCCGCCGGCGGGACGCCCCTGCCGCACTACTCCGTCGCACAGTACGAGGCCTCGACGCCGATCGCGCCGTCCGACCTGCAGCCCGGCGACCTCGTCTTCTGGGGTGACTCCTCCGACCCCGGGTCGATCTTCCACGTGGCGCTCTACGCCGGGGACGACATGATCATCCACGCCCCGCGCACGGGTCGCCCGGTCGTCGAGGAGTCCATCTACTACTGGCGGCTGCCGGACTTCTACGCCCGCCCCTGAGCCGGGCGCGCACCCGCCCTTGCGGAGACCTCCCCCGACCCGCTCGCTGGCGGTAGCGTGCACACATGTCCACTGACACCGTGACCCCGCGCTCCACGACGCCGGAGGGCGAGGGCGTGACCGACGCCACCCACGCCCCCGGCGGCACCCCGGTAGAGGGGGCGTTCGACCCCGCCGCGATGACCCGCCTGCTCGACGGGCGCTACACCGAGGTGCGGGCGCTGGTGCGCTCCAACCTCGCGGAGTACGCCTCCGTGCTCGAGGACGCCGAGACGATGAGCCGCGCGGACTACCGCGAGCGGGTCAAGGACATCGTGCTCGAGATGGCCGCCACCGGCCAGACCGGGATGGGCTTCCCCGAGGAGTACGGCGGGGGCGGCGACATCGGCGCGTCCGTGGCCGCCTTCGAGACGCTGGCCCTGGGCGACCTGTCGGTGCTGGTGAAGACCGGTGTGCAGTTCGGGCTCTTCGGGGGCGCGATCCAGCAGCTCGGCACGAAGCGGCACCACGACGCCTACCTCCGTCCGCTGATCACCGGCGAGCTGCTCGGCTGCTTCGCGATGAGCGAGACCGGCCACGGCTCCAACGTGCAGGCCCTGGACACGACCGCGACGTACGACGCGGACACCGAGGAGTTCGTCCTGCACACGCCGACCGAGCAGGGCGGCAAGGACTACATCGGCAACGCCGCGCAGCACGGCGAGGTCGCCGTCGTCTTCGCCCAGCTCCGCGTCGCCGGCGAGGGCCACGGCGTGCACGCCTTCGTGGTCCCGATCCGCTCCGGCGGGGAGGCCTGCGCGGGCGTCCGGATCGAGGACGACGGCCTCAAGATGGGGCTGAACGGCGTCGACAACGGGCGGCTGTGGTTCGACCAGGTGCGGGTGCCGCGTGACGCGCTGCTGGACCGCTTCGCCGCCGTGAGCGCCGAGGGCGTCTACTCCAGCCCGATCGAGAACCCGAACCGGCGCTTCTTCACCATGCTCGGCACCCTGATCACCGGTCGTGTCTGCGTCGGCGGCGCCGGCATCAACGCCGCCAAGGTCGCCCTGGCGGTCGCGGTGAAGTACGGCCTGCGCCGCCGCCAGTTCGAGGCGGCGTCGAAGGACGAGGAGCAGCTGGTCATGGACTACGGCATGCACCAGCGCCGGCTCTTCCCGCGCCTGGCGCGCGGCTACGCGATGCACTTCGCCCAGGAGGCGCTGGCCGCCGAGCTGCACACCGTGCTGACCGACCAGGTCGAGGACGACACCCGCCGTCGCGAGCTGGAGACGATGGCTGCGGGCATCAAGGCGCTCGGTACCTGGCACGCCACCGACACCATCCAGGAGTGCCGCGAGGCCTGTGGCGGCGCGGGCTACCTCGCCGTCAACCGGTTCCCGGCGCTCAAGGCCGACACCGACGTCTTCACCACCTTCGAGGGCGACAACCACGTCCTGCTGCAGCTGGTCGCCAAGGGCCTGCTGACGAACTACGCCGAGGAGTTCGAGGACCTCGACTCGCTCGGGATGGCCCGCTTCGTGGCCGGGATGGCCGTCGACACCGTCGTGGAGCGCACCAGCGTCCACAAGCTCCTCGAGCGGCTGCGCGGCGTGCTGCCCGGCGGCGACGACGAGGGCGTCGAGGGGGTCCGGGACACCGACTACCACCTGACGATGCTGCGCTTCCGCGAGGAGCACCAGGTCGGCGGCGTGGCCCGCCGGCTGAAGCGCGGGATCGACGCCGGCGGCAACCCGGGCGTGGTCTTCTCCGAGGTGCAGGACCACGTCATCGCCGCGGCCCGCTCGCACGTGCAGCGGGTCGTGCTGGAGGCGTTCGTGGCGAAGGTGCGCGGCCTGCCGGAGGGCGAGCTGCGCGACGCGCTGCAGCTGCTCTGCGACCTCCACGCGCTCTGCACGATCGAGGACGACCGGGCCTGGTTCATGGAGCACGGCCGGCTCTCGGTGCCGCGGTCCAAGGCGATCAGCCGCGAGGTCAACGCGCTGTGCCGCCGGGTGCGCCCGCTGGCCGAGGCCTACGTCGACGGCTTCGGGGTGCCGCCGGAGATGCTCCGCGCGCCCGCGCTGGTCGACGCCTACGCCAACGCCACCCGCACGGCGCCCGGCGAGACCCACTAGGCAGCGGGGCTCCGGTGGTGCCCGGCGAGCGTGGCTGCGCCGTCCTCCTGCCCGGTCGGGCCTACGACGTCTCGGCGCCCCTGCTGGCCCGTGCGGGCCAGGTGCTGGCCGCGGAGGGGTGGGAGGTCCGGCGCCTCGCGTGGGACGGCCCGGCGCCCCTGCCCGGGGAGGTCGACCCGGGCGTCGCGGAGGACTTCGTCGTCCGGCACCTCCGGGCCGCCACCGCCGACCTGCAGCCCGGGAGGGCGGGCGCGGTGCTGGTCGTCGCGAAGTCGCTCGGCACCCGCGCGGCGGCGAACGCCGCCTCCCGCGGCTGGTCCGCGGCCTGGCTGACCCCGCTGCTGGACGACGCGTCCTGCCGTGCCGGGATCGCCGCGAACCCCGCGCCGCAGCTGCTGGTGGGCGGCACCGCCGACGCGTACTGGGACGCAGCCGTCGCGGCCGGTCTGGGTCGTGCGGCGTCGGTGGAGGTGCTCGAGGTCGAGGCCGCCGACCACGGCCTGGCCCTGCCCGGGGAGGCCGCGGTCTCCGCGGCGGTGCTCGACCGGGTCGGCGAGGCGCTGGCGGCGCTCGCCCGCCAGGTGGGGGTGACGCCGTGAAGGTCGTGGGCGGCTGGTCCGAGGACCCGTTGTGGGCGCACGTCTACGACTGGATGGTCGAGCACCCCGTGGCCGGGGGAGCGGCGTTCCGGGTCGGCCTCGGCTCACCGCTGCGGCTGCTGCACGAGGCGACGTACGAGCTCGGCAGCCTGCCCGCGGGCACGCGGGTGCTCGACGTGCCGTGCGGTGGGGGCGTGGCGCTGCGCGGGCTGAGGCCCGGGCAGGGCCTGGACTACCTCGCGGTCGACGTCAGCGAGGCGATGCTGCGGCGCACCCGCGAGGCCGCGCACGACCGCGGGGTGGGCGACCAGGTCACGACGGTGCGGGCCGACGTGGGCGCGCTGCCGTACCCCGACGCGCACGTCGACCGGGTGCTGACCCTGACCGGGCTGCACTGCTTCCCCGACCCCGCCGCCGCGGTGGCCGAGATGGCCCGCGTGCTGCGGCCCGGCGGGGTCCTGACCGGCAGCACCGTGCTGGAGGACGCCGGCCCGCGCTGGTGGCCGATGCGCGTGGGCGGCCGGATCGGCGGGATCCTCGGCCCCGGCGTCACCGCCGCCCAGGTCCGCGACCTGCTCGCCGCGCACGGGATGGTCGACGTGGAGCTGGAGGTCAGCGGCGCGCTCGGCTACCTCCGCGCCCGCCGAGATGGCGCTTGCGGACAGCCGAGATGACGCTCGCGGCGCGCCGAGATGACGATTTCGGCGCGCCAGGCAGACCCGGAGGGGTCAGTGACCCTCGTCGATCTGGCGCTGGAAGGACGCCTTGACCTCGGCCTCGGCCTCGGTGCGCCCGACCCAGTCGGCGCCCTCGACGGACTTTCCGGGCTCGAGGTCCTTGTAGACCTCGAAGAAGTGCTGGATCTCGAGCCGGTCGAACTTCGGGACGTGGTTGATGTCGCGGATGTGCTCCGCGCGGGGGTCCGTGGACGGCACGCACAGCACCTTGTCGTCGCCGCCGGCCTCGTCGGTCATCCGGAACATCCCGATCGCGCGGCACTTGATCAGGCAGCCCGGGAAGGTCGGGGCCTGCAGCAGCACCATGGCGTCGAGCGGGTCGCCGTCCTGGCCGAGCGTGCCCTCGATGAACCCGTAGTCGGTGGGGTACTGCGTGGAGGTGAACAGCATCCGGTCCAGGCGCATGCGCCCGGACTCGTGGTCGACCTCGTACTTGTTGCGCTCGCCCTTGGGGATCTCAATGAGCACGTCGAACTCGAGCACCTGTCCACCTCTCTCGCCTGCCGCGACCGCCGCGGCCGTGGCGCGCTCATCCTGCCAGGCCGGGGCCGGGCCCGGGGCGCCCGCCCGGAACCGGCCGTCGGCACGCCATGATGGAGCGGTGAGCGAGCAGACCGGGCGGCGTCGGGGCCGGGGCGCCCTCGTGGTCCTGGTCGTCGCCGTCCTCGCGGTCGTCCTCGCCGTGACCACCGACCTCGCGCTGCGCCAGCCGCCCCGGCAGCCGCCCGGTCCGGCCGGGATCGCCCCGCCCCCCGGGCTCGACCTGCCGCAGGCCCGTCCGGCCCCCGCGGTGGCCGACGCCGCGCCCTCCGCACCGGTCGCTCCGGAGGCCGTACGGCGGGCGCTGGCCGGGCCCCTGGCCGACCCCGACCTCGGGCGGCACGTCGTCGCCTCGGTCGCCGGGCTCGACGGGGGTCCCCGCTGGGAGCTGGGTGGGACGGGACCGGGCCAGGTCGCCGTGCCGGCCTCGACGACCAAGGTGGTCACCGCGACCGCGGCGCTGCTCGCCCTCGGCCCCGAGCACACCTTCAGGACCCGGGTCGTGGCCGGCGGCCCCGGCCGCGTGGTGCTGGTCGGCGGGGGCGACCCCTTCCTGACCACCGCCCCGCCCGGTGACGGCGAGGAGGCGTACCCGCCGGTCGCCGACGTCGTCGACCTCGCCCGCCAGAGCGCCCGGGCCCTGCGCGCCGACGGCGTGCGAGCGGTCCGGGTCGGCTACGACGACACGCTGTTCGCCGGTCCGTCGGTGAGCCCCCGGTGGCCCGCGACCTACCTGCCCGACGTGGTGACGCCGATCCACGCGCTGTGGGTGGATCAGGGGATCGACACCAATGGCTTCCGGGTGGTGGACCCGCCGCGGTCGGCCGCGGACGCCTACGCCGCCGCCCTGCGCGCCGAGGGGATCCGGGTCCGCGGCGCTCCGGCGCCCGTGACGGCTCCCGCGGCGGCGCGCGACCTGGCCTCGGTGGAGTCCGCCCCGCTCTCGGCGGTCGTCGAGCAGGTGCTGCGGGTCAGCGACAACGAGGGCGCCGAGGTCCTGCTGCGCCACGTCGGCCTGGCGACCGGGCGGGCCGGCTCCTTCGACGGCGGTCGGGCCGGCGTCCAGGAGGAGCTCGCCGCCGCCGGGGTCGACCTGGCCGCGCCGTCGGTGCTCTGGGACGGGAGCGGGCTGTCGCGGGAGAACCTGCTCGACCCCGACCTCCTGGTCGACGTCCTCCAGCTGGCCGCCTCCGAGGACCGTCCCGACCTGCGGGCGGTCGTCACGGGCCTGCCCGTCGCGGGCTTCGACGGGTCGCTCGCCGACCGGTTCGACACCGGCGACCCGCGGGCACCCGGGCGCGTACGGGCCAAGACCGGGACCCTGTCCAACGTCTTCGGGCTCGCCGGTCTGGCCGTCGGCGCCGACGGGCGGCCGGTCGTCTTCGCGCTGATGGCCGACCGGATCCGGCTCTCGCGCACCTCGCTGGCCCTGGAGTCGCTGGACCGTGCTGCCGCGGCCCTGGCCGGCTGTCGCTGCACGCGCTGAGGCCTCCGTACGCCCCCGGCGGGTGTCCGCAACCGTCATCTCGACGCGCCGCGAGCGTCATCTCGGCTGTCCGCGAGGGTCATCTCGGCGGAGGGGCCCGGCTAGATTGCAGGACATGAGCTCCCCTGCCACGACCGGCCCGTCCTCCTCCGGCCCGTCGATGATCGACTGGGACCTCGCCGTCTCGCTGGCCTCCCGGCTCGCGGGGGAGGGGCCGCGGGTGCCGCGGGACCGCGCCGTCGCGGCCGTCGCCGAGCTGCGCGCCGACGCGGACCGCTCGACCGGGCTGGTGCGCGACTTCACCGGCCTGGAGGCCGAGGACCACGGCGCCCCGGTCCTGGTCGTCGACCGGCCGGGCTGGATCCAGGCCAACGCCGACGGGTTCCGCCGGATCATCGACCCCCTCGCGGACCGGATCACCAGCGCCAAGCCCCCCAGCGGCCTCACCCGCGCCGTCGGCTCCCGGATCACCGGCGCCGAGGTCGGCGGCCTGCTCGGCTTCCTGGCCGGCAAGGTGCTCGGCCAGTTCGACCCGTTCGCCGACCCGGCCGGACGCCTGCTGCTCGTGGCGCCCAACGTGGTCGCCGTCGAGGACGAGCTCGGGGTCGACCCGACCGACTTCCGGCTGTGGGTCTGCCTGCACGAGGAGACGCACCGGGTGCAGTTCACCGCCGTGCCGTGGATGCGCGAGCACCTCTTCTCCGAGATCGAGAACCTCTCCGCCACGGTGCGACCCGACGCCCCGATCGACGAGACCCTCAAGCGGCTCACCGAGACCGTGCGGGCCGTGCGCCGCGACGGCATGGGACAGGGCGGGCTGCTCGACCTGCTCGGCAGCCCCGAGCAGAAGGCCGTGCTCGACCGCGTCACCGGGATGATGTCGCTGCTCGAGGGGCACGCGGACGTCGTGATGGACGGCGTCGGACCGCAGGTGATCCCGTCGGTCAAGCGCATCCGCGCCTCCTTCGACCGGCGCCGGCAGGGCGTCGGCACGCTGGACCGTGTCCTGCGCCGGCTGCTCGGGCTCGACGCCAAGATGGCGCAGTACCGCGACGGCGCCGCCTTCGTCCGCGGGGTCGTCGACACCGTCGGCATGGAGCGCTTCAACGCCGTCTGGGAGCGACCCGAGCACCTGCCCACCAAGGCCGAGCTGCTCGACCACGGGGCGTGGATCCGCCGGGTCCTCTGATCCGGGCCCGCCCCCGATGAGCCACGACTACGCCGTCGTCGCGGTCCGCCGCGCGGTCCGCGACGCCCTGGCCGGTCTCGACCCTCGCAGCACCGGACCGGTGGTGGTCGCCTGCTCCGGCGGAGCGGACTCCCTGGCGCTGCTGTCCGCGACCGTCGCCGAGGTGGCGCGCGCCGCCCGTGCGGGCGCCCCGGCGCCCCGGGTCGTCGGCGCCACGGTCGACCACGGCCTCCAGGACGGCTCGGCCGGGCACGCGGACCGGGTGGTCGCGCAGATGGCCGCGATCGGCGCCGACGAGACCCTCACCGCACGGGTCCAGGTCACCACCGAGGGACGCGGGCCGGAGGCCGCCGCCCGCGAGGCGCGGTACGCCGTGCTGGAGCAGGTCGCGGCCAGCCTCGACGCCGCCGCGGTCCTGCTCGGCCACACCCTCGACGACCAGGCCGAGACCGTGCTGCTCGGACTGGCCCGCGGCTCCGGCGGCCGCTCCGTGGCCGGCATGCGTCCCGGTTTCGGGCCGTTCCTGCGGCCGCTGCTCGACGTCCGTCGCGCCGAGACCCGGGCGTACTGCACCGCCGAGGGCCTCGAGGTGTGGGACGACCCGCACAACGAGGACCCCCGCTTCACCCGGGTCCGGGTCCGGCACCGGGTGCTGCCGGTCCTGGAGCAGGAGCTCGGTCCCGGCGTCGCCGAGACCCTGGCCCGGACGGCCGGTCAGCTGCGGGCCGACACCGAGGCGCTCGACGCGTGGGCCGAGGGCGCCCTGGCCACGGTCTCGGTCGGCGACGGGGCGCTCGACCTGGCCCCGCTCGCCGGCCTGCCCCCGGCCGTGCGCACCCGCGTCCTGCGCGCGGCGGCGCTGCGGGCCGGGTCGCCGGCCGCCGAGCTCTTCCACGTGCACGTCACCGCGCTGGACCGCCTGGTCGCCGGACGCCTGCGCGGCCAGGTGCAGCTGCCCGGGCACGTCACGGGGTCGCTGGCGGCCGGCACGCTGCGGTTCACCCCGACGGTGGTCCCGGACTAGGCCGGGGCCGGGTCCGGCGGGACCGCGGCCGGGCAGCCCTCAAGCCCGCCGTCACGACGGCCGAGACACCGGGTGCGGGAGACGCCCGGTCCCATCCCCCCGAGGGGCCGGGCCTCCCGCCCCGCCGACCTCCGCCGTACTCCCGAGGACCCTCCATGGCCGCACGCCGCTCGCCGCTCGCCCTGCTCGCCACCGGAGCCCTGACGGCGGCCGTCGTCCCCGGCCTGGGCTTCGTGGCAGGGGTCGCCGCCGGCCCCGTCGCGGCGGCGCCGCCCGATGCCGTCGCCGGCACGGGCCTCCTGGCCACCCCCGACGCGCCCCCGCAGGGGCGGGCCTGGCTGGAGGGCCTCGTGGTCGACCAGGCCGGACGGCGCCTGGACGACGTGGTCGTGCAGGCCTTCGACGTCGACGACCTCGCCGCGGACGCCGACGCGGAGCCGGTCTCGTCGTGGCTCACCTACGCCGACCCGGCCGACGGCCCCGCACACGGCTTCTACCGGCTCTACGTCCCGCAGGGGCGCACCGCGTCGTACGAGGTCCGCCTCTCCAGCCCCGAGGGGGCCGCCGACCCGTACCGGGCCCGCACCCTCGACGATGCCGTCGTCGTCGGAGGAGGCAAGAAGCAGCCCGGCGAGGTCAAGGAGCTGGGCACCGCCGTGATGACCCTCGAGCGCAAGGCCGACGCCACGGTCCGGCTCAAGGCCTCCCGCGACGTCTCGAAGCCCGGGCGCACCGCGCGCCTGGCCGTCACCGTGACGAGCCCGGACGTCGACCCGGTGACCGGGAGGCTCCTGCTGGGCGTCGATGGCCGGACCCGGGGCCGGCAGCCGCTGACCCGCCAGGACGACGGTCGCGCCGCCTTCACGCTGCCGGCCCTCAAGCCCGGGAAGCACACCCTCACGGTCCGCTACGCCGGCTCCGACCTGGTGCGGGCGACCTCGGGCCGTACCGCGGTCAAGGTCGACCAGCCGCCGAGGAAGGGCAAGGGCACCGGGCGCCGCTGAGCCGACCCTGTGGGAGGCTTCCCGCCATGGATGCGTCGCACGTGGAGCAGGACCTGGTCAACGTCCTGTTCACCGAGGCCCAGATCCGCGAGCGGCTGGCCGAGATGGCCGCCCAGATCGAGGAGGACTACGAGGGCCAGGACCTGGTCATCGTGGGCATCCTCCGGGGCGCGGTGATGGTGATGGCCGACCTGGCGCGGGCCTTCGGCCGGCACCTGGAGATGGACTGGATGGCGGTGTCGTCCTACGGCTCGGGCACCAAGTCCAGCGGCGTCGTCCGGATCCTCAAGGACCTCGACAGCGACATCTCCGGCCGGCACGTGCTGGTCGTCGACGAGATCATCGACACCGGGCTGACCCTGTCCTGGCTGACCGCGAACCTCTCCTCGCGCAACCCCGCCAGCGTCGAGATCGCGACCCTGCTCCGCAAGCCCGAGGCCCTCCAGATGCCGGTCGACGTCAAGTACGTCGGTTGGGACATCCCCAACGAGTTCGTCGTCGGGTACGGCCTGGACTACCGCGAGCGCTACCGCAACCTGCGCGACATCGCGACGCTGGCGCCGCACGTCTACTCCTGAGCCCTGCTGCTGCGCGTGGGCGGCGTTGCCGTCCACGTGTACCGTCGCAAGTCAGTCCACCGTGCGCCGGCCGGACCGGCCTCACCCGCCGGAGCAGGTCGCGGCGCCCATCTGCCTGAGGTCGAGAGAAGTCTGTGAAGAAAGCGCTCAAGGGTCCCTGGGTCTGGATCGTGGTCGCCGTCGTGGCGGTCCTGGTCGCCCTGAACTTCTTCGTCCCCGGAGGCGGGTACGACGAGGTGCCGACCTCGCAGATGGAGTCCTACATCGCCGAGGGCCAGGTCGACGAGATCACCCTCATCGACGGTGAGCAGTCCATCCAGGCCACGCTCGACGACGGCGTGCGCGACGAGGGCGAGCAGGTGCAGTCCGCCTACGTGCTCGGCCAGATCGAGGGCATCGTCGACGCCGTCGACGAGCAGGTCGCCGCGGGCACGATCAGCGAGTCGAACTCCGAGAACCCGCAGCCCAGCTTCCTGGGCCAGCTGCTCGGGGCGTTCCTGCCGATCCTGCTGATCGTCGGCATCTTCCTGTTCCTGATGAACCGGATGCAGGGCGGCGGCGGCCGTGGGGTCATGCAGTTCGCGAAGTCCAAGGCGAAGCTGATCTCCAAGGACATGCCGAAGTCGACCTTCGCCGACGTCGCCGGCTGCGAGGAGGCGATCGAGGAGCTCGGCGAGATCAAGGAGTTCCTCCAGGAGCCTGCGAAGTTCCAGGCCGTCGGCGCCAAGATCCCCAAGGGCGTCCTGCTCTACGGCCCCCCGGGCACCGGCAAGACCCTGCTGGCGCGGGCGGTGGCCGGCGAGGCCGGTGTGCCGTTCTACTCGATCTCCGGCTCCGACTTCGTCGAGATGTTCGTCGGCGTCGGTGCCTCCCGCGTCCGCGACCTGTTCGAGCAGGCCAAGGAGAACGCCCCGGCGATCGTGTTCATCGACGAGATCGACGCCGTCGGCCGCCACCGTGGCGCCGGCATGGGCGGCGGTCACGACGAGCGCGAGCAGACCCTCAACCAGCTGCTGGTCGAGATGGACGGCTTCGACGTCAAGGGCGGCGTGATCCTGATCGCGGCGACCAACCGTCCCGACGTGCTCGACCCCGCGCTGCTGCGCCCGGGCCGCTTCGACCGCCAGATCCAGGTCGACGCCCCCGACCTCAAGGGCCGCCACCAGGTCCTGCAGGTCCACTCCCGCGGCAAGCCGATGGCCGAGGACGTCGACCTCGTCTCGGTCGCCCGACGCACCCCCGGCTTCACCGGAGCCGACCTCGCGAACGTCCTGAACGAGGCCGCCCTGCTCACCGCGCGCAACGGCGGCAAGCTGATCGACGCCGAGGCCCTCGACGAGGCCATCGACCGCGTGATCGCCGGCCCGCAGCGCCGTACCCGGCTGATGAACGAGCACGAGAAGCTGATCACCGCCTACCACGAGGGCGGCCACGCCCTGGTGGCCGCGGCGCTGCCCGGCACCGACCCGGTCCACAAGATCACGATCCTGCCGCGCGGACGGGCCCTGGGCTACACGATGGTGCTGCCCGACGAGGACCGCTACTCCCAGACGCGCAGCCAGATGCTCGACCAGCTGGCCTACATGCTGGGCGGCCGCGCCGCGGAGGAGATGGTCTTCCACGACCCCACCACCGGTGCCGGCAACGACATCGAGAAGGCCACCAACCTGGCCCGCGCGATGGTCACCCAGTACGGCATGACCGAGCGGCTCGGCGCGATCAAGCTCGGCGACGCCACCTCCGAGCCGTTCCTGGGCCGCGACATGGGCCACCAGCGCAACTACTCCGAGGACGTCGCCGCCGCCGTCGACGAGGAGACCAAGAAGCTCCTCGCCGTGGCGCACCAGGAGGCCTTCGACATCCTCGAGGAGAACCGCGACGTCCTCGACGAGCTGGTGCTCGCGCTGCTCGACCGCGAGACCCTGGACAAGAAGGAGATCGCCGAGGTCTTCGAGGCCCTGCGCCGCCGGCCCGACCGCCCCGCCTGGACCGGCTCGCCCTCGCGCAACCCCTCGGTGATACCGCCGGTGGAGGTGCCGCAGGAGATCAAGGACCGCGCCCTGGCCCACGCCCAGGCCAACGGGCACTTCCCGGCCGCCGACTCCGGCACGATCCTGACCCCTCCCGGCGCCGACGGCGACGTCCACGACCCGACGCTGCCCCCGGACGGCGGCGGCTCCGGCCCGGTCCCGCCCGCGCCCGGGGCGGGCCCCTCGGGGACCCTCTGAGGTCGCGGTGACCGACATCATCTCGGCGGCCTCCCTGCCGACCGGGGAGCCGCCCGCCTTCGACCACGCCCGCGCCGAGGCGGCCGTCCGCGAGCTGCTCCACGCGATCGGGGAGGACCCCGAGCGCGAGGGACTGCGCGAGACGCCGGCCCGCGTCGCCCGGGCGTACGAGGAGCTCACCGCCGGGCTGCGCCAGCAGCCCGAGGACGTGCTGACGACCGTCTTCGACCTGGGCCACGACGAGATGGTGCTGGTGCGCGACATCGAGCTGTGGTCGATGTGCGAGCACCACCTGGTGCCCTTCACCGGGGTCGCCCACGTCGGCTACATCCCGGCCTCGAACGGCAAGATCACCGGGCTCTCGAAGCTGGCCCGCCTGGTCGACGTCTACGCCAAGCGGCCCCAGGTCCAGGAGCGGCTGACCACGCAGGTCGCCGACGCGCTGGTCGGGATCCTCGACGCCCGCGGCGTGATCGTCGTGATCGAGGCCGAGCACCTGTGCATGACGATGCGCGGGGTCCGCAAGGCCGGCGCCCGCACGATCACCTCCGCGGTGCGCGGCGTGATGCGCAACGCGGCCACCCGCTCGGAGGCGATGAGCCTCATCCACCGGGGCCGCTGAGCCGGACCGTCGGCGGTAGCGTCGCGCCCATGCCGGCCCCTGTCCGCCCCCTGGTGATGGGGGTCCTCAACGTCACCCCGGACTCCTTCTCCGACGGCGGTCGGTACGCCGCGACCGACGCCGCCGTCGCCCACGGCCTGCAGCTCGTCGCGGACGGCGCCGACCTCGTCGACATCGGCGGGGAGTCGACCCGGCCCGGGGCGACCCGGCCGCTGGTCTCGGAGGAGCTCGACCGGGTGGTGCCGGTGATCCGCGAGCTGGTCGCGGCCGGCGCGGTGGTCTCGGTCGACACGATGCGCGCGGAGGTCGCCGCCGCGGCCGTCGCCGCCGGGGCCCGGCTCGTCAACGACGTCTCCGGCGGTCTCGCCGACCCGCGGGTCCTCGACGTGGTGGCGGACTCGGCGGCGACCTACGTCGCGATGCACTGGCGCGCCCACGCGGACCGGATGGGCGACCTCGCGGTCTACGACGAGCCGGGCGGGGTGGTCGCCGCGGTCCACCGCGAGCTGTCGCAGCGGGTCGAGGCCGTGCTCGCGGCCGGGGTGCCGGCCGACCGGCTGGTCCTGGACCCCGGCCTGGGCTTCGCCAAGCGGGGGGAGCACGACTGGGAGCTGCTGCGCCACCTCGCGGACGTGACCGTGCTCGGCCTGCCGCTGCTGGTGGGGGCGAGCCGCAAGTCCTTCCTGGGCCGCCTGCTGGCCGACGAGGGCGGTCCCCGCCCGGTGTCCGGGCGGGAGGTCGCCGGGCACGCCCTGAGCGTCCTGGTGGCCGGCCAGGGCGTGTGGGGCGTGCGCGTGCACGACGTACGCGGGACCCGGGACGCGTTGGCGGTGTGGGAGCGTCTGGGCATGCCCCGCACCACCGCCCCCGCCCCGACCGTCCCCGGCCCGGACCGCCCGTGAGCGCGCCCGACGAGCTGGCCGTCACCGGCCTGGAGTGCTGGGCCCACCACGGCGTCTTCGAGCACGAGCGTCGCGACGGCCAGCGCTTCGTGGTGGACCTCGTGCTGGGGCTCGACACCCGGGAGGCCGCGGCCTCCGACGACTTGCACCGCACCGTGGACTACGGGACCCTCGGGGCCGCGGTGCACGCTGCCGTGCAGAACGATCCGGTCGACCTGATCGAGACCGTGGCCCAGCGGATCGCCGACGTCTGCCTCGCAGACGGTGGTGTTCAATGGGCCCGGGTCACCGTCCACAAGCCGGATGCCCCACTGCAGGTGGCGTTCTCCGACGTCGCCCTGACCATCACCCGGAGACGCGAGGGCCAGTGACCGAGACCCCGAACCCCAACATCGTCGATGCCGACACCCTGACCGGTGAGATGCGACCGATCCGTCGCGTCGTGCTGGCCCTGGGCTCCAACCTCGGCGACCGCATGTCCTGCCTCCAGGGGGCGGTCTCCGCGATCGCCGACACCCCCGACGTCTGGGTCACCGGCGTCTCCCCGGTCTACGAGACCGAGCCGGTCGGCGCCCCCGCCGGCTCCGAGCCGTTCCTCAACGCCGTCGTCCTGGTCGACACCACGCTGGCCGCGCACCGGCTCATGGAGCGCGCCCTGGCCATCGAGGACGTCTACGACCGCGAGCGCACCGACGTCGTGAACGCCCCCCGCACCCTCGACGTCGACCTGATCGTGGTCGGCGACCGTCGCAGCCACGACGACTCGCTGCGCCTGCCGCACCCGCGGGCCCACGAGCGCGCCTTCGTCCTCCAGCCCTGGGCCGACCTCGAGCCCGACGCGGTGCTGCCCGACCACGGCCCCGTCGTCGAGCTGCTGGCCGCCCTCGACGGGTCGGGCCTGACCCGACGCGACGACCTCGAGCTCGATCTCGGGTGAGCCCGGCCCCGCGGGGCCCCGCCGGTGGCGACCCGGACCGCGAGCCGCGCGTCGGCGGGCCCGGCGACGGGCCCGGTGACGGGCCTGGCGACCGGATGGTGCCGACCTCGCTGACGGCGCTGCTCGGCGTCGCCCTGGCCGGAGTGGTCCTGGGCCGCCTGGTCCGTCCTGCGGTCGAGTGGGCCGGGGGCATCGCCCCGGTCGTGGGCTGGTCCCAGGCGCTGGTCCTGGTCGTGGTGTCCGCCGTGCTGCTCGCCACCGCCCGGGCCACCCGCGCGGCCCTGCCCGCGCACCGGGTGGCCGAGCAGCCGCAGCTGGCCGTGAACCGTCTGCTGCTGGCCCGCGCCAGCGCCGTCGTCGGCGCCCTGGTCGGCGGCGGCTACGTCGGGTACGCCGTCGCGTGGCTGGGCGACCCGTCCCAGCTGGCCGACCAGCGCGTCCTCCGCTCGCTGCTCACCACCGCGGCGGCCGGCCTGGTGGTGCTGAGCGCGATGCTCCTCGAGCGCGCGTGTCGCGTCCCCCCGGAGCCCCCGGCGCCCTAGCCTGCGGGCATGACCTCCCCGACCCTGCCCTCCCGGCGTCGTCAGCGCTCCGCCCGGGTGCTCGTCGCCTGCGTCCTGCTCGCCCTCGCCGCCGTCGCGGTGGTCGGTGCCGCCGTGGTCGGTGGGTCGGGACCGCTGCTCGGGGCCGCCGTGGTCGCGGTCCTCCTGGGCGCGACGGCCACCCGCATCACGCACACCGAGCTCGCCGACTCCCGTCGCGACGCCGCCCAGGACCGTGCGGAGCAGGCCCAGGCCTACCGCGACCTGACCGCGGACCGCGTCGCCGAGCAGCAGCACTACGTGCGCCGCACGACGACCACGCTCGAGGGTCACCGCAGCACCATCTCGGGCCTGGTCGAGGAGCTGGCCGGGGCGCGGACCGAGGTCGCCGAGGCCCGGCTGGCCGTCGAGCGCGAGCACGACCGGGCCGACCGGGCCGAGGCCGAGGGCCGGCTGCTGACCGGCCTGCTCGACCAGGCCGAGGAGCGGGCCGCCGAGGCGATCGTCCGCCTCGCCGAGCTCGAGGACGAGCACCTGGTCCTCACCACCGCGCTGGAGGCCGAGCGCGCCGCGTGGGCCGTGTCCCCGGCGCTGCGCAAGCGCGCCTGAGCCCTCCGGCCGGAGGCCGTCCGGGCGGTTGCGGCATGATCGTTGACCGTGATCCCCGAGGACTCCCGATTCGAGACCGACCCCGAGCAGCTCCTTCCCGACCTGCCCGGGCTGCCCGGCGACTGGACCGTCGACGTCCCCGACCCCGGTGACCCCGACGACGTCGCCCGGCTGACCGTGCTGCTGCGCGCCCACGAGAAGGAGGGCCGCGGCTGGGCCGGGGCCGCCGAGGAGGACGTGCTGGTCGAGGTCTCCGAGCGGGGCCTGCGCACCCGCTCGAACGTCGTGGTGCGCGACGCCGACGGGACGGCCCGTGCCTGGGGCAGCGTGCACGACCGTGCGGGGGGCCGGATGCTCCTGCTGCACGTGGTCGAGCGCGGCCTGCCCGACGGGGTCGCCCGGGCGTGCTCCGACGTGCTGGTGGAGTGGGCCGTGGGCCAGGCCCGCGAGGTCGGTGCGGCCCGGGGCCTGGAGGTCCAGCAGATCGACACCGGCGCCTTCGAGGGGGACGAGCGGCAGGCCCGGTGGCTGCGTGACGCCGGCTTCGAGAAGGTCCGGACCTGGTGGCAGATGAACCGCCCGGTGCAGCCCGAGGAGGCCGCCCTGGTCCCCGACCCGGCCGGCTGGGAGCGCCCCGAGAAGGGGGTGCGGTTCCGCCTGGTGCGCCGCGCCGGCAGCGGGATGCCCGACGAGGACGACCTGCGCGACGTCCACGACGTGCTCGAGGAGGCCTTCCTGGACCACTTCAACTCCTGGGAGGAGACCTTCGAGGAGTTCCTGCACCGCCTGCGCGAGGACCCCGGCCACCGCTGGGACCACTGGTGGCTGGCCGAGACCGTCGACGGCTCGGAGCCGCGGGCCGTCGGGGCCCTGGTCGGCACCGTCTCGGAGAGCAGCACCGGCCCGGATGGCTCGTACGTCTCCTACATCGGCGTCCGCGAGGCCGCCCGCGGCCGCGGCGTGGCCAAGGGCCTGCTGCACACGATCATCGCCGACGCCGCGGCCCGGGACCGCGACCGCGTGGGGCTCGAGGTCGACGCCGACTCCTCCACCGGCGCCGACGGGCTGTACGGCTCGCTGGGCTGGCGCACCAAGTACGTCACCGAGTCCTGGCACCGCGACGTGCCGGTCGACTGACCCAGGGCCCCCGGCCCGCCCGGGACGCGCTCAGGCCAGGGAGGCCCGCAGCGCCCGGTGGACGCCGTCGGGGGTCAGCACGCCGACGATCTGCGCGCCCTCGCGGACCGCGACCATCGGCTTGTCGCGGCGCAGCATCTCGGCCAGGGCCTCCTCCAGGCTGACCCCGAGCGAGACGGACCCGCCGAGCTGGCCGCCGGTGACGCCGTCGACCGGGTCGAGGTGCTCGCGGGCCAGCGGGGTGACGGTCAGCCGGCGCAGGCCGCGGGTGGAGCCGACGAAGTCGGCCACGAAGTCGTCGGCCGGTCGACCGAGCACCTCGGCCGGCGTGCCGTACTGGGCGAGCCGGCCGCCCTCGGCGAAGACCGCGACCCGGTCGCCCATCCGGACGGCCTCGTCGATGTCGTGCGTGACGAGCACGACGGTCTTGCCGAGGTCGCGCTGCAGGCGCAGGAACTCGTCCTGGAGCCGGACCCGGACGACCGGGTCGACGGCGCCGAAGGGCTCGTCCATCAGCAGCACCGGGGGGTCGGCAGCCAGCGCGCGCGCCACGCCGACCCGCTGCCGCTGGCCGCCCGAGAGCTGGTGGGGGTACCGCGGGCCGTAGGTCGCGGCGTCCAGGCCGACGGTGTCGAGCAGCTCCGCGGCGCGGGCGCGCGCGGTGGCCTTCGACTCGCCGTAGAGCAGGGGCACGGTCATCACGTTGGTGATCACCTTCTGGTGCGGGAACAGCCCGACCTGCTGGATGACGTAGCCGATGCCGCGGCGCAGCGCGACCGGGTCCTGGTCGGTGACGTCCTGGCCGTCGATCTCGATCCGGCCGGTGGACGGCTCGATCAGCCGGTTGATCATCTTCAGCGTCGTCGACTTGCCGCAGCCCGAGGGGCCGACCAGGCAGACCAGCTCGCCGCGGCGCACCTCGAGGTCGAGCTCGTGGACCGCGACCGTGCCGTCCGGGTAGGTCTTGCCGACCCCCGACAGCCGGATCATCGTCTCGCCGGGCCCGTCGGAGTCAGCGCGGGACGCCGCGCCGGTAGTGTCCATGCGGTGACCCTACTGGTGGCCGGAGCCGCGGTCCCGTCCGTCGAGGCCGCGTCGGGGCCGAGCTGCTACAGCCGCCTGGTCAACGAGTGGTTCTGCCTCGACTACGTGCAGGACCGGCAGTCGCAGATCCTCGACGCGCTGCTCCAGCACGTCGCGATCACGCTCGCGGCGGTGGTGCTCGGCGTGGCCGTGGCGCTGCCGCTGGCGCTGCTGGCGCGCCGGTTCCCGCGGCTGGAGGCCGGCGTGCTCGGCGTCAGCACCGGCCTCTACACCGTGCCCTCGCTCGCGCTCTTCCCGCTGCTCGTGCCCTTCACCGGTCTCAGCCCGGTCACCGTCGTGATCGGGCTGGCGCTCTACGCCCTCACGGTCCTGGTCCGCGCGATGCTCGAGGGGCTGCGGGCGGTGCCCGAGGACGTCCTGGAGTCCGGACGGGGCCTGGGGTACGGCCCGACGCGGCTGCTGCTCAAGGTCGAGCTGCCGCTCGCGCTGCCGGTGGTGATGGCCGGGCTGCGGGTCGCCACCGTCTCCACGGTCGCGCTGACCACCGTCGGGTCCCTGGTCGCCTACGGCGGGCTCGGCAACCTGATCAGCGAGGGCGTCTCCACCGACTTCCGCGCCCAGCTGCTGACCGCCGCCGTGCTCTGCGTGGCGCTGGCCGTGGTGCTCGACGTCGCCATCGTGGTGCTGCAGCGGCTGCTCACGCCGTGGACCCGGGGGGTGCGCGCATGACCGTCCTGGTCGACATGTGGGCCTACCTCACCGACGGCGGGAACTGGTCCGGCAGCGGCGGCATGCTGCAGCTCCTGGGCCAGCAGCTGCTGCTCACCGTCACCGCGCTGCTCGTCGCGGTCGCGGTCGGGCTCCCGGTCGCGCTCTGGCTGGGCCACCTCGGCCGCGGTGGCTTCCTGGCCATCAACATCTCCAACGTCGGTCGGGCGGTGCCGACGTTCGCGCTGCTGGCGCTGCTGGTCACCGCGGACTTCCCCGGCACCGACACGCTCGGGCCGTACGGCCGGGCCGGCCTGGCCACGCTGATCGCGCTGACCCTCTTCGCGCTGCCTCCGATCATCACCAACGCCTACGTCGCCGTCCGCGAGGTGCCGGCCGACGTGGTGCAGGCGGCCACCGGGATGGGCATGTCCGGTCGGCAGCGCTTCTTCCGCGTGGAGCTGCCGCTGGCCCTGCCGCTGGTGGTCTCGGGCGTGCGCCTGGCGCTGGTCCAGGTGTGGGCCACCGCGACCATCGCCGCGCTCGTCGCCGGGCCCGGTCTGGGCCGGGTGATCACCGACGGGTTCTTCCGCACCGACTACGGCAAGGGCCTGGCCGGCGCCGTGGTCGTCGCCGTGGTCGCGCTGGTCCTGGAGGGGCTCGCGGCGCTCGTGCAGCGCGCCGTACGACCGGTGCCGGCCGGCCCGGCCGCCGGGGCTGCCGGTCGGGTCGAGGAGCCCGATGGTCACGGTCACGCATCATCGGCTCCAGGGGTGACGGCGTCGTCGGCGTGACGGCCTAGGCTCCTCCTCGACAGCGCCACCGGCCCCTCCACCCCGCGTCGCGGGCGGGCCGCGGGCCCCCGGACACGCGCGGCTCACACCGCGGGACACACAAGGACCTCTCCCATGCAGCTCCGCCTGACCCTGGCCGCGGTGGCCTCCGCGAGCGCCGTCCTCCTCGCCGGCTGCGCCGGCGACGACCTCGCCTCCGACTCCTCCGGCAGCTCCTCCGAGGGCTCCGGCGACAAGGGCTCGGTGGCCATCGCCGGGCAGAGCTTCCCCGAGGCCGCCCTCGTCGCCGCGATGTACGACCAGCTCCTCACCGAGGCCGGCTACACGACCGAGGTCACCCTGGTCGACGCCCGCGACGCCTACATGGCCGACTTCCCGGGCAACGTCGACGTGGTGCCCGAGTACGTCGGCGGCATCGTGAACTTCCTCAACGCCAGCGAGAACGGTGCCAAGGCCGAGCCCTTCACCGCCGGCGACGGGGCCGAGCTGGTCGAGCAGGGCGGCGACCTGCTGACCGGCGCCGGGATCACCCTGCTGGAGCCGTCCGCCGCCGCCGACTCCAACGCCTTCTTCGTCACCCAGGAGTTCGCCGAGGAGAACGACCTCGCGACGCTCTCCGACCTGGAGGGCGAGTCGGTCGCCCTCGCCGCCGCCCCCGACTGCGAGGGCCGGCTGGACTGCGAGGGCGGGCTGTCCGACGAGTACGGCATCGACGTCACCGAGGTCCTCCCGCTGGGCTACGCCAGCAACCAGACCTACCAGGCCGTCCTCGACGGCGAGGTCGAGCTCGGCGAGACCAGCACCACCGACGGCACGCTCGAGAGCCAGGGCCTGGTCGTCCTCGAGGACGACCAGCAGATCCAGCCCGCGCAGAACCTCGTGCCCGCCGTCAGCACCGAGTTCCTCGAGGCCAACCCCGACGTCGAGGAGGTCCTGAACCCCCTGATGGCGGCGCTGACCACCGAGAACCTCACCGAGCTCAACGGTCGGGTGGCCGTCGACCGCGAGCAGCCCGAGGACGTCGCGACCGACTTCCTCACCGAGCAGGGTTTGCTCTGAGCGACGGCCGGCCGATGTTCCCCGCCGACCGGGGTCCGGTGCCATGCCCGGTCGGCCCCGGCGGGACCCTCTAGGCTCACCGACCGTGACCGAGTCCCAGGCGCCCGCCGTGCTGCTGGTCGCCGGGGCCGGGCGCAGCGGGACCAGCACGTTCGCCGGTCTGGCCCGCGTCCTGGGCCTGTCGGTGCCGCAGCCCGAGGTCGGGCCCGACCCCAGCAACCCCCGCGGCTTCTCCGAGCCGCAGTGGGTCGTCGACCTGCACGAGCGGCTGCTGCGGGGCGTGGGCGTCCAGGTCGCCGACGCCCGGCCCTCGGCGTGGTGGGACGCCGCCGAGGTGTGCACCGACGAGGCCGCACGCATCCGGGTGGCCGGCTGGCTCGAGGAGCAGCTCGCCCCCGGCACCGACCTGGTCCTCAAGGACCCCCGGCTGGGCTGGTTCGTCCCGCTGTGGCGTGCCGCGGCCCTGCGCGTCGGCGCCCGTCCCGTGCTGGCGACGGTGGTCCGGGCCCCCGGCGAGGTGGTGGCCAGCAGGCAGACGCACTACGGCGACCGCCTCGGCGCGGCGCACCTCGCGGCCGGTTGGCTCAACATGCAGCTGCACGTCGAGCGGGCCACGAGGTGCCCGGTCGGCGAGGACGCGGCCGGACCGCGCGTGCTCGTCCGCTACGCCGACCTGCTCGAGGACTGGGTGCGCGCCACCACGCACGTCGGGCGGGTGCTGGACCTCGTCGCGCTGCGGGAGCCGACGTCGGAGCGGGTGCGCGACGGCCACCGCTTCGTGGACCCGTCGCTGCACCGCACGACGACCGGGCTGGGCGAGCTGGACCTCCCGGCCTCGCTGCGGGAGCTGGTCGAGGAGACCTGGACCGAGCTGGACCTGCTGGCCGGGCCCGGTGCCGACGGCCCGGAGGCCCACGCCCGCCTCGACGAGCTGCGGGCGGCCTACGTCGACCTCTACTCCGACGCCGAGGCGGTCACCCGGTCCTCGGTGCTCGCCGCCCGGCGGGACCGGCGACCCCCCACGCCGCCGGACGCCGGGCCGCACACGGCCGACACCGTGCCGCACGGCCTGCGCGCGATGGTCCCGGGCCCCGTGCGCCGGGGCCTGCGGCGCGCGGTCGGCCGGCCCCGGTGACCCGCCGGTGATCACCCGCCCGCCGCTGCGCAACCGGGAGGGCGAGCACGCCTACGACGCGACGTGGCCCTGGGACCGGGGCCGCCTGCGCGACGGCGCGACGGCGGTGCTGCGCGTGCGTGACGAGGCGCGCTGGCTGCCGTACGCCCTCCCGCCCCTGCTGCGCGCCTGCGACGAGGTGCTCCTCGTCGACAACGGCTCGCGCGACGGCAGCGCCGCCGTGGCCGTCGCGGCCGCCGCGCGGCTGGGCCTGGGGCACCGGCTGCGGGTGCTCGACTACCCCTTCCCGGTGGCCCGGGCGGGGGCCGAGCACGAGGCGACGCCCCCGGACTCGGTGCACTCCCTGGCCTACTTCTACAACTGGTGCTTCGCCCAGGTCCGCACCCGGTGGTCGTGGAAGTGGGACGGCGACATGACGCTGACCGCCGAGGGCGAGGCCACCCTCGGCGACGTCGGCTGGCAGGTCGGGCGGACCCCCGTCGTGGTCCGCGCGCCCCGGCACGGCGTCTACCTCGTCGACGACGGCCACGCCTGGGTCGACCTCGGCTGGCGCAACGTCGAGGAGTGGGGCTTCCCGACCGGGCCCGACTACGTCTACGCCAAGGCGCCGTCGTGGGAGATCCGCACCACGCCACCCGGTATCCGTACCCGCGTCCTGCCCGCCGGTCTCGTCGTCGAGCTGAAGCACCTCGACGACGACGAGTTCGACCACTGGACCGATCCCACCGCCTTCTCGGCCCGCACCCACCAGCGCAAGCGCCGCGAGTGGGAGGTCGTGCGCGACCTGAGGGCCGGGCGCGTGCCGGACGGGCTGCACGAGGTGGTGGCGCCGGAGGGCACCGGGGTGGTCGACCACGTCGTGCGCACCTGGCTGCCCGGCCGCCCCCGGCCGTTCGAGGTCGTCGACCCGAGGGAGGGCCCCGCCGCCCGCAGCCGGCGCCTGCAGCGGGTCCGCGACGCGGCGGCCGCGCTCGGCTGACCCGGCCCGCCTGTCGGCCCGCCTGTCACCCCGCTGCCGGTCTGTCGGCCACGTCACACCCGGAGGCGGGTGTGGGGGCGCGCGGCGCGGCGTACGGTCTGACCTGACACCACGAGCACGACGTCTGGTACCCGGACCGGCCCCGACCAGGGTGGGCGGCGGGACTGGAACCGAAAGGCTGGACCATGTCGCACCTCCCCGGCGGGAGCCTGCGGGTGGGGGTGGTCGGCGCAGGACGCGTCGGCGCCGTCCTCGCCGCCCGCCTGCACGCCAGCGGTCACCGCGTCGTCGCGGTCGCCGGTGAGTCCGACGCCTCGCGCGCCCGGATCGCCGACCTGCTGCCCGGGCTCGAGCCGCAGCGCCCCAGCGCGGTCGCCCGCGCCTGCGACCTGCTGCTGCTCACCGTGCCCGACGACATGCTGCCCAACGTCGTGCGGGTGCTGGCCGACAGCGGTGCCCTGCACCCCGGCCAGCTGGTCGCCCACACCTCCGGCCGGCACGGCCTGGCCGTCCTCGAGCCGGCGCGCGCCGTCGGTGCCCGGCCGCTCGCGCTGCACCCCGCGCTGACCTTCACCGGCACGCGCCTCGACCTCGACCGGCTCACCGGCTGCGTGGTCGGGATGACCTGCGGGCCCGGCGAGCGGGAGGTCGCCGAGGCGCTGGTGGCGGACCTCGGCGCCCGGCCCACGTGGGTGCCCGAGGAGATGCGCACGCTCTACCACGCGGGACTGGCGCACGGGGCGAACCACCTCGTCACGCTGGTGACCGAGGCGATGGAGATGCTGGCCGCCGCCGGGGTCGACGACCCCGCCGGCACCCTGCGCCCGCTGCTCGGCGCCGCCCTCGACAACGCCCTGGCCCACGGCGACGCGGCCCTCACCGGTCCGATCGTCCGCGGGGACGTCGGCACGGTGACCGCCCACCTCGCCGACCTGCGCGCCTCCGCGCCCCAGGCGCTCGGCTCGTACGTCGCGCTCGCGCGCGCCACCGTCGCCCGCGCGGTCACCGACGGGCGCCTGGTCCCGCTGCGGGCCCACGCCCTCGTGCAGGTCCTGGACGCCGCGACCGGCTCCGACCGGGCCGGGGTCGCGGACCCGGCCGCCGGTGACGTGCGGTGACGCGACCGCAGGTCCTCACCACCCGTGCCGCCCTGCAGGACGCCCTGGCCCCGGCCCGCCGGTCCGGAGCGAGGGTCGCGCTGGTGCCGACCATGGGCGCCCTGCACGCCGGGCACGCCAGCCTCCTGCGGGAGGCCCGGGCGCGGGCCGGCGACGGCCCGGTGGTGGTGTCGGTGTTCGTCAACCCCCTGCAGTTCGCGCCCGGCGAGGACCTCGACCGCTACCCCCGCACCCTCGAGGCCGACCTCGAGGTCTGCGCCGCCGAGGGCGCCGACCTGGTCTTCGCGCCGTCGGTGGGCGAGGTCTACCCGGGAGGGCCCGACCCCGACCCGGTCACCGGGATGACCACGGTGGTGCCGGGTCCGCTCGCCGAGCGGCTGGAGGGGCGGACCCGCCCCACCCACTTCCGCGGCGTGCTGACCGTGGTGGCCAAGCTGCTCGGCCTGGTCCGGCCCGACGTGGCCGTCTTCGGCGACAAGGACTACCAGCAGCTGGTGCTGGTGCGGCGGATGGTCGTCGATCTCTGCCTGGGCGTCGAGGTGGTCGGGGCGCCGACGGTGCGTGAGCCCGACGGCCTGGCCCTGTCGAGCCGCAACCGGTTCCTCGACGCCGAGCAGCGCGAGGCCGCCACGGCGCTGCCCCGCACCCTGCACGCCGCGGTGGCCGAGGCGGCGTACGGGCTCCCCGCGGCCCTGGCCGCCGCCCGCGCCGAGCTGCGCGCCTCGCCCGGGGTCGACCTGGACTACCTCGAGATCACCGACCCCGACCTGGGGCCGCTGCCCGAGGACCCCGCACCGGGCACCCCGTGCCGGGTGCTGATCGCGGCGCGGGTCGGGGCCACCCGCCTGATCGACAACCTGCCCGCCGTCCTGGGCACCCCGAGCGAACGGAGCGGTTGATGCTGCGCACGATGATGACGAGCAAGATCCACCGCGCGACCGTGACCCAGGCCGACCTGCACTACGTCGGCTCGGTGACCGTCGACGAGGACCTGCTGGACGCCGCCGACCTGCTCCCCGGGGAGCTGGTGCACATCGTCGACATCACCAACGGCGCCCGGCTCGAGACCTACACGATCGCCGGCGAGCGCGGCAGCGGCGTGCTCGGCATCAACGGGGCGGCGGCCCGGCTGGTGCACCCCGGTGACCTCGTCATCCTGATCGCCTACGGCCAGATGACGACCGAGGAGGCGCGCGAGCTCCGCCCGCACGTGGTCTTCGTCGACGCCGCGAACCGGGTGCTCGCCACCGGGCTGGACCCCGCCGAGGCACCGGCCGGCAGCGGGCTGGTGCGCGGCGACGTCGTCTCGGCCCGGCAGTAGCCTGCTCAGATGACCACGGGCCCCGTACGCGTGCCACCGGTCGACGGGCCGGCCGCGGGGGTGCCCGCGCGGCTGGCGGCCCCCGCGCCGGGCTGGACGACCACCGCCGACGTCGTCGTGGTCGGCAGCGGCATCGCCGGGCTGACCGCCGCGCTGCGCCTGCGTGCCCGGCTGGCGGGGCGGGGGACGGTGCTGCTGGTGACCAAGGACGTGCTGTCGGCCGGCTCCACGCAGTGGGCGCAGGGCGGGATCGCCGCGGCCCTCGGCCCCGGGGACACCCCGGCCGAGCACCTCCTCGACACCCTCGTCGCCGGCGCCGGCGCCTGCGACCGGGACGCCGTGCACGCGCTGGTCACCGAGGGTCCCGAGGCCGTCCGCGAGCTGATCGCGCTCGGCACCGTCTTCGACCACGACCCCGACGGCGTGCTGTCGCTGACCCGTGAGGGCGGGCACCACCGCGACCGGATCGCGCACGCCGGCGGCGACGCGACCGGTGCGGAGATCCAGCGCGCGCTGACCGCGGCGGTGGCCCGCGCGCCCGAGATCGAGGTCGTCGAGCACGCGCTGGCCCTCGACCTGCTGCGCGCCGCCGACGGCGGCGTCGCCGGGGTGACGCTGCACGTGATGGGGGAGGGGCAGCGCGACGGCGTCGGCGCGGTCCGCTGCCGGGCGGTCGTGCTGGCCAGCGGCGGCCTGGGCCAGGTCTTCTCCCAGACCACCAACCCCTCGGTCTCCACCGGGGACGGCGTGGCGCTGGCGCTGCGCGCGGGGGCGACCCTGCGCGACCTCGAGTTCGTGCAGTTCCACCCCACGGTGATGTGGCTCGGGCCGGCCTCGCGCGGTCAGCAGCCGCTGATCAGCGAGGCCGTCCGCGGCGAGGGCGCGTTCCTCGTCGACGACGCCGGGGACAGGTTCATGACCGGGGTGCACGAGCTGGCCGACCTCGCGCCGCGGGACGTGGTCGCCAAGGCGATCACCCGCCGGATGCACGAGCAGGGCCGTCCGCACGTCTGGCTCGACGCCCGCCACCTCGGCGCCGCCTTCTGGGAGCGGCGCTTCCCGACCATCCTGGCCACGGCGCGTCGGCACGGCGTCGACCCGGCCACGCAGCTGCTGCCGGTCGCCCCGGCCTGCCACTACGCCTCCGGCGGGGTCCGCACCGACCTGCACGGCCGCACCGACGTGCCGGGCCTCTACGCCACCGGCGAGGTGGCCTGCTCGGGCGTGCACGGCGCGAACCGGCTGGCCTCGAACTCGCTGCTGGAGGGTCTGGTCTTCTCGCGCCGCATCGCCGAGGTGCTGCCCGAGGAGCTGCGCGGCTGGAGCGACCCCGCCGACGAGACGCGCGCGCCCGGCGCCGTCGACGGCGCCGTGCGGGGCGTGCTGCAGGAGACGATGACCGCGCGGGCCGGGGTGCTCCGCTCGGCCGACGGGCTGGCCGACGCCGCTGCCGTGCTCGACGCCCTCGCCGACCGGCCGGCCGACGCGCTCGGCGTCGACGCCTGGGAGGCCACGAACCTGGTCACCGTGAGCAGCGCCCTGGTCGCCGCCGCGACCGTGCGCGACGAGACCCGCGGCTCGCACTGGCGCGAGGACCACCCCGAGCGCGACGACGCCCGGTTCGCCGGCCACGTCGACCTGCGGCTGGACGACGCAGGGCGGCTCGGCACCTCCTGGTCGCCCGCGGCGGCCACCGACACCGCCCCGGTCGACACCGCCCCGGTCCGGACCGCCCCGGTCGGGGTCGTGCCGTGATCGCGCGTCCGGCCTACGACGCGCTGCCGGTCGCCCTGCGTGACGAGCTGGCCGCGGCGGGCCTCGACCCCCGCGCGGTGCACGCGCTGGTGGTCGCGGCCGTCGACGAGGACCTCGCGGGCGGGCCGGTCGCCGACGACGTGACCAGCGCGGCGACGGTGCCCGACGACGCGCGGGGTCGCGCGGTGATGGGGGCGCGCGACGGCGGCGTCGTGGCCGGGCTGGCGGTCGCCGAGCTGGTCTGGCGCCACGTCCTGGGCGACGACGTCGAGGTCCGGCACCGCGCCGCCGACGGCACCCGCGTGGAGCCCGGTGACCGGGTGCTCGAGGTCGCCGGCCCCGTGCGCGGCCTGCTGACCGGGGAGCGGACCGCGCTCAACCTCGTCTGCCACCTCTCGGGCGTCGCCACCGCGACGGCACGCTGGGTGGACGCGCTGGCCGAGGGCGGGGGACGCACCCGCGTGCTCGACACCCGCAAGACGCTGCCGGGGCTGCGCGCCCTGCAGAAGTACGCCGTGCGCTGCGGCGGCGGCACGAACCACCGGTTCTCGCTGGCCGACGCGGCCATGGTCAAGGACAACCACGTGCTCGCGGCCGGCGGCGCGGTGGCGGCCTACGAGGCGGTCCGCGCGCGCTTCCCCGACCTCGTGGTCCACGTCGAGGTCACCGACCTCGACCAGCTGGTCGCGGTGCTGGCCGCGGGGTGCTCGCACGTCATGCTCGACAACATGGCGACCGCCACGATGGCGGAGGCCGTGCGGCTCACCGCGGGACGCGCCACCCTGGAGGCCACCGGTCGGATGAGCCTGGACCGGGCCGCCGAGGTCGCCGCCACGGGCGTCGACTTCGTCTCGGTGGGGGCGCTGACGCACTCGGTGGCGGTCCTCGACCTCGGCCTCGACCTGCTGTCGTGAGCCTGCTCGCGGTCGACGTCGGCAACGCCCACACCGTGCTGGGCCTGCTCGACGACGGCGTGGTCGGTCCCACCTGGCGGGTGGCCAGCGACGAGCGTCGCACCGCCGACGAGTGGGCGGTGCTGCTGCGCGGCCTGCTCGCCGGGGTCGGCGCGGCCGTGCCCGACCTCGACGGGGTGGCGGTCAGCTCGGCGGTGCCGTCGGTGCTGCACGAGTGGCGCGAGATGCTGCGCGTGCACGTCGGCGGGGTGCCGCACGTGGTCGTCGGGCCGGGGGTCCGTACCGGCCTGCCCGTGCTGACCGACAACCCGCGCGAGGTCGGCACCGACCGGGTCGTCGGCGCCGTCGCCGCGGCGCACCGGTTCGGCGGTCCGGCCGTGGTGGTGGGCCTGGGCGGGACCGCGACCACGTTCGACGTCCTCGACGCCGCGGGGCGCTACGTCGGCGGGGCGATCGCCCCGGGCCTGGAGGTGGCCTCGGCCGCCCTCGGCCGCTCCGGCGCCCAGCTGCGGGAGGTGGAGCTGGTCCGGCCGCGGACCGCGATCGCCCGCAACACCGTCGAGGCGCTGCAGTCGGGGCTCGTCCTCGGGGGCGCCGCGCTGGTCGACGGCATGGTCGCGCGGGTGGTCGCCGAGCTCGGCGCGCCCGCGGCCGAGGTCGCGGTGGTCGCCACCGGCCACCTCGCACCGGTGGTGCTGGGGGAGTGCGTCTGCTTCACCGAGCACGTCCCGCACCTCGCGCTCGAGGGCCTCGGACTGGTGTTCTCGCGCAATTCCGCTTTCGCCTGAGCGTTTTCTCGTCGGTCGTCCGGACCGACCTCGCGAATATCGGTGAGGTGGTGGTGTCGGGACCTTCGTCGCGATTGTCCGGGACAATTCGGACAAGGGGTCCGAGGTCACCTCGCTAACGGATCTTGCTTTCTGGTGCACAAGAAGAAACGTGTGCTAACTTCGTTTTCGTCGGGGCGCTTATCAAGCATTGCGCCCCATCGAATTCGATGGTTCTCCACCCCCGTGAGCAGAGAGCAAGGAAACCCCCATGGCACAGAAGGTCCACATCGTTCTCGAGGACGACCTCGACGGCGGTGACGCCTCCGAGACCGTCTCCTTCGGGCTCGACGGCACCAGCTACGAGATCGACCTCAACGAGGAGAACGCCGCCGGTCTGCGCGAGGCCCTCTCGGCCTACGTGGGCCACGCCCGCAAGGTCGGCTCCGGCCGCCGCACGACCAAGCGGTCGGCCTCCTCCACCGGCTCGACCGCCGGCGGCCCCGCCGCCAAGGACGTGCGCGAGTGGGCGCGCGAGGCCGGCCACGAGGTGCCCGACCGCGGTCGCATCCCGGCCGACGTGCGCGAGGCGTACGACGCCGCGCACTGACCACGCACCCCTGGCACCACCCCGGACCCCCGCCCGCACCTCGGTGCGCGCGGGGGTCCGGCGCGTCGGGGCGGGCTTGTTCGCTGTCGGCGGACGACCCTTGGTCCGTGGGTGGGAACGTCTAGGCTGTGGACGGGGTTGATAGTCCTGAACGCCCACCCGTCAGCCCAGGCGGGTCGGGCACCCCTCAAGCCCCCGAGGAGCACTGCATGTTCGAGCGGTTCACAGACCGAGCCCGCCGGGTGGTCGTGCTGGCCCAGGAAGAGGCCCGCATGCTCTCCCACAACTACATCGGGACCGAGCACATCCTGCTCGGCCTCATCCACGAGGGCGAGGGAGTCGCCGCGAAGGCCCTCGAGAGCCTCGACATCTCGCTGGAGGCCGTGCGCGCCCAGGTCGAGGAGATCATCGGCCAGGGCCAGCAGGCCCCCAGCGGCCACATCCCCTTCACCCCGCGCGCCAAGAAGGTGCTCGAGCTGTCCCTGCGCGAGGCGCTGCAGCTCGGTCACTCCTACATCGGCACCGAGCACATCCTGCTCGGCCTGATCCGTGAGGGCGAGGGCGTCGCCGCGCAGGTCCTGCAGAAGCTCGGCGCCGACCTGAACCGCGTGCGCCAGCAGGTCATCCAGCTGCTCTCGGGCTTCCAGGGCAAGGAGTCCTCCGCCGCAGCCGCCACCTCGGGCGGCGGCGCCGAGTCGCCGTCCTCCTCGCTGGTCCTCGACCAGTTCGGCCGCAACCTGACCCAGGACGGTCGCGAGGGCAAGCTCGACCCGGTGATCGGGCGCGAGAAGGAGATCGAGCGGGTCATGCAGATCCTCTCGCGGCGCACGAAGAACAACCCGGTCCTGATCGGTGAGCCCGGCGTCGGCAAGACCACGATCGTCGAGGGCCTGGCCCAGGACATCGTGCGCGGCAACGTGCCCGAGACGCTCAAGGACAAGCAGATCTACACCCTCGACCTCGGCGCGCTCGTGGCCGGCAGCCGCTACCGCGGCGACTTCGAGGAGCGGCTGAAGAAGGTGCTCAAGGAGATCCGCACGCGCGGTGACATCGTGCTGTTCATCGACGAGATCCACACCCTCGTCGGGGCCGGTGCGGCGGAGGGCGCCATCGACGCCGCCAGCATCCTCAAGCCGATGCTGGCCCGCGGCGAGCTGCAGACGATCGGCGCGACCACCCTCGACGAGTACCGCAAGTACCTCGAGAAGGACGCCGCGCTCGAGCGCCGCTTCCAGCCCATCCAGGTCGCCGAGCCCTCGATCGCGCACACGATCGAGATGCTCAAGGGCCTGCGCGACCGCTACGAGGCGCACCACCGGGTCACCATCACCGACGAGGCGCTGGTCTCGGCCGCGACCCTGGCCGACCGCTACATCTCGGACCGCTTCCTGCCCGACAAGGCGATCGACCTGATCGACGAGGCCGGCTCGCGGCTGCGGATCCGCCGGATGACGGCGCCCGAGGACCTGCGCGAGTACGACGACAAGATCGGCGAGGTGCGCGCCCGCAAGGAGGCCGCCATCGACGGTCAGGACTTCGAGGCCGCCGCGCGTCTGCGTGACGAGGAGAAGCAGCTCATCCTGGCCAAGTCCGAGCGCGAGAAGCAGTGGCGCGCCGGCGACATGGACGACGTCGCCGAGGTCGACGAGGAGCTGATCGCCGAGGTGCTCGCCGTGGCCACCGGCATCCCGATCGTCAAGCTCTCCGAGGAGGAGTCCTCGCGGCTGCTCAAGATGGAGGACGAGCTGCACAAGCGCGTCATCGGCCAGGACGAGGCCGTCAAGGCGCTCTCCCGGGCGATCCGACGTACTCGCGCCGGCCTGAAGGACCCCAAGCGGCCCGGTGGGTCGTTCATCTTCGCCGGCCCCTCGGGCGTCGGCAAGACGTGGCTGTCCAAGACGCTCGCGGAATTCCTGTTCGGCGACGAGGACTCGCTCATCCAGCTCGACATGAGCGAGTACGGCGAGAAGCACACGGTCTCGCGGCTCTTCGGCTCGCCCCCGGGCTACGTGGGTTACGAGGAGGGCGGCCAGCTCACCGAGAAGGTGCGCCGCAAGCCGTTCTCGGTGGTGTTGTTCGACGAGGTCGAGAAGGCCCACCCGGACATCTTCAACAGCCTGCTGCAGATCCTGGAGGAAGGTCGCCTGACCGACTCCCAGGGCCGCGTGGTCGACTTCAAGAACACCGTCATCATCATGACCACGAACCTCGGTACGCGGGACATCGCCAAGGGCCAGGGCCTCGGTTTCGCCCAGACCGGTGACACCGCCGGTTCGTACGACCGGATGAAGAACAAGGTGAACGAGGAGCTCAAGCAGCACTTCCGTCCCGAGTTCCTCAACCGCGTCGACGAGACCATCGTGTTCCCGCCGCTCTCGCAGGAGCAGATCGTGGCGATGGTCGACAACATGGTCGCCGGCGTGGAGCTGCGGCTCCGCGACCGCGACATGAAGCTGGAGCTGACCGACCCGGCCAAGCGCCTGCTCGCCGAGCGGGGCTTCGACCCGGTGCTCGGTGCGCGTCCGCTGCGCCGCACGATCCAGCGCGAGATCGAGGACGTGCTCGCCGAGAAGATGCTCTTCGGCGAGGTCGGCCCCGGCCAGATCATCCTGGTGGGCGTCGAGGGCGAGGGTCCGACCGCGACCTTCACCTTCCGTGGCGAGAAGGTCGGCGAGCTGCCGGACCTCCCGCCGCTGGAGAGCGCCGAGGTCGGCGGGTCCGAGGACCTCGGTCCCCGCGACGTGCCCAAGGGCAACGGTGACGACGGCGAGCCCGGCGCTGCCGGGGCCGTGGCACCCCCCGCTCCGCCGGTCTGACCGGCAGCACCACCCGTAGCACCCCGGAGCCCCGGACCGTCCTGGTCCGGGGCTCCGGTGCGTCCGGTCAGGGCAGGGCGTAGCGGACGTCGTCGAGGCGGACCGCGAGGCCGTCGTCGACGAGCCCGGCCAGGCAGCGCACGCGCTGCGGCTCGTCGGCCCAGGCCTGCTCGAGGCGGGCGAGGGGCACCGTGCCCTCGCTGTCACGGAGCACCGCGAGCAGCCGTCCACGGCACTGGCGGTCGGTGCCGGCCCAGGTCTGGGCGCGGCGGGGCGGCCCGTCGTAGGCCGGTCGGCCAGCAGCGACCCACGCGCAGCGGTCGGCGACCGGGCAGGAGGGGCAGCGGGGGTTGGCGGCCGTGCAGACGAGCGCACCGAGCTCCATGACCGCCACCGACCAGGTCGCGGCGGTGGGCGGGTCCTCGGGCAGCAGCGCGGCCGCCTGCTCCCGCTCGGCCCGGGTGAGCGAGGCGCCGGGCAGCTCGACGCCGCCCACCACGCGGCCCAGGACGCGACGCACGTTGGTGTCCAGCACGACGTGGCGCTGGCCGAAGGCGAAGGTGGCGATCGCCGCGGCGGTGTACTCGCCGACGCCCGGGAGCGTGAGCAGCACGGCGTGCGAGGTCGGGACCTCCCCGCCGTGCTCGGCGACGATCGTCGTCGCCGCGGCGTGCAGGCGCAGGGCGCGTCGCGGGTAGCCCAGCCGCCCCCACGCGCGCACGGCCTCCCCGGTCGGCTCCGCGGCGAGGTCGGCAGGGGTGGGCCAGCGCTCCAGCCAGGCGGCGTGGACGGGCAGGACCCGGGCCACCGGCGTCTGCTGGAGCATCAGCTCGGAGACCATCACCGACCACGCCGACGCCGACGGCTCGCGCCAGGGCAGGTCGCGCGCGTGGGCGTCGTACCAGGCCAGGACCGGGGCGTGCAGCTCGTTCATCGCCCCCATTGTCGGCCCCCGGTGTGGCGTCACCGATCTCGCCCTCCGGGCTGGCTACCGTTCGCCCATGAGCTCCCTGGTGCGAGGCCCGTTGTCGCCCGGGGTCTACTGGCGGCGCCGGCTGGTCGTCCTGGCGGTGCTCCTGCTGCTGGTCGTCGTGGTGCTCCGCGCTCTCGGCGGCGGCGGGGACGAGCCGGGTGCGGCGACCACCGTGGCCGACGACACCGCCGCCACGGCACCGGACGCGCCGCTGCCCAGCGCCGGGCCCACGATGAGCGCCACGGACCAGGCCGAGGTCGACGCCGCCGACGCGCAGCGCGCCGAGGCCGAGGCGGCCGCCGAGGCCGAGGAGGCGGCGGAGCGGGCCGCCGAGCGCGCCGCCCGCGAGGCCGCGACCGCCCCGCTGGCCGAGCCCGAGGGCCGGTGCTCCGACGCCGACGTCGTGGTGACGCCGGTGGTCGAGGGGGCGGTGGCCGGCAGCGACGTCAGCGTGCTGCTGAACCTGCGCACCGTGGCCACCGAGGCGTGCACCTGGCAGACCGGACCGGCCCACCTCACGGTCAAGATCACCTCCGGCGACGACGACGTCTGGTCCAGCCAGCAGTGCCCCGGGCGGCTGACCCGCTCCACGCTCACCGTCCGCGCGGACAGCACCACCACGACGTCCCTGGTCTGGGACGCCAAGCGCTCCGCCGAGGACTGCCCGGGGACCACGCCGTACGCCGCACCCGGCTACTACCACGTGGTGGCCTCCTCGCTGGGTGGTGAGCCCAACGACGTCCAGTTCGAGCTGGTCGACCCCCGCGACATCGTCGCGGACCAGGCGCAGGCGCAGGAGTCGGCCGACCAGGCCGACGCCGAGGAGCAGAAGGCCGCGCGGCAGGACCGCAGGGACGCCGCCCAGGACTGACGGCGGTCGGACCGGGTCGGACGGCGGTCAGACGTAACGCTCAAGGATCGTCGACTCCGCCAGGCGCGACAGGCCCTCGCGGACGCCGCGGGCCCGCAGCTCGCCCACGCCGTCGACGGTCTGCAGGTCACCGACACCGGCCGACAGGAGCTTCTGCAGCGAGCCGAAGTGGTCGACCAGCCGCTCCACGACCGCGGGGGAGAGCCGCGGCACGCGGGCCAGCAGCCGGTAGCCGCGCGGGGTGACGGCGCCGTCGAGGTGCTCGCTGCCGCCGAGGCCCAGGACGGCGGCCGTCGCGGCCGGGTCGACCAGGTCGGTGGCGGAGAGCGCCTCGAGGTCGTCGAGCAGCTCGCGGGGGGTCCGGTCGCCGCGGGTGGCGGCCACGTAGTCACGCACCAGCAGGCCGCGCTCCACGTCGACGCCGGTGACGAGCTCGTCGAGCTGCAGGGCGAGCAGCCGGCCGTCGGTGCCCAGCTGGAGGACGTAGCCCTCGATCTCACGGGCGATCCGGGTGACCATCTCCAGCCGCTGGGCGACCACGGCCACGTCGCGCACCGTGACCAGGTCCTCGATCTCGAGCGCCGAGAGGGTGCTCGAGACCTCGTCGAGCCGCATCTTGTAGCGCTCGAGCGTCGCGAGGGCCTGGTTGGCGCGGGAGAGGATCTGGCCGGAGTCCTCGAGCACGAAGCGGTTGTCGTCGACGTAGGCGGCGATGATCTGCATCGACTGCGACACCGAGATCACCGGGAAGCCGGTCTGGCGCGCCACCCGGTCGGCGGTGCGGTGGCGGGTGCCGGTCTCGTCGGAGGTGATGGTGTGGTCGGGCATCAGGTGCACCGCGGCGCGCAGGATCCGGGTGATGTCGGTGTCGACGATGATCGCGCCGTCCATCTTGGCCAGCTCGCGCAGGCCGGTGGAGGTGAAGGGCACGTCCAGCTCGAAGCCGCCGGTGGCGATGGAGCGGACCAGGTCGTCGGAGCCCAGGACGATCAGGGCGCCGGTGCGCCCGCGCAGGATGCGCTCGAGCCCGTCGCGCAGGGGAGTCCCGGGGGCGATCAGTGCCAGCGTCTCCCGCAGGCGGGTGGCGGCGTCGGGACGGTCCGTGGGCACGGTCGTGCTCCCTCCGTGGTGCCGCGACGGTGGGTCCGGTCGCCGGCCGGTCGGCAGTCTAGGACACGCCCCGGGTCATCGGGGCCGCTGCGACGGCATCGACTCGTCGGCGCTGGTCAGCGTCAGCCGGGGCGTGCCGAGCAGACCCATCAGGCGCAGGGCGGACACGGCGTCGGGGGCCTCGACCACGCGCAGGCCGTCGACCATCCGGGCGGCGTCGCGCCGGGGCGTGCGCCGCGAGCCGGGCTCCATCGGGACCACGGCCATCTTGAACCCGAGCCGGGCGGCCTCCGCCACGCGCAGCTCGAGGTCGCGCACCCGCCGCAGCTCCCCGGCCAGCCCGATCTCGCCCATCGCGACCACCCCGACCGGGGGCGGGGTCAGCGTGGTGGCGGAGACGATCGCCGCAGCCACGGCGAGGTCGCTGGCCGGCTCCGAGAGCCGGGCCCCGCCGACGGTGGAGGCGAAGACGTCGTGGTGGTGCAGCATCACCTTGGCGTGCTGCTGCAGGACCGCCAGCACCATGGCGATCCGGGAGCCGTCGAGGCCCGAGACCGTGCGACGGGGGCGCTCGAGCGGCGACGGGGTGACCAGCGCCTGGACCTCGGCCAGCAGCGGTCGGCGACCCTCCATGGTCACCGCGACGCACGTGCCCGAGACCCGCCCGTGGTGGTCCTCCACGAAGAGCCCGGTGGGGTCGGTGACGGCGCGGATCCCGGTGGACGACAGGTCGAAGCAGCCGACCTCGTCGACCGGGCCGAAGCGGTTCTTCATCGCCCGCACCATCCGGAACCTGCTCTCCCGGTCGCCCTCGAAGTGCAGCACGACGTCGACGAGGTGCTCCAGCACGCGGGGGCCCGCGATCGAGCCGTCCTTGGTGACGTGCCCGACCAGCACGGTGGTGATGTTGCGGGTCTTGGCCACCCGGATCAGGGCCGCCGCGACCTCCTTGACCTGGGTGACGCCGCCGGGGACGCCCTCGGTGCCGGGCGCGGCGATGGTCTGCACGGAGTCGACCACGATGAGCTGCGGGCGCACCTGCTCGATGTGGGTCAGCACGGCCCCCAGGTCGGTCTCCGCCGCCAGGTAGAGCTCGTCGTGGACGCCGCCCGTGCGGTCCGCGCGCAGCCGGACCTGGGAGGCGGACTCCTCGCCGGTGATGTAGAGGACGCGCCGCGGGCCACCGGTGGCCGTCGCCGCGGCGGTGCTTGCGGCGACCTCGAGCAGGAGCGTGGACTTGCCGACACCGGGCTCGCCGGCCAGCAGGATGGCGGCGCCGGGCACCAGCCCGCCGCCGAGCACGCGGTCGAGCTCGCCGACGCCGCTGCTGCGGAAGGCCGACTCGCTGACCGAGACCTGCCCGATCGGCACCGCCGGCGTCGTCACGGGCGTCGCGGCGGCCGAGCGCGCGGGCGCGGCCGCGGCCTCGGCCACCGATCCCCAGGCCTGGCACTCCCCGCACCGCCCGACCCACTTGACCGTCTCCCACCCGCACTCGCTGCAGCGGTAGAGGGCGCGGACGCGGGTGCTCGACTTGGCCATCCCCGCAACCTAGGCGATCGCGCCGACACCGCTCGCGACCCGTCCCCAGGCGTCGACGTGGTGGGGCGGTGGTGTTCACACCCAGGGAGGGAGCGGGACGGGCGGGCCTGGACGGTACGCTGACTGGAACGATCCAAAGGAGTCGCCGTGGGCCGGATGCCGGAGCGCGTGCCGGGCAGGCTGCCCGGGTCGCCGCCGACCCTCGCCGACGTCGCCGAGCGGGCCGGGGTGTCCCGCCAGACGGTCTCGAACGCGGTCAACAACGCCGAGCTGCTGCGCCCCGACACCCTGGAACGGGTGCGGGCGGCGATCGCGGAGCTGGGCTACCTGCCCAACCGGGCCGCGCGCAACCTGCGTACCCGGTCCTCGCACCTGCTCGGCCTGCGGATCAGCCCGCACCTCGAGGGCACCGCCGAGGCCACGATGGACCGCTTCGTGCACTCGCTGGTCGAGGCCTCCCGCGGCGCCGGCTACCACGTGCTGCTCTTCGACGCAGTCGACCGCACGGACCCGCTGGCCGGCTACGACGACCTGCTGCGGGCCACGGCCGTCGACGCGTTCGTGGTCACCGACACCTACCTCGGCAACCCCCAGGCCGGGCTGCTCGACGAGCGGGGCGCCCCGTTCGTCGCCTTCGGCCGACCCTGGGACGACCCGGGCGCGCCGCACCCGTGGGTCGACGTCGACGGCGCCGCCGGCACCCGTCTGGCCACCGACCACCTGCTCGACCGCGGTCACGAGCGGATCGCCTGGATCGGCTGGCGCAAGGACTCCACCATCGGCGAGGACCGTCGCTCGGGCTGGAGCAGCGGCCTGCGCGACCGCGGCTTGCCCACCAGCGGGCTGGCCTCCCGGGTCGAGGACACCGTGGCCAGCGGTCGCGAGGCCAGCGCCGTGCTGCTGGACGAGGCCCGCCCCACGGCGTTCGTCTGCGCCTCCGACACCCTGGCGATCGGGGTGCTCCACACCCTGGCCGACCGCGGTCTGAGCGCCGGTCGCGACGTCGCCGTCGTGGGGTTCGACGACTCCCAGGCCGCGCAGCTCGTCCTGCCCGGCCTGACCTCGGTACGCCAGCCGCTCGAGCAGGTGGCCGTCGAGGTGGTCCGCGCGCTCGAGGGCGTGATGACGCACCAGCCGCGGCCCGAGCCCGGTCTGCTGCTCGTCCCGACGCTCAGCGTCCGCGGCTCCAGCTGACCGCAACCGTCATCTCGGGGCGCCGCAACCGTCATCTCGGCTGTCCGCGAGCGTCATCTCGGCCGGTGCTTGACCCAGAGGTTGACGGCGTAGTCCACCTCGAGGCCCTGGTGCCCGGCCAGCACGGCGTCGGCGACCTCGGGCCGCAGCTCGATCCGCACGACCGCCTCCAGGTCGGCGCGCGAGTCGAAGCGCCAACCCATGTCGACCCCGACCCGGGTCCAGCCGCGGGTGGACCAGAACCGCTCGGTCTCCTCCGGCGGGTCGAGGTGGGGGTAGCCGCGGCGGAACCAGGCCCCCCAGGTCGACCGGGCGCCGTCGTTGTCGATGACCAGCGCCGTGCCGCCGGGACGCAGCACCCGGTCCAGCTCGACCAGGCCGGGCTCGCAGCCGCGTCCGAAGAAGTAGGCCCAGCGCACGTGGACGACGTCGACGCTCGCGTCGGGCAGCGGGACCTCCTGGGCCACGCCCTCGCGGACGTCGACGCGCGGCAGGCCACGCACGCGGCGGCGGGCCAGCGAGACCAGGGACGGGTGCGGCTCGACGCCGATCACGCTGCCGTCGGGGCCGACCTCGTCGGCGAAGCGGGGCAGGTGGAAGCCGGTGCCGCAGCCGAGGTCGAGCACCGTGCGACCGGCGAACGCGTCGCCGCCGGAGCCGGCCCGGACGGCGTCGCGCATCGCCTGCCAGAGCCGGTCGTCGGGGTCGGCGGCGCGGTTCTCGAGCTCGTAGGTGTCGGTGTGGCGCCAGATGTTCGGGCTGGGCACCGCTCCGGGGAGCACGCGCTAGATGCGGACGAGCCCGGTGGGCGTCTGCACCACCGCGGCGAGGATGCCGGGCGTGCCGTGGGGGGCGACCCAGTCGACCTTGACGTCCTCCAGCGGCTGCTCGACCGACTGCCCGAGCCACTCGCTGACGCGCTGCGGGTCGCCGGCGATCTCCAGGCTGGCGAGCGAGAACTGACCGTCGCTCTCGGCGCCGGGGTGCAGCTCGGGGGTCTCCCAGGACACGAAGAACGGCAGCTGCGGGTCGCCGATCAGGCTGTTCACGCCGATCTGGTGCCAGCGCAGCTCGACGCCGTCGGGGCGGTGCCGGTTGCCGGCCACCGAGGGACGCCCCAGCCGGGCCTCGACCTCGGAGATGTCGTCGACCGCGACGACCCAGCCGAGCCAGCCGCCGCCGAGCACGGACCGGGCCCGGACGGCCTGGCCGAACGGCGCCTTGTCCGAGGCCGGGTGGTCGAGCACCTCGACGACCTCGAGGTAGGTGCGGTCCGCCAGGGGCAGCACCATGTTGCGCGTGCCGAAGCGGGGGTGGATCCCGCCGTCGAGGAACGTGGCGCCCAGCAGGTCGCCGATGCGGTCCGCCGTGGCCTCCAGGCCATCGGGTCCAGCTGCGTACGAGACATGGTCGAGGCGCATGACGAGATTGTGCGCACAGCCGCGTGGAGGCTTGACACCGGGGTCCCGGTGTCTTGATGTCGAGAGGTCGCGTCCGAGGTCAGGCCGGGTGGGGCGGTCCCGGGACCGTCCCCGGCGGACCTCAGGCCGGGTCGGCCGGGTGCAGCGCGAGCCGCGGACGGGCCGCGAGGTGGGTCTCGCAGTGCCCGACCAGCTCGTCGTAGGCACCCCGTCCCATCAGCGCGACCAGCTCCGGGGCGTGGGTCACGTAGACCGGCTCCGGCGCGTCGTGCGCCTCGGTGTTGCCCGAGCAGTACCAGTCGAGGTCGTGCCCGCCCGGGCCCCAGCCGCGGCGGTCGTACTCGCCGATGGTGACCTCGAGGTACTCCGTGCCGTCGGCGCGCTCGACGTCGCGGAAGGTGCGCCGCATCGGCAGCTGCCAGCACACGTCCGGCTTGGTCTCCAGGGGTTCGCGCCCCTGCTCCAGCGCCAGGGCGTGCAGGGCGCAGCCGGCGCCGCCGGCGAAGCCCGGCCGGTTGCTGAAGACGCAGGCGCGCTGGCCCCCGGACTCGACCACCCGCGTCTTGCGGGCGTCGTCCTCGACCTCGACCCAGTCGGCCTCGGTGACCTCGCGGCCGGGGTGGAGCTGCCACAGCCGCTCGTCCAGCTGCGCCACGAAACCGGCGGTCCGGCGCTCGTCGTCCTCGTCGGAGAAGTGCGCGCCCAGCGTGCAGCAGCCGACGTCGGGGGAATCGGCGTAGATGCCGGCGCAGCCCGAGCCGAAGATGCAGCGGTAGCGCGACGTGAGCCAGGTGAGGTCGCAGCGCAGCACCTCGTCGGCGTCCTCGGGGTTCTCGAACTCCACGAAGGCGCGGGGGAACACCAGGTCGACCTCGGGCACCGCAGGAGCCTACGTCGCGGGGGAGCGGGGCGAGGGGGGAGGCCCCGCCCGGGTACGTTGGTCCCATGCGCCTCGGCGTCCTCGACATCGGTTCCAACACCGGCCACCTCCTCGTGGTGGACGCCCACGACGGTTCCGCACCCCTGCCCGCCTCCAGCCACAAGCAGCGGCTGCGCCTGGCCGAGCACCTCGACGAGCACGGCGCCGTCACCGACGACGGTGTCGCCGCCCTGACCGCCTTCACCGCCGAGGCGGTCGCGGTCGCCGAGGACAAGGGCTGCGAGGAGATGCTGCCGTTCGCCACCTCGGCGGTGCGCGACGCGGTCAACTCCGAGGAGGTGCTGACCCACGTCGCACGCGAGACCGGCGTGGAGATCCCGGTGCTCTCCGGTGAGGACGAGGCCCGGCTGACGTTCCTGGCCGTCCGTCGGTGGTTCGGCTGGTCGGCCGGGCGGCTGGCCGTCTTCGACATCGGCGGCGGGTCGCTCGAGATCGCCGGCGGCACCTCCGAGCTGCCCGACGTGGCCTGGTCGCTGCCGCTGGGCGCGGCCCGGCTGGCCCGCGGCCACTTCGCCGACGGCCCGGCGGACGCCGGGAGCCTGCGGGCGCTGCGGCGTACGATCCGCGCCGAGATCGCCCGCGACGCCGGTCTGCTGCTGCGCGCCGGCCCGCCGCACCGCGCCGCGGCGACGTCCAAGACCTTCCGTTCCCTGGCCCGGATCTGCGGTGCCGCGCCGTCCGACGACGGCCCGCTGGTGCCCCGCACCCTGGCCCTGGACACGCTGCGCGCACGCCTGCCCGAGCTGGTCGGGCTGTCGGTCGAGGAGCTCGCCGGGCTGCCCGGCGTCTCCGCGAGCCGCGCCCACCAGATCGTCCCCGGGGCGCTCGTGGCCGAGGCCTGCATGGACATCTTCGACCTCGCCGAGCTCGAGATCTGCCCGTGGGCGCTGCGCGAGGGCGTGATCCTCGAGCGGATCGACCGGCTCGGTGAGGACCCGTCCGCCAGGTCCCGGCCGGGCGCCTGATGCCGCCCCGGATCGGGCTCTCGACGTCGTCGGTCTACCCCGAGTCGACCGCGCACGCCTTCGGCTACGCCGCCGACCTCGGCTACGACGCCGTCGAGGTGATGGTCGGGGTCGACGGGCTCAGCCAGCAGACCAGCGCGGTCGCGCAGCTCTCGAAGCACCACGGCGTGCCGATCAGCGCGATCCACGCCCCGACGCTGCTCTTCACCCAGCGCGTCTGGGGCGTCGAGCCCTGGGGCAAGCTCGAGCGCGCGGCCGAGATGGCGCACGTGGTCGGCGCCGAGGTGGTGGTCCTGCACCCGCCGTTCCGCTGGCAGAAGGAGTACGCCCGCGACTTCGTCAACGGCGTCGCCGCGCTGGAGCAGTCCACCGGACTGGCCTTCGCCGTCGAGAACATGTACCCCTGGCGCGCCTCCTCCCGGCGGGGCGTCGAGATGTACCTGCCCGGCTGGGACCCGTCGGCGGAGTCCTACGCCCACACCACCGTCGACCTTTCTCACGCCTCGATCGCCCGGGCCGACCCGGTCGCGATGGCCGAGCGGCTCGGCGACCGGCTGAGCCACGTGCACCTGACCGACGGCAGCGGCACCGCCAAGGACGAGCACCTCGTCCCAGGACGCGGCACGACCGGGGCCGCAGCGTTCCTGCGGCACGTGGCGTCGACCGGCTTCACCGGCGAGGTCGTGGTCGAGATCAGCACCCGGCGCTGCCGCACCCGTGAGGAGCGCGTCGCCGACCTGCGCGAGTCCCTGGACTTCGCGCGCGAGCACCTGGCGTGAGCGAGGGCGGGACCGGGGCCGACGAGGACGAGCGGCGCGCGCCGTACGACCCGATGCCCTACGGCCCCGACGAGGTCGGGGTCGGGCCGTGGCCGGGCGGCGAGGCGGCCTGGCCCGACGACCCCCGCTACGACCCCGACCTGCTGCGCGACGGCGACCGGCGCAACGTGGTCGACCGCTACCGCTACTGGCGGCTCGAGGCGGTCGTGGCCGACCTCGACACCCGCCGCCACGACCTCCACGTGGCCGTGGAGAACTGGCAGCACGACTTCAACATCGGCACCGTGGTGCGCACCGCGAACGCGTTCCTGGCCGCCGAGGTGCACATCGTGGGCCGCAAGCGGTGGAACCGGCGCGGGGCGATGGTGACCGACCGCTACCAGCACGTGCGCCACCACCCGACCGCCGCGGACCTCGCGGCGTACCTCGCCGAGCAGGACACCCCGCTCTACGGCGTGGACAACCTGCCCGGCTCGCGGCACCTCGAGACGCTCGCGCTGCCCCGCCGGGTCTGCCTGCTCTTCGGGCAGGAGGGTCCGGGCCTCTCCGAGGACGCCCGGGATGCGTGCGAGGCGACCTTCTCGATCGCGCAGTTCGGCTCGACCCGCTCCATCAACGCCTCCGCGGCCGCCGCGATCGCGATGCACACCTGGGTGCGCCAGCACGCCGACCTCGGCGCCGAGGAGACCTGGCGGGGCTGACCCGGCAGGGTCAGGTCAGCCGGCGGTGCGGACCCGCGCCCCGGTGGCGGCCGCGACGTCGGCCAGCAGCGCGCTCTGCGTCAGCTCCATCACGACCTCCCGGGCGGGGAGGTCGGTGAGCAGGTAGGTCCAGCCGAGCACCCCGCGGGGGGCGAAGGAGATGGCCAGGGTGGCCACGCTCCAGTCGGCGCCGGCGTCGGCGACCGAGACCTCCATCCGCACCGTGCCCGGCGCCCGCACCGAGGCCTGCATGGTCATCCGGCGGTTGTCGTGGTCGACCTCGAGGACCTCCCAGAACCCGGCCCGGTCGCCGCTGCGCAGCAGGTCGCGGTCGGGCAGGGGCCAGCGTCGGCCCCGGCCGAGGGCGACCCGGTCGATCGCCCCACGGACCACGAAGCCGGGCGCGTCGACGTACCAGACGTGCCCGTCCGCGTCGGGGCGCGCCGAGGCCACCGCGGCCCAGACGTCGGCGGCCGGACGGTCCAGGGTCGTCGAGCGGCCGCTGCGCTGGAGGGTGGGGAAGGCTCTCACCCCGTGAGCGTACGGCGGCCCGGCCACCCCGCCGGTGTCACCGGTCGGCGTCGGCCAGCAGGGCCTGGAGCCGCTCCCGGCCCCGTGAGGCGTGGCTCTTGACCGTCCCCTCGGCGATCCCGAGCTCGGCGGCGGTCTCCGCGGTCGACATCCCCAGCCAGTACCGCAGCAGCACCGCCTTGCGCTGCATCTCGGGCAGGCCCTGGAGGGCGTCGAGGAGCGCCGACCGCTCCTCGACCGGCTCGGGATCGCAGGACCCGCCGTGCTCCGGCACGCCGACGAGCTCGCGGTTCGTGGCGCGCCGGTGCCGGTCGATGTTGGCGCGGACGATGATCCGACGCACGTACGCCTCCTCCTCGCCCTCGCGCCGGATCCGCGGCCAGGCCACGTAGGCCTTCACCAGCGCGGTCTGCACGAGGTCGTCGGCGGTGTGCCAGTCGCCGCAGACGGCATAGGCGATCCGGCGCAGGTGGTCGCGGCGCGCGGTGACGAAGGCGGTGAAGGCGGTCTCCCGCTCGGCGTCCCTCATCCCGGTCCTGCGCCCTGCGGCCCGTCCAGCCGGACCTGGTCGTCCACCCAGCCGGTGAACGAGTCGTAGGAGCCCCACGGGCCCCAGGAGCTGATCGACATGCCCCCGCGCGAGCGGTCGAGGAGGTGGGATCCGTCGAGCCCCCCGCCGAGCCCCCCGTCGAGGACCTCCCCGAGGAGCTCGTCGAGCCGGTCCTCGTGGCGGTGCCCCCGGCCGCCTCGTCGGACCCGGGCGCGGAGCCGGTCGAGCCGGCGACGGTGCCGACCACGGCCGGGCGCCGCGCCGCGGCGCGCACCCAGGAGCGGAACCCGCTCGCGCAGGCGTCGCCGGCCCAGTGGCTCGGGGCGCTGCAGACCGCGGCCCGTGAGGTCTTCGGCGAGCAGTGGGAGCCGCAGCTGGCCCGGCTGCTGGCGTTCTGGCGCCGACGGCTGACCGGCGACTACCCCGTCGACGAGTACGGCTTCGACGCCGAGGTCACCGAGCGGTTCCTGCTGGCCGCGCTGCGACCGCTGGCGCGCTCGTGGTTCCGGATCGAGGTCCGGGGCGCCGAGAACATCCCGGAGGTCGGGGGCGCGCTGGTGGTCTCGAACCACTCCGGCACGATCCCCGTCGACGGCCTGATGACCATGGTCAGCGTGCACGACCACACCGGCCGTTTCCTGCGGCCCCTGGGCGCCGACCTCGTCTTCCGGCTCCCCGTCGTCAGCGCCCTGGCCCGCAAGTCTGGCGCGACCCTGGCCTGCCAGGAGGACGCCGAGCGGATGCTGCGCGGGGGCGAGCTGGTCGGCGTGTGGCCGGAGGGCTTCAAGGGCGTCGGCAAGCCGTACGCCGAGCGCTACAAGCTGCAGCGCTTCGGGCGCGGCGGCTTCGTCTCGGCCGCGCTGCGCACGGGCGTCCCGATCGTCCCGCTCGCGGTGGTCGGCGCGGAGGAGATCTACCCGATGATCGGCAACGTCCCGGCCCTGGCCCGGCTGCTGGGCCTGCCGTACGTCCCGATCACCCCGCTCTTCCCGTGGCTCGGGCCGCTCGGCCTGGTCCCGCTGCCCTCGAAGTGGCTGCTGGAGTTCGGCGAGCCGATCCGCACCGACGACTACGAGCCCGGTGCGGCCGACGACCCGATGCTGGTCTTCGACGTGACCGACCAGGTCCGCGAGACGATCCAGCAGACCCTCTACCGGCTGCTGATGGACCGCGACTCCGTCTTCGGCTGAGCCGCCCCCGGCGGTGCCGGACGGACCTCGGGTCCGGCCGCGGTCAGGGCAGGATCCCGCCGAGGGTGTCGTCGACGTCCTCGAGCGCCCCGCCGAGCAGGCCTCCCGAGCCGCCGCCCGTGCCGCCGCCGCCGGTCTTGCCGCCACCCTTCTTCGGGCCGTCGGCCTTGCCGCCGTCGGAGCCCTTGTCCGACCCACCGCCCGACCCACCGCCCGACCCGCCGCCCGACCCACTGCCGGACCCACCGTCGGACCCGCCGCCGGTCAGGCCTCCGCCCAGGTCACCGAGCGGGGTGGAGCCGGCGAGCTGACCCAGGCCCTCCCGGACGCCCTCGGTCAGGGCGCGCAGGGGACCGTCGACCTCGGGGACCGAGGCGCCGTCGATCGGCACCGAGGCACCGCCGCCAGGGAGGCCGTCCTGCCGGCCGTCCTGCCGACCGTCCGGACCGCCGTCCCGCTCGCCGCCCTGCGGACGACCGTCTGCTCGCCCGGCACCGGCGCCGCCGGTGGCAGCGCCGTCAGGCCGGCCGGCCCGCGTACCGCCGTCGCCACCCTCGCCGCCCGTCCCGCTGCTCGTGCCGGGCTGCGCCGCGGCGCGGAGCTCGCGCAGGCCGAGGGCCCTGCCGAGGTCGGCCGAGACCGGGTCGATCGCCAGGGCGGGGACCAGGTCCACCACGGGTCCGCCGCAGCCGCCGCAGGCCTGCCGCGCCACCGCGTCGAAGGCCCGCACGTCCTGGGCCGCGCGCAGCAGGGCGCCCAGCGCGGTCTCGGGCACGACGGGCTCGAGGGAGCCCAGGACGGCCACCGAGTCGGTGGCCAGGTTCCGGACCTCGAGCACCTCGGCCTGGCTGCCGGAGGCGTAGTACGCCTCGAGCTTGAGGTCGGCGGCCTCGCCGGCCTGGGCGGCGAAGTCGTCCAGGGTCTGCTCGACGGCGACCGGGTCGGCGCCGTCGTCCACGGTCAGCGCGGCGACCTCGGTGAGCCGGTCCCGGGCCTGGGCGATCAGGCGGGTGCCCTTCTGCGACGGGTCGTCCTCGAGGCCGGTGCGGACGTCCTCGATGGCGCGCTTGACGGGGTAGAGGGTCTCGCCGGGCAGGGCGCCCTGCGAGGCCACGGCCATGCCGCCGCTGGCGCCGACCAGCGCGAGGCCGGCCACGGCCACCGTCAACCGGCGCTGGCCCCGGGGGCGTCCCGGCGCCAGTCGCAGCCGGTCCAGCGGGTCGGGCGAGGGGGGCGCGGCGACGAGCCCGGTCGCCGTCTGCTCGCTGCGGGCCGCGACCAGCAGCTGCTCGCGCAGCGCGGAGGCGAACTCCGGCCGGGGAGCCACGTCGGGGACGGCCTGGAGCCGGTCGACGAGCCGCAGCCAGGCCGGGTCGACGCCCGGCGGGGCAGCGTCGCGCGACGCGTCGAGCGACGCGTCGAAGCGGTCCGCTCGTGCACGCGTCGTGAACCCCGGAGTCATGCGGTCCGTCCTGGTGTCTCGGGCGCCCACTGGTCCGTCGCGCCGCTCGAGACGCCCAACGACAGGCGTGCGGCGGAGGTTACGGCGTCGTCGCCCACGCGCGTCGCGTTCACCGCAGGTCCTCGGGGACGAGCTTGGCGAGGTTGCGCACCCCGCGCAGCTGGAGCTGCTTGACGGCGCCGTCGCTGCGCCCGAGGACGGCAGCGGTCTCGGCGATGCTGAGGCCCTGCAGGAACCTCATCACCAGGCAGTCGCGCTGCTCGTCGGAGAGCTGCTGCAGGGCGTCGAGCAGCACCTCGTGGGTGAGGGCCGCCAGCACGGCGTCCTCGGTGCTCTCGGTGACGTCGTCGTGCCGGCTCATGTCCTCGGTGGTCGACTCCATCCGGACCCGGCCGGACTTGAAGTGGTCGACGGTGAGGTTGCGGGCGATCGTCATCAGCCAGGCGCCGAAGTCCTTGCCCTGCCACCGGAAGTCCGGCATCCGGCGCAGCGCGCGGAAGAACGTCTCGGAGGTGAGGTCCTCGGCCAGCGTCACGGAGCGGGTGCGGTGGTACAGGAACCGGTAGACCTGGGGGTGGTAGTGGTCGAAGAGCATCCCGAAGGCCTCCGCGTCACCACCGCGGGCCAGCTCGACCAGCGCGATCAGCCGGCTCCGCTCGCCCTCGTCCTCCGCCGACGAGGCGGCGTCGCCGTGGTCGCCGTACGGAGCGCCCGGCCCGGCCGGGCCCGCCGGCGAGGTCGCGGCGTTGAGCAGCATCCCCGGGGGGCAGGGCCCCGCCGGCAGCGGGTCGGCCGCGAGCAGGGCGCGGGCGACGGCGCGACGCAGGGCCTCCAGCCCGCGCTCGTGCTGCTCGCCGTGCACCATCAGCTCTGCGCCCCTCCCATGGCTGCCGCCCTGGGGCGACCTGCCGAGTGTAGTCGCGGGAGACCTGGGACACAGGGGTTCGCCGGGGGGCTGTCAGGAGCGGCGGCGCAGCCCGGCGGCGGCCGCGCCGCCCAGGGCCCCGGCGGCCGCGGTCAGCACCAGGCCGGCGCGGGCGGCCTTGCGTCCGGTCCGGTAGTCGCGCACCCGCCACCCCGCGGCGCGGGCGTGGGCCCGCAGCCGGGCGTCGGGGTTCACGGCGCAGGCGTCGCCGACCAGCGACAGCATCGGCAGGTCGTTGACGGAGTCGGAGTAGGCCGAGCAGCGCGCCAGGTCCAGGCCCTCGCGCACCGAGAGCGCCCGGATCGCCTCGGCCTTGGCCGGGCCGTGCAGCATGTCGCCGACCAGCCGGCCGGTGTAGACGCCGTCGACGTGCTCGGCGACCGTGCCCATCGCGCCGGTCAGGCCGAGGCGCCGCGCGATGATGCGGGCGATCTCGACCGGTGCCGCGGTCACCAGCCAGACCCGTTGGCCCTGGTCCAGGTGCAGCTGGGCCAGCGCGCGGGTGCCGGGCCAGATCCGGTGCGACATGGTCTCGTCGAAGATCTCCTCGCTGAGCTCCTCGAGCTCGGCCACGGTGTGCCCGGCGATGAAGGAGAGCGCGGCCTCGCGGGTCTCGGAGACGTGGTCGGGGTCCTCGACGCCGACCACCCGGAAGTAGGCCTGCTTCCAGGCGGCGCCGACGATGTCGCGGGTGGTGAAGAACTCGCGCCGGTGCAGGCCGCGGGCGAGGTGGAAGATGCTCGCGCCCTGCATGACGGTGTTGTCGACGTCGAAGAACGCCGCCGACGTGGGGTCGGCGACCAGGCTGAGCGCGTTCTCGACCTCGGCCGCCGCCGCGGCGGCCTCCCCGGCCAGGATCGAGCGCTGGCGCAGGTCCAGCCGCGGTCGAGGACGCTCCGACGGGGTCACGCTCCGAGCCTAGGGCAGCCGGTCGCCGCCCGGCCGGGTCCCCGGCGCGCCGTGCCGGGGTGTGGAAGTATCCGCCCATGCCAGCCGCCGCTGCGCCCCCCGTCGACCCCCCTGCGCCCCCGCCGACCGCCGCCGGCCTGGACGACCTCCTGGTCCACGCCGCCCGGGAGTCGCCGGACAAGCTGGCCCTGGTCGAGGCGTCCGGGCGGAGCCTGACCTGGAGCGAGCTCGACGCCGAGGTGGCCCGGGTGGCCACCGGGCTCGGTGACGCCGGCGTGGTGGCCGGCTACCGGGTCGCGCTGGTGCTGGGCAACCGGCTCGAGATGGTCACCGGCTACCTCGCCGTGCTGCGCGCCCAGGCCGTCGCGGTGCCGCTCGGCCCCGGCTCGACCCCGGCCGAGGTGGCGGAGCTCCTCCTCGACTGCGGCGCACGGATGGTCCTGGCCGACGCGGGATCGGTGACCTCGGTACGCGCGGCCGTGGCCTCGCTCCAGGCCGACGGGGCGGCCTACAGCCCCCGGCTGGTCGCCGTCGGCACCACCCTGCTGCCCGGGGAGCGCTCCTGGGAGCACCTGCGCGCCGAGCGCGCCCGCCGCTCGTCGACCCTCCACGACGCCGAGCAGCTCGCCGTCCTGCTCTACACCTCCGGCACCACCGGACGCCCGCGCGCGGCGATGCTGACGCACCGCGCGCTGCGGGCCAACGTCGAGCAGGTCGCGCAGGTCGAACCGCCCCTGGTCCACGGCGACGACGTGGTCCTCGGCCTGGTGCCGCTCTCGCACGTCTACGGGCTCTGCGCCGTCCTCGGTGCGGTGCTGCGGCAGCGCGCCAAGCTGGTGATGGCCGACGCCTTCGACCCCGGCGGCGTCCTGGACCTGATCGAGGACGAGGCCTGCAGCGTGCTGCCGCTCGCCCCCGGGGTGCTGGAGCGCTGGCGCTCGGTCGAGGACCTCTCCGACCGGCTGGGCCCCGTACGCCTGGTGATGTCGGGGTCCGCGCCGCTGGACCCGGCCGCCGCCGCGGAGTTCACCGCCCGCACGGGCCTGGTGGTGCACCAGGGGTACGGGCTCACCGAGACGTCACCGGTCGTGGCCAGCACGCTGGGCGGTCCGGTCGAGGCGTACTCCGTGGGTCGCGCGCTGCCCGGTGTCGGACTGCGGCTGGTCGACCCCGAGGGTCGCGAGGTGGCCGCCGGCGACCCCGGCGAGGTCCAGGTCAGCGGGCGGCACCTCTTCAGCGGCTACTGGCCCGGCGGCGTCGGCGGACCCGGGCCGGACGGCTGGTGGGCCACCGGGGACGTCGGGCTGCTGGACGCGGCCGGCGACCTGCTCCTGGTCGACCGTGTCGCCGAGACGATCGTGGTCTCGGGGTTCACCGTCTACCCCGTCGAGGTCGAGGCCGTGCTGGTGTCCGCGCCCGGGGTGCTGGCCGCGGCCGTGGTCGGCGTGGACGACCCGTCGACCGGGCACGCCGTCGTCGCGCACGTGGTGCCCCGGCCCGGCTCCGACACGGCGGAGGTGCTGGCCGCCGTCGAGGCCCACGCCCGCGAGCACCTGGCCGCCTTCAAGCGACCGGCCCGGGTCGTGGCCGCCGAGCGGCTGCCCCGCACCCGGACCGGCAAGGTCGCCCGCTCCCGGCTCCGCGACGCGACCGCGGACCCGTCGTGAGCGCGCCACGGGTCCGGCTCTACGGCCGGCCCGGCTGCCACCTCTGCGACGTCGCGCGGGAGGTCGTCGCCGCGGTCTGCGCCGAGCTGGGGGAGGAGTTCGACGAGGTCTCCGTCGACGACGACCCCGCCCTGCGCGAGCGCTTCGGCGAGGAGGTGCCGGTGACCTTCGTCGACGGCCGCCAGCACGACTTCTGGCGGGTGGACCCCCAGCGGCTGCGCGCCGCCCTCACCCGCGGGTGACCCGCGGGTGACCCGTGGCGACCTGCGGTCGGCGGATCGGGCGACCCCCCTGCACGGTGTGACATCTCACATGTGCTAGCCCCTGCGGTCGCTCGTTTTGTTCTCCCGTTCACAAACTCCTACAGTGAACGACGCCGCCACGCGCACCACACACCGAGGCGCCCCCGACGTCGTCGTGCGGCTGGAAAGCAGAGCAGTGACCTCACGGACACCCGCCGGACCCGGTGCGGCCGAGGCGACCCGGGACATCCCGGAGGCCACGGTGGCGCGCCTCCCGGTCTATCTGCGCGCCCTGAACGCGCTGGCCGACGCCGGGACGGCCACCTGCTCCAGCGAGCACCTGGCCTCGGTGGCCGGCGTCAACAGCGCCAAGCTCCGCAAGGACCTCTCCCACCTGGGCAGCTACGGCACCCGCGGGGTCGGCTACGACGTGGAGTACCTCCGCTACCAGATCGCCCGCGAGATCGGCGTGACCCAGGACTGGCCCGTGGTCATCGTGGGCATCGGCAACCTCGGTCAGGCGCTGGCCAGCTTCTCCGGCTTCCGCAGCCGCGGGTTCCGCGTGGTCGCGCTGCTCGACGCCGACCCCGACCGGCACGACCAGGTCGTCGCCGGGGTCGAGGTCCGCCCCTTCGACGACCTCGAGGGCGTGGTGCGCGACCAGGGGGTCGCGATCGGCGTGATCGCCACCCCGGCCGTGGCCGCCCAGGACGTGGCCGACCGGATGGTGGGCTGCGGGATCACCAGCATCCTCAACTTCGCCCCGGCGGTGCTCGCCGTCCCCAAGGGCGTGGACGTGCGCAAGGTGGACCTCTCCATCGAGCTGCAGATCCTCGCCTACCACCAGCAGCGCAAGGCCGGCCTCGACTCCACGACCACGGCCCCGACCCGGAAGGTGGGCTCCGCATGAGCGTCCTCGTCGTCGGCATCTCGCACAGCTCCGCGCCCGTCTCCCTGCTGGAGAAGGTCGCGCTCAGCGACGACGCCGTCCACAAGCTGGTCCAGGACGTCTCGACCGCCGACCGCGTCAGCGAGGCGACCGTGATCGCCACCTGCAACCGGGTCGAGATCTACGCCGACGTCGACCGCTTCCACGGCAGCGTCGAGACCCTGTCGCGGATGCTCATCGACCAGGCCGGCGAGGACGAGTCGATGCTGCCGCACCTCTACGTCCACTACGACGACGGCGCGGTCTCCCACCTCTTCCAGGTCGCCGCGGGCCTCGACTCGATGGCCGTCGGCGAGGGCCAGATCCTCGGCCAGACCCGCAAGGCGCTGCGCACCGGCCAGGAGCTCGGCACCGTCGGACCGTCGCTGAACGTGCTGTTCCAGCAGGCGCTGCGCGTCGGCAAGCGCTCGCGCGCCGAGACCGACATCGACCTGGTCGCCCCGTCGCTGGTCTCGGTGGCGCTGGCGCGCGCCGAGGCGCAGGTCGGCGCGATCGCGGGCAAGGACGTCGTCGTGGTCGGGGCCGGGTCGATGGCCGGGCTCGCCGTGGCCACCGTCGCCCGCGCCGGCGCGGGCCGGGTCACGGTCGTCAACCGCTCCGCCGAGCGCGCCGACCGGCTCGCCGCCGAGCACGGCCCCCGCGCCGACGGGTCCGGGCCCGGCTCCACCCGTGCCCTGCGCCTGGCCGACCTGCCCCTCGCGCTCGGCGAGGCCGACGTGGTCATCACCTGCACCGGCGCCACCGGCGTCCTGGTCAGCGCCGCCCAGGTCAGCGCCGCCCGGCAGGCCGCCGGCCGCGGCGCCGGGGAGCCGCTGTGCGTGCTGGACCTCGCCCTGCCCCGCGACGTCGAGCCGGCCGTCGCCGACCTCCCCGGCGTCGGCCTGGTCGGCCTCTCCGAGCTCGCCGAGACGCTCCAGCACACCGAGGCCGGCCGCGAGGTCGAGCAGGTCCGCGACATCGTCACCCACGAGGTCACCTCCTTCCTGGCCGCACGCCGCCAGGCCAGCGTCACGCCCACCGTCGTGGCGCTGCGCTCGATGGCCACCGGCGTCGTCGACACCGAGATGGGTCGCCTCGACACCCGGCTGCCCGGGCTCGAGGCCGAGGTGCGCGCCGAGGTGCTGCACACCCTGCGCCGCGTGGCCGACAAGCTCCTCCACGAGCCCACCGTCCGGGTCAAGGAGCTCGCCGACGAGCAGGGCGCGGTGTCGTACGCCGCCGCGCTCGCCGAGCTGTTCTCCCTCGACCCCGAGGCCGTCGACGCCGTCACCCGTCCCAAGGTCGGGGAGGAGGGGCCGTCGTGAACGCTCCCGTGCGCGTCGGCACCCGGCGCTCCCTGCTCGCCACCACGCAGTCCGAGACGATCGCGGTGATGATCCGCGAGCGGCTCGGCCGTGAGGTCGAGCTGGTCGAGGTCACCACCGAGGGCGACCGCAGCCAGGCCGCCGGCACCCCGCTGGTCGAGAGCACCACCGCCGGCAGCACCGGGGTCTTCGTCGGCGCCCTGCGCGACGCCCTGCTGGCCGGTCGGGTCGACGTGGCCGTGCACTCGCTGAAGGACCTGCCCACCTACCCGGCCGCCGGCATCTCCCTGGTCGCCGTGCCCGGCCGCGAGGACTCCCGCGACGTCGTGGTGGCCCGCGACGGCCTGACCCTCGGCGAGCTGCCCGTCGGCAGCGTCGTCGGCACCGGCTCCCCGCGCCGCGTCGCGCAGGTCCACGCCCTCGGCCTGGGCCTCGAGCTGCGGGGCGTGCGCGGCAACGTCGACACCCGGATCGGCAAGGTCCGCTCCGGCGAGTACGACGCCGTCCTGCTCGCGCGCGCCGGCCTGGCCCGCCTCGGCCGGCTCGACGAGGTCACCGAGGTGCTCGACCCGATCCAGGTGCTCCCCGCCCCCGGGCAGGGCGCGCTGGCGGTCGAGTGCCGGACCGACGACCCGCTGGCCACCGCGCTGGCCGACCTCGACGACCCCCGTGCGCGGGCCTGCGTCGAGGCCGAGCGGGCCGTGCTCGCCACGCTCGAGGGCGGCTGCTCGGCCCCGATCGGGGCCATGGCCGAGCTCGTCGAGGGCGAGGACGGCGACGAGCTGTGGGTCCGCGCGGTCGCGCTGTCCCTCGACGGCGGGCTCGCCGTCCGCAGCTCCGCGGCCGGTCCCGTCTCCGACCCGGCCGGGCTCGGCGCCCGGCTGGCCGCCGAGATGCTGGCCGACGGCGCCGGCGACCTCGAGGCGGCCCCCACATGACCAGGACCACCGACCCACCCGCACCACCACGCCAGGAACGACCATCCGCACGACCGCAGAGCAGCAGAGGTGCAGACCCCATGACGCGAGGCACGACCCCCACCACCGCGGACGCCGCGAACGACACCCAGCCCTGGGTCTCCTTCGTCGGCACCGGCCCCGGCGACCCCGACCTGCTCACCGTGCGCGCGATCAGCGTGCTCGGTGACGCCGACGTCGTGGTGACCGAGGTCCCCGAGCACGAGGCGCTCGTCGCGGCGCTGCTCGGCGCCGGCGAGGACGTCCCCGAGGTCGTCGACGGCGGCTTCGGCGAGGACGGCCAGCCGCTGACCCACGCCGCACGGGCCAAGGTGGTGCTCAAGCACGCCAAGCGCGGACGCCGCGTGGCCCGGCTGATGGTCGGCGACCCGTTCCTCTACGCCTCCGGGCCCGAGGAGGCGCAGGCCTGCGTCAAGGCCGGCATCGGCTTCGAGGTCGTGCCCGGCGTCTCCTCGGTCTCCGCGGTCCCGGCCTACGCCGGCATCCCGCTGACCACCAAGGACCGCCGCGCGGTCTCGGTCGTGACCTGCGGCGGCAAGGTCGACTGGAGCCGCTACGCCGGCGACGACACGCTGGTGCTGCTCTCCGGCGTCGGCACCATCGGCGACACGGCCGCCGAGCTGGTGGCCGCGGGACGCGACCCGCGTACGCCCGTGGCGATCACCCGGGTCGGCACCACCACCGAGCAGGAGACGCTGACCTCCACCCTCGAGCACGTCGCCGCGGACGTCCGCGCCACCCGGATCGCCCCGCCGGCGGTCATCGTGATCGGTGACGTCGTCGACCTGCGCGACACGCTGTCGTGGTTCGAGACGAAGCCGCTGTTCGGCTGGCGCGTGCTGGTGCCCCGCACCAAGGAGCAGGCCGCGACCCTGTCGACGCGTCTGCGCGGCTACGGCGCGGTGCCCGAGGAGGTGCCGACCATCTCGGTCGAGCCGCCCCGCAACCCGCTGCAGATGGACAAGGCCGTCCGCGGCCTGGTGGAGGGCCGCTACGAGTGGATCGTCTTCACCTCGGTCAACGCGGTGAAGGCCGTCCGCGAGAAGTTCGAGGAGTACGGCCTGGACGCCCGCGCCTTCTCCGGCCTCAAGATCGCCTGCGTCGGTGAGAAGACCGCCGCCTCGGTGGCCACCTGGGGCCTGCGGGCCGACCTGGTGCCCTCGGGCGACCAGTCGGCCGCCGGGCTGCTGGAGGACTGGCCGGAGTACGACGAGACGCTCGACCCGATCAACCGGGTCTTCCTGCCCCGCGCCGACATCGCCACCGAGAACCTCGTGGCCGGCCTGGTCGACCTCGGCTGGGAGTGCGACGACGTGACCGCGTACCGGACCGTGCGCGCCGCGCCGCCGCCGGCCCCGACCCGCGACGCGATCAAGACGGGCAAGTTCGACGCGGTGGTCTTCACCTCCTCCTCGACCGTGCGCAACCTGGTCGGCATCGCGGGCAAGCCGCACCCCTCGACGATCATCGCGGTGATCGGCCCCGCGACGGCCAAGACCGCCGAGGAGCACGGGCTGCGCGTCGACGTGATGTCGCCCAAGCCCGACGTCGGTGTCCTGGCCGACGCGCTCGCCGACTTCGGCGCGACCCGGCGCTCCGGCCTGCTCGAGGAGGGCGTGGCCGTCACCCGGCCGTCGGAGCGCAAGCCCGCGGCCCGACGCAAGGCGACCTCGTCGTCGTGACCGGCGGGCTGCCGGAGGGTGCGGGCGTGCCGGTGGTGCGCCCGCGCCGGCTGCGGACCACCCCGGCGCTGCGCCGGATGGTGGCCGAGACGTCGCTCGAGGCACGGCAGCTCGTGCTGCCGGTCTTCGTGCGCGAGGGCCTCAGCGAGCCGGTGCCGATCGGCTCGATGCCCGGCGTCGTCCAGCACTCCCGTGACTCCCTGCGCCGGGCGGCCGCCGAGGCCGCCGAGCTCGGGCTCGGCGGGCTGATGCTCTTCGGCGTGCCCGAGCACAAGGACGCCGTCGGCTCCGGCGCGACCGATCCCGACGGGGTCCTCAACCGTGCCATCACCGACGTCGTCGGCGAGGTGGGCGAGGCGCTGACCGTGATGAGCGACCTGTGCCTCGACGAGTTCACCGACCACGGCCACTGCGGGGTGCTCACGCCCGACGGGCGCGTCGACAACGACGCGACCCTCGTGCGGTACGCCGAGATGGCCCGTGCCCACGCCGCTGCCGGCGTCGACATGGTCGGGCCGAGCGGGATGATGGACGGTCAGGTCGCGGTCGTGCGCGCCGCGCTCGACGGCGCCGGGCACACCGACGTCTCGGTGCTGGCCTACTCCGCGAAGTACGCCTCGGCCTTCTTCGGACCGTTCCGCGAGGCCGTCGGGTCCTCGCTCCAGGGCGACCGGCGGACGTACCAGCAGGACGCCGCCAACGCCGTCGAGGGCGTGCGCGAGGCCCGGCTCGACGTCGCTGAGGGCGCCGACCTCGTGATGGTCAAGCCGGCCCTGGCCTACCTCGACGTGCTGCGCCGCGTGCGCGACGCCGTCGAGGTCCCGGTCGCGGCCTACAACGTCTCGGGGGAGTACTCCATGCTCGAGGCGGCCGCCGAGCGCGGCTGGATCGACCGCGAGGCCGCCATCCTGGAGACGCTGACCTCGATCCGACGGGCCGGGGCCGACGTGGTCCTGACCTACTGGGCGGCCGAGGCAGCCCGGCTGCTCGCGCACCGCTGACGGCCCCCGGAGCTGTTACTCATCTGTTGAACAGGTGTGTCTCGCCAGGGGTGGGTGGCCGGTCCGCCCGGTCGTACCCTTGACCTTGTCGGGAGGGGCCGGGGGGCCCTGATCGATGATCGGAATCCGGGGGGATTCCACGAACACCGAGAGTGATGCCTCCGCCGGGGGGTGGATGCGCATCATGATCAAGCAAGAACCCGTTTGAGCGAGCCGGGGGGCCCGCTGAGACGGGTTCTTTGCACGTCTGGCCCTGGTGGACGAGCCGCCGGGCCGCGGACGTCATACGAGCTGCGGTCGGGCCGAGCGTCGCGGCGGATGACGTCCCGCGCCCGCGGGGCGGCCCGCCGAGCCGACCCGGACGCATGAGACGCACGAGACCCCCGTACGGCAGCTGCCGTACGGGGGTCTCGGTCGGTCCGGGGACCGGGTGGGTCAGGGGTTCACCAGGTCCTCGACACAGGCGGCCAGCTTCGCGACCTCCAGAGCTCCGATGCCCGAGGCCAGGCACTGCGCCGTCGCCTCGGCCTTGGTCAGCGTCTCCTCGACCGGGCCGGCGCCGCCGCCACCTCCGCCGCCGCCGGTGCTGCCGCCACCGCCACCGCCACCGGTGCCGAGGGCGTCGTCGACGGCACCGCCGAGGTCGCCGAGGCCGCCGCCACCGGTTCCGCCGCCGCCCGTCGCAGGGGGAGTGACCGGGGTGGAGCCACCGTCGCCAGAGTCGGGCGGGGTGGTGGTCGAACCGCCGCCGTCGGTCGTCGAGCCGCCGGTCGAGGCCTCGGGCGGGGTGCTGCTCGAGCCACCGCCGCTCGGGGTGCTCGGCGCCACGGGCTGGAACTGCCGCTGCGTCGGCGGGACCGGGGGCGCCGGGGCCGGGGCGATCGGCTCGGAGGCGGTGGTGCCGGTCGGGACGCTGGTGAAGTCGCCGCCGAGGTAGGACTCCATCACCGAGATCACGAGGTCGACGTAGGAGTTGCTGTTGTTGTAGCGGAACACCGCGGCCCGCTGGCCGGGGCGCTCGGAGAGGTCGTCGGGGCCCGAGCAGAGGTAGACGCCCGTGGCCAGGGCCGCGTCGTCGATGTCCTGCGGGTTCCGCTCGCCGTCGCCGTCGGCGTCGACCCCGACCACGGCCCAGGTGGAGGGGATGAACTGCATCGGGCCCACGGCCCGGTCGAAGCGCTGGTCGTCGTCGAACTGGCCGGCGTCGGTGTCGGTGATCCGCGCCGTGCCGTTGCTGCCGGTGAGCGGGACGCCGTAGATGCCGGGCGTGGCCAGGCCCTCGTCGTCGAGCACGTTGCCGCCGTAGCGGCCGTGGTCGGACTCGACCCGGCCGACGGCGGCGATCAGCTGCCACGGGATCGAGCAGGACTCGTCGGCGGCGTTCACGACGGTCGCGGCCCGCTGGTAGGCCGCCAGGGCGGCCGAGGGGATGTCGTTGGTGGAGGCGTTCTGCACCGCCGCCTCACGCCCGCCCAGGCCCAGCCCACCGGAGCGGCTGGGCGACGACAGGCTGGCCGGCGCCTCGATGGCCTGCTCCGGCAGCGTCGACCCGTCGGGCAGCGAGCCCGGCTTCGGCAGCGCCTGCTGCCCGTCGACGGTCGTCAGGGCGGCCTGCGGCGAGGCGAGACTGGCGGTGACGGCCGCGGAGAGCAGCGCCAGCGGCAGGATCGCCGTGGCACGCTGCAGCCGGCGGCGGCGGGGGTCGGACATGCACAACTCCTCGGTGGACGCAGACCTCCCACAAGGCCTGACAGGTGACACAACGCACAAGTGACCGTCACGTTACGCGTCGGTAGGTCCCAGCGGGACCCCTCTGGGCAGATCGGGCGAACACTCGTCCTCCCAGTACGACGTGCTGGTCCGGCGTCGAGCCGGGTGTGACGTGCCCGAGACCACCCCCGTGCGGTTTGGGTGGCGTTGCGTGGCGCGGGAGGATGGGGAGGTGCCCTCTGCCACGCCGTCCAGCACGCCGTCCGCCGCGCCCGCCTCCGAGGCCCTGTTCGAGCGAGCCCGGGCGGTCACGCCCGGCGGCGTGAACTCGCCGGTCCGCGCCTTCGCCGCGGTCGGGGGCAGCCCCCGCTTCATCACCTCGGCCCAGGGAGCGTGGCTCACCGACGCCGACGGCAACGAGATGGTCGACCTGATCTGCTCGTGGGGGCCGATGCTCCTGGGCCACGCCCACCCCGAGGTCCAGGCCGCCGTCCAGGCCGCGGTCGCGCGCGGGACGTCGTACGGCGCCCCGACCGTGCCCGAGGTCGAGCTGGCCGAGGAGATCGTGTCCCGGGCGCCGGTGGAGAAGGTCCGCTTCACCTCCTCCGGCACCGAGGCCTCGATGTCGGCGATCCGGCTGGCCCGCGGCTTCACCGGGCGCGACGTCGTGGTGAAGTTCGCCGGCTGCTACCACGGCCACGTCGACGCGCTGCTGGCCTCGGCCGGCTCCGGGCTGGCCACCTTCGCGGTCCCCGGCACGCCCGGCGTGCCGACCTCGGCCACCGAGCTCACCCTCGTGCTGCCCTACAACGACCGCGCGGCCGTGACGGCCGCCTTCGCCGAGCACGGCGACCGGATCGCCTGCCTGGTGACCGAGGCCTCGCCCGGCAACATGGGCGTGGTCCCGCCCGAGCCCGGCTTCAACGAGTTCCTGTCCCGCACCTGCGCCGAGCACGGCGCGCTCTTCGTCTCCGACGAGGTGATGACCGGCTTCCGCGCCAGCCGCCAGGGCTACTGGGGCATCGACGGCGCCGTCGAGGGCTGGACGCCCGACCTGGTGGTGATGGGCAAGGTCATGGGCGGCGGCTTCCCGGCCGCGGCCTTCGGCGGCCGCGCCGACGTCATGTCGCGCCTCGCCCCGGAGGGGCCGGTCTACCAGGCCGGCACGCTGTCGGGGAACCCCGTCGCCACCACCGCCGGGCTGACCACGCTGCGACTGGCCACCGACGAGGTCTACGACCACCTCACGAAGGCCGGCGAGGTCGTCAAGGCCGGCGTCACCGAGGCCCTCGACGCCGCCGGCGTCGCCCACGCGGTGCAGTCCGCCGGCACGATGTTCTCGGTGTTCCTCACCGAGGGCCCGGTGCGCGACTTCACCGAGGCCTCCCGCACCGACGCCGCGGCCTACGGGGCCTTCTTCCACGCCATGCTCGACCGCGGCGTCTACCTGCCGCCGTCGGCCTACGAGGCGTGGTTCCTCTCCGCCGCGCACGACGACCGCGCGATCTCGACGATCCTGGCCGCGCTGCCCGACGCCGCCCGCGCCGCGGCCGCCGCCCAGGACACCGCCGCCGCCGCCGCCGCCGGGGGACGGGCGTGAGCGCCCCGGCGCCGGGCACCACCCGGACCGTCGTGCACCTGCTGCGCCACGGTGAGGTCCACAACCCGCGCGGGGTGCTCTACGGCCGCCGCGACGGCTTCCACCTCTCGACCCGCGGCCTGGCGATGGCCGACAAGGTCGCCGAGGCGCTGGGTCACCGCGACATCGTCCACCTGCGCGCCTCCCCGCTGGAGCGGGTGCAGGAGACGATCGCGCCGCTGGCCGCCGCGCGCGGCCTCGCGGTGCGCACCGACGAGCGGGTCATCGAGTCCGGCAACGTCTTCGAGGGCGAGCGGTTCGGCAACGGCCACAACGCGCTCAAGGACCCCCGCACCTGGCGGCACCTCTACAACCCGTGGCGCCCGTCCTGGGGCGAGCCCTACCGCCTGATCGTCGGCCGGATGATGGCCGCGATCCACGACGCCCGCCGCGAGGCGCTCGGCCACGAGGCCGTCGTGGTCTCCCACCAGCTGCCGATCTGGACCACCCGGCTGCACGTCGAGGGCCGGCCCTTCCTGCACCTGCCGAAGAACCGGCGCTGCACGCTGTGCTCGGTCACCTCGCTGCACTTCGACGACGAGCGGCTGGTCACGCTGACCTACTCCGAGCCGGCCGCCGACCTGATCCCGGCCGCCGAGCGCGCCCAGGCCTTCTCCTCCGGCGGCACCTACCAGGCCCCGGGCGAGGGTGGGCGATGAGCCGCGCCCCCGGTCGTGCCCGGCGTGCCGCGCTGCTCGCCACCGTCGCCGCGGCCCCGCTGCTGCTCGCCGGCTGCAGCGGGCTCGAGGGCACCGGCGACCTGCAGTACGTCGGCGGGATGGGCAACGTCGTCGAGATCCCCGAGGCCGACCGCGGTGAGCCGGTCGAGCTGAGCGGGGAGTCGATCCAGGGCGAGCCGCTCGACCTCGCCGACAGCCGCGGCGAGGTCACCGTGGTCAACGTGTGGTGGTCCGGCTGCGGGCCCTGCCGCTCGGAGATGCCGATGCTGGTCGCGGCGGCCGACGAGCTCGACGCGACCTTCGTCGGGATCAACACCCGCGACCCCGGGCTGGGCACCGCCGAGGCCTTCGAGAAGGAGGTCGGGGTCACCTACCCGTCGTTCTACGACGACACCGCCGCGCCCCTGCTGGCCTTCCCGGCGCCCTACCAGCCGCAGTCGATGCCGAGCACCGTCGTCCTCGACGAGGAGGGCCGGGTCGGCGCGCTGTTCAGCGGCGAGATCCCCTCCGCGCTGACGCTGGAGCAGGTCGTCGACGGGGTGCGCACCGATGGCTGAGTGGTTCACCCAGCAGGCCGCGGCCGGATCCCTGGCCCTGGCCCTCCCGGTGGCCCTGCTCGCCGGCCTGGTCTCGTTCTTCTCGCCCTGCGTCATCCCGCTGCTGCCCGGCTACCTGTCCTACGCCACCGGCCTCTCCGGCGCCGACCTGGCCGACGGCAAGGCCGCCGACCACCGCGGCCGGATGCTCCTGGGCTCGCTGCTCTTCGTCCTCGGCTTCGCCGCCGTCTTCGTCTCGATCGGCGCCGCCTCCGGCGCGCTGGGCCAGTGGCTGCGCGAGTACCAGCGCGAGATCACCGTCGTCTCCGGCGTGGTCATCATCGTGCTCGGCCTGGCCTTCGCCGGGCTGGTCCCGGCGCTCCAGCGCGAGTGGCGGGTCCACAAGGTCCCGGCCGTCGGCCTGGCCGCGGCCCCGCTGATCGGGATCATCTTCGGCCTCGGCTGGACGCCCTGCATCGGGCCCACCCTCGGCGTCATCCTGACCCTGTCGGTCAACGAGGCCACCGCCGCCCGCGGCGCGCTGCTCTCCGGGGTCTACGCCGTCGGGCTCGGCATCCCCTTCGTGATCGCCGGCCTGGCCTACCGCCGGGCGCTCGGTGCGGTCTCCTTCGTCCGGCGCCACCAGGCGTGGGTGACCCGGATCGGCGGGCTGATGCTCGTCCTGGTCGGTCTCGCCCTGGTCACCGGCGCCTGGGACCAGCTGGTCACCTGGGTCCAGATCCAGCTCGTCAGCGACTTCGAGGTGAGCGTGTGAGTACCGACGTCGAGCAGACCCAGCCCGCGGCCGGCTCCCAGCCGGAGCCGCCGCAGGCGCCGCCCGCCCGCCGGCCCGGCGAGCTCGGGATCCGCGAGATGGGCCGGTGGTCGTGGCGCCAGCTCACCTCGATGCGCACCGCGCTGGTGCTGCTGCTCCTGCTGGCGCTGGCCGCCGTACCGGGGTCCGTCGTCCCGCAGGACTCGGTCGACTCCCTGGCGGCGTCGCGGTGGCGCGACTCCCACACGACGCTGGCGCCGATCTACGAGCGGCTCGGGCTGTTCTCGGTCTACGACTCGCCCTGGTTCTCCGCGATCTACCTGCTGCTGGTCGTGTCGCTGATCGGCTGCATCGTCCCGCGCACGTTCGTCTACTGGCGCGGTCTGCGTGCGAAGCCGCCGGCCGCCCCGCGCAACCTGGCCCGGCTGCCCGAGCACGCGGCGTACCGCGTCTCCGCCTCCCCGCACACCGTCCTCGAGGACGCCCGCCGCGAGCTGCGCCGGCGGCGCTACCGGGTCCGCGTCGACGACGACGCCGGGCCCGAGGGCGGCTGGGTGGCCGCCGAGCGGGGCTACCTGCGCGAGGCCGGCAACCTGCTGTTCCACGTGTCGGTGATCGTGGTGATGGTCGGCTTCGGGCTCGGGGGGCTCTTCGGCTACCAGGGTGGCGTGATCGTCATCCAGGGCACCGGGTTCGCCAACAACCTCTCGCAGTACGACGACTTCAACCCCGGCTCGCTGTTCGACCCCACCGACATGGAGCCGTTCTCCTTCACCCTCGACGAGTTCAGCGCGGAGTGGATCGAGTCCGGCGCCGGGCGTGGGATGGCGCGCGGCTTCCAGGCCGGCCTGACCTACCAGGAGAGCCCGGACGCCGAGACGGAGCAGTACGACCTCCGGGTCAACCACCCGCTCTCGATCGGCGACACCGACGTGTTCCTGATCGGGCACGGGTACGCCCCGGTGATCACCGTGCGCGACACCGAGGGCGAGGTCATGTACTCGCAGCCGGTCGTCTTCCTGCCCCAGGACCAGGGCCTGCTGTCGTACGGCGTGGCGAAGTCGACCCTCTCGGAGCCCGACGTCGGGCTCGAGGGGCTCTTCTACCCGACCTACGTGATGATCGACGGCGACCCGGTCAACGTGATGGGCGACGACCGCAACCCCACGCTGTCGATGGAGGTCTTCGCCGGCGACCTCGGTCTCGACGACGGCTCGCCGCAGTCGATCTACGTGCTGGACAAGGACGGCGCCCCGAAGGTCACCGAGGAGGACGGGTCGCGCTACCGGCTCGACCTGCAGCCCGGTCAGACCGCCGACCTGCCCGACGACCTCGGCTCGGTCACCTTCGAGGGCGTCGAGCCGTGGACCCGGGTGCAGATCAGCCAGACCCCCGGCAAGGAGATCGCGCTGGCCGGCGTCGTGCTCGCGCTGATCGGCCTGCTGGGCTCGCTGTTCATCCGCCCGCGCCGGATCTGGGTGCGCGCGCGGAAGGCTGACCAGGGCGGTGGGAGCATGGTGGAGGTGGCCGTGCTGCGCCGCTCCAGCGCCGGGCCCGAGCCCGACGACGAGGACGCGGGGCCGGACGAGCTGGACAAGCTCGTCGCCGCCCTCGGAGGACCCGCGGACGGCACCGCCCGCGGCGCAGGACGAGCTGGACGTGCAGGAGAGGACGAGTCGTGAGCGACACCGCATGGGAGATGCTCTCCAACCAGGCCGTCGGGGCCGCGGGGATCGTGTACTTCCTCGCGCTGCTGGCGCACCTGGTCGAGTGGGCCGCGCTCCGCCAGCCCGGCGCCGTGGAGGCCACGCGCGCCACCGCGAGCACGACGGGCGCCGGGAGCACCGCGAGCGCCGCCCGTGCGGCCGGGGGAGGCGTCGCCGTCGCGACCGGCCCCCGCAACGGGGCGGGCGACACCGGCCAGGCGTCGTACCGCGTCGCGCTCTTCGGGCGCCTCGGCCTGCTGCTCACCGTGGTCGCGCTGGTCGCGCACGGGATCTCGCTGGTGGGCCGCGGGATGGCCGCGGACCCCAACCGCGTGCCCTGGGGCAACATGTACGAGTTCACGCTGGCCGGCACCTTCGTGGTCGCGCTGATGTACGTCGTGGTGCGCCGTCGCTTCCGGCTGGACTGGATGGCCCCGCTGGTCGTCGGGTTCGTGCTGGCGGTGCTGATGGTGGCCGTGATCTGGCTGCACAGCCCGGTCGCGCCGCTCACCGAGGCGCTGAACTCGTACTGGCTGGTCATCCACGTCGTCTCCGCCGTGATCGCCACCGGCGCCTTCACCCTCGGCGGGCTGCTCTCGCTGATCTACCTGGTCAAGGAGCGCCGCCCCGACGCCACGACCGGCCTGCTGGGCCGCGCGCCGTCGCTGGCGCGGCTGGACTCCACGTCCTACCGGATCCACGCCTTCGCCTTCCCGGTCTGGACCTTCGCGGTCCTGATCACCGGCCCGATCTGGGCGCACGAGGCCTGGTCGCGCTACTGGAACTGGGACCCCAAGGAGGTGTGGGCGTTCATCACCTGGGTCGTCTACGCCGCCTACCTGCACGCGCGCACCACCGCCGGCTGGCGTGGGCGCAAGGCGGCCTACCTGGCGCTGCTGGGCCTGGCCACGCTGTGGTTCAACTTCATCGGCATCAACTACTTCTCCACGACGAGCCAGCACTCGTACGCCGCCCCGGCCCTGGTCGGCCCGGCCGAGCCGGGCGCGGTGGTCGCGGGCGACGGCGACCCGGGACCACGCCTGCTGTAGCCCCGACGGGCCGGGCGCCAAGCGCGATCCGGGCGCCGCGCGCGCTGTAACGCTGTGTTACTTCGTCTGGTGCGGCGCCGTGACGACGCGGATTCAGATGGTCGTAGCAACACCTGAGCAGAGGTGTTGTAGATGGCGAAGCGTTACGTCTCCTACGAAGAGCGCGATGAGTTCTTCGAGTTGTTGTGTTCGGGCCTGTCATTAGACGCGGCTNCACGCCCCCGGCCCGTCTGCTTTTTGTTTTTTCTTTTTTTTTGTGGCGTTTGCTATTCAGCTCGCGCAGGATGTCGTCGTCGTCGTCCGGGCTGCGTGGTGCCGGGGGACGCGGGCGGCTCGGGCCCTGGGGGCCCTTCGGGCGGCCGGGCAGGTTGCCGCGTCCACCGCCGCTGCCGCCGCCGGAGCCGGGAGTGCCCGGCAGACCGCGCTCCTGCACCAGCCGGACGAGGAAGTACGTCGCGACGGCGAAGAGGATGAGCACGATCAAGAACTTCACCCCTCCATCGTAGGGCTCTCCTGGTGACGACCTAGGGTGGTCACGTGAAGGAGCTCCTGGTCTACACCGCGCTGCGGCTGGTCCTGCTGGCGGCGTCGTTCGGCATCGTCGCCGGGCTGTGGATCGCGGTCACCGGCGGAGTCAGCGTCTTCTGGTGCCTGGTGATCGCGTTCGTGATCAGCGGCATCGGGTCCTACTACGTCCTCAACCCGCAGCGCGAGGCCTTCGCCCGCCGCGTCGAGGAGCGGGCCAGCCGCGCGACCGCGCGGTTCGACGAGATGAAGGCCCGCGAGGACCGCGACTGACGGGTGGGTCAGCGACGCTTCTTGCGCTCGATCTGCGAACGGACGCGGGTCTCGGACTGACCAAGGACCTTGGCCATCAGCGGGACGCGGTACTTGTAGGCCGCGAACGCGGCGACGAGGACCAGGACGACGATGAGGAAACCCATGCCGCGAGCCTACGTCGCGAGCACGAGCGGGACGGCGACGAGCAGCGCCCACACCAGCTCGGCCTTGCCCGTGCTGCCCAGGACCGGGATCAGCCCGGGCCCGGTCGCGCCGCCGAGCACGACCCGGCAGGCCGGGCCGGCCACCGCCAGGAACCCCAGCCCGAGCAGCGCCCACCAGGTCGTGGCGGCGGCCACCGCGACGACCGCGACCGCGGCCAGGCCGACCAGCAGGACGTAGAGGCCACGCGTACGGGCGTCGCCCAGGCGCACGGCCAGGGTCCGCTTGCCGGCCACGGTGTCGGTCGGGATGTCGCGCAGGTTGTTGGCCACCAGGATCGCGCAGGCCAGCGCCCCGATCCCGGTGCCGGCCGCCCACGCGGCGGCGGGGAGACCCTCGACGAGGACGAAGACGGTGCCGACCACCGCGACCAGGCCGAAGAACACGAAGACCATCACCTCACCGAGGCCGAGGTAGCCGTACGGCGTCGCCCCGCCGGTGTAGAACCACGCGGCGGCGACGCTGAGCACCCCGACGACCAGCAGCCACCACGACGCCAGGGCGGCCAGCACCAGGCCCGCGACCCCGGCCACCCCGAAGGCCAGGAACGCGGCCCGCTTGACCGCGCCCGGGGTCGCCGCGCCGGAGCCGACCAGGCGCATCGGCCCGACCCGGTCGTCGTCGGTGCCGCGGATCCCGTCGGAGTAGTCGTTGGCGTAGTTGACCCCGACCTGCAGGGCCAGGCTGACCACCAGGGCCAGCAGCGCGCGCAGCGGCGACAGGTCGTCGAGACCCCCGCCCCGGCTCGCGGCCTCGGCCGCGGCGACGCCGACGCCGGCGACCACGGGGGCCAGGGCGGCGGGGAGCGTACGAGGCCGCGCACCCGCGGTCCACTGGGCCATCGTCGTCACGGGCCGATCCAAGCAGGTCGCTCAGGACGGGGCGGGCGCCGACCCGCTCGGGTGCCCTCGCCGGCACGGCGCAGGGCTAGCGTGCCTCGCGTGACCGCCGCCCCCACCACCGACGACCTCCGGGCCTGGCTGGACGCCGCCGACGAGCCGCCCCCGCTGGTCGTCGAGACGTCCGGCTCGACCGGCCGGCCCAAGCGGGTGCTGCTGCCCCGCCGCTCGGTCCTGGCCTCGGTGCGGGCGACCGGGCGGCGCCTGGGCGGGTCCGGGCCGTGGGTCCAGGCGCTGCCCGAGGCGTACGTCGCGGGGCTGATGGTCCGCCTGCGCTCGCTGGTCGCGGGGCACGAGGCGAGCCCGGTCGACGCCGGGTGGCCCGCGGGCGACGGCTGGTACACCTCGCTCGTGCCGACCCAGCTGCTCCGGCTGCTGGAGCGTCCCGACGAGGTCGCGGCGCTGCGCCGGGCCCGCACCGTGCTGCTCGGCGGCGGGCCGGTCGACGCCGGCCTGCGCGAGCGCGCCGCGGACGCCGGGGTCCGCGTCGTCGCGACGTACGGCATGGCCGAGACCTGCGGAGGATGCGTCTACGACGGCCGGCCGCTCGACGGGGTCGCGGTGGCGCTGGGCGCCGAGGGGCGGGTACGCCTCGGCGGGCCGACGCTGTTCGCGGGCTACGAGCACGACCCGGAGCAGACCGCCGCGGTGCTCGTCGACGGGTGGTTCCTCACCGCCGACGCCGGCCGCCTCGACGAGGACGGCCGCCTCCAGCTGCTCGGGCGACTCGACGACATGGTGGTCAGCGGCGGCGTCAACGTGCCCGGCGCCGTGGTCGCGGCACGGCTGCGGGCACACCCGGACGTGCGGGCGGCCGAGGTCGTCGGCGTCGACGACCCGGAGTGGGGCCGGCGGGTCGTGGCCGTGGTCGCCGGTCGGCTGCCGCTGGAGGAGGCCCGGGACTGGGTCGCCGCCGAGCACCCGCGGGCCTGGGCGCCGCGGGCGCTGGTCGAGGTCGACGAGGTGCCGCTGCTGGCCAACGGCAAGACCGACCGGCTCGCGGTCCGCCGGCTCGTCGAGGAGCGGGTCGAGGAGCAGGTCGACGAGCGGGGGAGCGGACGATGAGGGTGTTCTCGGTGCCGATGCGGGTCCGCTTCCGCGGCATCACGGTCCGCGAGGGCGTGCTGCTCGAGGGCGCGGCCGGCTGGGGGGAGTGGAGCCCCTTCCTGGAGTACGCCCCCGCCGAGGCCGCCGCCTGGCTGCGCGCCGCGCAGGAGGCCGCCGACGGGGACTGGCCCGCGCCGGTGCGCGACCGGGTCCCGGTCAACGTCACCGTGCCGGCGGTCGGGCCGGAGCAGGCGTACGCGATCGTCCGCGCCGGTGGCTGCCGCACGGCCAAGGTGAAGGTGGCGGAGCCGGGGCAGACCCTGGCCGAGGACGAGGCGCGGGTCGAGGCGGTGCGGGCCGCGCTGGAGGTGGACGGGCCCGGCGGGCAGGTCCGGGTGGACGCCAACGGCGCCTGGGCGGTCGACGACGCGGTGCTCGCCGTCCGGCGCCTCGACCGGGCGGCCGGGGGGCTGGAGTACGTCGAGCAGCCCTGCGCGAGCGTCGAGGACCTCGCCGCGGTCCGTCGCCGCGTCGACGTCCGGGTCGCCGCCGACGAGTCGATCCGCCGCGCGGCCGACCCGTACCGGGTGCGCGACCTCGAGGCCGCCGACGTCGCCGTGCTCAAGGTCCAGCCGCTCGGCGGGGTGCGGGCCTGCCTGCGGATCGCCGAGGACATCGGGCTGCCCGTCGTCGTCTCGTCGGCGCTGGAGTCCTCGGTCGGGATCGCCGCGGGCGTCGCGCTCGCCGCCGCCCTGCCGGAGCTGCCGCACGCCTGCGGCCTGGCGACCGTGCAGCTGCTGGGGCGCGACGTCGTCGCCGACCCGTTGCTGCCGGTGGACGGCGCGCTGCCCGTCGTACGCCCGGCGGTCGACGTCGCCGCGCTCGAGGCCGCCCGGCCGGACCCCGACCGGGTGCGGCACTGGGAGCAGCGGCTGGCCGACGTGCGTGCCCTCGCGGCTGCCGAGGTACTCGGGCAGGATCGGGACGCATGAGCCCCTCCACGCGGCTGGCCCGCGACGTCGTCACCGCGCTGGTGACCCACGGCGTCACCGAGGTCGTGCTCGCGCCCGGCTCGCGCAACGCCCCGCTCGCCTTCGCGGTCCACGACGCGGCGACCGCCGGGCTGCTGCGCCTGCACACCCGCGTCGACGAGCGCTCGGCCGCCTTCACCGCGCTCGGGATGACCCGGGTCGGGGCGCGTGCGGCCGTGGTGTGCACCTCCGGCACCGCCGTGGCCAACCTGCACCCGGCCGTGCTGGAGGCCGCCCACGCCGGGGTGCCCCTGGTGGTGCTGACCGCCGACCGGCCGGCCCGGCTGCGGGGGACCGGTGCCAACCAGACGACCGACCAGGTCGGCGTCTTCGGGCGGCTGGTGGCGACCCACGACCTCGCGGCGGACACCGCCCCCGACGCCGAGGCCGTCTGGCCCACCACGGCGGACCCGTACGCCGTGGTGCACCTCAACGTCCAGCTCGACGACCCGTTGGTGCCCGAGGACCGCTGGGTGCCCGGCCCGGCCGTGGTCGCGCCCGGGCGGACCCGCCGCCCGTGGGGCGAGGTCAGCGACCTGCTGCCGCTCGGGCCGCGCACGGTGGTCGTCGCCGGCGACGACGCCGGTCCGCCGGCGCGCACCCTGGCCGAGCAGGCCGGCTGGCCGCTGCTGGCCGAGCCGTCCAGCGGCTCGCGCACCGGCACGCACGCGCTGCGCTGCTACCGGCTGCTGCTCACCACGCCGCTGGCCGCCGAGGTCGAGCGGGTCGTCGTCGCCGGGCACCCCACGCTGTCGCGGCCGGTGCAGCAGCTGCTGGCGCGCGCCGACGTCGAGGTGGTCGACGTCGGGGCGCGCGGCGTCTGGCCGGCCCGCCCGTACGCCGTCGACCGCCGCTGCGAGGGCGGGCGGCCCGGGACCGACGGCGCCGACGACCCGGCCTGGCTGGAACGCTGGCGCGCGGCCGACCGGGACGTGTCCCGACGCCTGGACGCGCTGCTGGCCGCCGAGCCGGCCCTGACGCCGTGGGAGGTGGCCGGGGCGGTGAGCCGGGCCGTACCGCCCGGCGGGCTGCTGCACGTCGGGGCGTCGAACCCGGTGCGCGACCTCGACCTGATGGTCGCGCCCTACGCCGTCGGTGACCGACGGATGGTCGTGGCCAACCGCGGCCTGGCCGGCATCGACGGCGTGGTGTCGTCGGCGATCGGCTCCGCGCTGGGGCGTCCCGCGACGACCCGGGCGTTCGCCCTGATGGGCGACGTGACCTTCCTGCACGACAGCAACGGCCTGGTCCTCGGCCCCGACGAGCCGCGCCCGGACCTGCAGCTGGTGGTGGTCAACGACGACGGCGGGTCGATCTTCGCGACGCTGGAGCAGGGCGGCCCGGACCACGCCGCCGTCTTCGAGCGGCTCTTCGGCACGCCCCACGGCGTCGACCTCGCCGCGCTCTGCGCCGCGACGCGCACCCCGCACTGGCGCGTCGACAGCCTGCCCGAGCTGGAGCAGGCGCTGGCCTCGCCCAACGGCGGGATCGAGGTCGTCGAGGCACGGGTGGGCCGCGCCGACCGGCGGGTGCTCGACGAGCGGGTCCGGGCGCTGGCCACGGAGGGCTGAGGCGCCCGGGACGTCATACGGCCCGCGCCCCGGCCGGGCGTACGCGGTGATGACGTCCGGGGGCCACGGACCGGTCGGCTGCGCGCTCCGGGAATGCCGGGGCGCCCGGGGGCGATGATGTCTGCGTGGAGATCGCGCTGTTCCTGATCGGCCTGGCGGTCGGCGTCCTGGTGGTGACCGGGGTGGCCGAGCGGATCGGCGTCCCCGCACCGTTCGTGCTGATCGTGGTCGGCGCCGCGGCGTCGTACCTCCCGGGACTGCCCGAGGTGCGCCTCGAGCCCGACGTGGTGCTGATCGGGCTGCTGCCGCCGCTGCTGTACGCCGGGGCGATCTCGACGTCGCTGGTGGAGTTCAACGCCAACCGCAGACCGATCCTCCTGCTCTCGGTCGGCCTGGTCGTCTTCACCACCGTCGGCATCGGCGCGCTCGTGCACACCGTCGTCCCCGGCATCGCGTGGCCCGCGGCGCTGGCGATCGGGGCGGTCGTCGCCCCGCCGGACGCGGTGGCCGCGCTGGCCATCGGGCGCCGCGTGGGGCTCCCGCGGCGGGTGCTGACCATCCTCGAGGGCGAGTCGCTGCTCAACGACGCGACGGCCCTGGTCGCCCTGCGTACCGCGATCGCGGCCGGCGCCGCGGGTGCGTCGGTCTCGGCGCTCGACGTGGGGCTGGACTTCCTGCTCGCCGCCGGCGGCGGCGTGCTCGTCGGCGGGCTGCTGTTCATGCTCGTCGCGCGGGTGCGGCGCCACGTCACGGACCCGGCGATGGACACCGCCATCTCGTTCGTGGTGCCGTTCGCGGCCTACGTCCTCGCCGAGGAGCTGCACGCCTCGGGCGTCCTGGCCGTCGTGGTCGCGGGGCTGCTGCTGGGCCACAAGGCGCCGGTGCTCCAGACGGCGCAGTCACGGATCGCCGAGCGCACCAACTGGCGCTCGGTGGCGTTCGTGCTGGAGAACGTCGTCTTCCTGCTGATCGGCCTGCAGCTGCGCTGGATCCTCGACGACGTCGAGCAGAGCGCGCTGCCGCTGGGCCGGATCGTGGCGGTGTGCCTGCTGACGCTGCTCGCGGTGATCCTGCTGCGGCTGCTGTGGGTCTTCCCGGCCCGCTACCTGCTGGTGCGCCCCGGGCCGGACACGGCGACCGGGCACAAGCCCGGGTGGGCCTCGACCTTCCTGCTCGGCTGGGCCGGGATGCGCGGGGTGGTGACCCTGGCGGCCGCCTTCGTCATCCCCGAGGAGACCGAGCACCGCGAGGTGCTGCTGCTGATCGCCTTCACCGTCGTGGCCGGCACGCTGCTGATCCAGGGGCTGTCGCTGCCGTGGTTCGTGCGTCACCTCGACGTGCCGGTCGCCGACCCGCTCGACGACGCGCTGGCCCGGGCCTCCCTGCTGCAGCAGGCCTCGAAGGCCGGGTTCACGGCGCTGAAGGAGGCCGAGACGGAGGTGCTGCGCGACAACCCGCACGGGGTCGTCGACGCGGTCAAGGACCGGATCGAGCGCCGCAACTTCGCGGCCTGGGAGCGCCTCAACACCACCGCCGACGAGGAGAGCCCGAGCGAGCTCTACTCCCGGCTGCGGCTGGCGATGATCGACGCCGAGCGCCGACGGGTGCTCGAGGTCCGCTCGTCCGGGACCGTCCCCTCGGGCGTGGTCAGCGAGGTGCTGGCGATGCTGGACGTCGAGGAGTCGATGCTCGACGTCGCCCAGGAGGCCCGTGACGACGAGCGGGCGGCCGCCTTCGCCGGGACGGGCTCCGGCTCCTGCGCCCACCTCGCGACCGCGCCCGCGGTGGTCACCGCCGACGGCCCGGTCTGCGACGACTGCGAGCCGGACGAGCGCTGGGTCGCGCTGCGGGTCTGCCTGACCTGCGGCCACGTCGGCTGCTGCGACTCCTCGCCCCACCGGCACGCCACGGAGCACTTCCACGAGAGCACGCACCCGGTGATGCAGTCGGCGGAGGCCGGCGAGCAGTGGCGCTGGTGCTTCGTCCACCACGTCACCGGCTAGCCGATATGGCGCTCGCGGACAGCCGAGGTGACGCTCGCGGACAGTCGAGGTGACGCTCGCGGACAGTCGAGGTGACGGTTGCGGCGCGAACGCCAGGCCACCCCGAAGGGGTCCGTAGCGTCGGCAGCCCGACGTACCCCTGAGAGAGGCACCACCATGGACCTGGGCATCACCGGCCGTACCGCGCTCGTCACCGGCGGCGACTCCGGCATCGGGTGGGAGACCGCCCGCATCCTGCTCGACGAGGGCTGCACGGTCGTGCTGAGCGACATGGACCAGGACAGCCTGGACGAGGCCGCCGCCAAGCTCGACGCACCCGAGGGCCGGCTCCACGCCGTTGCCGCCGACCTCTCGACCGACGAGGCCGCGCAGCAGCTGGCCAAGGACGTCGCCGAGCTGGTCGGCGACATCGACATCCTCGTGCAGTCCGCCGGCATCACCGGCGCGCAGGGCCTCTTCCACGAGATCGACGACGCCGGCTGGGTCGAGACGATCAACGTCGACCTGCACGCGCCCGTACGCCTGACCCGCGCCTTCATCGAGCCGCTGCGCCGCGGCGGGTGGGGCCGGATCGTCTACCTCACCTCCGAGGACGCGGTGCAGCCCTACGACGACGAGCTGCCGTACTGCGCGGCCAAGGCGGGCGTGCTGTCCTTCGCCAAGGGCCTCTCGCGCACCTACGCCAAGGAGGGCCTGCTGGTGAACTGCGTGTCCCCGGCCTTCATCCACACCCCGATGACCGACGCGATGATGGACAAGAAGGCCGAGGCCGAGGGCACCGACCGCGACACCGCGATCGAGGGCTTCCTCGAGAACGACCGGCCGTACATGGAGCTGGGTCGCCGCGGGAAGCCCGTCGAGGTCGCCAACGTGGTCGCGTTCCTCTGCTCCGACCTCGCCAGCTTCGTCAACGGTGCGGACTACCGCGTCGACTCGGGCTCGGTCGCCACGATCAACTGACGTCCGGGCGCTGCGGGCACCACCGGGGTGTCCGCAACCGTCATCTCGAGGCGCCGCGAGCGTCATCTCGGCTGTCCGCGAGCGTCATCTCGGCGAGAGGGCGTCCTCGAGGGTGCGGGGGGCGCGGGAGGTGACGCGCTCGACGTCGCCGGTGACCTCGGCGCAGGAGCCGTCGGCGATCGCCGTGTAGGTCGAGACCCAGGCGTCCAGCTGGTACTCCTCGGCGTCGGGGTACGCCGCGCGGCGCGAGGCGTACGCCTCCTCGACCGTCTCCTCGACGTAGGACAGGTCGCGGCCCAGCACCGCCCCCGCCCGCCGGGTCACCTCGGCCATGGTCAGGGCCTCCGGCCCGGTCAGCACGTAGGCGGCCCCGGCGTGCTGGTCGGGGGACCGCAGCACCTCGGAGGCGACGTCCGCGACGTCGGCGCGGGCGACGGCCGCGACCCGGCCCTCACCGGCCGGCCCGCGGACCACGCCGGCGGGGTCGGCGAAGAGCGGGAGCACGTCGAGGTAGAAGTTGTCGCGCAGGAACGTGTACGCCATCCCGCTCTCGCGGATCGCCTCCTCCGCGTCGGCGTGGTCGCGTCCGAGGGTGAAGGTCGCCTCCGGCGAGGCGCCGGCGAACGAGGTGTAGACGACGTGGCGCACCCCGGCCTCGGCCGCGGCGGCGATGAAGGTCCGGTGCTGGGCCCGTCGGTCCGGGGCCTCGGCGGCCGAGACCATCAGCAGGGTCTCCACCCCGCGCAGCGCGGCGACCGAGGCCTCGCGGTCGTCGTAGGTGCAGACGCGGACGTCGGTGTCGACGTCGGGCGCCCTCGCCGCGTCGCGCACCAGCAGCCGCAGGTCGAGGCGGAAGTCGCTGCCGGCCAGCTGCTGCGTGACCAGCCCGCCGATCGCGCCGCTGGCGCCGGTGATCGCGATGGTCCGGGTCGAGGAGTGGTTCATGGGGTCCCAACCCCGACCCCGCCGGCCTTGTTCCGTCCTACGGTGGGCGCATGCGGATCACCAAGCTGGGTCACGCCTGCGTACGCCTCGAGCAGGAGGGCGTCGCGCTCGTCCTCGACCCGGGGGTGTTCACCGACCCGGGCGCCGTGGACGGCGCGACCGGCGTCCTGGTCACCCACCAGCACCCCGACCACCTCGACGTCGCGAACCTGCGGGCCACCGACGCCCCGATCTGGACGATCCCGGCCGTGGCCGAGCAGCTGCGCGCCGAGGCGCCCGACGTCGCCGAGCGGGTGACGGTCGTACGCCCCGGCGAGTCGTTCGACGCGGGCGTCCCGGTGCGCGCGGTCGGTGCCCTCCACGCGCTGATCCACCCGGAGATCGACCGGTTGACCAACTGCGGCTACGTCGTCACCGGCGACCTCACCGTCTTCCACCCCGGGGACGCCCTCACGCGACCGGGCGGCGAGGTCGACGTCCTGTGCGTGCCGAGCTCGGCGCCGTGGCTGCGCTCGGCCGACGCGGTCGACCTCGCCCGCGCCGTCGGCGCGCCCCGCAACCTCGCGATCCACGACCGGGTCTACTCCGAGGCCGGCCACGGCTTCTTGGCAGCACAGATGGAGGCGCTGCTGCCCGAGGGGCAGGAGTACGTCCGCCTCGCCGACGGCGCCGACCTCTGAGGCCGGGCACGACCTAGCTGCCGAGCGCGTCCCGCACCGGCACCAGCTTGGCCTGCGACTCGGCCAGCTCGGCCTCGGGGTCGGAGGACGCCACGACCCCGCAACCGGCGTAGAGGCGCACGGTGGGCCCGTCGACCGTGGCGGCACGCAGCGCCAGGCCCCACTCGCCGTCGCCGGCGGCGTCGATCCAGCCGACCGGCCCGGCGTAGCGGCCCCGGTCCAGGCCCTCGACCTCGTCGATCAGGGCGGTGGCGACGACGGTCGGCGTGCCGCCGACGGCCGCGGAGGGGTGCAACGACTCCGCCAGCCGCAGCGACGAGACGGTGGCGGCGTCGTGCACGACGCCGTTCACGTCGGTGGCCAGGTGCATGACGTTGGGCAGGTGCAGCACGAACGGGGCCTCGGGCACGCTCATCGAGGAGCAGTGCGGCTCAAGCGCGTCGGCGACCGACCGGACGGCGTACTCGTGCTCCTCGAGGTCCTTGCTCGACCGCGCGAGCGTGGCCGCGAGGGCCAGGTCGCGGTCGTCGTCGCCGGTGCGACGGATCGTGCCGGCCAGCACCCGGGAGGTGACCAGGCCGCGCTCGCGGCGCACCAGCATCTCGGGGGTGGCGCCGAAGAGGCCGTCGACGTGGAAGGTCCAGCACATCGGGTACGACGCCGCGAGCCGCCGCAACGGCCAGCGCACGTCGACCGGCTCCTCGGCGGTGGCCACCATGTCGCGGGCCAGGACGACCTTCTCCAGGTCGCCGGCGGAGATGCGCCGGACGGCCTCGGCCACGACCGACATCCACTCCTCGCCGTTGCGGGACCCGTCGGCGAAGACCACGCCGAGCGGCGGGCCGGGTGCGTCGGTCGGCCGGGGCACGGCCGGCCGGTCCTCGTCGGGCGTGCCGACCGTGGTCAGCCAGGCGCGGTCGCCCCGGCGTCCGACGACCACGCGGGGCACCACCAGCACCGAGTCCCCGGGCTCGTCGGCGAAGCCGAAGCTGCCGAAGGCGACCATGCCGGAGCCGGGCTCCTCGACGTCGTCGTGCACCTCGGTACGCGCGAGCAGCTCACTCCACCACTTGTCGGCGTCGGCGAAGCGGGTCGCGCCGCTGGTGCGGGTCGCCGCGGCCCGGCCCCAGCCCACGAGGCCGTCGCCACGACGCAGCCAGGCCACGGCCTCCTCGCGGGGCAGGAGGTCGACCAGCACGTCGACGTCACCCGGGTCGAGAGCCGTGGTGCGGGCGACCCAGGGTCCCTGGGGCTCGACCTCCTGGCTGCTGCTCACGTCCCCGAGCGTACCCAGCGCACCCCCTCCCCCCGGGGCTGTGTGAGCAACGGCACCGGACGTCGGGGACCGCCGGTTCGCGCCCGGTCGGTAGCGTCGGGCGACGTGTCCCCCGCTCCCACCGCTGCCCGCTCCCGTCTCGTCGGCATCGTCCTCGGCGTGCTCGGCCTCGCCGCGCTCGTGGTGCTCGCCGTGGTCCTGCCGCGGCTCGACGGCGCCGAGGTCTCCACCGACTCCTCCGGGGCCGCAGCCGCCGACGAGGCCGTCGAGGCCACCTTGCCGGCGTCCGTGCCGGGCTTCGCCCTGGTCGAGGCCGGCGACGACGCCGGCGCCGCCGAGCTGACCGCGCGCCTCGACAGCGCCGAGGAGCAGCTCGAGCAGACCTACGAGGTGCCGGTGACGGTCGGGCTCTACAACGGCTCCGGCGGCGAGCAGGACCAGCGCACCGCCGTGGTCACCGCCGCCTCGGCCCCGGCCGGTCTGTTCCTGCCCAGCGGACCCGCGCCGGCGCCCGAGCTGGTCGGCCTGGCCCGCAACCAGGCCGAGCTCGTCCGCGTCGGCGACACGATCTGCAACGTCGTCTACGGCGCCCCGGTCGCCCAGGGCGAGCAGGTCGACGACAGCGTCCCGCCGGCCGGCGTGCGGTGCCAGCAGACCGCGTCCGACGGCGTGACCTTCCAGGTGGACGGCACGGGCATGTCGGCGTCCGAGGCCTCCGGGCTGCTCGACGCGCTCACGGCCGAGCAGTAGCCGCTAGCCCAGTCCGCCCTCGCGGAACTCGATCCAGGCGTCGCTCATCCGCTGGGCCTGCCCGGCGGTGAACATGTTCATGCACTCGTCGTCGGAGTAGTCCATGAAGTTGTGGACGGGGTCCAGGCCGGGGGCGGCGCAGGTGTCGGCGCCGACCGGGCAGCCGAACTGGGGCACGGCCTCACGCGGGGTGTCGGCCACGCCGTCGCCGCTGGCCGAGCAGGCGCCCGCGAAGGTGTGCTCCAGCGCCATCCAGTGGCCGACCTCGTGGGTCAGGGTGTCGCCCTGGTTGTAGGGCGCCGCGGTGCCGCCTGGCATCGACTCGTCGAGCATCACCACGCCGTCGACGTAGTCGCGGCCGTTGTTGTAGTCCTTGGGGAAGTAGGCGTAGCCCAGCAGCCCGCCGCCGAGGTCGCCGACGTAGACGTTCAGCGTCTCGGAGTCGCCGGTGTGCAGCTCCTTCTTCATCGCCCGCTCCGCCTTGCCGGGCGCGAGCGAGGCCCAGGCCGGGTTCACCGTGTACGTCGTCCGGTCGAGGTCGAAGCGGAACGGCGTGCCGGACGCGGCGTCGCCGGTCGAGCCCTCGAAGGCGTCGTTGAGGACGCCCATCTGGGCGTCGATCAGCCCGGTGTAGCGCGCACGGTCGGCCCGCTCGGCGGTCACGACGTGGAAGACGGTGTCGACCACGACCGAGCCGGGCGCCGGCAGCGGGTGGGACTTGATGACGCCGTACTTCTTGGCGTCGGTCGGGCTGTAGAGCCGCGGCTCGGTGGCCTCCGACCCCTTCGTCACCCGGGCGGCGGAGGCGTCCGGGCCCGCGTCGACGCAGTCGTCCGCGCCCGGCGCGACGGCGGTCGCCGGGGCCGGCGCGGCGGAGGCGGACGGTGCAGCGCCCGACCCGGCCAGGCAGGCCAGCGCCGTCACGGCGACGGCGGGCAGCAGGCGTACGGGGTGCGGGGCGTGGATGCTCACGAGCACCGACCCTGGCACGCCCGGGCCCGCCTGGGAACGCTCCGGCGGCGTTCCTTCCCGCTCAGGACCAGTAGACGACCACCGTGTCGCCGACCTGCACCTCGTCGAAGAGCGCGGCGATCCCGTCGTAGTCGCGGATGTTGACGCAGCCGTGGGAGGCGCCGCCGTACCCGACGGAGGCGAAGTCCGGCGAGTAGTGCACGGCCTGGCCGCCGGAGAAGAACATGGCGAACGGCATCGAGGTGTCGTAGAGGCTCGAGACGTGGTCGCGGCTCATCGAGAACACCGGGAATTCGCCCTCGCGGGTGGCGGTGGTCGAGCCGCCGAAGCGCGCGTCCATCGTGCGCAGGACGTCACCGTCCACCACCCACCGCAGGGTGCTGGTGGACTTGTCGACGCACATCACCCGCCCGGTGAGGCAGCGCGGGTCGAGCGCGCCCGGCGCGTTCGAGGCGGTGTCGTCGACGGCACCGGTCAGCTCGGCCTCGGTGGGCTCCGTGGTCATCGCCAGCAGCCGGTCCGTCGTGCGCTGGTCGACCTCGCCGGTCACCGGGATCTCCCGCTTGGCCTGGAACCCGCTGACCGCGGCCGCGGTCGTGTCGCCGTAGACGCCGTCGGGGGCGCTGCTCAACCAGGCGATCTGGCGCAGCCGGGCCTGCAGGTCACGGACCTCGTCGCCCTCGGTGCCGGAGCCGAGCAGCGTCGGGCCCGGCACGAGCTCCACCTCCAGCGCCGCGCCCGGCGCCACCCGCCCGCGCGGGGTCGGCCCGGCGACCACCGGCTGCACCACGGTGGGTCGCACCTCGGTGGGTCGTACCTCGGTCCGCGCCGGCTCGGTCGCGGCGCCGCCGGCGACCGGACGGACGTCCGGGGCGAGCACCCAGCTGCCGGCGTACCCGACGGCGACGAGGAGCGCGGCCGCGCCGAGAGTCAGCACGGTGCGGGCGAGGAGGCGGCGCAGGGCGTGGAGGTGGCGCACGGTGGACTCCCGGGTGAACGAGCGCGAGGGGGAAGGGACGGACCCCGGGTGGGGATGCCGTCCATGGTCACCGTTGAGACGTCCCCGGCCCCGCTTTGGTTGCCCGAGCCACGAACGTGTCGCGGGAGGGTGAGCCGTAGGCTCGGTCCCGTGGCCCGCGCCGAGCTCGACAAAGCCCCCGCCGACGTCCGTCGCATGTTCGACGCCGTCGCCCGTCGCTACGACGTCACCAACGACGTCCTGTCGCTGGGCCAGGACCGCCGCTGGCGCCACGAGGTGATCGACGCGGTCGCTCCTCGTCCGGGGGAGAAGGTGCTCGACCTCGCGGCCGGCACCGGCACCTCCAGCCAGCCCTTCGCCGACCGTGGTGCGTGGGTCGTGCCGTGCGACTTCTCGCTCGGGATGCTCGGCGTCGGCAAGGCCGCCCGGCCCGCGCTGCCCTTCACCGCCGGCGACGGCACCCGGCTGCCCTTCGCCGACGACACCTTCGACGCGGTCACCATCTCCTTCGGGCTGCGCAACATCGTCGACCCCGTGGCCGGCCTGCACGAGATGCGTCGGGTGACCCGCCCCGGCGGCCGCCTGGTGGTCTGCGAGTTCAGCCACCCGACGTGGGCGCCGTTCCGGCGCGTCTACCTGGAGTACCTGATGAAGGCGCTGCCGGCGATCGCGCGCGGCGTCTCCTCCTCGCCCGACGCCTACGTCTACCTCGCCGAGTCGATCCGGGCCTGGCCCGACCAGGCCGGCCTCGCCGCCCAGATCGCCGGCGCCGGGTGGGCCTCTCCCGCGTGGCGCAACCTCTCGGGCGGCATCGTGGCGTTGCACCGCGCCACCGCCTGACTCCCACGCCGCCTGACCTGCCCCGATCCCTCCGCCCGGGTCGTCGGAGCCAATTCCGCAACGCCCGCGTGACCTAAATCCCCAGGTCAGCCGCCTAGCAGGTCGGACGTGATCCGGGCCACCCCCGACGTGACGGGGTCGGTCCCGAGTGGCAGACTGTGGCCCGCGCCACTCGTGAACGTCTTCACAAGGTCACGAGGCGTGCGGAGAACTCGGAGGGAACCTGCATGGAGCTCTACACCCCGGTCCTGTGGCTGGCGGGCCTCGCGGCCGGCTTCGCCGTCTTCTCGGTCGCCGTCAGCACCCTGACCGGGCCCGCGCGCTACAACCGGGCCCGTCTGGACTCCTACGAGTGCGGCATCGACCCCACGCCCCAGCCCGTGGGCGGCGGCCGCTTCCCGGTGAAGTACTACACCGTCGCGATGACCTTCATCATCTTCGACGTCGAGATCATGTTCCTGGTCCCGTGGGCGGTCTACTTCGACCAGCTGCAGTGGTTCGGCTTCTTCGCCGTCGTGCTCTTCCTCTTCAACATCACCATCGCCTACGCCTACGAGTGGCGTCGCGGTGGTCTCGACTGGGACTGACCAGCCCCGCCGGACGGCACCGCCGCCCGGTCCCCACGCACCGGACAGCCCCTCCCCACCGGACAGTGACGAAAGGTTCCAGCCATGGGCCTCGAAGAGAAGCTCCCCAGCGGCGTCCTCCTCACGACCGTCGAGGGGGTGGCCGGGTACATGCGCAAGGCGTCGTTCTGGCCCGCGACCTTCGGCCTGGCCTGCTGCGCGATCGAGATGATGACCAGCGGCGGGCCGAAGTACGACATGGCCCGCTTCGGGATGGAGGTCTTCCGCGCCAGCCCGCGCCAGGCCGACCTGATGATCGTGGCCGGACGCGTGAGCCAGAAGATGGCCCCGGTCCTGCGCCAGATCTACGACCAGATGGCCAACCCCAAGTACGTCCTCGCGATGGGCGTCTGCGCCTCCAGCGGCGGGATGTTCAACAACTACGCGATCGTCCAGGGCGTCGACCACGTCGTGCCCGTCGACATGTACCTGCCCGGCTGCCCGCCGCGCCCGGAGATGCTCATCGACGCGATCCTCAAGCTGCACGACCGGGTCCAGGCCGAGAAGCTCGGCCCGAACCGTCGCGCCGAGGTCACCGCGCTCGAGAACGCCGCCCTGGCGGCCGCCCCGACCTCCGACATGACGGGCCTGCTGCGGTGACGCCGCCCGACGGCGAGCGCCCCACCGGCCCCGACGCCCCGGGCCAGCCCGCGGTGGAGCAGTCCCCGGAGAACCTGCCCGCACCCCCGGGCCAGGTCTCCTCGCGCGGCGTGCGGACCGGCATGTTCGGCGCCCACGGCACCGGGGACACCAGCGGGTACGGCGGCCTCGTCGCCCCCGTCGTGTTCCCCGCCCCCACCGGCCGGCCGTTCGGCGGCTGGTTCGACGAGGTCGCCGACGCCCTGGTCGAGCACCTGGCGGGCCTCGGCGGCGACCACGCGCACGCGATCGGCGCCGTCGTCGTCGACCGCGGCGAGATCACCTTCCACGTGCGCCGCGAGGACCTCCTCGAGGTCGCCCGCGCGCTGCGCGACGACCCGCGGCTGCGCTTCGAGCTGTGCTCCTCGGTCAGCGGGGTGCACTACCCCGACGACACGGGCCGCGAGCTGCACGCGGTGCACCACCTGCTCTCGATGACCTACAACCGTCGGATCCGGCTCGAGGTCGGCGTGCCCGACAGCGACCCCCGCCTGCCGTCGGTCGTGCCGGTCTACCCGACCGCCGACTGGCACGAGCGGGAGGCGTTCGACATGTTCGGACTCGTCTTCGAGGGCCACCCCGCGCTCACGCGCATCCTCATGCCCGACGACTGGCCGGGCCACCCCCAGCGCAAGGACTACCCGCTGGGCGGGATCCCTGTCGAGTACAAGGGCGGCACCGTGCCGCCGCCGGACCAGCGGAGGTCCTACACCTGATGACCACCTTCGAACCAGGCCCCGGCCGCGCCGCAGGCGCGCAGGAGGACCTCTACGCCGGATCGTCCGAGACCACCGAGGGACGGGTCTTCACCGTCACCGGCCAGGACTGGGACTCCATCACCGAGGGGCTCGCGGAGGGCGACGAGGAACGTGTCGTCGTCAACATGGGCCCCCAGCACCCCTCCACGCACGGCGTGCTGCGCCTGATCCTCGAGCTGGAGGGCGAGACGGTCTCCGAGGCCCGCTGCGGCATCGGCTACCTCCACACCGGCATCGAGAAGAACATGGAGTACCGCACCTGGGTGCAGGGCACCACCTTCTGCACCCGGATGGACTACCTCGCGCCGTTCTTCAACGAGGCGACCTACTGCCTCGGCGTCGAGCGCCTGCTGGGCATCGAGGACGACATCCCCGAGAAGGCCAGCGTCATGCGGGTCCTGATGATGGAGCTGAACCGGATCTCCTCGCACCTGGTGGCCATCGCCACCGGCGGCATGGAGCTCGGGGCGCTCACGGTGATGACCATCGGCTTCCGCGAGCGCGAGCTGGTCCTCGACCTGTTCGAGCTGATCACCGGGCTGCGGATGAACCACGCGTTCATCCGGCCCGGCGGCGTCGCCCAGGACCTCCCGCCGGGCGCCCTGGAGGAGATCGGTTCCTTCGTGGCGCTGATGCGCAAGCGGCTGCCCGAGATCGAGGCGCTGTGCAACGCCAACCCGATCTTCAAGGCCCGTCTGGAGGGCATCGGCACCCTCGACCTCGAGGGCTGCCTGGCCCTGGGCCTGACCGGCCCGCCGCTGCGGGCCACCGGCTACCCCTGGGACCTGCGCAAGACCCAGCCGTACTGCGGCTACGAGACCTACGACTTCGACGTCCAGACCTGGGACACCGCCGACTCGTACGGCCGCTTCCGCGTGCGCGTCAACGAGATGCACGAGTCCCTGAAGATCGTCGAGCAGGCCGCCGAGCGCCTCGCCGGCCTCGAGGGCGCCCCGGTGATGGTGGCCGACAAGAAGATCGCCTGGCCCAGCCAGCTCTCGATCGGCTCCGACGGGATGGGCAACAGTCTCGACCACATCCGCCACATCATGGGCGAGTCCATGGAGGGCCTGATCCACCACTTCAAGCTGGTCACCGAGGGCTTCCGGGTGCCGGCCGGCCAGGCGTACGTGCCGATCGAGTCGCCCCGCGGCGAGCTCGGCGCCCACGTGGTCAGCGACGGCGGCACGCGTCCCTTCCGGGCGCACTTCCGTGACCCGTCCTTCACCAACCTGCAGGCCACCAGCGTGATGGCCGAGGGCGGCATGATCGCCGACGTGATCGTGGCGATCGCCTCCATCGACCCCGTGATGGGAGGTGTCGACCGGTGATCGACGAGACCACCCGCGCCGAGCTGCGGCAGATCGCGGCCCGCTACCCCGAGGCCCGCTCGGGCCTGCTGCCGATGCTGCACCTGGTGCAGTCCGCCGAGGGCCGCGTCACCAGCGACGGCATCGAGACCTGCGCCGAGATCCTCGGGCTCTCGGCCGCCGAGGTCAGCGGTGTCGCGACGTTCTACACGATGTACAAGCGCAAGCCGGTGGGGGAGTACCACGTCGGGGTCTGCACCAACACGCTGTGCGCGGTGATGGGCGGCGACGTCATCTTCGAGCGGCTCCAGCAGCACCTCGAGGTCGGCAACGACGAGACCACCACCGACGGCAAGATCACCCTCGAGCACCTCGAGTGCAACGCGGCCTGCGACTACGCCCCGGTGATGATGGTCAACTGGGAGTTCATGGACGACCAGACCCCGGCCTCGGCCACGGCGGTCGTCGACGACCTGCGTGCCGGCAAGGAGGTCCGCTCCACCCGCGGCCCGCGCATCTGCACCTGGCGCGAGGCCGAGCGGGTCCTGGCCGGCTTCCCCGACGACCGCGCCGACGAGGGCCCCTCCGCGGGCCACGCCAGCCTGGTCGGCCTCGGGATCGCCCGCGAGCGCGGCTGGACCGCGCCCGACAGCGACGCGCAGGTCACGCAGGGGGCGGACGCCGGCGTGCCGGAGGAGCCCGCGCAGTCCGTCGCGGCGGCCGAGGAGTCCGACGACTCCATGGCCACCGCGGCCGCGGTCGAGGCCGACAGCCCGACCGACACCACCGCAGCCGAGAAGGGCGACGCGACGTGAGCGAGATCAGCACCCTGACCCCGGTCCTCACCGACGACTGGGACGCCGAGCGCAGCTGGACCCTGGAGACCTACGAGGCCCGCGGCGGCTACCGCGCCCTCGACGTCGCCCTGGGCATGGAGCCCCCCGCCGTGGTCGAGGCCGTCAAGGCCTCCGGCCTGCGCGGACGCGGCGGCGCCGGGTTCCCGACCGGGATGAAGTGGAGCTTCATCCCCCAGGACAACCCCAAGCCGAAGTACCTCGTGGTCAACGCCGACGAGTCCGAGCCGGGCACCTGCAAGGACACCCCGCTGATGATGGCCAGCCCCCACCTGCTGGTGGAGGGCGTGATCATCTCCAGCTACGCCATCCGGGCCCACCACGCCTTCATCTACATCCGCGGCGAGATCCTCCACGTCGTGCGGCGCGTGCAGAAGGCGGTGCAGGAGGCCTACCTCGCCGGCCACCTCGGCAAGGACATCCACGGGTCCGGCTACGACCTCGACGTCGTGGTCCACACCGGCGCCGGCGCCTACATCTGCGGCGAGGAGACGGCGCTGCTGGAGGGCCTCGAGGGCCGCCGCGGCCAGCCCCGCCTGCGCCCGCCGTTCCCGGCCGTCGCCGGGCTGTACGCCAGCCCCACCGTGATCAACAACGTCGAGTCGATCGCCTCGGTGCCGAGCATCATCGGCCGCGGCGCCGACTGGTTCGCCTCCATGGGCACCGAGAAGTCCCAGGGCTTCGGGATCTTCTCCCTCTCCGGGCACGTGCGCCGCCCCGGGCAGTACGAGGCCCCGCTCGGGATCACCCTGCGTCAGCTGATCGACCTCGCCGGCGGCATCCGCGAGGGCCACGAGCTGAAGTTCTGGACCCCCGGCGGCTCCAGCACGCCGATCCTGACCGCCGAGCACCTCGACGTCCCGCTGGACTTCGAGGGCGTCGCCGGTGCCGGGTCGATGCTGGGCACCCGGGCGCTGCAGGTCTTCGACGAGACCACCTGCGTGCTGCGGGCGGTGCTGCGCTGGACCGAGTTCTACAAGCACGAGTCCTGCGGCAAGTGCACCCCGTGCCGCGAGGGCACCTGGTGGCTGGTGCAGACCCTCGCCCGGCTCGAGGCCGGTCAGGGCTCCCCCGAGGACCTCGACCTGCTGCTCGACCAGTGCGACAACATCCTGGGCCGCTCGTTCTGCGCGCTCGGCGACGGGGCGACCAGCCCCATCTCCAGCTCGATCCAGCACTTCCGCGACGAGTACCTCGCCCACCTCGAGCACGGCGGCTGCCCGTTCGACCCGGCCGCCTCCACCCTGTTCGCCGACGCCGCGGTGCCGGCCACCACCGGAGCCTGAGCCATGACCACCACGCCCGAGAAGGCCCAGCACGACCAGCGCACCGACCTGGTCACCGTCACCATCGACGGCGTCCAGACCAGCGTGCCGAAGGGCACCCTGGTGATCCGGGCCGCCGAGCAGGTCGGCATCCAGATCCCGCGCTTCTGCGACCACCCGCTGCTGGAGCCCGTCGGCGCCTGCCGCCAGTGCCTGGTCGAGGTCCCCGACGCCGGCAACGGGCGGGGCATGCCCAAGCCGCAGGCCTCGTGCACGCTGCCGGTCGCCGAGGGCATGGTCGTCAGCACCCAGGCCACCAGCCCGGTCGCCGACAAGGCCCAGCAGGGCGTGATGGAGTTCCTGCTGGTCAACCACCCGCTGGACTGCCCCGTCTGCGACAAGGGCGGGGAGTGCCCGCTGCAGAACCAGGCGATGTCCAACGGCCGCGGGGAGTCCCGCTTCTCCGGCTCGGGCGGGGTCAAGCGGACCTACCCCAAGCCGATCAACATCTCCGCCAACGTGCTGCTCGACCGGGAGCGCTGCGTGCTCTGTGCCCGCTGCACCCGCTTCTCCGAGCAGATCGCGGGCGACCCCTTCATCGCGCTGGTCGAGCGCGGCGCGCTGCAGCAGGTCGGCATCTACGAGAAGGAGCCGCTGCAGTCGTACTTCTCGGGCAACACCATCCAGATCTGCCCGGTGGGCGCGCTGACCTCCGCGGAGTACCGCTTCCGCTCGCGGCCCTTCGACCTCGTCTCCACCCCGGCCGTCGGTGAGCACGACGCCTGCGGCGCCGCGATCCGCGTCGACCACCGTCGCGGCAAGGTGATGCGCCGCCTGGCCGGCAACGACCCCGAGGTCAACGAGGAGTGGATCACCGACAAGGACCGCTTCGGCTTCGCCTACACCCGCGAGCAGGACCGGCTGACCTACCCCCAGGTGCGCGACGAGGACGGCTCGCTGCGTCCGGCGTCGTGGCCCGAGGCCTTCGCCGTGGCCGCCCGCGGGCTGGAGCGGGCCCGGGCCGCCGGCGGCGTGGGCGTGCTGCCCGGCGGTCGGCTGACCGCCGAGGACGCCTTCGCGTACAGCTCCTTCGCGCGCGTCGCGCTCGGCACGAACGACGTCGACTTCCGCGCCCGTCCGCACTCGGCGGAGGAGGCCGACTTCCTGGCCTCCACGGTCGTGCTCGGCACGCCCTGGGACGGTGGGGTCTCCTACGCCGACCTCGAGACCGCCCCGGTCGTCGTGCTCGTCGGCCTGGAGCCCGAGGACGAGGCCGGCACGATCTTCCTGCGGCTCCGCAAGGGGGTCCTCCACGGCACCACCCGGGTCGTGTCCGTCGCCCCGTTCGCCACCCGCGGGCTGGAGAAGCTCGACGGGCGCCTGGTCCCGACCGCGCCCGGCGAGGAGGCCGCCGCCCTGGCGGCGCTCGTCGAGCAGGGCGAGTTCGGCGTCGACAAGCACGCCGTGGTGCTCCTGGGCGAGCGTCTGGCGACCTCGCCCGGCGCCTTCTCGGCCGCCGCCGCCCTCGCCGCGCGCACCGGGGCCCGGCTGGCCTGGGTGCCGCGCCGCGCCGGTGACCGCGGTGCCGTCGAGACCGGCTGCCTGCCCGGCCTGCTCCCCGGCGGACGCCCCGTGGTCGACCCCGCCGCCCGCGTGGACGCCGCCGCCGCCTGGGGCGTGCCCACGCTGCCGGAGGCCGTCGGGCGTGACGCCGACGCGATCGTGGCCGCCGCGGCCGCCGGTGACCTGGCCGGGCTCGTGGTCGGCGGGGTCGACCCCGACGACACCGCGGACCCCGCCGCCTTCCGGGCCGCGCTCGCCGCGGCCTCCTTCGTCGTGGCGCTCGAGCTGCGCGAGACCGATGTGACCCGGGCCGCCGACGTGGTCCTGCCCGTCGCCCCGGTCTGCGACAAGCCCGGCACCTTCATCACCTGGGAGGGCCGCCCGCGGCCCTTCGCCGCGGTCTTCGCCGACCCGCGCTCGCTGCCCGACACCCGGGCGCTGGCGGGCATCGCCGAGGAGCTCGGCCGTCCGCTCGGCTTCCGTACGCCCGAGCAGGCGCGCACCGCGATGGAGCAGATGGGCCCCTGGGACGGTGCCCGTCCGGCCGCTCCCCAGGTCCCCGCCGCGGCACCCTCGCCCGGCGAGGGGCTGGTGCTGGCCAGCTGGAAGCAGATGCTCGACGACGCCTCGCTGCTCGACGGCGACACGTACCTCGCCGCGACCGCCCGCCCGCCCGTCGCCCGCGTCGCGCCGTCCGCCCACGCCGCGCTCGGTGACGCCGTCACCCTGACCGGCGACCGCGGCACCCTGACCCTGCCCGTCGTCCCCACCGTCGGCCTCATGGAGGGCGTCGTGTGGGTCCCCGCCCGCTCCGCCGGCGGCGGCGTGCTGGCCGACCTCGCCTCCCCGGGCACCCGCGTCACCGTGAGAGGAGCCGAGCTGTGAGCCTCGACGTCTTCGGCCAGGACCCGTGGTGGCTCTCGGCCATCAAGGCCGTGATCATCTTCGTGATCCTGGTCCTGCTCACCCTGTTCAACATCTGGTGGGAGCGCAAGGTCGTCGCCCGGATGCAGCACCGCATCGGGCCCAACGTGCACGGTCCCTTCGGGCTGCTCCAGTCCCTCGCCGACGGCGTGAAGCTGGCGCTGAAGGAGGACATCGTCCCCAAGGCCGCCGACAAGGTGGTCTTCATCATCGCCCCGGTGATCACCGTGGTGCCGGCCTTCGTGACCTTCTCGGTCATCCCGTTCGGTCCCGAGGTCGGCGTCCCGTTCAGCGACCTCACGACCCCGCTGCAGCTGACCGACATGCCGGTGGCGGTGCTGTTCGTGATGGCGATCGCCTCGATCGGCATCTACGGCATCGTGCTCGGCGGCTGGTCGAGCGGGTCGACGTACTCCCTGCTCGGCGGGCTGCGCTCGAGCGCCCAGATGATCTCGTACGAGGTCTCGATGGGCCTGGCCCTGGTCGCGGTCTTCCTCTACGCCGGCTCGCTGTCGACCTCCGAGATCGTCGCGGCCCAGGAGGACTGGTGGTTCGGGCTGGTCCTGCTGCCGAGCTTCGTGGTCTACGTGATCTCGATGGTGGGGGAGACCAACCGTGCGCCCTTCGACCTCCCCGAGGCCGAGGGCGAGCTGGTGGGCGGGTTCCACACCGAGTACTCCTCGCTGAAGTTCGCGCTGTTCTTCCTCGGCGAGTACATCAACATGGCCACCGTCTCCGCCCTGGCCACGACGCTGTTCCTCGGCGGCTGGCGCGCCCCGTTCTGGATCGACAAGCTGTACCCGGGCTTCAACGAGGGCTACTGGCCGGTGCTGTGGTTCTTCGGCAAGGTCCTCGGCTTCATCTTCATGTTCATCTGGCTCCGCGGGACGCTGCCGCGGCTGCGCTACGACCAGTTCATGGACTTCGGCTGGAAGGTCCTCATCCCGGTCTCGCTGGCCTGGATCGTGGCCGTCGCCGCCATCCGCGCCGCCACGCTCGACGGCGGCCTGGACCGCCAGGGCCTGATCGTGGTCGGCGCCGTGGTCGCCGTCGTCCTGGTCGCGCTGCTGTTCGTCGGCGGCGACGAGTCCGAGGACGTCTCGCCGGTCGCCGAGCCCACCGGCGCGTTCCCGATCCCGTCGCTGCCCGAGGGCGGTGCCGTGCGCGGTGCCGCCGCGCCGCTGGTCTTCCCGACCTCGGCCACCCCGACCACCCCCGGCAGCACCACCGGCCCCTCCGGCGGCAGCGCCGCCGGGACCGCCACCGCCACCCGCACCGCGCACGAGGAGAGCTGATGGCAGACAAGCCCCAGGGGCCCACGCTCAAGGAGCAGTTCTGGGACCCCGTCGCCGGCTTCGGCGTCACGTTCCGGACCATGTTCCGCAAGGTCGTCACCGAGCAGTACCCGTTCGAGAAGCTGCCCACGGCACCCCGCTTCCACGGCCGTCACCAGCTCAACCGGTGGCCCGACGGGCTGGAGAAGTGCATCGGCTGCGAGCTGTGCGCCTGGGCCTGCCCGGCCGACGCGATCTACGTCGAGGGCGACGCCAACACCGACGAGCACCGCATGTCACCCGGTGAGCGGTACGGCCGCGTCTACCAGATCAACTACCTGCGCTGCATCCTGTGCGGACTCTGCATCGAGGCCTGCCCGACGCGGGCGCTGACGATGACCAACGAGTACGAGCTGGCCGACGACAACCGCGCCGACCTGATCTACGAGAAGTCCGACCTGCTCGCGCCCCTGCTGCCCGGCATGGAGCAGCCGCCCCACGCGATGCTGCTCGGCGACGACGAGGCCGACTACTACCGCGGGACGTACGCCGCCCCCGCCCCGGCGGGCCGGGAGGGCGAGAAGTGATCGCGTTCTGGGTCCTCGCGCCGATCATGGTGATCTGCGCGGTGGGCATCCTCGTGGTGCGCAAGGCCGTCCACGCCGCCCTGCTGCTGGCCGTGGTCATGATCAGCCTGGCGGTGCTCTACGCCGTGCTGGAGGCGCCGTTCCTGTTCGCGGTGCAGATCATCGTCTACACCGGCGCCATCCTGATGCTCTTCCTCTTCGTCGTCATGCTCGTCGGCGTCGACGCCTCGGACTCGGTCGTGGAGACCATCCGCGGGCAGCGCCCGATGGCGATCGGGATGGGCCTGGTGCTGGGCGTGATCCTGGTCCTCGGGGTGGCGCAGCTGTCGCTGGGCACCCTGGTCGGCCTGGAGGAGGTCAACGCCCCGGGCAACATCCAGGCGCTGGCCGACCTGCTCTTCTCGCGCTACGTCGTGGCCTTCGAGGTCACCGCGGCGCTGCTGATCACCGCCGCGCTCGGCGCGATGGTGCTCGCGCACCGCGAGCGCCTGGTGCCCAAGCCCAAGCAGGTCGACCTGGCCCGCCGCCGGATGGCCGAGTACGCCGCGACCGGCCGGCACCCCGGCCCGCTGCCCCCGCCCGGCGTCTACGCCCGCCACAACGCCGTCGACACCCCGGCGCTGCTGCCCGACGGCAGCGCCGCGCCGACCTCGGTCTCCCGGGTGCTGCTGGCCCGTGGCACCGTGCGCCCCGCCCCCCGCCAGGACGTCACCGACGTGGCCGCCGCGGCGCAGGGCGTACCCGGGGGTGCCGGCTCGCCGGCGCCGACCACCTCGGGCGCGAACACCGAGAACCCCGCCCGACGTGATGAGGAGGGACGCCCGTGAGCGGCGACGTGACGCCCTACATCGTGCTCTCCGCGATCCTGTTCACCATCGGCTCGGTCGGGGTGCTCACCCGGCGCAACGCCATCGTGGTGTTCATGTGCGTCGAGCTGATGCTCAACGCCTGCAACCTCGCGTTCGTCGCCTTCGCGCGACAGCACGGCAACCTCGACGGGCAGGTGGCCGCGTTCTTCGTGATGGTCGTCGCCGCGGCCGAGGTCGTCGTGGGACTGGCGATCATCATGACCATCTTCCGTACCCGTCGCTCGGCCTCGGTCGACGACGCGAGCCTGCTGAAGTTCTGAGGGACGGATGTCTGCACTCACCCTGCCCGTGCTGCCGATGGTCGAGGCGGTGCCCCTCGTGGACCCGTCGACCGCCGACGGCACGTTCTCGCTGCTCTGGCTGGTCGTCGGCTTGCCGCTGCTCGGCGCCGCCGTGCTGCTGCTCGGCGGCCGGTTCACCGACCGCTGGGGCCACTGGCTGGCCACGGCCCTGCCGATCGGCTCCTTCGCGATCAGCGTGCTGCTGTTCCTCGAGCTCCTGGGACGGGGGGAGGAGGAGCGCCAGGTCGTCCAGCAGCTCTACACCTGGATGCAGGTCGGCGGGCTCGACGTCGGCTTCGACCTGCTCTACGACCCGCTGTCGGCGCTCTTCCTGCTGCTGATCACCGGTGTCGGGTCCCTGATCCACGTCTACTCGATCGGCTACATGGCGCACGACCCGCGCCGCCGCCGCTTCTTCGGCTACCTGAACCTCTTCGTGGCCGCGATGCTGGTGCTCGTCCTCGCCGAGAACTACCTGCTGCTGTTCCTCGGCTGGGAGGGCGTCGGCCTGGCCTCCTACCTGCTGATCGGCTTCTGGCAGCACAAGCCCTCGGCCGCCGCGGCGTCGAAGAAGGCCTTCGTGATCAACCGCGTCGGCGACATGGGCCTGTCGCTGGCGATCATGCTGGCGTTCGTCTACTTCGGCACGACCAGCTTCACCGGCATCAGCGCGGTCTCCGGCGAGGCCTCCGAGGCCGCGATGACCGCGCTCGGCCTGCTGCTGCTCCTCGGTGCCTGCGGCAAGTCCGCCCAGGTGCCGCTCCAGGCCTGGCTGCTGGACGCGATGGAGGGCCCGACCCCGGTCTCGGCCCTGATCCACGCCGCGACCATGGTCACCGCCGGCGTCTACCTCGTGGTGCGCTCGAACTTCGTCTTCGAGAACGCACCGGCCGCGCAGACGGTCGTGGTCGTCGTGGCCACGGTGACGCTGCTGTGGGGTGCGGTGATCGGCTGCGCGAAGGACGACATCAAGAAGGTGCTGGCCGGCTCCACGATGAGCCAGATCGGCTACATGATGCTGGCCGCGGGCCTCGGCACCGCCGGGTACGCCTTCGCGATCTTCCACCTGCTGACCCACGGGTTCTTCAAGGCCAACATGTTCCTCGGCGCCGGCTCGGTCATGCACGGCATGGACGACGACGTCGACATGCGCCACTACGGCGGGCTGGCCCGGGCGATGCCGATCACCTTCGCCACCTTCACCCTGGGCTACCTGGCGATCATCGGCTTCCCGGGCTTCTCCGGGTTCTGGTCCAAGGACCTGATCATCGAGGTCGCCCTGACCGAGAACCTGCTGGTCGGGCTGTGCGCCCTGCTCGGGGCCGGCGTCACCGCGTTCTACATGACGCGGCTGATGCTGATGACCTTCGCCGGCCGCAAGCGGTGGCTCGAGGGCGTCCACCCGCACGAGTCGCCGTCGCTGATGACCGTCCCGCTGATGGTGCTGGCCGGCCTCTCCGTGGTCGGCGGCGTGATGATCCTCGGCGAGTGGATCGTGCACTGGCTCGAGCCGGTCACCGGTGAGGAGTCGCACGGCGAGCCGCCGCTGCCGATCATCGTGATCACGCTGATCACCGTGGCCACGGTCGCGGTCGGCGTCGCGCTGGCCTGGGTCCTCGTGGGGCGCCGGGAGGTGCCGGCCACCGCCCCGACCAAGGTCTCGCTCGCGACCCGGGCGGCCCGCGCCGACCTCTACGGCGACGCGATCAACGACGGCCTGGTCGTCGGTCCCGGGCGCAGCCTGGTGCACGGCCTGGTCGGCTTCGACCGCGCCGGCGCCGACGGCGCCTTCACCGGCACCGCCCGTACGATCGCCGCCCTCGGCAGCGTCGGCCGGCGGATCCAGACCGGCTTCGTGCGCTCCTACGCCCTGTCCCTGCTCGGCGGCGTCCTGCTCGTCGTCCTCGCGCTCCTGGCGGTGAACCTCGGATGAGCATCCCCCTCCTCACCCTGCTCTGCGCCGTGCCCCTCGTGGGTGCGGTCGCGGTCGGCTTCCTGCCCTCGCGGCTGGCCCGGCCGGTCGGCCTGGCCGTCTCGCTGGTGACGCTGGCCGTCGCGGCCGTCGTCGCCATCGACTACAGCCCCGGTGGCGGCTACCAGCACACCGAGAGCTACTCCTGGATCCCCTCCTTCGGGGTCACCTACTCGCTCGGCGTCGACGGCCTCGGGCTGCTGATGGTGCTGCTGACCGTCGTGCTGGTCCCGATCGTGCTGGTCGCCGGCTGGCGCGACGCCGAGGGCGCCGACCAGGGCAGCCCGCGGGCGTTCTTCGCCTGGGCGCTGGCCCTCGAGGGCCTCTCGCTGCTGGTCTTCACCGCCACCGACGTCTTCCTGTTCTACGTCGTCTTCGAGGCCACGCTGATCCCGGCGTACTTCCTGGTCGGGGGGTTCGGGCGGCGCGGACGCGGTGCCGCGGCGTCGAAGTTCCTGCTGTTCCAGCTCGGCGGCGGTCTGGTGCTGCTCGGTGCGGTGATCGGGCTGTACGTCGTCTCGGCGCAGCAGGGCACCCCGTCGTACCTGCTCTCCGACCTCGTCGCGCTCGACCTCGACTCCACGGCCGGGCGCTGGCTGTTCGTCGGCTTCTTCATCGCCTTCGCGATCAAGGCGCCGCTGTTCCCGGTGCACACCTGGCTGGCCGACACCACCGAGAAGGCCACGCCGGCCACCAGCGTGCTGCTGGTCTGCGTGCTCGACAAGATCGGCACCTTCGGGATGCTGCGCTTCTGCCTCGGGATCTTCCCCGAGGCCTCGGACTGGGCGACCCCGGTCGTGATGGTGCTGGCGCTGGTCTCGATCGTCTACGGCGCGCTGCTGGCCATCGGCCAGGACGACGTGATGCGTCTGATCGGGCTCACCTCGCTGTCCCACTTCGGCTTCATCGTGCTCGGCATCTTTGCCACCTCGACCCAGGGCGTCTCCGGCTCGGTGCTCTACATGGTCAACCACGGCGTCGCCACGGCCGCGCTGTTCCTGCTGGCGGGGTTCCTGGTGCACCGCAGCGGGACGGCCTCGATCCGCGAGATGGGGGGCCTGGAGAAGGTCACCCCGGTGCTCGCCGGGCTGTTCCTGGTCGCCGGCCTGGCCACCGCCGGCCTGCCCGGCCTGTCCCAGTTCGTCTCCGAGATCCTCGTGCTGATCTCCGCCTTCGACTACGCCCCCTGGGCCGGCGCGGTGGCGGTCAGCGGGATCGTGCTGGCCGCGATCTACGTGCTGTGGCTCTACCAGCGGGTGATGACCGGGCCCACGCCGGCGCACCTCGTCGCCACGATGGAGACGACCCGGGCGTCCCGGAAGGGCGGGCGCCACGACCTCGGCGCCCGCGAGCTCGGCGCCGTCGCGCCGCTGATGGTCGCGCTGGTGCTCTTCGGGTTCTACCCGCAGCCGCTGCTCGACCTGGCCAACCCGTACGCCGAGCAGCTCCAGCAGCAGATCGGCATCACCGACCAGGACCCGTACGTCCCGGCCGCCGCGCCCGAGGAAGGTGAGTGAGCATGGAGTTCACCGAACCCACGCTGAACTACGTCGAGCTCTCCCCGATGCTCGTGGTCCTCGGCGTTGCCTGCCTGGGCGTGCTGGTGGAGGCGTTCACCCCGCGCCGGTTGCGTCACGTCGCCCAGGTCACGCTGGCCTCGGTCGGCCTGGTCGCCGCCCTCGCCCTGGTGCTCTACGTCGGCGCCGGCCTCGAGAGCGTCGGCGACGGTGCCGCGCTCGGGCTGTTCGCGGGCGCCGGCACGGTCGTCGTCGACGGCCCCTCGGTCTTCCTGTGGGGCCTGATCCTGGTCTTCGCGATCGCCGGCGTCGCGCTCTTCAGCGAGCGCAAGCTGGAGGACGGGGTCTCGGCGTTCGCCGCCCAGGCCGCCGCCCTGCCCGGCACCGAGGCCGAGCGCGAGGCCTCGACCCGCGGGCTGGACCACACCGAGGTCTACCCCCTGCTGATGTTCGCGGTCGGCGGGATGATGCTCTTCCCGGCCTCCGGCGACCTGCTCACGATGTTCGTGGCCCTCGAGGTCCTCTCCCTCCCGCTCTACCTGCTCTGCGGCCTGGCCCGGCGCCGGCGCCTGCTGAGCCAGGAGGCGGCGATGAAGTACTTCCTGCTCGGCGCCTTCTCCTCCGGGTTCTTCCTCTACGGCGCCGCGATGGTCTACGGCTTCGCCGGCTCGATGGAGCTCGGGGCGATCGCGCAGGCGGTGGCCAACGACAGCGAGAACGGTGCGCTGCTCGCGCTCGGCATCGGCCTGCTCGCCGTGGGTCTGCTGTTCAAGGTCGGCGCCGCGCCGTTCCACAGCTGGACCCCCGACGTCTACCAGGGCGCCCCGACCGCGGTGACCGCCTTCATGGCCGCTGCCACCAAGGTGGCCGCCTTCGGCGCGCTGCTCCGCCTCTTCTACGTCGCCTTCGGCTCGGACCGCTGGTCGTGGGAGCCGATGATGTGGATCATCGCGATCCTGACCATGCTGGTCGGCTCGGTCCTCGCGGTCGTGCAGACCGACGTCAAGCGGATCCTGGCCTACTCCTCGGTCGCCCACACCGGCTTCCTGCTGACCGGTCTGCTCGGGCTGCAGTCCGCCGGCGAGCTGGCCGAGGGCCAGGTCACCTCGCTGCAGGCGGTGCTGTTCTACCTGGCCACCTACGGCTTCGCCACGATCGGCGCGTTCGCCGTGGTCACCGTGGTGCGTGACGCGAGCGGCGAGGCCGGCTCGCTCGACGCCTGGGAGGGTCTGGGTCGCCGCTCCCCGCTGACCGCGGGCGTCTTCGCCTTCTTCCTGCTCTCGATGGCCGGCATCCCGCTGACCGCCGGGTTCGTCGGCAAGTGGGCGGTCTTCACCGTCGCGCTGGCCGCCGGGGCCTGGCCGGTCGTGCTGGTCGCGATCGCCTCCAGCGTGATCGCGGTGTTCTTCTACATCCGGATGATCCGGGTGATGTTCTTCGTCGGCGACGAGGAGCCCGAGGAGCACGGCGCGGTCGCCGCCGGCAGCGGCGCCGGGACCCGTACGGGCTCGACGGCGCTGGAGGTGCACGGCTCGACCGCGCTGCTGATCCGCGAGAAGGCCGGCGTCACCACCGCCTCGACCGCCACCGTGGCGACCATCGCGCTCTGCGCCCTGGTCACCCTGGCCCTCGGCGTGGCGCCGGGCCCGTTGCTCGAGCTCGCGGCGGGCGTGGGAGGCTTCCTGCGGTGACCACCCCGCAGACCGATCTCGCGCTGCCCGTCGGCGACGCCGACCTCGCCCGCCGGCTGCAGGAGCGGATGGCGCGCGTCGAGGAGGCCCTGGCCGGCCACGTCGTGGGCCGCTCGCAGTTCGTCACGGATGCCGCGCGGCACCTGCTCGAGGCCGGCGGCAAGCGGTTCCGGCCGCTGCTGGTGCTGCTGGCCGCCGAGGCCGGTGAGGACCCCGAGAACCTCGACGTCGAGGTCGCGGCCTGCGTCGTGGAGATCACCCACCTCGGCTCGCTCTACCACGACGACGTCATGGACGAGGCCGACCTGCGCCGCGGCGCCGACTCGGCCAACGCCCGCTACGACAACCTCGTGGCGATCCTGACCGGTGACTTCCTCTTCGCCCGGTCCTCCGAGCTGACCTCGCGGCTCGGCCGGGACGCGGTGCGGATCCAGGCCGAGACCTTCACCCGGCTGGTCGAGGGCCAGATCCTGGAGACCGTGCCCCCGGGCCCGGGCGAGGACCCGCTCGAGCACTACCTCGAGGTGGTGGCCGGCAAGACCGGGTCGCTGATCGCGACCTCGGCGCGCTACGGCGCCCGGTTCTCGCACGCCCCGGCGGAGGTGGAGGAGGCGCTGGCGGCGTACGGCGAGATCGTCGGCTCCGCGTTCCAGCTCTCCGACGACATCCTCGACGTCGCCTCGGAGTCCGGGGAGTCCGGCAAGACGCCGGGCACCGACCTGCGCGAGGGCGTCCCGACGTTGCCGGTGCTGATGGCGCTGGCCTCCGGCGACCCCGCCGACGCCCGGCTGCACGAGCTGCTGCGCGGCGACCTGTCCGCCGACGGCCCGCACGCCGAGGCCCTCGCCCTGCTGCGCGCCCACCCGGCGATGGAGCAGGCCCGCCGCTACGTCGTCGCCCGCGCCGAGGAGGCCAAGGCGCTGCTCGGCGTCCTGCCCGCGGGCCCGGTCCGGGCCGCCCTCGAGGCGTTCGCCGACGTCGTGGCGGTCCGCTCGGCCTGAGCCGCGCCGGAATCGTCACCTCGAGGCGCCGCGAGCGTCATCTCGGCTGTCCGCGAGCGTCACCTCGGCGGTGGCGGAGGGACTCGGCGGTGAAGACCGCGAGCGCGAGCCAGACCAGCGCGAACCCGGCCCAGCGGCCGGGCGGCATGTCCTCGCCGACGACGAGGACGCCGACGGCGAACTGCAGGACCGGCGTGAGGTACTGCAGCAGCCCGAGGCTCACCATCGGGATCCGGGTGGCCGCGGCCGAGAAGCAGATCAGCGGCACCGCGGTGACCAGCCCGGCCGAGGCCAGCAGCAGCGCGTGCCCGGGCCCCTCGGTGGTGAAGGTGCCGGCGCCGGTCGCGCCGAGCCACACCAGGTAGCCCACGGCCAGCGGGGAGACGACCGCGGTCTCGAACGCGAGACTCTCGACCGCGCCGACGTCGGCCCGCTTCTTGGCCAGGCCGTAGGTGCCGAACGACACCGCCAGCGCGAGCGCGACCCACGGTGGGCGCCCGTAGTCCCACGTCAGCACGGCGACCGCGACCCCGCCGACGCCGACGGCGAGCCACTGGCCGGGTCGCAGCCGCTCCCGGAGCAGCAGGACCCCGATGAGCACGGTCACCAGCGGGTTCACGAAGTAGCCCAGGGAGGTCTCGACGACGCGCCCGGCGTTGACGCCGTAGATGAAGACCGCCCAGTTCACGGTGATGGTGAGGGCGGCGACGACCAGCAGCCTCCGCGTCCGGGGGTCGGCGGCGATCGCCCTCAGCGCCGAGATCCTGCCCAGCAGGGCCACGAGCAGCAGCATCGTGACCAGCGACCACACCATCCGGTGGGCCAGGATCTCCAGCGGGCCGGCCGGGCGCAGCAGCGGGAAGAACAGCGGGAACGCGCCCCAGAGGCCGTAGGCCGCGACGCCCAGGAGCAGCCCGTCGCGGTTCCGGTCGCGGTGCCCGTCCCGCGGCCGGTGGTCCGTCACTGGTCCAACCTAGGGCGGGTCTTTCGTCCCATCGGGGGCGGGGCCGCGTTATGGTCCGAGCGTCCGCGCCCCGGGCTCGGACGCCTGCGCACCCCCATCACCGAGGAGAACCTCATGTCCCTGCGTCACACCCTGGGCCGCGCCGTCGGAGGCACGGTCGCCGTCGCCCTGATCGGCCTGGCCGTCCCCGGGCAGGCCACCGCCGCCCCCGCCTCGTCCTACGACGCGCGCACCGTGCCGGCCGCGAGCAGCGAGAAGGCCGGTGCCGCCGAGGCGGCCGCCAAGCCGATGCGCAACATCACGCTGCGCGGCAAGGAGCGCTCCGGCAACCGGTTCGCCATCAGCGGCAAGGTGGGACCGCGCTACGTCAAGCGGTTCGTGATCATCGAGCGCAAGTTCGGCGACGGCCGGTGGACCCGCTACAACAAGGTCCGCACGAACAACGACAGCCGGTACCGCTCGAAGGTCGCGCCGCGCCGTGACCGCGGGGTGGTGCGCTACCGCGCCAAGACCCAGAAGACCGGCACCTACGCGACGTCCTACTCGAACCGGATCTACCGGATCGAGACCTTCTGACCCTCGTGGGTCAGACCACCGTCCAGGTGTCGCCGCCCCCGATGAGGGCGGCCAGGCGGTCTGCCTGGTCGCCCGGGGCGGCGTCCCTGGCGGTGCTGAGCTGGGCCCGCGCCTGGTCGTCGTAGGTCGGGCGCTCGACCTGGCGGAAGATCCCGATCGGGCTCTGTCGCAGGTAGCCGGCGTCGGTGAGGCGGCTGATCGCGAAGGCCGTGGTCGGGTCGTCCCGGGTGGCGTCGTGCACCAGCAGCGCGTCGAGGCCGACCTCGGCCACGTCGACCACGCGGACACCCCCCGTCCCTGCGTCCCGGGCCAGGCCGCGGCTGCCGCCGCCGTCCTCGGCCGGGGCGCCGAACCGGATCGGCTGCCCCTGCTCGAGCGGGATGATCGCGTCGGCCTTGGTGTCGCGGTCCTTGATCGCGTCGAACGCCCCGTCGTTGAAGATCGGGCAGTTCTGGTAGATCTCGACCAGGCTCGTCCCGCGGTGCGCGGCCGCGGCGGCCAGGACCTGGGTGAGGTGCTTGCGGTCCGAGTCGATGGTGCGCGCCACGAACGTCGCCTCGGCGCCCAGCGCCAGCGAGACCGGGTTGAACGGGTGGTCGACCGAGCCCATCGGGGTCGACTTGGTGACCTTGCCGGCCTCCGAGGTGGGGGAGTACTGCCCCTTGGTCAGGCCGTAGATCCGGTTGTTGAACAGCAGGATCGTCATGTTCACGTTGCGGCGCAGGGCGTGGACCAGGTGGTTGCCGCCGATCGACAGCGCGTCCCCGTCACCGGTCACGACCCACACCGAGAGGTCCTCGCGCGTGGTGGCGATCCCGGTGGCGATCGCCGGCGCGCGCCCGTGGATCGAGTGCATGCCGTAGGTGTCGAGGTAGTAGGGGAAGCGGCTCGAGCAGCCGATCCCGGAGACGAACACGATGTTCTCGCGGCGCAGCCCGAGGTCGGGCAGGAACGACTGGACCGCCTTGAGCACGGCGTAGTCGCCGCAGCCGGGGCACCAGCGCACCTCCTGGTCGGAGGTGAACTCCTTGCCGGTCTGGGCCGGCGCGTCGGGGTCGACGGCGGGGACGCCGTCGGTGCCGGTGCGCAGGGTGGGGGACGGCAGGTCGGCGGTGGTGCTCACTGGTGGACCTCCTGGGACGTGGCGGCGGTCAGGTCGAGCTCGTGCAGGGGCACGCCCTCGGCCTCGGCGACGAGCTCGCCGATGGCCTGGGCCAGCGCGGCGGCCTTGAGCGGCAGCCCGTTGACCTGGTGGTAGCCGCGGGCGTCGACGAGGTAGCGCGCCCGCAGCAGGGTGGAGAGCTGGCCGAGGTTCATCTCGGGCACCAGCACCCGCTCGTAGCGGCCGAGGATCTCGCCGAGGTCGTGGGGGAACGGGTTGAGGTGGCGCAGGTGCACCTGGGCCGCGTGGTGGCCCGAGCGGCGGACCCGGCGTACCCCGGCGCCGATCGGGCCGTAGGTCGAGCCCCACCCGATCACCAGGACCTTGGCCTGGCCGGACGGGTCGTCGACCTCGAGCGGCGGCAGGGAGTCGGCGACGGCGTCGACCTTCGCCTGGCGGGTGCGGACCATCCGCTCGTGGTTGGCGGGGTCGTAGGAGATGTCGCCGTGGCCCTCGCCCTTCTCCAGCCCGCCGATGCGGTGCTCGAGACCGGCCGTGCCGGGCACGGCCCAGGGCCGCGCCAGCGTGGCCTCGTCGCGCAGGTACGGCCAGAAGTCGGCCGTCTCCGCGCCGTCCTTGCCGGTCGAGACGTGGTTCGTGGCGGTCGCGAAGCCCGGGTCGACCACCGGGAGGTCGTCGACCTCCGGGATCCGCCACGGCTCGGAGCCGTTGGCCAGGTAGCCGTCGGAGAGCAGCATCACCGGGGTGCGGTAGGTCACCGCGATCCGGGCGGCCTCGATCGCGGCGTCGAAGCAGTCCGCCGGCGAGCGCGGCGCCACGATCGGTACGGGCGCCTCGCCGTTGCGGCCGTACATCGCCTGCATCAGGTCGGCCTGCTCGGTCTTGGTCGGCAGCCCGGTCGAGGGTCCGCCGCGCTGCACGTCGATCACCAGCAGCGGCAGCTCGGTCATCACCGCCAGGCCGATCGACTCCGACTTGAGCGCCACGCCGGGCCCGGAGGTCGTGGTGACGCCGAGCGCGCCCGAGAAGGAGGCGCCGATGGCGGCGCCGATGCCCGCGATCTCGTCCTCGGCCTGGAAGGTCGTCACACCGAAGGCCTTGTGCTTGCTCAGCTCGTGCAGCACGTCGGAGGCCGGGGTGATCGGGTAGGAGCCGAGGAAGACCGGCAGGCCGGAGCGGACGCCCGCGGCGACCAGGCCGTAGGCCAGGGCCAGGTTGCCGGTGATGTTGCGGTACGTGCCGGCCGCCATCGGGGCCGGCTTCACCTCGTAGCGCACCGCGAACGTCTCGGTGGTCTCGCCGAAGGCCCACCCGGCCTTGAAGGCCGTGATGTTGGCGTCCCGGATGTCGGGCACCCGGGAGAACCGGCGGTGCAGGAACTTCTCGGTGTGCTCGGTGGGCCGGCCGTACATCCACGACAGCAGCCCGAGGGCGAACATGTTCTTGGCGCGCGAGGCGTCCTTGCGCGACAGCCCGAACTCCTTGACCGCCCCCACCGTCATCCCGGTGAGGTCGACGGTGTGCACCGCGAACTCCGCCAGCGGCGAGCCGGGCTCGTCGAGGGAGTCCAGGGGGTTCGCGTCGTAGCCGGCCTTGGCCAGGTTGCGGGTGGTGAAGTCGTGGGTGTCGACGATGACCGTCGCGCCGCGCGGCAGGTCCGGCAGGTTGGCCCGCAGCGCGGCCGGGTTCATCGCGACCAGCACGTCGGGGGCGTCGCCGGCGGTGAGGATGTCGTGGTCGGCGAAGTGCACCTGGAAGGACGACACCCCGGGCAGCGTGCCCTGGGGCGCCCGGATCTCGGCGGGGAAGTTCGGCAGGGTCACGAGGTCGTTGCCGAAGGCGGCCGACTCCTGGGTGAACCGGTCGCCGGTGAGCTGCATGCCGTCACCGGAGTCGCCGGCGAAACGGATGATGACCCTGTCGAGCTGCTTGACCTCGGTCGCCACGGCCGTCCTGTTCCGTCGGGGATCTCGCCGACGCCGGCGAGCGCCTCGCCAATGTAGCCCGCACTCCCGGGACGACCTCCTGGTCTCGAACCGTGGCGCGTCCCCCCATTCTCGTGTTTCTCTACTAATCTCATCGTCATTGTTGGGTCACCGCACCGCGCGGTGGGACGAGTCCTGGTTCACCGGGACGGAGAGAGACACAGATGAAGAAGACCTTCAAGGCGGCGGCCGCGCTCGGGGCGACCTCGGTCCTGGCCTTGACCGGGTGCTCGGGCGCGAGCAGCGGCGACGACGCGGAGAAGTCCGTGACGGTGAACGCGTTCTCGGTGATGGAGGCGGCGAACGCGCCGGTGTTCGAGGACTTCACCTCGACCCCGGAGGGCGAGGGCATGTCCGGCTCGGACTTCCTGACCTCCTACGGCGCCTCGGGCGACCAGAGCCGCGCCGTCGAGGCCGGGGCGGAGGCCGACGTCGTGCACTACTCGCTCGAGACCGACATCACCCGGCTCGTCGACGCCGGTCTCGTCGAGAGCACCTGGCGCGACACCCCGACCAACGGCATCGCGACCTCCTCGGTGGTCGTGTTCGTGGTCCGGTCCGGCAACCCCGACGGCATCGAGACCTGGGACGACGTCGTCGAGCCCGGTGTCGAGGTGATCACCCCCAACCCCGGCTCGTCCGGGTCGGCGCGCTGGAACATCCTCGCCGCGTGGGCGCACGTCGCCGGCAACGGCGGGAGCGAGGACGAGGCCCGTGACTTCATCACGTCGCTGCTCGGCAACACCATCGCGCTGCCCGGCAGCGGTCGCGAGGCCACGACGGCGTTCACCGACGGCAGCGGCGACTTGCTGCTGTCGTACGAGAACGAGGCGATCCTGGCCAAGCAGAGCGGCGCGGACATCGACTACGTCGTCCCGCCGGACACGCTGCTGATCGAGAACCCGGCCGCGACCACGGTGGACGCCGACGCGACCGCCGAGGCGTTCCTGGAGTTCATGACCGGCCCCGAGGCGCAGGCCGACTACGCGCAGTCCGGCTTCCGGCCGGTCGTCGACGACGTCGAGATCGGCGAGGTCGAGGGTGCCAACGACCCCGCCGACCCGTTCCCGACCCCGGAGGAGCTCTTCACGATCGACGACGACTTCGGCGGGTGGGGCGAGGCGGCCGACCTCTACTTCGGCGACGGCGAGGAGGGCAACCCGCTGGGCATCATCACCGAGCTCCAGCAGGAGACCGGCAAGGTCGGCGAGGAGTGACCAGCGCCCTCGTCGAGCGGGGCTCGCCCCCGCCGGTGGACCCGGGGGCCGACGTGCCCACCGGGGGCGGGGGCGGCCGACGCCGCCCCCGCCGGTCGCGGCGCTCCGGGCCGCGCAGCACCCTGACCCGCGGCGCCGGCCTCGGCCTCGGCGTGGCCGTGCTGTGGTTCAGCATCCTGGTGCTCCTGCCGCTGGCCGCGGTCGTCGCCGTGGCCGCCGAGGGCGGTGTCTCGGGCTACGTCTCGGTGCTGCAGAACGACCAGACGTGGGCGGCAGTCACCCTGACGGTCACCCAGGCCGCCGTGGTCACCGTGGTCAACGTCCTCGTCGGCACGGTCATCGCCTGGGTGCTGGTCCGCGACTCGTTCTGGGGCAAGCGGCTGCTCGACGTGATCATCGACGTGCCGTTCGCGCTGCCCACGATCGTGGCCGGACTGGTGCTGCTCTCGCTCTACGGGCCCAACAGCCCGCTGGGGCTGCAGTGGGCGTTCACGCCGTCGGCGGTCACGCTGGCGCTGGCGTTCGTGACGCTGCCGTTCGTGGTGCGCACCGTCCAGCCGGTGCTCGAGGAGCTCGAGACCGACGTCGAGGAGGCCGCGGCCTCGCTCGGCGCGAAACGCTCGACGATCTTCCGCCGGATCATCCTGCCCAGCCTGGTGCCGGCGATCGCGGCCGGCGCCGCACTCTCCTTCGCCCGGGCGATCTCCGAGTACGGCTCGCTGGTGCTGCTCAGCGGCAACCGGCCGTTCGAGACCGAGGTGGTCTCGGTGCGGGTGCTGACCTTCATCGAGAACGGCAACAACACCTCCGCGGCCGCCGTGGCCTCGGTGATGCTGTTCGTCGCCCTGGTCGTCATCGTGCTGCTCGACGTGCTCCAGCGACGGGTGGCCCGCCGTGGCTAGCCCGACCGCGACCCGGACCACCACCGCCGTCCCGGTGCCGGTGAAGTGGACGCTGCGGCTCGTCGCCGTGGGCTACGTCTTCTTCCTCGTCGCCTGGCCGCTGGCGCTGCTGGTCCAGCAGACCTTCGACGGGGGGCTGACGAACCTGCTCGACGCCCTCGGCGACGAGCAGGTGATCAGCGCGCTGCGGCTGACCGGCATCGTCGCCGGCCTCGCCGTGGTGATCAACCTGGTCTTCGGCGTGACCATCTCGCTGCTGCTGGTGCGCTACGAGTTCCCCGGCAAGCGGGTGCTCTCGGCGCTGATCGACCTGCCGCTGTCGGTCTCCCCGGTGGTCGTCGGCCTCGCGCTGGTGCTGGCCTACAACGGCCGCAACGGCCTGGTCGGCCCCGAGCTCGAGGCCGCCGGCTTCCAGGTCATCTTCAACTCGCCCGGGATGGTGATGGCGACCTGCTTCGTCGCGCTGCCCCTGGTCATCCGCGAGGTCGTCCCGGTGCTGGTCGAGGTCGGCGACGACCAGGAGCAGGCCGCCCGCAGCCTCGGCGCCTCGGGCCCGCAGACGTTCTGGCGGATCACCCTGCCCAGCATCAAGTGGGGCGTCGTCTACGGCGTCGTCCTCAGCCTCGCCCGCTCCGTGGGCGAGTTCGGCGCGGTCAAGATCGTCTCGGGGAACTACACCGGCCGCACCCAGACCGCGACGCTCGTGGTGGAGCAGAAGTACCAGAACTTCCAGCAGGGCGAGGCGTACGCCACCTCGTTCCTGCTGATCCTGGTCAGCATCGCCTGCCTCGTGGTCGTCGCCCTCGTCCGCCCCCAGAGCCACTCATGATCCCCGCTACCGATTGGATCCACCGATGAGCATCGAGGTCTCAGGCCTGACCAAGAGGTTCGGCGACTTCGTCGCCCTCGACGACGTGAACGTGTCGCTGCCCACCGGGCAGCTCACCGCCCTGCTCGGCCCGTCCGGCGGGGGCAAGTCGACGCTGCTGCGCATCATCGCCGGGCTGGACACCGCCGACGCCGGCACCGTGACCATCGAGGGCACCGACGCCACCCGGCTGCCGCCGCAGAAGCGCAACGTCGGCTTCGTGTTCCAGCACTACGCGGTCTTCAAGCACATGACCGTGGCCAAGAACGTGGCCTTCGGTCTCGAGATCCGCAAGCGGCCCAAGGCGGAGACCGCCAGGCGGGTGGAGGAGCTGCTGGAGCTCGTGCACCTCTCGCAGTTCTCCCACCGGCTGCCGGCCCAGCTCTCGGGCGGGCAGCGGCAGCGGATGGCGCTGGCCCGCGCGCTGGCGGTCGAGCCGACCGTGCTGCTGCTCGACGAGCCCTTCGGCGCGCTGGACGCCAAGGTCCGCAAGGAGCTCCGAGACTGGCTGCGGCGCCTGCACGACGAGGTCCACGTGACCACCGTGTTCGTGACCCACGACCAGGAGGAGGCCCTCGAGGTCGCCGACGAGATCGTGGTGATCAACGAGGGCCGCGTGGAGCAGGTGGGCACCCCCGACCAGCTCTACGACGAGCCGGCCAACGACTTCGTGATGGGCTTCCTCGGCGAGGTGACCACGCTCGAGGGGCAGGTGCTGCGCCCGCACGACATCGAGGTCGCGACCCACCCCGTACCCGGCGGAGTGCAGGGCCGGGTCGAGCGGGTGCTGCGGATCGGCTTCGAGGTACGCGTGGTGGTCGCCGTGGCGGACCGCCCCGACGTCACCGTCGTGCTGACCCGCACCCACTCCCGCTCGATGCACCTCGAGGCCGGCGCCGCGGTGTGGCTGACGCCCGCGGAGGGCGCGATCAGCGTGGCCAGCGGACGGCAGCGGGAGGCGGCGAGCGCCTGACGGCGGAGGGCCGGGTCAGCGGTAGTTGGTGAACTGGACCGCGAACTCGTAGTCCTGGCCCTTCACCAGCTGCTGCACGGCCTGCAGGTCGTCGCGCTTCTTGCTGCTCACCCGCAGCTCGTCGCCCTGGATCTGCGCCTTGACGCCCTTGGGGCCCTCGTCGCGGATCAGCTTGGAGATCTTCTTGGCGTCCTCGGAGGTGATGCCCTCCTTGAGCGCGACGGTGATCTTCGACTGCTGCCCCGACGCGCGCGGCTCCGAGGGGTCGAGCACCTTGAGGCTGACGTTGCGCTTGACCAGCTTGCCCTGGAAGACGTCCAGCACGGCGCTGGCCCGGTCGTCGGCAGACGCGGTGATCTCGATGGCGTCGTCGCCCTGCCACTCGATGGTGGCGCCGGTGCCCTTGAAGTCGAAGCGGGTGGAGATCTCGCGGGCGGTCTGGCCCAGGGCGTTGTCCACCTCCTGGCGGTCGAGCTTGCTGACGATGTCGAAGGACGAGTCGGCCACGGGTGGTGCTCCTTGGGGCTGCGGGTGGGGCGGCGGGGGTGGGANCGTCCTGGCCAAGACCAGCATCGGCGGTGACCTCACCAACGAGGCCATGAGCAAGGGCTTCGACACCACCGGGCAGATCCTGCTGATCACCGGCGTCGGCGGGTCCCTCGGCGCCGTCATCGCCGCGACCGACCTCGAGGGCGTGCTCGGCGGGCTGTTCTCGGCCGAGGCCGGCGCCCCGGTCATCGTCAGCATCCTGCTGGCCTGGCTGATCGCCGCCGTGCTGCGCTATTGTCCCTTCTCGTCGCCAGGGGGCCAAAAGCCTCCGCCCGACACCCGGCAGGTTGCCCGAGCGGCCAAAGGGAGCTGACTGTAAATCAGCCGTCATCGACTACGTAGGTTCGAATCCTGCACCTGCCACCAGCACGACCATCTCCTGCACGACCAGCACCACCCTGACCAGCGGACGCGGGAAGGCGGCACGTGAGCGGCGGCGAGTACGTCTGGCGGCTCGCGTGCCCCGACCGGCCCGGCATCGTCGCGGCGGTCTCGACCCTGCTGGCCGACGCCGGCTGCAACATCGAGCAGAGCCAGCAGTACGGCGACCCGGACACCCGCACCTTCTTCCTGCGGGTCCAGCTCTCCGCCCCCGACGGTCTCGGTCTCGAGGACCTGCGGGCGCGGGTGCTCCCCGTGGCCGAGCGGTTCTCGATGTCGTGGGAGCTCGTCGACGCCGCCGTACGCCCGAAGGTGCTGATCCTGGTCAGCAGCGTCGGGCACTGCCTGAACGACCTGCTCTTCCGGACCTCGATCGGCGGCCTGCCGGTCGACGTGGTCGGCATCGTGTCCAACCACACGACCTTCGAGCGGCTGGCCGGCAACTACGGCGTGCCCTTCCACCACGTGCCGGTCACCCGCGACACCAAGCCGGCCGCCGAGGCCCGCCTCCTCGAGCTGGTCGAGGAGCACGACGTCGACCTGGTGGTGCTGGCCCGCTACATGCAGATCCTCAGCGACGACCTGTGCCGCCACCTCGAGGGTCGCGCGATCAACATCCACCACTCGATGCTGCCCAGCTTCAAGGGCGCCAAGCCGTACCACCAGGCGCACGACCGGGGCGTGAAGCTCGTCGGCGCCACCGCGCACTACGTCACCGCCGAGCTCGACGAGGGCCCGATCATCGAGCAGGAGGTCGCCCGCGTCGACCACACGATGACCCCCGAGCAGCTCGTCGCCGCCGGGCGTGACGTCGAGTGCCAGGCCCTGGCGCGCGCCGTGCGCTGGCACGCCGAGGGCCGCGTCCTGCTCAACGGCCACCGCACCGTCGTCCTCCGCTGACCCCAGCCCCGGTGGTCGAGGAGCGAGCGCCGGCCCCGGTGGTCGAGGAGCGAGCGAAGCGAGCGTCACGAGACCAGGGACGCCGGCCCCCCGGTGGTCGAGGAGCGAGCGCCAGCGAGCGTCACGAGACCAGGGACGCTGTGGTCGATGTGTGATCTGCACGCACCTGGTGGAGGCAGATCACACGTCGACGGTTTCAGCCGCGACCCGACCGCCGCTGGGGCGGTCGGGTCGCGATCCGGTGTCACCAGGTGTCACCAGATCGCGAGTCGAGCGCTACCGGTGGTCGGGCGCACCGGTGCCGCCGGTAGGCGTGCCCGGTCCGGCGCAGGTCTCGTGACGCTCACTGCGCTCACTGCGCTCGCTCCTCGACCACCGGGTGGCGGCGCAGGTCTCGTGACGCTCGCTGCGCTCGCTCCTCGACCACCGGGGTGGCGGCGCAGGTCTCGTGACGCTCGCTGCGCTCGCTCCTCGACCACCGGGGTGGCGCTCGCTGCTCGTGAGACCGCGGTCACGCCACCCTTGTGCCCGACCCGTCGCGGTGCCTAGCGTGGCGCCGGTGCCGGACCCTCATCTCGGGAGTGCGCCCGACCCCGTCCCCTCGCCGTACCTCGCAGTGCTCGAGCGGCAGACCGCGCGGCGGGCGGCGGCGAGCAGCCCGGTGACCTCGCCCCACGACGGCGCCCCGCCCGCGCAGCACGAGGCGCTCGCGGCGCACGTGGACGCCGTCGGGGACGACCTGTGCGCGCTGGTGCACGACCTGCACGCCCACCCCGAGACGGCCTACGAGGAGCACCACGCCGCCGCGGCCTTCGCCGACCTGCTGACCCGCCACGGGTACGCCCCGCAGGTCGACGTCCACGGGCTCGCGACCGCGGTGCGTGCCGAGGTCGCCAGCCCCGGCTTCGACCCGGACCGGCACCGCACGGTCGCGGTCCTGGGGGAGTACGACGCCCTGCCCGGGATCGGCCACGCGTGCGGCCACAACGTGATCGCGGCGACCGCGGTCGGGGCGGCGGTGGCGCTGCGGCGGCTGCTCGGGGAGGACCCCGACGCCTTCGAGGGCCGCGTGGTGGTCCTCGGCACGCCGGCCGAGGAGGGCCACACCGGCAAGGAGCACCTCGCCCGCGCCGGGGCCTTCGACGGCCTCGACGCGGCGGTGATGTGCCACCCGTACGGCGCGGACGTCGCCGACCAGGTCTGGCTCGGCCGGCGGGTCGCCACCGCGACCTGGACCGGCCTGCCGGCCCACGCCTCGGCGCAGCCGTTCTGCGGGCGCAACGCCCTCGACGCGGCGTCGCTGGCCTACCAGGGGATCGGCCTGCTGCGCCAGCAGGTGCCCCCGGTCGACCGGGTGCACGCGGTGATCACCGAGGGCGGCACCCGCCCGTCGGTGATCCCGGCGACCGCGCGGATGGACCTCTACGTCCGCTCGCCCCACCCCGAGACGCTGGTCGACCTCTCGCGCCGGGTCGAGGACGTGCTGCGCGGGGCGGCGCTGATGGCCGGGGTGAGCCTCGACCTGCAGTGGGACGAGCACCCGCCGTCGCTGCCGGTGCGCACCAACGAGGCCCTCACCGCCCGGTGGGCGCTGGCCCAGCAGCGACGCGGGCGCGCGCCGTACCCCGCCGGCGTCGTCTCCGAGACGCTCGCGGCCTCCACCGACTTCGGCAACGTCAGCTACCGGCTGCCCGGCATCCACCCGCTGATCAAGGTCGCCGAGCCCGGCACCGCCCTGCACACGCCGGAGTTCGCCGCGGCCGCGGCCTCCCCGGAGGCCGAGCGGGCCGCGGTCGACGGGGCGTACGGCCTGGCCTGCGCCGCCCTGGACCTGCTGGTCGACGACGACCTGGCCGCCGCGGTCCGCCACGAGTTCGAGGAGTCCGGGGGCGCCGTCGACGTCGCCCGCTACTTCGACTAGACCCACCACTCCCGGGAGGCCGTCATGGCCAGCAGCACGAGCATCGGTGACCGGTTCCTGACCCGCGTCGAGCGGGCCGGCAACCGGCTGCCCCAGCCGTTCAACCTGTTCCTGTTCCTCTTCCTGCTCACCGGGGTCGTCTCCACCGGCCTGGCCTGGGGCGGGGTCGACGTCACCGTCCCCGGCGCCGACGAGCCGGTGGTGATCCGCGGCCTGTTCACCGGTGAGGGCCTGGCCTGGTTCACCTCGAACCTCGGCGCGAACTTCATCGGCTTCCCGCCGCTGGTCACCGTGGTGACGATCCTGCTGGCCATCGGCATCGCGGAGAAGACCGGCTTCCTCGCCGCCGGCATCCGCCGCACGATGGGTTCCGCGCCGCGGTGGGCGCTGCCGTACGCCGTGGGGTTCCTCGGGGTCTGCGGCTCGGTGATGTCGGACTCGATCTTCGTCGTCGTCCCCCCGCTGGCGGCGCTGGCCTTCAAGGCGGCCGGGCGGCACCCGATGGCCGGGCTGCTCGGCGGCTTCGCGGCGGCCGGCGCCGGCTACTCGACCTCGATCGTGCCGACCTCGCTCGACGCGCTGTTCGCCGGCATCACCAACGCGGTGATCCCGACGGTCCCCGCGCTGGAGCAGGCCGCGGACCCGGTCAACCCGCTGTCGAACTACTTCTTCAACGCCGTCTCCGCGGTCGTCCTGACCCTCGTGGCCGGCTTCGTCATCGACCGGGTCCTCGAGCCCCGGCTCGTCCGCCAGGGCGTGCCGACCGAGGAGCACGCGGAGGCCGGCGAGGTCGAGCACGCCCACGAGCACGCCACCGGCACCGACCTCACCGCCGACGAGCGGCGCGGGCTGCGCGCCGCCGTGCTGGCGCTGGGCGTGCTCACCGTCGTGGTCCTGGTGGCGGTGCTGGTGCCGGCCTCGCCGTGGCGCAACGCCGACGGCGGGTTCCTGCCGGCCTCGCCCCTGCTGGACTCGATCGTGTTCGTGGTCTTCGCCTACTTCGCCGTCGGCGGCTACGTCTACGGCCGGGTGTCCGGGACGATCAGCGGCTTCGGCGAGGTGCCACGGATGATGGGGGAGGCGCTGCGCGACATGACCCCGTTCCTCGTGCTGGCCTTCGTGCTCGGCCAGTTCATCGCCCTCTTCGACTGGTCCGGCGTCGGCTCCGGCCTGGCCGTGGCCGGCGCCGACGCGCTGGAGTCGGTCGGGCTCACCGGGCTCGTGGTGATCTTCGGGTTCATGCTGCTCTGCTCGGTGCTGAACCTGTTCATCATCTCGGGGTCGTCGATGTGGACCCTGATGGCGGCGGTGTTCGTGCCGCTGTTCGGGATCCTGGGCTACGAGCCGGCCTTCGTGCAGGCGGCCTTCCGGATCGGTGACTCGGCCACCCAGATCATCACCCCGCTCAACCCGTACATGATCGTCCTGCTCACCTTCGTGCGCCGCTACGAGCCGCAGGCCGGCCTGGGGACCCTGATCGCCCGGATGCTGCCGTTCGTCGTGCCGTTCTGGATCGCCTGGGCGCTGGTGCTGCTGGTCTTCGTGCAGCTCGACGTCCCGCTGGGCCCGGGCAACGGCATCTACGTCGAGGGCGCCGGCTGACCCGTTCACGTCGTCGTCGCCGGGTCGCCCGCACCCCGTCGTACGACGGCCACCGCCCGGTCGGCGGGCGCTCCTAGCCTCCGACCATGGTCGCTCGAGGGGTCCTCGGCAGCGTGCTGGTGGCCCTCGGGGGCCTGGTGGTGGCCACCCTGCCGGCCTCGACGCCGCTGCTCGGGCTCGACGCCCTGGTGGCGCTGCGCGCCACGGAGGTCGGGCGGATGCTCGGGCTGACCGTGGTGATGGGCGGTCTCGGCATCCTCGCGGCCCAGTGGCTGCGACTGTGCCGGTCGACCGCGGCCGGTGACCGCGACCCCGACGACGACCTCGCGCTGGTGCGCCGCGTCGCCGTCTGGTGGAGCGTCCCGCTGGTGCTGGCACCACCGCTGTTCTCGCGCGACGGGTGGTCCTACGCCGCCCAGGGCGCGCTGGTCGAGGCGGGCGTCTCGCCCTACGACCACGGGCCCGGCGTGCTCGCCGGCGCGGTCGCCGAGGCCGTCGACCCGCGCTGGATGGACACCCCGGCGCCGTACGGTCCCGTCCCGCTGCTGCTGGGCGGGCTCGGCGCCTCGGTCACCCAGGACCCGTGGCTGCTCGTGGTCGGGCACCGGCTGCTCGCGCTGGCCGGACTGGTCCTGCTGGCGTGGGCCGTCCCACGGCTGGCCCGGTGGACCGGGGCGAGCCCCGCCCTGGCCTCGGCGCTCGTGCTCGTCTCGCCGCTGACGCTGGCCGCCGGCGTCGCCGGGCTGCACAACGACCTGCTGATGGTCGGCCTGATGGCGGCCTCGCTCGTCGTCGGCGTCGAGCGGCACTGGGCCGCCGGCGCGGTGCTCGCCGGGCTGGCCGCGGCGGTCAAGCTCCCCGGCGGCCTGGTCTGCGTCGCGATCGTGGTGGCGTCCCTGCCGGCGGGGATCGCCCTGGCCGCCCGGCTGCGCCGGCTGGCCGGCGTCGGGCTGGTCGCCGTCGGGACCCTGGTCGGCCTGAGCCTGGCCGGCGGGCTCGGCCTGGGGTGGCTGGCGGCGCTCGCCGTGCCGACCACGGTGGCCACGCCCCTGTCGCTGACCACCGTCCTCGGCGGCCTGCTCGACCTGGGGGGCGGCGTCGTGGGCCTGCCGGACGCCACGATGCTCGACCTGACCCGCGCCCTGGGCTCGGCGGCGGCGGTCGTGCTCACCGCGGTCGTCGCGCTGCGCGCTCCGACGGGGGAGCGCCGGGAGGCCCTGCGCGCCCTCGTCCTGGTCCTGGCCGCGACCGTCCTGCTCAGCCCGGTGGTCCACCTCTGGTACCCGATGTGGGTGCTGCCGTTCGCCGCCTGCCTGCGCCTCCCGCGCGCCGGCACCGCGGTCGTGCTCGTGCTCTCGCTGGTCCTCGGCCTGGCCTCGCCGCTCGACTCCTCCCTGCACGGCGCCTACCTGGCGATCGTCTGGGGCTGCCTGCTGCTCGCCGCGATCGCGCCGCTGCTGCTGGCCACCCGCTCCGGCCGGGACCGGGTCGACCGGATCGCCGAGGCCCACCTGCTCCCGACCTGACCGCCGAGATGACGCTCGCGACCGGTCGAGGTGACGCTCGCGACCGGTCGAGATGACGGTTCCGGCGCCGGGAGCTCAGCCGGCGGCGTCCACCGCGTCGGGCTCGCCGGCGTGGACCGCCAGCATCCGCTCGACCGTGCGGTCCCAGGTGAACAGCTCGGCCCGGCTCCGCGCAGCGCGGCGGCGGGCCGCCTCCGGCCGGGCGGCGACGCGGAGCACGGCGTCGGCCAGCGGGCCGGGCAGCGCCGGTGCCCACGCGCCGGAGGCGGCGTCGACGATCTCGCAGGCCCCGCCGGTGTCGGCGGTGACCACGGGGGTGCCGCTGGCCAGCGCCTCGAGCACCGCCAGCCCGAAGGTCTCGGTCGGGCAGACCGACAACGCCACGTCGGCGGCGGCCAGCGCGGCGTTCAGCGCGGCCCGGTCGGCGACGTACCCGCCGAAGCGCACCGGCGCGTCGCCCGCGAGCGCCACGAGCTCGTCGCGGTGCGGGCCGTCGCCCCACACGTCGAGGGTCACCGGGACCCCGCGCCGGTGCAGCTCGACCGCCGTGGCCACGGCGAGGTGCGGCGACTTCTCCCGGGACAGCCGGCCGACGTGCACGAGCCGCAGCGGCGCGTCCCGTCGTACGGGGGCCGCGGGGCGACCGGCCGGCGCGAACGTCTCGAGGTCGACCCCGAGCGGGACCCGCACCACCGGGCAGCCCGCCCCCGCCGCCAGCGTCGCGAACTCGCCCTCGGCGTAGCGGGAGGTGACCACGACCGCGTCCACGCTGCGCACCAGCAGCCGGTTGAGCAGCCCGACCGAGAGCCGGGGTCCGAGGTCGAGGCCGGTGCGGCCCGCGAGCATCTCGCCGAGGTGCTCGTGGGAGAACAGCACCGTGCGCACGCCCTGGCGCCGCGCCCACCGCGTCACCGGCAGCAGCGTGGTCTTGTCGCTGAGCTCGACCGACGTCGGGGCGAACCGCTCGAGCACGTCGACCACCCGCCACGGCTCGACGATCAGCCGGTAGCCGCCGCCGACCCGCGGTGCGCGCAGCTGCACGACCTCGCCGGCGTCGGTGGTCGTACGGGCGTCGGTGGGACCGGGCACCACGAGCAGGCGCGGGACGCCGCGCTCGGCGTAGCCGCGGGCCAGCGCCTCGAGCGCGACGCGCATCCCGCCCGAGGCGGGGCCGACGAAGTTGGCGAGCTGGGCGATGCGCACCGCCCGAGTCAACCGGGACCGGGTGAACGCCCGGGCGTGCTCAGGTGTCGCCGACGTGGCGGGCCGGCTGCACCCGCCCGCGCACCTCGCCGAGCGTGATCCGTCCGCCGGCCGGGCCCGGGGCGCTGTAGCGGAGCACGACCTCCTGGCCGTCCTCGAGGAACCCGCGCCCGTGCGTCGACATCTCCAGCAGCGACCCGAGCTGGTCCTCGCCGGGCCCCGAGATCGTGCCGGAGGCGAAGAGGTCCCCGGGTCGCACGGAGGCGCCGTTGACGGTCAGGTGGGCCAGCATCTGCGCCGGTGCCCAGTAGGTGGAGGCGTACGGCGGTCGCGACAGCACCTCCCCGTCGAGGACGACCTCGACCGCCACGTCGAGCCCGCGCGGGGTCGACCCGTCGGCGGACCGCAGGTAGGGCAGGGGCGTCGGGTCCTGGCCGGGCAGGTCGGTCCACGCACCCGTGAGCGCCGCCAGGGGCGTTACCCACAGCGACACCGACGTCGCGAACGACTTGCCCAGGAACGGCCCCAGCGGCGCCATCTCCCAGCCCTGCAGGTCGCGCGCCGACCAGTCGTTGAGCCCGACCACGCCGAAGACGTGGTCGGCGAAGGCGTCGACCGCGACCCGCTCGCCCAGCGCCGAGCCCGCACCCACCACGAAGCCCAGCTCGGCCTCCAGGTCGAGCCGGCGGGTGGGCCCGAAGGCCGGCGTGCCGTCGCCGTCGGCGGGCGGGCGCCCCTGGCCCACCGGGCGCACCACCGGCGTCCCGCTCGGCACGACCGTCTGCGCCCGCCCGTGGTAGCCGATCGGCAGGTGCCGCCAGGCCGGCGGCAGCGCCGGGGCGTCCGGGCGCAGCACCGCCGCGGCGTTGCGGGCGTGGTGCTCGGAGGCGTAGAAGTCGACGTAGTCGCCGACGGTGAACGGCGCGTGCAGCGCCACCGTCGCCACGTCGTACGCGGGCACGCCCGCGTCGGCCACCGCGAGCGCGGCCTGCTCGCGAACCTGCGCCCAGCCGGACGGGCCCAGCGCCAGCAGCGCGTCCAGCGACCCGGTGGCCAGGGCGGGGAGGCCGGTGGCGGCGGCGAGGTCCACGACGCGGTCGGCGTACCGCACCCCCACGCGCGGGCCGCCGCCCGGCGGGGAGAACACGCCGTACGGCAGGTGGTCGGCGCCGAACCCCTCGGGGCCCTGCCGGTCCCTCACGCGCGGACGCCCAGGTCGGCCAGCGCCGCGGCGAGGACCGCCGGCCCGTCCGGGCAGGTCTCGACGCCCCGCAGCCAGCGCCGGACCCCGACCAGGGAGGTCTCGTCCATCCCGGCCACGGCACGGGTCGGCGGGCCGGCCAGGGCGCCGGCCACCTCGACCGCGCCCTCGCCGTCGAAGGCGCGACGCACGGCACCGAGCACCGCCAGCGGGTGCCCGCCGACCACCGTCACCGGCGTCTCCCGGTCGAGCACGGCCTCGAGCCACGCCGCGACCCGCAGCGGGTCGGCACCCTCGACCGGCAGCGACACCGCCAGCTCGAGCGCGGCGATCTCGTCGACGGCCGCGCACCAGTCCGCGCCGGGCTCGGCGTCGGGCATCCCGACCGCGACGACCACGTCGTCGGCCAGCGCGCCCTCGACGCGGGCGGCCTCGACGGCCGTCACCACCCGGCGGGCGTTGCCGCGCAGGTCGGCGGGGTCGCGCAGGGTCACCCGGACCGCCCGCAGCGGCACCCCCCGGCGCGCGGCGAGGGCCGACGGGCCGGCCACCTGGCCCGCGCCGCCGCTCACCACGAGCGTGACCGGCGGGCCGTCCGGGTCGGTCCCCGGCAGGTCGGTGTCGAGGACGACCCGCGAGGCGACGAGGTCGGCGTCCGTCGGGTCGATGGCGTCGAGCGGCCCCGCCACGTCCAGCAGGCCGCTCCACCAGGTCCGGTGCTCCGTGCTCTCCATCTCGGTAACGTAACCGGACCCGGCTCCCCGTCGAGGGGGCCCTGCGAGGAGAGACGATGGCGTACTACTCCCGCGTGGGCGACGTCCCGCGCACCCGGCACACCCAGCACCGCGACACCTCCCGCGAGGACCGGCGGCTCTACCGCGAGGAGCTGATGGGGGAGGAGGGGTTCTCCTCGGACTCCTCCCTGCTCTACCACCGCGGCGTGCCCTCGGCCGTCGTCGACGCAGGGACGTGGGAGCTGCCCGACCAGGCCCGCCGCCCCAACCACCCGCTGCTGCCGCGCCACCTGCGCCTGCACGACCTGGCCGTCCCGGGCGGGGCCGACGCCGTGACCGGACGCCGCCAGGTGCTCGCCAACCACGACGTCCGGATCGGCTACGTCGTCACCGGCACCGACCCGAGCCCGCTCTACCGCGACGCGATCGGTGACGAGGTGGTCTTCGTCGAGGCCGGCTCGGGCGCGGTCGAGACCGTGTTCGGGACCGTGCCCTACCGGGCCGGCGACCTCGTCGTCGTGCCCCGGGCCACCACCCACCGGTGGGTCCCCGCCGAGCCCAGCAGTCTCTACGCGATCGAGGCGACCGGGCACGTCGCCCCGCCGAAGCGGTACCTCTCGCGCTACGGCCAGCTGCTCGAGCACGCGCCGTACTGCGAGCGGGACCTGCACGGCCCGACCGCGCCGCTGCTGGTCGAGGGTCCGCAGGCCGAGGAGCCGGTCGACGTGCTGGTCAAGCACCGCACGTCCGCCGGCGTCGTCGGCACCCGGCACACCCTGGCCACGCACCCGTTCGACGTCGTCGGCTGGGACGGCTGCCTCTACCCCTACACGCTGAACGTGGAGGACTTCATGCCGATCACCGGCAAGGTCCACCAGCCGCCTCCGGTGCACCAGGTGCTGGAGGGCTGGAACTTCGTGATCTGCGCCTTCCTGCCCCGCAAGGTCGACTACCACCCGCTGGCCGTGCCGGTGCCGTACTACCACTCGAACGTCGACTCCGACGAGGTCATGTTCTACGTCGGCGGCGACTACGAGGCGCGCAAGGGCTCGGGCATCGGGCTGGGCTCGGTCTCGCTGCACCCCGGCGGCTTCCCGCACGGCCCGCAGCCGGAGGCGATCGAGGGCTCCCTGGGCGCGACGGAGTTCCACGAGTCCGCGGTCATGGTCGACACCTTCGCCCCGCTCGAGCTCGGCGAGGCAGCGGCCGACGTCGACGACCCGGCGTACGCCTGGACGTGGGCCGGCGGGCCGGTCCCCCCGCCGGGGTGACTCGCCGCCCGGGGGTGGCGCCGCGTCGGGGGGCCTAGGTGATGATGGTGTGGTGAGTGCACTCCGCCCCGCCCCCAAGTCCGACATCGACGAGGGCGACCTCGACGTCGACAAGCCCCACCACCACGCCGCCGGTCCGACCGCCGTGGCCGTCTCGATGAAGCGCGCCATGGAGCAGATGGGGCCGGTCCGCACCGCCCAGACGCTGCTCAAGCTGAACCAGGCCGACGGGTTCGACTGCCAGGGTTGTGCCTGGCCCGACCCCAGCCCGGGGGAGCGCCACCACGCGGAGTTCTGCGAGAACGGCGCGAAGGCGGTCACCGAGGAGGCCACCAAGCGCCGGGTCGACCGCGAGTTCTTCGCCTCCCACTCGCTGGCCGACCTGGCCGGGCGCACGGAGTACTGGCTGGGCCAGCAGGGCCGGATCACCGAGCCGATGATCGTCCGTGAGGGCGGCACCCACTACGAGCCGATCAGCTGGGAGGACGCGAACGCCCTGATGGCCGAGCGGCTGACCGGGCTGAGCTCCCCGGACCGCGCGGTGTTCTACACCTCGGGCAAGGTCTCCAACGAGGCCGCCTACGCCTACCAGGTCTTCGTCCGCGCCTTGGGCACCAACAACCTGCCGGACTGCTCGAACATGTGCCACGAGTCGAGCGGGTCGGCGCTGGTCGAGACGATCGGGATCGGCAAGGGCTCGGTCAGCCTGGAGGACATCCACCTGGCCAAGCTGATCGTCGTGGTCGGGCAGAACCCGGGCACCAACCACCCGCGGATGCTCTCCGCCCTCGAGGAGGCCAAGGGTCGCGGCGCCAAGATCATCTCGGTCAACCCGCTCGAGGAGGCGGGGATGGTCCGCTTCAAGAACCCGCAGAAGGTCAAGGGCTGGCTCGCCAACGGCACCGGTCTCTCCGACCTCCACCTGCCGATCCGGATCAACGGCGACCTCGCGCTCTTCCAGGCGATCGGCTCGCTGCTGGTCCAGTGGGACGCCCTGGACCGCGAGTTCCTGGAGCGTTACACCGCCGGCTTCGAGCAGTACGTCGACCACGTGCAGGAGCTCGACTGGGCCAAGGTCGAGGCCTCGACCGGCCTGACCCGCGCGCAGGTCACCGAGGCCGCCGAGATGTTCCGCGACTCCGAGGCCACCGTGACCTGCTGGGCGATGGGCATCACCCAGCACCACAACTCGGTCGCCACGATCAAGGAGATCGTCAACGTCGCGCTGCTGCAGGGCAACATCGGCCGGCCCGGTGCCGGGCTCTGCCCGGTGCGCGGCCACAGCAACGTGCAGGGCGACCGGACCATGGGCGTCTGGGAGCGGCTGCCCGACCACTTCCTCGACGCGATCCAGGGCGAGTTCGGCTTCGACCCGCCGCGCGAGCACGGTCACGACACCGTCCAGGCGATCCGCGAGATGCGGGACGGCACCGTCGACTTCTTCCTCTCCATGGGAGGCAACTTCGTCTCGGCCGCCCCGGACACCGAGGTGACCGCGGCCGCGATGCGCAAGGTCCGGACCGTCGTCAACGTCGCCACCAAGCTCAACCACAGCCACGTGACCTTCGGTCGCGAGACGCTGCTGCTGCCGCCGCTGGGCCGGTCCGAGAAGGACCTCACCGGTGGTGTCGAGCAGCGGGTGACCGTCGAGGACTCGATGTCGGCCGTGCACGCCTCGAAGGGGCCGCTGAAGCCGGCGTCGCCGCACCTGCGCTCCGAGGTCCACGTCGTCTGCGGGCTGGCCGAGGCCGTCCAGGCCGCCGCCCCCGACTCGCCGGCCGGGCAGGCGATGGCCCGCGTGCCGTGGGCCGCGTGGCGCTCGGACTACACCGAGATCCGTCGCTCGATCGCCCGCGTCGTGCCCGGGTGCGCGGCCTACGACGAGAAGGTCGACGTGCCCGGCGGGTTCGTCCTGCCGCACCCGCCGCGCGACACCCGCACCTTCGAGACCGAGTCGGGCAAGGCGCTGCTGAGCTGCACCCCCGTCGAGGTGCTGGAGGTCCCCCAGGGCCGGCTGCTGCTGCAGACGCTGCGTTCCCACGACCAGTTCAACACCACGATCTACGGGCTCGACGACCGCTACCGCGGCATCAGCAACGGGCGCCGCGTGGTCTTCGTGCACCCCGACGACATCCGGGAGCTCGAGATGGCCGACGGCGACATGGTCGACCTCGTGGGCGAGTGGACCGACCCGGACGGCAACGGTGACGCCGAGGAGCGGATCGCCCGCGACTTCCGGATCGTCTCCTACGACCAGCCCCGGGGCTGCGCCGCGGCGTACTACCCCGAGACCAACCCGCTGGTGCCGCTGGACTCCACCGCGGTCGGCAGCAACACCCCGGTCTCGAAGGCGGTCATCCTGCGGCTCGAGCGTCCTGGCTACGTCCTGGGCAGCCGGACGATAGAGGGTTCGGGCGACCAGGGCACCGGGACGATGCGCACGGACAACCCGGGCCAGCTGGCCTGAGCCCACTCCGATGAGCAATGGCGAGCGCGACCCGGACGAGGTCGAGTGCCGACCGGACCCGGGCGGCCCGGGGGTCGAGGTCCTCGGCCCCCGGGAGGTCCCGCTCGGGGGCCCGCGGGCGATGACGGTGCGGCGCACGCTGCCGCAGCGTGACCGCTCGCTGATCGGGGCGTGGTGCTTCGCCGACCACTACGGCCCCGACGACGTCGCCGACACCGGCGGCATGGTGGTCGCGCCCCACCCGCACATCGGGCTGGCCACGGTCAGCTGGCTCTTCACCGGCGAGGTCGAGCACCGCGACAGCCTCGGGACGCATGCCGTCGTCCGCCCGGGCGAGGTCAACCTGATGACCGCCGGCCGGGGCGTCAGCCACTCCGAGATCTCGCTGCCCACCACGACGGTGCTGCACGGTGCCCAGCTCTGGGTGGCGCTGCCCGAGAGGGCACGCGACGGGGCGCCCTCCTTCGCCCACCACGCCCCCGAGCCGCTGGCCGGGGACGGCTGGCGCGCCTCGGTGTTCCTCGGCTCGCTGCTGGGCGTCACCTCGCCCGTCGCGACGGCCACCCCGCTGCTGGGCGCCGAGCTCGTCCTGGACCCCGGCGCGGTCCTGGCGCTCGAGGTCGACCCGTCCTACGAGCACGGGGTGCTGGTCGACACCGGTGCCGTCGACGTGGCCGGCACCGCCGTCGCGCAGCACGAGCTGGCCTACGCCGCCCCCGGCGCCGCGAGGCTGACGCTGGCCGCCGGCGCGGAGGGGGCGCGGGTGCTGCTGCTCGGCGGGCCGCCGTTCGGCGAGCCGATCGTCATGTGGTGGAACTTCGTCGGGCGCACGCACGACGAGGTCGTCACGGCCCGCGAGGACTGGCAGGCGCAGGTGGGCGAGGGGCAGCAGGCCGACGGTCGCTTCGGTGTCGTCTCCGCGATGCCGCCGATCCCGGCCCCGGCGCTGCCGCGCGTGCGCCTGCGCACCCGGTCGTGAGCGCGTCGTGAGCACCGGACCGGTCGTCGGGGACGACGGCGTCCCCCGCTGCCCCTGGGGCGCGGGCAGCGGGATGATGCAGGAGTACCACGACACCGAGTGGGGCGTCTCGGTCGAGGGCGAGTCGGCCTACTTCGAGCGGCTGACGCTCGAGGCGTTCCAGTCGGGCCTGTCCTGGGCCACCATCCTGCGCAAGCGGCCCGCCTTCCGTGAGGCCTTCGCCGGCTTCGACGTCGACGCGGTGGCCGCCTTCGACGACGCCGACGTCGCCCGGCTGATGGCCGACGCCGGGATCGTGCGCAACCGGCGCAAGGTCGACGCCACGATCACCAACGCGGGCGCCACCGTCGCGCTGCGCGAGGCGGCCGGCACCGACGGCCTGGAGGGCCTCCTGCGGGCCTACGCACCGGAGGTCGGCCCGGCGCCCCGGACGGTCGAGGAGGTGCCCGGCAGCTCGGCGGACTCGCTGGCGCTCAGCAAGGAGCTGAAGCGACGCGGGTTCGTCTTCGTCGGCCCCACCACGATGCACGCGCTGATGGAGGCGCTGGGGCTGGTTGACACCCATCTCATGGGCTGCCACCGCCGCGGCGTCCGCTGAGGTCCGCCGCCGCCCGGTGGTCGAGGTGCGAGGGCCGCTCGGTCTGCCTCTCCGGTGGTCGAGGTGCGAGGGCCGCTCGGCCCGAGCCTCGAGACCTGGTGGGGTCTCGTGACGCTCGCTGGCGCTCGCTCCTCGACCACCGTGTGGTGGGCCCGGGTCTCGTGACGCTCGCTGGCGCTCGCTCCTCGACCACCGTGCGTTCGGCCCTCGATGACGGCAGCGGATTGCTGCCACGGGGTGGCAGTGATCCGCTGCTGTCCTTGCGGGAGGCGTCGAGCAGGGTCCGCGGCCGGTGGGCCCGGGTCTCGTGACGCTCGCTGGTGCTCGCTCCTCGACCACCGTGTGGTGGGCCTGGGTCTCGTGACGCTCGCTGGTGCTCGCTCCTCGACCACCGTGTGGTGGGGCCGGGTCTCGTGACGCTCGCTGGTGCTCGCTCCTCGACCACCGTGTGGTGGGGCCGGGTCTCGTGACGCTCGCTGGTGCTCGCTCCTCGACCACCGTGTGGTGGGCCCGGGTCTCGTGACGCTCGCTGGCGCTCGCTCCTCGACCACCGTGGGCTGGTGCTCGCTCCTCGACCACCGTGCGATGTCCTTGCGGCAGGTGTCAGCGGCGGACGACCAGGAGGGTCTGGGCCGACCGTGCGACGAGCCCGTGGGCGTCGTGCACGGTCGACGTGGCGACCGCCACCGAGCCCGGGCCCAGCGTCGTGGCGGCGTCCAGGCAGACCCACTCGCCCACCGCGGGGCGCAGCACGTGGACGGTCAGCTCGGTGTTCAGGAAGGCCCAGTCCGCGATGTCGAGGGCGGCGCTGACCCCGGAGGCCGAGTCGACGCACGTCAGCACCCGCTGCAGCGGGGAGGTCTCCTCCCCGGCCACCAGCCGGGGCGAGCGCATCCACACCTCGCCGGTCCCGGGCTCGTCCAGCCCGCCGCGGACCCAGCGCCAGTCGACCGCGTCGAGGTAGCCGCCGTTCCACGTCGGCGGGCGTGGGCGGCGTACGCCGTGCTCGGGGCCGTGCGGGGGAGGCGGACCGGGCTCACCGGGACCGTCGTCCCGCTCGGGCAGCACCCAGGCGCGGGCGACGGCCACCGACCGGTCGGCGGCGACGTCGCGCAGCGTCGCCTCGAGCAGCCGGACGCTGCGCCCGGGGCGCAGCACGGTCGCGCCGACCGACAGCGGGCCGACCGGGACCGGCCCGAGCAGGTCGATGCTGATCCGGCCCACCGCACCGCCGCCGGTGGCCGCCGCGAGCCGCTCCACGGCACGCCCCAGGAGTGCCGAGGGGGGTCCGCCGTGCTGTGCCTCGGCGGTCCACGGCCCGGCCGTCCAGGAGGTCGGCAGGACCCCGTCGGGACGGTCCTCCGAGGCGTCCCCGGCGGCCCCCTCGGAGGGGTCCGTGGGGGGCTCGACGAGGTCGTAGAAGTGGGGGGTGGGGGGCGATTTCACCATCGGTCCGACCTCTGTGTATGGTTCTGCGTCGTTGCCCCTTTAGCTCAGTCGGCAGAGCGTCTCCATGGTAAGGAGAAGGTCTACGGTTCGATTCCGTAAAGGGGCTCTGGGCGAGGTTTCCGGTCGCAGTATGATCGACCGGAGAACCTCGCGCTCGTGGCGGGGTAGCTCAGGTGGTTAGAGCACACGGCTCATAATCGTGGTGTCGCGGGTTCGAGTCCCGCCCCCGCTACCACCATCTCCGCACCGCAGCACCAACCGACTAAGGACTTCCCGTGGCCAGCAAGAGCTCCGACGTTCGCCCCAAGATCACTCTCGCCTGCGTGGAGTGCAAGGAGCGGAACTACATCACCAAGAAGAACCGGCGCAACAACCCCGACCGGCTCGAGATGGCGAAGTTCTGCCCGCGCTGCCGCCACCACCAGCCGCACCGCGAGACCCGCTGACTCCTGCTCCACCGACAGGCCCGCCACGACGCCGTGGCGGGCCTGGTCGCGTCTGCGGGCAGGCGCGTCCCGGCACACCCCGGGCACTAGGCTCGGCGGCATGTCCGTGGACCCCTCCCTGGTCGGCCGCACCTTCGCCCCGACCGCGCCCTACACCGTCGCCGAGGAGCGCGTGCGTGAGTTCGCCGCCACGCTCGGCCACCCGTACGACGGGGGCGCGGCGCCCGCGACGTTCCCGATCGTCCTGGCCTTCGAGGCGATGAACTCCTTCCTGGCCGAGGTCGGCGTCGAGCTGTCCCGCATCGTGCACGGCGAGCAGCGGTTCACCTACGAGCGCCCCGTGGTCCCCGGCGACGTGCTGACCGCCGGGCTGACCGTCTCCTCGCTGCGCCAGATCGGCGGCAACGACATCATCGGCACCACCAGCGAGGTCACCGACGCCTCCGGTGCGCTGGTCTGCGCGACGAGCGCCACGCTGGTCCACCGCGGCACGGCGGGGGAGCAGGCATGAGCGCCGCGCTGGCCGTCGGCGACGTCCTCGAGACCCGTCGCTACCCCGTGACCCGCGCCGACCTGGTCCGCTACGCCGGCGCCAGCGGCGACCAGAACCCGATCCACTGGTCCGACCGGGTGGCCACCGCGGTCGGCCTGCCCGGCGTGATCGCCCACGGCATGGTCACCCTGGCCCTGGCCGCCCGCGCGGTGGCCGAGTGGACCGACGGCGCCGAGGTCGTCGAGCTCGGCGCGAAGTTCACCAACCCGGTCCTGGTGCCCGACGACGACACCGGCGCCCTCGTCGAGGTCGGAGCCGTGGTGAAGAAGGTCGAGGACGGTCTCGCCACCCTCGCGCTCGAGGTCACCTGCGAGGGCCGCAAGGTCCTCGGCGCGCCCAAGGCGGTCGTGCGCGTCGATGGCTGACCGGATCCCGGGGGCCCTCCTCTCCGAGCACACCACGCTGCGCCTCGGCGGTCCCGCGGCCGAGCTGGTCCGCGCGACCACCGAGGAGCAGGTCGTCGACGCCGTCCGCGACGGCGACGAGCGGGGCGTCCCCGTGCTGGTGCTCGGCGGCGGCAGCAACCTGGTCGTGGCCGACGACGGGTTCGAGGGGGTCGTCGTCGAGGTGGCCACCCGCGGGGTGCTGCCCGACCACGACGGCGCCGACCCCACCTGCGGCGGCGTCGTCGTCCGGGTCGCCGCCGGCGAGCCGTGGGACGACCTGGTCGCGACCGCTGTCGCCCGCGGCTGGGTGGGCCTGGAGGCGCTGTCGGGCATCCCGGGGTCGGTCGGCGCGTCCCCGGTCCAGAACGTCGGGGCCTACGGCCAGGAGGTCGCCCAGACCATCAGCCGGGTGCGTGCGTGGGACCGGCACGAGGCCCGGCTGCGCTCGTTCGCCGGCGCCGACTGCGACTTCGGCTACCGGCACTCCCGCTTCAAGGCCGAGCCCGGCCGGTACGTCGTGCTCACCGTCGACTTCCAGCTCCCGCTGGGCTCGCTCGGCACCCCGGTGACCTACGCCGAGCTCGCCCGCACCCTCGGCGTCGAGCCGGGCGACCGGGCGCCGCTGGCCGAGGTCCGGGAGGCCGTGCTGGGGCTGCGCCGCGGCAAGGGCATGGTGCTCGACGCCGACGACCACGACTCATGGAGCGCCGGCTCCTTCTTCACCAACCCCGTCGTCGACGCCGACCGGGTGCCCGAGGGGGCGCCGGCCTGGCCGGCCGGCGAGGGCCGCGCCAAGACCAGCGCGGCGTGGCTGATCCAGCACGCCGGCTTCGACCGCGGCCACCTCCCGGCCGGCGGCAGCGGGTCGGTCTCGTTGTCGACCAAGCACACGCTGGCGCTGACCAACCGCGGCGGCGCGACCACCGACGAGCTCCTCGTGCTGGCGCGCGAGGTGCGCGACGGCGTCGAGGCGGTGTACGGCATCCGGCTGGTCAACGAGCCGGTGCTCGTGGGCTGCGAGCTCTAGGCCGTCCCTGCGGGTGTCAGGTGCGCAGCCACCGCTCCCGCAGGAAGGCCCGGTCGGTGCCGATGTCCCGGGGGAAGCCCGCGTCGAGGAAGTGCCGCCACGGGTGCACGCCGGCCGCGCCGCGGGTCAGGGTGCGCTCGAGGTCGAGGCCCATCAGCGCGTCGAGCACCTCGAGCAGGTCCCGTGGGCGGCAGCGGGCGTGCTCGGCGACCACGGCGAGGCGCCGGTCGAGGTCGGGCTCGCCGTCGAACCCGCAGTCGGCCCACCGGGTCGGCCGCACCGGCAGGACGTACCAGCAGAGCTGCGCGAGGTCCCACAGCGGCGGCGCGGGCTCGAGGTAGTCCCAGTCGATGATCCCGGTCAGCCGGTCACCGCTCCAGACCGTGTTCCACAGCCCGAGGTCGCCGTGCCGCAGCGTGGTGCTGCGCGCGCCCGGCACCCCGCCGTGGCGCCACACGTCGTCGGGTCGCACCTCGTACGTCGCCAGTGCCCCGCCCAGCCGCACCACCGCGGCCGCGGCCTGGTGCACGCCCTCCTCGCGGAGCAGCACCGCCGGCCACGGGCGTGCGGCGGTGGTCCCGGGCAGCCACGAGACGACCTCACGACCGCGGTCGTCGGTGCCGAGCGGTGCCGGGGCCAGGTCGAAGCCCTCGCGGCGGAGGTGTGCCAGCACCCGCTGGACGCTCGGGGTCCACGCCCCGGCGGTGCGGTGGACGGTGTCGCCGATCCGGACGACCTCGTTCACCTCGCCCCCGGTCAGGGGGACCTCGACCTCGTCCATCGCGATCGAGTCAACCACGGCCCGCCCGTCGGGCCGAGGGCTTGCGGAGGACCCGGGCACCGGGGGAGGTTGTCGCCGTGCGTTCCGCCCTCTCGCCGTCCCCAGCCCTCGCCGTGACCCTCGCGGGCTCCCTGATGCTCCCGCTCCTGGCCGCCGGCCCGTCCGCCGCGGCCGAGGTGGTGTCCACCTCCTCGGACCCGGCCGGGGACGTCAGCATCGACCGCGACGTCGCCGGTCTGTCGGACCGGAACCGGCGCAGCATCGACCTCGGCGGCCTGGAGGTGCGCCGCACCGGTGCGGGCGGCCTGCGTCTCGCGGTCGACCTCGCCCGGCTGGCACCCGTCGACGCGCGGTGGGACCAGCTGGTGGTGGTGCGGCTGCGCGACCGGGACGACGACGGCCTGACGAGGGTCTTCCTGACCTCGGTGCCCGACCAGCGGCCGTTCGTGGCCAGCCGGACGACCGACGGCGACGCCGAGCCCGAGGTCACCTGCGAGGTCGGCGTCTCCCGGGCCGAGCGGTCCGCCACGGTCGTGGCCCGGGTCCCGGCGCCGTGCGCCGCCCCGGCGCGCGCCCGCGGCACCCTCCAGGTCGTCACCACCCGCGTCGGCGAGGAGGAGCAGCCCTGGTCCGGCGACCAGCTCCGGGTCCGGCCGCTGCGCCCGGTCTAGCTCCCGAGGCCAGGCCGTCGGGGTCAGGCCGCCGAGGTCAGGCCGGGGTGGCCAGCCAGTCGTCGATGCCGCGGAGCAGCCGCGCCCGGACGTCGTCGGGGGCCGCGCTGGCCTGCACCGACATCCGGGCCAGGCCGGCCAGGGCGGTGTCGTCGAGGTCGTGGGCGGCGCGCATGGTGGCGTACTGCCCGGCCAGCCGGGAGCCGAAGAGCAGCGGGTCGTCGGAGCCCAGGGCGACGGTGGCCCCCGCCGCGAGCAGTGTCGGCACGGGCACCGAGGACAGGTCGGAGTAGACGCCGAGCGAGACGTTGGAGACCGGGCAGACCTCGAGCGCGATGCCTGCGTCGACCACCCGGGCCAGCAGGTCGGGGTCCTCGGCCGAGCGGACGCCGTGCCCCAGGCGGGCCGGCCGCAGCGCGTCCAGGCAGGTCCGCACGTGCTCGGGGCCGCGCAGCTCGCCGCCGTGCGGCAGCAGCAGCAGGCCGGCGCGCCCGGCGATGGCGAAGGCCGGCGCGAAGTCGGTGGTGGTGCCACGTCGCTCGTCGTTGGACAGCCCGAACCCGACCACGCCGCGCCCGGCGTACTGCGCGGCGAGGCGGGCCAGGGTGCGTGCGTCGAGCGGGTGGCGGGTGCGGTTGGCCGCCACCACCGCCGCGATCCCGACACCGGTGGCGGCCGCGGCCTCCCGGGTGGCGTCGAGGACCAGGTCGAGGAAGGCGGTGATCCCGCCGAACCGGGCGGCGTAGCCGCTGGGGTCGACCTGGATCTCCAGCCACCCGCCGCCGTCGGCCGCGTCGTCCTCGGCCGCCTCGCGCACCAGGCGGCGCACGTCGTCCTCGGTGCGCAGCACCGACCGCGCGACGTCGTAGAGGCGCTGGAAGCGGAACCAGCCCTTCTCGTCGGCCGCGCTCAGCTGCGGCGGCCACCCGGAGACCAGCGAGTCGGGCAGCGCGATCCCGTCCCGCTCCGCGAGCTCGAGCAGGGTGCCGTGCCGCATCGACCCGGTGAAGTGCAGGTGCAGGTGCGCCTTCGGCAGCGTCCGGACGTCGCGGGCCGCGTTGGTCGAGGGGTGAGCGCCAGCGAACGTCTCGAGACCCACGTCAGCCGAGGAGCTTCTGCAGCCGGCTGACGCCCTCGACCAGGTCCTCGTCGCCCAGGGCGTAGGACAGCCGCAGGTAGCCCGGCGACCCGAACGCCTCGCCCGGCACCACCGCCACCTCGGCCTGCTCCAGGATCCACTCGGCCAGCTCGGCGGAGGTGTCGATGCGGACGCCGCCGTGCTCGCGGCCGAGCAGGACCTTGACCGACGGGTAGGCGTAGAACGCCCCGAGCGGCGTGGGGCAGACGACGCCGTCGATCTCGTTGAGCATCGACACGATCAGCCGTCGGCGCCGGTCGAAGGCCGTCTTCATCTCCTCGACCGCGGTCAGGTCGCCGGTCAGGGCGGCGATCGCCGCGCGCTGCGAGACGTTGGCGACATTCGAGGTCGCGTGCGACTGCAGGTTGGTGGCCGCCTTGACGACGTCCTTCGGGCCGATCATCCAGCCGACCCGCCAGCCGGTCATCGCGTAGGTCTTGGCCACGCCGTTGACGACCACGCACTGGTCGACCAGGTCGGGGCACAGCACCGGCATCGAGCCGGTCTCGACGCCGTCGTAGACCAGGTGCTCGTAGATCTCGTCGGTCAGCACCCACAGCTCGTGCTCGGCCACCCAGGCGCCGATCTCGCGGATCTCGTCGGCGGTGTAGACCGCGCCGGTCGGGTTGGAGGGCGAGACGAAGAGGAGCACCTTCGTACGCTCGGTGCGCGCGGCCTCGAGCTGGGCCACCGTCACCTTGTAGTCCTGGGTCTCGTCGGCCAGCACCTCGACCGGGCGGCCGCCGGCCAGGGCGATCGCCTCGGGGTAGGTGGTCCAGTACGGCGCCGGCAGGATCACCTCGTCGCCCGGGTCGAGCATCGCGGCGAAGGCGCCGTAGATGGCCTGCTTGCCGCCGTTGGTGACCAGCACCTGCGCCGGCTCGACGACCAGGCCGCTGTCGCGACGGGTCTTGTCGACGATGGCCTGCTTCAGCTCGGGCAGGCCGCCGGCGGGGGAGTAGCGGTGGTTGCGCGGGTCGCGGCAGGCCTCGACCGCGGCGTCCACGACGTAGGGCGGGGTCGGGAAGTCCGGCTCGCCGGCGCCGAACCCGACCACCGGGCGGCCTTCGGCCTTGAGCGCCTTGGCCTTGGAGTCGACCTTCAGCGTCGCGGACTCGGCGATCGCACCGACCCGCTCGGAGACGCGGCGCTCGCGGGGGCTGACGGCTTCTGGGGAGCTCATGCGCGCCATCGTAGAGGCGAGGTCACCGGGGAGGGCCGTTGACATCGGTGCGTGGGACCGGTCGGATGACGGATCACCGCCGACCACTCGATGCACCCGGGAGCACGTATGACGGCAGAACCCACGACCAGTGCCGGACCCGGCGGTGACAGCGACCTCAAGAGGTCGATCACCGGGCGCCTGCTCTTCTTCTACGTGCTCGGCGACGTGCTCGGGTCCGGCATCTACGTGCTGATCGGTGCGGTGGCCGCAGTGGTGGGCGGGGCGTTCTGGATCGCCTTCGGCGTCGGCGTCACCGTCGCCACGATCACCGGGCTGGCCTACGCCGAGCTGGTCACCAAGTACCCGCAGGCCGCGGGGGCCGCGCTCTACGTCAACAAGGCCTTCAAGAACCGCACGCTGACCTTCGTGGTCACGATCTGCGCCCTCAGCGCGGTCTTCGCCGCGGCCGGTTCGCTGGCGACCGGGTTCGCGACGTACTTCGACTCGGTCTGGACGCTGCCGCCCGCGCTCCTGGTCTCGGTCGCCTTCATCCTGGTGCTCGCGGTCGTCAACTACATCGGCATCACCGAGTCGGTGGTCATCAACATGGTGATGACGGTCGTCGAGGTCGCCGGCCTGGTCATCGTGCTGGCCATCGGTGTCGTCTTCGTGGCCCGCGGCGACGCGGACTTCGGCGGGCTGACCGAGTTCTCGACCGACGGCAGCGTCACCTGGGCGATCGTGGCGGGGGTGGCGCTGGCCTTCTTCGCGATGACGGGCTTCGAGAACGCCGCCAACGTGGCCGAGGAGACCGTCGACCCCGCGAAGACGTTCCCCAAGGCCCTGGTCGGCGGGATGATCTGCGCCGGCGTCATCTACGTCCTGGTCGCGATGACCGCCGAGCTGGTCGTCGGCGCCGGGACCCTCGCGGCCGCCTCCGACGCCGGCGAGCCCTCCCTGCTCGAGGTGGTCAAGGCCGACGTGCTGCCGGTCTCGGTGACGCTGTTCGCGATCATCGCGATGGTCGCCATCACCAACACCACCCTGGTCGCGGTGGTCACCCAGTCGCGGATCCTCTACGGCATGGCCCGCGAGGACGTCGTGCCCGGTGTGTTCGCCAAGGTCCACCCCACGCGACGCAGCCCCTGGGTGGCGCTGATCCTGTCGGCGGTCGTGGTCGTCGGCCTGCTCGTCGTCGGTGACGTCCTCACCCGGCTCGGCCTGGACATCGACCTCATCACCACGCTGGCCAACGTCACCGTGCTGCTGCTCCTGGTCATCTACGCCCTGGTGATCGTCTCCGCGCTCAAGCTGCGCGGGGACCCCGACACCGGCTCCGGATCGACCTTCACGGCGCCGACGCCGCTGCTGGCCGTCGGCCTGGTGGGCAACGTCGTGCTCGCCGTGTACGTCGTGGTCGACGACTGGACCTCGCTGCTGTGGTGCGGCGGCCTGATCGGCGTCGGCCTCGTGCTGTTCGCCGCCGAGAAGGCCTTCGGCAGCCGTACCCGACCGCCCGGCGCCCCGCCGAGCATCGCCGACCCGACCGGAGGAGCCTGAGCCATGCACGTCATCGTCACCACCGACGGCAGCAAGCAGTCGTTGGCCGCCGCCCGCAAGCTGAAGTCCTTCGCCGACCCCGCGAAGATCGCCGACGTCTCGGTGGTCGCGGTGATCCGGCCGTTCGCGGCGGTGGCCTTCGCCGACGACGTCAGCGAGGCCGAGCAGCGCACGGCGGTCGCGCAGGAGTCGGGCTTCCGCGAGGCCGCGCAGGCCGCGCTGGCCACGGTCGCGGCCGAGTTCGACGGGTGGGGGCCCCAGGTCCACACCCGGCTGCGCTCCGGCTCCCCGGCCAAGGAGATCATCAAGGCCGCCAAGCAGCTCGACGCCGGCCTGGTGGTCATCGCCAGCGGCGGGCGGGGCCTGTCCGACACGGTGCTGCTGGGCAGCACCGCCCAGCGGGTCCAGCAGTACGCGCCCTGCCCGGTGCTGGTGGTGCGCTCCGCGCGCAAGGGCTAGTCCCGGTGCGTTTGGACGCACCGTTCCCCTTGCCCGTAGACTCCACCACGGTGGACCCGTCGCCATGATGCGGCACGCCCTCGCAGCAGGACACGTGAGGCGCTGACGCGGGGCCCGGGACCACCGAAGGGCACTAGCTCAACTGGTAGAGCATCGGTCTCCAACACCGAAGGTTGGGGGTTCAAGTCCCTCGTGCCCTGCGAAGAACCAAGCCGGCCCGGCTCCCCGACCAGGGGGGTCGTCGCCGTACGACGAGAGGTGTGACGACGTGGCGGACAGCGACACCGTGCGCGGGTCGCGTGACGGCGGGTCCGACGAGGACAAGCCCAAGCGCACCAGCCTGGTCACCTTCTACCGCCAGGTCGTCGCGGAGCTGCGCAAGGTCGTGTGGCCGACGCAGGAGCAGCTGGTCACCTACTTCTTCGTGGTGATGGTCTTCGTCGTCGTGATGATGGCGCTGATCTCCGCCCTGGACCTCGGGTTCGGCCGGCTGGCCTTCGCGGTCTTCACCGGCAACGCCGAGCAGTGAGACCAGGGCCGCGCCCGCCGCGGCCCCCACGAACCCCCTGATGATGGAGCAACGAGTGTCGGAGTACCAGGACGTCGAGGACCAGGTCGAGGACCAGGCCCTCACGGACAGCAGCAACGAGGGACTCGTCGAGACCGTCGAGATGCCCGGTGAGGTCGTCGAGCCGATCGACCACACCGAGGACGGCGACCTCGAGGCCACCCTCGGCGCGGAGGCCCTCGCCGACGGCGACGAGGTCCCCGTCGACGACGCGGACGCCGAGCCCGAGGAGATCGACCCCCTCGAGGAGTTCCGCCGCGAGCTGTGGGCCAAGCCGGGCGACTGGTTCGTGGTCCACACCTACTCGGGCATGGAGAACCGCGTCCGCCAGAACCTCGAGAACCGCATCATCTCCTTGAACATGGAGGACTACATCCACGAGATCGTGGTCCCCACCGAGGAGGTCGCGGAGATCAAGAACGGCCAGCGCAAGATGGTCAAGCGCACCGTCCTGCCCGGTTACGTCCTGGTCCGCATGGACCTGACCGACGAGTCCTGGTCCGCCGTGCGCCACACGCCGTCGGTCACCGGCTTCGTGGGCCACAGCCACCAGCCCGTGCCGCTGAGCATGAGCGAGGTCGAGAACATGCTCGCCCCCGCCGTGGTGGCCCAGGCCGAGGCCGCGGCGGCCGCCGCCGGCGAGGGCGACAAGTCCAAGGGCGGCGCTGCGAAGTCCTCCCGCCCCGTCGAGGTCGCCGACTTCGACGTCAGCGACTCGGTCATGGTGGTCGACGGTCCGTTCGCCACGCTGCACGCGACGATCACCGAGATCAACGCCGAGTCCCAGCGCGTCAAGGCGCTGGTCGAGATCTTCGGCCGGGAGACCCCGGTCGAGCTGAGCTTCAGCCAGATCCAGAAGGTCTGAGGCACCCCGCGCCCCGGGCCACGCCCCGGGTCGCGGCGCACGACGTGCACCACCCGAGGTGGCAGAGGACGCGAGTCCTCGTCATGACCACGAGAGAGAAAGAGAAACCATGCCTCCCAAGAAGAAGAAGATCGCAGCGCTGGTCAAGGTGCAGCTGCAGGCCGGCGCCGCGACCCCCGCGCCCCCGGTCGGTACGGCGCTCGGCCCCCACGGCGTCAACATCATGGAGTTCTGCAAGGCCTACAACGCCCAGACCGAGGCGATGCGCGGCAACGTGATCCCCGTCGAGATCACCATCTTCGAGGACCGGTCCTTCACCTTCATCACGAAGACCCCGCCGGCCGCCGAGCTGATCAAGAAGGCCGCCGGCCTGCAGCGCGGCTCCGGCGTCCCGCACAAGGAGAAGGTCGGCAAGCTGACCAAGGACCAGGTGCGCGAGATCGCGACGACCAAGCTGCCGGACCTGAACGCCAACGACATCGACGCCGCCATGAAGATCGTCGAGGGCACCGCCCGTTCCATGGGCGTCACGACCGACTGACCCACCGCTCCACCCCCGTGGCAGGGCCGCGCTGGCCCGCCGACCACACCTGGACGACAACGAGAAGAGAAGAGCCAGACATGCAGCGCAGCAAGACCTACCGCGCGGCGGCCGAGTCCTTTGACCGGGACGAGGTCTTCAGCCCCCTGAAGGCCATCGGTATCGCCAAGACCGCGAGCAAGAAGAAGTTCGACGAGACCGTCGACGTCGTCATGCGCCTCGGGGTCGACCCCCGCAAGGCCGACCAGATGGTGCGCGGCACCGTCAACCTGCCCCACGGCACCGGCAAGACCGCCAAGGTGCTGGTGTTCGCGGCCGGTGACAAGGCCGAGGCCGCCCGCGCCGCGGGCGCCGACGAGGTCGGCGCCGACGAGCTGATCGAGAAGGTGGCCGGCGGCTACCTCGACTTCGACGCCGTCGTCGCCACCCCGGACATGATGGGCAAGGTCGGTCGCCTCGGCCGCGTCCTCGGCCCCCGTGGCCTGATGCCGAACCCGAAGACCGGCACCGTCACCCCGGACCCGGCCAAGGCCGTGACCGACATCAAGGGCGGCAAGATCGAGTTCCGCGTGGACCGTCACGCCAACCTGCACTTCATCATCGGCAAGGCCTCCTTCGACGAGGCCCAGCTCGCGGAGAACTACGCCGCCGCCCTCGAGGAGGTGCTGCGGCTCAAGCCGGCCAGCTCCAAGGGCCGCTACGTGCGCAAGGTGACGCTGTCGACCACGATGGGCCCCGGCGTCCAGGTCGACCCGAACCGCGTGCGCAACGTCGCCGGCGACGACGACGCCCCGCAGGTCTGAGCCACCGCACCACCCAGCACCACCAGCACGGCCTCGGCCCGGTCGCCCCTCGCGGGTGGCCGGGCCGATTTGGTGTGCGGGGTCGCCCCGCGTACTGTTCCTCTCGCAACCAGAGACCGCCGGTCGTCCTGTCCCCGTGGCAGGACCGAAGGTTCCGCAGCAGCGGACGTCCAGCGCAGGCCACGTCGCCAGACCCGCAGCGGATGCCCGCCGCGCCAGTCCACGCCCCGAGCCTGCGCTCGGGGCGTTTCGCATCTGAGGACCCGCCCGGTGGTCGCCCACCGGAAGGAGACCCATGGCGCGGCCAGACAAGCAGGCAGCCGTGGCGGAGATCGTCGAGTCTTTCAACGAGTCCGCCGGCGCTGTCCTGACTGATTACCGCGGTCTCACCGTCAAGGAGCTGCAGGACCTGCGGCGCGCCTTGGGTGAGGACGCCTCCTACGCCGTGGTCAAGAACACGCTGACCAAGATCGCCGCCGCTGAGGCCGGCATGGCCGGGTTCGACGAGCTGCTCGTCGGTCCGACCGCCATCGCCTTCATCAACGGTGACGTGGTCGAGGCCGCCAAGGGCCTGCGTGACTTCGCCAAGGCTCACCCCGCCCTGATCATCAAGGGCGGGTACCTGGACGGTGCTGCGCTGGACGCGTCCGAGGTGGCCAAGCTGGCCGACCTCGAGTCGCGCGAGGTGCTGCTCGGCAAGATGGCCGGCGCGATGCTCGCGTCGCTCACCAACGCCGCCGCCCTGTTCCAGGCCCCCCTCAGCCAGGCCGCCCGCGTCGCGGGTGCGCTGCAGGCCAAGGCTGCGGAGGACCCCTCGATCCTCGCTGGTGGTGCCGGCGTGCCGGCTGCCGCCGAGGAGGCCCCCGTCGACACCGCGGAGGAGACCGAGGTGGCCCCCGCGGCCGCCGAGGACGCCCCCGCCGCCGAGGGCGAGACCGCCGAGGCCTGACGGCCCGGCTCACCACCGACGAAGACAAACCCCCGGCCCGGGTCGACCGACACGGGCCACCGACTGGAAGGAACCGCCACCATGGCGAAGCTCAGCACCGACGAGCTGCTCGACGCGTTCAAGGAGATGACGCTGATCGAGCTCTCCGAGTTCGTGAAGCAGTTCGAGGACACCTTCGGCGTCACCGCGGCCGCTCCGGTCGCCGTCGCCGCCGCCCCCGCCGCCGGTGGTGGCGCGGAGGAGGCCGCCGAGCAGGACGAGTTCGACGTCATCCTCGAGGCTGCCGGCGAGAAGAAGATCAACGTCATCAAGGAGGTGCGCGCCCTGACCTCCCTCGGACTGAAGGAGGCCAAGGAGCTCGTGGAGTCGGCCCCCAAGGCGATCATCGAGAAGACCACCAAGGAGGCTGCTCAGAAGGCCAAGGAGCAGCTCGAGGGCGCCGGCGCGTCCGTCACCGTCAAGTGACCCACGCCTGACACCCGGCCCGCCTCGGCGGGCCACGCTGCGACAGCAGCACACCGCCACGGGGCGGGCACCTCACCGGTGCCCGCCCCGTCGTGCGTCCGGACGCCCCGTTGCTCGCCCGTAGGTCGGGTCGTCCAGGGGTCGGGAGCGGCCTGGGCAGGGGGTGACTCGTGAGTAACCTACGTGAGCGGCGTCACGTCGTCGGCGGTCGTCGGGGCGTCCGTGCAGGTCGGAGGGGTGATTGACGCCTCCGGCGCTGACTCAGGTCACGAGTGTGCACCGGAGGCCGGCAAAAACGTGACGTGCGTCAAGTCCAGCGCGTAACCTCGCCGGGTCACCGGCGTTGTTACCAGTCGGTGGCACGGCGTGCGCCTGGCAACCCGGCGCGGGTCATGGGGCCACGAGATCGAGGGAGGCACACGCAGTGGGCGTGGAGATCAAGGTCGAGCACCTGACCAAGTCGTTCGGCAAGCAGCTGATCTGGGGTGACGTGACCCTCACGATCCCGGCCGGCGAGATCTGCGTGATGCTCGGTCCGTCGGGGACGGGCAAGTCGGTGTTCCTCAAGACGCTGATCGGCCTGCTCAAGCCCGACCGGGGCTCGGTGATCATCGAGGGCACCGACATCGCCAGCTGCCCCGAGCGCGAGCTCTACGAGATCCGCAAGCTCTTCGGCGTCCTGTTCCAGGACGGCGCGATGTTCGGCTCGATGAACCTCTACGACAACATCGCCTTCCCGCTGCGCGAGCACACGAAGAAGTCCGAGTCCGAGGTCCGCGACGTGGTCATGGAGAAGCTCGACCTCGTCGGTCTCCTCGGCACCGAGGACAAGCTGCCCGGAGAGATCTCGGGCGGGATGCGCAAGCGCGCCGGCCTGGCCCGGGCGCTCGTGCTCGACCCCGAGATCGTCCTCTTCGACGAGCCCGACTCGGGGCTGGACCCGGTGCGCACGTCGTTCCTGAACCAGCTGATCGTCGACCTCAACGCCCAGATCGACGCCACGTTCCTGATCGTCACCCACGACATCAACACCGCCCGGACGGTGCCGGACAACATCGGCCTGCTCTACCACAAGCACCTGGCCATGTTCGGCCCCCGCGAGATGCTGCTGAGCTCCGAGGAGCCGGTCGTGCGCCAGTTCCTGAACGCGCAGAAGGTCGGCCCGATCGGCATGTCGGAGGAGAAGGACGCCGACGAGCTGGCGGCCGAGTCCGACCAGGAGCTGCCGGCGCTGCCCCCGATCCCGATGCAGCTCGAGCCGTCCAACGGCATCCCGCGCCGCAGCCAGCGCGAGCCCGGTGCCTGGTGCCGCGACAACGGCGTCACCCCGCCCCCGGGGTCCTTCGACGACAACATGTCCATGACCACGGGGGCCTGATCGGTGTCGTCGCTGACCAGCGCGAGGTTCCTCAAGCCCGTCGGGGCGGCCGGGACCCTCTTCGCCTTCGCGCTCGACGTGGGACGGGCCCTGTTCCGTCGCCCGTTCCAGACCCGCGAGTTCATCCAGCAGGCCTGGTTCGTGGCGTCGGTGACGATCGTGCCGACCGCCCTGGTCGCCATCCCCTTCGGTGCGGTGATCGCGCTGCAGGTGGGTGGGCTGATCCGGCAGTTCGGCGCGCAGTCCTTCACGGGCTCGGCGTCGGTGCTGGCGGTGGTGCAGCAGGCCGCCCCGATCGCGACCGCACTGCTGATCGCAGGTGCCGGCGGGTCGGCGATCGCCGCCGACCTCGGGGCGCGCAAGATCCGCGAGGAGCTCGACGCGATGATGGTGCTGGGCATCGACCCGATCCAGCGCCTCGTCGTGCCCCGCGTCCTGGGCTGCATGCTCGTCGCGGTGTTCCTCAACGGCATGGTCAGCGTGGTGGGCGTGGCCGGCGGCTACGTCTTCAACGTCGGCCTGCAGGGCGGCACGCCCGGTGCCTACATCGCCAGCTTCACCGCGCTGGCGCAGCTGCCCGACCTGTGGGTGGGCCTGGTCAAGGCCCTGATCTTCGGGCTGATCGCGGCGATCGTGGCCGCGTACAAGGGGATCAACGCCGGCGGCGGGCCCAAGGGCGTGGGTGACGCCGTGAACGAGTCGGTGGTCATCACCTTCGTGCTGCTGTTCATCGTGAACTTCATCATCAGCGCCATCTACCTCCAAGTCATCCCACCGAAGACGGGCTGATCAGATGGCCGGGATCCGATCCGTCTACCAGCGACCGCTGTCGTCGCTGGACACCATGGGCGAGCAGCTGTCGTTCTACCTGCGCGCCCTGGCCGCGACCCCTCGGTCGGTCAAGCGCTACCCGAAGGAGATCCTGAGGATCCTGGCCGAGGTCACCCTCGGCTCCGGGGCGCTGGCCGTCATCGGCGGCACCGTCGGCGTCATCGCGGCGATGACCTTCTTCACCGGTGCCCAGGTGGGTCTCTCGGGGTACGCCGCGCTCGACCAGATCGGCACCGCGCCGTTCGCGGGCTTCGTGTCGGCCTACTTCAACACCCGCGAGATCGCCCCGCTGGTCGCCGGCATCGCCCTGGCCGCCACGGTGGGCTGCGGCTTCACCGCCCAGCTCGGCGCGATGCGGATCTCCGAGGAGGTCGACGCCCTCGAGGTGATGGCGATCCCCTCGATGCCGTTCCTGGTCACCACCCGCATCGTCGGCGGGCTGATCGCGATCATCCCGCTCTACGTCGTGGGTCTGCTGTCCTCGTACTTCGCCACCCGGCTCACCGTCACGCAGTTCTACGGCCAGAGCGCGGGCACCTACGACTACTACTTCAACCAGTTCCTGCCGCCCGGCGACGTGCTGTGGTCCTTCGGCAAGGTCCTGGTGTTCGCCGTCGTGGTGATCCTGATCCACTGCTACCACGGCTACACCGCCGGCGGCGGGCCCGCAGGTGTGGGCGTCGCGGTCGGCCGCGCCGTGCGGACCAGCATCGTGGCCGTCAACGTGATCGACCTGTTCCTGTCCATGGCCATCTGGGGCACCACCACGACCGTGAGGCTGGCCGGCTGATGACCAAGCTGCTCGCGATGTACAAGACGCTCGGCGTCGCCTTCCTTCTCCTGCTGCTGGCGGCGGCGTACCTGACGTACGGGATCTTCTCCAAGCAGTTCGTCACCTACGAGGAGGTCGCCCTGCAGACCTCCAAGATCGGGCTGCAGCTGCCCGAGCGTGCCGACGTGAAGATCCGCGGCGTGATCGTGGGGGAGGTGCTCGACTTCGAGCCCACCGAGGACGGCGCCGAGGTGACCCTCGGCCTCTACCCCGACCAGGTCGACATCATCCCCGAGAACGTCACCGGCGCGATCCTGCCCAAGACGCTCTTCGGCGAGAAGTACGTCTCGCTCGTCGTGCCCCCCGAGCCGTCGTCGGAGCACATCACCGCCGCCGACACCGTCGAGCAGACCGCGGTGGCCACCGAGGTGGAGGAGGTCCTCAACGACCTCTACCCGCTGCTGCGCACCGTGCAGCCGGCCGAGCTGAACATGACGCTGAACGCCCTGTCCACGGCCCTCGAGGGCCGGGGCGAGCAGGTGGGGGAGACGATCGAGGTCACCGAGGCGTACCTGCGCAAGATCAACCCGGAGATCCCGCTGCTCGTCGAGGACCTCCGGCTGGCCTCGCAGACCTCCGACATCTACGCCGACGTGCTGCCCGAGCTGGGCACCATCCTGGACAACACCGTGATCACCACCGGGACGCTCGAGGACCGCGAGGCCAAGCTCCAGGCGCTGTTCAACGACGTGGCCTCGTTCTCCGACACGACCCGGACCTTCCTGCGCGACAACGGCGACAACCTGGTCCGCTCCGGCGAGCTGGGCGCGGCGTCCTTCCGGGTGCTGGCGAAGTACTCGCCGGAGTTCCCCTGCCTGCTCGGCGGCGTCGTCAACGCCGGCAAGGGCCAGGCCGAGGCGTTCCGCAACTTCACCCTGCACATCGTGCTGGAGACGATCCCCAACCAGCCGCGCGGCTACACCGCCGCCGACCAGCCCCGGCTGGGGGACAAGCGCGGACCCGACTGCCTGAACCTGCCGAACCCCCCGGGGTCCCAGGCGAACCCCTTCGACGACATCCCGAACTTCGACGACGGCGTGGACGAGCCCACCGGCAAGGGCACCACCCGCGTCGCTCCGAGCTACTGGCTGCGCGACGGCATGGGCTTCGCCGGCAGCCGTGAGGAGTCCGACGTGCTCAAGGGCCTGCTCGCGCCCGGCATGGGCGTGCCGACCACCGACGTCCCGGACCTCGGGCCGCTGCTGGTCGCGCCGATGGCGCGCGGCGCGAAGGTGGGGCTGCGGTGAAGCTCTTCGACGCCAAGACCAGCAAGGACTTCGTCCGGCTGATCACCTTCGTGCTGGTCACCAGCCTCCTCACCGGGGTCCTGGTGATCCTGATCGGCAACATCTCCTTCGGCGAGCGCGAGGACTACCGGGCGGTCTTCTCCGACGCCACCGGCGTGGTCAAGGGCGACGACGTCCGCGTCGCCGGCGTGAAGGTCGGCACCGTCGCCGACGTGACGGTGGTCGACCGGGACCTCGCGCTGGTCTCCTTCGACGTCTCCACCGACGTCCCGATGACCGGCCGCACGTTCGCCACGATCCGCTACCGCAACCTGGTCGGCCAGCGCTACATCTCGCTCACCGAGGAGATCGGCGACGACGTCCGGCTCGAGCCCGGCGACACCATCCCGGTCTCGCGCACCGCGCCCGCGCTCGACCTCACGGTGCTGTTCAACGGCTTCAAGCCGCTGTTCAAGGCGCTCTCGCCCGAGGACATCAACCAGCTGTCGTACGAGATCGTGCAGGTCTTCCAGGGCGAGGGCGGGACGCTGGAGAGCCTGCTGGGCCACACCGCGTCGGTCACCAGCACCCTGGCCGACCGCGACGAGGTGATCGGCCAGCTGCTGGAGAACCTGGACTTCGTCCTCGACCACCTCGCCGACCGCGACGAGCAGCTCAGCGACCTGATCCTGTCCTTCCGCCGCCTCGTGGGCGGGCTGAAGGACGACCGCGAGGCCATCCTCGGCTCGCTCGACGGCATCTCGGAGCTCTCGGTCGAGACCGCCGGGCTGGTGAAGGGCATCCGGCCCCCGCTGGTCCAGGACGTCTCGCAGCTGCGCCGCTTCGCCGGCAACATCAACGAGAACAAGGGCGAGCTGGACCGGGCGATGAAGGTGCTGCCGATCAAGCTGAACAAGATCGGCCGGACCGCGACGTACGGGTCCTGGTTCAACTTCTACCTCTGCGACTTCAAGGGCCGCATCGACCTGCCGGTCGTCGACGAGCTCGGTGGCCTGCCGATCGACCTGCCCCAGTCGCTGCCCCTCGAGTACAGCACCAACGCCGAGAGGTGTGACCTCGGATGAGCACCCCGTTCCGCGAGCGCAACCCCGTCATCATCGGGGCGATCAGCCTGACCGCCGTGGCGGGCCTGCTGGTCGCGGGCTTCCGCGCCCAGGACCTGCCCCTGATCGGCGGCGGCGACACCTACTACGCCTCCTTCTCCGAGGCCGGCGGCCTCGAGCCCGGTGACGAGGTCCGCATCGCCGGTGTCCGCGTCGGCCAGGTCGACGAGCTGGTCGTCGAGGAGGGCCGCGTCAAGGCCACCTTCACCATCAAGACCGACTCGGCGTTCGGCACCGACACCGGTGCTGCGATCAAGGTCAAGACCCTGCTCGGCGACATGTTCCTGGCCCTCCAGCCCAGCGGCGAGGGCCAGCTCGACGAGGGCGCCGAGATCCCGCTGGAGCGCACCTCCTCGCCGTACGACGTGGTGGAGGCGTTCGAGGGCCTGTCGGAGACCGTGGACGACGTCGACACCGAGCAGCTCGCCGCGTCGCTGACGACGCTGGCCGACCTCACCCGCAACACGCCCGAGGAGTTCCGCGGCGCATTGGACGGGGTGTCGCGGCTGTCGTCGAACATCGCCGCCCGCGACGACCAGATCCAGTCGCTGCTGGTGAACCTGGAGCGGTTCTCCTCCGTGCTCGACGAGCGGGACGAGGACATCATCGCGCTGATGCGCGACGCCGACGTGCTCTTCCGGGCCCTGGTGGCCCGCCGCGAGCAGATCAACGCCCTGCTGGTCTCGACCTCGACGCTCTCGGAGGAGCTGACCCTGCTGGTGCGCCAGACCCGGGCCGACCTGGAGCCGGCGCTGCGTGAGGTGGACGAGGTGCTCGACGTGCTGAACGCCAACGGTGAGAACCTCGACGAGAGCCTGCGACTGATGGCGCCCTTCTACCGGGTCTTCGCCAACACCCTCGGCAACGGACCCTGGTTCGACACCTACATCGAGAACATCCCGCCGGTGCCGGACCTCGGCAACGGCCTCCCGGTCGGGGGCAACTGATGAACGCGCTGAAGAGGGCCGTCGGGCCCCTGGTCGTGGTCGCCCTCGTGCTCGCCGGTGCGCTGGTGATGCTCGACGGGGACGACCGCAAGAGCGTCACCGCGCTGTTCCCCCGGGCCATCTCGGTCTACGAGGGCAGCGACGTGCGCGTGCTCGGGGTGCCCGTCGGCACCGTCGACACCGTCACCCCCGAGGGGACCGCCGTCCGCGTCGAGATGAGCTACGACTCCGCGACCGACATCCCGGCCGATGCGACCGCGGTGATCGTGGCGCCCTCGATCGTGGGGGACCGGTTCGTGCAGCTCACCCCGCCGTACGGGCGTGAGGGTGCCAGCACCGAGACGCTGGCCGACGGCGCCGAGCTCGGGCTGGACCGCACGTCGGTGCCGATCGAGCTGGACCAGATCTACTCCAGCCTCAACGACCTCTCGGTCGCCCTCGGCCCCGACGGGGCCAACGCGAACGGGGCGCTGACCGACCTGCTCGAGTCGACCGCGGACAACTTCGCCGGTCAGGGGGAGTCGTTCAACCAGACCATCCGCGACTTCAGCACCCTGACCACCACGCTGGACGACAACAAGGAGGAGCTCTTCGGTGCCACCGCGGAGCTCGGTCAGTTCGTCGAGACCCTGGCCGACAACGACCAGACCGTCCGGGACTTCAACCAGTCCCTGGCGCAGGTCTCCTCGGTGCTGTCCGGTGAGCGGGAGGAGCTGCGCGCCGCGCTGTCCAACCTGGCCACCGCGCTGACCGAGGTCGGTCGGTTCGTCCGCGACAACCGCGACATCCTCACCGAGGACATCGCCGGGCTGAACGACGTGGCGAAGATCCTCTCGGACCGGCGGGCCGCGCTCGACGAGGTGCTCGAGGTGGCCCCGGTGGCGCTGAACAACCTCGCCCTGACCTACAACCCCGAGGCCGGCACGCTCGACACCAACGCCAACCTCGGGATGCTCCCGGAGCAGATCCTCAGCGACCCCAGCCGGTTCCTGTGCGGCCTGGTGGAGCCCAACGACCCCACGAACGGCGGGGCCTGCGACGCGATCGAGCTGCTGGTCGACGACATCCTCCAGCAGGGCAACAACCGTGCCCCGTTCCTCGGGGCCGGGACCGGTACGTCCTACGGCGAGCGCTTCGACCCGAGCCTCGGCGGACTGGTGGAGGGCACCCGATGAGCACCCGACGGATCCTGCGGCGCGTGGCGCTCGGCCTGGCCGGCACACTGCTGCTGACCGGCTGCGGCGGCGCCGACTTCGACGTCTACGAGCTGCCCCTGCCCGGTGGCGCCGACGTCGGCGACGACCCGATCACGGTGACCGTCGCCTTCCGCGACGTGCTCGACCTGGTCCCCAAGTCGACGGTCAAGGTCAACGACGTCAACGTCGGCCAGGTCAGCGACGTGCGACTGAAGGGCTTCAGCGCCGAGGTCGACCTCGTGCTGCGCAACGACCTCGACCTGCCCGACAACGCCGTGGCCGAGATCCGCCAGACCAGCCTGCTCGGCGAGAAGTTCGTCGAGCTCGCGCCGCCGCCGGCCGGCGCCAGCGGCGAGCTCGAGGACGGCGAGGACATCCCGCTCTCGCGCACCGGGCGCAACCCCGAGGTCGAGGAGGTGCTGGGCGCGCTCAGCCTGATCCTCAACGGCGGCGGCGTGGGCCAGCTCAAGACGATCACCGTCGAGCTGAACAAGACCCTCGAGGGCCGGGAGGGCACCACCAAGCAGCTGCTCCAGCAGCTGGACTCCTTCATGGGCCAGCTCGACGCCAACAAGGCCGACATCGTCACCGCGATCGAGAAGCTCAACGAGCTCTCGCTGGCCGTGCGCGACCAGCAGCCCAGCATCGACAACGCCCTCGAGCAGCTGCCCAGCGCCCTGGACTCGATCGACCGCCAGCGCGACGACCTGGTCCGGATGCTGACCGCGCTCGAGGACCTCGGCGACGTCGGGGTCGGGGTCATCCGCCGCTCCAAGGCCGTGACCATCGAGACGCTGGAGAACCTCCAGCCGGTGCTCACGCAGCTCGCGAACTCCGGCGACGACTTCGTCAACGCCTTCAACGTGTTCCTGACCTACCCGTTCGTGGACGAGGTCGTCGGGCGCGACCCGCAGGTCGCCCGCAACCTGCACATGGGCGACTACACCAACCTCTCGATCGAGCTCGACCTCGACCTCAGCGACCCGTTGACCGACCCGCCGGACATCCCCGGCATCCCCTGCAACATCATCGGGGACGGCTCCCAGCAGCTCGGTGAGGCGTTGGGCCCGATCTTGGAGCAGATCCAGGAGAACCAGCCGAACCTGCCGCTCGGCGACGCGCTCGAGAAGGCCCTGGCGCAAGCCCTCAAGCAGCTCGACCCCGAGGGAGCCTGCGAGGCGTTGAACGACGTCGTGCAGGACTGCGTGGCCAACGGCCTGAACGAGCAGCTCCCGGAGGCCTGCACCAACCTGCTCTCCGACATCTGCGACGCGGTCTCCGGCACGACCGGTCTCGACCTGCCGTTCTGCGACCAGAACGGCGACCTGCTCCCCGGGGTCCTCGACGACCTCCTCGGTGGTCTGCCTGACCTGCTCGGCGGCGGTGGCGGTGGCCTCCTGGGCGGCGGCAACGGGGGCAACGGCGGCGGCGGCCTCCTGGGCGGCGGCGGCCTCCTCGGCGGCGGCGGTGGCGGCGGCAACGGCGGCGGCCTGCTCGGCGGCGTCCTGGGCAACCGGGCCGCGTTCGGCCCCACCCGTACCGCCCCGGCCACGACGTCCGGCCCGACCCTCGCCCAGCTGGTCGAGGTCTACGACCCCGCCCTGACCACGCTCCTCGTCCCCGGGATGGTGACCCAGTGATCACGCGCCGCACGAAGATGCAGCTGATCGTGTTCGCGATCATCACGATGGTCGGGGTCTCGTTCGTCGGGGCCCGCTACGCCCGGCTGGACCGGATCTTCTACGACGACACCTACACCGTGGTGGCCCACCTCGCGGAGTCCGGCGGCACCTTCGCCGCCGGCGAGGTCACCTACCGCGGCGTCGGCGTCGGGAGCGTCGAGAAGCTCGAGCTGGTCGAGGGCGGTGTCGACGCCTACCTCTCGATCGAGAAGGACTACGACGACATCCCCGCCGACAGCCTCGCCGTGGTCGGCAACCGGTCCGCGGTCGGTGAGCAGTACGTCGAGCTCCAGCCGCAGAGCGACGAGGAGCCGTACCTCGCCGAGGACTCCGAGATCGCCATGGACGACACCCGGACCCCGGTGGCCACCGAGACCCTCCTGGAGAGCATCTCCACCACCGTCGGGTCGGTGGACCGCAAGGCGCTGCGCACGACCGTGCTCGAGCTCGGCACGGCCTTCGCCGGCACCGGGCCTGACCTGCAGCGCATCATCGACTCCGGCAGCTCCTTCCTGGAGACCGCGGACGCGAACTTCGAGACCACCCAGCGGCTGCTGCGCGACGGCAACACCGTGCTCCAGACCCAGGTGGACTCGGAGTCGGCCATCCGGAGCTTCTCCAACGACCTGGAGCTGGTCAGCGACACGCTGGTCGACGCCGACGGCGACCTGCGCCAGATCATCGACACCGGCTCGGGCACCGCGCTGCAGCTGCGCGGCCTGATCGAGGACAACCGGGTCGAGCTCGGCCAGCTGCTCAACCGGCTGGTCACCACGGGCGAGGTCGTCGTGCAGCGCCTCGACGGCATCGAGCAGCTGCTGATCCTCTACCCGTACGTGGTCGAGGGCGGGCTGACCGTCGTGTCCCGCAGCCCCGACACCGGTCTGATGGACGCCCACTTCGGGCTGATCATCACCGACCAGCCGGTCTGCACCCGCGGGTACGAGGGGACGAACAAGCGCACGCCGTTCGAGCGTGCCGACCTGCCGCTGAACACCGAGGCCCGCTGCACCGAGCCCGCGGCCGAGAGCAACGCCCGCGGTGCGCAGAACATCCCGCGCGCCCCGGCCAGCTACGAGGAGCAGGTCGTGGCGTCGTACGACCCCGAGACCGAGCAGGTCGACTGGGACGTCGACGCTGCCGCGCTCGAGGCCGGCGAGCCGGGTAGCGTGGCTCCGAGATCACTCGGAAAGGACTCGTGGAAGTGGTTGTACCTCCAGCCCCTGGCCTCGGGTCGGGAGTGACGGCGCGGCAGGTGCCCGCCCGCGCTCGTGGGCTCGTCCTCGGCGTTCTCGTGCTGCTCCTCGTGCTGGCGCTGGCGGTGCTCGCGGTCGCCTTCACCCAGCGCACCAGCGGGGCCGACGGCTCGTTGACCGAGCGGGCCGGGGCCCTGGTGTCCGGGGACGACCCGAGCCAGGCCGAGCGCGAGGTCGTGATGAGCCAGGCCCGCCAGTTCATGCTGCGGATCAACACCTACGGTCCCGACCTGCTCGCCGAGAACGGGACGATGCCCGACTACCGCACCGGGGTCGAAGAGGTGATCTCGCCGAAGTTCCAGGCCTCCTTCGAGCAGGGCGTGGTCGCCGCCGAGCAGACCGTCTCCGGCGCGGGCCTGGCACGGACCACTGAGGTCTTCGCCACCGGTGTCAGCTCCCTGGACACCGACTCCGCCCGGGTGCTGGTCGCCGGGTCCTTCATCAACTCCTACCCGGCGAGCGCCGGGCGCGGCGCCGACGTCCAGGACGCCGAGCGCGTCGAGGACGAGCCGGCGCCGTTCCGGGTCGAGGTGGCGCTGGTGCGCACCGGCGGTCAGTGGCTGGTCGACGACTTCGTGCCGGTGACCGGCGAGGCCTCCGAGGCACCGCAGCCGGTGCCCTCCGAGGTGCCGACCGAGATCCCGGGCGGCGGCGGCAACGGCGGCAACGGCGGCGGCAACGGCGGCGGCAACGGCAGCGGCGGCGGCAACGGCGGGGGAGCCCGATGAGCCCCACCTGGTACGACGTCCTCGGCGTCGAGCGCGACGCCACGCCGGACGAGGTGCGCGCCGCCTGGCGTCGCAGCATCGCCGACCTCGACCCCTCCGACCGCAGGTTCCGCTCCGCCAACGAGGCCGCCGAGGTGCTCCTCGACGCCGACCGGCGCCGGGCCTACGACGCCACGTTGCCCGCCGAGGAGCCCGAGCCGGCCCCGGAGCCGGTCGTGGTGCCGGCCCCGGTCGCGCCGCGGTCCGACGACCGCCCGGTGACGGATGAGAAGACGTCGGCCACGGGGGAGAAGAGCCCGGCCGGCCGGTCCGGACGGCGGCTGCCGGTGCTGCTGCTCGCGGTGGCCGGCGTGGTGACGCTGGCGCTGGTGGTCCTGGCCGCCGTGGTGTGGTTCCGCCCGCACGTCGACCCCGACGACGTGGGCGCCGCCCAGTCCGCGGCCGAGCAGGCGATCGTCCCGGTGCTGTCCTACGACTACCGCGAGCTCGACGAGGACGCCGAGGCGGCCCGGTCGTACCTGACCGAGGACTACCAGGAGGAGTACACCCAGCTCTTCACGGTGATCTCCGACAACGCCCCGCGCACCGAGGCCGTCGTCCGCGCCGAGGTCATCGCCTCCTCGGTGGTGCGCACCTCCCCGGACGCCGTCGAGGTCCTCCTCTTCGTCAACCGGCCGACCACGAACAAGCAGGTCACCGAGCCCGTGGTCTACCGCGACCAGGTCACCGTCACGATGGTCCGCGACGACGACGGCTGGCTCGTGGACCGGCTGCAGACCACGCCCGCCCCGGAGTAGCGCCCCCCGCCCCGCCCCGCCCCGCGGCCCCCGGTCCGTCCACGACCCGCCCCTCAGGTGCTTGACCTGCAGCCCGGAGGGGGAGCATGATCGGCCCACGCCCCGGGGTCAGGCGCGGACCGTCTTGTCACGCGCCGCTGGGGGATGTATCGTGGCGCATTGCGCCTGCCCTCAGATGCTCTCCGCTCTGTCCGGATGACCGGAGCAGTGGTCGGTCGGCGCCGCCAACCGACGACCCTCTCGAAGGACTCCTCTTGGCCGCGCGCAGCACCACCGCTTCCTCCCACCCCCGTCGCATCTCGTTCGCGAAGATCGACGAGCCGCTCGAGCTCCCGCAGCTCCTGGCCCTGCAGACCGACAGCTTCGACTGGCTGATCGGCAACGAGGCCTGGGACGCCCGCGTCGAGCAGCGCCTGGCCGAGGGCCAGGACTCGTCCCGCAAGTCGGGGCTCCAGGAGATCTTCGAGGAGATCTCGCCGATCGAGGACTTCTCCGAGACGATGTCGCTCTCGTTCGAGAACCCGGTCTTCTACGACCCCAAGTACACCGTGGACGAGTGCAAGGAGAAGGACTTCACCTACTCCGCGCCCCTCTACGTGTCGGCGGAGTTCACCAACAACGACACCGGTGAGATCAAGGGCCAGACGGTCTTCATGGGCGACTTCCCCCTGATGACCGACAAGGGCACCTTCGTCATCAACGGCACCGAGCGCGTCGTCGTCTCCCAGCTCGTCCGCAGCCCGGGCGTCTACTTCGAGCGGTCTGCCGACAAGACGTCCGACAAGGACATCTACACCTCGCGCCTGATCCCCTCGCGCGGCGCCTGGCTCGAGTTCGAGATCGACAAGCGCGACCTCGTCGGGGTGCGCCTGGACCGCAAGCGCAAGCAGAACGTCACCGTCCTGCTCAAGGCCCTGCAGGCCGTCGCCGAGGACACCGGCGAGGAGTACGACTACGAGGCCGTGATGGCCGAGCTGCGCGGGTACGAGTCGATCCAGCTGACCGAGGAGAAGGACCACACCCAGGGTCCCGACGACGCGCTGCTCGACATCTACCGCAAGCTGCGCCCGGGCGAGCCGCCCACCCGTGAGGCCGCGCTGACGCTGTTGAAGAACTACTACTTCAACCCCAAGCGCTACGACCTGGCCAAGGTCGGTCGCTACAAGATCAACAAGAAGCTCGGCCTGGTCGAGGCCTTCGACAAGCAGACGCTGACCATCAGCGACGTCGTCAACACCATCCGCTACATCGTGGCGCTGCACGACGGCAAGGCCGACGTCGAGGCCCCCCAGGGCACCTGGGAGATCGCCTCCGACGACATCGACCACTTCGGCAACCGCCGGATGCGCACCGTCGGCGAGCTCATCCAGAACCAGCTCCGTACGGGCCTGGCCCGCATGGAGCGCGTGGTCCGCGAGCGGATGACCACCCAGGACGTCGAGGCCATCACGCCGCAGTCGCTGATCAACATCCGTCCGGTCGTGGCCGCGCTGAAGGAGTTCTTCGGGACCTCGCAGCTCAGCCAGTTCATGGACCAGACCAACCCGATCGCCGGCCTGACGCACAAGCGTCGCCTCTCCGCGCTCGGCCCCGGTGGTCTCTCGCGCGACCGCGCCGGCATGGAGGTCCGCGACGTCCACCACAGCCACTACGGCCGGATGTGCCCGATCGAGACCCCGGAGGGCCCGAACATCGGCCTGATCGGGTCGCTGGCCTCCTTCGGTCGGATCAACCCGTTCGGCTTCGTCGAGACGCCGTACCGCAAGGTCGTCGAGGGTCGGGTCACCGACCAGATCGACTACCTGACCGCCGACGACGAGGACCACTTCGTCATCGCGCAGGCCAACGCGGCCATCGACGAGAACGGCACCTTCACCAATGAGCGCGTGCTGGTCCGCCAGCGCGACGGCGAGGTCTCCGAGCTGCTGGCCGGCGAGGTCGACTACATGGACGTCTCGCCGCGCCAGATGGTGTCGGTCGCGACCGCGCTGATCCCGTTCCTCGAGCACGACGACGCCAACCGTGCGCTCATGGGCGCCAACATGCAGCGTCAGGCCGTCCCGCTGATCCGCAGCGACAGCCCGATCGTCGGCACCGGCATCGAGTTCCGCGCCGCGGTCGACGCCGGCGACGTCGTCACCGCGCTCAAGCCCGGCGTGGTCAAGGAGGTCTCGGCCGACCTGGTCGAGACCCTCAACGACGACGGCACGTACTCCAGCTACCGGCTCTCGAAGTTCAAGCGCTCCAACCAGGGCACCTGCATCAACCAGCGCCCCCTGGTGGCCGAGGGCGACCGCCTCGAGTTCGGCACCCCCGTGGCCGACGGCCCGTGCACCGACGACGCCGAGATGGCGCTGGGCACGAACCTGCTGGTCGCGTTCATGCCGTGGCAGGGCCACAACTACGAGGACGCGATCATCCTCTCCCAGCGCCTGGTGCAGGAGGACGTCCTCACCTCGATCCACATCGAGGAGCACGAGGTCGACGCCCGCGACACCAAGCTGGGCCCCGAGGAGATCACCCGGGACATCCCGAACGTCTCCGAGGAGGGTCTGGCCGACCTCGACGAGCGCGGCATCATCCGCATCGGCGCCGAGGTCACGACCGGGGACATCCTGGTCGGCAAGGTCACGCCCAAGGGCGAGACCGAGCTCACCCCCGAGGAGCGCCTGCTCCGCGCGATCTTCGGTGAGAAGGCGCGCGAGGTGCGCGACACCTCGATGAAGGTCCCCCACGGCGAGTCCGGCACCGTCATCGGCGTCCGGGTCTTCGACCGCGAGGAGGGCGACGAGCTGCCCCCGGGCGTGAACCAGCTGGTCCGCGTCTACGTCGCGCAGAAGCGCAAGATCTCGGTCGGCGACAAGCTCGCCGGGCGCCACGGCAACAAGGGCGTCATCGCCAAGATCCTGCCGGTCGAGGACATGCCGTTCATGGAGGACGGCACCCCGGTCGACGTCGTGCTGAACCCGCTCGGCGTCCCGCGCCGGATGAACGTCGGCCAGATCCTCGAGCTGCACCTGGGCTGGCTGGCCAAGCAGGGCTGGGACCTCAACCTGTCCGACGACCCCGCCGACGCCGACTGGAAGCAGCGCCTGACGCGGATCAACGCCGCCCAGGCCCCGGGCAACTCGAAGGTCGCCACCCCGGTCTTCGACGGTGCGCGCGAGGACGAGATCACCGGGCTGCTCGGGTCGACCACCCCGAACCGCGACGGTGTGCGGATGATCAACGAGACCGGCAAGGCCGACCTGTTCGACGGCCGCTCCGGCGAGCCGTTCGCGGACCCGGTCTCGGTGGGCTACATGTACATCCTGAAGCTCCACCACCTCGTCGACGACAAGATCCACGCGCGCTCGACGGGCCCGTACTCGATGATCACGCAGCAGCCCCTGGGCGGTAAGGCCCAGTTCGGCGGCCAGCGGTTCGGCGAGATGGAGGTCTGGGCGATGGAGGCGTACGGCGCCGCGTACGCCCTGCAGGAGCTGCTGACGATCAAGTCCGACGACGTGCCCGGTCGCGTGAAGGTCTACGAGGCCATCGTCAAGGGCGAGAACATCCCGGACTCGGGCATCCCCGAGTCGTTCAAGGTGCTCGTCAAGGAGATGCAGTCGCTGTGCCTCAACGTGGAGGTGCTGTCCCAGGACGGCACGGCCATCGAGATGCGCGACGCGGAGGACGACGTCTTCCGTGCAGCCGAGGAGCTCGGCATCGACCTCTCCCGGCGCGAGCCCAACACGGTCGAAGAGGTGTGACGGCCCGCGTCCGCCGGCCCTCGCGGCCGGCGGACGCGGCCTGACGCCCCCCACCCAGCTTTTTCTCAAGAACAACTGAAGGGTTGCAGCCATCGTGCTCGACGTGAACTTCTTCGACCAGCTCCAGATCGGCCTTGCCACCGCGGAAGACATCCGCGGCTGGAGCCACGGTGAGGTCAAGAAGCCTGAGACCATCAACTACCGCACGCTCAAGCCCGAGCGTGACGGCCTCTTCTGCGAGAAGATCTTCGGTCCCACCCGGGACTGGGAGTGCTACTGCGGCAAGTACAAGCGCGTGCGCTTCAAGGGCATCATCTGCGAGCGCTGCGGCGTCGAGGTGACCCGCTCCAAGGTGCGTCGCGAGCGGATGGGCCACATCGAGCTCGCCGCTCCCGTGACCCACATCTGGTACTTCAAGGGTGTCCCGAGCCGCCTGGGCTACCTGCTCGACCTGGCCCCGAAGGACCTCGAGAAGGTCATCTACTTCGCGGCCTACATGATCACCTCCGTCGACGAGGACGCGCGGCACCGCGACCTGTCCGAGCTCGAGGGCAAGGTCGGCCTCGAGCGCGAGCGGCTCGAGAAGCGTCGCGACGGCATGATCGAGGACCGCGCCCGCAAGCTCGAGGAGGACCTCGCGGCCCTGGAGGCCGAGGGGGCCAAGGCCGACCAGCGCCGCAAGGTCAAGGACGGCGCCGAGCGCGAGATGGCGCAGCTGCGCAAGCGCTCGGAGAACGAGATCGCGCGCCTCGACGAGGTCTGGAACACCTTCAAGTCGCTGAAGATCCAGGACCTCATGGGCGACGAGATGCTCTACCGCGAGATGAAGAACTGGTTCGGCAAGTACTTCGAGGGCTTCATGGGCGCCACGGCGATCCAGAAGCGCCTGCAGAACTTCGACATCGAGGCCGAGGTGGAGTCGCTGCGCGACACCATCGCCAACGGCAAGGGCCAGCGCAAGGTGCGTGCGCTCAAGCGCCTCAAGGTGGTCGACGCGTTCCGCAAGACCGGCAACAAGCCCGAGGGCATGGTCCTCGACGCCGTGCCGGTCATCCCGCCGGACCTGCGTCCGATGGTGCAGCTGGACGGTGGCCGCTTCGCGACCTCCGACCTCAACGACCTGTACCGCCGCGTGATCAACCGCAACAACCGTCTCAAGCGCCTGCTCGACCTCGGCGCGCCCGAGATCATCGTCAACAACGAGAAGCGGATGCTCCAGGAGGCCGTCGACTCGCTGTTCGACAACGGTCGCCGCGGTCGTCCGGTCACCGGCCCGGGCAACCGGCCGCTGAAGTCGCTGTCCGACATGCTCAAGGGCAAGCAGGGGCGCTTCCGCCAGAACCTGCTCGGCAAGCGCGTGGACTACTCCGGTCGTTCGGTCATCGTCTCGGGCCCGCAGCTGAAGCTCCACCAGTGCGGCCTGCCCAAGCAGATGGCCCTCGAGCTCTTCAAGCCCTTCGTGATGAAGCGCCTCGTGGACCTCTCCCACGCGCAGAACATCAAGTCCGCCAAGCGGATGGTCGAGCGCTCGCGCCCGGTCGTCTGGGACGTGCTCGAGGAGGTCATCACCGAGCACCCGGTCCTGCTGAACCGGGCGCCCACGCTGCACCGCCTCGGCATCCAGGCCTTCGAGCCGCAGCTGATCGAGGGCAAGGCCATCCAGATCCACCCCCTGGTCTGCACCGCGTTCAACGCCGACTTCGACGGTGACCAGATGGCGGTGCACCTGCCGCTGTCGGCCGAGGCCCAGGCCGAGGCCCGGATCCTGATGCTGTCGACGAACAACATCCTCAAGCCCTCGGACGGCCGTCCGGTGACCATGCCTACCCAGGACATGATCATCGGCCTGTTCTTCCTCACCACCGACCGTGACGGTCAGCCGGGCGAGGGCCGGGCGTTCGCGAGCCCGGCCGAGGCGATCATGGCCTTCGACCAGGGCGCGATCAGCCTGCAGAGCGTCGTCAAGATCCGTTTCGACGACATCGTCCCGCCGCTGGAGGAGGGCGCCGACCCCGACGCCGTCCGCTCGATGACCCTCGAGACCACGCTGGGCCGCGCGCTGTTCAACGACACGCTCCCGGCCGACTACCCCTTCGTGAACTACGAGGTGGGCAAGAAGGCCCTCGGCGCGATCGTCAACGACCTCGCCGAGCGCTACTCCAAGGTCGAGGTCGCCGCCTCGCTCGACGCGCTGAAGGAGGCCGGCTTCACCTGGGCGACCCAGTCCGGGGTCACCGTCTCCATCGACGACGTCACGCAGCCGGCCGACAAGGCGGAGATCCTGGCCTCGTTCGAGGCCGACGCCGCCAAGGTGCAGAAGCAGTACGAGCGCGGCTTGGTCACCGACGACGAGCGCCGTCAGGAGCTCATCGAGATCTGGACCGAGGCCTCGCGCAAGGTCGGTGAGGCGATGGAGAACGCCTACGACCGCACCAACCCGATCTTCATGATGATCGACTCGGGTGCCTCGGGAAACATGAACCAGATCCGTCAGGTCGGCGCCATGCGTGGCCTGGTGGCCAACCCCAAGGGCGAGATCATCCCGCGGCCGATCAAGGCGAACTTCCGCGAGGGCCTGTCCGTGCTGGAGTACTTCATCTCCACCCACGGTGCCCGCAAGGGCATGGCCGACACGGCGCTGCGCACGGCCGACTCGGGCTACCTGACGCGTCGACTCGTCGACGTCTCGCAGGACGTGATCATCCGCGAGGACGACTGCGGCACCGAGCGCGGTCTGCCCAAGGTGATCGGTGAGCGTCTCGACGACGGCAACGTGGTCAAGCACGAGAACGCCGAGACCGCGGCGTACGCCCGGTCCGCGGCGATCGAGGTCACCCACCCCGAGACCGGCGCCGTGCTGGTCGAGGCCGGCGGCGACCTGGGCGACGTGAAGATCGGCGAGCTCATCGGCGCCGGCATCGAGCAGGTCAAGGTCCGCTCCGTGCTGACCTGCGACGCCCGTACCGGCACCTGCGCCAAGTGCTACGGCCGCTCGCTGGCCACCGGCAAGCTCGTCGACATCGGCGAGGCCGTCGGCATCATCGCGGCCCAGTCGATCGGTGAGCCGGGCACGCAGCTGACCATGCGTACCTTCCACACCGGTGGTGTGGCCTCGGCCGAGGACATCACGCAGGGTCTGCCCCGCGTGGTCGAGCTCTTCGAGGCCCGCTCGCCCAAGGGTCGCTCGCCGATCGCCGAGGCCGCCGGCCGCGTCGAGATCGAGGAGACCGACAAGTCGCGCAAGGTGGTCATCACCCCCGACGACGGCTCGGAGGTGCAGGAGTACCCCGTGTCGAAGCGTTCGCGCCTGCTCGTCGAGGACGGCGGTCGCGTCGAGGTCGGTCAGATGATCATCCTCGGCACGCCCGACCCGCAGGACATGCTGCGGATCCTGGGTGTGCGCAAGGCGCAGGAGCACCTGGTGCACGAGGTGCAGCAGGTGTACCGCTCGCAGGGCGTGTCGATCCACGACAAGCACATCGAGATCATCGTGCGCCAGATGCTGCGTCGCGTCACGGTCATCGAGTCGGGGGACACCAACCTGCTGCCCTCCGACCTCACCGACCGCGTCATCTTCGAGGAGGAGAACCGTCGCGTCGTCTCCGAGGGCGGCAAGCCGGCCTCGGGTCGACCGGTGCTGATGGGCATCACGAAGGCCTCGCTGGCCACCGAGTCGTGGCTCTCGGCCGCCTCCTTCCAGGAGACGACCCGCGTCCTGACCGACGCGGCGATCCACGGCCGCTCGGACTCGCTGCGCGGTCTGAAGGAGAACGTCATCATCGGCAAGCTGATCCCCGCCGGTACCGGTCTCGAGCGCTACCGCAACGTGCGCGTCGAGCCCACCGAGGAGGCCCGCGCCGCGGCCTACTCGGTCACCGGCTACGACAGCTACGACTACGAGTTCGGGGGCAACGGCCAGGCCGTCGCCCTGGACGACTTCGACTTCGGGTCGTACCAGAACTAGCAGTCCCGCAGCACCCGCACGACCCGCACGACCAGCACGACCGCAGCACCCGGACCCCCGTCACCCGCACCAGGGTGGCGGGGGTCCGCTGCGTCCCGCCGAGATGACGCTCGCGGACAGCCCAGATGACGCTCGCGGCGCCTCGAGATGACGCTCGCGGTCACACCGGCACCCGTCCGGCGTACGTGCGCCGGCCGGTCACCGCACCCGTGGGCGGGCCCGGCGCGCCGCAACCGTCACCTCGAGGCGCCGGAACCGTCACCTCGAGGCGCCGGAACCGTCATCTCGGCTGTCCGCGAGCGTCATCTCGGCTGGGCGGCGCGGTGGCGGGCGGCGAGGGCGACGTACGTCGCCGCGTTCTCGCGCACGCCGTCGACCTGGGCGTCGTCGAGCTCGCCGCGCACCTTGGCCGGCAGGCCGAGCACCAGCGAGCGGGGCGGGACCTGCATGCCCTGGGGCACGCAGGCGCCGGCGCCGACGACGCTGCCGGCGCCGACCCGGGCGCCGTTCATCACGATCGCGCCCATCCCGACCAGCACGTCGTCCTCGATCGTGCAGCCGTGCAGCACCGCGCGGTGGCCGATCGAGACGCCGTCGCCGACGGTCAACGGGAAGCCCGGGTCGGCGTGCAGGACCGAGCCGTCCTGGACGTTGCTGCGGGCGCCGATGCTGATCCGCTCGGCATCACCACGCACGACGACGGCGTACCAGATCCCGCTGTCGGGCCCGACGGTCACGTCGCCGGCCACCACCGCCCCGGGGGCGAGGAACGCGTTCGGGTCGAGGGCGGGGCTGAGGTCGCCGAGGGACAGCACGAGGGGGTCGGTCACGACCGGGACGCTACCGAGAGGGCGTTGGGCGTGCCTGAGAGACTGGGGGCGTGAACCTCCCCGCGCAGACCGACGTCCTCGTGGTGGGCGCCGGCCCCGCCGGGTCGGCGGCGGCCGCCTGGGCCGCGCAGGGCGGCGCCGACGTCGTCCTGGCCGACGCTGCGGTCTTCCCCCGCGACAAGACCTGCGGCGACGGCCTGACCCCCCGCGCCGTGCACGAGCTGGGGCGCCTCGGCCTCGAGGACTGGCTCGCCGCCCGCGCCACCAGCAAGGGCCTGCGGGCCCACGGCTTCGGCCAGGTCCTCCACCTGCCCTGGCCCGGCGGCACGCTGCCGGACTGGGGGAGCGCGGTGCCGCGCACCGAGCTCGACGACCACCTGCGCACGACCGCGGTCAAGGCCGGCGCCCGCGCCGTCGACGGGGTGAAGGCCGTCGACGTGCGCCGCGACGGCGACAAGGTCACCCACGTCGTGTTCAAGCGTGGGTCCGAGACCCACGAGGTGGCCTGCCGCCGGCTCGTGGTCGCCGACGGGGTCCGCTCGGGGCTCGGCAAGGTGCTCGGCCGGGAGTGGCACCGCGAGACGGTCTACGGCGTGGCGGGGAGGGCGTACGTCTCCTCCACGCGCAGCGACGACCCCTGGATCTCCTCCCACCTCGAGCTGCGCGGCACCGAGGGCGAGATCCTGTCCGGGTACGGCTGGATCTTCCCGCTGGGCAAGGACGCCGGCGAGGTCAACGTCGGTGTCGGCACCCTGGCCACCTCGAAGCGTCCCGCGAACATCGCGCTGAAGCCGCTGATGGAGTTCTACGCCGACCAGCGCCGCGAGGAGTTCGAGCTGGAGGGCGACCTGCGCGCCCCCACCAGCGCCCTGCTCCCGATGGGCGGCGCCGTGTCCGGGGTCGCCGGGCGCAACTGGGCGCTCGTCGGCGACGCCGCCGGCTGCGTGAACCCGCTCAACGGCGAGGGGATCGACTACGGCCTCGAGACCGGCCGCCTGGTCGCCGAGATGATGCTCGAGGGCCGCGATGCGGACCTGTCCCGGTCCTGGCCGGTCGTGCTGCGCCAGCAGTACGGCGAGGCGTTCTCGATCGCCCGCCGGATGGCCGGGCTGGTGACCGTCCCGCGGCTGCTCCCCGCGCTCGGCCCGGTCGGGATGCGCTCGGACCTGCTGATGACGCTCGCCCTGCGCTGGATGGGCAACCTGGTCACCGACGAGGACCGCGACACCGCGGCGCGGGTCTGGCGCTGGGCCGGCCGCCGCTCGCTCGCGGTGGACCACCGCCCGCCGTTCACGTGAGTGCTCGCCCGACCCGTCCGTCGCGGCGCGAGCCGGTCTACGCCGGCGCCGTCGGCCTCGGTCACGTGCTGCTCGGCGGCCTCGACCTCACCGTGCGCGGTGGTGGAGCCGGTCACGTCCCGCCGAGCGGCCCGGTCGTCCTGGCCGCCAACCACGTCTCCTTCCCGGACTTCCTGCTGATCGGGCGGGCCCTGCTGGCCACCGGCCGTCGCGTCCGCTTCCTGTGCCGGCACGACGTCTGGAAGGTCCGGGCGGTCGGGCGGGCGATGGACGCGATGGGCCACGTCCCGGTCGACCGCGAGGCGCCGGCGGCGGCGTACCTGCAGGCGCGCGCCCACCTGCGCGCCGGCGAGGTGGTCTGCGTCTTCCCCGAGGCCGGGATCTCCGCGGCGTACGTCGTCCGCGCCCTGATGCCCGGCGCCGCGGCCCTGGCCCGCGAGACCGGCGCCCCGCTCGTGCCGGTCTCGGTCTGGGGCGGGCAGCGGCTGTGGCCGCAGAAGCACAGCGCCGAGGACCCGTTCCCACGGCCCACGCCGCAGCGCGGGCGCCTGGTCGACGTGCGGGTCGGGCGCGCCGAGCAGGTCGCACCCGACGCCGACCTCGTGGCGACCACCCGGGCGCTCGGCCACCGCCTCCACGACGGGCTGGAGGCGCTCCAGCGGCTCCCCGAGCACCGCCCGCTGCCCGGCGAACCGGCGCCCTGGCACCCCGCCCACCTCGGCGGCGACGCCCTGGACCGGGCGACGTCGTTGGCCCGGGACCCGGTGCTGCGCTCGGCGGTCCTGCCCACGTGGGGCCCGGGCGTCGCGACCACCGCAGCCACCACCGCAGCCACCGCCGCGGCGGTCCGGTGAGCCCGCCGCGCTGGCAGCGCTGGGGTGCGTACGCGGTCGTCCTCCGCGACGGCGAGGTCCTGCTCAGCCGCCTGGCGCCCCGGATCAGCGAGACCGAGCTGTGGACGCTGCCCGGCGGCGGGATCGACCACGGGGAGGACCCGCGCGACGCGGTCGTCCGGGAGGTCCACGAGGAGACCGGGCTCGACGTCGAGGTCGGCCCGACCGCGCGCACCTACTCCTGGCACCAGCCCGAGCGGGTGTGGGACGGCGCGGTGCGCGACGCCCACGGCGTCCGGCTGGTCTACGAGGGCTGGGCGGCCAAGGACGCCCCCGCCCCGCGGGTCGTCGAGGTCGACGGGTCCACCGTCGACGCGGCCTGGCACCCCCTCGACCGGGTGCTCGACGGCACCCTGCCCACCACGGCCCTGGTCACCGAGGCGCTCGCCGAGCACCGCCCGACCCGCCTGCAGCGGCTGGCGGCGTACGCCGTCCTGGTCCGCGACGAGCCCGAACCGGCGCTCCTGCTGACCGAGGTCTCGGCCCGCGGGTTCCACGCGGGCTCCTGGACCCTGCCCGGCGGCGGCGTCGACCACGGGGAGCCGCCGCGCGACGCGCTGCGCCGCGAGGTGCTCGAGGAGTGCGGGCTCGAGGTGGAGGTCGGCCGGGTCCTGGACGTGCACGACGTCCACCTGCGCGGGACGGCCCCGAGCGGGCGCGACGAGGACTTCCACGGCGTCCACCTGCTCTTCGCCACGACCACCCGCGACCCCGCCGCCGAGCCCCGGGTGACCGAGGTCGGCGGCACCACCTCGCGGGCGGCCTGGGTGCCGCTGCGCGAGCTCACCGGGCCGGACCCGCGCCCGGTGCTCGACGTGGTGAGGGTCGCCCTGGTCGCGGTGGGGGATGAGCCCCCCGGTCGGTAGGTTGGGCAGGTGAGCGAGACCGTCTTCACCTACGCCGCCCCCGCCCTGAAGTTCGGCCCGGGCGCCTCCGCCGAGATCGGCCACGACCTCGGGCAGTACGGCGCACGCCGCGTGCTGCTGGTCACCGACCCGGGCGTCGCGGCCACCGGCCACCCCGACCGGATCGCCGAGGGGATCCGCGCCACCGGCATCGAGGTCGTCGTCTTCGACCAGGCCCACGTCGAGCCGACCGACGTCTCCCTGCGCGAGGCGGTCGAGTTCGGCCGGGACGCCGGCCCGTTCGACGCCGTCGTCGCCGTCGGCGGCGGGTCGGCGATCGACACCGCCAAGGCGGTCAACCTGCTCACCACCAACCCCGGCGAGCTGATGGACTACGTCAACGCCCCGGTCGGCAAGGCCCTCGCGCCCGTCAACCCGCTGCTGCCGCTGGTCGCCGTCCCCACCACCACCGGCACCGGCAGCGAGAGCACCACGATCTGCGTGCTCGACGTGCTGTCGCTGCACGTCAAGACCGGCATCAGCCACGTCGCGCTCCGCCCGCGCCTGGCCGTGGTCGACCCGTCCCTGACCGCGACCCAGCCGGCCATGGTCACCGCGGCGTCCGGGATGGACATCCTGTGCCACGCCCTGGAGAGCTGGACCGCGCGCTGGTACGCCGACTTCGACGCCAAGACCCCCGAGCAGCGGGTGCCGTACTGCGGGGCGAACCCGGTCGCCGACATGTGGTCGGAGAAGGCGATGTCGCTGCTGGCCGGCGCGTTCCGCCGCGCCGTGCGCGACCCCGAGGACCAGGTCGCCCGCGAGCAGATGGCGATGGCCGCGACCTTCGCCGGCCTCGGGTTCGGCAACGCCGGTGTCCACATCCCGCACGCGAACGCCTACCCGATCGCCGGGCGCGTCCGCGACTACCGGCCCGCGGGCTACCCCCAGGACGAGGCGATGGTGCCCCACGGCATGGCCGTCTCCCTGACCGCGCCGGCGGCCTTCCGGTTCACCTTCGACGGCGACCCCGAGCGGCACGTGCGCGCCGCGCGGCTGCTCGAGCCCGACCTGTCCGCCGACGAGCGCGGTCCCGACGCGCTGCCGGGCGTGCTGACCCGGATCATGCACGACATCGGGATCCCCAACGGCCTGTCCGAGATCGGGTACGGCGCGGCCGACGTCGACGGGATCGTCGAGGGAGCGCTGCAGCAGCAGCGGCTGCTCGCCACGGCCCCCCGCCCGGTCACCGGCGAGGACCTCGCCGGCGTCGTCGGCGGCTCGATGGAGCTGTGGTGACCACCGTCGACCTGCCGACCGCCGGCACCACCGACGCCGCGGGCAGCGACGTCGCGGCCGCCCTGCGCGCGCGCGGCGTCAGCGACGTCGACGACTCGGCGCTGACCCGCTCGCTCTACGCCGCCGACGCCTCGCTCTACCGCGTGGTCCCGCAGGTCGTCGCCCGGCCGCGCCACGTCGACGAGATCGACGCCGTCCTCGACGCCGCCCGTGCCACCGGCGTCCCGGTGACGATGCGGGGCGCCGGCACCTCGATCGCGGGCAACGCGGTCGGGCCCGGGATCGTGGTCGACACCGGTCGCCACCTCAACAACATCCTGAGCCTCGACCCCGAGGCGCAGACCGCCACGGTGCAGCCCGGCGTGGTGCACGCCCGGCTCCAGGCCCGCGCCCACGAGCACGGCCTGCGCTTCGGTCCCGACCCCTCGACCCACACCCGCTGCACGATCGGCGGGATGATCGGCAACAACGCCTGCGGGTCCCGCGCCCTGGGCTACGGGCGCACCTCCGACAACGTGGTCGGCCTCGACCTGCTCACCGGCGCCGGCGAGCGGGTGCGGGTGCGTGACGGCGTCTCCCTGGACCACCCCGACGGCAGCGACGTCGAGCGCCGCCTCGCCGCGATCGTCGACGCCGAGCTGGCCCACGTGCGGCAGACGTTCGGCCAGTTCTCCCGTCAGGTCTCCGGCTACGCCCTCGAGCAGCTGCTCCCCGAGCGCGGCCGCCGCCTCGACCGCCTGGTGACCGGCTCCGAGGGCACCCTGGCCCTGGTTCGCGAGGCCACGGTCTCCCTGGTGCGCGACCACCCCGAGCGGCTGCTGCTGGTCCTCGGCTACGCCTCGATGATCGACGCCGCGGACGCCGTACCGACCCTGCTCGCCCTCGGCGCCGAGCGCGGCGCGGGCACGCCCGACGACCGGGCCCGCCTGGTGGCCTGCGAGGGCCTCGACTCCCGCATCGTCGACCTGGTCCGCGCCCGCCACGGCAGCGTCCCCGACCTGCCTCGTGGCGGCGGCTGGCTCTTCGCCGAGGTCGCCGGCGAGGGGGCCGCCGACCTCGTCGCCCGCCTGCGCGCGGAGTCCGGCGCACTGGAGTCCCGGCTGATCACCGATCCCGGTGAGACCACCGCCCTGTGGCGGATCCGCGACGACGGTGCCGGCCTCGCCGCGCGCAGCCTGACCCGCCCCGCCCACGCCGGGTGGGAGGACGCCGCCGTGCCGCCCGAGCACCTCGGGTCCTGGCTGCGCGACTTCGACGAGCTGCTGCGCGAGCACGGGCTCGACGGGGTGCCCTACGGCCACTTCGGCGACGGCTGCGTGCACGTCCGCATCGACTTCCGGTTCGAGGACGGTGGGCGGTCCTTCCGCGAGTTCCTCGAGGCCAGCGCGACCGGCCTGGTGAAGTACGGCGGCTCGCTGTCCGGCGAGCACGGTGACGGCCGGGCCCGCTCGGCGCTGCTGCCGCTGATGTACGACCCGCACACGATCGACCTCTTCGGTGCCGTCAAGCACGCCTGCGACCCCGACGGCCTGCTCAACCCGGGCGTCCTGGTCGACCCGCGGCCGGTCGAGGCCGACGTGCGCCCGGCGCGCCCCCGCACCCGGGTGAACGCGGGCCTGCGGCTGCTGCACGACGGGGGCGACCTCGCCGCGGCCGCGCACCGCTGCACCGGCGTCGGCAAGTGCGTCGCCGCGTCGTCCACGGGCGTGATGTGCCCGTCCTGGCAGGCCACCCGGGATGAGAAGGACAGCACCCGGGGCCGCGCCCGCGTGCTCCAGGAGGCCCTCGACGCCGGCCCCGGGGGCACGCTCACCGGCCTGCGGGACCCTGCCCTCCACGAGGCGCTCGACCTCTGCCTGTCCTGCAAGGGCTGCGCGTCGGACTGCCCCACGGGCGTGGACATGGCGACGTACAAGTCTGAGGTGCTGCACCAGACCTACCGCGGCCGCACCCGCCCGCTGAGCCACTACACCCTCGGGCGGCTGCCGACCTGGCTCGGCCTGATCGGCAAGGTGCCCCCGCTCGCACCTGCGCTGAACGCCGCCGGCCGCTTCGCGCCCACCGCACGCCTGGCCACCGCCGCCGCGGGCGTGGACCACCGCCGCTCGCTGCCCACCGTGGCCGGGCGCAGCCTGCGCCGCACCGCGCGAGAGGCCCCGGGGGGCACCGGCACGCCCGACGTCTGGATCTGGGCCGACTCGTTCACCGACCAGCTCTCGCCCCACACCGGCCAGGCCGCCCTGGCACTGCTGCGGGCCGCCGGCCTGCGGGCCGAGGTCATCCCCGAGCCGGCCTGCTGCGGTCTCACCTGGGTGACCACCGGCCAGCTCGACCAGGCCCGCAAGATCGTCGGGCGGACCGTGTCGACCCTCGCGGCGTACGTCGGCTCCGGCGTCCCCGTGGTCGGCCTCGAGCCGTCCTGCCTGGCCACGCTGCGCTCGGACGTGGAGGAGCTCGTGGACTCCCCGGAGGCCACCACGGCCGCCCAGGGCGTCCGCACCTTCGCCGAGGTGCTCACCGACCTCGCCGACCAGGGCCGGCTGACGCTCCCCGACCTGTCCGAGGTCGAGGTGCTCGTCCAGCCGCACTGCCACCAGGCCTCGATCCTCGGTTTCGACGCCGACAAGGCGCTGCTCGAGCGCTGCGGCGCCGCGGTCACCGTCGTGCCCGGCTGCTGCGGCCTGGCCGGGAACTTCGGGATGGAGAAGGGGCACTACGAGACGTCGGTCGCGGTCGCCGAGACGCACCTGCTGCCCGCCGTCCGCGCGCGGGGCACGAAGGTGGTGCTGGCCGACGGGGTCTCCTGCCGCGTCCAGCTCGACGACCTCGAGCAGCTGCGGGCGCTGCACCTCGCCGAGCTGCTGGCCTTCGGTGTGCCCGCGGACCAGTCCACCGCCCGCCCGTCGCGCCGACCCCGCCTGCGCGGGCTGCGCAACGGCCGGGGCAGCGACCGGGGCAGCGACCGGGGCGGGCGGTGAACCCGCGCCGCCGCCGCCTCGTCATCCCCCTGGCCCTGGTCGCGCTGCTGCTGGTCGTCGTGGTCTCCGCCGTGATGGGGAGGTTCTGAGGTGGCCGAGCCGCTGCTGCGCGCGCTGGAGCGGGTGCGCGCCGACGTCCTGGACCCGGACGCGCTGGTGCGGGCCGTGCTGTCCGGCCGCCGCCGCGGCCAGGCGCCGCCGCCGTGGCGACGCGTCGAGCTGCGCTGGGTCGACCTGCGCGCCGGCCGGCGGCTCCAGGCGACGGCCTACGACGCCACCCAGGCGCACACCAGCAACCACGAGCCCGGGCCGGCCGCCGAGGAGGCCGTCGACGCCCTCCTGGCGCAGGGGTACGGCAACTGGCTGGTCGAGACGACGACCCAGACCTACCAGGGCCGGGCGACCAAGAAGCTCGAGGCGCTGGTGAGCACCGAGCGGCGCGAGACCCCGGTCGAGGTCGACCGCGGCCACGACCGCGACAAGGCACGGCTGCTCGACGACGACGACCCGGTCTTCGCCGCGCTCGGGATCACCGACGAGCGGGGTCGGGTCAAGCCGACGCGGGTCGCCAAGCACCGGCAGGTCGAGGAGTTCCTGCGGCTGCTGGAGACCACGGTCACCGACGCCCTCGACAAGGGGCACCTGCGCCGCCCGACCGTCGAGGAGCCGCTGCGGGTGGTCGACCTCGGGTGCGGCAACGCCTACCTGACCTTCGCCGCGCTGCGCTACCTCGCCGGCGTGCGGGGCCTGCCGGTGGTCGTCACCGGGGTCGACGTCAAGGAGCAGTCCCGCGAGCACAACACCGCCGTCGCGGAGCGGCTGGCCGCCGCCGGTGCGTTCGGTGACGGCCGCGCCGACTTCGTGGTCGGCAGCATCCAGGACGTGGTCCTGGACCCCGCGCCGGAGGTGGTGCTGGCCCTGCACGCCTGCGACACCGCGACCGACGACGCGCTGGGCCGGGCCGCGGCCTGGGAGGCGCCCGTCGCGCTGGCTGCGCCCTGCTGCCACCACGACGTGGCCGCACAGCTGCGCGCGGCGGCGACCCCCGCGCCGTACGCCGCCCTGACCCGGCACGGGATCCTGCGCGAGCGCTTCGCCGACACCCTCACCGACGCCCTGCGCGCCTCGCTGCTGCGCCTGGAGGGCTACCGGGTGGAGGTCGTGGAGTTCGTCGGCAGCGAGCACACGCCGCGCAACACGCTGCTGCGCGCCACCCGCACCGGCGCCGCGGTGGGGGGCGAGCAGCGCGAGGAGTACGACGAGCTGGTCAGGACCTGGGGCGTGCGTCCGCGGCTGGGCGAGCTGCTGGCGCACCGGCCGGGCTGACCGCGCGACCGCGACCGAGGAGCGCGTCCAACGAGAGCCGGCCCGGGCCGACCGCCGCCAGGACCAGGGCGAGCAGCCCGATCACGGCGACCAGCTCGCCACCACCGTCGCTGGCCAGCACCCCGGCCCCGCGGTGGGCGAACCACCACGCCCCGGCCATCACCGCCGCCACCAGCACGCCCGCGACCGGGGTCAGCAGGCCCAGCAGGAGCAGCAGGCCGCCGCCGAGCTCGACGCCCGCGGCCACGGTGGCCGAGACCCCCGGCAGCGGGACCCCCATCGCGGCGAACCCGTCGGCGGTGCTGGCCAGGCTGTTCGTGGACCACTTCTGCCAGCCGTGGGCCACCAGGACCACGGCCAGCCCGACACGGGCCAGGAGCAGGACGACATCGCGGACGACGGGGGGTGCGGGGGAGACGAGGGGGCGGAGCCCGCGCCCGGACCGGCCCCGGGCCCCGCCCCGCGCCGCAGCCTGCGGCCCCTGCTGCTCCGCCTGCACTTCTACGCCGCCCTGCTGGTGGCCCCGTTCCTGCTGGTCGCCGCGGTCAGCGGCGGCCTCTACGCCGTGAGCCCCCAGATCGAGCGCGTCGCGTACTCCGACGTGCTCACCACCGACGCACGCGGACCCGCCCTGCCCCTGGACGAGCAGGTGGCGGCCGCCCGGGAGGCCGAGCCCGACCTGCCGCTGCTCGCCGTCCGCCCGGCCGACGGCGAGGGAGCCACCACCCGCGTCCTGCTGGACGCCGGCGAGACGGCCGAGAGCCGCAGCCTGGCCGTCTTCGTCGACCCGGTCGGCGGCGAGGTGCTGGGCGAGGAGACGGCGTACGGGTCCTCCGGCTCCCTGCCGGTGCGCACCTGGATCAGCGAGCTGCACCGCCACCTGCACCTCGGCGAGCCCGGGCGGCTCTACTCCGAGCTGGCGGCCTCGTGGCTGGGGGTGATCGCCCTGGCCGGGCTGCTGCTCTGGTGGACCGGGCGCCGTGACGGCTCCCGGCTGCGGCCGCGGCGCGACGGCAGCGCCCGCCGGCGTACCCGGTCCTGGCACGGCGCGCTGGGCACCTGGGCCTTCCTGGGCTTCGCGATGCTCGCGGCCACCGGCCTGACCTGGTCGACCTACGCCGGCGCCCACGTCACCGAGCTGCGCGGCGCGCTGAGCTGGGACACCCCGCAGGTGGTGGCCGACCTCGGCGCCGCCCAGGCCGACCCCGAGGGACACGAGGGCCACGAGGGCCACGAGGGCCACGAGGGCCACGGCGCGGCGGCGGAGGCCGGGGCGGCCCCGCTCGACGACTCCCCCGGCGTCGGCTACCAGGCCGCGGTGGACGCGGCCCGCGCCGTCGACCTGGTCGGCCCGCTCGAGGTCGCCGGCCCGACCACGGCCACCGGCACCTACGTGGTGCAGGAGCTCGACAAGTCCTGGCCGACGCAGGCCGACGCGGCCGCGATCGACCCGGCCTCGGGCGAGGTCGCCGACGTGGTCCGCTTCGACGACTACCCGGTCGCGGCCAAGCTGGCGCGCTGGGGCATCGACCTGCACATGGGCCTGCTGCTCGGCTGGGTCAGCCAGGTCGCGCTCCTCGTGCTGGCCGGCGTCCTGGTCGCGATGATCGTCACCGGCTACCGGATGTGGTGGCAGCGGCGGCCCACGCGGGGCCACCTGCTGCGGATGGGCCGGCCCGTACGCCGCGGCGCCTGGCGCTCCCTGCCACCGGTGGCGACCGGTGTCCTGGTGGTCGCCGCGGTGGCCGTGGGGTGGGCCCTGCCGGTCCTGGGCGTCAGCCTGCTGGGGTTCCTGGTCCTCGACGTGGCGGTCGGGCTGGGTGCGCGCGTCAGGCGGGGGTCATCGGACGGCGCAGCCGCTTGACCACCCACACGATCGCGGCGAGCACCACCACGACGATCACGATGCGCTGGAGCCAGCCGACGACGGGCTCGACGCGGTACCACTGCTCGCCGAGCAGGTAGCCGGCGAGGATGAACGTGGTGTTCCAGATCAGGCTGCCCAGCGTCGTCAGCACGACGAAGAGGGGCAGGGGCATCCGCTCGACCCCGGCCGGGACCGAGATCAGGCTGCGGAAGATGGGGATCATCCGACCCAGGAAGACCGCCCACCGCCCGTGCCGGGCGAACCACGCCTCCGTGCGCAGGAAGTCGTGGTCGTCGACCAGCGGCAGCCGCTGCCAGATCGCGAAGGTGCGGTCCCGGCCGAGCGCGGCGCCGAGCCAGTACAGGACCAGTGCGCCGGCCAGCGAGCCGACCGTGGTCCAGGCGATGGCACCGGTCAGCGACAGCGAGCCCTGGCTGGCGGTGAACCCCGCAACCGGCAGGATCAGCTCGCTGGGCAGCGGGGGGAAGAGGTTCTCCAGGGCGATCAGCAGCCCGGCCCCGAAGGCGCCGAGCTGCTCCATCACGTCCACGGCCCACCCGGCGACCCCGCCGAGCTCGGCGGGGTCCTCACCCCCGCCCGCGGCAGCGGTCAGCAGGGCAGCGGTGAGGGTCGGCACGGTGGAAGCCTAGGAGACGGTGGGGCACCCGCCGTTCAGGGCCGCGGGATCTCCCACCCGAGCAGCGCGGCGACCTGTCCCGGCAGGTCCATCGGGCTGAACGGCTTGGACAGCACCCCGGCCACGGCCAGGCCGTCCCACGGCTGACGAGGCCCGACCCGGCTCTTCGCGGTCAGCAGGATGACCTGGATGTCGCGCGTGGCCGGGTCGTCCTGCAGGTGGCCGAAGGTCGTGATGCCGTCCATGTCGGGCATCATCAGGTCGAGCAGGATGGCGTCGGGCTGCTGGTCGCGCGCGATGTCGATCGCCTCGCGCCCACGGGCGGCCTCCAGGACGTTCCAGCCGCCGACCCGGGCCAGCGAGATCGACGTCACGACGCGCACGTCCTCGTCGTCGTCCACCACGAGCACGGTCGGCATCGCGTCCTCCAAGTGCCCCGGGCAGACCCGGGGTGGCTGCTGCGCCGAGGATACCCCCCGGGGGCCGTTGCCCCGCCCGGGACCTAGGTCAGTCGTGGTCCGTGCATCTCGACCGCGGAGTAGAGCTGGGTGTCGACCGCCTCGACGGTGCAGTCGGCGTGGTGGTGCAGGAGCGCGGTGATCATGGTCGAGAAGCCCAGGACCCGCTCGTTGTAGGCGCAGACGTCCCACCCGCACACCCCGCGGGCGTCGCGGACGTGCTCGATGACCTCCTCGATCATGCTCTGGAAGACCCTCGAGCGCCGCTGGTCGGGCGTGACGAGGGTGAAGCCGAGGTAGAACACGGCGTCGCGTGCGGCGTGCTCGGGGTAGCGCGCCGCGAAGTACTGCGGGCTGATCCACGGCACCGTCTCGAGGTCGCGGGTCAGCGTGGTGAGGCCGACGACCTCGCCCGCGTCGTCGCGGGCGACGTACTTCATCACCCGCGGGTCGGCCATCTCCTCCACGAACTCCTCGCGGTGCAGGACCTGCCGGGCGACGGCGACCACGGCCATCGGGGCGAAGGTCTCGAGGTAGAGCCGCCAGAACCGCTCGGTGACGGCCTCGTCCATCGCCCGCTCGACCGCGATGCTGATCCGCTGGCCCGAGATCGTCCGCTCAGCCACGACGCCCCCAGCCCTGGACCTCGTAGGCCGCGACGGCGACGGCGCACACGGGGTCGTCGATGCAGTGGGCGCTGGCCACCGCGGTCCCGGTCTCGACGTCGTGCCACCCGCGGGAGGCGCAGAGGTCCTCCAGGCTGAGCGCGATCTGCGCGCGCAGGGCCTCCTCGCTGCCGCTGTGGTGCTCCACGAAGACGCCGCCCGTGGTGCGCCGGTCGACCGCCCACCCCAGGCCCGCCCAGACGACCTCGCCGTGCTGCTCGGCGCCGTCGCTGGCCAGCACGCACCACAGCCGGTCGCCGTGGTCGGCGCCGAGCGGCTCGTGCGCCTGCACGACCGTGCTGCGCTCGGGGATCACCGAGGAGAGCGTCACCAGGTTGAGGTCGGCCACGCCCGCCTCACGCAGGGCGGCGTCGAAGGCCGAGAGCCGGGTACGCCCGGTGCCGCTGCCGGTGCGCACGGTGATGCGAGGCCCGGCGGCAGCACGGCCGGCAGGAGGGGTGACGCTGGACAAGGAGCACTCCCGAGGGGGACGAGGGGGCCGGACACGGTCGGGCCCGGCGGGGTGAGACTGCCAGAGTCTCGTGGACAGGACTCACGCGGTCGCGGCGTCTCCCGCGTGCGAGGCCGCCGGCGCGGCCTGCAGGGACAGCGAGGCGGTGGTGCCGACGCCCAGCTCGCTCTCCAGCCACACGCGGCCACCGTGTCGCTCGACGATCCCGCGACAGATCGCCAGGCCGAGCCCGGAGCCGCCCTGCTGGCGGATGTCGGAGGAGTCGACCTGCTCGAACCGGTCGAAGATGCTCTCCATCCGGTCGGCCGGGATGCCGCGGCCGTGGTCGCGCACCCGCATCACGATGGAGTCGCCGTCCTGGACGGCGCCGAGCTCGACGACCGAACCGGGGTCGGAGAACTTGACCGCGTTGCCGATCAGGTTGGTCAGCGACTGCACGATCCGGTCGTGGTCGGCCAGCACCCGGGCCGGGCAGCCGGCGGTGCGCACCAGGCGTACCTCCCGGCTGGCGGCCAGGCCGGCCATCTCGCGGTCGGCGATGGCCAGCAGGTCGTCGACGTCGTGCGGGAGCACCTCGAGGGCCAGGCTGCCGGACTCGATCCGCTCGAGGTCGAGGATGTCGTTGATCATCCGGGTCAGCCGCTCCGAGCTCATCAGCGCCCGGTTGACCATGGCCCCGGCGGGCTCGGGCAGCTCCCCGAGCACGCCGCCCGCGAGCAGGCCGAGGGAGCCCCGGATCGAGGTCAGCGGGGTACGCAGCTCGTGGCTGACCACCGAGAGGAACTCGTTCTTCATCCGGTCGACCTCGCGGCGCTGCGTGACGTCGCGGAACACCACGACCCCGCCACGGACCTCGCCGGTCTCGGTGTCGACCAGCGGGCTGGCGGTGATCTCGACCGGGAACGTCCCGCCGTCGGCGCGGACGTAGAGGTCCTCCTCGCCGTTGCTGACGACCCGCTCGCGCACGGCCTCGGCGATGTAGCAGTCCGCGGCGGGGAACGGGATCCCGTCCTCGGCGGGCGCGTGGAAGAGCTCGTGGGCGGGGCGGCCGGTGAGGTCCTCGACGGCGTAGCCGAGCATGGTGGCGCCGGAGGGGTTGACGAAGGTGACCCGCCCCTCGGTGTCCACGCCGTAGATCCCGTCGGCGACCGAGGACAGCAGCACCTCGGTCTCGCGGCCCATCTGGCGCAGGTCGGCGGTGCGCTCACGGACGTCGTCCTCGAGGTTGCGCCGCAGGTGGCGGTTGTCGCGGGCGATCAGGCCCTGGCGCAGCCCGGCGCCCCCGATCAGGAACAGCCAGAGGGCGGCCTCGATGCTGAACAGCCCCTCGCCGCCCTCGCCGGTCACCTCGACCATGACCGCGACCAGGAGCACGCCGAACACGACGGCGGTGTCCCAGTCCTCCGCGCCCGCGACGCCCTCCTCGCGGGGCACCTCCCTCGTGCCGGTGGGCCACCAGGCGGCCAGGGCGAGGAGCAGGTAGCCGACCATCCAGCCCAGGTCCAGCGGCGTGCCGAAGGCGAACGTGCCGTCCTCGGCCTGGCGGACCGCGTAGCCGAGGTCGGTCATCGTGTAGACGATGAACCCCGCGGCCACCAGGCCGAGCGCGAACCGGTCCGGGCCGCGGGTGCGACGCAGCAGGATCAGCGCGACCGTGGCCAGCACCACGTCGAGCAACGGGATGACGACCCGGGACAGCACCTCGTCCGCCCCGACGTCGGCCTTGAGCTGGTCGTAGACCACGGTGGCCGCGATCATCAGCACCGCGGAGCCGAGGATCAGCCCGTCCAGGGCCATCACGGCGAGGTCGACGCGGCTGCGGGTGACCTGGGTGAAGTAGGTCAGGCTCGCGATCGAGGTCATCAGGGCGAGCGCGATGGCGACGTCGCTGGGGGCGAACGGGAGGCCGAGCGCGGGCCCGGAATCGAGCGCCGCCCCGAGGACGTTGCCGCTGATCGCCACCAGGCCGGCGAGCGCGAGCAGCCGCCAGGCACGCCGCCGCCCCCCGGTCGACCACCGGGCGCGCACGGCGGAGCTGGACGTGGCGAGCAGCCCGGTCAGCAGGAGGCCGACCGCGGACGTCGTCGCGCGGGCCCCCTGGTCGAGGGAGGACGTGAGCAGCAGCGTGAAGGTGAGGGCCAGGGCGATCGCGAGGACGCCGGCGACGACCAGATGGGTCCGTTGACGCCCAGCGGTGGGCGGACCGGACGGCATTCTCGCACCCTAGACGGGGCCCGGCCCGGCCCGAGGACTTTTGCGAAGACCCGGTTCCCGGGCCTCAGGCCACCGCGTCGCGAGCGGCGCGGACCACGGTCACGTACGACCAGGGCCGCGCCGGGCCCGTCGCCACGTAGGCCTGGTGAACGAGGTCGGGGACGAGCCCCGCGGCCCGGACCAGCGCGAGCACGTCCCGGGTCAGGTGGCACCCGCCGAAGGCTCGTCCCTGCAGCGGCTCGAGGCGCCGCTGCCAGCCCCGTACCCGTCGCCCCGGCGCCAGGCCGTGCTCGAGCAGGTGCAGGGCGCCGCCGGGCCGCAGCACCCGCCGCGCCTCGGCCAGGGCCCGGGCGGGGTCCGGGACGGTGCAGAGCGTGAAGGTGCACAGCACGGCGTCGTACGACCCGTCCGGCGCCGCGAGCCGCTCGCCGTCGAGACCGGTGCGAGCCACCTCGAGCGGCGCCGCCGCCCGTCTGCCGGCCGACCGCTCCCACGCCAGGTCGGCGGGCTCGACGGCGTCCAGCGCGGTGACGGCGGCGGGGAGGTGGGGGAGGTTGAGCCCGCTGCCGAACCCGATCTCCAGGACACGGCCGTGCAGCCCGGCGCAGGCGCGGGCCCGGAGGCGGCCGACCGGGGCGGCCGAGAGCGAGGCGTCGACCAGGCGCGGCACCACCTGCTCGGTCCACCAGCCCGCACCGTCGCGCACCACCCGGCCATGGTGGCAGCACCGCGGCCTAGGCTCCAGCGGTGAGCACCACCCTGGTCGCCAAGGGGCTGTCCGGCGGACACGCCCACCGCACCCTCTTCGAGGGCCTCGACCTGACCGTCGCCCCGGGCGACGTCGTCGGCGTGGTCGGTGCGAACGGGGCCGGCAAGTCCACCCTGCTCCGGCTGCTCTCGGGCCGCGACGCCCCCCTGGCGGGCACCGTCAGCACGGCCCCGTCGGACGCGTTCGTGGGCTGGCTGCCCCAGGAGCACGAGCGGCTGCCCGGGGAGACGGTCGGGCAGCACCTCGCCCGGCGTACCGGCGCCGCCGCCGCCACCGAGGCGATGGAGGCCACCGCCGCCGCCCTCGGCTCCGAGGTGCCCGGCGCCGACGACGCGTACGCCGTCGCGCTCGACCACTGGCTGGCCTCCGGCGCGCCCGACCTCGACGAGCGGGTGCCCGCGGTGCTCGGCGACCTGCGGCTCGACGTCGGTCCCGACGCGCTGATGACCTCCCTGTCGGGCGGGCAGGCCGCCCGGGTCGGCCTGGCGGCGCTGCTGCTGAGCCGCTTCGACCTGGTCCTGCTCGACGAGCCCACCAACGACCTCGACCTCGACGGCCTCGAGCGGCTCGAGCGGCTGGTCGGGGGCATGCGGGCCGGGGTCGTGCTGGTCTCGCACGACCGGGAGTTCCTCGCCCGCTGCGTGACGCGGGTGGTCGAGCTGGACCTCGCCCAGCACCAGGTGCGGGTCTACGACGGCGGGTACGACGCGTTCCTGGAGGAGCGCGCGGTGCACCGGCGGCACGCGCGTGCGGCCTACGAGCAGTACGCCGGGACCAAGGCCGACCTGGAGTCCCGCGCGCGCACGCAGCGGGAGTGGAGCTCGCAGGGCGTGCGCAACGCGATGCGCAAGAGCCCCGACAACGACAAGATCCGTCGTCGGGCGCAGAGCGAGTCGTCGGAGAAGCAGGGCCAGAAGGTCCGCCAGATGGAGTCGCGGATCGCCCGCCTGGAGGAGGTCGAGGAGCCCCGCAAGGAGTGGGAGCTGCAGTTCTCGATCGCCCGCGGCGCCCGGTCCAGCTCGGTGGTGGCCACGCTGGACCAGGCGGTCGTGCGCCGCGGCGACTTCACCCTCGGCCCGGTGTCGCTGCAGGTCGACGCCGGCGAGCGGATCGGGATCACCGGGCCCAACGGGGCGGGCAAGACGACCCTGCTCCAGCTCCTCCTCGGCCACCTCGCCCCCGACGGGGGCCGCGCCTCGCAGGGCGCGTCGCTCTCGGTCGGCGGGATCGACCAGGCCCGCGCCTGGCTCCCGGAGGACCAGACCCTCGGCGACGCCGCGGAGGCGGCGCTGCCCGACCTCTCCCCCGCCGAGGTCCGCACGCTGCTGGCGAAGTTCGGGCTGAAGAGCGACCAGGTCGCCGGTCAGGTGGCCCGACTCTCCCCCGGCGAGCGGACCCGGGCCGCGATGGCGCTGCTCCAGGCCCGTGCGGTCAACGTGCTGGTGCTCGACGAGCCGACCAACCACCTCGACCTGCCGGCGATCGAGCAGCTCGAGCAGGCGCTGGAGGCCTACGACGGCGCCCTGCTGCTGGTCTCCCACGACCGGCGGCTGCTGGAGCAGGTGCGCCTCGACCAGCACTGGCGGGTCGAGGGCGGCCGGGTCTCGACCGGCTGAGGGGTCGTGGGGGGGTGGGCAGCCTCCTACTACTGTGCGGTCAGTGGTTGAGCACTCACTGACACGCCAGGTCGCTACGAACGTCCGCGCCCACCTGGAGCGCCACGCGTGGGACGACGCCGCCGCGGCCCGGGCGCTCGATGTCACCCCGGCGCAGATCCGCGAGCGCCGCGAGGGCACGACACCCTGGACGCTGGTCGAGATCGACACCCTGGCGGTCGCGCTCGGGACGTCGCCCGCGCTGCTGCTGTGCGCCACCCACGTCGACGTCGCGGAGGTCTCCGGGCTGGTGCGGGACCTCGGCCAGGACCTCGACCACGTCCGGGCCCGGGTGGACGACCTGCTGCGCGAGGTCGACGGGCTGCCGGCCGGCTGAGCCGGCGCCGACCCACCGGCCTCAGCGGGCCCGGCGGGGAGCCAGGAGGGCCGCGAGGGTCGCGAGCCCGACCGCCGCGGCCCCGGTGAGCAGCGCCGGGCCGGCCGCGCCGTCGTAGCCGGTGGGGCTGATCTCACCGCCGTTGCCGAGGAAGACCGCCGTGAGCAGGGCGATCCCGAAGGCCACCCCGAACTCCCGGATCGTGGAGTTGGCCGAGCTGGCGATCGCGAAGTCGTCGTCGGGCAGCCCGTCGAGCACCATCGTGGCGCTGGGGGCGAAGGTCAGGCCCATCCCGACGCCGGCCATCGCCAGCGGCACGACGAAGGCCTCGTAGGCGGCGCCGCTCTCGGTGACGACCGCGAACCACGCGAGCGCCGCGGTCTGCAGGCCCAGACCCACCAGCAGCAGGGCCCGCAGCCCGGTGCGGGAGGCCAGCGCCCCGGCGATCGGCGCGACCACCATCGGCGCCGCGGTCCACGGCAGCGTCCGCAGACCGGCCTCGAGCGGGCTGTAGCCCTGCACGACCTGGAGGTACTGCGAGAGCAGGAAGACCGTGCCGAAGACCCCCGTGGTGAAGAGCAGCGCCACGGCGTTGGCCACCGAGAAGCCCCGGGAGGAGAAGAGCCGCAGCGGCAGCACGGCGTACGAGCGCCCGCGCGCCCAGAGCACGTAGGCCGGGACGAGCACGCCCGCGAGGACCAGCGGGACGAGGACACCGGGCGAGCCCCAGCCGTCCTCGTTGCCGTGCACCATCCCCCAGACCCCGGCGAGCACGCCGCCGCCGATCAGCAGCGTGCCGACCGGGTCGAGGCGCTGCCAGGCGCCGCGCGACTCCCCGACCGTCAGCAGCAGGAGCGGGACGGCGACGAGGGCGACCGGCACGTTCAGCCAGAAGATCGCCTGCCAGCTGATGCCCTCGACGACGGCACCGCCGACGACGGGCCCGAGCGCGACCCCGAGGCCGGAGACACCGCCCCAGACGCCGATGGCGACCGGACGCAGCGCCGGCGAGACCGAGGAGGCCAGCAGCGTCAGGGACAGCGGCATGATCGCCGCGGCGCCGAGGCCCTGGACGGCCCGGGCCGCGATCAGCGCCTCCGAGGTCGAGCTCAGCGCAGCAGCGATGGAGGCGAGGGTGAACACGGTCAGGCCGGCGACCATGACCCGGCGCCGACCGAGGCGGTCACCCAGGGTCGCGGCCGGCAGCATGAAGGTGGCGAAGGTCAGCGTGTAGGCGTTGAGGAACCAGGACAGCTGCCCGACGCTCGCGCCGAGGTCCGCGCGGACCACCGGGAGCGCGCTGGTCATCACCAGGTTGTCGAGCGTGGCCATGAACATCGGCAGGGAGGCCGCCACCACCACGAGCCACACCGGGGCGCGGGAGGGACGTCCGGTCGCGACGACGTCGGGCTCGCGCGGTCCGCGCCGTCCGTACGGGGTGTCGAGGAGGGTCATCTGCGTCTCCACTCTAGAAGGCATCGAATGATTACTTGTCTCGACGCTAGGTAATCGACTGATAATCTGTCAAGGGTGACCACCCAGGACGCCGCCCCGGTCCCCCGGATGAGCGCGGCACAACGCCGCGCCCTCGTCCTCGACGCCGCCACGCAGGCCTTCGCGCTCGGCGGGTACCACGGCACCAGCACCGACACGGTGGCCAAGCACGCCGGCGTCTCGCAGCCGTACGTCGTGCGCATCTTCGGCACCAAGCTCGAGCTCTTCCTCGAGGTGTTCGAGCGCGCGATGGGACGGATCGACCGGGCCTTCGCGGAGGTGATCGGCGCCGGCTTCGACCCGGGCAGCGACGAGGACTGGGAGCGGCTCGGGCTCGCCTACGCCGAGCTGATGGCCGACCGGGACCTGCTGATGGTGATGATGCACGGCTTCGCCGCCGGGGGGATCGAGGAGATCGCCGAGCGCAGCCGGGCGTGCATGGGCGCGGTGTTCACCACGCTGCACGACGCCGGCGGCGACGAGGAGCGGATCCGCGACTTCGTCGCCCAGGGGATGCTGATGAACGTGCTGCTCTCGATGCGGGCGCCCGAGCACCTCGACGAGGAGGGTGCCGGGCGGGCCGTCGCACCGTTCACGGTCTGCGCCTTCGGCGACGCCCTGCCGTTCGTGATCGGGCCTGGCGAGGCGTCGTGAGCACGGCCGCCTGACACGACGACGAAGGGCCCCCCGAGCAGCACTGCTGCTGTCGAGGGGCCCTGCGTGGTGGTGGAGCTGAGGGGATTCGAACCCCTGACCTTCTCATTGCGAACGAGACGCGCTACCAACTGCGCCACAGCCCCGGAGCGTCTTGCGACGCGGTGCGAAACGTTAGCACCAGCCGCGGCCGGTGCCGAAACCCGCCCGGGTCAGGAACCGGTGGCGCGCCGCTCGTCGGCGGCGCGGTCCCGCTCGGCACGTTCGGCCTTCTCGGTGCGCGCGGCCTGCTCGGCCTCGCGGGCCAGCGCGCTGTCCGACTCCGACCGGCCCGAGGTCCACACGCCGGTGGAGTCGAGGTCGATGGTGCGCACGGTCCGGGGCGTGGCCACAGCCTTGCCGACGTAGGTCGGCAGCGTGACCGGGACGGGGTCCCACATGCCGGCCTCGGCGGCCGTGCGCACCGACGTGCTCGCACCACCGATGACGGCCGCGACCTCCTGCGTCGGGTCACCGCCGTCGTCGACGACGGGCAGCAGCGGGGAGGGCTTGTCGTAGTCGCCGAAGAAGTCCTCGTCGCGCTCGGCCCGGCGGGCGATCCGCGCCTCGCGGCGCTGGTCGCGCTTCTCAGCCCGGGCGTCCTTGCGCTGCGCACGGCGCAGCTGCGCCTCGGCGGCGCGGCCGGTCTCGACCCGGACCATCATCCGGCAGGCGGTCAGCCAGGCGACGAGCAGCACGACGGGCACCGCGGTCCAGGCCCAGGCGAGCGCACCCGCTGCGGCGAGCAGGACGACGGCGGCCAGGGCACCCAGGACGGCACCGAGCACGCGCCGGCGACGGGCTGCCGCGCGGGCGGCGGCGCGCCGGCGTACGGCGAGCGGCACCTCGCGGCGGGCGGGCTCGGCGGGCTGGTCGACGGGGCGCTCGGCGGGGTGGTCGGCGGGGTGCTCGGCGGCAGGCTCGGCCACGGGAGCGTGGCGGTCCTTGGTCGTGACCGTCGTGGTGGCGGCCGCGCGACCGGGGCTGACGACCAGGCGGCTGTCGCGCGCGCTGACGGCCTCGCGGCGCGCGAGGACCCGCATCGTGGCGGAGAACCGGTCGACCGAACGGCTGCGGGCGACCTCGTCGTGGTGGCGGATCGCCTTCGGGACCAGGTAGACGGCCCAGGCCACCGCGAGGGCCACGAAGATGAGTGCGCTGAGGTCCACGACCTGAGATTAGGAGGGCGGGGCCGGGGCGCCCGGGACCCGCGCCCGTGTGTCGCGTATTGCCTGTGGTGCAGATGTGGTTCGGGGGTCTGGACTTGACGGGCAAGTCTTGAACTTGTCGGCCTTTGCAAAGGCCGACAAGCTCAGAAGTCCCCGGCCGACCGGGGACTTCGCGGTCCTACCCCGACCGCTCCGACCGCTCCCCCGCGACCTCGCGCTCGTAGCGGGCCAGCAGGCCCTCGGGGACGTCCTCGGCGGTGATCGCGTAGAGCCGGTGGTCGCGCCAGTCGCCGTCGATGTGCAGGAAGCGGGGGGCGTAGCCGACCTCGGGGATCCCGAGCTTCTCCACCACCCGCAGCGAGTTGGTGTTCTCCGGGCGGATCGCGACCTCGACGCGGTGCAGCCCGAGCGGGCCGAAGCAGTGGTCGATGGTCATCGCGACGGCACGAGGCATCACGCCGCGGCCCGCGAAGCGCTGGTCGATCCAGTAGCCGACCGAGGCGAACTGCGCCGAGCCGCGCACGACGTTGTTGACCGTCACCTGGCCGGCGAAGGCGCCGTCGACCTCGATCGCGAACGGGAAGGTGGTGCCCTCCCGCGCCTGGCGGTTCATCCGCCTCACGAGCGCGCCGTACGACGCGGGGCGGGTCGATCCACCGGGCGGCACGGTCGCGTCCCAGCGCACCAGCCAGGCCGCGCTGCGACGACGGGCCTCGCGCCAGGCCTCGGCGTCACCGCGGGCCAGCGGTCGCAGCGACACCTGGGGGTCGCGGCCCGAGCGGAGGCGTGCCGGCCAGGCCCGCCCGGCGCGGCCGTAGGCCCCCGGGCCGTTCAGTGGTCGCTCCCGACGACCTGCTCGGCGGCGTGGACCAGGACCGGCGCCAGCACCGCGAGCCCGTCCTTCACCCCGCCCCGCGAGCCGGGGAGGTTCACCACGAGCGTGTGCCCCACGACGCCGGCCAGGCCGCGGGACAGGATCGCGGTCGGCACGCCCTGGGCGACGCCGTGGGCACGGATCGCCTCGGCGATCCCCGGCACCTCGTGGTCCAGCAGCGCGCGGGTCACCTCGGGCGTCCGGTCGGTGGGGGTCAGCCCGGTGCCGCCGGTGGTGAGCACGACGCGTACGCCGGCCCCCGCCGCGGCGCGCACGGCCTCCCCGACGGGCTCGCCGTCGGGCACCACCACGGGCGCCCCGACGGCGAAGCCGAGGTCGCGCAGGGCGTCGACGATCAGCGGGCCGGTGGTGTCCTCGTAGACCCCGGCCGCGGCCCGGTTGGAGGCGACCACGACGGCGGCGCCGAGGGACCCGCGCGGCTGCACCTGCGGGTGGCTCGTCGGGTGGCTCACCGCGACCAGTCCCCGGACCGGCCGCCGCTCTTGGTCTCCACGCGCACGTCGGTGATCACCGCGGCCTTGTCGACGGCCTTGACCATGTCGACCAGGGTGAGCGCGGCCACCGACACCGCGGTCAGGGCCTCCATCTCGACGCCGGTCCGGTCGGTCGTCCGGACGGTGGCGCCGATCTCGACGGCGTCGTCGAGGACCTCGAGGTCGACGGTGACCCCGGAGATCGCCAGCGGGTGGCACAGCGGCACCAGGGTCGGGGTGAGCTTGGCGCCCATGATCCCGGCGACCCGGGCGACCCCGAGCGCGTCACCCTTCGGGACGCCCTCGCCGCGCAGCAGCCCGACGACCTCGGCGGAGACCAGGACCCGGCCGGAGGCCCGGGCGGTCCGCGTGGTGACGTCCTTGGCGCTGACGTCGACCATCCGCGCCGCGCCCTGCTCGTCGACGTGCGTCAGGCGTGCCGGCCCCTGCTCGTTCACAGCCCCTCCTCGGGACGGGTCAGCCGGACGACCTGCACGGTGGACCCGGGCTCGAGGACGGTGACGTCCTCGGGGACCACGATCAGCGCGTCCGCCGCGGCGAGGTCGCCGACCAGGTGGGATCCGGAGCCGCCGACCGGCGAGACGCTGAGGGCGACCTCGAGGCCGTCCTCGCGGACGCTGACCGTGCCGCGCAGGAACTGCCGCTTCTCGGGCGGCGAGGTGACCCGCTCGGTGAGCGTGGCGTCCACCAGCGGCCGGCTGACGGGCTCGAGCCCCATCATGGTGCGCAGCGCGGGGCGCACGAACAGCTCGGTGGAGATGTAGGCCGACACCGGGTTGCCCGGCAGCGTGAAGATCGGCAGGCCGTCGACGTGGCCGAAGCCCTGCGGCTTGCCCGGCTGCATCGCGACCGGACCGAACCACACCGTGCCCAGCGGGCGCAGCGCGGCCTTCACCACGTCGAAGTCGCCCTGGCTGACCCCGCCGGAGGTGATCACCGCGTGCACGCCGCCCTCGTCGTTCAGCCGGGCGAGCACGTCGAGGAACGCCCGTGGCTCGTCGGCCACCAGCCCCAGCCGCAGCGCGGTGGCGCCGGCGGCCTCGACGGCCGCCGCCAGCAGGTAGGAGTTGCCGTCGTAGATCGCGTCGTCGGGCAGGTCCCCCAGCGCGGTGGACGGGTCGCGCAGCTCGGTCCCGGTCGAGAGCACCGCCACGACGGGACGGGGTCGTACGGGCACCGTGGCGATGCCGCAGGAGGCGAGCAGGCCGAGGTGGCGGGGGCCGAGACGGGTGCCGGCGGCGACCAGGAGGTCGCCCTCGGTGACGTCCTCCCCCGCACCCCGCAGGTGCGCGCCGACCGCGGGTGCGCGGGTGATCCGGACCGTGGTCGCGCCGCGGTCGGTCCACTCGTAGGGCACGACCGCGTCGGCGCCGTCCGGCACCGGGGCGCCGGTCATGATCTTGACGACCTCGCCGGGCGGCACGACCCGGGTGGTGGCCTGGCCGGCCCCGACCTCACCGGCCACCCGCAGCTCGACCGGCGCGGCCTCACCGGGGCTGCCGAGGTCGGCGGCGCGCACGGCGTAGCCGTCCATCGCGGAGTTGGTGAACCGCGGCAGGCTCAGCGGCGCGACCTGGTCCTCGACGAGGACGAGGTCGCGGACCTGGTCGAGCGGCAGGCGTACGGGCGCCAGCGGCCCCACGGTCGCGAGCACCTGCGCGAGGTGCTCCTCGACGGTGATCGGCCCCCCGGTCCCACCGGGCCCACCGGCCGCACCGCCGCCCTGCTCAGCCACTGCGGGTGCCGGTCAGGACCTCGTCGGCCTCGACCCGGCGACCGGTGCCGCCCTCGAGCGCGACGTCGCCCTGGACCCGGACGCCGCGCCCGAAGGTCCAGTCGCCGTCGATCCGCAACGAGGTGGCCTCCTTCAGCGACGGGGCACCCTCGGGGAAGTGCTTGTCGAACTGGCCGACCAGCTTGTAGTGGTCGCCGTCGAGCTCGATGAACGGCACCTCGGCGACCGGGTCGAGCACGAAGTCCTGGCCGATCTCGTAGACGTCCGAGCGCAGCACCAGCAGGTCGTTGGTCGTCTTGACCGGCACGAACCGCTCGCGGCCGACCTCGATCAGCCGGGCGCCCTCGAAGACCTCGATCGCCGCGCCCATCGCGGTCTCGACCTGGACGACCTCGGGGCTGGACTTGTCGCCGGGGTCGACGTTCTTGACGTTGCGGATCAGCGGCAGGCCCAGGATGCCGTCGCGCGCGTCGAGGGCCTCCTTCATGGCGTGGGTGTCGAACCACAGGTTGTTGGTCGAGCAGAACCGGTGGCGGTCCAGGTCGGCGAGGGCCTTCGCGTCCTCGGGCAGGGTCTGCGCGCTCTCACGGAGCACGATCCGGCCGTCGGCCTTGCGGCGCGCGAAGTGACCGCCCTTGCGGTCCGAGGCGGTGCGGCGCACGGCCTCGATCGCGAAGGGCGCGCCGGACTGGGCGAACCACCCGGCGACGCGCGCGTCGGGCACGGCGCCGAGGTTGTCGGAGTTCGAGACGAAGACGTAGCGGTAGCCCTGGTCGATCAGGTCCTGCAGCAGGCCCGTGCCGCGCAGCGCGGTGTAGATGTCACCGTGCCCCGGCGGGCACCACTCGAGGTCCGGGTCGGCGTCCCAGCTGACCGGGCTCAGGTCCTTGGTCAGCAGCTTGGGCTCCTTGTTCTGCAGGAACTCCAGCGGCAGCCCGTCGACGGCGAGGTCGTCGTAGCGCTTCAGGGCGGCGAGGGTGTCGGCGGAGGTGCGGAACGAGTTCATCATCAGCAGCGGCAGCGGTGCGTCGTACTCCGAGCGCAGGTGCAGCACCTGCCGGGCGATGATGTCGAGGAACGACAGCCCCCGGCGCACGCACAGCAGCGACTTCGCGCGGTCCATGCCCATCGAGGTGCCGAGGCCGCCGTTCAGCTTGATCACCGCCGTGCGGCGGACCGCCTCGCGCGCGGCCTCCTCGTCGACCTCGACGTCGTCGAGCCGGTCGATGTCGACGGGGTCGATCGTGGACTCCGGCACCATCCCGGTCTCGCCGTGCTCGAGGAGACGGAAGTAGTGCGCGAAGGTCTCCACCGCGACCTCGTCGACGCCGGCCCCGGCCATCTTGGCCAGGGCCTTCTTCAGTGCTGGGCTACCCATGCGCCTGATCGTAGGCTCGTGCGGTGGCCGGTCCGCAACCTCCTCCCCACGAGCCGTCCCCGCCCTCGGCGGCGCCGGCCAAGCTCGCGCTGCGCGACCAGGTCCTCGAGGGGCGCCGCCGACGCCCGCTCGCGTCCCTCGTCGAGGACGCCCGCGCGACCGCGGCGCACCTGCTCGACACCCCGGAGGTACGCCGGGCGGTGACCGTCGCGGCGTACGTCGCCGTGGGCACCGAGCCGGGCACCTCGGCCCTGCTGAACGCCCTCCTCGCCTCCCGCAAGCGGGTGCTGCTGCCGCTCCTGCAGGCCGACGGCGACCTGGACTGGGCCTCGCACACCGGCGAGAGCCAGCTCTACCCCGCCCGCCGTGGCCTGCTCGAGCCGCTCGGGGAGCCGCTCGGCCGTGATGCCGTGGCCGGCGCCGACGTGGTCCTGGTCCCCGGCCTCGCGGTGGACGACACGGGCCTGCGCCTGGGTCGCGGCGGGGGGTCGTACGACCGGGCGCTGGCGCGGGTGCCGGTCGGCACGCTGACCTGCGTGCTGCTCTACCCCGACGAGGTGGGCCGCTCCGTGCCGGGCGAGGCCCACGACCGGAGGGTCGGTGCCGTCGCGACCGCCGACGGGGTGCACCGCTTCCCCCGCGCCCCGGGCTAGTCCGGTCCCGGCTCCAGGACCAGCACGTCCTCGGCGTCCGCGGTGACGGCCTCGCGGCTGAACGGCCAGGACAGCAGCTCGCCGGCCGCCCACGGGCCGAGCTGGTCGTCGTAGTGCGGGCTGGTCGGGTGACCCGAGACGCCGCCGAGGGTGACCCACCCGGAGGCGTCGAGGTCACCGAGGTCGACCACCATCCGCATCGACGGGGCGGTGGTCACCTGCCACGGGGCGTCGCCCGGCTCCTCGTCCGGGGCGGCGGCGTCCCAGTCCGTGGCCTCCACCGCGGCGCCCGACCCCCCGGTCGGCGGGCCGGTGCGGTCCAGGAACGCGCGGGCGGCGTCGTTGCCCCACAGCGGCCCGGTGGCGGCCTCGAGGTCGAGCACGTGGGCGCGGCCCCAGGTCCACTCGTCGGCCTCGAAGGCCTGCCGTGAGGTCAGGTCGTCCCGGGCGTCCAGCAGCGCCGCGCGGAGCACGTCGTCGCGCGACTCGATGACGTCCTCGGTGCCCAGGTCGTCCCACCACGGCGAGTCCGGCTCGTCGAGCAGCCGGTCGACCACCGCGACCCAGCGCGCGCCGCCGTCGGGACGGACGGCCGGGGGCAGCTCGTCGTCGAAGGCACCGGCCAGCAGGGACCTCCACACGGCGTTGAAGTAGGCGGCCGCCCCGCTGGTCGGGGGCTGCGTCCCGTCCCACGTCGCGAGCAGCCGCTGCCCGTCGGAGGCGTAGCCGCCGGGCAGGTCGACGGCGAGCAGCAGCGGCACGAGGCTGCTGGCCAACGGGTGCAGGTCGTCGCCCTGGATCGCGGACATGTCCTGCGGGGACACGCCGCTCCCGTCCGCCAGCGCCACGTCGAGCCGCTCGGCGATCCGCGCCGCCCGGTAGCCCGGGTCCGGTGCGGTGGTCAGGAGGGTCGGGTAGCGGGCCCCGGCCGCCGCCTGGTTGGCCGCGACCAGCACCCCGCCCTCGGGGTCGACCACGCTCGGCAGCCCGGCGGCCGGCACGTCGCGCCCGGTCCAGTCGGTCTCCGCGCGCCACCCGGCGACCGGCAGCGACCCGTCGTTGCCGCTCTTGCGCACCGGGATCGCGCCCGCGGCCTGGAAGCCCACGCGCCCCGTGGTGTCGGCGTAGACCATCCCCAGCGCGGGCAGGGTGAAGCGGGCCGCGGCCGCGCGGAAGTCCTCCCAGCCGGTGGCCCGGTCCAGGGCCAGGATCGCGTCGGCGGTGGTGCCGGGCTCGAGACCGGTCCAGCGCACCGCCACGGCGTGGTCCCCGGGACCCGCGACGTCGGCCACCGGGCCCAGGACGTCGCTGAGCAGCGGGCCGTGCCGGGTGGAGCGCACCTCCACCTCGACGTCCTCCCCACCGGCGACGCGGATCCGCTCGCGGCGCACCCGCAGCGGCAGCGACTCACCCTCGTAGCGGTAGGTGTCGCCCTCGACGCGCTCCAGGAACAGGTCGGTGACGTCGGCACCCAGGCTGGTCACGCCCCACGCCACGTCGGCGTTGTGCCCGACCACGACCCCCGGCACCCCGGGCAGGCTGGAGCCGGCCACGTCGTACGGACAGGCCGCGCTGACCTCCCGGCAGTGCAGGCCGACCGGCATCCACACCCCGGGCAGGGTGGCGTCGAGGTGGGGGTCGTTGGCCAGGAGCGGCTCCCCGGTCGTGGAGTGGTCCCCGTCGACGACCCAGGCGTTGGAGCCGCGCCCGGCGCCGCTGGCCACCCACGACGGCAACCGGTCGAGGGCCGCGTCGGTGCGGCGGAGCTGGTCCAGGACACCGGGGTCCCCCAGCGGCTCCCCGGAGGGCCGGTCGACGGAGCGGTGGGTGGGCCGGTCGAGGGGCCCGTACGGCGGGCGCAGCGGGTTGCGGGTCCCGCCGGTGACCGCGTCCTGCTCGAAGACGCCGTCCACCAGCGCTCCCTGGTCGACCACAGGGTCGGCCACCGCGGTCGGGGGGAACAGGTCGTCGACCACGGCCTCCCCGACGGCCGCGGTGGTCAGCGCCCGGTCGACCTCGGCGTCGAGGTCGCCACCGATCTCCCAGGCCACGGTCTTGAGCCAGGCCAGCGAGTCGGTCTCGCTCCACGGCTCGGGGGTGTAGCCGACCCCGCCGAGCCCGAGCAGCGTGTACTCGGCGGCGACCTCGGAGGTGCCGCGGGCCTCGAGGTAGGCGTTGACGCCGGCGGCGTAGGCCGCCAGCGCCGCCCGGGTCTCCGGCTCGACCAGGGCCAGCTCCTCGCGCGCGGTGCGCGCCCAGCCCAGGGTGCGGGCCAGCCGGTCGCCCGGGACCGCGCCGGCACCGAAGAGCTCGGCGAGGCGGCCCTCGGCCACGTGGCGCCGCACGTCCATCTGGAAGAACCGCTCGGAGGCCGTGACCCAGCCCTGGGCCCGCATCAGGTCCTCGGTGGTGTCGGCCCAGACCTGCGGCACGCCGTGGGAGTCGCGCAGGACCTCGACGTCACCGGACAGGCCGGGCAGCACCTGGGCGCCCTCGGTCGGCGGCAGCGGCCGTCGGGCGACCGTCACGACGAGGACCAGGCCGACGACGAAAGTCAGCACGACGCCGAGCACGACCCAGGAGGTGACCCGCGCGGCGGGCGGCCAGCCGAGGACCGTACGGCGGGCCCGGGCGAGCGCTCCCGGCCGGGGCGCCGTGGTGGTCTCGTCGGCCATGGTGGTGCCCATCATGCCGTGCGGCCCCTGTCGTAGGATTGGCAGTCGGGGCGCGCGAGTGCCAGACGGCCCCGGAGAGAACGAGGAGACCCCGTGCCGACCTACCAGTACGCCTGCACCGAGTGCGGCCACCGCTTCGAGCAGGTGCAGAGCTTCTCCGACGACGCGCTGACCGAGTGCCCGCAGTGCCAGGGCCGGCTGCGCAAGCTGTTCAACGCCGTCGGCGTGGTCTTCAAGGGCTCCGGCTTCTACCGCAACGACAGCCGCGAGGCCGCGGGGAAGAACGGGTCCTCCACGTCCGCGGGCGCGACCGGTGAGAAGTCGGGCGAGAAGTCCGGCGCCGCGTCCGGCGACAAGGGGGCCGGCACGTCCTCGGACAAGCCGGCCGAGAAGGCGTCCGAGAAGAAGCCGGCCGCCGGCGGGGGCGACAAGCCGTCCTCCCCCGCGAGCACCGGCGGGTCCGCCAAGACCGGCTGACGTCCACAGGACGGTGCTCGGGGGCACTGCTCCCCAGGCGTGGCCGGAGTCCCGCCCCGGCCGGGCGGTGACACCTAGCGTCGCGACGTGCCCCGACGACCTCCGACGACCACTCCGGCCGGCCCTGCGCCTCCGGCCCTGCCGTGGCGCCTGCGGCTGCGCCGCGCCCACCGGGTCGCCCGTCGCGTGCTGCTGGCCCGGCGACGACTGCTCGCCGCGGTGCTGACCGGGCTCGCCGTGCTGGCCGCCGTCCGCGCCGTCGCGCCGGTGCCGGCCCCGACCGCCGGTGTGGTCGTCGCCGCGCGTGACCTGCCGGCGGGCTCGACCGTCACCGCCGACGACATCGAGGTACGCACGGTCGCCGCCGCGCTGGTCCCGCCGGGCACCGGGCCGCCGGAGCCGGCGGCCGTGGTCGGCCGGGTCGTCGCCGGCCCCGTCGGCGTGGGCGAGCAGCTCGCGGCGACGCGCCTGGTCGGCGAGGAGCTCGCCGACGCGGGCCCGGGGCGTACGACGCTGCCCGTCCGGCTCGCCGACGCGGCCGCCGCCGACCTGCTCCGGGTGGGCGACCGGGTCGACCTCGTCGCCGCCGACCTGCAGGGCGGCCCCGGCGCCTCGGGCTCCCCGGTCGCCACGGGCGTCGACGTCCTCGCCGTCCCGGCGGTCGGGGCCGGCACGGGCGACCCGGTGGGCGCGGGCGGCGCGACGCCGCCCGGCTCGCTGGTGGTCGTGGCCGTCGACCCTGAGGAGGTGGGTGCGCTCACGCAGGCCTCCGCGGCGGGGTTCGTCACCTTCACCTGGCAGGCCCCCTAGCCTGGGGATGCCTCTCACCGGGGAGGCCCCTAGCCTGGGGAGACCTGTCTACCAACGCCGAGGAGCACCATGTCCGGGTTCAAGAACTTCCTGCTGCGGGGCAACCTGGTCGACCTGGCCGTCGCGGTGATCATCGGCACGGCCTTCGGTGCCGTCGTCACCACCTTCACCAACTGGCTGACCGAGCAGCTGCCCGAGAGCACCAGCGAGTACTTCTCCAACCAGCCGAACAGCCTCGGCGCGTTCCTGAACGCCGTCGTCTCGTTCATCATCCTGGCCGCGGTCGTCTACTTCTTCGTGGTGCTGCCGTACACCAAGGCCAAGGAGCGCTACTTCCCCAGCCCGCCGGCCGGCACGCCCGAGGACGTCGAGCTGCTGCGCCAGATCCGCGACCTGCTGGCCGGTTCCGGCCCGGGCGAGACCGGTGCCGTCGGCGGGAGCCACGCCGGACCGCCTGCCTGACCTGAGCCTGACGGTCCCCCCGCACCGCGACGGCTCAGCCGCCGTGATGCGGGGGAACCTGTGCGCGGAGCCAGTCGTCCGCGCCACGGTCCTCCGTGGCGTCGCCGCGCTCGTCGCTCGTCGTGTCGGGCAGGACGTCACCGAACACGGCGTCCAACCGGCGGCGACGCTCGGCCGGCGTCTCCTGCCGGCTCCGGTCGCTCGGGCGGTCAGGCACAGAGACCGGCCGCCTCCAGCTGGGCCTCGCGCTCGGGGTCGACCTGCGGCGAGGCCGAGGCGCCGTCCGACGGGCTCGCCGAGGTCCCGTCCGAGGGGCTCGCGGACTCGTCGCTCGAGGTGCCCGGCACGCTGTCGGCGCTGATCACGGTGTCGTCCTCGAGTCGGCGCGACAGCGGCTCGTCGGCGGCGATCGAGTCCCACACGTCGGCGGCCTCGGGGGTCCACACGACGCGTCCCTCGAACCCGGGGCGGGTGTCGTACTCGAACGGGACGGTGCTGAACCGGATGTTGGAGAGCCCGATCCCGCTGAAGCCGAGCCCGATCCGGCCGATCTTGAGCACGTTGGACAGGCCGGGGTCGACGGTCAGCGACTCGGTCGCGGCGTCCAGGAAGCCGACGAGCTGGTCGAGGCGGGCCAGCATGCCGCCGGAGACGACCTTGTTGGCCATCGCGGCGATGAAGGCCTGCTGCCGCTTGATCCGGCCGATGTCGGAGCCGTCGCCGAGGGTGTAGCGGGCCCGGACGTAGTTCAACGCCTCGTAGCCGGAGATCTCCCGCGTGCCCGCGGGGATGTTGATGCCGTGGGCGGGGTCCTCGATGTCCTCGGGGATGCAGACCTCGACGCCGCCGATGGCGTCGACCATGTCGCGGAACCCGTTGAAGTCCACGACCACGAAGTGGTCCACGAAGACACCGCTGAGCTGCTCGAACTGCTGCACGGTGCACAGCGGGCCGCCGACGGTGAAGGCCTCGTTCCACATCACGTCGGTCTCGGCGGGCAGCGTGTCGCCGTCGTCGGTCTTGCACTGCGGCCGGTCGACGATGGAGTCCCGCGGGATGCTGATGCCGTAGGCGTTCTCACGGTCCGCCGAGAGGTGGAACAGCAGGGTGGTGTCCGAGCCGCCCGCGCCGGACTCGTTGTCGATCGCGTTGCCCTCGCCCTCGCGGGTGTCGGAGCCCATCACCAGGATGTTCAGCGGCTCCTGGGGCACGTCGTCGATCGCCTTCGCGGGGCGGTCGGTGAGCTGGTCACCGGGATCGAGCACCGTGAGGTTGTCGTTGAGGTGGCGGTAGAGGAAGACCACGCTGAGGCCGGTCACCATCGCCACGACCACCAGGGAGGAGATCAGCACCTTGGCGATCGTGTGTCGGCGGCTGGTGCGGGCCCGACGACGCCCGTGCGGCGACTCGGCGGGCGTGGGTTCGGCCATGGTGGGACGTCCTCGGGGCTCGGTCAGGAGCACTCAGTGTTGCCGACGCCCGCCCCGGTTCCAAATGTCGGTCAGGGGCGGGCGGCGGCCCTGATCACCAGCGGACGGTCGTGACCGGCACGGTGTGGTCGGTGATCTTGTTGATCACCGGGCCGTCGGCGTAGCGGAAGCCCGACCAGCGGAAGGGCTTCGAACCGAAGATCCAGTCGATGCGCATCCCGCTCGGCGGGTTGCACCGGCCGTTGCGGGTGCCCCCGCCCATCGGGGAGTCGAGGGCGGTGTTCTTCACGGTGCGGCAGAACACGGTGCGGCGCGAGTTCATGTCGCCGGTGAGCAGCACCGGCGGCTGGGAGCGCTGCAGCCGCTGCACGTTCTTGATCATCCGCGCCATCCCGACCCGGCGCTCCCGCTTGGCCTGACGGTTCGAACCGTTCTGGAGGTGCACCGAGACCACCCACAGCCGGCGGCCGCTGTCGCGGTTCTTGAGCATCACCATCGGCTGCTCGCGACTGTTGCCGTAGTTGAACGGGATGGTGAAGCGCTGGCCGCGCACGAACTTCCACTTCGAGGTGCGCCACACGACCGACTGCGCGGTCTCGGTGTCCGAGGAGGACTTCCGCGGCGGCCACGAGGCGAAGGTGCCGCCCTGGGTGAGCACGCGGATCTGGTCGCGCTGCGCCTCGGTCATGCCGATCACCGAGCTGCCCTCGCTGATCAGCCACTTCTTGGCCATCCGAGCGCGCTTGACGCCGGAGGCGTACCCGCCGGGACCCGTGGTGTGGAACGAGCCGAGGATGTTGAACGAGGCGGCCTTGAAGCTGCCACGCTTGCGCGCGGCGAGGTCGTCGGCCGCGGCCGACGACGGGGCGACCACCGGTACGGCGGTGCCGGCGGTCGCGGGCGGGCTGGCCGAGGCGGTGGGCGACGCCGCGCCGGTGGTGAGCACCAGCGCGGCCGTGACGGCACCCGCGAGGGCGACCAGGGAGGCGCGGGACGCGCGCAGTCGGCGTCGGGGGGAGAGCGGGAGCATGAGTGGATCCGTCCTGAGCGGGGGGCGGCGGGCCGGACTAGACAATCACGGGTCGGCCAGAGCTGGCGACACGGCAGAGGCACCGAATCCGCCCCGACGGCGGGCCCGTGCGCGCCTGCACCGATCAGCGTCGGCCCCTCGTCGGCCTGCCGCCTTCGTAGGGTTCGTGGACCGTGGTCGGCATGGTGTCGAGGTCGGCGACGTCGATCCGGTGGTGACGGCGGGCCAGCATGCGTTGCTGTGTGACGTCGTCGGCGCTGCCAGGGTCGGTGGTGTCGTTGCCGTCCATGCCGACGAGCCAGACGAGGCCGCGTCCATGACCGGGGTTGATGCGCGCGTGCTCGACGTCGTCGCGCACCAGCGCGACCGCGTAGGTGAGGACGTCCCCGGCCTGGCGTTGGGCCCAGTCGATGACCTGGAGGACGTCTGCACCGGTGATGTCGTAGGTGTCGGTCCAGCCGTAGGTCTCCGTGCCTCCGCTGCCGTGGAGGTACACCCGGAACCTGGGGTGGCCGTCCTCCCACGACGAGTCCCGTTCGTCGACCGGGACGATCCCGGGACCCGGGTCGCCGGTGCCACCCGGAACCCGGAAGGTGAGCGTCGCGACGTCGTCGGGCCGGACCAGGCTCCCGCCCCGGACGACGGACACCACCTCAGAGGCGATCACCTCGCCTCCGTCGGTGTAGCACACCTCGACCGTGTCTCCGTGCGGCTCGGTGAGCTCCCAGACGAAGAACGGCCCACCCGGGGCGTCCTGCATCCCGTACCCGCCGAGACTCTCCAGTCGCGTCCCAGCACCGACGTCGAAGACTGCGACATGGTCCTTGGCCGCCCGTATGACAGCACCGGGACCGGACATCCCGAACCGGATAGTGAGATGCCCACCCTCGACGACCGGCATGCCTTCCCGGCGGATGCTGATGGCGCCGACCAGCGCCTCGAAGTCCGCCGGGTCGCTGGTCACGGGCCGAGCCTAGGGCGGGCAGTCGCCCACCGCCCCTGGGTTCGAGCACGAGACTCGCCCGCCGGGCCGACCCCTGCAGGCGCCGCAGACGACACTCACCAGCAGGGACGACGCCGCATCCACCCCGTCGACGCCCCGTGGCAGGATTCGGTCGGATCGTCGAGCGTCCTCACCAGGGAGCTCGACACGTCCCGCCCCAGTAGCTCAGCGGATAGAGCAGCCGCCTCCTAAGCGAAAGGTCGCAGGTTCGACTCCTGCCTGGGGCACAGTTCACGCTGGTCACCTCGCGACGAGACATTGTCCGAACCGGTACTCCCCACTTTGCTCCCTACTTTCAACCCCAAAGCGGAACCGTCTGCGCCGCGACCACGTCAACGACCGCTCCAGCCTCGCGCTCCGCGAGCCGATCCCGTACTGGCACGCTCCGCGAGCCGATCGGCTACTGGTCACCCATCGGTGTCTAACCTCTGACAAGCGACCGCGCGATCAGAACTGTCGTCCTGGGTTTACGACGTGAGGAGTTGTCGTGAGTACGGCGGGAGGTCGGGCAGCGTCGCGATCCCGGCACGGTGGTCAGCAGTCGATCGCGAGAAACCGGCGCAACGCCTCAGCGCCCTCAAACACAACGTCGCTGTCCGGTCGTACGTAGGTGGCCGGCGTGACCACCACGCGCTGTTCATCGACGCCGATTTCGCCTTGGCGCGTGTGCTGCACGATCCGGCGCTGGCCGTTCTCGAGATAGCCGGTTTTACGGCTCACAGCCGCCGAGGCTCGGTTGCCGACGATGAAGCCGGAACCGCACTCCAGAGCGCCGAGCTCGTCGAAGGCGAACCCGACCACGAGTTGACGCATCAAGGTGCCGGTGCCTTGTCCATGGTGGGCCAGACCGAGCCAGGAGCCTGTTTCGACATGACGCGTGAGCGCGAAGTTCCGAGCGTTCAGGTCCTGCATGCCGACGAGCTCACCGTCTCGACGCACGGTCAGTGCCAGGCGCCAGTGCGCGGGCGCGAACTGGGCTCGCTGTGTCCACCACCAGGCCAGCGACGTCGTGGGGAACCCGTCAGGTGTGCCGGGGGCGAACGGCTGTTGATGCCAGTCATGGAGAAAGGGCATGGGCTGTTCGGGCGGCTGAACGCCACCTCCGACCAGGTCGACGAGCTCGGGGAGGTCGTCGTCACGCAGGACTCGGAGCTCGATGGGGCCGCTGGTGACACGTAGTCCGAACGGGGGAAAGATTTCCTCGAGTGAGAGCACGCCCGATTCTCTCCGCGGGAGTGGGTCTAGTGACAACGGGTTTCGCAAGCGTCGGTCCTGTCGACTTAAGGCGTGATGGCTGCCCTCGTGGCCGGTAGTCACTCCCCACGCGGCGTGCCGATACGGGATGGGCCGCGGAGCGTGCCGGTACGGGATCCTGCCTTGGTACACGCAGGCGGCGTGACACGTGTGCGCGGCCACATCCCGACACAACTCCGTCGGCCGAGGGGCCGCGACCTATCCGCCGTCCCGGTCCCGTGCCGCCAGTTGCTGCCATGGCCCGGCCGACCACGCTTTCTCGACGATCGTGTTCTGTCGATGTTTGCGTCCGTACAACTGCTGCTTGAGCGCGACGCCAGCACCCACTGGCCAGGGATGTTCCTCTCGCTCAGCGCGCGCATCGAGAATGACCTGACCAGGAGTCACGTCCTTTACCGTCACCCAGTGCTCAATCTCTCCCGCCGAAGCCACACCGATAGGAAAGTCGGGGCGCTCGCGGTCGAGCAGCGGTCGATGGAATGCGCTATTGAGGACGTGGAAGTCTTCAAGGGTCACGAGCAGTCCGACGCGCGGGCGATCGCGTGGGATGTGAGCGAATGCCGGGTGGTGTTCGTCGATGAGCCGGTCTGCTCGCTCGATCTGCTTGACCCCCTTGCTGAGCATCCGCTTCAACTCTACGTGTGCGTCTTCATTGCCGGCGCGGACGGCGGCTGTGGGCCGAACGGACTTCACCTCGACGAGGACGATCACCTCGGGGAGGGTGACGATGAAGTCGACGGTCTCGTGTTTGTCACGACCGTAGGTAAACCCGGGCTCGATCACGTCCGTGCCGAGGAGGCGCAGGTGCGAGCCGACGTAGGGTTCGAACAGGTCGCCGAGATCATCGGCGAAGGCCTTGCCCCAATGTTCGACCCCGGCGTAATAGAGGCCGAGCGGGCTGAGGCGCCGCACGATCAGCCCGGGAACGGGGATGAGCCAGTCCTCGTGGACCCCCCTTACTACGGGCCGGCTCAGCAGCGCGTTGTGCCCGTACCTGCGCCAAATTGACGGACGTGGTCTTGCGTTCTGGGCTGCGAACTCTGAGGCGTCGATGACGTAGTTGCGGTTCCAGGCGGTCCGCAAGAGATCGGGGTCGATGACGTCGCGGATGAAGTCGAAGTTGGGCTGGTCGAGCCATCTGGGATTGAACCTGCCCTGATTTGGCTTCGCTGCGAAGTGCAGCATCTCACCTGCGGCGATGTAGCTGACGAGATCGACTCCGAGGAGCTCGGTGTCCCATCCGTCGCGGACGACCCGCAGGGGTCGCCTTGGCTCGGTAAACTTGAAGAGCGCGAGGGCGCGTGTCATCTCGTGGCGGGCCGGCAATTGATACTCGAGCTGCTCACACATCCTCAGGAAGAACCCGGCCACGGGTCCGTTGAAACCCTTGACCATCTCTGGGTCGTCAAGTTCGTTGTAGGCGTCGTTGCACGCGATCAAGTCCTGAAATGTCGCGTGTTTTCGATGCTCATTGCTGTAGGCAAGGCTGACCCGGGCGATTTCCGCGAGGGCCCATGGCGAACCGAACCCGCGCTGCCCATTCTTCATCCAATCGTCCGACAGAATTCGCGTCGATGCGAACTGGGCGATTAAGGGCAGCAGCGCGCTCGGTTTGTGCCGGCGCACACGGGCAATGAAGTCCTCATCCCTCATCTGGACATCTTGACCGACGGCGCCGACAGTCCGTGGGCCAGCGCAGCTGGGCGGTGTCAGGGCAACTCGGCTACTCCATCACCCGGCGAAGGCGGCCAGTGCCCCGACGAACTCCAACGGAACGCTCCAGGGGACGTCACGCGGCGCGCGCCACAAGACGAAGGGCTGCGGGATGTCGCTTCTCGGGAGTCATTCTCCTCGCTCACTGTGCGCAGACCGAGTCACCTTGGACGGGCGGGCCTGGGACAGAACGTCCACGCGGTGCCCGCAACATCCCAGGCGGCACTACCGTGATCTCCATGGATTCCACGAATCAGCCAATTCGCGGTCTCACCTTCGGTTCTGCGGCCGCAGGATATGACAGGTACCGACTCGGATATCCAGCACAGATCGTCGATCAAGTCGTTAGCCATGCGACGCGGCCCGTGCGGTCCGCCCTCGAGATCGGTGCGGGTACCGGTAAGGCCACCCGTCTGTTCGCAGCAGCAGGTCTCGAGGTGACCGCACTCGAACCGGACCCGGCGATGCTTGCCCAGCTCGAGAGCAACATCAGCGGCGACGTTCAGACGCTCCTGGACACTTTCGAGAGCGCCGACCTTCACGGCCACTTCGACCTCGTCTACGCAGCCGCGGCACTGCACTGGACCGACCCAGCAACCCGCTGGCCGAAGATCGCTGCCCTGTTGTCACCCGGGGGTGTCGTCGCCTCGTTCGGTGGACCGCTCCACATCGCCGACGAGCAGCTGAGCGAAGAGGTCAGGCGGGTACGCGAGCCCTACGTCGCCGACGACGACATCCCCAGCCCCGATGGGACCCCTGCCGATGCAGAACTTCAGTGGCCGGGGACCGAGATGGCCGCCTCGGACTGGTTCACCGACGTCAACCAGGTCGTGATCGAGCGGCGGGCAACGATCGCCGCCGGAGAGTTCATAGGCCATCTATCGACCATCTCGGCCTACCTCGTCCTCCCCACCGACCAGCGGAGCGAGGTCCTCTCCGTGATCAGCTCTGTGCTGCCCGACCATCTCGATCTCGTCGCCGACATCACCGTGCACCTCGCCCGGCGGTCTGAAGTCGAATAATCGCTCGCTGTTGAACAGGTACGCAGGGTGCCGGCGACCGTGTCATTCGCGAGGACCACAGCCCTCGACGGCGTCACATCGCCTCCACCACAGCGGAACCGTCTGCCGCCGTGACCATCTCAACGACCGCTCTAGCCTCGCGCTCCACGAGCCAATCCGCCTGCGGACCCCCGACGGCATGATGGGTCTGTGCCGAAAATCCAGACCGTACGCCGCTGGATGCCCGCCGATCTCGATCAGATCTGTTGGGTACATTCCCGCAGTCGGCAAGAGGCATACGCCGGGCTGGGGCGGCCGATGCCCTCGCCCGAGTGACGCCCGAGCAGCAGGCGACGGTGTGGAGGGCGCGCCTCGCCGGCCTGCCCGAGCAGCACGCGGGGATCGTCGTCGAGCACGACGGTGTTGTCGTCGGGTTTGCACTCGCCCAGCTCGGCCCAGAGTCGGACGCGGAACTCAATGCGATTCACGTTCTTCCCGAACAACAGGGCACTGGAGCGGGGCAGGCCTTGATGAATGCGGTTATCGACGCCTTCTGCCAGTGGGGGGTGGTCGAAGCGCGCCTGCACGTGATCGAGGGAAACGAACGCGCTCAGGCCTTCTACCGGCGCAACGGGTGGCGCGTGTGCGGGCCGGCTGGCTCGCACGAAGTCGGTGGCGCCGTTGTCCCGATCCTGGAGTACCGCCGCGTCGTCGCGTGACACGGCTGGCACAGCGCCCGAGAACGCCAAGTGCCCAATAACGATCGGCTCGCGGTGTCGGGAATCGGCCACCGTCGCGAGGCAGTCACCCCACGACGCAGAGCTCGTTGCCCCCGGGGTCCGCCATGCCTACCCCGTCCGCGCAGCCGGCGTCGACGCGACTGGCCCCTAGCGCCGACAAGCGCTCTACTTCGGCAGCGGTGGTTGAGGGGGCGGAAGGCGTGAGATCGAGATGGAGACGGTTCCTGCCGAACTTGGGCGCTACCGGCTCGCCACCCCAGGTGAGCTTCGGGCCTCCAGTGGGTGCCTGCACCGCGGTCTCGCCGTCCTGGTCCCAGACGAGGCTCCAGCCCAGCGCATCGCGCCAGAAGTAGCCGACCTCTGCCAGGCCGTCGCCGGCCAACGAGCTGAAGAACGGGCAGCCGGCGAGGAAACTGCCCCCGGGTTCGAGGATGCACAGCTCGTTACCGTCAGGGTCGGCCAGGACGACCTGCTCGGCGTCCGGGCCCTGGCCGACATCCAGGTGCCGTGCGCCCAGCTCGAGCGCGTGATGGACCGTGGACGCCTGCTCGTGGAGCGACGTCGGTCTCAGGTCGGGATGCATCTGGTTGGGACCCCACTTCTCGGCGGCACCAGCAACGAACCGCAGACCGAATCCCACCTCCGACAGCGCCAAGAGGGACGGTGCGCCCCGTTCGATCGTGACGGCCTGGCCGAGCAGGCCGCCCCAGAACCCGGCAAGACCCTCCGGATCGGGTGAGACGACGGTCAGGGCGATCAACTCACACACCATGACTGCCATTCTCCGGCGCGCTCGCGCCGCGTCAATCGAGTATCCGGGGCAGCCGGCGCGCCGACCGGCACAGGACACAGCGGTCGTCGGGCGGAGCCCGCAGCGCGGCAACGGTGGACGTCCCCTGTCGGAGGTCCGTGCTGTCGTAGACGTATGCATGAAGTCGTCGTCGGCGCGCTGGTTCGTGGGGGTCGGGTCCTCCTCGTGCATCGGCTGCCGGACAAGCGTGCCTACCCTGACGTGTGGGACCTGCCCGGTGGGGTTGTCGAGCCCGCCGAGTCGGAGCTGGCCGCCCTCACGCGGGAGCTGCACGAGGAGCTCGGCGTGTGGATCTCGACGGACTCTGCGTCTCATCTGTGTCGGGTGACCGCAGGGCCCGCGGAGGAGCCGGTGCTCCTGAGTGCTTGGCTGGTGCGTGACTGGCAGGGAACGCCAGCGAACGTCGCTCCCGAGGAACACGACGACCTCGGGTGGTTCGGCCTCGACGAGCTGCCTCCTCCCGCCCACGAACTCGTTCGCACGGCCCTGACGAACGCGACACGAAGCCACCACAGCTGATCCGACGCGCGGCACCAGCGTGGGACCGCGCCCCGGCCGGGCGGAAGACGTCCCGGTGCCCTAACGGCGTCCGGTGACTGTCGAGCGGGGCGTTCGAGCACTCCACTTACGCCGGAAACACCTCCAGGGCCAGGCACCCACCTGAATCCCGCCGGAATTGGCCCTCTCGACGCCAGGTCTGGCACGCTCAACACCACCATGCTTGCTTCCCCTCATACCTGGCTGAAGGCGTCTCAAGTCATTGGCCAGGATGTTCATCGCCTCGTGCAGGGTGGCGTGTTCCTCACCCAGGTGTTGGTCGAACGCTTGGTTGCCGACGACGCTGATGGCGCCACCCAGACATTCGACTTCTCCTACCGCGGGGCGGCTTACCAGATCGACCTCTCAGCCCGAGACGCCAGAGCGCTAAACAAGCTGCTCTCCCCCGTACTCGCAGCCGCCCGTCCAAGGGGCAAGCCGCCCCTTCCGCGCAGCACAGTCACAAAGACACCGGGTGTCGTTCCGACAGCCAAGACAGTCCGCGCATGGGCCAAGACCGAGGGCATCGAAGTGTCCGACCGAGGTCGAATCGCTGCCGAGGTCAGAAAGCGGTATCAGGCGGCTCACGGCGCCTAGGTGCTGCAGGCGGCGGTGACCCGGAAGCGGATCGGCTCGCGGAGCGTGCCACAACAGGATCGGCGCCCGGCGAGCCTGTGTGGCAGGTTGCGAACGGTCCGCCCGCGAGTGGAACCCGGACGGGCCAGCCCCGACGCGGGCACGTCGCTATGTTCGCTTGACCCAGACAGGCGTCAGCGCGGTGACATGCGGCGGGCCAGACAGCAGTGGCTCCACGTCGCGCAGGTAGCCAGCGTAGGCCTCGGTCTCCAGGAAGCGCCGCGACGACTCGATGCTGTCGTACACCTGGAAGGCGCTGATCGCGTCAGGATCGTTGTCGTCGAGACAGTAGAAGTAGGCGAGGTGGCCGGGGTTGGCGTCGACGGCGGGAGCCATGTGGGCCTCCCAGATTTCGCGAACGTCGTGCCTGAGGCCGGGTCGGGTCTGGTGCCGGATGATCAATGCGAACTGCGTCATTGCGCGATGCTGTCACCAGCCACCGACACAGGTCCGGCGCCGGCGTCGGACCTGGGTCCCGGCAGCCCACGCAGACTTCGTACCCTCTGGTCGCCCCCGCAAGCCCACCCTGGACCGCAGGGTCCGCGGCTCATCGACGGCAATCACCTGATGGTCGCCTCGACGGGATCCCGGAGTTTGCTAGTGACCGATCCCGTACTGGCACATTCCGCGGACACCAGATCCCGCATGAGTGGGCACCGTCGGCGCGCCCGCTTCCTGACTGCATCAACGACGCTGCTGGAGTTTGGCAAGACCTACCGGCGGTCAGGTCGGCGATCAGGTCGCGTGACCCGGTGGGACTAGGGCACGCGACATAGCCGCTTCCTGGGTCAGGCCTGGACGACCTCTGCGCGGTAGTTCTCGATAATGTCCATGAACTCTCGCAGTTCGGGCTCTGGGACGCCGACGAAGTCCAGGGTGGCCTCGATCTCCTTGCTAACTGCGTTGAACCCGGCCTCGTCAATGGCTAGGTGTTCGTGGGCGATGTCCATGCCGTGGCCGATGTAGCACCGTGGGCCACCGGCTGCCTCGATCGACCACGACGTCACGAGCCACTTGTAGCCGGCGGCGTTGGCTGGGTTGCCGTGGTGCTGGTGGACCATGTCGTTGGCGTTGACCTTGACGTTCTGGAACAGGCGGTCGACCAGGATGTCGACAGCACCGGCGATGCCGTAGCAACCGCCGAGGCGCTCGTAGAGCGTGGCGTCGCCGGCCTTTGCCTCAGGTGCGGTCGCCGGGTCTGCCTCGGGAGCGAGTCGGCGCGTGTCGGGCAGGTGGGCCTCTGCAGGTCCTGCAGCAGCGGCTGGTGCGGGAGTGGAGGTCATGCTGTGTCTCCTTCGATGGGATCCTTCAACGACGCCGACGCAGCCATGTGGTCTGCGAGAGAACGGAGCTGCGTGCGGAGGGCCGCGAGACTCACGTCGTCGAGACCGGTGCGGCACACAACCTGCTGCTGCACCGCCGCAGCCCTCACCTCGAGACGACGGCCCGCGGAAGTCAGCCGCGCACGCACGATCCGACCGTCCCGGGGATCGCGAACGCGAGACAGGAAGCCCAACTGCTCGAGCCGCACCAGCAGCGGAGTGAGCGCATTGGCAGGCAGCTGCAGCCGATCGGCGACCTGGCGCACCGACAGTCCGTCGTCCTCCCAGAGGACCATCAGCGCCAGGTACTGCGGGTAGGTCAGCCCCAAGTCGCGCAGCAGTGGCCGGTACGTCCGCACGACGGCGTTGGAGGCGGCATAAACCGCGAAGCAGAGTTGGTCCTCGACCCGAACCGTGCTTGCCCCGCCCATCCTCACCCCCACCCGTGCCCCTCGGTGTGACGAAAGTAACTCACGGGTGAGGGATCGGCAACGATCAGCGTCCGGCCGCACCCCCACGAAATCGCGGGTATCCGCGCCGGGCCCATGTCACGTCGACGACCAGGCCCATCGTTCCGCTCAGGGACCGCGGGCCACCTTGTCGACCGGGACCGGCCCGCACGGCGGGGCTTGTAGTCGTCCACGGAGGTACGTTGCTAGTGGGGGCCTTGGCCACTGCTTAGGCGCAGTGCCGGCCGCGGGCCCTGGCCGCTCACTCCAAGGCCGCGGAGCGCGCCACTGCGATCAAGTGGCGCCTACCTCGAACCGCGGCGCAAGAGCCGAGCAGGGGCCCGTCGGCCCCGAGCGGGAAGGATTAGCGCCGATCACGTCGGTGTCCGACCGCGCGCAGCTCGGTCATCAGGCTGCACCTCTTGGCGTCCGGCCCGCCTCCAGTGCTTCACGCAACCGGATAAGACCGTCACGGATACGGGACTTAGCAGTCCCGATCGGTAGGTCCAACATGGCGGCAACCTCGGTGTGGGTGTAGCCACCGAAGTACGCCAGCTCGAGGGCCTCGCGCTGGATCGGGGTCAGCGTACGCAGTGCCCCGCGGACCCGTCGCGCCTCGAACGAGGCGTGAGCCTCGTCGGCGGTGGAGTCGTGGGGGACCGTGTGGTTCTGGTGGTGGTAATTCTCGTCGCGACGTGTGGCCGCCTCGGCGAAGCGGACCCGGTCCACCGCACGATGGTGCACGGTAGTGAGCAACCAGGAGATGGCGCTGCCCTGGTCGGGGTCGAACCTGGTCGCGGTGCGCCAGACCTCGAGGTAGCCCTCCTGGACGACCTCCTCGGCCTGGGCCGGGTTGCGGACCACCCGCAGCGCGAGCCCGAAGGCCCGCGAGGATGTGGCGTCGTAGAAGGCGCCGAAGGCCTGGTCGTCGCCGCGGGCGGCCTGCTTGAGCAGGGCTCCCAGCTCGGCGGTGGTGACCGGGCCCGGTGGAACCGGAGTCGGGAAGCCGGACGGGGAGAGCTCCATGGAGGACATGACGCCGTCCAAGGGCTCGAGGGTGCTCACCAGCCCATGGTGCCCCGTAACCAACACGGCGGCGCAGGAACGAGGCAATAGGCACCGGAACACGTCCCGGCAGGCGGCGGGTGGCGGGCGACACAGGCAGCCGGGTGGGGCCCACCCGCAGGTCGGTGGGCGCAGGCTTGGAGCCTGGATCCAAGGGCCGGTCGCTTCGGGGTCGGCCGAGCGGGCGGCGTTGACCTTGTTCCTGGGGGTGGAACACGCAGGAGTCGACGTCCTCGGTCAACCCTGGACGGACAAACGCGCACCTGAACGAACCTAGCAAACCCTCCGAGGCTGCCTTCGCCAAAATAGGGTTCCGCCCGAGGAACCCCAAGGGATCCCTCCCGGGTCAACGGCCGTGCTGGGCGCCGCGCGTTCCGGAAGACCCGTCCGGAGGACCGTCCGGGACGGGGAGGCTATGCGGGGCCAGTTCCCCCGTGCAGTGTTGCGAGCCCGAGAAGGGTGCGCGAGTGGATCGGCACGATCGACGGCGATTACCCGGGGAAGCGCCCGGACGCCGTTGCTTGACCAGCCACCACCGGCGGATCAATCGCCTAGCCAGACGCTTCAGCGAACCAAGCTTCTGTTCGCGATCTTTGCGCGCGAGTTGATCGCTTGACGACCAGTGACGAGTCCGCGAACTGCACCCGCTCGAACAGCTCATCAGCCTTCAAAACTGAGCGGCACGCATGCTACGAAGTTCGGTAGAACCACCAGCTCGGCCCGTCCCCCCAGGGGCGGGCCGAGCGTCATTTCGATGCTAATTGACGAGTAGTGACGAGGCCCCGAGGGGAGGAACGTGGCGATGCACGGCGGCGTGAAGTTCTACCGCGGCTCAGCCGCGGCCGCGCGCACCTACGTCGAGGCCGACCGGTCGCGCGTCGACGACTACTACCTCGCCGAGGGCACCGGCGTCGCCACCAGGTACGTCGCCGGGGCCGGTTCCGTCCGCGTCGCCGGCACGCTCGACGGTGACGGCTACGAGCAGTGGGTCGCCGGGTACGACGTCGAGACCGGTCGCCCGAAAGGGCGGCTGCGCACCGGCGAGCACGGGCTGCGCTTCGTCGAGGTCGTCGTCAACGGACCCAAGACGTGGTCGCTCGCGGCGTCGCTACACCCGGCCGTCGCCGACGCATACGACGCCGCCCAGGAACACGCCGCCCACGAGATCATCGGCTGGGTCGCCGAGCACGCCACGACCCGCGTCGGGCCGCGTGGCCGACAGGTGCAGGTGCCCGTCGACCAGGTCGAGGCCGCGGTCGTGCGGCACTACACCTCACGCGCCGGCGACCCACACCGTCACCTGCACCTCCAGCTCAACGCGCGCGTGCTGGCCGGTGGCCGGTGGCGCGGACTTCACTCGGTCGGCATCGTCGACTCCATCGAGGCCGTCAACGGCATCGGGCACGCCGCTGTCATGTGCGACCCCGAGCTGCGCAAGACGCTCGCCGCCCACGGCTACACGCTCGACCCCGCCACCGGCGAGGTCCGCGAGCTCGCGCCGTACGCCGGCGCGTTCAGCGCCCGCGCGGCACAGATCGGACGCAACGTCGACCGCTACGAAGCCCAGTGGCGCCGCGAGCACCCGGACCAGCAGCCGGGGCCTCAGCTGCGCCGCAGCTGGGACCGACGCGCGTGGGCCCACGCCCGACCCGACAAGGTCGTCCCTCAAAGCGGCGAGCAGCTCGCGGCGCGGTGGGTCGACGAGCTGCGCGACCTCGGGTTCGCCGCGCCGTCGAAGCCGGCCCCGTTGCACCCGGCGGCCATCGCACGGATCAACCGCGACGCCGTCACCCAGCTCGTCGTCTCCCGGCTCGGCGCCCGGCGCTCGAGCTGGAACGCCGCCGACGTCCGCGGCGAGGTCGAGCGCATCATCGCCTCCGTCGACGTCGTGACCGATCCAGCCGTACGCCGTGAGCTCGCCGAGGACCTCACCGCCCGAACCGTCGCCACCTGCCGACCGCTGCTCGACCGCGCCGACGTACCCGAGCATGTTCGTGCCTTCACGTCCCGCACCGTGCTCGACGTCGAGGCCGACCTCGTCGACCGCCTCGCCGCACGTGGCCTGAGGCCCGGGCGGGCCGCCACCGTCGGACACGTCGTCGCCGGCATCCGGCTCGACGACACCCAACGTCGGGTCGCCGCCGCGCTGGCCGGCACCGCTCGGCTCACCGTCGTCGAGGGAGCCGCCGGCGCCGGCAAGACCACCACGCTCCGCGCGACACGTGAGCTCATCGAGATGCGGCACCGCCTTGTCGTGGTCACCCCGACCCTCAAGGCCGCACAGGTCGCCGCCGACCAGCTCGCCACGCCGGCGTTCTCGGCCGCCTGGCTGGCCCACCAGCACGGGTTCCGCTGGGACGACGACGGCTTCTGGTCCCGCGACGACTCCGGGCGGTCCGCACCCGACCGACTCGCCCGCCTCATCCCGGGCGACCTGCTGCTCGTCGACGAGGCCGGCATGCTCGACCAGGACACCGCCCGAGCGCTCCTCACGATCGCCGACGAAGCCGGCGCCCGCGTCGCGTTCGTCGGCGACCGTCATCAGCTCCCTGCCGTCGGGCGCGGCGGCGTCCTCGACCACGCCAGCCGGTGGGCGGCCGAGGACGACCGGCTGACGCTCGACGCCGTACACCGGTTCGCCGACCCCGCCTACGCCGAGCTCACCCTCCAGATGCGCACCGGCCAGCGGGCCGACGAGGTCTTCAACGCGCTCCTCCAGCGCGGTGCAATCGTCATCCACCCCACCGACGTCGAACGCCTCGCTGCCGTCACCGACCTCGCCGCCGCATCACCGGGCGACCTCGTCGTCGCCGACACCCGCGAGCAGGTCGCCGACCTCAACGCAGCCGTCCGCGACCGGCGCGTCACCGCCGGCACCGTCGAGACCGGCGATCACCTCACCACCAGCTCCGGGGCCCGTATCGCCGTCGGCGACCGCGTCAGCACCCGCCGCAACGACCGCGACCTCGACGTCGCCAACCGCGACCAGTGGACCGTCACCGGCATCACGGAGCACGGCCACCTCGACATCGAGGGCCGCCGCGGCCGCCGTACCCTCCACGCGGCGTACGCCGAGGCCCACGTCGAGCTCTGCTACGCCACCACCGTCCACGGCGCCCAGGGTGAGACCGTCGACCGGGCACACTTCCTCCTCAGCGAGACCACCGGCGCCGCCTCTGCCTACGTCGCCATGACCCGCGGCCGCCACCACAACACCGCCCACCTCGTCGCCGAGTCCGTCAACGACGCCCGCGCCCAGTGGGTCGACACATTCGGCCGAGACCGAGCCGACCTCGGACCCGCTCACGCCCGGGAGGCCGCACTCGAGGCGATCGACCGTTACGGACCGCGTGTCATGCCGTCCGAGCGCACCGACCGCCCGGACCGGCCCCGCCGTCTGGTCGAGGTCCCGTTCACCCCGTCGAGCCGGCCCTCACGCGGCCCTGGCAGATGACGACCACTACCGAACGGTGACGAACTGCCGCGCGGGTGATCGCCGAACACCTCACCGCCGTCCTAGGTGACCAACCGAACCCGAAGAAGTCCGTCGTCAGTGATCGCCAAGAGCCCCTCACCGCCTTACGTCAGGTGAGAGCCCCCACGCGCCGACCAGGAGAGGACACTCATGACCCCCACCCAGCGAGACGGCGGGAGCCCGACCGACGAGCCTGGAGCAACACTCGCGCAGAGCGCCGCCGATGCTGACAACGCCGTCATCCGTCTCGTCCACCAGCTGGCCAGCAACCCCGCCGCGACGCCGGCCGACGTGGACGTCGTTCTGGCCCACCTCGCGAATACGGTGGCCACGCTGCCTCAGGTGACTCAACGGCTCGCCCTCGTGCTCGACCGGTCACAGTCCATCTGGGAGCTGTCGATGGACGGAATGACGTCCACCACCGACCCAGACGTCGCCGTTGCCACCGCACGGGCGCACCTCGACGCGCTCGACCAGCCCCTGCGAGAGGCCTACCGGCACCTCAATGCCGCGCGCAACGAGGCCGCGCACATCCGCGCCAACCCACCCGAGGACTACGACCAGCCGACCACCCGATCGCGACCGCGCCCCGAGGAGCGCGACGCCCCGCACTCGCCGGCGCCGGGGCCTCGTGGCCCGTACCGCTGACCCATCAGAACCACCCCACCCACCAAGGAAACCACCGTGAACCCGATCCACATCCCCGACGACTGGCACGAGAACGCTCTTCTCACCTTCGAGGAGTTCTGCGACCTCATCCACACCCCGCAACGCACCGTCCGCGACTGGCGCCAGCGCGGCATCGGACCCCGCTGGGCACGGTTCAACGGCTGCGGAAGGCTCTACGTCACCGTCGCCGAAGCCCGCCGATTCCTTCGCGCCGCCATGACCGCCGAACACCCCTCTGGGCGCACCGAGACCGACCGAACGGAAGCGACATGACCGAACATGTCATTGCGGAGGAGGCAGGACACCGCACCCTGCTGACCCCCGCCCAGCTCGCCGACCGCTGGGGCGTCACCACCGGTCACCTTGCCAACCTCCGCCACCACGGCGAAGGCATCGGTTATCTCAAGATTGGCAGCCGCGTCGCCTACAGGTTCACCGATGTCGTCGCCTACGAGAATGACCACTACGTCTCTCCCTGCTGACTCCTCCACAGGCATCGAGGAGGGACGGGGCGCCTGTCGGTGCGTCGACGCACACTTGCGACCTGGGAACGCCACAGAACACGGAGGCATCGATGGTCCGGCGGGCACTCGGCCTGGGTGAGCACGGGGAGATCGAGACGACCCCTCAGGTCCTCCATGCCGGGCGCTGGGTCACCGCACCGAACCCGCGCCGGGCCGACCGTCACCGTGCTCGTGTCTACTTCCGAGGCTGGGACGGGGTACGCCGCGAGGTCTCGGCGGTCGCCCGGACCAAGCACGCGGCGATCAAGGGCTGCGAAGTCCGGCTGGTCGAGCGACTGCGGCAACCAGGGGCAAGCGGTCAGACGATCAGCAGGACCACCCCGTTCGTCAACGCCGGCCGGGTCTGGCTGGCCCAGGCGGCGCGCGCGGACTCCGGCCTGGCGCCACGCTCGATCGCTGACTACACCAGCAGCTTCGACCGGCATGTGGACGCCGACAGTTCCTCGATGCGCGGTCTCACTCTCGAGCAAGCCAACGACCCCCAGCGGCTCCGCATCTTCCTGCAGACCCTGGCCGACCGGCGCGGCACCGGGGCATCCAAGCTCGCCCGGTCCGTGATCTCCAACATCCTCAACTTCGCCGTCGACAGCGGCGTCCTGACCAGCAACGCGATGCGTCAGGTCCGTGCGACGAAGTCGCAGAACCCGAACGTCGACCTGCGGGATCGAACCCGGGCGTTTACCCGCGAGGAACGAGACCACGTCGTTGCCTGCGGCGACGAACGGGCCCGGCAGGCGAACTTGGACCCGCGATCGGTCAGGCGACGCGAGACCACCGCCGAACTGGTGGCGTTCCTCGCAGGCACCGGCGCCCGTATCGACGAGGCGAGATCAATGCGCTGGAGCGACTATGACCCGACCACCGGGGCCTGCCGGATCCGCGGCACCAAGTCCGGCAGCTCCGACCGCGTCGTCAACCTGCCCGACTGGCTGCAGACCCGGCTCAACGCCCGTGCCTCGCGGGTCGGCGCCGACGGACTCATCTTCGCCGCACCGGCTCTCCTCGGGAACAACGAGCAACGGTGGGACCAGTCCAACAGCAACCATGCTGTCCGCGAGGTCCTCGACGCCGCCGGCTTCGGTTGGGCGGTACCGCACACCTTCCGACGCACCGTGGCCACCCTGCTGCACGAGGCCAACGTTCCGATCGTCCGGATCGCCGACCAGCTCGGGCACTCCGACCCCGCGATGACCGCACGGGTCTACCTCGGACGAGATTTCGAGGGCGACAAGTCCGACCTGGCGATCCATCTCTGACGCCGGTCCGTGACCCACTTTGCTCCCCACTTTGAGCCTGAAGTGCCTCGATCCCGGATGAAGCGTGGTGACCCTCGATAGCGGCCAATCCCGCTCACACAGCCAAGATCTGGGTACAGAACGACCTCTGATGATGTGCCGTGAGATGCGCCTTTGGGAAGCGAAAGGTCGCAGGTTCGACTCCTGCCTGGGGCACCTCCCTGGTGCACACCGTGCGCACGCTCCACCGCGTACGCCGTCCACGAGCCGCCGCTCCAGTCGCGCACCGGGGACCGCGCGGATCCCCCGGCACGTCACTCTGGGGATCGTGGCCTGGTCCAGCAGGTGTGAGTCTGAATCAGGCCACGAACGCGTCGACCACCTCGGAGCGAGTGGTGCACCACCCGGGGCAGGGTGACCGCGCACCTGCCACGCTACGGACCGAAGTCCCGACCAAAGCCACCCCTGAGGCGGGCTCGTACATCGCCGTGACCCGCTAATCGCCAGCGCCACCCACCGGCCGGACCACCGACGCCGGCACTCACGACTGCCACCCCGCCGCCTCCGGCGGTCGAGGAGCGAGCGCCAGCGAGTGTCACGAGACCAGGCACGCCGCGGGGCCGGTCAGGTCGTGATCCGGTGTCAGCAGGTGGCACCAGATCGCGAGTCGACGGAGACCACCTGCCACGACGCCGTCACACGCAGCACCCTCGACACCCACGAGCGGCTCCGGCCTGGGAGGCCAGGCGTACCGGCACTCAGCGGACGTCGACGAACGCCACCACGTCACCCGTGTCGTGGTCCTCGACCTCGACCGTGCCGGGCGTGGTGAACGTCAGCTCCTGGGTCATCTCGCCGGCCTCGAACTCGACGTACTGCTCCGGCGTCGAGTGCACGTGCAGCTCGCCCGCCCGGTCCGACTCCACGCTCACCGTGATCGAGTCGCCGACCCCCACCTCGAGCTCCGCGGCGTTGGGGCTGATGTCGTCGCCGGCGATCTCGACCGCGAGGTCGGCCTCGGGAACCGGGGTCGCCGACGTGTCTCCGCGGCCACCGCCCTCCGACGGGCTCGGGCTCGGCGTCGAGGACGCCTCCGACGACGAGCCGTCGGAGGCAGCGGGGTCCGCGGCGGAGGGCTCGTCCTGGCCGCCGCACGCGGACAGGGAGAGCAGGGCGGTGAGCGACACCGCGGCGAGGCTCAGGCGGGAGGGGTGATGCACGGGGGTACTCGATTCCGGGTCGGTCTCCCGGGTCGGCCCCCGGCAGGTCGTCCCCATCGTCCCGCGCGGCACAAGGCTGCCCGAGGCCGACCCGAGCACGACCGGGGCCGACCGACCGGCGTGGGGTGACCACGCCGACCACCCGGGCCGAGAGGATGCGGCGCATGCCCCGATTCCCCGCCGAGGACGACCTCTCCCCCGAGGAACCAGCACCCGGTCCCGGTCCCGACGACCAGGTCGCTGCGCCACCGGACCCCGACGGCCCCTAGGCCACGACCTCGAAAGTGATCCCGGCGGCCTGCAGCCGCCCGGTCAGGTTGTGCCCCATCGCCTGCGCGGTCGTCACGCAGCCGGAGACGGACGGGTTGTCGTCGAGGGCCAGGCACAGCGCCGACTCCGCGAGCATCACGGCCGTCTCGCCATAGCCGGGGTCGCCGCCGCTGACCCGCGTGTGGATGCTCCGGCCGTCGCCCTCGCCGATGAAGTCGACGGTGAACCACGACTTCTCGCGGCGGGCCTCGTCCGGCCCCTCGCCCTGCTTCATCCGGCCGAGGAGCAGGTTGCGCACGGGCTTGACCTGGGCGCCGGCGACCAGCGCCGCCAGCCCGGCAGCGCCACCGGCGGCGTACCGCAGGGTCTTGGTGCCGACGTAGTGGCTGTAGCGGAACCGCGGGCCGTACGCCTCGAGCGCCGCTCCGCTGCGCGCGACCACCTGGGGGTCGATGGTGGGCAGCGGCAGCAGCCAGTAGCCCAGCAGCTTGTCGCGGTGGGGCTTGCCGGCGACCGCGCGCGAGGAGCGCTCGGGGTCGCGGGGCTCGAGGCGGCGGCGGGCGGCGAGGGCGTCACGGGCCTGCTTGGGCCGCGAGATCGCGTCCATCGCGGAGTGGAAGGTGCCGCCGGAGGCCGTGCCGCCGGCGCGGACGACCCCGCGGACGGTGACCGGGCCGGCGGCCTTGAGCTGCTCGACGGTGTAGAGCACCCCGAGGTCGTGCGGGACGGAGTCGAAGCCGCAGGCGTGCACGATGCGGGCGCCCGAGGCCTCGGCGGTGCGGTGGTGGGCCAGGTACATCCGGTCGACGAACTCCGGCTCCCCGGTCAGGTCGACGTAGTCGGTGCCGGCCTCGGCGCAGGCGGCGACCAGCGGCTCGCCGTACTGCCGGTAGGGCCCGACGGTGGTGACCACCACCCGGGCCTGGCGGGCCAGGTCGGCCAGCGAGGCCGGGTCGCCGACGTCGGCGGGCAGCAGGTCCAGGTCGGCCAGCGCCGGGTCGATCCGGGCCAGCCGGGCGCGGACGGCCTCGAGCTTCGCCGGGTTGCGGCCGGCCAGCGCCCAGCGCAGGCCGGACGGGCCGCTGCGGGCGAGGTACTCCGCGGTCAGCCCGCCGGTGAAGCCGGTCGCCCCGACGAGGACCAGGTCGTACGCGCGCGTGCCGGATGTCCCGGAGGTGTCAGCCATGCCCGCATCGTGGCAGAGGGAACCGGCACCCGCCCACCCACGTCACACCCTCGTGCACCGTCCGCCCCGCCTCGTCGTCGTCCCCGTCGCCCTGCTCGCCCTCGCCGGCTCCTTCGCCGCCGGGACCGCCCTGGCCGACCCGGTGCCCCGGCCCGCCGCCGCCTCGGAGCAGCCGGCCGCGGACACCTCCTGCGAGGACCTGCGCGACCACTACGTCGACGCCGCCCTGCCGCTGGTGGGACCGCGCGGGTGGGTGCGCTCGTCGCGGTCGCCGCTGCTCCGTGGTCCGCTCCCGGTCGAGGAGCTCGCCGGCCTCGACGCCAGCGCCGCCCGGGCCGGCGCGACGGCGCCCGGCACCCCCGGCACGACCCGCTCGACGGCCAGCGAGACCGGCACCACCGTGCAGGAGGAGGGCGTCGACGAGCCCGACTCGGTGAAGACCGACGGCACACTGCTCGCCCGCACCGACGACGGTGAGGTGGTGCTGGCCGACGTGTCGGGCGACGCGGTCCGCGAGACCGCCCGGCTGCCGCTGTCCGGCCTCGCGCTGGACCCGGCCACCCTCGGGCGTGCCGAGCTCCTCCTCGCCGGCGACACGCTCGTGGTCCTGGCGCACGACGACAGCAGCACGCACGTCCTCTCCCTCGACGTCAGCGACCCCGCCGCTCCGGTGGTCGCCGAGCACGTCACCTACGACACCGACCTCGTCTCCGCACGGCAGCACGGCGACGTCGTCCGACTCGTCCTCGACAGCGCGCTGCCCGAGCTCGACTTCCGGGTGCCCGGCGGCAGCCTGGGTCGCGCCTCGGCGCAGGAGGCCAACGAGGAGCTGGTGCGCCAGGCCCCGGTGGAGGCCTGGCTGCCCTCGCGCAGCACGGCCGGCGGCGACCCGGAGCCGTTCCTGGACTGCGCCGACGTCGCGGTGCCGGACGACCTGCCGCTCGGCACCACGACCGTGGTCGCGACGACGGCCGCCGACCCGGCCGCCGACGGCGGCGCGGTCGCCGTCGCGGGACGGCTGCCCCTGGCCTACGAGTCCGCCGACCACCTGTTCCTGGCCACCGGCGGTCCGGCGGACGTCGCCTGGTCGGCGGTGCGCTGCCTCGACCGGTGCGGCTCGATGCTCGACGGCGCCGACCTGCCGGCCCCGTCGCTCATGACCGGCACCACCCACGTCGTCGGGTTCGCGCTCGACGGCACGACCGCCACCCCGGCCGGTGGCGCCGAGGTGGAGGGCGTCCTGGCCGACCGGTGGTCCCTCGACGAGCACGACGGCGTCCTGCGCCTGGCCCTGGAGGCCAGCGTCGAGACCGCCGACGCGACGTCCGTGGTCACCCTCGAGCTTCGGGGCGGCGCGCTGGTCGAGCTCGGACGGCTGGACGGGATCGGCCGCCAGGAGGACCTCACCTCCGTGCGGTGGTTCGACGACCTCGCGGTGCTGGTGACCTTCCGTCAGGTCGACCCCCTGCACACCGTCGACCTCAGCGACCCTGCCCGGCCGGTGGCGCTCGGCGAGCTCGAGGTCCCCGGGTTCTCCTCCTACCTCCACCCGCTCGGCTCGCAGCGGCTGGTCGGGATCGGCGAGGGCCCCCAGGGCCGCGGCGGGTGGGGCGCACAGGCCGGTCTCTTCGACGTCACCGACCTCACCGACGTGCGTCGCCTCGACGTCGTCGGGTACGGCCCGGGCAGCCGGGCCGGCGCCGCGACCGACCCGCGTCAGCTCACCTGGCTGCCACGCGAGCGCACCGTGCTGACCGTGGTCGAGCGCGGGTGGCGCTCCCCCACCGCCTGGGTCTCCACCCTCGCCCTCGGCGGCGGGCGGATGGACAGCACGACGACCAGGGTGGACCGCGGCTCCGACCTCGACCAGGTGCGGCTCGTGCCGCTGCCCGACGACCGGGTCGTGCTGGTCACCGGCGACGGTGCGCGCTTCTTCCCGCACTGACCGACCCTGCGACGACCAACCCCGCGCCCACCGTCCCGGGGTAGACCTGCGGTGATGAGCGACTTCTACACCGACGCGCAGCGCGACCTCCAACGCCGGCACGACAGCGAGCGGCTGGCCGACCGCCTCGAGGCGGCCATCGTCAGCGACGTCGTCGACCTGGACCAGCACGGCGACTTCATCGCCGGCCGTGACTTCTTCTTCCTCTCGACCGTCAACGGCCGGGGCGAGCCCACGGTGTCCTACAAGGGCGGCGACCCCGGCGTGCTGGCCGTCCTCGACGAGCACACGCTGGCCTTCCCGGACTACGACGGCAACGGCATGTTCCTCTCGCTGGGCAACGTCGCCGAGACCGCCAAGGTGGGCCTGCTCCTGATTGACCTCGAGACCCCGCACCGGTTGCGCGTGCAGGGCACCGCGACGGTGCACGACGACGACCCGCTGCAGGAGCGCTGGCCCGGGTCGCGGTCGGTGGTCCGGGTGCGCGTCGACAGCGTCTTCGTCAACTGCGCCCGCTACGTCCACCGCCACGAGCGCACCGACCGCTCGCCCTACGTCCCGGACCACGACGGCGGGGCGCCGTACCCGTCGTGGAAGCGGCTCGACGTCTTCGCCGACGTCCTCCCGGGGCCCGACCAGGGCCGGACCGAGGCCGAGGGCGGGCCGATCGACCTGTCGCAGTACGCCTCCCGGCTGGCGGCCGGCGACTCCTGACCCGTCGGCGCGCCCCGACGTACGCTGGCGGCATGTGCCGCAACATCCGCCCGCTCCACAACTTCGCCCCGCCGGCCACGGAGGACGAGGTCGACGCGGCGGCGCTGCAGTACGTGCGCAAGGTCAGCGGGGCGACCAAGCCGTCCCAGGCCAACCAGGCCGCCTTCGACCGCGCGGTGGCCGAGGTCGCGCACGCCACCCGTCACCTGCTGGACGCGCTGGTGACCACCGCTCCCCCGAAGGACCGCGAGGTGGAGGCCGAGAAGGCGCGCGCCCGGGCGGCCGTGCGCTACGCCCGATGACCGTCCGCACCCCCGGCGCGGCCACCGCGCCGACCGAGGCCCGCCGCAGCGGTGACCCCGCCGACGTGCGCCGGGCGCTCGACCTGCTCGCCGGGCGGCGGCTGGTGGTGCTCACCGGTGCGGGCCTCTCCACCGACTCGGGCATCCCGGACTACCGCGGCCCCGGCGCGCCGGCGCGGACCCCGATGACCTACCAGGAGCTCGTCTCCGGGCTGGAGGCCCAGCAACGCTACTGGGCCCGCAGCCACCTCGGTTGGGGGCGGATGCGCGGCGCCGAGCCCAACGACGGGCACCGGGCGGTGGCCGCGCTCGACCCGGACCTGCTGATCACCCAGAACGTCGACGGCCTCCACGAGCGGGCGGGGTCGCGCCGCGTGGTCGCCCTGCACGGCCGGATCTCCGAGGTGGTCTGCCTGGGCTGCCGCGAGACCACCCCCCGCGCCGCGCTGCACGCCCGGATGGACGCGCTCAACCCGGGCTGGGCGCAGGCGCAGGGCGAGGTCGAGACCCGCCCCGACGGCGACGTCGACCTCGACGACACCGCGGGCTTCGTGGTGCCGAGCTGCGCCACCTGCGGCGGCGTGCTCAAGCCGGACGTCGTCTTCTTCGGCGAGAACGTCCCGGCACCCCGGGTGCAGCGCTGCTTCGACGCCGTCGACTCCCTGGGTGACGACGGTGCGCTGCTGGTCGTCGGCTCCAGCCTGACCGTGATGAGCGGGCTGCGGTTCGTGCGCCGCGCGGCCAAGGCCGGCACCCCGGTCGTGATCGCCAACCGGGGCGTCACCCGCGGCGACGACCTGGCGACGTACGCCGTCGACGTGGGCTGCACGGAGTTCCTGACCGCGCTGGTCTGAGCGTGGGGTCCTCCGTGACCCACGTCTCGTTGGTTGCACTCGTCAACCATCTGGAATAAAGTTGCCGCTAGCAACCTTTCCACCCGATGTGAGACGAGACGACGTGACCCAGCTGGTCGACCCACCCGCTTCCGGATCCACCGCGCCCGAGGCGCCGGTGGTGGCCGCGAAGGCGATGACCCACCGCGAGGTGCTCGAGGCGCTCAGCGGCCTGCTGCTCGCGATGTTCGTGGCGATGGTGTCCAGCACCGTGGTCACCAACGCGCTGCCGCGGATCGTCGCCGACCTCGAGGGCACCCAGACCGGCTACACCTGGGTCGTCGTCGCCACGCTCCTCACGATGACCGCGACCACGCCCCTGTGGGGCAAGCTCGCGGACCTCTACGACAAGAAGATCCTGGTCCAGTCGGCCCTGGTCATCTTCACCATCGGGTCCCTGATCGCGGCGTTCGCGCCGTCCATGGAGGTCCTCATCGGCGCCCGCGCAGTCCAGGGCCTCGGCGTCGGCGGCCTGACCGCGCTGGTCCAGGTCGTCATCGCCTCGATGGTCAGCCCCCGTGAGCGCGGCCGCTACTCCGGCTACATCGGCGCCGTCTTCGCGCTGGCCACCGTCTCCGGCCCGCTCATCGGCGGCGTCATCGTCGACAGCCCCCTGGGCTGGCGCGGCTGCTTCTTCGTCCCGATCCCGATCGCGGCCCTGGCGCTCGTCGTCCTCCAGCGCCGCCTGCACCTGCCCCGGATCACCCGCCAGGTCTCCATCGACTGGCTCGGCGCGCTGCTCATCGTCGGCGGCGTCAGCATCCTGCTGGTCTGGGTCTCGCTGGCCGGCCAGCAGTACGACTGGGTCTCGCCCGTCAGCGGCCTGCTCGTCGCCGTCGGGGTGCTCGTCATCGCCGGCGCGATCTACGTCGAGGGCTGCGTCGCCACCGAGCCCGTCATCCCGCTGCGCCTCTTCCGCGACCGCACCACGGTCCTGGCCACGATCGCCTCGGCCATGATCGGCGTCGCGATGTTCGGCTCCACCGTCTACCTCTCCCAGTACTTCCAGCTGGCCCGCGGGATGAGCCCGACCGAGGCCGGCCTGATGTCCATCGCCATGGTCGGCGGCCTGCTGGTCACCAGCATCGTCACCGGCCGCGTCATCTCCGCCACCGGCTTCTGGAAGCGCTACCTGGTCGCCGGCGCCCTGCTGACCACGGTCGGCTTCGCCCTGCTCGGCACCATCGACGACACCACCTCGCTGTGGGTGATCGGCGGCTTCATGGCGCTGATCGGCCTCGGCATCGGCGCGACCATGCAGAACCTCGTCCTGGCGGTGCAGAACAACACCGCCCAGGCCGACATGGGCGCGGCCAGCGCCACCGTCGCGTTCTTCCGCTCCATGGGCGGCGCGGTCGGCGTCTCCGCGCTCGGCGCGCTGCTCAACCACCAGGTCAGCGACAAGCTGAGCGAGGGCCTGGCCCGGCTCGGCATCGACGCCTCCGGCCAGGGCGACGGCTCGATCCCGGACATCACCACGCTGCCGGCGCCGGTCCGCGACCTCTACCAGCAGGCCTTCGGCGAGGCCACCGGCCACCTGTTCCTGGTCGCCGTGCCGTTCGCCGCGATCGCGCTGCTGTGCATCCTGGCGATCAAGGAGGTGCCGCTGCGCACCACCGTGGACCGTGACGACGAGCCGGTCGCGACCCCGGTCACCGCCCGGGCCGAGGCGGCCGAGGTCGCCGGGTCCGTCGAGGACACCGGGTCCGTCGAGGACGCGCGCCCCGCCCACGCCGCGCGCTACGTCCCCGAGGAGGCCGGCGCGCGCCGCGCCGCCCCGGTGGGCCACCACCGCTCCTCCACCGGGGAGGATGACCCGCGATGAGCACCCGGACCTCCGACCGCACCGACCGGACCACCGCCACCCGGACGCTGGAGCGCGAGCTCTCCACGCTGATCCGGCGTCTCAAGCGGGTCGTGGCCGAGCGGGCCAGCGAGGTGCACCCGGACCTGCAGCCGGCGGCGTACTGGATCCTCACCCACCTCGAGCACCACGGCTCCCAGCGGGCCGCCACGGTGGCCGACCACCTCGAGCTCGACAAGGGCGCGGTCAGCCGCCACGTCCAGCACCTGCTCGACCTCGGGCTGCTGGACCGCAGCCCCGACCCCGACGACGGCCGGGCCACGCTGCTCTCGCTCAGCGAGGACGGCGCCCGACGCCTGTCGGCCGTCGACGAGCACCGTCGCCAGTGGTTCGACGAGGTCCTCGGCTCCTGGGACGACGACGAGCTGGCCGGGTTCGCGGGCGACCTCAGCCGCTACAACCGGACCCTGGAGCAGGCACGCGCCGTCCGCGACGCGGCGCGACCCTGACCCGGGCCTGACCCCGGTCCCGGTCAGACCCGCAGCCAGGCCGTCGTCGCCGGCGGCAGCACCCCGTCGAGCGGGCCGCTGGAGACCAGCACCTCGCCCGCGGGCAGGTCGACCGCGGTGTCCCCGCAGTTGAGGACCACGAGCAGGTCCCCGCGTCGTACGCGCAGCACGTCGCCGTCGGCACCGGCCTCGACGGCGTCCGGCAGGTCGCGCGCGTGCTCGCGGCGCGCAGCCAGCGCCGCCTGGTAGAAGGTCAGCGTCGACCCGGGGTCGCCCAGCTGCGCCTCGACGGTCAGACCGGCCCAGTCGTCCGGCTGCGGCAGCCAGGGCTGACCGTCGGCCGGTCCGAAGCCGTACGGCGGGGCCGCCCCCGACCACGGCACCGGCACCCGGCACCCGTCCCGACCGACCTCGCCGGTGCGGAACCAGGACGGGTCCTGGCGGTGCTCCGGGGCCACGTCGACCTGCTCCAGGCCGAGCTCCTCGCCCTGGTAGACGTAGGCCGAGCCCGGCAGCGCGAGCATCGCCAGCGTCGCGGCGCGGGCCCGGTCCAGGCCGAGGGCGCCCCCGCCGTACCGCGTGACGTGGCGGACCACGTCGTGGTTGCTGAGCACCCACGTCGGCAGCGCGCCGACGCGACCGACGGCGTCCATCGAGCCGGTGACGACCTCGGCGAAGGCGGAGGCGTCCCAGGGCGCGAGCAGGAAGGCGAAGTTGAAGGCCTGGCTCATCTCGTCGGGCCGCACGAAGTCGGCCATCGAGTCCGGCGTCTGGGTCCACGCCTCGGCCACCGTCATCCGGTCGCCGTCGTAGTCCGCGAGCACCTCGTGCCAGCGGCGGTAGACGTCGTGCACCTCGGGCTGGTCCCACATCGGCTCGTCGCGCAGCGTGCGCTCGACCATCGACGCCGTGGCGGCGGAGTTCACGGACTCGCTGTCGGGCACCTCGCCCTCGGCGAGCACCTGGTCGCGCAGGGACTCCTCCTTGACCAGGCCGTGCGCCACGTCGACGCGGAACCCGTCCACGCCGCGGTCGAGCCAGAACCGGAGCACCTCGACGAACATGTCGCCGACCTCGGGGTTGCGCCAGTCGAGGTCGGGCTGGGTGGAGTCGAAGAGGTGGAGGTACCACTGGCCCGGGGTGCCGTCGGCCTCCTCGACGCGGGTCCAGGCGGCGCCGCCGAAGACCGACGCCCAGTTGTTCGGCGGCTCGTCGCCACCCGGCCCACGGCCTTCGCGGAAGAGGTAGCGGGCGCGCTCGGGGCTGCCGGGACCCGCGGCCAGCGCCGCCTGGAACCACCGGTGCTCGTCCGAGGTGTGGTTGGGGACCAGGTCGACGATCATCTTGAGACCCAGCTCGTGGGCGCGCGCGAGCATCGCGTCGGCGTCCGCGAGCTCCCCGAACAGCGGGTCGACGTCGTGGTAGTCGGCGACGTCGTAGCCGTGGTCGTGCTGCGGGGAGCGGTAGAACGGCGAGAGCCAGACCGCGTCCACCCCGAGGTCGCGCAGGTAGGGCAGCCGGTCGGTGATGCCGACCAGGTCGCCCACGCCGTCCCCGTCACCGTCGGCGAAGCTGCGCGGGTAGACCTGGTAGACCACGGCGTGCTCCCACCAGCGGCCCGTCGTCGCAGCGATTGGATCGTTCAAAGGGCTCATGACCGCAGCCTACCGACGCCGGGGGGTGGTGCTACTTCTTGATCTGCTCGTAGCGGTCGAGGGCCTCGCGACGCTCGGCCTTGTGGTCCACCATCGGGCGCGGGTAGCCGACGAGGTCGCGGGTGTCGTCGTCCGGCTCGTGCGGGTCGGGCACCCGGTCGGGGTCGGCCAGCTCCTCGACCCAGCGGCGCAGGTAGGCGCCGTCGGGGTCGAACTTCCTGCCCTGGGTGGTGGGGTTGAAGACCCGGAAGAACGGGGAGGCGTCGGTGCCGCTGCCGGCCACCCACTGCCAGCCGTGGTTGTTGGAGGCCAGGTCGCCGTCGACCAGCCAGTGCAGGAAGTGCCGGGCGCCGAGCTGCCACTCCAGGTGGAGGTCCTTGACCAGGAAGCTGCCCACGATCATCCGGACCCGGTTGTGCATCCAGCCGGTCGCGCGCAGCTGGCGCATCCCGGCGTCGACGACGGGGAACCCGGTGCGGCCCTCCTGCCAGGCGAGCAGCTGCTCGCCCGGGTCGTCGTACGGCATCCGGGCGTACTCCGGGCGGTAGTACTCGCGCGCCGAGTCGGGGCGCTGGAAGAGCACGTCGGCGTAGAACTCCCGCCAGGCCAGCTCGCTGCGGTAGGTCTGCACGCCCTTGCCGCTCCGGCCGGCGAGCTCGGCCAGCAGCGTGCGCGGGTGCACCTCGCCGTACTTCAGGTGGCGCGACATCCGCGACGTGCCCTCGACGCCGGGCTTGTCGCGGTCCTCGTCGTAGTCCTGGACCTTGTCCAGGAACCGCTCCCAGGTCTCGAGGGCGGCCTTCTCCCCGGCGTCCGGGAGCTCCAGGCCCTCGGGCAGGTCGACGTCGGGGATCCCCGTCGTGCCGCCGGCCTCGTCGTCGCCGAGCTCGCGCCAGGTCACGCCGGTCGGCGCCTCGATCGGACCGCGCCAGCCGTGGTCGCTCCAGGCGCGGGAGAACGGGGTGAAGACCTTGTAGGCCGAGCCGCTGCCGTTGACGACCCGGCCCGGGGACACGGCGTACGGCGACCCGGTGCGCACCAAAGCGATCCCGGCCTCGCCCAGCGCCTGCTCGACGGCCTCGTCGCGGGCCCGGCCGTACGGCGCGAAGTCCTCCGCGACGTGGACGGTGTCGGCCCCGACGACCTTCGCGGCCAGCACCACCCGGCGCACCGGGTCGCCGCGCAGCACGGAGAGGCGGGTGCGCCGCTGGCGCAGGCCGGCGTCGAGGGCGCGGAGCGACGCAGCGAGGTAGGCCCGGCGCGACGGCCCGGCGGGGTCCCACAGGTGCGGGTCCAGGACGAACAGCGGCAGCACCTCGCCGTCGTCGGCGGCCGCGACCAGGGCGGGGTTGTCGGCCAGGCGGAGGTCGCGGCGGAACCACATCACGGCTGTCATCGGTCCCTCACTCTGCCACCGGCCGCCGACCGCCCTCCTCACCCGCGCGGCGCCGTCCCCACGATGCGTCACAATGGAGAGGTGAGCGACCTCATCGACACCACCGAGATGTATCTGCGGACCATCTACGAGCTCGACGAGGAGGGCATCGTGCCCCTGCGGGCGCGGATCGCCGAGCGCCTCCACCAGTCGGGCCCGACCGTCTCCCAGACCGTGGCCCGGATGGAGCGCGACGGCCTGCTCACCGTCGAGGGCGACCGGCACCTGGAGCTGACCGAGGACGGCCGCCGCCTGGCCACCCGCGTGATGCGCAAGCACCGGCTCGCGGAGCGGCTGCTGGTCGACGTGATCGGCCTCGACTGGGAGCTGGTCCACGAGGAGGCGTGCCGCTGGGAGCACGTCATGTCCGAGACCGTCGAGCGCCGCCTGATGACGCTGCTGGAGAACCCGACCGAGTCGCCGTACGGCAACCCGATCCCCGGCCTCGACGAGCTGGGCCAGACCCACGTGGTCGAGGAGTTCATGACCGGCGTCGAATCCCTGTCGTCGGTCGCCTCGGCCGAGGAGGGCCGCGTGCTGGTGCGCCGCATCTCGGAGGAGATGCAGAAGGACGAGCACCTGATGAGCGCGCTGCGCCGGGCCGGCGCCACCCCCGACAAGACCGTCACCGTCGTCTCGACCGGCGCCGGCGTCCTGATCGGCTCCGGCGGCGAGACCGCCGAGATCGTCCCCGAGGCCGCGGACCACATCTTCGTCTCCCGCGCCTGACGCCCGGTCGCGGCGCCGGACGTGATACGGCCGGTGCTGCGGCCGGGCGGCGCGACGGATGACGTCCCGCGCGGTGCCACGTCCGAAATGCGCGCGACCCGCAGGTGTGGCGCACCCGGTCCGATGAGGGACCGGTGCGACCGCCCCCGGTGGACGTAGCTCTGTGACCGGGGCACCTGCGGGCCGGGTGACTGCTGTGGATTCGCCAGCAGCCGGTCGGTCACTGGACCGACGGTCATGCTGGGCTGCTAGCGGGCAGCCACCTCACGCGTCCTAGAAGAATGCATTCTCTGGACCACCTCCTTTCCCGTGTCCGATCACCGTAGATCGACCCCGCCCGCCGTTCAAGGGGTTTCCGCGCGCCTGTGGACGGCCGGTCGACGCGCCGGTCGTCGCGTCGGCCCACGCGCCCGTGGACGCGCAACACCGATGTCACCTCTGCACGCCACACTGCCCCCATGACCAGCTCCACGAGCCCCGGCCGGGCGCCGCTCAGCACCGAGCAGATGATCGCCGCCGACCGCCGCGACCCCGACGTGGCGACGTTCGCCGGGGGCGTGTCCTCCGACGAGCAGCACGCCGCGCTCCGCGCCTCCGTACGCCAGCTCGGGCGACTGCTCGGGGAGGCGCTGACCCGCCACGAGGGCCCCGAGCTGCTGGCCCTGGTCGAGCAGGTCCGCGCGCTGAGCCGCGAGCCCGACGACGGCGCCCTGCACGAGCTGCTCGACGCCACCGACGACGCGACCGCGATCGTGCTGGCGCGGGCCTTCACGGCGTACTTCCAGCTGGTCAACGTCACCGAGCAGCTGCACCGCTGGCAGGAGCTCACCTCGCGGGAGTCCGGCCCGCTGGCCGACGCCGTCGGCCGGATCGGCGCGGCGCTCGAGGACGGCAGCGTCGACCGGGACCTGGTCGTCGACGTGCTCGGGCGGTTGGAGTACCGCCCGGTCTTCACCGCCCACCCGACCGAGGCCAGCCGCCGCTCGGTGCTGGTGCTGCTGCAGAAGATCGCCGAGGAGACCTACGCCGCCGAGGACCCGCGCGGCCGGCCGGCCGACCGCGAGCGCAGCGAGCGCCGGCTGGCCGAGCTGGTCGACCTCCTCTGGCAGACCGACGAGCTGCGCATCGAGAAGCCGGAGCCGGCCGACGAGGCCCGCACGCTGCTCTACTACCTCCAGTCGCTGGCCGCCGAGGTCGTCCCCGGGCTGCTCGAGGAGCTCGACCGCTGCCTGGCCACCATCGACGTCGACCTGCCCGCGACCGCGCGCCCCCTGCGCTTCGGCACCTGGGCCGGCGGGGACCGCGACGGCAACCCCAACGTCACCCCGCAGGTGACCCTCGACGTGCTCGGGCTCCAGCACGACGTGGGCCTGCGCGAGCTGGTCCGTGGCGTGGAGGAGCTGCTCGGCGAGGTGTCGTCCTCGACCCGCGTGGTGACCCCGAGCGACGAGCTCGCCGCCAGTCTCGAGGCCGACGCCGAGGCGCTGCCGATCACCTACTCCACGATCCGCCGGCTGAACGCCGAGGAGCCGTACCGGCTGAAGCTCAGCTTCGCCCGCGTCCGCCTGCTCCGCACCCGCGACCGGCTCGCCGAGGGCCGCGCGCACGAGCCCGGCCGCGACTACCTCACCCTCGACGGGCTGCTCACCGACCTCGCCCTGGTGCGCGACTCGATGCTGGCCGACGGCGACCACCTCACCGCCGACGGCGGCGTGCTCCGCCTGCTGCGCACCGCCACCGCGATCGGGCTCGGCCTGGCCACCCTCGACGTGCGTGAGCACAGCGAGAAGCACCACGCCGCGCTCGAGGTCCTCGTCGACCGCCTCGGCGAGCACCCCGAGCCGTACGCCTCCCTCGACCGCCCCGCGCGGATCCGGCTGCTGTCGGCGGAGCTCGCGAGCCGGCGCCCGCTGACCGGCGCCCGCACCCCCGGCCTGCGCGACGACCCCGACAGCCCGGTCACCGCGTCGCTGTCGCTGATGGACGCGATCCGCGACGCCCTGGACACCTTCGGTCCCGAGGTGGTCGAGACCTACATCGTCTCGATGACCCACGACGTCGACGACCTGCTCGCCGTGGTCGTGCTGGCCCGCGAGGCCGGCCTGGTCGACCCCGGCACCGAGGACACCCCGGCGACCGCCCGGATCGGCTTCGCCCCGCTGTTCGAGACCGTCGCCGAGCTCGAGGCCGCCGAGCCGCTGCTCGAGGCGCTGCTGGGCGACCCGGCGTACCGCCGCGTGGTCGCCGCCCGCGGCGACGTGCAGGAGATCATGCTCGGCTACTCCGACTCCTCCAAGGACGCCGGGATCGCGGCCTCGCAGTGGCAGATCCACCGCGCCCAGCGGGCGCTGCGTGACGTCGGGCGCAAGCACGGCGTGGTGATGCGGCTCTTCCACGGCCGCGGCGGCTCCGTCGGGCGCGGCGGCGGCCCGACCGGGGAGGCGATCATGTCGCAGCCCTATGGCAGCCTCGACGGCCCGATCAAGATCACCGAGCAGGGCGAGGTGATCAGCGACAAGTACACCCTGCCCCAGCTCGGGCGCGAGAACCTCGAGCAGGCGCTCGCGGCCGTCCTCGAGGCCTCCGTGCTGCACCGCACCTCGCTGCTGCCCGCCGACGTCCTCGACGGCTGGAACGCCACCATGGACCGGGTCGCCTCGGCCGGCCAGGAGGCGTACCGCGGTCTCGTGCGCGACCCCGGCCTCGTGCCGTTCTTCGTCGCGGCCACGCCGGTCGACGAGCTCGGCGCGATGAACATCGGCTCCCGCCCGGCCAAGCGCCCCGGCGGCGCCGGCGGCCTCGACGACCTCCGCGCGATCCCGTGGGTCTTCGGCTGGACGCAGTCGCGGATGATCCTGCCCGGCTGGTACGGCGTGGGCTCCGGCCTGGCGGCCGCGCGCGAGGACGGCCGCGGGGAGACGCTGCGCGAGATGTACGGCTCGTGGGCGTTCTTCCGCACCTTCGTCTCCAACGTCCAGATGACGCTGGCCAAGACCGACCTCGACATCGCCGCGCGCTACGTCCGCTCGCTGGTGCCCGAGGACGCCGCCGGCCTCTTCGACCAGGTCCGCGCCGAGCACGAGCGGGCCGTCGAGCAGGTGCTGTGGGTGACCGGGCAGGACTCGCTGCTCGAGGGGTCACCGACGCTGCGGCGCACCCTGGAGACCCGCGACGCCTACCTCGCGCCGCTGCACGCCCTCCAGGTCTCGCTGCTCAGCCGGGTGCGCGCCGCCGGCGACGACGGGCGCCACCCCGACCTGCAGCGGGCGCTGCTGCTGACCATCAACGGGATCGCGGCGGGCCTGCGCAACACCGGCTGAGCCGAGATGACGCTCGCGGACAGCCGAGATGACGCTCGCGGCGCCTCAAGGTGACGGTTCCGGTCAGCCCCAGACCTCGTCGGCGACCTCGACGAGCAGCCGCAGCTTGGCGGCCTGCTCCTCGATCGTGAGCGCGTTGCCCTCGACGGTCGAGGAGAAGCCGCACTGCGGCGAGAGGCACAGCTGCTCGAGCGGCACGTGCTTCGCGGCCTCGTCGATGCGGCGCTTCAGCGCGTCCTTGTCCTCCAGGCGGCCGTGCTTGGTGGTGACCAGGCCGAGCACGACCTGCTTGCCGGCGGGCACGTGGCGCAGCGGCTCGAAGCCGCCGGAGCGCTCGTCGTCGTACTCCAGGAAGAACCCGTCGACCTCGAGGCCGCCGAAGACGGCCTCGGCGACGAAGTCGTAGCCGCCCTCGGCCGCCCACGAGGAGCGGTAGTTGCCGCGGCACAGGTGGGTGGTCACGTGCAGCCCGTCGGGCCGACCGGCGATCGCGTCGTTGATCGTGCGGACGTAGCGCTCGTGCTGGTGCTCGGGGTCGCCGCCCTGCGCGCGCAGCTGCTCGCGCTGCAGCGGGTCGTTGAGGTAGGCCAGCGACGTGTCGTCCAGCTGGAGGTAGGTGCAGCCGAGGTCGGCGACGGCGCGGACCTGCTCGGCGTAGGCCGCGGCGAGGTCGTCCCAGAACGCGTCGAGGTCGGGGTAGACGTCGGCGTCGATCGCCGCCCGACCGCCGCGGTAGTGGACCATGTTCGGCGAGGGGATGGTCAGCTTCGGCGTCATCCCGGGCGCGACCTCGGCGGCGGTGTCGCGCAGGAAGGTGAAGGCGTCGGTGAAGATCGGCTCCCCCAGGCGGACCCGGTCGTGCACCGACAGCGCCGCGGAGGAGAAGTCGAGGTCGCCGTCGGCGTTGCGGAAGTGCACCGCCATCGTCTCCTCGGTCGGCGAGACGCCCTCGAGCTGGTAGAGGAAGTCCATATGCCAGGAGGTACGGCGCAGCTCGCCGTCGGTGACGGTCTGCAGCCCGGCGTCGCGCTGCATCGCGACCACCTCGCGGACCGCGGTGTCCTCCGCGGCGCGCAGGCCGGCGTCGTCGAGGTCGCCGGCGGCGTGGCGGGCGCGGGCGTCGACCAGCGCGGGTGGGCGCAGCAGGCTCCCGACGTGGTCGGCGCGGTACGGGGGCAGCTGGCGGTCGGTGCTCATCCCCCGACCGTAGGCCGACCCCCGCCCCACCCGCACCGCCCGGGCAGGATGAGTCCCATGCACCTCGACCCCGCCGACCCGGACGTCAACACCTACCCGCTGCTGAACAGCATCGTGGTCCCCCGCCCGATCGCGTGGGTCTCGACCCGCTCCGCGGCCGGCGTCGGCAACCTCGCCCCGCACTCCTTCTTCACCGTGGCCTGCGTCGACCCGCCCCTGGTCTCGATCACCTCGGTCGGTGCGAAGGACACGCTGCGCAACGTGCAGGAGACCGGCGAGATGGTGATCAGCCTGGCCAACCGCCCGCTGCTGGAGGCGATCAACGGCAGCAGCGCGCCCTACGACCCCGACGTCGACGAGGCCGAGGCCGTGGGCCTCGAGATGGCGCCGAGCACGAACGTCTCCGTCCCCCGCGTCGCGGCCTCACCGGCCTCGCTGGAGTGCACGCTGCACTCGGTCCAGGAGCTCGGCAACTCCTGGCTGATCCTCGGCCGGGTCGTCGGCATCCACGTCGACGACGCGGTCATGCAGGACGGCCACCCGGAGTTCTCCCTGATGGAGCCGCTCTCGCGGCTGGGCCGCAACGAGTGGGGCCTGCCCAACGAGGTCGTCAAGATCGACCGGCCCACGAAGGCGCCCGGCCGCGACTGACGGGTCAGTCGGCGCCTCCGCTCCGTGGCTGTCGCTCAGGGAGCCAGCCGACAGGTGAGCCAGGCCCGCTCCTGCGGGTCGCGCTCGTAGACCAGCCGGTCGTGCAGCCGGCTCGGCCGGCCCTGCCAGAACTCCACGACCTCGGGCCGTACGACGTACCCGCCCCAGTCGTCCGGGACCGGCACGTCCTCGCCGAAGCGGTCGTCCGCGGCGGCGTACGACGCCTCGAGCTCGGCGCGGTCGGCGACCGTGCTCGACTGCCGGGAGGCCCAGGCCCCGATCCGCGAGCCGCGCGGGCGGGAGGCGAAGTAGGTCGCGACCTCCTCGCGCGGCAGCGGCTCGACCGGGCCCTCGACCCGGACCTGGCGCTCGAGGGCGTGCCAGGGGAAGAGCAGCGCGGCCCACGGCACCTCGGCCAGCTCGCCGCCCTTGCGGGAGGCCTGGTTGGTGAAGAAGACGAACCCGCGCTCCGAGACGCCCTTGAGCAGCACGATCCGTGACGACGGCCGGCCGTGCGCACCCGCGGTCGAGAGCACCATCGCGTTCGGCTCGTGCACGCCCTGGTCGACCGCCTGGTCGTACCACCGCTCGAACATCGCGACCGGGTCGGCGAGCAGGTCGGCCTCGTCGAGGCCGCCGCGGGCGTACTCCTCGCGGGCGGAGGAGAGGTCTCGGCTCATGCCAGCAGGCTACGGCTCCGCGACCCGCCGCCACCCACCCAGCGCGGTGCGGCACAATGCCGAGCCAGAGCACCCCACGACGAAGGTCCCGACGAAGGAGTCGTCCCGCATGGTTGAGGTACACCACGGACTCGAGGGCGTCGTCGCCTTCGAGTCGGAGATCGCGGAGCCCGACAAGGAGGGCTCGGCGCTGCGCTACCGCGGCGTCGACATCGAGGAGATCGTCGGGCGGGTGCCGTTCGAGAACGTCTGGGGCCTCCTGATCGACGGCTCGTACGACCCGGGCCTGCCGCCCGCGGAGGCCTACAACATCCCGGTCCACACCGGTGACGTGCGCGTCGACGTCCAGGCCGCGATCGCGATGCTCGCGCCGGCCTTCGGCTTCCGCCAGACCTACGACATCTCCGACGAGCAGGCCCGTGCGGACCTCTCCCGGGTCGCGGTCATGGTGCTGTCCTACGCCGCGCAGTCCGCGCGCGGACTGCACAACGCCGTCGTCCCGCAGTCCGAGGTCGACGCGGGCGGCACTCTGGCGGAGAAGTTCCTGATCCGCTGGAAGGGCGAGGCCGACCCCAAGCACGTCAAGGCGATCGACGCCTACTGGAGCAGCGCGGCCGAGCACGGCATGAACGCCTCCACCTTCACCGCCCGCGTGATCACCTCCACCGGCGCCGACGTGGGCGCCGCGTTCTCCGGCGCCATCGGCGCGATGAGCGGCCCGCTGCACGGCGGCGCGCCCTCGCGGGTGCTCGGCATGATCGGTGACGTCGAGGAGTCCGGCGACGCCGAGGGCTACGTCAAGGGCCTCCTCGACCGCGGCGACCGGCTGATGGGCTTCGGCCACCGCGTCTACCGCGCCGAGGACCCCCGCGCCCGCGTGCTGCGCCGCACCGCCAAGGAGCTCAACGCGCCCCGCTACGAGGTCGCCGAGGCGCTCGAGAAGGCCGCGCTCAAGGAGCTCAAGGAGCGCCGCCCCGACCGCGTGCTCGAGACCAACGTCGAGTTCTGGGCCGCGATCGTTCTGGACTTCGCCGAGGTCCCGCCGCACATGTTCACCTCGATGTTCACCTGCGCCCGCACCGGCGGCTGGTCGGCGCACATCCTGGAGCAGAAGCGCACCGGTCGCCTGATCCGCCCCTCGGCCGTCTACACCGGCCCGGGCGAGCGCAGCGCGAGCGACATCGAGGGCTGGAAGAGCGCCTGGGGCGAGTGAGCCTCCTGGGTCGTGGGTCGGACGACGCGCTCCGGCGCGTCGTCTGACCCACGACCCGCTCCCACACCATGAGCAGACCCGTCCTCCTCACCGAGCGTGTACGTCTCGAGCCGCTGACGGCCGCGCACACCGAGCTGCTGGTGGAGCTGGACAGCGACCCCGAGGTGCTTCGCCTCATCCACGGCCGTGCCCTGTCCCGGGACGAGGTCGTGGGCACCTACATGCCCCGACGCACCGCGCCCCAGGCGGATGCCCGGGGGCTCGGTTTCTGGATCGGGTGGGACCGCCACGACCCCGAGCGATGGTTCGGGTGGTGGTGCCTGATCCCGGACGCGGACAGGCGTGGTTCCGCTGAGCTGGGCTACCGTCTCCGACGCACGGCCTGGGGACGCGACCTGGCCACCGAGGGCGGTCGCGTGCTGGTGGACCACGCATTCGGGACGGTGGGGCTCCAGCGGGTGTGGGCCGAGACGATGGCAGTCAACACCGCTTCTCGCGCCGTGCTCCGGAAGCTGGGTCTGAACGAACGCGCCATCCGTGTCGACGACGAGAAGCAGGCGATCCCGGGGTGGGAGCACGGTGTGGTCAGCCTGGACCTCGACCGCTCCGCAGCCGGCCCCTCCCGCGTGCCTGACGACGCGCAGTAGCGCGTCCTCAGGCACGCGCCCCCTGGCCCCGCCCGAACCGTCAGCGGAAGACCTGGTCCACCCACCGGAACGCGCCGAGCGCGTGGTCGGCGCGGAAGTGCACGTGGTCGGCCCGCACCCGGTCGGCGGCCTCGGCGGCGTAGGCCACGAGGTCGGTGACGAAGAGGTCCTCCGGGCCGATCGCGGCCAGCACGTCGGGCTCGATGTCGTGGTCGACGAGACCGGCCTCGTCGGACAGGGCGTGGGACTGCGCCAGCGACTCCCCGCAGATCCGGGCGTAGGTGCGCCACTGCTTGGGCGAGAGGTCCTCGAGCTCGATCTCGTCCTTGTACGGCGCCCGCTCGCGCACCATGAAGGACAGCCCGTCGATCTCGACCGCGCCGTAGAACCGGTCGCCCCGGACGAGGTGGACGCCCTGGGCGTGGGTGATCCGCTCGGCGGTGCCGTCCATCTGGAACTCCGAGGGCGGCGCGAGCCCGGCCAGGGCCGAGCGCCGGGCCTGCTTGAACTCGATGATCACGTCGTCGGTGCCGTCGGCGTTGGGCCCCTCGACCATCAGGTAGTAGCGGGGCAGGCCCAGCGAGGCGGTGCCCTGCCCGAGCCGCTCGCAGACGTCCTTGACCCGCATCCGACCGGCGCGGGCGGGGACCTCGATGTCGTTGTCGCGCACGAAGCGGTCCAGCGCGGCCTGGAACTCCTCGACCCTGCTGGTCACCGGCACGTGCTCGTCGTCGGGGCGGAAGCCCCGGCGGTACTCGTCGTGGTACTTGCGGGCCAGCCAGGCGTCGCGGTCCTCGTGCGCGCCCTTGATCAGGCGCCGGATCAGCTTGGGGGCGTTGTCCTCGCGCATCTGGCCCTGCTGCTCGGTCGCGTCGGAGGCGTAGCGCCGCATCGCCCCGACGTAGCCGCGCACGAAGCACTCCGCGATCCGCAGCTGCTTCATCGTGCCCATCCCGCCCTCGGTCCCCGCCGCGATGACGAAGCCCACCGCCCCACGCTTGAGGTCCCAGGTGAACGGGGCGTAGTAGGCCTCGTCGAAGTCGTTGACGCCGAAGATCGGCACGTCGTCGGCGCTCGGCATCACGCCGAAGTTCTCCGGGTGCACGTCGCCCAGGGTCAGCACGGTCGGCATCCAGGCGTCCTCGCCGGCGATGTCGCGGTAGAACAGCAGGCAGGTGCCGCGGAAGAACGAGTAGAGCGAGTCGGCCAGCAGCTCGAACTTCGCCTCCGCGTCCTGGCTGCGGTGCGCGATCCGGGTCTCGTGGTCCTCGCGGACGGTCTGGCGCACGTGCAGGCGCCGGTCGTGGCCGCGCAGCTGACGGGGCATGAAGCGCACCTCGCCGCGGGCGCGCTGCTCGGCCAGCGCGCGGAACGCGTCCACCCGGGAGCCGTGGGGTACGCGGGCCTGGGCGCCCACGTCCCCGCCCTCCGCCGGGTCGCTGCCGGAGGTGACCAGGGCCTCGACCAGCTCGTCCTTGGACATCGAGGACCGTCCGGGCAGCTGCTGCCCACGGGCGAGGTCCATCAGGTCGGCCCGGGTCAGGGTGCGCAGCTCCTCGGCGGAGCGGGCAGGGGTGCTCATCGGTCGTGTCTATCGGACCGGTCGCCGCGCCCGCACCACCCGGGGCGGGGTCCGGGCGCTCCACGCGCCCTACACTCGCGCCGTGGGATCATCGCTACCTCCGGCGGCCGCCGCCGACCTCGTCAACAGCTACGCGCGACGCGTGGCCGACGACGTGGAGCTGGTGCTGGACGGGACCACCGCCCGTCCCGGGCCGGACGACACGGTCGTGCTGCGCCGCGGCGAGCACCACCTCACGGCCGTCCCGACGGTGTCCGGCAGCGGCGACGTACGCCGGCTGGTCGCCCGGTTCCCCCGGGCGGACCTGACCGACGGGACCTGGAAGGTCCGGCTGCGCACGCCGGACGGCCCGCTCCCCCTGGGGTGCCGCCTGCTGGTCCAGGGCGAGCGGCCCGTGGTCCTGCTCTGGGGTGACGAGGCGGCCCCGTCGCGACCGTCCCGCGCCCGTCCCCGCCCGGACCAGGACCCGGCCCCCCGTCAGCCCGCGGCCTCGCGGCTGCTGCGACGCCTGCGGAGGTCACGCCGTCTCAGGCGCCTGGCGCGACTCGGCTCGTCAGCTCGTCGTTCTTCCTGATCAGGTCCTCCAGCAGCGTGCGGGCGCCGGCCAGGCCCTCGCCCTGCTGCCGCGCGCGACGCCACCGGGTCCAGTCGACCGCGGCGAGGAACTCCTCCGGCGCCATGGCCCTCGTGCGCTGCAGGACCTCGGCCGGCACGTCCTGGGGGTCCGGGAGGACCGCCGTCGTGGCGACCCAGTCGTCGTAGCCGGGGAGGACCCCGCCGCGTGCCGCGTCGGGCAGCATCAGCACGCAGGTGCCGGTGGGCTGCGTGTCGATCTCGACCACCACCAGGTCCGGGCGCAGGGTGCGCAGCGCAGCCGTGGCCTTGTAGACGTCCCCGGTCCAGCGCGTGGTGCTGCGCTTGCGGTTGGCCATCACCACCTTCCGCGGGAGCACGTCGTCGATCACCAGCACGCTGGTCGCCGAGGTGAACCTCTCGACCGCGACGACGTCGCGCAGGGCGTACTCGGCCAGGTGCATCCCGTCGACGAACGCCAGGTCCACGACCGGGACCGGGAGGTGGGCCAGCGGGCGGCGACGGGCGAAGAACTCGTCGCTGCTGGTCCGGGCCAGGTGCACGTCGGCCTGGACCTCCTCGGTGATCGAGAACTCCGGGTCGATCCCCACGCTCGAGGCGCGGGAGAGGGACAGGCTGCGGCCGGTGTTGATGCCGGTCTCCAGGTAGGTGCGGGGCTGGAGGTCCTCGTGCAGCCGGGCGAGCAGCTCGTGGCGGTTCATGGGGCGGGTCTCCTCGGTGTGGGGCGCGTCGGGGACGTCGGAGGCCCCGGGTACGGGTCCCGGCGGCCCGGGCGGGCGGTCACAGGGCCTCGAGCACGCGGCGCAGCGCGGCCCGGTCGGCGTGCTCGCAGAAGGCGACCCGGTGGCCCCGGGCGGCGTCGACCATCTGCTGGGTCGCCATGGGGGCGGTCGCCGAGCGCAGGTCGCCGATCTCGACGACCCGGGTCTCCGGCCCGGCGAACGCGGAGAGGTGCAGCGCGGAGCCCGAGAACCCCGCGACGACGTCCGCGCCGCTGACCAGCCCGATCTGCTCGACGACCGGGAGCGTCTCGGGGTGGACGATGCGGAAGCCCTGGTCCCGGAACGCCTGCTCGACGTGGTCCTCCCACTCGGGCGAGGTGCGGACCCGGCTGGACCTGCCCTCGCGTGCCTCGTGCCAGCGCCGCCGGGACAGGAAGACGCGGGCGTCCGTGCCGGGCTGCGTCCGGCCGGCCACCCGCTCCCAGAGCGCGACGGCCGCGGGGGTCGCCCAGCTCTTCAGCACGACGGGCTGCTGCGGGACCAGGAGCGTCTCGACGTGCGCGGGCGCGGTGTTCACCTGGACGTGCCGTCGGCCGGCGTAGCCGGCCAGCTCCAGGAGGTCGAGCTTCCACGGGACCAGCTCGACGTCCTGCGCGGGCCGTCGGTGGCCGTGCGCCTCGCCGCGGAACCGCCGATGACCGAGCAGGCCGTCGACCTGGATCTGCTCCGGGTCCGGCCACAGGTTCGTCAGCGTCTCGAGGACGAAGTGGCCGAAGTGCTGCGGCCAGTGCCCCACGTAGAGCCAGGTCCCCTCGAGGCGGCGGCCACGGGAGGGCACCTTGACCCGCTCCGGGTCGGCGGCCACCGGCGACCACACGTCGCCGGCCCAGTGCCGCTGGGAGGAGGGGACCAGAGCACCGTCCCGGTCGTGGACCGCGCCGCGGATCCACCGCCGCGGTCCCTTGCTCGCGTTCAGGGGTCCGCTCTCGAAACCCGTCAGCAGGGCGTCCTCGACCCGGACCAGGGTGGGCTCCTCGGCGGGCGGGGCGTCCGGGGAGACCGCCGCGACCCACGGGGACGGTGCGCCCGACGTCGACATGGGCAGGACCGTACCCGAGCCCGCGCCGCTCCCCGGGCGCACGGCGTCGGAGCAGCTCAGTCGAGGCGACCGTCGTACCAGCTGGTCGCCCCGCGACCGCCGGCGCGGCTCAGCGACACGTGCACGTGGTCGCGGTGGCGCAGGGTCTTGGAGCAGCGCTTCCGGGACGGGCAGCTGCTGGAGAGGTAGCGGCCGGGGGTGAACTCGTCGCTGTACGACCGCCAGATCCGGTCGTTCCAGATGATGTACATGATCCCCATCCGGCGGGCCAGGGCGTGCTCGTTGCCCGCGTCGTCGGTGGCGAGCACGCGTCGGAGGAACCTGCTGGCACGCTGCCGGTCGGCCTTCGTCGCGGCGTCCAGCGTCCAGTCGAAGGCACGGCCCTCCTCGTGCTCCGAGGTGCTCGCCGAGCACGCCCGGCCGACGCCGCCGAACCCGCCGCCGAACGTGTCGACCATCCAGCGGCCCAGGGCGACCGCACCCGGCTTCGGCTTCGGCTTGCACGTCGTGCCCCCGACGTAGGAGGCGTAGTCCTCGATCGGGGCGGCCTGGGCGGGGGCGCCCGGGCCGACGGCGAGCAGCGAGGCGGTCAGCAGGGCGCCGAGGAGCAGCGCGAGGCGGCGGAGGGCGGTGGGGGGCACCGGGGAAGGGTAGGCACGCCCGGACGTCCCTGTCAGGCGGTCGGGTCAGGCGGTACGGGTCAGGCGGTACGGGTCAGGCGGTACGGGTCAGGCGGTGCGGGAGCCCTCGGGCGCAGCGGCGGCCAGGGCGGGGTCCAGCAGCCGCCCGTAGCAGCGCGACAGCGCGTCGCCGGCGTAGTGACCGAAGTCGGGCACCGCGACGTAGCCCACGGAGCGGTAGAGCGCGATCGCCTCCGGCTGACGCACGCCCGTCTCGAGCACCATCGCCTCCGCGCCGTACGCCGCCGCGTCGGCCTCGAGCGCGGCCAGCATCGTGCGGGCGTGGCCGGCGCGCTGGGCGCGCGGAGAGACGTACATCCGCTTCAGCTCGGCGGTGCGGGTGACCCCGAGGACCGGCAGGTCGACCCGGCGCCAGGCGCCGGTGGCGACCGCGTCGGCGGTCCCGTCGGGGGCGTCGCGGTAGCCCACGAAGAAGCTGCCGGTGGGCGGCTCGAACATCAGCGGGTCGAGCGGGGTGACGTCGGGCGAGCCGTAGCGCAGGACGTACTCCTGCTGGACCTCCTCGACGAGCCGGACGGCGTCGGGGTGGCCGTAGCCGACCCGGACGAGGCGGAGCACGGGCGCGGGGTCGGGCGCGGGGTCGGGCGGGGGTGGCACGGTGCCAGACTAGGAGGCGTGACCGACGGCCCCCGCATCCCCGCCGACCTGCTGCCCGCCGACCTGCTGCCCGCCGACGGGCGGTTCGGCTCCGGTCCCTCCAAGGTGCCGGCCTCGCGTCTCGACGCGCTGGCCGCGACCGGCACGTCCCTGGTCGGGACGTCGCACCGCCAGGCGCCCGTACGCGGGCTCGTGGGCCGGGTGCAGGAGCAGCTCGCCTCCCTGTTCTCGCTGCCGGAGGGCTGGCAGGTGGTGCTCGGCAACGGCGGGTCGACGACGTTCTGGGACGTCGCGACCTACGGGCTGGTCCGTGAGCGCAGCCAGCACCTGGTCTACGGCGAGTTCACCGCGAAGTTCGCCGAGGCGGCCGCGGCGGCGCCGTGGCTCGGCGAGCCCGACGTCGTGCGCGGGGAGCCCGGCACGATCGTCGCGGCACGTCCCGGCGACGGCCTCGACGTCTACGCCTGGGCGCACAACGAGACCTCGACCGGGGCGATGGCGCCGGTGGTCCGCCCGCCCGGCACCCGGGCCGAGGAGGCGCTGGTCGTCGTCGACGCGACCTCGGGCGCCGGCGGGCTGCCGGTCGACGTGGCCGAGTCCGACGTCTACTACTTCGCCCCGCAGAAGGGCTTCGCCTCCGACGGCGGGCTGTGGTTCGCGCTGATGTCGCCGGCGGCCCTGGACCGGGTCGGCGAGATCGACGCCACCGACCGGCACGTGCCGGCCTCGCTGGACCTGGCCATCGCCGTCGACCAGTCGGCCAAGCAGCAGACCTACAACACCCCGGCCGTCGCGACGCTGTTCCTGATGGCCGAGCAGCTGGACTGGATGCTCGGCCTCGGCGGGCTGCCGGCCGCGGTCGCGCGGACGACGCGGTCGTCGTCCGCGCTGTACGCCTGGGCGGAGGCGTCGTCGTACGCCACCCCGTTCGTCACCGACCCGGCCCACCGCTCGCTGGTGGTCGGCACGGTCGACCTGGACGCGTCGGTGGACGCGGCGCGGGTCTCGGCCGTGCTGCGGGCCCACGGCGTGGTGGACACCGAGCCGTACCGCAAGCTCGGCCGCAACCAGCTGCGCGTGGCGATGTTCCCCGCCGTCGACCCCGAGGACGTCGTCGCCCTGACCCGCTGCATCGACCACGTGGTCGAGCGCCTGTAGCCGACGGCGGCGGAATACCCCAGGAGGTGTGCAGGCCGCCGGTGCGGGCGCGCAGGGTGGATGGTCCGGCGCGACGAGGCGCCGGGCTGAGGAGAGCTCCATGAGCCCGATCAACGCCGTGCTCGGCGCCGCGACCCGACCGGCCCAGGCCGCAGCCGACCTGGTCGGGTCCGCCTGGCGGATCGTCGGCCGCGCCGACGCCGCCCTGGCGCGGGTGGAGAGGCTCATCGACGACGTCGCCGCCACCAACGCCCACGCCCAGGAGGTCGTCGACCGGGCCGACGCGACCAGCCGCCAGGCGGCCGAGGCGGTCGACCTGGGCGCGGCCGAGCTGCGGCGGGCCGTCGGCGCGCTCGCGGAGCACCGCGCGACGCTGCAGCGGGCCGGGGCCACCGCGGGCCATGCCGCCGACGTGATCGGCACCGAGCACGTCGACGCCGTCGCCCACCTGCTCGAGCTGGTCCCGGACCTGCTCGACCTGGTGCTCCCGGCGCTGCGGGGCATGGCCGATGTCTCCCCCGAGCTGGGCCAGCTCACCGAGCGCTTCGACAGCGTCGGCCAGATCGTCGAGGGGCTGCCGGGTGCGCAGCGGCTGCGCCGCCGCGGCGAGGAGCGCGAGCAGGACGCGGCGGACGAGGAGCAGCAGCCGGGATAGTCCCTGACTATCCGGCCAGCGCGCCTCTCAGCAGCGCCGCGGACCGGGCGTCGAAGGCCACCAGCCGTGCCTCGGTGACGAGGGTCGTGGCCGCCACCGAGCAGAGCGCCTCGACGGCCGCCGCCGCGGCGTCCCGCCGGGGCCAGCCGTAGACCCCCGCCGAGACCAGCGGGAAGGCGATCGTGCGGGCGCCGACCTCGTCGGCCACCGCGACCGCCCGCGTGTAGCAGGACAGCAGCAGGGCGCGGTCGGTCTCGCCGGCCCGCCAGTTCGGGCCGACGACGTGCACGACCCAGCGGGCCGGCATCTCGCCGGCCGTGGTCCAGCCGGCGTCGCCGGTCGCCAGGCCCTGTGGGAAACGGCGTACGCAGTCCTCCAGCACGGCCGGTCCCCCGGCACGGTGGATCGCCCCGTCCACCCCGCTCCCCCCGCGCATCCGACGGTTGGCCGCGTTGACCACCGCGTCGACGCGCTGCTGCGTGACGTCGCCCTCGACCACCGTGATCTCCATGCCGGTCCCCTCGTCGTCGCGACGCACCGGATCACTGCTGCTCGGCGCGGATCAGCCTCAGCGTGGCACGCTCCAGCGCCGCCTGCCGCTGGTCGGGGGTGTCGTGGTGGCGGCGGGTCGTGCCGGCGATCGTGCGGCCGCCCTCGTAGGCCTGCACCACGCGCGGGTCGACGTACGAGGACCGCGCCATCGTCGGGGTGTTGCCCAGGAAGCCGGAGACCTCCTTCATCGCCCCGGAGACCGCGCGCCGGCGCGACGCCTGCGTCCCGCCGGGCTCCGGCGTGCCGGCCAGCGCCGCCGCGGCCAGGACCGTGGCGTGCCAGGTCCGGAAGTCCTTGGCGGTGGCCTCCATCCCGGTGCTGTCGCGGACGTAGTCGTTGACCACCACCGGCAGGATCGAGCGCCACGACCGCCCCTGCTTGTAGGCCAGCAGCGACGGGTCCTGCGGGCTGCGGCGCCGGCGCATCACCTCGAGCGCGTCGACCACGATCTCGTCGTCGATCTCGATGCGGTGGTCGACGCCGGACTTGCCGGTGAACGCGAAGACCAGCCGGTCCTGACGACGGCGTACGTGGCGCCGCTCGAGCGTGGTCAGCCCGAAGCTGCCGTGGGTGTCGGCGTAGACGTCGTTGCCGATCCGGAAGTAGCCGAGGTCGAGCAGCCGCACCGCCACCGCGCACGAGCGCTCCAGCGGCATCCCCTCCCGGCCGAGGTCGACCACGATCGACTCGCGCGCCTCGACCAGCGACCGGCCGAACTCCAGCATCCGGTCGAACTTCTCGGCGTCACGGCGCGCGCGCCAGTCCGGGTGGTAGAGGTACTGGCGCCGGCCGGCGTCGTCGGTGCCGACGGCCTGCAGGTGGCCGTCGTCGTACGGCGTGATCCACACGTCGCGCCAAGCCGGCGGGATGACGAGCTCCTTGACCCGCAGCACGTCCTGCCCGTCCAGACGGGTGCCCCGCTGATCGAGGTAGGTGAACCCGCGGCCGGCGCGGCGACGGGTCCAGCCGGGCTGGTCGGGCGAGGTGCGGCGCAGGCGAGGCATGGCCCGGTCACGCTAACCAGCCGGCCGCCGCCGCAGGACCACCCGGGAGAGTGGTCGACCCCGCTCACCACCGCCCGGCCGCCCGCCCGCCCGCGGCCAGCCTGCTGCAACGCTGTGTTACTCCGTCTGGTGCAGCGCCGTGACGGTGGACCAGATGGAGTAACACAGCGTTACAGCGCGGCCCGCGGACCGGCCCCGCTCAGCCGCGCGCGGCCCGCGGACCGCGCCGTCAGCGGGGCTTGAGCGAGCGGAGCAGCACCACGAGCACGCCGAGCAGGAACACCCCGCCGACCAGCCACGGGCCGACGCCCGGGCCGCGGTCGAGCGCGTCGGTGGCGACCGGCGCGTCGTACGCCCCCGGCGGGGTCACCACGGCCGGGTCCTCGGGCGGCACCGTCGGCGAGCCCTCCGGCAGCGGGGCGACCGCCGCGGCGAGGGCCTGCGGCAGCGGGGCGCGCAGCACCTCGCTGTCCACGCCCTCGCTGCTGACCAGGACCCGGAAGTCGCCGTCCACCTCGTCGACCGCGATCCCCTCGCCCTGCTCCTGCTCGGGCAGGTCGAAGGAGCCGACGTCCTGCAGGTCGGGCCAGGAGTAGACGGTGGCCGAGCCGTAGTCGCGGACCACCAGGTGCCGGCCGTCGGGGAAGAACGCGCCGTCGGTGGCGAAGCCGCGGACGCTGCCGATCTCGCGCAGGCGGACCGGCTCGAGCGGCGCCGGCGCCCCGACCGAGGGCGGCACGGCGTCCGGTGGGACCTCGTAGAGCGCCCCGCCGAGCACGACCTTGCTCGCGACCAGGACCCGCCCGGAGACCGGGTCGACCATCAGCGTCTCGGCGTCGCGCGGGCCCTCGGGGTAGACCAGCTCCACGGCGCTGGCATCGTCGACCTCCTGCTCGCCCGACCCGACCGGCACCCGCAGGATGCTCACCGAGTCCCGCACGCCCGCGTTGTCGCCGATGTCGCCCACCAGGACGTCACCCTCGACGGGGGCGAGCGCCTCGACGTCGCGGGCCTCGCCCCACGTCGTGGTCCCGACGGTCCGGCCGTCGGCGTCGACGGTGAAGACGCGGCCCTCGTCGCCGGAGTCGTTGGTCGTCACGACGTGGCCGTCGTCGAGCGCGACCAGCCCGCTCGACTCGACGATCGCCGGGTCGGCGAACGTCAGCACGACCTCCCGCTCGACCTCCGGGGTGATCGCGAGCACCCCACCGACCAGGAACGGCACGGCGACGGCGACCCCCAGGTAGCGGCGGATCTCGAGCACCGCCCCAACCTAGCCCGGCGGTCGGCACGGGCTGTGGCGACCGTCTCTCAGAGGGCTCTCAGCGGGGCTGCCTACCGTTCTCGGCGACCGGTCCCCCCTCGGAAGGAACCCCCTGATGCTCCGCCCCCTCG
>NZ_LR733215.1:3327190-3345442 GCF_902506435.1 Nocardioides sp. AX2bis | reverse complement strand
ATCCCGAGGAGTCCCGCTGATGTCCCGACCGCTGAGCTACGCCCCTCCGCCCCGACCCGACACCGGGCCGCAGGACGACGTCGACGCACTCGTCTCGGCGTTGCACGACAGCGGTCTGCTGCGCGCCATGGCCGGCGGCGCGCGGGCCTACCCGCAGCTGCTGACCACGGTGCTCCGCTCCGTCGACGCCCGTACGGTCCGCTCCGTCCTGGAGCTGGCAGGGGGGCTGCGCGACCTCGACCCGGACGAGTCCGCCCGGGTCGCCGGCGGCATCCGTCGGGCCCGCACGGACGCCGCACGAGCGGCCGCGGCCGCGCCCGAGGGGCCGCTGAAGCTGCTGCGCCGCTTGCGCGACCCCGACACCCGTCGGGGCTTGGCGGCCGCGCTGGCCGCCCTGGCCGCGATCGGTGGTTCGCTGCCGCGCGAGTGACCTCGTGACCTACCGCGGCGCCGGGACGACCCGGTCGGCCTCGAGCCGGTCGAAGAGCGCCAGGAAGCAGTCCAGCGTGGAGCGGTAGCCGGTGAACCCCGCCGCGCGGCTGCGGGCCTGGTCGGTCAGGCACTCCATGTCGCGGCCGAGGTCGGCGTCGGTGTGCCACCAGGAGGCGACCCGGTCGAGGTCAGCCTCGCGCAGGCCCTCGCGGTCGGCCACCTCGCGCCACCGGGGGGCGGCACCGGCCATCTGCTCCTCGAGCGGGCGGGGGCTCCCGGCGTACCCCTCGGGCTGCACGCCGAGGCGTGCGGCGAGCAGCGGCCACAGCCAGCGCCAGCGGAAGACGTCGCCGTTGGCGGTGTTGAAGGCGGTGTCGGCGGCGGCCGGCTCGGTGGAGGCCCAGACCATCTGCTCGGCCAGCAGCCCGGCGTCGGTCATGTCGGTGAGGCCGTCCCACTGGGTCTGCGAGCCCGGGAAGACGAAGGGGCTGCCGGTCTCGCGGCACAGGGTGGCGTACGCCGCGAGGGTCTGACCCATGTTCATCGCGTTGCCGAGCGCGGCGCCGATGACGGTGTGAGCGCGGTGGACGCTCCAGGTGAAGCCGTCGCGGGCGGCGGCCTCGAGCAGGCGGTCCTCCTGCTCGTAGTAGAAGTTCGGGTACGGCAGCCGCTCCTCGTCCTCGTGGAAGGGGGTGTCCGGGGTCTCGCCCTTGCCGTAGGCCTCGAACGGGCCGAGGTAGTGCTTCAGGCCGGTCATCAGCGCGACGTGCTGCACGCTGCCGCCCGGCGACAGCGCGGCGAGCAGGTCGCGGACCATCCCACCGTTGACGCGGATGTTCTCCTCCTCGGTGTCCTGGCGGGCCCAGGCGGTGAGGAAGACGTGGGTGGGCCGGACGTCGGCGAGCACGTCGCGCAGCGCGTCGGCGTCGGTCAGGTCGGCCTGCAGGGCGGTGACGCCCGGGCGTTCGGCGGGGGCGCGGCGGGACAGGCCGAGGACGGGCCAGCCCTGGTCCACGAGCCGGTCGGCCAGGGCGCTCCCGGCGATGCCGGTGACGCCGACGACCAGGGCGGTGGGGGAGTCGGTACGGGGGTCGTTCGGGGTGTCGGTCACCCGTCCACGGTAGGGCCCGGGTCCGCCTCGTCCGTCCACCCCCGGTGCGCCGAGTCGGCCGTGGACCGGGTCCGCGCTACGCTGCTCCTGTCGTCACCCAGCCCCGTCCCCGGACGGACCAGACGGTGCTCGGCCGGTGCCCGTCCCGCGAGGGACGGTCCCGACTCCTTCGCCCCACGCCCGAGCGGGCCCCGGCCCGCTCGTCCGGACGCGGCCGCCCGCCGCGTGCCCGGGCGGTCCGGTCGTGCGTCGGAGGAGCTGTCCACGCGGTCGTGCCCGAGCGCCGACCGTGGGCCCGGTGTCGGGGGGCCCAGCGTCGTCTAGGAGGAATCCGTGGCCCGAGGCCAACGCTCGAACGGCTCACGCCGACCCCAGCGCAACGGCCGCGTGCGGCACCTGGACAACGACGGGATCATCCCCGTCCTGGCCCGGGCGGTGCGTGAGGTCGAGACCGCCGTGCAGCGCGGCTCCGCGCTGGTCGGGGTGCGTCCGCGGTTCCAGGCCATCGCGCTGCTCGTGCGCGACGAGCGGTTCCGGGTCAAGGCCGACACCTCGGCCACGGAGGCCTACCGCTCCGAGCAGCTCAAGCGGCTCGACGGCGTGGCCACGATCCTGGCGCAGACCGCGGCCCGGCAGCCGTCGCTCTTCACGCTGCTCGACGAGGACGCCGAGATCACCTCGGAGACCAAGGCGCTGCGCCGCGAGATGCTCCAGGCCGGGGGCGTCGAGCTGCCCGAGCCGGAGGCCGCGCCCGAGCCCGAGGTCACCGGCACCGCCGTCGACCGCGGGGTCGTACCGCTCTCGGTGTCGGCCCGGCAGCTGGCCAACCCGTTCCTCAAGCCCGACTTCACGGTGGTCCGACGCTCGCAGAGCAGCACCCACCGGCTGAGCGGCTGGGAGCTGCTCGGCCCGCTGTTCCGCTCCTTCGAGAACGCCGAGGCCGGGGCGTCGGCCTGCATGCGGCTGCCCGACGACGTCTCGCGGGCCGTGGTCGGCAGCGACCGCCGCGGCCAGGAGCTGATGCTGCACCAGGCGGAGGTCGTCGCGGCCGCGGGCCAGGGCCACCGCACCTTCCTGCTGGCCGACGAGCCGGGGCTGGGCAAGACCGCGCAGGCGCTGCTGGCCGCGCAGGCCGCCAAGGCCTTCCCGCTGCTGGTCGTCGTCCCGAACGTGGTCAAGACCAACTGGGCCGCCGAGGCCGCGCGCTGGGTGCCGCGGCACGCCGCGACGGTGGTGCACGGTGACGGGCGCGAGGTCGACGGCTTCGCCGACATCGTCATCGTGAACTACGAGGTCCTCGACCGCCACGCCGGCTGGATGGCCGACCACGGCTTCCGCGGGATGGTCGTCGACGAGGCCCACTTCATCAAGAACCGCACCTCGCAGCGCTCGCAGCACGTGCTGCGTCTGTCCCAGCGGATCCGCGCCCGCGTGGGCAACCCGCTGCTGATGGCGCTGACCGGCACCCCGCTGATCAACGACATCGAGGACTTCCGCGCGATCTGGCAGTTCCTCGGCTGGATCGATGACAAGGCCCCGCTGCCCGGGCTGATGGACTCGCTGGAGGAGATCGGGCAGACCCCCGCCGACCTCGGGTTCTACCCCGCGGCCCGGCAGCGGGTCGTCGACATGGGCATCGTGCGCCGTCGCAAGGTCGACGTCGCCGCCGACATCCCCGCCCGCCGCGTCGCCGACCTCACCGTCGAGCTGGACGACGAGGCCGGCCGCTCGATCAAGAAGGCCGAGCGGGAGCTCGCGCGCCGGCTGGTCGAGCGCTACGACACGGCGCTGGCCACGCGTACCTCCGGGAGCACCGTGGTCGGCATCGACCACGAGCTCGTCCGCCGGGTCGCGACGTGGGAGCGCGAGGACTCGACGTCGAAGACCGGCGAGAACGTCTTCGGCATGATGCGCCGCATCGGCCAGGCCAAGGCCGGGCTGGCCGCGGACTACGCCGCCCAGCTCGCCCGCAGCACCGGCAAGGTCGTCTTCTTCGCCAAGCACGTCGACGTCATGGACGACGCCGAGGAGCTCTTCGCCAGCCGGGGGATCGGCTACACCTCGATCCGCGGCGACCAGTCGCGGGCGGCGCGGGAGAAGGCGATCACCTCCTTCACCAGCGACCCCGAGGTCGAGGTCGTGGTCTGCTCGCTGACCGCCGCCGGCGTGGGCCTGAACCTCCAGGTCGCCTCCAACCTGGTGCTGGCCGAGCTGTCCTGGACCGACGCCGAGCAGACGCAGGCGATCGACCGGGTGCACCGGATCGGGCAGACCATGCCGGTGACGGCGTGGCGCGTGATCGCCGCGCAGACCATCGACGCCCGGATCGCCGAGCTGATCGACAGCAAGGCCGGCCTCGCCGCCCGCGCCCTCGACGGCGCCGGCGAGGACGCCTCCTCGACCGCCGACGTGCAGCTCGAGGCCCTGGTCTCGCTGCTCACCGACGCCCTCCGCAAGCGCCGCTGAGCCGATGACGCCCCCGACCGGCCGAGATGACGCTTGCGGACAGCCGAGATGACGCTCGCGGCGCGTCGAGATGACGCTCGCGGCGCGACCGAGCCGACCGGGATGGGCGCGCGCACGGCCGCTGCGCTGGTCTTCGGCACGTCGGCCGCCGTGCTGGTGGTCGAGCTGGTCGCGCTGCGGCTCCTCGCGCCGTACCTCGGGCTGACGCTCGAGACGAACACGCTCGTGATCGGCGTCGCGCTGACCGCGATCGCGCTGGGCTCCTGGCTGGGTGGCCGCGCGGCCGACGCCACCGACCCGCGCCGGCTGCTCGGTCCGGCGATCGGGGTCTCGGGTGCCGTGGTGGCGCTGACCCCGGCCACCGTCCGCTCCGCGGCCGAGGTCGCGCCGAGCGGCTTCGTGCTCGTGGCGCTCGGCGCCATCCTGGTCCCCGGCGCCCTGCTGTCGGCGGTGACCCCGATCGTCACCAAGCTCCGGTTGACCACCCTCGAGGAGACCGGCACGGTCGTCGGCCGGTTGTCCGGGATCGGTACGGCCGGGGCGATCGTCGGCACCGTCCTGACCGGCTTCGTGCTGATCTCCCGGGTGCCGGTCGGGGTGATCATGGTCGGGCTCGGCGTGCTGCTCCTCGTCACGGCGCTCCTGGTCGACCTGCGGGTCCGCGGCTGGTCCGGCTGGAGCCGGGGCGCCCGGGTCGGTGCCGGCGCGGCCGTCGTCGCCGGCGGTCTCGGCGTCGTCGTGGCTCCCGGTGGCTGCGACGTCGAGACGACCTACCACTGCGCCCGGGTCGTCGAGGACCCCGCCGACCCCGACGGCCGCACCCTGGTGCTCGACGGGCTGCGGCACTCCTACGTCGACCTCGCCGACCCGACCCGCCTCGACTTCGAGTACGTCCGGGCGCTCGCCGCCGTCGCCGACGCCTCGTTCCCGGCCGGCGAGCCGATCGCCGCCCAGCACCTCGGGGCCGGCGGGGCGACGTTGCCGCGCTACCTCGCCGCCGACCGCCCCGGCACCCGCAGCGTGGTCTCCGAGATCGACGGCGGGGTCGTCCAGGTCGACCTGGACCGGCTCGGTCTCGAGACCGGTCCGGACCTCGAGGTCCGGGTCGAGGACGCCCGGCTCGGCCTGGGTGAGGTGGACGACGAGAGCCGCGACCTGGTTGTCGGGGACGCCTTCGGCGGCGTCAGCGTGCCCTGGCACCTCGCCACCGTCGAGATGATGGGCGAGGTCGACCGGGTGCTCGACGACGACGGCGTCTACGCCGCCAACGTCATCGACCACGCGCCCCTGTCCTTCGCCCGCGCCGAGGTGGCGACCCTGGCCGCGGTGTTCGACCACGTCGCGCTGCTGGGCCCGGGCGACGTGCTGGACGCCTCCGGCGGCGGCAACATGGTCGTCGTCGCCTCCGACGCCCCGCTGCCGCTCGAGGACCTCGCCGGCGGGCTCGAGGAGCGCGAGACGCAGTGGGGCGTGCTGACCGGCGACCCGCTGCGGTCGTGGGTCGCGGACGCCGACGTGCTCACCGACGACTTCGCGCCCGTGGACCAGCTGCTCACGCCGTACGGCGCCTGAGGGCCGTCGGCGGCGTCCGGCAGCATGGGGCCGTGCCCGCCACCGCCGCCGATGCGCCGGACGCCCCCGCCCACCGGCTGACCCGCGCGCAGGCGCGACGGCTGGCCGTGCGCGCCCAGCTGCTGACCGGGGACCGGCCCACCGAGCTCCTCGACGTGGTCCGCCACCTCACGGTGGTCCAGCTCGACCCGACCGCGGCCGTGGCGCCCAGCGTGGACCTCGTCCTCTGGAGCCGGCTGGGCGGCTCGTACGCGGCCTCCGACCTGCGGGACGCCCTCGACGCCGGCAGCCTGGTCGAGCTGCACATGATGGCCCGCCCGGCCGAGGACCTCGCGCTGCTGCGCGCCGAGATGGCAGCCTGGCCGGGGAAGGACACCCCGACCTCGACGTGGCCCAGCGAGCTGCGGGACTGGGTCGCGGCCAACGGCGGCTGCCGCCAGGAGATCCTCGCCCTGCTGCGTGCCGAGGGCCCGCTGCCCGTGCCCGCGCTGCCGGACACCTGCGTGCGCCCCTGGCGCTCCAGCGGGTGGAACCGCGGGCGTGACCGGGTCCGGCTGCTCGAGCTGATGGTCGGGCGGGGCGAGGTCGCGGTCGTCGGGCGCGAGGGCCGCGACAAGGTCTACGACCTGGCCGAGCGCGTCTACCCCGACGACCCGGTGGTGCCGCTGGCCGAGGCGGAGGCCGAGCGCGACCGGCGCCGCCTCCGCGCCCTCGGGGTCGCCCGACCGGGTCGTCTGGTCGTGCCGGGGGAGCCGGGCTCGGTCGGCGACGCGGGGGAGCCGGCGGTGGTCGAGGGTGTCCGCGGACGCTGGCGAGTCGACCCCGGTCTGCTCGCTGCCGTGCACGACGAGGTGCCGGGACGCACCGCCCTGCTCTCTCCGCTGGACCGCCTGGTCCTCGACCGCAGGCGTGCCGTCGAGCTGCTCGGCTTCGACTTCGCCCTCGAGATGTACAAGCCGGCCGCTGCCCGTCGGTGGGGCTACTGGGCGCTGCCGGTGCTCCACGGCGAGGAGCTGGTCGGCAAGGTCGACGCGACCGCCGAGGCGGCGGAGGGCGTGCTGCGGGTGGACGCCGTGCACGAGGACGCGCCGTGGCCGCGGGAGGTCCGCGAGGCCGTCGACGCCGAGCTGGAGGACCTCGCGGCGTGGCTCGGGCTCGAGCCGCTGCGCCTGGACCGCCGGTGACGGCCCGGGCGGGACGCGAGGATCAGCAGACGGAGTCCTCGGGCTTCGGGTTGCCCAGGCCGAAGACCGGGCGCAGCTTGAGGCCGAGGTAGGTCCCGAGCAGCGCCATCGCTCCCCAGAGCCAGCCGTGCAGGCTGAAGGAGGCGATCCCGGCGAAGTACGCCCCGATGTTGCAGCCGTAGGCGATCCGGGCGCCGTAGCCCATCACGATCCCGCCGAGCACCGCCCCGAGTGCAAGCCGACCCGGGATGCGGCGGTGCAGCGTCCAGGCGCCGGCGGCCGCGGAGGTGACGAGGGCGCCGAGCATGATCCCGATGTCCATCACCGAGGTGGTGTCACCGAGCACGCCGGCCTCGTACGACCCGGCGCGGTCGACCCAGTAGGACCACGAGGTGACGTCGACCCCGACGAGGTCGAGCAGCTTGGAGCCCCACAGGGCGAACGCCGAGGTGATGCCCCAGGCCGAGCCGGACAGCCACAGGGTCAGGCCGTTGAGCCCGGCCAGCAGCAGCGCACCGACCCACAGCGGCCAGGAGCCACGCACCGCGCGGGCGGCGCCGCGCGCCGAGGCGGGACGGCCGGTCGGCGGGACACGGCGGCCGCGGCCCACGGCGTACGAGACCGCCACGACGGCGCCGATCGCAGCCAGCGTGATCAGCCACCCGCCGAGGTAGCCGGCGCCGGTGTCGGCCAGGGAGACCGAGCCGAAGCTGGGCAGGCCGAGCCAGAAGTCGAAGGTGAGGGCGCCCAGCACGGAGCCGACGACGAACCCGCCGAGGGTCAGCACGATCGCCGTCTGACCGCTGCCGACCGCGAAGAGCGTGCCCGAGGCGCAGGCCCCGCCGACCTGCATGCCGATGCCGAAGAGGAACGCGCCGATCACGACGCCGAAGCCGATCGGGGCCAACGAGGCGGTGGGCGTGGTGCCGGCGCCGAACGAGGCACCGGTGGCCAGGATCGGGGCGAAGATCGTGGCCGCCACGGCGATCATCAGCATGTGTGCCCGCAGGCCGGCGCCCTGGCGTACCGCGACCAGCTGGCGCCAGGCCGAGGTGAAGCCGAAGCGGCTGTGGAAGAGCACGAAGCCGAAGGACATCCCGACCGCGAAGAGGGTGGCCGTCACCCCGCCGGAGCGGGTCCAGATGATGCCGCCGAGGACGAGCGCGGCCAGCAGGCCGGCCAGCACCACCCCGGTCTGGGGCGGCGGTGCCGGCTCGGTGCGGGGGGAGCGGGTGTCGGGACGGGCCGTCGACTGGTCGGCGGAGAACTGTTCGGTAGCCACGGGAGTTCCAACCGGGCGGGGCCGGTCGGTGTTCCGTGGCGCGGACCACGCCGTGGGAGTCCGGCGGTACGCCCGGCTCAGCCCTCGGCGGCGCTCCGCAGGACCCGGGCAGGGTTCCCGACCGCCACGACGCCCGGCGGCAGGTCGCGGGTCACGACCGAGCCCGCACCGACCACGGTGTCGGCGCCGATCGTGACGCCCGGGCAGACGATGACGCCGCCGCCGAGCCACACGTTGTCACCGATCGTGATCGGCTCGGCCGCCTCCCACTTGGCGCGGCGCAGGTCGGCGTCGATCGGGTGGGTGGGCGTGAGCAGCTGGACGTTCGGGCCGATCTGGACGTCGTCGCCGATGGTGATGGGAGCGACGTCGAGGGCGATCAGGCCGAAGTTGGCGAAGCAGCGTGCGCCGACGTGGAGGTTCGTGCCGTAGTCGACCTGCAGCGGCGGTCGCAGCTCGGTCTCCTCGCCCAGCGAGCCGAGCAGGGCCTCGAGCAGCGCGCGACGCAGGGGCGCCTGGCGGGTGGTGGTGGCGTTGTAGGCGTCCACCAGGTCCAGCGCCCGGCGGCTGGCCTCGGCGATCTCGGGGTCGTCGGCGAGGTACAGCTCACCGGCGCGCATCCGCTCGGTCATGGAACGGTCGTCGCCCTCGTCGGGCCGGGGGGTGCTGGTCACCCGCGCAGCCTAGGGCGCGCGGGCGGCCGCCGGGTCACGGCTCGACGGTGCCGTGACGGGAGTCGTAGGTCTCGCCGGTGAGCTTGACCTTGGCGAAGGACAGCAGGGAGGCGACCTTGCCGCCGGGGGTGTCCCAGTACTCCGCCTTCTCGACGTCGACGCGGACCAGGACCGCGTTCGGGTCCTCGGGGCCCCCGGGCAGCCACGCCTCGGCGAAGGTGTTCCACAGCTCGCGGAGCTTGGCGTCGTCGTCCACGACGTAGGCCTTCCCGGTGAGGGAGACCCAGGTGTCGCGGGAGGAGAGGGTCAGTGCGACGGACGCATCGTGGGCCAGCGCCCGGGTGTGGGCGGTGTCGCGGGCGCTGATGAACCACATCTCGGCGTCCGGCTCGACCTCCTGGCGCGCCATCGGGACGCTGCGGGGGCCCTCGGTGCCGAAGGTGGTGAACATCGCGATCGGCATGTCCTCCATCAGGGACACGAGGTGGGCGCGCTCCGCGTCCGGGTCGCTGGAGGTGCTGGTCTGCTCGGAGGAGGTCATGCCCCCAGCCTGCGCCCACCCCGGGGAGCCTGCCCACCCTCTGCCGGGGTGGTCGTCCCGGGCCTGGCAGGGTCGTCGGCGTGACCGAGCAGCGCGAGGCGTACTTCCGGCGGACGGGCGCGACCACCTTCGTCGCCACCGAGCACACCGGCGGTGCGTGGTCCACCACCGAGCAGCACGTGAGCCCGCTCTGCGGGCTGCTGGTGCACGTCCTCGAGCGCGACCTGCCCCGCCCGGACCTGGCGCTGGCGCGGGTGAGCATCGACATCCTCGGGGTCGTCCCGGTCGCCGAGGTCGAGGTGACCGCCCGGGTGGTGCGGGCCGGGCGCACGATCGAGCTCGCCGAGGTGGAGGCGTCGTACGCCGGGCGGGCCGTGCTGCGTGCGCGCGTCTGGCGCCTCGCGCCCTCGGACACGGCGGTCGTCGCGGGCCACGACGTGACACCCATGCCGCCCCCTGCGGAGTCCGAGCCGTGGGAGATGGGGTCGGTCTGGCCGGGTGGCTACATCGGCTCGATCGAGGTGCGCCGCGCCGCCGGCGCCGCGCCCGGTCGGGGGCGGGCGTGGGTGACCTCGCCGGTGTCGCTGGTGGCCGACGAGGAGGTCTCGGAGCAGGCGGCCTGGACCCGGTTGCTCGACACCGCCAACGGCGTCGCCGTCCGCGCCGCGCCGGGTGAGTGGGCCTACCCCAACGTCGACCTCACCTACCACCTGCACCGCACGCCGCGGGGGCCGTGGGTGGGTCTCGACACCTCCGTCGCCTGGGGCGCCGAGGGCGTCGGTCTCACCTCGACGGTGCTGCACGACGAGCTCGGCCCCGTCGGCACGGCTGCGCAGGTGCTGACGCTGCGCCGGGCAGCCGGGCGCTGACCGGTCACGGTTCGCAGGGGCGAGCGCGCTCGCTCCTCGACCACCGGGGGTGGGGTCTCGTGACGCTCGCTGGCGATCGCTCCTCGACCACCGGTGGTTGCCACTCGCTCCTCGACCACCGCGGCGCGCGCACCCCCGACCACCGCGGCCGGGCGGCGTCCTAGGCGTCGCGCCCGGCGCCGCGGGCCGGGACCACCGTCAGGAAGCCCGGCTCGGCGAGGCTCGCGTCGGCGTAGGCCGCGCGCACGGCGGCCTGGACCGCGGGCACCAGGGCGGCGTCGACCAGGGCGACCACCGACCCGCCGAACCCGCCGCCGGTCATCCGGGCGCCGAGCGCGCCTGCACCGACGGCCGTCTCCACGGCCAGGTCGACCTCGGGCACGGAGTTCTCGAAGTCGTCGCGCATCGAGGCGTGGGAGGCCGACAGCACCGGTCCGACCTCGCGCAGCAGGCCCGACCCGACGAGCTCGACGACCTGCAGGACCCGGGCGTTCTCGGTGATCACGTGGCGGGCCCGGCGTACGGCCTCCGGGTCGTCGTCGAGCTCACCGAGCCGCGCCAGGGCGCCGTCCACGTCGAGGTCGTCGGTCAGCTCGCGCAGCGTGCCGAGCCCGAGCCGGCCCGCGGCCCGCTCGCAGGCGTCGCGTCGGGAGCCGTACGCCCCGTCGGTCAGCGCGTGCGCCGCGCGGGTGTCGACGACCAGCAGCTCCAGACCGGCGGCGGCGAGGTCGCAGGGGACCGGACGGGCGGTCTCGGCGCGGGCGTCGATGAAGGTCAGGTGGTCGGCGACGGAGGCCAGTGACGCGGTCTGGTCGAGCAGCCCGGTGGGGGCGCCGACGTACTCGTTCTCGGCGCGCTGCACGATCCGCGCCAGCGCGGGCACCCGGACCTCGACCTCGGCCAGCCCGGTGAGCGCCAGCGCGACCGCGCACTCCAGCGAGTGCGAGGACGACAGCCCGGCACCGAGCGGGACGTCGCTGCTGATCTCCAGGTCCGCGCCCGGCACGGCGACCCCGGCCTCGGCCAGCGACCACGCGACGCCGGCGACGTAGGCCCCCCAGCCGCCCACCTCGCCGCGAGCCCCGGGCAGCAGCACCTCGAGGGGCTCCGTGGCCCCCGTCGACCGTGCTCGCAGCAGGCCGTCGTCGCGGCGGCGGGCGACCACCGTCGTACGCCGGGGCAGCGCGCAGGGCAGCGCGAAGCCGCCGTTGTAGTCGGTGTGGTCGCCGATCAGGTTGACCCGACCGGGCGCCGACCAGGTGCCGGCGTCGATCACGCGTCCTCCGCCGGCAGCCGGCCGGAGCGGACGACCTCGAGCAGGTCGGCGACCGACCCGGCCACGTGGGTGGGGCGGTAGGGGAACAGCTCGACCTCGTCGGGCGCCGTCGAGCCGCTGGTGACCAGGATGGTGCGCAGCCCTGCCTCGAGGCCGGCCTTGACGTCGGTGTCCATCCGGTCGCCGACCATGACGGTGGTCTCGGAGTGCGCCTCGAGCCGGTTCAGCGCCGAGCGCATCATCAGCGGGTTCGGCTTCCCGACGAAGTACGGCTCCCGCCCGGTCGCGGCCTGGATCAGCGCGGCCACCGACCCCGTGGCCGGCAGCAGGCCCTGCTGGGAGGGTCCGCTGACGTCGGGGTTCGTGGCGATGAAGCGGGCCCCGGCCGACACCAGCCGGATCGCGCGGGTGATCGCCTCGAAGGAGTAGGTGCGGGTCTCGCCGAGGACGACGTAGTCGGGGTCGCGGTCGGTCATCACGTACCCGATGTCGTGCAGCGCGGTGGTCAGCCCGGCCTCGCCGACGACGTACGCCGTGCCGTAGGGCCGCTGCTCGGCCAGGAACTGCGCGGTGGCCAGCGCGGAGGTCCAGATCGCCTCCTCCGGCACGTCGATGCCGCTGCCGAGCAGCCGTGCCCGCAGGTCGCGCGGGGTGTAGATCGAGTTGTTGGTGAGCACCAGGTAGTCGTGGCCGGACTCCTTGAGCGCGGCGACGAACTCGGCCGCACCCCGGATCGCGTGCTCCTCGTGGACCAGCACGCCGTCCATGTCGGTCAGCCAGGTCTCGATCGCGCGTCCGGTGGGGGGCTGGGTCGCCGTCGACCCCTTGTCGCTGCTCATGGGGCCGATCCTGCCGCACCCGGGGCCACCTGTGCGCGCGAGCGGGCGCGGGCCACCGCGACCAGCTCCCGGACCGGGCCCGCGGGGGGCCGGGCCGGGCCGGTCCACACCGCGCGGAAGGTGCGGCGCAGGTCGAGGCCCTCGACGGCCACCTCGACCAGCTGTCCGGCGTCGAGCTCGCGCCGCGCCACGCGGCGGCTGAGGAAGGCGGGCGCGCCACCGGCCGCCACGGCCTCCCGCACCGCCGCGGCGGTGGTCAGCTCCACCTGCCCGGCCGCGGGCTGCAGCCCGTGGGTGGCCAGGGCGGCCTCGACCACCTCGCGGGTGCCGGAGCCGGCCTCCCGGCCGGTGGTGCGCAGGCCTGCGACGTCGTCCGGCGAGAGCGGGGTACGCCGGCGGGCCAGCGCCGAGCCGGCCACGGTCACCAGCACCAGCTCGTCGGCGGCGACGGGCACCGAGGGCAGCCCCGGCGGCGCGGACAGGCCCTCGACGAAGCCGAGGTGCGCCTCGCCGGAGCGGACCGCGCCGACCACCCGGCTGCTGTTGGTCGCGGTCAGGCTGACCACGGTCGGGCGTCGCGCCTCGGCCTCCTGGCGCTGGCGCAGCTGCACCAGCCAGCGGGGGAGCAGGCTCTCGGCGATCGTCATGCTCGACCAGACGGCGAGGTCGCGGTCCCGGTCCGAGCGCAGGCCGCCGATCGCGTGGTCGATCTCCTCGGCGAGGTCGAGCAGGCGCCCGGCCCACTCCACGACCACCCGTCCCTCGTCGGTCGGCTCCGAGCCCCGGCTGCCGCGGCGCAGCAGGCGCAGGCCGGTCTGGGCCTCGACCCCGCGCAGCCGCTCCGAGGCCGACTGCTGGCTCACCCCCGACGCCCGCGCCGCGGCGCCGATGCTGCCCAGCCGGGCGGCGTCGACCAGCAGCCGCAGTGCGGCCAGGTCGGGGACGCGGGAGAGGTCGGCGGTCACCGGGCCCAGCGTACGGCCCGCACAGGTCGTGCCTGTGGCTCCGGTTCCGGCGGTCCGCGCGTGGGCGGTGGCGGCCACCGCGACCGGGTGCTCCATGCTCGTCCCATGCCCGAGGCCCCGCAGCGCGCCGCCCCCCGGCTCCTCGGGCCGAACTGGTTCACCCCGGTGATGGGCACCGGCATCCTGGCCACCGCTGCCTCCACGCTGCCCCTGCGCCCGTCCTGGCTGGCTCCGGTCGCCTCCGGGCTGTGGGTCCTCGCGGCCGTGGTGCTCCTGGCGGTCGTCGTGGTCACGACCGCGCAGCACCTCCAATGGCGCGGCGTGCTGCGCCACTTCCTCGACGACCCCGTCCTCGTCCACTCCTACGGTGCCGTGCCGATGGCGCTGCTGACCGTGGGCGGGGGCGCGGTCGCGGTCGGCACGCCCCTGGTCGGGACCACGGTCGCGCTGACGCTCGGCGCGTCGCTGATGGCGGTCGGCACCGTGCTCGGCGCCGTCACCGCGATCGGGGTGCCCCGCCTGGTGCGGGCCCGGGGCGGCTACGACGTGGAGGACGCCGACGCCACGTGGCTGCTGCCGGTGGTGCCGCCCCTGGTCAGCGCGGCCGTCGTGCCGCTGCTCTCGCCGTACCTGCCCGCCGGGTGGCCACGGCTGCTCCTGCTCGGCGTCTGCACCGTCCTGCTGCTCGTGGGGGTGCTCGCCGCCTCGGCGATGCTCGTGCCGGTCGCGCTGCGGCTGCGCCGCCTCGGCCGGGCACCGGCCGAGGACCTCCCGCCGGCGTGGGTCCTGATCGGCCTGCTCGGTCAGGCCGTCACCGCGGTGCACACGATCGGTGACGGCGCCGTGACCGAGCTCGGCGACGGCTGGGCCTGGTTGGGCCCGGCCTTCGGCCTGCCGGTGATCGGCGTCGCGCTGCTCGTCCTGGTGGCCCTGGCGTCCTGGACCCTGCGGGCGCGGCTGCGCCCCGAGGGGCTGCCGTTCGCGATGACCTGGTGGTCCTTCGTCTTCCCGACCGGCACCGTGGTCACCGGCCTCTCGGCGCTGTCCACGGCGACCGGGCTCCTGCTCGCCGCCGAGCTGGCCTCCGGGCTGTACGCCGCCCTGGTCGCCGTGTGGCTGCTCGTCGCCGCCCTGACCGTCCGCGGGCTGCTCGACCGCTCGCTGGTGGCGCGTGTGGAGCCGGGGGCCGTCACGGCCCGCTGACCGCGAGGTCGACCGCCACCACCCGGCCTGCTGCCGACACCGAGACCGCGACGGCCAGGTCCTCGAAGCACGACCGCCGGTCCTCGGGCGGCCGCAGCCAGAAGGTGGTGCGGTCCTCGCCCGCGGGGTCGGTGGCGGTCGGGTCGACGTACCGCGTGCAGCCTAGTCCGCCCCGGGGAGGGTGTCGCTCGAGGACGACCCCGGGCGACCCGCGGTCCGCGACGGCCAGGAGGCGCAGGACGTCGACGGGGCAGCTCCGCCCCTCCAGCGTGGCCGTGCCCCTCGGGCATACGCGCCACGAACGACGCGAGGAGGCCGTCGTCGGGGAGAGGGTGCGGGCCACCTGGCCCTCGACGGAGTAGACGACCCGTGCGGCCCAGGGGACCGCCGCGGGGTCGGCCCCGGAGGCGAAGTCGAGGAAGGCCCGTGCGGGCGGCGGCACGGCGTCGGGTGTCGGCGCGGTCGGCTCCCCGGGGGCGGGGCCGCACGCGGAGAGGAGGAGGGCGAGCAGGAACGACCCGAGGGCGAGGAGTCTCACGCGGGTGTGACGCGTCGGCCCGGCGAAGAGTTGCACCCCGGCCCCCGCCACAGGAAGAACCTGGAGCGCCTCACAGGGTGGGGCTGTGCATCCATCCGTCGGGGCCGACTACCGGTCCGGGCCGGTCCGTCCGAGGCTGGGTCCATGGCCCAGATGCTCCGGACCCGCCCCGCCGTGACCGGTCCCGTCCGCGCCCCGGTCGCGCTGGGCCCGAACTGGTTCGCCACGGTGATGGGGACGGGGATCCTGGCCGTCGCCGCGGCGACGCTGCCGTGGCGCCCGGAGCCGCTGCTGCTCGCGGCGCGGACGGCCTGGGTGCTCGCGTCGTCCCTGCTCGTCCTGGTCACGGTGGCGACGGTCCGCCACCACCGGCGGCAGGGGACCGGGCCACGGCGCTACCTGGACGACCCGGCGCTGGTGCACTTCCACGGGGCGGCGGCGATGGCGCCGCTGACGGTCGGCGCCGGTGCGCTGCTGGTGGGACGCCCGGTGGTCGGCACGACCGCCGCCGTGGTGCTCGCGGCGTCCCTCTGGGTCGTCGGCACCCTGCTCGGCCTTGCCACGGCCCTGCTCCTGCCGCGCCACGTCCGACGCCGCGGCTGGTACCGGCCCGAGCAGGCCGCTGGTGCCTGGCTGATGCCGGTCGTGCCGCCGATGGTCAGCGCCGCGACCGGTCCGCTGCTGCTGGCCCACCTGCCCGCGGGTGCGCCCCGGGTGGCACTGCTGCTGCTCTGCCTGGCGCTCTTCGGGCTCGCCCTGGCGCTCAGCGCCGTCGTGCTGGTGGCACTCGGGCGGCGCCTGGTCGAGCACGGGGTCGGCCCGTCGGCGGCCGTGCCCACCCTCTTCCTCGTCCTGGGCCCGTTGGGCCAGTCGGTCACCGCCGCCCACACGATCGGCGACGGGGCCGGCGCCGCCGGGCTCGGCGCCGGCCCCGCGCTGGGGCTCGCCTACGGGCTCCCCGTCTGGGGCCTGGCCGTGGCCTGGCTCGTCGTCGCCACCCTCGTCCTGCGGCGCACCGCCGCGCGCACCGGGGTGCCGTTCTCGATGGCCTGGTGGTCCTTCACCTTCCCGGTCGGCACCGTGGTCACCGGCACCTCAGCGCTGGCCGCGGGCACCGGGTCGCACGTCCTCGCCGCGGCGGCCGTGACGGCGTTCGCCGGGCTCGTCGCCGCGTGGTCGGTCGTCGCGACCCGCACCCTGGTCGGCCTGCGCGACGGGTCGTTGCTCCGGCCCGCGGTCGTTACCGGCGGGCCAGCTCCGCGGTGACCGAGAAGACCTGGTCGTCGTCGCGCGGGGTGCCACCGCAGGCGTAGGTCGCGTCCCCCTGGTCGCAGCGGGACCGGGACGAGCCGTTGGTCAGCGACACCGCGACGCCGTCGACACGGTCCGACACCGGCACGGCGACCGCCCCGACGCCCTCGGCGTCGAGACGCACCCGGCGCAGCACCGAGTCCTCGCCCCGCCGCACGACCACCCAGGCCACCGGCCGCGTCGTCCGGCGGGGGCCGTCGACGACGACACGGAGCGCCCACCGGCCAGGCTCCAGCCGCGCGTCGGGCTCGCCGGCCTGCAGCTGCACGGCCGCGGAGGCCAGGTGGTCGACCTCGACCTCGGTGCGCGCCGGGTCGTCACGGGTCACGCGAGCGGTGGCGGCCGCGCGGGGCGCCGGCCACGCGGCGCCCTCGTCGTACTCCTGCTCGCGGGCGAGGTTGGCCGCGGCGAAGCGCCCCAGGGCCAGCGGCAGCCGCACCCCGCGCTCGCGCAGCGTCGCGCGCAGCGCCTGCACCGAGGAGGCGTCACCCGCGTCGACGGCCGCGCGCTCCCAGACGTCACGGACGAACCCGACCCCGAACCGGTCGGACATGTGCTCCCAGAAGACCCAGGCGCCGTAGTGGGCGTAGCCGCTCGGGTCGAAGCGGTCCAGCGGCACCCCGGGTCGGCGGAGCGGGCCGTACGGCAGGTAGCGGCGGCTGTCGTCGGCGCCGTCGGCGAACCGCTCCTCCATCCAGGTGGCGGTCGACTCGTGGAACCAGCCGTCCTCCTCGGCGTCGTAGGCCATCTGCACGGCGTGGGAGAGCTCGTGGGCGGCCGTGATGTCCAGGCTGCGGCGGGGCGCGGCACCGAACTCGTCGCGGGCGAAGTCGTCGTCGAGGACGCAGTACGCCGCCGCGGTGCCGGTGCCGCGGACGCTCGGGAGGTCCTCGGGGGCGCAGTAGCCGAAGAGCCCGCGGGCGCCGACGTCGGCGAGGTAGACGTCGAGGCGGTCGTCGCCGCCACGCCGTCCGTCGCCGAGCGGTGCGCGGTAGCCGAGCTCGTCGACCTGCAGCGCCAGGACGTCGTCGACGACGCCGAGCGTGGCGCGCGCCCAGGCGGCGTCGGGCGGCGCGTCCCGACCGGTGCGCACCCAGTGCAGGCAGACCCGGTCGGTGCAGCGCCGGGTCGCGGGCGTGTCGTACCCGTCGCCGCGCTCGTCGGCGACGCCCTCGGTCGGGCGGGCCAGCAGCGTACGGGCCTCTGCCCGGGCGTCGGCGTCGGCGCCGAGCCGCGGCAGGGCGCGGTGCAGCACGCGCAGGGCGGTGCCGGGGTCGCCGCCCTGGCCCGCGAGGGCGCTGCGGGCGTCGTCGAGCGCGCGCTGCGCCCAGGGAGCGATCGTGGTGGTGCCGGTGGCGCGCAGGTCCCGCTCACCGGCGCTCGCCGGCGGAGCCGTCACCGGGAGGGAGATCGCGAGCAGGAGGGCCGGCAGCAGCGTGGGCAGCAGCGTGCGGGCGCGACGGACGGAGGGACGGTGCAGGGGAAGGCGCATGACACCCGGGGGAAGTCGGGGACGGGGAGGTGCCGAGGCTGCCGTACGGGCGGCGGTGGCCGGCGGAGGCGCGCGGGCGCGGCCCCCGCGGACCTGCGCGTCAGCTGGTGCCGGAGATCTTCTCGATCAGCGCCGTGGTGGAGATGGCGGGCGTGCGGGGCAGGTAGACGACCTCGCAGGCGTCGCCGAGCTCGTCGAAGCGCCCGGCCCAGTCGTCACCCATGACGAGGACGTCGGCGGCGTACTGCGCGATGTAGTCCCGCTTGAGCTCCAGGCTCTCCTCGACGAAGACCTCGTCGACCGGCTTGAGCGCGGCCACGATGGCGAGTCGCTCGGCCTGGCTGAAGACCGGTTCGCGGCCCTTCTTGCGCAGGTTGAGCGCGTCGGCGGACACACCGACGACGAGGCGGTCGCCCAGCGCCGCGGCCCGCTCGATGACCCGCAGGTGCCCGACGTGGAAGACGTCGAAGGTGCCGAAGGTGATCACGGTCCGGGGG
>NZ_LR733215.1:3321712-3327090 GCF_902506435.1 Nocardioides sp. AX2bis | reverse complement strand
CGGTGTCGCCGGGACCGGGTGGGGGCGGCGTCGGGCGCGGCGCGGTCAGCGTGCCCCCGGTCGTCACGCCGGGGAACTCTACGTCGCGGACGCACGGCATGATCGCCGCATGAGTCCGTCGAGCACCCCGAGCAGCGCCGCCGGAGGTCACGAGGCGCCGGACGCCGGCGTGCTGGTGCTGGCCGCCACCCCGATCGGCCGGGTCGAGGACGCGCCGCCGCGCCTGGTCTCCGAGCTGGCGACCGCCGACGTCGTGGCCGCCGAGGACACCCGCCGGCTGCGGCGCCTCACGGGCGCGCTCGGGGTCGAGCCGGCCGGGCGCGTGGTGTCGTACTTCGAGGGCAACGAGCAGGCCCGGACCCCGGTGCTGCTCGAGGCGCTGCTGGCCGGCCAGCGCGTGCTGCTGGTGACCGACGCGGGGATGCCCTCGGTCTCCGACCCGGGCTACCGGCTGACGGCCGCGGCCGTCGAGGCCGGCGTCCGGGTGACCGCGGTGCCGGGCCCCAGCGCGGTGCTGACCGCGCTGGCCGTCTCGGGGCTGCCGGTCGACCGGTTCTGCTTCGAGGGGTTCCTGCCGCGCAAGGCCGGCGAGCGCTCCCGGCGGCTGGAGGCGCTGGCCGCCGAGGAGCGGACGATGGTCTTCTTCGAGGCGCCGCACCGCACGGAGACCGCGCTGCGGGCGATGGCGCTGGCCTGGGGCGAGGAGCGGCGGGCGGCGGTCTGCCGGGAGCTGACCAAGACCTACGAGGAGGTCCGCCGCGGCGGGCTCGGCGCGCTGGCCGACTGGGCCGCGGACGGCGTCCGCGGCGAGGTCACCCTGGTCGTCGAGGGCGCGGCGCCGGTGGCCGCGGTGGCCTCCGACCCGGCCTCCCTGCTGGCCGCGGTGGAGGTGCGCGAGGATGCCGGGATGAGGCGCAAGGACGCGGTCGTGGAGGTGGCCCGGCTCGCCGGGGTGCCCAAGCGGGAGGTCTACGACCTCGCGCACGGGGTGCACGGGGTGCACGAGGTGGACGAGGTGGACGAGGTGGACGGCTCGACCGGGGAGGACGGCTCGTGAGCGCGCTCGACGGACGGATCACCGAGGTCGCGGTCGGCGCGCCCGCCGACGGGCTCGTGCTCGACGTCGACGACCAGGGCCCGCCCGACGGTGACGTGGTCGTCCTGCTCCACGGGTTCCCCGAGCGGGCGACCTGCTGGCGCGACGTCGTGCCGCGGCTGCACGCCGCCGGGCTGCGCACGCTGGCCGTCGACCAGCGCGGCTACAGCCCGCGGGCCCGGCCCGGTCGGCGCCGCGACTACCGCGCCGACCTGCTGCGCGACGACGTGGTGGCGGTGGTCGAGGCCGCCGTCGACCGGGTCGGACCGGACCGCCGGGTGCACCTGGTCGGGCACGACTGGGGCGCGGTCGTGGCCTGGCTGGTCGCGGCCGAGCGGCCCGAGCTGCTGGCGACGTTGACGACCTTCTCGGTGCCGCACCCCGGGGCGTACCTGCGGGCCGGCGTGCGCTCGAAGCAGCTGCTGCGGTCCTGGTACATGGCCGCCTTCAACGTGCCCGGCCTGGCCGAGCGGATGGCGCGCCTCCCCGGAGGCCGCTTCGAGCAGCTGCTGGCCAGGACCGGCATGACGCCTCCCGAGCTCGCCCGCTTCCGGGCCGAGGTCGTCGAGGACGGCGCCCTGCCCGGCGGGCTGGGCTGGTACCGCGCGCTGGCGCTGTCGGCCGGCGCGATGGGCGCCGGCCGGGTCCGGGTGCCGACGACCTTCGTCTGGAGCGACGGCGACACCGCCATCGACCGGTGGGGCGCGGAGCACTGCGGCGACTTCGTCCGCGGCGAGTACGAGCTCGTGGTGCTGACCGGCGTCACGCACTGGATCCCCACCCAGGCGCCCGCGGCCGCCGCCGAGGCGGTCCTGGACCGGGTCGCGAGCGCCGGGTGAGGGCCGGGTGAGCGGGCCGACGCGCGCCCGGTCGGCGTCGCAGGAGTCCGGGCACTCGCGCGACCGGGGCCGCCCGCCGGCCCCCGAGCCGCTGCCGCACCCCGTGGTGGACAACCACTGCCACCTCGACATCGCCGACGGCGACTGGCTGCCCACCGAGGAGGCCCTGGCCGCCTCCGCCTCGGTCGGCGTCCCGCGGATCGTCCAGATCGGCTGCGACCTGCCCGGCGCCCGCTGGGCGGTCGAGGCGGCCGCGACCCACGCCGCGCTGGTGGCCGGTGTCGCGCTGCACCCGAACGAGGCGCCGCGGCTGGCGGCCGAGGGCCTGCTCGACGAGGCGATGGCCGAGATCGAGCAGCTGGCCGGCGCCCACGACAAGGTGCGCGCGGTGGGGGAGACCGGCCTGGACTTCTTCCGCACCGGCGAGGACGGGCGTGCGGCCCAGGTCGAGAGCTTCCGCCGCCACGTCGACCTGGCCAAGCGGCTGGACAAGACGCTGGTGATCCACGACCGCGACGCCCACGAGGAGGTGCTGCGGGTCGTGGCCGAGGAGGGTGCGCCCCCGCGCTGGGTGATGCACTGCTTCTCCGGCGACGCGGACGTGGCCCGCCGGTGCCTCGACCTGGGGGCCTACCTGTCGTTCTCGGGCACGGTGACCTTCAAGAACGCCCGGGAGGTGCGCGAGGCGCTGGTGGTCGCGCCGCGCGACCGGGTGCTGGTGGAGACCGACGCGCCGTACCTGACCCCCACCCCCCACCGCGGCCGCCCCAACGCCTCCTACCTGGTGCCGCTGACGGTGCGCTCGATGGCCGAGACCCGCGGCGACGACCTCGCCGAGCTCTGCGCGGCGATCGACGCCAACACCGAGGCGGCGTTCGGCGGGGCCTGGTGAGCTGCCGTCACGCCGTTCCGGCCGTGAGGACCCCGTCACACCCCGCCCGGCACGCCCCAGGTCAGGACGGGTCCTAGGTCCCGATCGGCCCCCGGATGTTTGCCAATTCGTGACCTCGGATGTTCTCGTGGTCTCGACGGCCGGTCCTCGGACCGGCCCGTCCAGCGCCGTGAACGTCTCCGCGCCTCGTGTCCGCCCCCGGGTGGACGGGACGCTGACCGCCGCGCGCAGGACGGGCGCCGGGACACCGATCCGGGACGTCATGACCGCGTTCCCGAGACCCAGGGAGAGACGTGCAGGCGAACTCGTCCAGCACCCCGCCCCCGAGCCCACCCCCACCACCCAGGCCGACCCCGCAGCCCCCCAGGGCCGCTTCGCGCGGACCCTGCGCAGCCGCTGGCTGCTCGGTGGCCTGGTCGCCCTGACCGCCACCGCGGTCGCCGGCACCACCGTCGCCTACGCCTCCATGAGCACCACCGTCGCCCTCTCGGTCGACGGTGAGCAGCGTGAGGTCACCGCCCTGGCCAGCACCGTCGGCGACGTCCTCGAGGCCGAGGGCGTCGAGGTCGGTCCGCGCGACATCGTCGCGCCGTCGGCCGACGAGGAGATCGAGGAGGGCACCGCGATCACCGTCCGGTACGCCCGGCAGCTCGACCTCGTCGTCGACGGCGAGGAGGAGACCCACTGGGTCACCGCCACCAGCGTCTCCGACGCCCTGGCCCAGGTCGGCACCGACTACCGCGGCTCCGACCTGTCGACCAGCCGCAGCATGACCATCGGCCGCGACGGCGCCAGCCTCCGGGTGGTCACGCCCAAGAAGCTCACCCTGGCCCTGGCAGGCGAGAAGCCGGTCACCAAGCAGCTGACCGCCCTGCGCGTCTCCGACGCGCTGGAGCAGATGAAGGTCGACGTCGACAAGACCGACGAGGTCAGCCCGAAGCCGGGCCGGGTGCTCGAGGACGGCGACAAGATCGTCTTCACCGACGTCCGCGTCGCCACCGAGCGCGACCGTGACCAGGTCATCGAGGCCGGCACCACCCAGCGCGACGACCCCGACGCGCTCGAGGGCGAGACCAGCACCGTACGAGCGGCACAGGACGGCGTGCGCGACGTCACCTACCGCGTGGTCTTCCGCAACGGCGAGGAGGCCTCCCGCAAGGTCGTCACCTCCTCGGTCGTGCGCGAGCCGGTCACCGGCATCGTCGCCGTCGGCACCCGCGTGCCCGAGCCGGAGCCGGAGCCCGAGCCGGCCCCCGCGGCGCCGACCAGCAACTTCGCCGGCGGCAGCACCGTGTGGGACCAGCTCGCACAGTGCGAGTCCGGCGGCAACTGGGCCATCAACACCGGCAACGGCTACTACGGCGGCCTTCAGTTCAACCTCGGTACCTGGCAGTCGTACGGCGGCACCGGGCTGCCCAGCTCCAACAGCCGCGAGACCCAGATCGCGGTGGCCGAGCGGCTCCGCGCCGCGACCGGCGGGTACGGCTCCTGGCCGTCCTGCTCGTCGTCCCTGGGGCTGCCCCAGTGACACGTGCCCTGCGGCACTAGCCTCACCCGCATGACCACACCGCCCGCCGGGCCGAGACTCCTCGGCCCGGCGGAGGTGCGTCAGCTCGCGGAAAGGCTCGACCTGCGCCCCACCAAGCAGCGGGGCCAGAACTTCGTGATCGACCCCAACACGGTGCGTCGCATCGTGCGGGAGGCCGGGGTCGGGCCCGACGACGTGGTGGTCGAGGTCGGCCCCGGGCTGGGGTCGTTGACCCTCGCCCTGCTCGACGTCGTGCGCCACGTGGTCGCCGTCGAGCTCGACGACCGCCTCGCCGGCCTGCTGGCCGAGACCGTCGCCGACCGCGCCCCCGACCACGCCGACCGGCTCGCGGTCGTCCACGCCGACGCGCTGCGGGTCGACGCCCTGCCGGGCCCGCCCCCGACGGCGCTGGTGGCGAACCTGCCCTACAACGTCTCGGTGCCGGTCCTGCTGCACCTGCTGGCGCTGCTGCCGAGCCTGGAGAAGGGCCTGGTGATGGTCCAGGCCGAGGTCGCCGACCGGCTCGCGGCGCGGCCGGGCTCCAAGGCGTACGGCGTGCCGTCGGTCAAGGCCGCGTGGTACGCCGACGTCCGCCGCGCGGGGTCCGTCGGCCGGTCGGTCTTCTGGCCCGCGCCCAACGTCGACTCCGGCCTGGTGGCCTGGACGCGCCGCGACCCCCCGGTCACGACCGCCACGCGCCTGCAGGTGTTCTCGGTGGTCGACGCCGCCTTCGCGCAACGGCGCAAGGCGCTGCGAGGTGCGCTCCGACCGCTGGCCGAGGCGGCCGGCCGCGACGCCGGCGACCTCGACGCGGCCCTGCGCGGCGCCGGGGTCGACCCGCTCGCCCGCGGCGAGCAGCTCGAGGTGGGCACCTTCGCGGCCCTGGCCGAGGGCCTCCTGGGCGACCCGGGCGAGGGTCCGCGCCCCGCCGACCACCCCTGAGGCGTCGGGTGGGCTGACACGCTGGTGGGAGCAGCACGACCGTCCGGCCCCCGGGCCCGGACCCGCGCGGCTCCCACCCAC
>NZ_LR733215.1:3268768-3321612 GCF_902506435.1 Nocardioides sp. AX2bis | reverse complement strand
CTGCCCGCTGGAGCCGCCCCGTGACCCGCCCCGTGACGCGCCACGTCCCCGACCACGTCGAGGGCGCGATCACCGTGCGTTCTCCCGCCAAGATCAACCTCCACCTCGGCGTGGGGGCCCGGCGCGCCGACGGGTACCACCCTCTGGCCACCGTCTTCCACGCCGTCGGGCTCTACGACGACCTGGTGGTGACGCCGGCCCAGGAGTGGAAGCTGACCCTGACCGCGGCCGGCCACGTCGACACCGACCAGGTGCCCGGGGGCGACGACAACATCGTGGCCCGCGCGGCCGCGCTGTTCGCCGAGCGCGCCCCCGAGCGTGTCCGCGGCCGGTCGGCGCACGTCCACATCACCAAGGAGATCCCGGTCGCCGGGGGGATGGCCGGCGGCTCCGCCGACGCCGCCGCCGCCCTGGTGGCCCTGGACCGGCTCTGGGGCCTGCACACCAGCGACGACGACATGGTCGCGCTCGCCGGTGAGCTCGGCAGCGACGTCCCGTTCGCGCTCTTCGGCGGCACCGCGCTGGGCACCGGCCGCGGCGAGGTCGTCGACCCGGTCCCCGACGAGGGGCCCTGGTGGTGGGTGGTCGTGCCGAGCGAGGAGGGCCTGTCCACGCCCGACGTCTACGCCCACTTCGACCGGCTCCACCCCGACGCGCCGGCCGAGCCGGCGTACCCGACCGAGCTGCTGGCCGCGCTCGCCGCGCGGGACGCCGTACGGCTCGGGGCGGCGCTGCACAACGACCTGCAGGAGGCCGCCTGCGACCTGCGCCCCGAGCTCGGCGACGTGATCGCGGCCGGCGAGGCCGCCGGCGCGGTGCGCGGCATCCTGTCCGGATCCGGGCCGACCTGCGTCTTCCTCTGCACCTCCGGCGACCACGCGCGCGACGTCGCGGCGACCCTGGCCGCGGACCACCCCGTCGTCCTGGTCGCCAACGGCCCGGTGGCCGGCACCCACCTGCTCGAGTACGCCTGATGGAATGCCCCTGATGGCCTCTGACAACCTGCTCAACCTGGAACGCGTCTCGAAGTCCTACGGCGTGCGGCCGCTGCTGGCCGACGTCTCCCTCGGGGTGCTGGCCGGCGAGCGGATCGGCATCGTCGGGCGCAACGGCGACGGCAAGACCACCTTGCTCGAGGTGATGACGGCCCGCGAGGAGCCCGACGAGGGCCGGGTCTCGCGCCGCCGCGGCCTGCACACGGGCTACCTGCACCAGGGTGACGAGCTCGACGAGGGCGCCACCGTCCGCGAGGTCGTCCTCGGCGGCCGCGCCGACCACGAGTGGGCCGCCGACTCCCGCACCCGCGAGGTCGTCGAGGTGCTGCTGGCCGGGGTGTCGCTGGACCGCGTGGTCCAGGGCCTGTCCGGCGGCGAGCGCCGCCGCTGCGCGCTGGCCGCGCTGCTGCTCGACGAGCACGACCTGCTGGTCCTGGACGAGCCCACCAACCACCTCGACGTCGAGGCCGTGGCCTGGCTGGCCGCGCACCTGGCCCGTCGCAGCTCCGCCCTCGTCGTGGTCACCCACGACCGCTGGTTCCTCGACGAGGTCTGCCAGTGGACCTGGGAGGTCCACGACGGCGTCATCGACGTCTACGAGGGCGGGTACGCCGCGTTCGTGCTGGCCAAGGCCGAGCGCTCGCGCCAGGCCGCCTCGGCCGAGCAGCGCCGCCAGAACCTGGTCCGCAAGGAGCTGGCGTGGCTGCGCCGCGGCGCCCCGGCCCGCACCTCCAAGCCGAAGTTCCGCATCGACGCGGCCACCGTGCTGATCGAGGACGAGCCGCCGCCGCGCGACACCCTGGCCCTGCAGCGCTTCGCCACCCAGCGCCTCGGCAAGGACGTGATCGACGTCGAGGACGTCGACCTCGCCCGCGGCGAGAAGCAGCTGCTGCGCGGCGCCACCTGGCGGATCGGCCCGGGGGAGCGGATCGGGGTGGTCGGCGTGAACGGCGCCGGCAAGACCTCGGTGCTGCACCTGATCGCCGGCTCGCTGCCGCCCCAGCAGGGCACGGTCCGTCACGGCCGCACCGTCTCCCTGCAGCACCTCACCCAGCACGTCGACGACCTCCCGGCCGCCGACCGGGTGCTCGACACGATCGAGGCCACCGCCCGCGTGACCAGGACGGCGGACGGCGAGATCACCGCCTCGTCGATGCTCGAGCGGTTCGGCTTCACCGGCGACAAGCTCACCGCCCGCATCGGCGACCTGTCCGGTGGCGAGCGGCGCCGCTTCCAGCTGCTGCGGCTGCTGCTCAGCGAGCCGAACGTGCTGCTGCTCGACGAGCCCACCAACGACCTCGACATCGAGACCCTGAACGTGGTCGAGGACTTCCTCGACAGCTGGCCGGGCACCCTGGTGGTCGTCTCGCACGACCGGTACTTCCTCGAGCGGGTCACCGACAACGTGCACGCCCTGATGGGCGACGGCACGATCGCGATGCTGCCGCGCGGCGTCGAGGAGTACCTCGAGCGGAGGGCGGCCGACGTACGCCGTGAGTCCGCCGCCGCGTCGGCCCTGGCCTCGGCCGGTGCCCCCGTCCGGGCCCTCGGGGGCGCGGAGGAGCGGGTGGTCCGCAAGAACCTGGAGCGCCTCGAGCGGCGGCTGGAGAAGCTCACCGTGCAGGAGACCACGCTGTCGGCCGAGCTGGCCGCCTTCGCCGAGGCCAACCCCGACGACTACACCGGCCTCGGCGACATCAGCCGTCGCCAGCAGCAGCTCGCGGCCGAGAAGGACGCCGTCGAGGAGGAGTGGCTCGAGGCTGCCGAAGCCCTCGGATGAGCCACCCGAAGAAGCCCGTCGCCGACCCGCTCGACGGCCGCCGGGGCCGGATCGGTGACGCGCCCCGGTGGGTCGTCGTGCCTGTCCTGGTGGTCTTCGTCGGCCTGAGCCTGACCTTCCTGGTGGTCGTGGTGGGCGGGGGTGTCCTGCTGACCTCCACGACGGGCGTGCAGGAGACCCGGTACGACGTCCTGGTCGGGTGGGTGTTCTCCGGAGTCGTGGTCGTGGTGCTGATGCGCCTCCTGCACGACTACCGGCGCCGGCGGCCGCTGTTCCAGGTCGACCGTGCCTACTACCGGCTCGCGACCTTCTTCATCGGGATCTACGGGGCGATGGGGTCGGGGCGTGTGGGGACGGTGGTCGCGGCGCTGATGCTGCTGCACAGCTTCGTCCTGGACCGGCAGGTGCGTGAGAGCCCGGGCCCGTCACCGGCCTCGAAGGAGCACCGTGAGTGGCTGGAGCGCGGCGGTCGATAGTCCCTGACGAGATCGTCGTGGGACCGGCCGGATCGCGACGATCTCGTCAGGGACTATCCCCGTTCAGGCGTCGAAGGGGGCCAGCAGCCGGCGGAGCATCGCGGCCAGGTCGTCGCGGTCGGCGTCACCGAGGTCGGCCAGCAGCGCCCGCTCGGCCTCGAGCAGGGCGGTGAACGCGCCGTCGACGGCCGTCCGTCCCTCCGCGGTCAGCCGCACCAGCACGCCGCGGCGGTCGGCGGGATCGGGCAGCCGCTCGACGTAGCCGCGTGCCGTCAGCCGGTCGACGCGGTTGGTCATCGTCCCGCTGGTCACCAGCGTCTCGCGCAGCAGCCGCCCGGGGGAGAGCTCGTACGGCTCGCCCGCACGGCGCAGCGCGGCGAGCACGTCGAACTCCCACGGCTCGATGCCGCGGGCGCTGAAGGCGCGGCGGCGGGCCAGGTCGAGGTGGCGGGACAGGCGGCTGATCCGGCTGAAGACGGCGACCGGGCTCAGGTCGAGGTCGCCGCGCTCGCGCGCCCACGCCTCCACCAGCTCGTCGACCTCGTCCCTCACCCGGCCGAGCGTACGCCATGCATCGAGAATCTTGACATCAAGACAAATCGGTCGCAGGGTGGGTCTGTGCCTCTCCACACCTGGGACCCCGACCGCTACCTGACCTACGCCGACGAGCGCGGCCGGCCCTTCGTCGAGCTGGTCTCGCGGGTCGGGCACGAACAGCCGCGCGACGTCGTCGACCTGGGCTGCGGGCCCGGGAACCTCACCGCGCTGCTCGCCGAGCGATGGCCCGATGCCCACGTGGTCGGCCTCGACTCCAGCGAGGCGATGGTCGAGCGGGCCCGCGCCGACCAGCCGGACGGGCCGGTCGAGTACGAGGTCGGCGACGTCCGGGAGTGGTCGCCCGCCGGGCCGGTCGACGTGGTCGTCACCAACGCCGCGCTGCAGTGGGTGCCGGACCACCTCGACCTCCTCGGGCGGCTCGTGGCGCAGGTGCGCCCGGGCGGCTGGTTCGCGATGCAGGTGCCCGGGAACTTCGACCAGCCCAGCCACGTGCTGCGCGACGAGCTCGCGGCCGAGGCGGCGTACGCGATGTTCACCGCCGGCGTCGCCCGTCCCGCGGCCCACGACGCCACCACCTACCTGACCGCGCTGACAGCGCTCGGCTGCGAGGTCGACGCCTGGGAGACGACGTACGTCCACCTGCTGCGCGGACCGGACCCGGTCCTGACCTGGGTCAGCGCGACCGGCGCCCGGCCCACCCTCGAGGCGCTGCCGCCCGACCTGCGGGAGCGGTTCAGTGCCGAGCTGGGCCGCCGGCTCGCGGAGGCGTACCCGCCCGTGCCCGGGCCCGACGGGGACCCCGTCGTGCTGATGCCGTTCCGCCGCGTCTTCGCCGTCGCCCACGTCGGGACCGAGCTGTGAGCCTGCTGCTGCACCACGTCCAGGTCGGCTGCCCGACCGGCGGCGAGGACGACGCCCGACGCTTCTGGGTCGACGGCCTGGGGATGACCGAGGTCGCCAAGCCGGCGCCGCTGGCCGGCCGCGGCGGTGTCTGGTTCCGGGCGTACGACGGCCCCGCCGCCGACGGGCGCGTCACGGGCGAGGTGCACGTGGGCGTCGAGGATCCCTGCGCCCCGCCGCGGCGGGCGCACCCGGCGCTGCTGCTCGACGACGAGGTCGCGCTCACGGCTGCGGGGGAGCGCTTGCGTGGGCTGGGGTTCGACGTCGACGACCGGGAGCGGGAGACGTTCCCGGGCTACCAGCGGCTGCACGCCCGCGACGCGCACGGCAACCGGGTCGAGCTGCTGGCCGCCGACCCGGCCTAGACCGCGGCGGACGGTGCGGAACCCCCGGGGGTGTGCCTCGTTGACCGGTGAGCACCCGTCCCCCTCGGGTGCGGGCACGCCCCTCGGAGGCCCCATGTGAGGTCGCCCCAGGTGGGGGCCACCGTGACGGCGGTGGGGGACAGGATCGAGGTCACGTGCACCTCGGTGCCGGCCTCGAGCGGGGCCTCGGCGCGGGCGTTGACCCGCACGACGTGGCCCCCGAGCAGGACGCGTACCGAGCCGAAGCCGTCGGCGGGGATCGCGCTGGTCACCGTGCCGTCGCGGCCGACCAGGTCGTCGGCGCTCGGCGTGCCGTCGCTGCCGCCGTCCTTGACCAGCCGGGTCAGCCACACCGCCATCCAGCCGAACAGCACGCCGGCGACGGCACCGGCGCCCAGGCTGAGCGGCAGCGGCAGGCCGACGCCGTCGGCGATGGCGCCGCCGAAGCCGAAGGCGGACACGAACGCGCCGATCACGGCGGTCGAGAACACGTCACCGGCGAGCGCGTCGAGGGCGCCGTCGAGCACGTCCCCGAGGACCAGCGAGACGAGGATCAGCGCCAGGCCGAGGCCGCCGAGCACGAGGAGGACGGTCACGGCGCGGTCCCTCCGGAGCGGTACGGCACCCGGACTGTCCAGGTCCCCGCGACCCTAACGGGTCTTTCGTCCCGGCTGGGGCGGTTCACGGGAGACCGCTCCCGCCGGCGGGACTCCACGCGGTCAGGTCGAGGACCAGGTCGGCGCGGTGGCGTACGCCCTCGACCAGGACGGCGTTCGGGTCGTCGACGGAGGCCACCCAGGCGGCCGCGTCGGCCGCCGACTTCCCGTACGCCTCGTGCCGTGCCAGCAGCCTGCCCCGCCGCAGCGGCTCGTCCACGACGACGTGCCAGACCGCGTCGAGCGGGGTGCGGACGGCCGCCCAGCGGGGCTCGTCGAGCAGCAGGTAGTTGCCCTCCGTGACGACCAGCCCGGTCTCCTCATGCGCCTCGTCCGGCACCGCGACCGCCCCGGCCAGCGGCTGCTCCAGGTCGCGCTCGAACGCCGGCGCCACGACCGGCGCCTCGCCGGCCCGGCGCTCGCGCACCCGGGCGAGCAGGGCGGCGTACCCCTCGGCGTCGAAGGTCTCCGGCGCCCCCTTGCGGGCCAGCAGGCCGCGTCGGCGCAGCTCGACGTCGGCGTAGTGGAATCCGTCCATCGGCACCACCCGCCCGCCGAGCCGCAGCGCGAGCGCCGCGGCGAGGGTCGACTTGCCGGCGCCGGGCGACCCGCTGACGCCGAGCAGGCGCACCTGCGGACCGAGCAGGCTGTCAAGCTCGCGGCCGTCGGGGGAGAGGCGTACGACGGGGGGCGCGGTCACGGGGTCATCGTGCCCGAGCCGGTCAGCCACGTCCCCAGGCGACGAAGCCCGACCCGTCGGGCGGGTCGATCGCGGCGACGTGAGTGACCTCGTCGGTCTCCCAGGACCAGTCGAGCACCACGACCTCCGCCCGGACGCTCTCGACCCGGATGACGGCGGATCCACCGTCGAGCGCCAGGGCCTCGAGCAGCACCGGGCCGGAGGGGTCACGGACCAGCCTGGCCACGGGGTCCCCGGTCGGCAGGTCGACCACGACGACCGAGGGGACGTAGGGGAGGTCGGAGTCGCCCAGGGGGCCGCCGGTACCGAGGTCGGCCTCGTCCAGGGTCAGCCCCGTGGCGAGCAGGGCCCGGTCGCCGTCGATCAGCAGCGGGTCCGTGGGGTCGCGGTCCACCGCGGTCCGCACGCGGGCGTCGCCCACCACGGCCTCCGTGCCGGACCAGACGAAGGGCGTGCCGTTTCCGGTGAACCCGGGGCCGGCGGGGTAGGTGGTCTCCCGGACCCGGCCGGTGACGGCCTCGACCAGGACGCTGCCGCGGTCGCCGTTCGAGACGAGCACCTCGTCTCCGGCCCAGCCCTCGATCACGACCGCCTCGTCGACCTTCCCGCCCGGGGAGAGCGGCACGGTCACGGTGGTGCCCCGGGTGAGGTCGGCGACCACCACGCCGTCGGACATGCCCAGCACGAGCCTCGTCGCGTCGGGGTTGAACGAGGTCGCCTGCAGGACGTCGGTGGCGGCCTCGCCGCCCGGGACGTCGACGCTGCGGAAGGTGCCGTCCGGTCCCAGCACCAGGGCGCCGGTCTCGGTGGCGACCGCCCAGCGCGCGAAGGGCAGAGGGGCGTCGGCGAGCGGCACCTGCGGCGCGGACCCGACGTCCACGACGTCGTCGCCGGCCCGGGGCCTGGTCTCGCGACCGATCAGGGGCCCCAGCAGGTCCTGCACCGCGACGTCCGAGGTGACGGTGCGGGTGGGGTCGGGCAGCCCGGTGGGCGCCTCGGCAGGCTGCAGCATCCCGGTGACCGACGGCCCGACCAGCGTCGGCACCACCGCCACGGCCGCCACGAGGGCGGCCACGCCGACCGCGGCGGCGGCCCGGCGGCGGCGTACGCGTCGTCGACCGCGCTCCCACGCACCCTCCGCGACCTGCGTCGGCGGCAGGTCGACCCCGTCGCGCAGGGCGGCCAGGTCCAGTCGCTCGTTCATCGAACCTCCTCCAGCAGGTCGCGCAGCTCGGGGGCGACCTCGCGCAGCCGCGCCAGCGCGACCGAGGTCTGCTTCTTGACGGTCCCGGTGCTCACGCCGAGGACGTCGGCGGCCTCGGCCACCGAGAGGTCCTCGGCGAAGCGCAGCATCAGCACCGCACGCTGCTTCTGCGTCAGCAGCAGGAGCGCGTCGGCGAGCCCGCCGCGGACCAGGGCCGCGGCCTGGCCGTCCGGCGTACCGGCCCCGCCCGGGCGCTCCGGGCGCTCCGGGGTCTCCGCTCGCGTCACCTCGCGGCGGTGCTTGCGCCACCACGAGACGTTGCCGCGGTAGACGACCGTGCGGACCCAGGCGTCCGGGTTGCCGTCGCGCAGCACGTCCCAGCGCGTCGCGACGGTGACCAGGGCCTCCTGGACCAGGTCCTCGGCGCGGTGGAAGTCGCCGGTCACGAGGTACGCCGTGCGCACCAGCGCCTGCTGGCGGGTGCGGGCCCACTGCTCGAAGGACTCACGTCCCTGCTCCTTCACGGCTCACCACCGCCTCCGGGGTCCGGGTCGTCCGCTGCGTGCTCACACCCATCCGAACGCACGGGGGCCGCCGGGGGTTGAAGCCGCGCGGGAGTAAACCCGCTGGTCCCGGCGCTCTGTGAGAACTAACCTGGAGGTATATGACCCACGCTCACGACTTCACCCTCGACGCCGAGCTCGACGCCACCACCACCTGGGACGACCAGGACGGCGACTTCGAGTCGGGCTACGCCGACGACACCGACGGCACCGAAGCCAAGACCGCCATCCCGAAGGCGGACCGGAGCAGGCCGGGCTACTCCACCGGGGACCTCGACCTGGTCGAGCGCCACGAGCTGCGCCGTGTGGCGAGCCTGCGCACCGAGCTCGAGGACATCTCCGAGGTCGAGTACCGCCAGCTGCGTCTGGAGCGCGTCGTGCTGGTCGGGGTGTGGACCGGCGGTCGCGTCGAGGACGCCGAGAACTCGATGGCCGAGCTCGCGCTGCTGGCCGAGACGGCCGGCTCCGAGGTGCTCGAGGCGATCTACCAGCGCCGGCAGAACCCGGACCCCGCGACCTACATCGGGCGCGGCAAGGTCGAGGGCCTGGCCGAGATCGTGCTGGCCACCGGCGCGGACACCGTGGTGTGCGACGGGGACCTGGCGCCGAGCCAGCTGCGCAACCTGGAGGACAAGCTCAAGGTCAAGGTCGTCGACCGGACGGCGCTGATCCTCGACATCTTCAGCCAGCACGCCAAGAGCCGTGAGGGCAAGGCCCAGGTCGAGCTGGCGCAGCTGAGCTACATGAAGCAGCGCCTGCGCGGCTGGGGTGGCAACCTGTCCCGCCAGGCCGGTGGACGGGTCGCCGCCGGTGCGGGGATCGGCAGCCGTGGTCCCGGTGAGACCAAGATCGAGACCGACCGGCGCCGGATCAACACCAAGATCGCCAAGCTGCGCCGCGAGCTCGCCGACATGCGGGGGACCCGCGACACCAAGCGCTCCCAGCGCAGCGACCGGCAGGTGCCGGCCGTGGTGATCGCCGGCTACACCAACGCCGGCAAGTCGTCGCTGCTGAACCGGCTCACCGACGCAGGCGTCCTGGTCGAGGACGCCCTGTTCGCGACGCTGGACCCGACCACCCGCAAGACGACCACGACCGACGGTCGCGTCTACACGATGAGCGACACGGTCGGCTTCGTGCGCCACCTGCCGCACCAGCTCGTGGAGGCGTTCCGCTCGACGCTCGAGGAGGTCGCCGACGCCGACCTCGTGCTCCACGTCGTCGACGGATCGCACCCCGACCCCGAGGGCCAGCTCACCGCGGTCCGCGAGGTGTTCGCCGAGATCGACGCCGACAAGGTGCCCGAGCTGGTCGTCATCAACAAGGCCGACCTGGCCGACCCGATGGTCCTGGCCCGGCTGCTGCAGCGCGAGCCGCACGCCGTCGTCGTCAGCGCCCACACCGGCGAGGGCATCGACGCCGTCCGCGCGGCCGTCGAGGCCGAGCTGCCGCACCCGACCGAGCCGTTCGAGGTCCTGCTGCCGTACGAGCGCGGCGACCTGCTCAACAAGATCCACCAGAACGGCGAGATCGACGAGCTCGAGCACACCGCCGACGGCACCCTGCTGCGCGGGCGGGCGCACGGCGGGCTGGCCGGCGAGCTGGCGGAGTACGCCGTCACCACCGCGGGATAGCCGCCGCGGGAGATAGTCCCTGACGAGATCGTCGTGGATCCTGCCGATTCGCAGCGATTTCGTCAGGGACTATCCCGGCTGGCGCCTCACCAGCCGGCCAGGTCCTTCAGCTCGGCCAGCATCTCCGCGAACCGGGTCACGATGCTGAGGTGACCCTCGCCGTCGAGCAGGTGGGCGGTGGTGCCGGGCACGTGCGCGGCCAGCCAGCGGCCGCGGGCGAGCGGGACCATCGCGTCCTCGGTGCCCTGCCAGACCGCGGTCGGCACCGTGATCCGGCCCGGGTCGAAGCCCCACGGCGAGACGATCGCGAGGCCGTCGTCGCGGACCCCGCGCACGCCCTGTGCGCCGGCCCGGTGGAACGTCTCGGCCACCCAGGGCGCCAGCCCGTCGGCCATCGCCTGCCGGTCGACCGGCGGGACCAGCCCGCCGAGGGCGGCGGCGAGCTCGTCGGTTCCGGTCCGCAGCACCGGCAGGAGCTCGGCGACGAGGTACGCCTCGTACGCCTCGCGCCCCTGCTCGGCGGCACCGAACTCCGCCACGTTCTCCGGCGCCATCCCGGCCGACCAGTCGAGCCCGGCGGCGTCGTGCGGCGCGACCCCGGCCAGCGACGTCGCGGCCCGGCAGCGCTCGGGCAGCAGGGCGGCGCAGGCCAGCGCCCGGGGACCTCCGCCGGACCAGCCCAGGGTCACGAACTCGGTGGCCCCGACGTCGTCGAGCAGCGCGGCCACGTCGTCCACGTCGTCGCGGACGCGGTAGGTGCCCGGGCGCGGCGACGAGGCGCCGTACCCCGGCCTCGACGTCGTCAGCATCCGCAGCCCGGCGTCGCGGGCGGCGTCGTCGAGGAGCGGGGAGCGTACGGCCGCCGACGGCTGGCCGCCGTGGACCACCAGCACCCGGCCGTCCGGGTCGCCGTCCTCGAGGACCTCGAGGTCGCGGCCGTCGGGCAGGGCGAGCAGGCGGGTGGTCGCGGTCACCCCGGGGATGCTCCTCCGCGGCCCGGGCCGCCGCAAGCACCGGCGGGCGGCAGGATGGGCGAGTGTTCCACCGCCACCCCTTCCTGTCCCTGGTCACCTTCGCCTACCTCGGCTTCGTGGCCTGGCTGACGCTGACCCCCGACCTCGCGCAGCGCGACGAGTGGGGCCTGGTGCTGCGGGTGGTCGACCGGCTGCAGCGCTACGACGAGCTGTCCTGGCTGACCTACGACCGCGCCGAGGCGCTGGCCAACGTGGCGCTGTTCGTGCCGGTGGGCCTGTTCTTCCTGCTGCTGGTCGGGACCCGGTTCTGGTGGGTGGCCTTCGGGCTCGGGATCGCGATGACGGTGGCGATCGAGACCGCGCAGCGCTCCATCCCCGGCCGGGTGCCCGACCCGCGTGACCTGCTGACCAACACCGCGGGGACGGTGATCGGCGTCGTGGTCGGGGTGGTGCTGACGGCCCCGGCGGCCGTACGCCGGGCGCGGCGCCGGCGCGAGGCCCCCGTGCGAGGATCGCGCCCGTGACCGAGGACGGGCAGGACCGGCAGGACGAGGGGCGGCCGCGGCACCCGCTGACCGGGCGCGCGGAGAGCGCGATCCAGGCGCGGCTGCTGACCATCCTGCGCGACGACGGCCCGCTCTCGCGCACCCAGCTCGCCGACGCCCTCAAGGTCTCGCGGACCACGGTGGCCGTCGAGGTCGGCCGGCTCGGCGACCTCGGGCTGGTCCACGAGGTGGGGCCCGCTGCCTCCCGCGGCGGGCGCCGCTCGACGATCGTCGACCTGCACCCCGACCTCGTCTTCGTCGGCATCTCGATCGGCGCCACCGGGATGACGGTCGGGCTGACCGACGGCCGGCTGGCCGTCCGCGCCCAGCGCTCCTGCCCCACCGACGTCCGCGAGGGGCCGGAGGGCGTGCTGGAGAGCGCGGTCGCGCTGGCCCGGGAGCTGCTGGCCGAGATCGGCGTCGACCGCCCGGTCGGGGCCGGGATCGGGGTGCCCGGACCGGTCGACTTCGACCGCGGCGTCTCGGTGTCGCCGCCGATCATGCCCGGCTGGGACGGCTACCCGGTGCGCGACGTCGTCAGCCGCGCGCTGGGCTGCCCGGCGCTGCTCGACAACGACGTGAACGTGCTCGCCGCCGGCGAGCTGCACGCCGGGGTCGCCCGCAGCTCGAAGGACTTCCTGTTCGTCAAGATCGGTACGGGCATCGGCTGCGGGCTCGTCGTCGACGGTCGGGTCTACCGCGGGGTCGACGGCTGCGCCGGCGACATCGGCCACATCCGCGTCGAGGAGTCCGGCCCGACCTGCGCCTGCGGCAACACCGGCTGCCTGGAGTCCTTCGCCGGCGGCGCGGCGATCGCCCGCGACGCCACCGTGGCCGCCCGGGCCGGGCGATCTCCCGGCCTGGCGGCGCTGCTCGCCGAGCGCGGGGTGCTGACCGCCGCCGACGTCGGCCAGGCCGCCACCCACGGCGACGCGGTCGCCCTGGAGCTGGTCCGCGAGAGCGGCCGGCGCGTCGGGCAGGTGCTGGCCAGCCTGGTCTCCTTCGTCAACCCCGGCCTGATCGTGATCGGGGGAGGGCTGACCGGCGTCGGGCACTCCCTGCTCGCCGAGATCCGCAGCGTCACCTACCGCCGCTCGCTGCCCCTGGCCACCGGCAACCTGCCGATCGTGCTCAGCGAGCTGGGCGACGAGGGCGGCGTGGTCGGCGCCGCGCGCCTGATCAGCAGCTCGGTGTACGCCGCGGGCTGACCGGCGGGGGGCGCGGCGGGCCCGCCCCATGCGCCACACCGGCCCCAGGAATCCCCGCTCAGGCGGGGGTTCCCCGGGTTCGCGCGCCTTGCAAGGGACAACAACCCGGGGAATCCCCGCTCGAGCGGGGATTCCCGGACCGGTCCCGCCTGAGACTTTGTCCACCAACCTGCGTTACTCATCCGAACAATTTCAAAAGAAGCGCGCGAGGTGCTTGCCTTCCGCCGCACCACACCCCTAGTTTGAGCGACGTCACCCCTTTGGTGACGCCCGTCACAGACGTAGGAGCACACCGATGGCCGCGACTCCCCACGGCGCACCGCTGCTGCAGATGAGCGGCATCGTCAAGGAGTTCCCCGGCGTCCGCGCGCTCGACGGCGTCGACCTCGACGTCCGCGCCGGCGAGGTGCACTGCCTGCTCGGCCAGAACGGCGCCGGGAAGTCGACGCTGATCAAGGTGCTGTCGGCCTCCTACCGGCCCGACGCCGGCACGATCGCCATCGACGGCACCGAGACCACGCTCAGCACGCCGGCCGTGGCGATGAAGCACGGCATCTCCACGATCTACCAGGAGCTCGACCTCGTCGCCGACCTCAGCGTCGCCGAGAACATCTTCCTCGGCCACGAGCTGAGCCGCGGCGGGTTCTCGCAGCGCCAGCGCGCGCACCGGACCACCCGCGAGCTGCTCACCCGCCTCGGCCACGCCCACGTCTCGCCGACCCGCGCGGTCGGCACGCTGTCGCCCGCGGAGCAGCAGATCGTCTCCATGGCCCGCGCGCTCTCGCACGACACCCGGATGCTGATCCTCGACGAGCCGTCCGCGGTCCTCGACCAGGACGGCGTCGCCAACCTGTTCCGGGTCATCCGCAGCCTCACCGCCGAGGGCGTCGCGGTCGTCTACATCTCCCACCGCCTCGAGGAGATCCGCGAGATCGGCGACCGGATCACCGTGCTCAAGGACGGCGCGACCGTGGCCACCGGCCTCGACGCCGCCACCACCCCGACCGCGGACCTGATCAAGCTGATGACCGGCCGCTCCATCGAGTACGTCTTCCCGCCCCGCACCGCCACGCGGCGCACGCGGACCGAGCCGGTGCTCGAGGTGCGCGGCCTCGCCCTGGCCGGGGTGTTCTCCGACGTCGACCTCACCGTCCACGCCGGCGAGATCGTCGGGCTGGCCGGCCTGGTCGGCGCCGGGCGCTCCGAGATCATCGAGACCCTGTACGGCGCCCGCCGCGCCTCGGCCGGCACGGTCACCGTCGACGGGAAGAAGCTGCGCCGCGGTTCCGTGCCCGCCGCCGTCAAGGCCGGTGTCGGGCTGTGCCCCGAGGAGCGCAAGAGCCAGGGCCTGCTGCTCGACCAGGCGGTCTACCGCAACATCACCGTGTCGGTGATGGACCGCTTCGCGCGGGTCGGCTTCCTCGACGAGCGGGCCGAGCGCCGTACGGCCACCGAGCTCACCACCTCCCTCGACGTCCGCCCGGCCGGCGTCGACCGCGCCGTACGCACCCTGTCCGGGGGCAACCAGCAGAAGGTCGTCCTGGCCCGCTGGCTGCTGCGCGAGTGCCGGGTGCTGCTGCTCGACGAGCCCACCCGCGGCGTCGACGTCGGCGCCCGCAGCGAGATCTACGCCCTCGTCCGCCGCCTCGCCGACTCCGGCGTGGCCGTGGTCGTCGTGTCCAGCGAGGTCGAGGAGGTGCTCGGGCTCGCCGACCGGGTGCTGGTGGTCCGAGAAGGCGCCGTGGTCCACGAGTCCGCTGCCGACGAGATCGACGAGTCGAGGGTCCTGGACCTCGTCATGGAAGGAGCACCCGCATGAGCGACGACACCGAGGTGAGCCCGGGCCGCGGCCTGCCGGCCACCGCCGTGCCCGTCTCGCCGACCGACCCCACCACCGGTACGGCCGGGGGCGAGCGCCCCGCGCGCGGACGCCTCGGCGGGCTGTCCGGGTCCGGGCTGGTGCGCAACCTCGGTCTCGTCCTGGCCCTGGTGATCCTGTGCGTGGTCGGCCTGGTCACCACCGGCGAGCGGTTCGGCTCGACCGCCAACCTGCTCACCATCCTGCGGCTCGCCGCGGTGACCGGGGTGATCAGCATCGGGATGACCTTCGTGATCACCGGCGGCGGCATCGACCTGTCGGTCGGCGCGGTGATGGCGCTGTCCTCGGTGTGGTGCACCACGTTGGCCACGCAGGCGATGGCCCGCGACACGCACTGGATCGTGATGGTGGGCGCGGCCCTGGCCGTCGGCGCTGCCTGCGGGTTGATCAACGGGCTGCTCGTCTCGTACGGCAAGGTCGTGCCGTTCATCGCCACCCTGGCGATGCTGGCCAGCGCCCGCGGACTGGCCGAGATCATCTCCCAGCGCCGCACCCAGATCGTCGACGTGCCCGGGTTCACCGACTTCTTCGGCGCCGAGGTCGTGGGCGTCCCGGTCATCGTGATCATGTTCGCCCTGGTCGCCGCCATCGGCTGGGTCGTCTTCAACCGGACCACCTTCGGGCGCCGCACCCTCGCCGTCGGGGGCAACCCCGAGGCCGCCCGGCTGGCCGGGATCAACGTCCAGCGCCACACCGTGCTGCTCTACGTGCAGCTCGGCCTGCTCTGCGGCGTCGCCGCGCTGATGATCATCTCTCGCACCACCACCGGGACCTCCACCCACGGCACGCTGATCGAGCTCGACGTGATCGCCGCGGTCGTCATCGGCGGCACCCTGCTCGCCGGTGGTCGCGGCACCATCGTCGGCACCGTCATCGGCGTGCTGATCTTCACCACGCTGACGAACGTCTTCACGCTCAACAACCGCTCGACCTCCGAGCAGGCGCTGCTCAAGGGGGCCATCATCGTCGCCGCCGTGCTGCTCCAGCAGCGCTTCGCCGCGCGCAGCAAGAGTCCGTAGGTCTCGTGACGGTCGCTGGCGCTCCCTCCTCGACCACCGTCTCGACGGTCGCTGGCGCTCCCTCCTCGACCACCGTCTCGACGGTCGCTGGCGCTCCCTCCTCGACCACCGTCTCGTGACGGTCGCTGGCGCTCCCTCCTCGACCACCGATCCCCGCACCGCCCCGCACCACTCCCGCACCGCCCCGTCGCCCCACCTCTCCAAGGAGCACCTCATGTCCCTGCGGTCCGCCCACAAGCTCGGCACCGGCCTCGTCGCCGGCGTCGCCGTGCTCTCCCTCGCCGCCTGCACCGGCAACACCGCCGCCGACGACGGCGGCACCCAGGCCGGCGGCACGTCCGAGGCCGAGCAGGGCTCGAACGACGAGGCCGGCGACACCGTCGTCATCGGCTTCTCCGCCCCCGCCGCCGACCACGGCTGGATGGCCTCGATCACCGAGTCGGCCCGGGAGGCCGCCGACGCCTACGAGGACGTCGACCTGCGCGTCGCCGAGGGCACCAACGACGTCAACCTCCAGATCAGCCAGGTGGAGACCTTCATCAACGACGGTGTCGACGCGATCGTGCTGCTGCCCTTCGACGGTGCCGCGATGACCCCGGTCGCGCTGCAGGCGATGGAGGCCGGCATCCCGGTCATCAACGTCGACCGCGAGTTCGAGGACCCGAACGCCGCCCGCGTCACCGTCCTCGGCGACAACTACGGCATGGGCGTCTCGGCCGGCTCCTACATCTGCTCCGAGCTGGGCGACAACCCGGACGCGGTGGTCGCCGAGATCGCCGGCATCGACTCGCTGCCGCTGACCCAGGACCGCAGCCAGGGCTTCGAGGACGCGCTCGGTGAGTGCGGCCTCGACGTCGACAACCGCGTCGCGGCCGACTTCACCGTCGAGGGCGGCGAGCGCGCCGCCTCCAACCTGCTCCAGGCCGCGCCGCAGATCGACGCCGTGTGGAACCACGACGACGACCAGGGCGTCGGCGTCCTGGCCGCGTTCGAGAACGCCGGTCGCGACGAGTTCATGATGGTCGGCGGCGCCGGCTCGGCCAACGCGATGCGTTCCATCCAGGCCGACGACAGCGTCCTGAAGGCGACCGTCGTCTACCCCTCCACCCAGGGCGCCGACGGCATCATGATGGCCCGCCTGCTGGTCCAGCAGAAGGCCATGGGCGACCTGGTCGAGGTCGAGGTGCCCCGCGAGGTGCAGCTCTACGCCCCCGTCGTGACCGCCGACAACGTCGACCAGTTCATCGACACCGCCTTCGAGTCCTGAGCCGACCCACCCAGACCGGCGCGCCCGCCCCACCACCTCCTCTGCAGGTGGGGCGGGCCGCCCACCGGGTCCTGCCCGGACCCGCTCGAAGGGAGCACCACCCATGACCAGCCCCACGCCCCGCCTCGGGGTGGCGATGATCGGCCACTCCTTCATGGGGGCCGCGCACTCCCAGGCCTGGCACACCGCGCCCCGGTTCTTCGACCTGCCCCTCGACCCCGTCACCGCCGTGCTCTGCGGCCGCGACGAGGGGCGTACGACGGCCGCCGCCGCCCGGCTCGGCTGGGCCGCGACCGAGACCAGCTGGGAGCGGACCCTCGAGCGCGACGACGTCGACCTGGTCGACGTCTGCACGCCGGGCGACACCCACGCCGAGATCGCGATCGCCGCGCTGCGGGCCGGCAAGCACGTGCTCTGCGAGAAGCCGCTGGCCAACTCCGTGGCTGAGGCCGAGGCGATGGTCGCCGCCGCCGACGAGGCGGCCGAGCACGGCGTCCGCGCCATGGTCGGCTTCACCTACCGGCGGGTGCCGGCCGTCGCGCTGGCCCGCCGGCTGGTCGAGCAGGGCCGGATCGGCGAGGTGCGCCACGTCCGGGCGCAGTACCTCCAGGACTGGCTGGTCGACCCCGAGGCGCCGCTGTCGTGGCGGCTGCAGAAGGACCGGGCCGGGTCCGGCGCGCTCGGCGACATCGGCGCGCACATCGTCGACCTCACGCAGTACATCACCGGCGACCGGGTCCAGGAGGTCTCCGCCCGCCTGGAGACCTTCGTCAAGGAGCGGCCGCTGGCCACCGAGCAGTCCGGCCTCAGCGCCACCGCCAGCACCGAGCGGGGCGCGGTCACCGTCGACGACGCGGCCGTCTTCATCGCCCGGTTCGGCGGCGGCGCGCTGGGCGTCTTCGAGGCCACCCGCTTCGCCACCGGCCGCAAGAACGCGATCCGGATCGAGGTCAACGGCTCCCGCGGCAGCCTGGCCTTCGACTTCGAGGACATGAACGTCCTGGAGTACTACGACGCCACCGAGCCCGCCGAGACCGCCGGCTTCCGTCGGATCCTGGCCACCGAGGCCGAGCACCCGTACGTCGCCGCCTGGTGGCCGCCCGGCCACGGCCTCGGCTACGAGCACGGCTTCACCCACCAGGTCGTCGACCTGGTGCACGCCGTCGCCACCGGCACCGACCCGGCACCCGGCTTCCGCGACGGGCTCCAGGTCCAGCGCGTGCTCGACGCCGTGGAGACCAGCTCCGACACCCGTACCTGGCAGGAGATCCACCCGTGACCCGACCGATCACTCTCTTCACCGGCCAGTGGGCCGACCTCCCCTTCGAGAAGGTCTGCGAGCTGGCCTCCGGCTGGGGCTACGACGGCCTCGAGATCGCCTGCTGGGGCGACCACCTCGACCCGTGGCGCGCCGCCGAGGACGACGGCTACGTCAAGGGCAAGCTCGACCTGCTCGAGAAGCACGGCCTCGCCGTGCACGCCATCTCCAACCACCTCAAGGGCCAGGCCGTCTGCGACGACCCGATCGACGCCCGGCACCAGGCGATCCTGCCGGCGCAGGTCTGGGGCGACGGCGACCCCGAGGGCGTACGCCAGCGGGCGGCCGAGGAGATGAAGCTGACCGCGCGCACGGCCCAGCGCCTCGGCGTGGACACCGTCATCGGCTTCACCGGGTCCTCGATCTGGAAGTACGTCGCGATGTTCCCGCCGGCCTCGGCCGAGATGGTCGCCGCGGGCTACACCGACTTCGCCGACCGCTGGAACCCGATCCTCGACGTCTTCGACGAGTGCGGCGTGCGGTTCGCCCACGAGGTGCACCCCTCCGAGATCGCCTACGACTACTGGACCACGGTCGCGGCGATGGAGGCGATCGGGCACCGCGAGGCGTTCGGGCTGAACTGGGACCCCAGCCACTTCGTGTGGCAGGACCTCGACCCGGTCGGCTTCCTGTGGGACTTCCGCGACCGGATCTACCACGTGGACTGCAAGGACGCGAAGCGCCAGACCGGCAACGGCCGCAACGGCCGGCTCGGCTCCCACCTGCCGTGGGCCGACCCGCGGCGCGGCTGGGACTTCGTCTCGACCGGCCACGGCGACGTGCCCTGGGAGCAGTGCTTCCGGATGCTCAACGCCATCGGTTACGACGGCCCGATCTCGATCGAGTGGGAGGACGCCGGGATGGACCGGCTGATCGGTGCCCCCGAGGCGCTCGAGTTCGTCCGCCGCCTGGCCTTCGACGCCCCCGACGCCGCCTTCGACGCGGCCTTCGCCACCCGCGACTGACCCGCGACTGACCCACCGACCCACAGCACCACCCAGGCACCATCTCGGCACCATCTCGGAGAGGACCAGCACATGTGTTTCGGATTCGACGGAGACAAGGCGCTCGACGACTCGTTGGCCGCCAAGGGCGCCAGCCGCCGCGCGCTGTTCCGCGGTGCCGCGGTCGGCGCCGCCGGCCTCGCGGTCGCGAGCGTCGGCACGGGCGCCGCCACGGCAGCGCCCGCAGCGCCCGGCAAGCCCAAGCCCGGCAAGGGCCAGCGGCGCGTGCCGCACCGCGCGATCAGCCTGCAGATGTACACGCTGCGGGCCGCGGTCTCGGGGGAGCCCGGCCTCGAGACGGTCCTGGACCGCCTCGCCCAGTACGGCTACAAGCAGGTCGAGCTGGCCGGCTACTACGGCCGTACCGCGGCCGAGATGAAGACGCTGCTCGACGAGCGTGGCCTGACGGCCACCTCGAGCCACGACGGGATCAGCGCCGACCGCGCAGCCGCGCGTACCAAGATGGAGAACGCCGCCCTGCTCGGGCAGTCCTACGTCAACGTGCCCTACCTCAACTCCGACTCGCTGGAGGAGTGGCAGGGGTGGGCCGACGCGATGAACGCCGAGGCGCGCATCGCCAAGCGGTACGGGCTGCGCTACGGCTACCACAACCACGCCCACGAGTTCACGATCGACCTCGGCGGCGGGGTCACGCCGTGGCAGGTCCTGACCGAGCGGCTGGACCCGAAGCTGGTGCACCTCGAGGCGGACCTCTACTGGGCCTACACCGGCGGCGTGAACACGAACCAGGCCGACCCGGACAAGTTCGTCATCGACACGCTCCGAGCGGCGCCGCAGGAGGTCCGCCAGTTCCACGTCAAGGACCGCGACGCGGCCACCGGCGACATGTGCGACCTCGGCGCCGGCGTCGTGGACTTCGAGCGGATCTTCAGCAAGCACCGTGCGGAGCAGTACATCGTCGAGAACGACACCCCGGACGTCTCGCCGCTGACCAGCGCCGCGGTGGGGCACCTCTACCTGGAGCACCTCCGCTACTGAGGCTCGACGACTCGCGGTCCGGGCGGGGCCCGGGACGTCATACGACCCGTGCCGGGGCTAGGCGGTCGCAGGTATGACGTGCCGCGGTCAGCCGCCGCCGGATGCTCGATTCCAACGCTCCACGTCACATTGCCGCGGATCGGTGCGAACTATTGACACCGACCCGCGGCATTGTGGGTCCTCGGCCCGCCGGGAGCGGCCAGGGCGGGGCCCGGGACGTCATACGACCCGTGCCGGGGCTGGGCGGTCGCAGGTATGACGTCCCGCGGTCAGCCGACGCAGGTCCGGGCGCGGCCTGTCCACAGGCCTCCCGCCCGGCCCCGCGGCGTACGCCCGCGCGCGGCTAGGGTTCTGCGGTGCCCGACCCGACCAGCGCCGCCCCGTCCACGCCGGGAGCCGTACGCACGGTCCTGCACGCCGCGGTCGAGGCCCTCGGCGGCGTCGAGCGCACCGGCCAGGTCCAGATGGCCGAGGCCGTGGCGGAGGCGATGGAGGACGAGCACCACCTGCTCGTCCAGGCCGGCACCGGCACCGGGAAGTCGCTGGCCTACCTGGTGCCGGCGCTGCTGCACCGGCGCCGCGTCGTGGTCGCCACCGCGACCCTGGCGCTCCAGCACCAGCTCGTCGAGCGGGACCTGCCCCGCCTGGTCGAGGCGGTCAAGGGCATGCGCGGCGTCGACGCGTCGTTCGCGGTCCTCAAGGGCCGCTCGAACTACGCCTGCCTGCACCGCATCCGCGAGGGCGTGCCCGACGACCAGGGCGCGCTGGTCGACGTGCCCCAGGGCTCGATGGCCGGCAAGGTCCTCGAGCTGCGCAGCTGGGCCGAGAAGGAGGCCGAGCACAGCGGCACGGGCGAGCGCGACAACGCCCCGCGCCACACCGAGAAGGAGTGGCGCCAGGTCTCGGTCAGCCACCGCGACTGCCTCGGCGCCGCCCGCTGCCCCTTCGGCGAGGAGTGCTTCGCCGAGGTCGCCAAGGAGCGCGCGCACGCCTCCCACCTGATCGTCACCAACCACTCGCTGCTGGCGATCGACGCCATCGAGGGCGTGCCGATGATCCCGGAGTACGACGCCGTGGTCGTCGACGAGGCCCACGAGCTCGTGGCCCGGGTGACCCAGGCCGCGACCGACGAGCTGACCCCGATGGACGTCGAGCGGGCCGCGCGTCGCAGCCAGCGCCACGTCGACGGCGAGGAGGCCGACAGCCTGGACGAGGCCGCCGCCGACCTGCGCGACGCGATGCAGGCCGCCTCCCCGGGCCGGTTCGAGACGCTGCCCGACCAGCTCGCCGAGGCGCTGGCGCGGGTCCGGGACACCGCCCGGACCTGCCTGTCGGCCTACCCCAAGCAGAAGCCCGCCGGCGGGGGCGGTGGCGAGGAGGCCGACCCCGGCCTCCAGCAGTCGCGGGGCATGGTCCAGGACGTCTTCGACACCGCCGAGCGGATGGCCGCGGCCTCGCAGGCCGACGTGCTGTGGATGAACGAGGGCACCGAGCGGGTCCCGCCGCGGCTGTGCGTCGCCCCGCTGCAGGTGTGGGGCCCGATGCGCGACAAGCTGCTGGCCGACAAGTCCGTCGTGCTCACCTCGGCCACCCTGATGCTGGGCGGCGACTTCGGCCCGGTCGCCGGCAGCCTCGGCCTCAAGCCGGGCGAGCGCACCGAGCCGGGCGCCGGCGCCGAGCGCACCGAGGACGTGCTGCCCTGGGTGGGCCTCGACGTCGGCTCGCCGTTCGACTACGGCCGGCAGGGGATCATGTACGTCGCCCGGCACCTGCCGCCCCCGGGCCGCGACGGCCTCGGGCCGGCCCAGCTCGACGAGATCGCCGGGCTGGTCGACGCCGCCGAGGGCCGTACGCTCGGGCTCTTCTCCAGCCGGCGCGCGGCCGAGGCCGCCGCGGAGGCGATCCGGGAGCGGCTGCCGCACCTGACCACGCTGGCCCAGGGCGACGCGCAGCTGCCGGAGCTGGCCAAGCAGTTCGTCGAGGACCCGCACACCTGCCTGTTCGGCACGCTCAGCCTCTGGCAGGGCCTCGACGTCCCCGGCGACACCTGCCAGCTGGTGATCATCGACCGGATCCCGTTCCCGCGCCCCGACGACCCCCTGATGAGCGCGCGGCAGAAGGCGGCCGACAAGGCCGGCGGCAACGGGTTCATGCAGGTCGCGGCCACCCACGCCGCGCTGCTGCTGGCGCAGGGCGCCGGCCGGCTGATCCGCAGCGGCGAGGACCGGGGCGTGGTCGCGGTCCTCGACCCCCGCCTGGCCACCGCTCGCTACGGCTCGTTCCTCAAGGCCAGCCTCCCGCCGATGTGGCCCACCACCGACCCCGCCCTGGTCCGCCAGGCCCTGAAGCGCCTCTCCGCCACGGCCAGCACCCCCACCTGACCGCCGAGATGACGCTCGCGGACAGCCGAGATGACGCTCGCGGCGCGTCGAGGTGACGGTTGCGGCGCCTACAGCCGGCTGCGCCCGTCGTACCCGCCGCGCGGGGCCGGCAGCCCGAAGAACTGTCCGACCGTCGGTGCCACGTCGGCGGTCGTCGCGAGGCCGGGCCGTGCGGTCCGCCGGGGTACGGACGGGTGCCCGCCGCTGATGAAGAACGGGATCGGCCGGGTCGCCGGGTGCCCGTGGTTGCCCGGGATCGGGTTGCTGGTGACCGGGTCCGGGTCGGAGAAGCGCCAGCCGTCGCGGCAGTGGACGACGACGTCGCCGGCCTCCGGGCCGAGCCGCAGCGAGGCCTTCCTCCGGTCGAGCGCCTCGAGCACGCCGTCGGTCTCCTCGGCGATCGCGCGCATCCGCCGGACCGCCTCGTCGCGGCGCCGCGCCGGGCCGAGCCAGTACAGGAGGTCGGCGCCGCCGTTGTCGGCGATCGCGACCTGCCCGGCCAGCATCGGGTCGGCCTCCAGCGGCGCAGTGAGGCTGATGACGCGGTCGGGGAAGGAGAAGTCCATCGAGTGGTCGGCCAGCACGACCATGATCGCGTGCTCCCAGTGCCCCTCCTCCCGGAGCAGGTCGACGAACCCGCCGACCAGGCGGTCGGTGTTCGCCAGCGCGGTCCGCCGCAGCAGCTCGAGGCCGCCGGGGCCGCTGAGGTCGGAGTGCCCGAACCGGTCGATGTCGCCGAGGTTCACGAACATCAGGTGCGGGTCGTGCGCGGTGACCATCTCGCGCGCGGCGGTCATCGTGAACTCGTCGGGCGCGTACTCCGCGACCGGCACGATCGGCGCCGGCTCCCACCGGTAGGTCGCGCGGGTGCCGAAGATCCCGTAGAGGTACTCCTTGCTCAGCACGGTGCCGGTGCGCAGCCCGCGCCGGTCCAGCCGCTCGAGCAGGGTCGGGGCGCGCAGGTCGCTGGGCCGGTCCAGGGTGCGGACCTCGCCCAGCTCGCGGTCGAACACGGAGTTCGCGGGCACACCGGTGCGGTCGGGCCGCATCCCGCTCATCATCATCGTGTGGTTCGGGATGGTCTCCATCACCGGCAACGACGCGGCGCGCGGGTGGCGCAGCCCCTCGTCGCGCAGCCGCTGCAGGTTCGGCGTGAGCCCGCTGTCGATCTCCTCGGGCAGGCACCCGTCGATCACGACCACGTAGGCGCGCTTGCGGGTCCGCGCGGCCGGGACCGCGGCGCCCGCCGTACCGGCGCCGAGGGCGGTGGAGAACAGCACGCCGGCCCCGCCGGCGGCGCCGAGGAGGGTACGGCGTCCCGCCCGCGCCTCGGCGAGCCCCGCGACCCGCTGGTCGACGTGCCCGGCGGTCATCGGGCCGGCCCCTCGGCCTGCTCGACCGTGCCGCTGCTGGCCCGGGTCAGCCAGGAGGCCGAGTGGGTGATCGTGGTGTCGGCCTCGCGCCGGTCGCCGAGCACGAACCAGTCCATCTGCGCCCGGACTGGGGTGATGTCGAGGACCGAGAAGCCGTGCCGGTCGAAGTCGAGGTACTTGATGTGCGGGTTGGCGCCCTTGATGGTCGCCTCCACGGCGGCGCTGGAGCCCTCGGGGCCGCCGGTGATGTCGTCGAGGTTGTTGGAGGTGACCGAGGAGCACACGAACTCGACGCCGACGGTGCCCGAGAGCGGGTAGGTCCCCTTCTCGAAGGGCAGCTCGGCGGCCCACGCGGAGTGGATGTCACCGGTGACGAAGAGGGCGTCGTCGATGTTGAGGTCGCGCAGGTGGTCGAAGACCTGGCGGCGGTCGGCGGTGTAGCCGTCCCACTGGTCGACGTTGATCGGGACGCCCTCGTCGGGCGCCAGACCGGTGACCTCGGTGACGGCCTGCGCCTTGGCCGTGGGCAGGGCGCCGAGCGTGACCGGCGCGATCATCACCGGGTTGCCGACGACCTTCCACTGCGAGGCGCGGCGGCCCAGCGAGTCGAGCAGCCAGGCCAGCTGGCGCTTGCCGGTGATGGTGCGGGCCGGGTCGGAGATGGCCTGCGGGTCCGAGCTCTGCTCCGAGCGGTAGGTGCGCAGGTCGAGCATGCTGATCTCGGCGAGCTTGCCCCAGGTCAGGCGGCGGTAGAGCCGGGTGCCGTCGCCGAGGCGCGCGGTGCCGTCCATCCGCACCGGCATCCACTCGTCGTAGGCCCGGTGCGCGCGGGCGCGGCGGGCCTTGAAGTCGCCCTCGGTGTCGGGCTGGTGGTTCTCGGCGCCGTTGCGCCAGGCGTCGTTGGTGGTCTCGTGGTCGTCCCAGGTGACGATCCAGGGGTAGCGCGCGTGCGCGGCCTGGAGGTCCGGGTCGGTCTTGTACTGCGCGTGCCGGCGGCGGTAGTCCTCCAGCGAGACCATCTCGCGCGCCGGGTCGTGGGGACGCACGTCGACGTTGCCGTTGCCGTAGCCGTACTCGCCGGGGGCGTACTCGTAGAGGTAGTCGCCCAGGCAGAGCACCGCGTCGAGGTCGTCGCGCGCCGCGATCCCGCGGTAGGCCGCGAACATCCCGGCCTGCCAGTTGGCGCAGGACACCACGCCGAGGCGCAGGCGACGTACGGCGGCCCGCGCCCGCGGGGCGGTGCGCAGCCGCCCGACGGGGCTGCGGCGGCCGTCGAGGACGAAGCGGTAGTGGTACCAGCGGTCGGCGTCGAGGCCGTCGACGTCGACCTTGACCGTGTGGTCGCGCGACGGGCCGGTGACGGCGTTGCCGCGGCGCACGACGCGGGTGAACGCGGCGTCGCGGGCGACCTCCCACCGCACGGTCACCTGGGGGCCCTTCCCGGACCCGGGGGTCGAGGCCGGCGTCGGGGTGACGCGGGTCCAGATGACGACGCGTCGGGGGAGCGGGTCGCCCGAGGCGACGCCGTGGGCGAAGGTGCGCCGGTCGGCGCGGGCGCCGGGGGCGGCGACGGCTCCCGGGGACAGGACGCCGGGAGCGAGGGCGGCGGTGCCGAGGGCACCGGCGGCGCCGGTCCTCAGGACGGTACGGCGGGTCGGGGTGGTCACAGCCTGATCCAACGGCACCCCGGCCCCGGGGTCACTGCATGGCGAGGATCGGCGACAACTGTTCACCGACCGGCCACGCAGGTGCGTCAGCGGGACCGGACGGCGGCCGTCAGCTTGAAGGGCAGGTTGTCGTCCTGGGCGAAGCCCTGGCAGGAGACCGCCCCGAGGCTGAAGCAGTTGCGCATCCGCGTGCTGGCGTTGACCAGGTGCACCTCGACGGCCTCGACCTTCCTCGAGGAGAACGGGCGCCGCAGCGACGCGTCGCCATCCTTGTCCAGCGTGACGGTCCTAGTCGTCGCGGTGCCGCCCGGTGCGACGACCGTGACCCGCAGCTCGGAGCCTCGCTTCGTCGTCGGCAGGTCGGCCTTCAGCTTCAGGCTCCACCTCGCCTGCTTGAGACCGGCTCCGTGCTCGAGGCGCACGGTGGCCGCGGAGAGGTGCTCGAGCCGACGGGTCGTGGAGTAGCGCGGCTTCGTGCGGGTCAGCGCCCGATCGTCGGCCAGGCGGGCGCGGGGGTAGCCGTTGGCCGCGCCCTCCTCGTAGCGCTGCGCGGGGAAGCGGTTCGCCGCGACGTAGTCGGCGAACTCCGCGCGGACCGAGGTGCCCCGGTCGGCCAGCACCCGCTGCAGGGCGCGCAAGGAGTAGGTCTCGTCGTCGGCGAGGAAGTCGGCCTCCTCCCAGACATCGCGCACCAGGGTCGGGACGCCGGCCTGGTCGGCGGGGTACCGCTCGGTGAGGAACCGCCAGAACGACCACGCGCCGTAGACCTCGAGGCCACCCTTGTCGAGGTCCATGGCCCGTCCGGGCGTCCGCATGGGGCCGCTCCGCAGGTAGGAGACGTTGTCGTCGACGCTGTCGAAGGTCTCGTCCTCCATCCAGGTGGCGGTGCCCTCCATCAGCCAGGCGTCCTCGAAGAGGTCGTAGGCGAACTGCACCGCGTGGAAGTACTCGTGGGCCACGGTGACGTCGAGGTTCTGCTGCGGCGTGTTGCGGGGGTACTGCCGCTGGGCGTAGTCGTTGTCGAGCACGCAGTAGGCCCAGGTGCTGAAGCGGGGGGAGCCGCCGTCGTACGGGCCCTCGGGGTCGCTGGTGCAGTAGCCGTAGATGCCCTTGTCGCCGATGTCGGCGAGGTAGATGTCGGTCTTGCCGCTGCCGCCGTCGTTGCGGGCCGCGCCGTCCTTCCGGGGCGCGCGGAAGCCGGCGGAGACGTACGTGTCGTGCACCCCGGTCACCGAGGCGAGCACACGCCGGGCGAAGCGCGGCGTGGCGGCGTCCGTGGTCGTGTCGACCCGGTGGACGCACACGGTCGTGCCGCAGGTCGGCGCGGCCTCCCGGGTGCGGTACTTCACGCTGTACGGCGAGCCGTTCTCGTCCGTGGGTCGCGCGAGGTAGCCGTCGGCGGCGGCGCGGTCCTGCGGCGACAGGTCGCTGCGGGCGGCCAGGAGGTCGCGCAGCGCCAGGGTCACGTCACGCTCGTCGGTGACCGAGGCACCGGGCTGGGCCTCGTCGGGCTCAGCGGCCGGACCGCCGACCCCGTCGGCGAAGAGCTCCTGGACCTCCTCCAGGGACTCCTCGGGCAGCGGGGGGCGCTCGCCGAGGACCACGTCGGGCAGGACCGGGACGGCTCCGGGAGTCCCGCCCGGCCCCACGTCGGGGTCGGCGCTGGCCGGCACCGCGGTGAGCGGGGCCAGGAGCAGCACGCTCAGCACACCGCCGAGCAGGGCGGTGGTGGCAGGTCGACGCATGGGGGGAGCTCCCGAGGGGGTCGGTGGGCGGGCATCCGCAGCGTACGGGCCGCCCCCGACACCCCCGGGATCCCTCGCCCGACCCCGGGGGGTGTTCCTACAGGCTGCGCAGGACCGCGGTGACCTTGCCCAGGATCGTGGCGTGGGTGCCGTCGATGGGGGAGTAGGCGGCGTTGTGCGGCATCAGCCACACCTGCCCGTCCTTGCGCTGGAAGGTCTTCACGGTGGCCTCGCCGTCGATCATCGCGGCCACGATGTCGCCGTTCTCGGCCGTCGGCTGCTGGCGGATGACCACGAAGTCGCCGTTGCAGATGGCGGCGTCGATCATCGACTCGCCGCTGACCTCGAGCAGGAAGAGCTGGCCGTCGCCGACGATGCGGCGCGGCAGCGGGAAGATCTCCTCGATCCGCTCCTCGGCCAGGATCGGACCACCGGCCGCGATCCGGCCGACCACGGGCACGTTGGTGGCCTGCGGGACGACGTCGCCGACGCCGGTCTCGTCGACGCTGGACTCCTCGCCGCTGCCCAGCGAGCGGCGCGAGGCCATGTGCTCGGGGAGGAAGACCTCGAGGGCGCGCGGACGGTTGGGGTCGCGCTTGAGGTAGCCCTTCTCCTGCAGCACGCGCAGCTGGTGGGAGACGCTCGAGGTGCTGGTCAGACCGACGGCCTCGCCGATCTCGCGCATGCTCGGCGGGTAGCCGCGCGCCTCCAGGCACTCCTTGATGTGCGTGAGCACGCGCTGCTGGCGCGGCGTCAGCCCGGTGGCGTCCGCCGGGCCGTCGGGCAGCTCGCTGACGTTCTTCTTGGGCATACGTGCACCTCTCCGGGGTCGGTGTGACAGGAGTGACGCTAGACCGTCGAGCACCCCCACTTCAAACACCTGTTCGAACCCGCGTGTCGCGGACGGCGCCGACAAGGGTTCGAACAATTGATCGAGCTGGGGTCTTGCGCGCGTTCGAACAGGTGATCTACTCTCGCTCAGGTGTTCGATCGAACGTCTGATCGACCGGGTCCGACCACCTCGTCACCGAGGGCTGTCGGCGCCGGCCTCTAGACATTCCCTCGTCCACCACCGACCCCGGTGGTCAGCACCGCATCCGGCACCGCTGACCGCCACCTTCCCCAGGAGGTCACCATGAGCGCCACCCTGCAGTCCGCCCGCCCCACCACCACCGTGCGCCTGACGCGCCGGGGCCGGCTGGTCGTGCTCCTCCTCGCGCTGGGCATCCTGCTCTCCGCCGGCCTCTGGCTGGCGCAGGCCTCGATGGCCGACGGTGAGGACACCCCGGACCCGACCCGCGTCGTCGTGGTCGCCCCGGGCGAGACCCTGTGGGGCCTGGCGCAGGAGACGGTGGCTGCGACCGGCGAGGGCGACGTCGCCTCGGTCGTCACTGACATCCAAGAGCTGAACGACCTCGACTCCGGTGCACTGCAGACCGGTCAGGAGCTGCGCGTCCCGCTCGGGTGACGTGTCGGCCACCACGCAGGCGCATCGACCCGCGCCGCTGGTGGGCTAGAGGCTCGTCGACGACTCGACCCCGTCGATGAGCAGGGGAACGCTGAGGGGCGGGGTGGCCACGGCCGCCCCGCCCCTCACGCATTCATCGGTGGTCGAGGGTGACCCCGGTGGTCGAGGAGCGAGCGAAGCGAGCGTCACGAGACCAAGACCCACGGTGGTCGAGGAGCGAGCGAAGCGAGCGTCACGAGACCAAGACCCACGGTGGTCGAGGAGCGAGCGAAGCGAGCGTCACGAGACCCAGCTGCTCAGCGCACGCGCCGCCCCACGTACCCCTCCGGCGTCGAGACGCTGTCACCAGCACCGTCGTCCGCTCCCGGAGTCGTCCCCGCCACCGGCGCAGAGGCCAGCAGTCGCAAGATCCGCGCGACCATCATCAGCCCGGCGAACAGGCAGGCCACCGCCCCCATCGACGCCAGCGCGAGGAACCACCACGCCTCGCCCCGCCCACCACGAGCCTCCGCGCCGAAGTCGATGGCTGCGAAGACCAGGTAGCCCCACGCCACGACCAGCAGCGTGACACCCAGCGCCAGCCCGAGAAGGGCAGGAGAGATCCGTTGCTTGGGCCGGGGACCTCGTCGCGACCCGGCTCGCTTTCCGCCCATGAGGGTCATTGTGTCGGACGGCATGGTGGGGGCGTGGAGGAGTTGCCAGACATCGTCGGCCCGGACCCCGCTGTGGTCTTCTGCGGCCAGGCCGGCCAGGACAGTCCGAAGACCCGCGACCACTACTACGCGACCCCGGGCAACTCCTTCTGGGAGTGCCTCCACCTCGCCGGCATGTCGCCCACGCTGCTCAGTCCCGAGGACGACCGGCGCCTCCCCGAGCTGGGGCTGGGCCTGACCGACCTCGTCGGACGCCCCGGTCCCGACGGGGTGCGCTACGTGGCCGACATCGACGACCTCGTCGCCAAGGTCGAGCGGTGGGAGCCGGACTGGCTCGCCTTCACCGGCAAGGGCGCGGCGCAGCAGGCGGCGCGGGCGCTGGGCCGCAGGCCGCCGAAGCTGCTTGGCGCCACCGAGTGGTACGTCGGGCGCACCCAGGTGTTCGTGCTCCCGGGACCCAGTGGCGCCAACCGCCGCCGCGACTACGACGGTCGCCCCACGCGGGTCTCGTGGTGGCGCGAGCTTGCGGAGATGGCCGACCTCGCTGACTTCGCAGGTCCGGACCTGGAACCATCCGGCGCATGACCGGCCCGACGGCGCCGGAGCATGCGATCCGGACCGGACTGCGTCACTAGGGTCGAAGGATGGACGCTGACGACGACCGCCCGGGCGGAGCCAAGATCACCAAGTACTACAGCAGCCTCCCGCCGGACGTGCGGCTCGACGACACCATCGCCAGCGTCGAGGCCGAGCCGGTGCCGGACCCCGGAGCTGGGCGGAACGTGGACCAGCACCGAGCTTTGCGCGACGACTGAGCAGGAACCGATGCCGGCGCCGCAGTCGCCCCCGCGGGTGGCGCCTTCCAGGGCCGCATCACCTGAGACCGATGACACCTACCGCCGAGGCGGGGGGTGAGGGTAGCCTTACCTCATGACCGGCGAGCTGCTGCGGAACCCCGCCTCGACCTGGGCCGACCAGGCCCGGACGTCGGTCGCTGGCGCGCGGACCGGCACGCTGCGCACCCGCAGCTGCCGTACGCCCTCCACCGAGACGCTGGTGTCGGTCGAGGTGGCCGACGACGGGCGCGTACGCGTGCTGCTCTCCGGCTCCTCGCCCGCCGTGCCGGCCCTGGCCGCCTGCCGCGTCGCGACCCTGACCGTCCCGGGCCCCGGCTCGCGGGTGGTCCGGCTGACCGGCTCCTTCACGATGGACCGCCCCGACGAGTCCGGGGTGCGCTCCTACACGCCGACGCTGCTCTCGGTCCGCCTCGTCGAGCCCGGCCGCGACGACGTCGTGGTCCCGGTCGACGCCTTCTGGCGCTCCGAGCCCGACACCTTCGGCCACCAGGCCGCCGCCGTCCTGCGCCACCTCGCCGCCGTCCACGGTGAGGACCTCCTCGCCGGCGCCCGCGCCCAGGGGTACGACGCCGCGTCCGTGGTGCCGCTCGTCGTTGACCGCGACGGCGTCGAGCTCGCCGTCCTGACCCTCGAGGGCGTCGACCGCTGGCGCGTGCCGTTCGAGGGCTGCGTCTCGGCCGCCGGCGCCGACCTCCGCACGGTCCGGCTCCCGGTCGAGTGCACCTGCCCCGACCGCGTCTGACCGGTCCTCCGACCGCCTACGCAGGCAAGCCTTCCCTCTCTGGAATCGATCCAGAAAAGGTGCGACAGTAGGGACATCCCCGATCGGAAGGACCGCCTCACCATGAGCGACACCATGCAGAGCACCGACCTGACCACCTCCTCGAGCGCCGGCGCCCACGTCGCCCACCCGCCGTACCGTGCCTCCGAGACCCTCGGGGCCCACCTCCAGCAGCTCCTCGTCGACCTGACCGACCTGCACCTCCAGGGCAAGCAGGCGCACTGGAACGTGGTCGGCAAGAACTTCCGCGACCTGCACCTGCAGCTCGACGAGGTCGTCGACGACGCCCGCACCTTCTCCGACACCGTGGCCGAGCGCATGCGCGCCCTCTACGTCGTCCCGGACGCCCGCGCGGCGACCGTCGGCGCGCAGACCAGCCTGCCGGAGTTCCCCTCCACCGAGGTCGACACCGCCGACACCGTGGACCGCATCGTCTCCGCGATCTACGCCACCGCCGGCACCGCCCGCCGCATCCACGACGAGGTCGACGCCGAGGACCCCACCTCGGCCGACATCCTGCACGGCATCCTCGAGCGCCTCGAGCAGCTCGCCTGGATGATTGACGCCGAGAACCGCGTCGCGAACGCGTCCTCGCCGCAGTCGATCACCCCGTGATCACCCGGCGGCGCTGATACCAGCGCCGCCACCGACGTACGGCCGCTCCCGCATCGCGCGGGGGCGGCCGTTCGTGCGTTCGACGGTTCTTGGGCTGAAGGACTAGGGCATGTACCGCGCCTGAAAGCGATGGCGCATTCCTGGGTCGTGAAGGACGTCGACTGCCATCAGTTCCTCGACCGTCACGCTTCGGAAGGTCTCGGCATCGGTCAGGACCGCGGTGTACTCCCGAGCAAGGCGCGCGAAGTCTGTATTGCCCTCCGGATAGACCAGGATGTACTTCGAACCCGTCGCCCAGTGACCGCTGGGGTGCTGGAGCATCGACAGGATCAGCAGATGGTCACGCCAGATCTGCTGGAGCGGTGTCCCAAGAATCATGGCCTCCCATCCGGGTTCGAAGATGCCGGAGGTTTCGGTGATCTCGCGATACCGCGGCATCCGAGTCGACTCGTCGGGCCGCTTCTCGGCCGCGGCACGCTCGTGGAACTTTGTCTCAATCCCGATCGCAACCTTCGCCTCTCCGGGGCCTTCAAAGAAGAGTGCTGCGTCGAAAGCGGTGCGATCCTTGGTGTACCCAGGCTCGATGCGACCCGGTGACCACTCAAAGAGGACTTCGCGGCCGGGGGTCTCGATCTCCCAGAGTGCTTGCCCGGTCGCTGTCAGTCTGGCTAGGTCTGCGTGCAGCTCCCCGAAGAGGTTGAAGCACATCGGCATGGACGAAAGCAGGTTGGCGCGCAGCCGCTTTGAGTCGAGCGTCTGGTGCTTCTGAGGATGGCGGAGCCGGCTCTCAACTGCCTGGACGACCTTAGGACTTAGGAAGTTCGCGTTCGCCGCAGCCGAGGTCTCATCGAGGGTGGAGCCGTTCGGGTTTCCCGGAGGGTGCTCCCCATACGAGTGGCCCTCAGAAGAGCGCCAACGCGCCTGCTGGCGGCGTGTGGCGCGTCTAAATTCGGTCATGTCCGAGTCGTGAGGGACACGGTCCCACTCAGGCTTCAGCGGTCCGAGGTTCGCTTCGTGCTCCATCTGGGGAGGCTAGAACGGGTAACCCCGGCAGGTAGCGGTTTGGTGGAAGACGGGCTCGCGGGGTGGGCTCAGGCGCGCGGGCGGATCCGCACCCGGTACCCGGTCGGCTTGCCCTGCTGCCAGCGGAAGTGCACGTCCTGGAACTGCCGGTCGTCGTCGTAGAGCGCGACCTTCGCCAGCTCGCCCAGGTGCCCCAGCGGGCCGCGCTGGCCCTTGGCCTCGAGCACGTCGGTGATGCCGCCGAGGTAGTTCGTGGCGTCCGAGGCCGGCGGCTCCGGCGAGGTCAGGGTGACGTCGAGGGTCATCGGGGTCTTGCCGAACCCCTTGTGACCGGTGGACTTCATGTGGTCCCGCGCGGCCTGGAGCAACGCGACCACCCGGGAGTGGTGGCGGTGCGCGGCGGCCAGCATCGACTTGCCCTCGCTCTTCGCCGGCGGGAGGTCCTCGATGACGAGCTCGATCTGGTCCATGTCCCCACCGTGACCGGTCGCCGGTGCCGACGCAAGCCGCGCCCCCGACCAGTCGAGAAGCGGGGTGGGACCCGCCCTGACCTGCGACGACGCGGGCCGCCGAAATCAGTCACGCCGAGATCCCGCAACAGGTTGCGCGGCTGGTGGTCCCGGGCGTACGGTTCCACTACATCTAGTACTTACACGGATGTAGTTATCCACATCTAGTTCACAGATAGATGCGGATGGCCCACAGGCCGGCGCGTGTTATCCCCAGGGAAACGCCGTTCTCCACAGGTTCATCCACCGCCGCAGGGCGGTGCTACGAGCGCGCCCGCCCACTCTGACATCCCCGCCTCACATCCGCAGACCCGAGAGGAGCCACCCGCGATGCACTGCCCCTACTGCCGGCACACCGACACCCGGGTCGTCGACTCCCGGGTCGCCGAGGACGGCGGCTCTATCCGCCGCCGGCGTACCTGCTCGGAGTGCGGCAAGCGGTTCACGACCGTCGAGCTGATGCAGGTCACGGTGCTCAAGCGCTCCGGCGCCACCGAGCCCTTCCAGCGCGACAAGGCCGTCGCCGGCGTCCGCAAGGCCTGCAAGGGCCGCCCGGTCACCGAGGACCAGCTCGACCGCCTCGGCCAGGCCGTGGAGGACGCCCTGCGCGGCGCCGGCGCCGCCGAGGTCCCCGCGCACGAGGTCGGCCTGGCGATCCTCGGGCCGCTCCGCGAGCTCGACGAGGTCGCCTACCTGCGCTTCGCCTCCGTCTACCGGGCCTTCGAGTCCGCCGACGACTTCGAGGACGAGATCGCCTCCCTGCGCGCCGAGCGGCGTACGCCTGATTCGCCCGCGGCCCTCGACGGCCTCGACGGGCGCGCACCAGCCCCCACGGGCTGACCCAGACCACCCCGGCAGGGAGTGGGGAAGCTGCCTGCCGGGGTGCACCACCTCATCCCCATGTGCACGACCGCGTGACCCGTACGCCCCCCGCTCCACCTGGAGCTCCGACCCCTGTCGGTGGCCCCCGCAAGACTGATGACCGACACCAGCACCACACGAGGAGACACCAGATGACCGAGACGGTGAACCGCGCCGACGCTCAGCAGGCCCGCGGAGAGGGGCTCCACATCGAGCGCGTCTTCTCCACCCGCGACGTGCACCCCTACGACGAGGTCACCTGGGAGCGTCGCGACGTCGTCCAGACGAACTGGAAGACCGGCGCCACCGTCTTCGAGCAGCGCAACGTGGAGTACCCCACGACCTGGTCGCTGAACGCCTCCACCATCGTCACCACCAAGTACTTCCGCGGCGCCGTCGGCACCGACGCCCGCGAGACCAGCCTGCGCCAGCTCATCGACCGGGTCGTGCTGACCTACGTCAAGGCCGGCAAGGACCACGGTTACTTCGCCTCCGCCGGCGACGCCGAGGTCTTCGAGCACGAGCTCACCTGGCTGCTGCTCAACCAGTACTTCTCGTTCAACTCCCCGGTCTGGTTCAACGTCGGCACCCAGAGCCCGCAGCAGGTCAGCGCCTGCTTCATCCTCTCGGTCGACGACTCGATGGACTCCATCCTGAACTGGTACAAAGAAGAGGGCTTCATCTTCAAGGGCGGCTCCGGCGCCGGCCTCAACCTCTCGCGGATCCGCTCGTCGAAGGAGCTGCTCTCCTCGGGCGGCACCGCCTCGGGCCCCGTCTCCTTCATGCGCGGCGCGGACGCCTCCGCCGGCACCATCAAGTCCGGCGGCGCCACGCGTCGCGCGGCCAAGATGGTCGTCCTGGACGTCGACCACCCCGACATCGTCGAGTTCGTCGAGACCAAGGCCAAGGAGGAGGACAAGATCCGCGCGCTGCGCGACGCCGGCTTCGACATGGACCTCGGCGGCGCCGACATCACCTCCGTGCAGTACCAGAACGCCAACAACTCCGTCCGTGTCAGCGACGAGTTCATGCGTGCGGTCGAGGACGGCACCGACTTCGCGCTGCGCGGTCGCAAGCACGGCGAGGAGATCGAGCGCGTCGACGCCCGCGAGCTCTTCACCAAGATCAGCCAGGCCGCGTGGGCCTGCGCCGACCCGGGGCTGCAGTACGACGACACGATCAACGACTGGCACACCAACCCCGAGACGGGCCGGATCACCGCGTCCAACCCCTGCTCGGAGTACATGTCGCTGGACAACTCCTCGTGCAACCTCGCCTCGCTGAACCTGATGAAGTTCCTCAAGGACGACGACACCTTCGACGCCCCGCTGTTCAGCAAGGCCGTCGAGCTGATCATCACCGCGATGGACATCTCGATCTGTTTCGCCGACTTCCCGACCGACCCGATCGGCGACACCACCCGCGACTACCGCCAGCTCGGCATCGGCTACGCCAACCTCGGCGCCCTGCTGATGGCGATGGGTCTGGGCTACGACTCCGACGGCGGCCGCGCGATGGCTGCGACCATCACCTCGCTGATGACCGGTGTCTCCTACAAGCGCTCCGCCGAGCTCGCCGGCGTCGTCGGCCCCTACGCCGGGTACGCCCGCAACGCCGAGGCCCACCAGCGCGTGATGCGCAAGCACCAGGCCGCCAACGACGCGGTCCGCACGGTCCACTCCCACGACCGCTCGGTGCACGCCCTGGCCACCCAGGCGTGGTCCGACGTGCAGGCGCAGGGTGCCGAGCACGGCTTCCGCAACGCCCAGGCCTCGGTGCTCGCACCGACCGGCACCATCGGCTTCATGATGGACTGCGACACCACCGGCATCGAGCCGGACTTCTCGCTGGTCAAGTTCAAGAAGCTGGTCGGCGGCGGCTCGATGCAGATCGTGAACCAGACGATCCCGCGTGCGCTGAAGAAGCTCGGCTACCAGCCCGAGCAGGTCGAGGCGATCGTGGCCTACATCGGCGAGAACGGGCACGTCATCGACGCCCCCAGCCTCAAGCTCGAGCACTACGAGATCTTCGACACCGCCATGGGCGCGCGCTCGCTGCGCCCGATGGGCCACGTGCGGATGATGGCGGCCTGCCAGCCGTTCCTGTCCGGCGCCATCTCCAAGACCGTCAACCTCCCCGAGACCGCCACGGTCGAGGAGATCGAGGACGTCTACTTCCAGTCCTGGAAGCTCGGCCTCAAGGCGACCGCGGTCTACCGCGACAACTGCAAGGTCGGCCAGCCGATGGCCACCGGCAAGGGCAAGAACGAGGGCAAGGCCGACGACGGCAAGTCCGAGGACACCGCCCCGGTCGAGACGAAGGTCGTGGAGAAGGTCGTCTACGCCCCGACCCGCAAGCGCCTGCCCAAGTCGCGCCTGTCGCGCACCACGTCGTTCACCGTCGGCGGTGCCGAGGGCTACATGACCTCGGGTGCCCACGACGACGGTGAGCTCGGCGAGGTCTTCCTCAAGCTCGGCAAGCAGGGCTCGACCCTGGCGGGCGTGATGGACGCCTTCTCGATCGCGGTCAGCATCGGCCTGCAGTACGGCGTGCCGCTGGAGACCTACGTCTCCAAGTTCACCAACCTGCGCTTCGAGCCGGCCGGCCTGACCGACGACCCGGACGTGCGGATGAGCCAGTCGATCATGGACTACATCTTCCGCCGCCTGGCGCTGGACTACCTGGACTTCGACTCCCGTGCGGCCCTGGGCATCTACTCCGCCGACGAGCGTCAGCGCCACCTCGAGACCGGCTCCTACGAGCTCCTCGAGGAGACCGGCTCGGCCAGCGAGCTGCTCGACGATGACGACCTGGTGGTCGAGGAGCGAGCGAAGCGAGCGTCACGAGACCAGGAGCCCGTGGTCACCCACGACTCCGAGGGTTCCTCGCAGCGCGCGGTCCCCGCGGAGCCGGCCAAGGTGGCTCACACCTCGGCCGAGCTGATGGAGAAGCTCACCGGCACCGCCGTCGACTCCCCGCTGTGCATGACCTGCGGGACGAAGATGCGTCCTGCTGGGTCCTGCTACGTGTGCGAGGGCTGCGGGAGCACGTCCGGCTGCAGCTGATGTTTGGCGCTGAGTAAGTGCGTAGGAGCCCCTAGGAGTTCATCTCCTCGGGGCTCCTATGAGTTGGTGGGCAGTACGCGCTCGGCAAAGACATATGCGGCGTAAAGACGCGGAGCGTTCCCGCAGCCGATCACGTCCCCCCGAGGGCGAACAACGCGAGGTCGATGTCCCGTGCCTTCAGTGGGGTGCCGTGGCGCTCGGACTCGATGCTTAGGTCGGTCACGAGCGCCATGTACCTGCCGTACCTGCCCGGCGTCGAGGTGAGCAAGAGGCCGAGCTTTTCGAGTCCAAGTTGTGCTCGCCTGTCGTAGACGGCCATCCGACAAGGGGCCAGTGCGTAGATCACGGCAGACGCGAGAGCGTCGCCCGTCTTGAAACCCGCGATTGGCGAGAGCGCGGATCGTGCTGCTCGCGCAGCGGAAGGAACGTCGACTGCTTCGTTAAGGGCCGCTTCGCGAGCGTTCAGTGTTGCTTTCCTGACGAGGTCGTTGGGCGTAGCCATGAACTCGCTCATCCAGCGCGTGCTGCCGTTGAGCCGTTTCCATGCGACAAGCCCGCCGATATCTGCCTTGCCGAGCGAGCCGCTGTCCTGAGCCCGGGACGCAATCTCGTCGACAGCCTCGTCGTAGAAGGGTGATGCGAGCGTCTGATGGGCCAGGAGTGCGTCCCGCAGTTGGTCGGTCTGTGTCTGGGTCGCCATCTGATGACGGTACCTAAACTCGACATTCGGCCGAGACGACAGGCGTCACGCGGCGAGATGACGCACCTGGATCCAGGTTTTCTGCGGTGAGGCTGGCCCGTCATCACGAACGAAGGAGCAACTCGGCCAAGCCGTTCTCGGGTCTTACGGATCCGTCGATCTGGAACCTGAATAGTGCAATGCCGACGGCGTTTGCCCACTCAGACGCGGCCCTTGTGTAACCAGCCGAACTGAAGAATACAAAGGTGGTCGCACCTGTCGCCTGGCCAGCGCCGTACAACTGCTGAAGTACTTGGCGCCCCGTCTTCACTGCCTCGAACTTGACCTGGCCCGCAACCTTTCTGCTGCTCGGGGTATGGATGTCGATGCCCCCGTCGGCACCCCTTGCGGTGGTCACCGCGTCTGGATAACCCATCGCCCGAACCCATTCGGCGGCAAGTTCTTCAGCCTCGAATGCGTCACGAACTAAGCGTGGTTCCGGTACAGCGTTCGTACCGCCCTGGAACCCCGCGAGCGCACGTCGTGCACCCGGTTTGCTCAAGCAAGCAAGCACTCGCACGACATCCTGCGCTCGCGAGCCCGGGTCCGGCTCGATCATGTGGTCAATCCCGAAGGACGGCTCCGTGACAATGAGGAGGGAGGCGTCAGGTGAATGGTTACCTCCCGCCACCCGGGCCGGCTGTCGAGACTCCATCGCAGTCTCAGAACCCGTGCTGAGATTGCGGAGATAGTGCGTTTCGGCCACGCCATCCGCATAGACGATCAGCAAGACCTGCAACTTCTGCAAGTACCCGTTTAGGCGGAAGGTGTCCTCGGAATGTGCCAGGAGGGCAGGAATGCCGTCCTGAGTTGATCCCCAGATGTAACCCGCGAAGGCTGAGCGAAGTAGTGACCACTGATAATCGTCGACAACGCGGGGTATCGAGCTCAAGTCCAGGTCCGCCATCGAGGCCGTCGCCCACAGACCTTCGTATTCGCTCACGAGCTCCTCGATTGTGAGCACCTCGGTCTCCACGACGGGACCGCGGGAAGGTTCGAGATCAGAGGGACGATCGGGGCCCTGACTTGGCCTCGCAGTTAGGTTCCTGGGTGTCCGCCGACGGCTCACACAGTGAGCATACGAGTTGGCTAGGCCAGTCGGGCCGAAGCGGTGGAAGGACCTACCGTGGAGCGGGCGGCAGGCCTCAAGGCCAGCCCTCGAGACGGCTACTGGCTTGCCGGGATCTGCGGCGGCTCGACGTCTTCTGCAGGTACCACCTGCACAACTTCGCCGCTCACCGTTCGAAGGAACAGAAGCTCAGCCCCGTCCTGACTTGCGGGCGGTGCAGCAAGTGTGCGGATTCGATCTCGCTTCCGAACGGCTTTTGCGATGGACCATCCGCCCTTGAGGTCGACGTTGGAAAGACGCTGCGTGATGGTCTTGACGTTCTCCTCGGCCTCGTCGAGGTAATCAACCTGCGAGTCCAGGAACTTTCGCATTGCCGTGTATGGGTTGTTGGGGTCCGCAAGGGCCAATGCGGCGGCTTCGGTCACGAGAGCCCTCCGCCGGATGGCGACCGCTCCTCGGGCCATGTGCAGGTGCCAGAAGAAATCGTGGTCCCGACCCTCGATGCCGATTTCCGCCTCAAGGCGTCCATAGTCAACTTTACCGTCCGACTCGACGAGCGCCTCAATAGTCAGGCAATACCTCTGAAGGAACTGTTGCGAGCGGTGGAACTCGTCGTACGCGCTCTTGAGCGTGAGCTCGAGGTCTGGTTGATGCCCATCAAGAATGAGGCTGATCGTACGAGTCAATTGCGCATCCGCCGTGCGTTGATCCTTAATCCTCTCGGCGTAGTGACGCTGTTCCTGGCGCCCGAGGATCGTCTCCACTCGACGCTGATGCGCTCGAATCTCACGCTGCGCAACCATGTCGACCGCCATTACTGTTCCGGCAACAGCGAAGATCGGCCACCCTGCTGCCAAGGCGCCGCCGGCGGCGACCGGCTTGAGGACTGCGTGTGCGGTCTTGCCGCCGGTTCGAGAGAACCCGCGGAAGCCCGACTGGCCGGCGGCCTTCACAAGTTCTGCGCCCTTCGGCAGAACAGCTCTGTACAGAGTCGGTTGGCCCGGACCAAGCGTCTTTACGATCTGCTCGATCGATCTCTGGGCGGAGGCGTTCATTGGAACAGTTCGGTAGCGCGTGATCTCGGAATCGCTGACCGGGAAGTACTCGATCGCAACTGGCACCGCCGCTTGCTCAAGTGCCTCCCAGACTGACAGCGACCCTGGCTCAAGAGAGCGCAGTACCTGCTCTGAGACCAGCACCCCCGAGGGCGGGAACAGTGGAACCGGCTCGGAACCGGGGCCGTTAGTGGCGGGCGAGTGTCGCGATAAAACCTCGTTCGTGCCGGCGTGCCGCCACAGAAGCCAACCCAGGGTTGCTAGAGCGATCAGGGCTACGAAGACAATCAACAGTGGAAGCATCGTGTCGAGGGTAGTTGCGGCCTCCGAAAAGCGGTCGAAATTTCGCAAGCTTGAGCAAGTTGTGGACCGCAACGTGGGACTTAGGGGAATTGACCACCGTCGTCACGGCATCTACTGCTAACGCGCACGCAAGCGGGGGAGTGGGACAAGTCCGAGTTGACCGCGCGCGACCGCGTGGAAGTGACGCCGTAGCTCCGTCACGATGAGGCTCGCCAAGCCGCTGGGCGGCAACTTGCCGCCAGTTCCTCAGCTATGGCGACGTGACACGCGATCACTGTGGTCATCGTGTGGTTGTCGGGGCTTGCTACCCAAGCGTCCGCTTATCGGCATGGCCGGAGGTTTGGGGTGTCCTGCTCGCGGCGGTATGACGTGGTTCCGCTCTTCCCGGCAGGCGACGGCGAATCTATGGGCTACAGGGTCGCCACGTAGCCAAGCGCATCGAAGTCCTCGAGCGGCGCGTCGGCCCTTACGTAAAGAGGATGGTGGGGATGACCGGCCTTGCTACGGGCGCCTCGGCTCACCCATGTGCAGCTCCTCAGCTCAGGCAGACCGACGATCTCCGTTAGAAGGCCCGCCAGATACTTCCGTTTGCGGATGAGCGTTCCCCAAGCCGCCCAGACGGTCAGATCGCGCCCATTCGCGAGGGCCGCGATCGAGCGCATGTTCCACTCGTGAAGTTCTGAGTCAACGGTCGCGTGCAGATCGTCCGGGTCAGTTGCCCTCTGGGGGTACACGTTGAGCATGACGAAACCGTCGTATCCCTGCTGCACCGATACCCGTTCCACGGTGGCAACAGTGCGATCTAAGTCGCCGGGAGTAGCAGTCGAAGGGTTGATACCGACGCACACAAGGGGCCGCGGCCCCTCAATGCCAAGTAGCGTACGAGCCGTGTTGTCCGGACTGGGGTCGTAGATCCACTTGGACTGCTGCATGGGCCGAACGTATCGCGAGGCATCGGACCCTCGGCCGTAGATGACCCAGAGACGACTTGTCATCCGGCGGGTGCGCGGAGGAGAGACGCGAGCCGAGGACACGCTTGGCGACCTCGTTTTGATTGGGCCATAAGGACGGCATCCTCAACGACAAGGAGTTCTCAACGAAAAAGGATGAGCTTCGAGCGCGGCTCTGAGAGTTCTTTCGCCTCGCCAGCAGGCCCGCTGACCACATGACCTAACCCCGGTAAACTCGACAGGTCGGGCCATCCAACGGTCGGCGAAGCACTCTTATGGACCTTGCCTTGGCTCAGCCGGTCGCGGGAGAAGCCGGGATAGGTACCCCACATGGGTCCGGGTGAAACAAGGCTCCTTGCCCCTGGAGGTCCCCCTAGGTTGGGGCGATGAGCCGTTTTCCCGTCTGGCTGGCACTGCTGTCCGTTCTCGCCATGGGAGCCTGTGGCGGGTCAACCGATGAGGCCCAGCAGGAATCGACCGACCCGGCTGGCTCGTTGGCATCACCGGAGTTCGCGGAGAGTCAGACCTGCCGGGACGAGATGTCGCCCCTGGTCGATGTCATGCTGGCCAACGACACCAACGGCTTGGCCTTCTCGACCTTCAGTGATCGTTTCGACCGGCTCCAGCAGGGCATAGACGACGCCCTGACAGCATGCTCGTCGGCCCCGGCGCGACCCGCCCGCCTCGTCCTCTACCGGTACTCCCTCGGCAACGCCTACTGGACCATGTGCGACAACGGGACCGCTGGGTGCCCCATGGGCAAGATCGAGGCGGCCCTCGGAGAGGGCAACGACGCCGCCTACCGACTACAGGACGTGCTCCAGCGCCCCAAGTGAGCCCTCATGGTGCGATGCATGACAACGGAGACGGCACAGATTGCGAGGCATACTCATCGAATGTCGCTCTCCAGCAGGTCCGGATCGGTTGCGGTAGTCGCTGCGCTGTTTCTCAGCGGGTGCGCCGCGACCGACGAACAGGAAGAACCAACTCAACTGAGCGATAGGCAAGTCCGGCGCGCAATCAGCATGAATCCAGGCGAGAAGTCTGAGCAGCGTCAGGCTCAAACAGAGCAGCAGTGCATGCGGCAGGCACTTGAGGAGACCCGCACCGGTTCGGTCCGGTGCGGGGAGCAAGAGGTTGTTGTGTGCAGCGAGGACGGGACCTTTGAGGTAACCGACGCCGAGGGGTACTACAACGTCGTCTGCGAGGGCGACGACTTCGTCGGGCTCGCGTGGGACTCCGATGTGAACCACTTCTTCAGCCGCGTCCGATTCATGGGCCGGTGGATCGGCAAGGCGGTCCCGGCGGGTCAAGGCACGCGACTTGCTCGCCCTTCGCCTCCGCCGCCACCTCCCGCGCCAGCACCTCCTGAGCCGATTCCTGACGCCCCATCGTCTGATGACGACGGGGGCTCAGGAGGTTTGGTCTACACAACGGATGACGATCATGGATACACCGGTCCCCGCTGCTACGAACCGGACGGTTACACCTTCGTCCCTTGCTAACGGGCCCTTCGGGGCCAGGTCGGAACCGGCTCAGCGGCGAGCGCAGCGCAGGTTCTAGCCCCGTTGGCGTCATCCGGCCGGGATCTGAATGCAGAGCGCAGACCTGTCGGGAGCTCCTGAGCAATGGCCAAGCCGAGGTTCCCCACGGCCGCGGAGTGGCACGCCGGAACCGTTGTGACGAGGCTGACGCATAGCCCGTTGGGACGTGACATCGCTGTATCAGACACGCAGGCCGATACGCGGCGGTAAGACCTATCCCATGCTGTCTCTGCCGTGATCCAGACGCCTTTGCTTTAGGTCACGGCCCACGTCTTGCGGTGTCTAGGATGCGGACAGTTGTCGGGGCGCGTCCGCGCCTGGCAGGACGAAAGTCGTAGGGGGTGACCCGATGGATCCCTCAAAGGACACCCGTGCGAAACGTACGGACGCCCATCACCGCCGCGCTGGCCTCGTTAAGGGCGCGATTACCGCAGGCGCTCTCGCCCTGGTTGTTGTGCATCTGGTCTGGCCGACCGTTCAGATGGACACGATCGTCCTGGTGCTACTTGGAATTGCCATCGTTCCGTGGCTCGGCTCTGTCTTCGAGTCAATCGACACCCCGATCGGCGGAGTCAAGTACCGCGAGTTGGCCCAGCGCATGGACCAGGTTGAGGGGGCAAGCGCCTCAGTTCGCCAGGTTCAGGAGGCGAATGAGGCTCGTGAGCGCGCGCAACTCACAGATGCCATTGACGGGGAATCCAGGGAACGTCTCCCAAGTCTGGTCAGTCAATACAACGCCGTTCGAGACCCGCGCACGGGCATGCCGAGCGGGTCTGCGCGCACCCAGGTGATGACCAAGATCGTGGGGGAGATGATTGCGGCCGCAGATGCGGGCGAATCCGTTCCACTTGAGAGTGCGCTCAAGGGCGGAGACCTTGGACAGCGGCTCGCGGCCTACGCGGTTCTGTACTCGAAGCCCGACCCCAACTATACGATCGTGCTTATCGACAGTGTCATCGACGTTGAGAAGAAACCTTTCGGTCAGTTCTGGGGCTTGCGAGCCATCTCGCGATTAGCGGAAGAGATGGGGTCGCAGCAAATTGATCGGAATAGCGCACGGCGGCTGCGCGACCTTCGGAAGGAGCTCCCCGCGGCGTCTGATCGGATGTTCGAGTTGCGCGGGATTCTGGAGGTGCTTGATCTCAGCTGATGCGAGTTGACCGCGTCCATCATGGTTCCCAGACGACCCGCCGTAGGGGCCCGCTTGCGAGAATAAGGGGATTCGCGGCGGATAGACGCAGGACGGCAGGCGCGCAGAACGCGGCAGATCCGAATGCCAAGCGGCGCCGACTCGAACCGGCCGAAAGATCGACTCGACGGGCAGGCCCGGACCGCTAAGAGCCAAGGCCGTGCACTACGGCGCACTTTCGGAGGGCCTGACCGCCGCGCGGACTACCTCCTGGATGGCGCGGACCCGCCAGACGAAGCCGAGGTCGCTGTCTTTGTTGACTCTCCCGGAGTAGATACCCAGCAGTTTAGTGAGGTGTCCCGCGCGCGGCGATACCTCTCCCTCGACCTGATAGTGCCCGCCGGCGCTGAATAAGATTACCGGCGATCCCGATTGCCCTGGCCTGGTGCGGCTGTCAATCAAGAACAGGGGAAGTTCGTCGTAATCGACGTGGTACTCGGATGCGATGGTGCCTCTTGCCCAGATCGCAAGGAACCCGGCGTGATGCATGTTCAGCGGGAACCCAACGACGTTTACCTCACTTGTCACGCCAACGAGAACCCCGGGGCTTGGGTCTTCGAGCGGGTACGGATGAAGCGCCACCTCACGCAGATTTGTTAGTGGCATCGCGACAACTTCCACGGTCCTGCCGTACGTGGGATGTTCAAGCCAGAGCGGCCGGCCATCATCGTCATAGAGAGACTCTTGACGCTGGATCCACACTCCGAGGCCGTCGGTGCACGCATGGGTGATGACGACTGTGTCCGGAACAGCGCCGGTCGCCGGGCTCATGAGCTCGTTATTGTCCGAATGGCGTCCGGTGAGGTTATGCCGGTTCGTCCCTAGAAATGGAAGGCCCTAGTGTTCTACGACGAAACCAGTGCCAGTCGCCAGAAGCTGGTCGCGGACGCGCATGCCCAGGTAGAGGGACATGATCGACGGCTCGTACGCGATCGGCTTCACGGCCGAATGTTGCCACGTCCCCGGGGACCGGGGGTGGGATGGCACGTATTGCCCGCCGGTTACGGCGTAATCACGCCGGGGTCGCAGAAAGCCGTTGCGGTGGCTGGGACACTCGGGAGTGACCGGAGCCGAGAAGTCCGCAGCGTGAGCGGCGCCGACGACACCTTTGTTGAGGCCATCGACGACGTCGCCGACATGAATCCGGGCGACCTCGAGCGGCTCGGTAACGTTCTACTCCCGCACCCAACGGCGTCGACCGAAGGCTCCACAGGCGAATCGGGGACTCCCTCAGGCCCGCTCGCTCTCGGCGACTAGATGACACGCTCCTGCTGGTCCTAACGGACGAACGGCGTTGGACGTGCCACGGGCGGGTGTTGCCATCCGAGCCCGAATCGACGGGTTGCCGACTCCGAATCCGTGACGGACACGCCGAGGCCCAGGACGCTCGCGCGCTGGGCCGTCGCGGACAAACAACAATGCTTGACTATTCAAGGTGGAACGGAAGAGAGTCACCCCATGGCACTGCCGTCTTCCTACCTCACCTCCTTCAAGAACCTCGACGCGATTCTGGACTCAGTTCGTGCAGCGCAGGCCCCCGATCGGTTCACAATCAAGTTTCTGGAACAGATTGGTTATACAAGTGCAGCCGACCGCCTAGTCATAAAGATGTTGAAGACCCTCGGGTTGCTACGTGAGTCTGGCGAGCCAACCCAGGCCTATCACGAGTTCTTGGATCCAAGTCTGTCAGGCGCAGTCCTCGCAAACGGCCTACGCGATGCGTACGCCGACCTGTTCCAGATCAACAAGAACGCGCATGAGATGACAGCCGCCGATGTTCGTGCCAAGTTTAAGACAATTTCGCAAGGCGCCTACTCGGACGCAGTGCTAGGCAAGATGGCCAACACGTTCTTGGCGTTTGCAAAGAATGCGGACTTCGAAAGCGTTCCGCCGACAGCCATCCCTCTGGAGGAGCCTGGCGAGGCGGATGATATTCCGCTCACGCCGCGGATCGAATCGGGCAGGGACGCCACGACGTCCACGAAGGCACGACTGGTGTATGAGATCAACCTTCACCTGCCAGCAACTCGGGACCCTGCCGTCTACGACGCACTGTTCGCGAGCCTCGCCAAGCACCTCGATATCTAATGACTGACGTCTACTCGTTCGTATTCCGTGGCGATCTAACGCAGCAAGCGATCGAGACGACGGGATTGGCGGCAAGCCCATTCGCTGCCCCCGAGGGCCTTGAGGAGTATCGGGCGGCGGTTTCGCTTGAGTTGCTGGACCCGAGCGACATCGCCGCTGCGCAGAACATGGCAGTCGTCTACGTCGCCATCACAGCCTTTGAAAAGACGGCGCGAAAGTTCGTCCGGCGGGTGCTCGTCGACGAGTTCGGTGACGACTGGTGGACGAACGGCGTGTCCGCAAAGATCCAGAAATTTGCCGAAAGTCGGCGCGAGGACGAGGTCAAGACCAAGTGGCACGGCGATCGCGGCGACGACCTACTCGATTACACCGAGCTCGGGCATCTTCCCGACATCATGCAGCAGAATTGGACGCTCTTCGAGGCACATGTCCCGCGCATCGACTGGGCGACGTCGCTTTTCGGAACGATCGCCAGGTCGCGGAACGTGATCATGCACAGTGGGCAGTTGTCGATCGAGGACGCGGAGCGCGTGGGAATGAACGTTAGGGACTGGACGCGACAGGTGGGCTCCTGAGCAGTCGCGTCCATTCGAGTGAACATTTGGGAGCCCCAATGTGGGGTGATCAGCCTTCTCCGCTTACTGTATCGAGACGCCTCCGTCGACCTCCTTAGACGATAATGGCCCGCCCGCGGCATCGCTGGATGCGTGCGTCAATCTGGGCGGACTGTCCGACGTCGGCGAGGGCTCATGCCCGCCCTCACAGCCGGTCCTCGTGGTCCTCGTGGTCCTCGTCGGTCGAGTTTTTGAGCCTGGCATTGCGCAGGCGAGTCCACGAATGGGTGCCGCGGCGGAGGATGTCGGGAAGTTCGAGTCGGGTTAGTGGAGATAGGTCGACAAGTCGACACCACCGCTGCGGCGTAGGTCGGTGAACTTGCTCGACCAACCGTTGGTGGTGTCGACCAGGGCCGACCTGGGTGGGGCAAATGTCAGGCGGGGTAAGGAGAAGCGGCTGCGGTGGCAGGTGTGGGAGGGGAGGCGCGCCGGATAGCCGTCATCCGGGCCTGAGGTCTCGAGACGCTCGCTGCGCTCGTTCCTCGCCCACCGGGCCCCGACCCCCAAGCCCGGCCGAAAGACTGCCCATGTGACGGGTGCCACTCGAATGCGGTCGGTGCCACGGTGGCCGGACGGGTCCGGAACGGCCGGGCCACGGACCGGGAGGCACCCACCATGAGCAGGACCATCGACGGGAGCGGGATCGACCGCGTGCTGCAGTCGGCCGTGGACGACGGCGCCGTACCCCACGTCGCGGCGATCGCCGCGGACGCCGACGGCGTCTTCTACGAGGGCGGCGTCGGGTCACGCGTCGTCGGGGAGGCGGAGGAGGACGTCACCACCAGCACCCAGTTCCGGATCATGTCGATGACCAAGATGGTGTGCACCACCGCGGCGCTGCAGCAGCGCGAGCGCGGTGAGCTCGACTTCGACGCACCCGTCGAGGAGTACTGCCCGGAGTTCGCCGACATCAAGGTCCTCGAGGGCTGGGACGGCGACGAACCGCGCCTGGTCGAGCCGCGCAGCAAGGCGACCGTGCACCACCTCGTCACCCACACCAGCGGCCTGGGCTACTGGTTCTGGAACGAGGAGCTCGCCCGCTACGAGACCGCGACCGGGCTGCCCAACGTCGTCCCCGGTGACGCCGCCGCCCTGAGGGCGCCGATGGTCGCCCACCCCGGCGAGCGCTTCAACTACGGCATCAACACCGACTGGCTCGGCAAGGTCGTCGAGTCGGTGGCCGGGACCACGCTCGACGTGGTGGTCAAGGAGCACGTCACAGGCCCGCTCGGGATGGACGACACGATGTTCGCCCTCGACGACGGACGCAAGGCCAACGTCGTCGGGGTGCACGTGCGCGGCGAGGACGGCGCCTGGAGCTCGATCGGCAACGTCCTGAACGACACCCCCGACTGGTGGGCCGGCGGCCACGGCCTCTTCTCCACCCCGCGCGACTACATTCGCTTCGAGCGGGCGCTGCTTCGCGGCGGCGAGCTCGACGGCGCCCGCATCCTGCAGCAGGCCACCGTCGACGAGGCGTTCTCCGACCAGCTGCGCGGGTTGACCTTCCCCGAGGAGATCCTCACCGCCGACTCGGGGACCACGGACTCGCTCCGCGCCGGACCCGGGTGGACCTGGGGATACGGCCTGATGATTAACAACGACGACATCCCCGGGCGCCGCCGTGCGGGGACGGGTTCGTGGGCGGGGCTCTTCAACACGCACTTCTTCGTCGACCGCACCACCGGCATCTGCGCGTCGATCTACACCAACTCGCTGCCGTTCATCACCGAGGAGGCCTGGAAGGTGTACGGCGACTTCGAGGAGGCGCTCTACTCCGCGCTCTGAGGGGCGGCCTCGTCCCACATCCCCACCAGTACCCCGAACCGCGACGCCACCATCCCCACCACGCCGTCGTCACCGAGCGCGCGCACCAGGTCGCGCTGCTCGGGGCGGCGGCCGGTGGGGCGGCGGGCGCTGGCGCTCCAGCCGAGCAGGCGGGCCAGCTCGGCGGCGTACGCCGGCTCCACCCCGGACCACCGACCGGCCGCCTTCGCGCGGTCGGTCGTCCAGGTGCCGTCGTGCACGCTGACCAGCCCGGTCAGCGCCAGCAGCGTCTTGCGGGCGACCTTCACCGCGAGCAGGCCGGTCGACGTGGTCGGGTCGTCGACCTCCGTACGCCACCGGTCGAGGTGCTGGGCGAGGTCGCCGTTGAAGCCGCGGGCCGCGCGGGCGTCGGCGGCGTACCCCGGCGCGAGGTCGGGGACGACCTCGTCCGGAGTGGGGCCGACCAGGGGGAGGCAGTAGTGCCGCAGCAGCACCCGCCACCCGTACGCCTCGTCGCCCTCGCCGGCGAACGTGCCAGCCTCGACCGGGACGACGTCGACGCTGCGGCAGCGGTCGGCGTACCGGGCGCCCAGCCGCTGCCCGAGCACCTCGGCCCGCTCGGCGGACAACCCGATCGAGAGCAGGTCGAGGTCGGAGCGGGCGGGATCCGTCGTCCCGGTGGCGACCGAGCCGTACAGCAGCAGGGACGCGCCGGGGACGGTGCCGACCAGCCCGACGGCGTCGGCCAGGAGGGGCTCGAACGCCGCCGGGACGCGGTCGCGGGAGACGCCGGTGCGGATCAGTGCGTCGTCGGTGACGCCCTCGTCGGGGTCAGCCACGAGGGGCCACGGCGTCGGTCTGCACCGCCCGAACCTATCGCCCGGGCGGCGCGGTCCTCAGGAGGCGAGGACGTCGGCGACCTGCTGCTCGCCGTCGTTGAACTCCAGCGTGAGACCCTTGGCGGCGTCGGGGGCGTCGACGGCCGCGGCGATCACGTCGGCCACGGTCGCGCGGGCCACCTGGCCGCCGGTGACACCGGGGCCGGTCTCGATGCCGCCGGTGCCGGCCTCCTCGGTGAGACCCGAGGGGCGCAGGATCGTCCAGGCCAGGTCCGAGGCGGACAGGTGCGCGTCGGCCTGGGTCTTGGACTCGGCGTAGGCGAAGAAGTCCTTCTCCGGGTCGACGCCGTGGTCGGGCCCGGCGCCGAAGTAGGACACCATCACGAAGCGCGGGACACCGGCGGCGACGGCCGCGTCGATGGTGCGGATCGCGGCGTCACGGTCGAGCGCCCAGGTGCGCTCCGGGCTGCCGCCACCGGCGCCGGCGGACCAGACGACGACGTCGTGGCCGGTGACCACGCGGGTGATCTCGTCGGTCGAGGCGGACTCGACGTCGGCGACCAGCGGCTCGGCGCCGGTCTCGCGGATCGCGTCGGCCTGCTCCTCCTTGCGGATCACGCCGGTGACCTCGTGACCTGCGGCGACGAGGCGGGGGGCGGCGAGACGGGCGACCTTGCCGTGCGCTCCGACGATGATGACCTTCGACATGGGGACTCCTTGCGGTGGGACTGTGATCGGCCGCTGCCGTGCCGGCGGCGGCTGTCTAGTCCCAACGGCTGACGCTGCGAGCCATTCCCACCGCGGGGGTGGGACGGGCGTGACTCAGCGCGCCAGGACGGCGCGCAGCGTGTCGGTGAGCGCGCCGGCGGGGTCGTCGACGAGGCCGGCCGAGCGCCAGGCCACGTGGGCGTCCGGGCGGACCAGCACGCAGCCGTCCTCGGCGACCTCACGCAGCCGGGCCCAGTCGTCGTAGAGGTCGCTGTAGTCGGCCTTCGGTCCGATGACGAAGCCGCGCACCTCGATCCCGAGCTCGGCGGCGGCCTCGCGCGCGGCCTTCACCCAGGGGGCGCCGGTGACGCCGGTCAGCACCGTGAAGACGCCCTTGCCGGCGAGGTCGTGCGTGCTCACGCGCCGGCCGCCGTCGCCGAGCCAGCAGTGCGGCAGGCGCGCCCCCGGCCAGGTCGTGGGGTGGTGGTGCAGCTCGGGGTCCCGGTCGTACGCCGGCTCGGGCGTGCCGTCGCCGACCACGGCCCGCGAGGCGTACCGCTGGCCGAGCTCGACCCCCAGCGCGTTGAACTCGTAGTCCTTGAGCTCGAGGGCCTTGCGCAGCGACTCGCGGCGGCCCACGCCCTCCTCGGTGCCGTCGGCCAGCGCGTCGATGCCGCGCTGCATCTCCTCGATCGACTGCCCGGAGTCCTCCAGGCCGAGCGCCTCGAGGATGGCGCCGAACTCCTCGATGCTCTTGTTGGCCCGCAGCACGATCTGCTTCCCGACCGGGGCCCGCTCCTCGTCGAAGCTGTCGAGCAGGCCCTCGCCGGCCAGGCCGCGCAGGACGTACGAGAGCTTCCAGGCCAGGTTGTAGGAGTCCTGGATCGAGGTGTTCGAGCCGAGCCCGTTGCTCGGCGGGTGCCGGTGGACGGCGTCGCCGACGCCGAAGACGCGCCCCTCGCGGTAGCGCTCGGCGTACATCTTGTTGTTGCCCCACAGCGACAGCGAGCGGATCGTGACCGGCACGGTGTCGTCGCCGATCAGGTTGTGCACGATCTCGGTGGCCATCGCGTCGTCGAGGTCGGGCGGGGGCTGGTTGATGTCGTAGCCCCAGGTGATCAGCCACTCGTCCCACGGGCGGACCATCCGGATCAGGCCGAGGCCGATGCCGCCGATGGTCGCGCCGGGCTGGAGCACCCAGTACAGGACGCTGGGGCGGTGGCCGACCAGCTCGGTGAGGTCGGCGTGGAAGACGATGTTCATGCTGCCGGCGAGGTCCATCTGCCCGGCCATCGGCAGGCCGAGGTCGGCGACGACCTGGCTGCGGCCGCCGTCGGCGGCGATCACGTAGCGCGCGCGGATCCGGAACTCGTGGCCGGAGAGCCGGTCCCGGACGGTGACGGTGACGCCGGCGTCGTCCTGGACCAGCGAGACGTACTCGGTGTCGAAGCGGATCCGGCTGCCGCGCGAGGCCGCGTGCCCGATCAGGATCGGCTCGAAGAGGGTCTGCGGGAGGTCGCAGTTCATCGAGGGGCTGGCCATCCGGTACTCCGCCTCGCGGACCGGGTGGGTGCCCCAGGTGCGGATCCGGCCGATCTCGTCGCCGGCGAGGCTGGAACAGAAGACGGTGTCGCCCATCATCTCGTGGGGCGTCGCCTCGTCGATGACGTCCTGCTCGATGCCCATGTCGCGCATGATCTCGACGGTGCGCTGGTTGGTGATGTGCGCGCGCGGGGTGTTCGCGGTCCACCGGTACTTGGTGATCACGAGGTGGTCGACGCCGTACGTCGCGAGGAACAGCGCGGCCGAGGCGCCGGCCGGCCCGCTGCCGATCACCAGGACGTCGGTGTGCAGGTCGCCCTCGTGCTCGTCGTCGAGGCGCGTCATCGAGCCCGGGTGGGTGGGCGTGGTCTCCTGCTCGAGGCCGGCGTCGGTCATGACTGCTCCTGGGCGGTGTTGTTGGCGGGGATGAGGTGGACGTCGAAGTGGGCGCGGGTCCAGGTGCCCTCGACGACCCGGGCGCCGGGGTCGTCGTCGGGCGGCGGCGTGCCGGCCGGCTGCTCGTCGAAGTCGACGACGAGGGACGGCTTGACGCCGAAGACCGCGTCGGAGTCCTGGTAGGTGTCGCCGCGCACGAAGATGTGGGTCACCAGCCGGTGGTAGCCCGGCGCGCTGACCATGAAGTGCAGGTGGGCGGCGCGCATCGGGCCGCGCCCGCCCGCGCTGAGCAGGTCGCCGACCGGGCCGTCGTGCGGGATCGGGTACGGCGTCGGGGTGACGCCCCAGAAGCCGTACCGGCCCTCGTCGTCGGTGCTCAGCCAGCCGCGGCCCTGGGTGAGGTCGCCGGCGTGCTGGACGTCGTACATGCCGTCGTCGTCGGCCTCCCACACGTCGAGCCGGGCGCCCGGGACGACCTCGCCGTCGGTGCCGCGCACGGTGCCGGAGACCCAGCACGGCTGGCCGGCCGCGCCGCCGGAGATGTCGCCGCCGATCTCGACGTGGGGCGCGCCGTCGACGAAGAACGGCCCGAAGACGGTGGCCTCGGTGGCGCGGGGGTCGGGCGGCTGGTTGACCGCGACGGTGAGCATCGAGAGCCCGAGCACGTCGGAGAGCAGGATGAACTCCTGGCGCTTGTCGTCGGTGAGGTCGCCGGCCCGCTTGAGGAAGCCGATGGCCTGCTCCCACTCGGGCTCGGTGAGGCGGACCTCGCGGACCAGGGCGTGGGCGTGGCGGACCAGCGCCTCCATCAGCTCGCGGAAGCGGGTGTCACCGGCCTCGGCGAAGCTGGCCAGCACCTGGTCGGTGACGTGCTGCTCGCGGGCGTCCTGGTCAGGGGTCGGGTCGGGGGTCGGGGCGTCGCTCATGCGTCGTTCCTCTCGGTCAGCGGCTGCTCGCCGGCCCAGGCGCGCCGGAGCAGGCGCCCCACGGCCGCGGGGG
>NZ_LR733215.1:3205288-3268668 GCF_902506435.1 Nocardioides sp. AX2bis | reverse complement strand
CCCCCACGCGCAGCAGCAGCATCCTGACCCCCGCCCAGCTCCTCGAGGCCCTCCCGGGGGCACTGAGGAAGCTGGACCCGCGGGCGCTCCTGGCCACCCCCGTGATGCTCGTCGTGGAGGCCGGCGCCGCGCTCACCACGGTGCTGTCGGTGCTGGACCCGAGCGTGCTGGGCTGGTCGGTCACGGTCTGGCTCTGGCTGACCGTGCTCTTCGGCAACCTCGCCGAGTCCGTCGCCGAGGGCCGCGGCAAGGCGCAGGCCGCCAGCCTGCGCGCGCTGCAGGAGGAGACCACCGCACGCCGCCGGCGCCCCGACGGCGCCACCGAGGAGGTTCCCTCCACGGCGCTGCGCACCGGCGACCTGGTCGTCGTCGAGGCCGGCGAGCGGATCCCCGGCGACGGCGACGTCGTCGAGGGGGTCGCCTCGGTCGACGAGTCCGCGGTGACGGGCGAGTCGGCCCCGGTGATCCGGGAGTCCGGGGGCGACCGGTCCGCGGTCACCGGCGGCACGATCGTGCTCTCGGACCGCATCGTCGTGCGGATCACCTCCGACCCCGGCCAGTCCTTCGTGGACCGGATGATCGCGATGGTGGAGGGCTCGCAGCGCCAGCGCACCCCCAACGAGATCGCGCTCGGCGTGCTGCTGTCCGCGCTGACCATCGTCTTCGTGGCCGTCGTGGGCTCGCTCTACTTCGTGGCCGACTACAGCGACGCCGGGCAGTCGGTGCTGGTGCTGACCGCGCTGCTGGTCTGCCTCATCCCGACCACCATCGGGGCGCTGCTCTCCGCGATCGGCATCGCCGGCATGGACCGCCTCGTACGGCGCAACGTGCTGGCCATGTCCGGGAGGGCCGTCGAGGCCGCCGGCGACGTCGACGTGCTGCTGCTCGACAAGACCGGCACCATCACCTACGGCAACCGGCAGGCCTCCGAGCTGCTCACGCTGACCGGGGTGCCGCGCGAGGACCTGGTCGACGCGGCCCTGCTGTCGTCGCTGGCCGACGAGACCCCGGAGGGCCGCAGCATCGTCACCCTGATCGGGGCCCTGGACGGGGAGGGTCGCGACGTGCCCGCGGGCGCCACGATGGTGGAGTTCTCCGCCACGACCCGGATGAGCGGCCTCGACGCCGAGGGCCGCCGGGTCCGCAAGGGCGCCGCCTCCTCGGCCGTGCAGTGGGTCCGCGACTCCGGGGGAGAGACGTCCGCCGAGGTCGACGACCTCGTCGGCCGGGTGAGCGCGTCCGGCGGCACCCCGCTGGTCGTCGCCGAGCAGCGCGGGACCGACCCGGCCCGCCTGCTCGGGGTCATCCACCTCAAGGACGTCGTGAAGGACGGCATCAGGGACCGCTTCGAGGAGCTGCGGGCCATGGGCATCCGCACGGTGATGATCACCGGGGACAACGCCGTGACCGCGCGGGCGATCGCCGAGGAGGCCGGCGTCGACGACTTCCTTGCGGAGGCCACGCCCGAGGACAAGATGGCCCTGATCCGCACGGAGCAGGCCGGGGGACGCATGGTCGCGATGTGCGGCGACGGCACCAACGACGCCCCCGCGCTGGCCCAGGCCGACGTCGGGGTCGCGATGAACACGGGGACCTCGGCGGCCAAGGAGGCCGGCAACATGGTCGACCTCGACTCCGACCCCACCAAGCTCATCGACGTCGTCGAGATCGGCAAGCAGCTGCTCATCACCCGCGGCGCGCTGACCACGTTCTCGGTGGCCAACGACGTGGCCAAGTACTTCGCGATCCTGCCGGCGATGTTCGTCGTCGCCTTCCCCGGTCTCGACGTCCTCAACGTGATGCGGCTGTCCTCGCCGGGCTCGGCGATCCTCTCCGCGGTCGTCTTCAACGCCCTGGTCATCGTGGCGCTGATCCCGCTCGCGCTGCGCGGCGTGGCCTACCGGCCGGCCGCGGCCTCCGACCTGCTGCGCCGCAACCTGCTCGTGTACGGCCTCGGCGGGCTCGCCGCGCCGTTCGTGGGCATCAAGCTCCTCGACCTCGTCATCTCCCTCCTCCCAGGACTGTGATCCGACCATGCTGAACGACCTCTACGCCCTCTTCCGCCAGAGCCTCGCCGGGCTCCGGCTGCTCCTGGCCGCCACCCTGCTCCTCGGGGTCGCCTACCCGCTGGCGGTCACCGGGGTCGCCGCGGTCGCGATGCCCTGGCAGGCCCGCGGGTCTCTGGTCACCGCCGACGGCGAGCGCACCACCGACCCGGCGCAGGCCGTCGGCTCCGCCCTGGTCGGGCAGGCCGTGGTCGGTCTCGCCGACGGCACCCCGCTGTTCTTCCCGCGGCCCTCGGCCGCGGGCGACGGCTGGGACACCCTGTCGACCTACGGCTCGAACTACGGCCCGGAGAGCCCGGAGCTCGTCGCCGCGATCACCGAGCGGCAGGCCGAGGTCGCCGAGCGCGAGGGGGTCGCCCCCGGCGACGTGCCGGCGGACGCGGTGACGGCCTCGGCCTCCGGGCTCGACCCCGACATCTCGCCGGACTACGCCGCGCTCCAGGTCCCCCGGGTGGCCGCCGCCACCGGCCTGTCGGAGCAGGAGGTCCGCGACCTGGTCGCGGAGCACACCTCGGGCCGGACCTTCGGGGTGCTCGGCGAGCCCCGCGTCAACGTGCTGCTCCTCAACCTGGCCGTGCGTGGCCTCGCCGGCTGAGCCCCGTGCCGGGCGGGGACGGTCGCGGGATACTGGGGTGGTGAGCGAGGAGCAGCGCGGCCGCCTGACCGTCTACCTCGGCGCAGCCCCGGGCGTGGGCAAGACGTACGCCATGCTCGGCGAGGCCCGCCGGCGGCGGGACCGGGGCACCGACGTGGTGGTCGGCTACGTCGAGACACACGGTCGGGCGCAGACCGCCTCCCAGGTCGAAGGGCTGGAGGTCGTCCCGCGCGCCGTGGCGACCTACCGCGGGACGACCTTCTCCGAGATGGACACCGACGCGGTGATCGCCCGCGCGCCGGCGGTGGTCCTCGTCGACGAGCTCGCCCACACCAACGTCCCGGGCAGCCGCCACGAGAAGCGCGCCCAGGACGTGGAGGCGATCCGGGCCGCGGGCATCGACGTGATCACGACCGTCAACATCCAGCACCTGGAGTCGCTCAACGACGAGGTGGAGCGGATCACCGGGGTCCGGCAGCGCGAGACCGTCCCGGACGAGGTGGTCCGCACCGCCGACCAGATCCAGCTGGTCGACATGGCCCCCGACGCCCTGCGCCGACGGATGGCGCACGGCAACGTCTACAAGGCCGAGAACATCGACGCCTCGCTGACCTCCTACTTCCGGGTCGGCAACCTGACCGCCCTGCGCGAGCTGGCGCTGCTGTGGCTGGCCGACCGGGTCGACGACGCGCTGAGCGACTACCGCCGGGCGCACTCGATCTCGCGCACCTGGCCGACCAAGGAGCGGATCGTGGTCGCCGTGACCGGCGGCGCGGAGAGCGAGACCCTCATCCGGCGGGGCGCCCGGCTCGCGCAGCGGGCGGCCGGCTCGGAGCTGGTCGCGGTGCACGTCATCGCCACCGACGGCATCGCCACCGTCGAGGACCGCCGGATCGCCCGCGCCCAGCAGCTGGTCGCCTCCCTGGGCGGCACCTTCCACTCGGTGGTCGGCGAGGACGTCTCGCACGCGGTGGTCGACTTCGCGGGCGGCGTCAACGCCACCATGGTGGTCGTCGGCGTCTCCCGGCACGGCCGGCTGCGGCGGCTGTTCGCCGGGACGACCGGCGACCGCGTCGCCCAGCTCGCCGGCACCATCGACGTCCACCTCGTCACCCACGAGCAGAGCGCGCGCACCGGCCGCCCGCGGTGGTACCTCTCGCCGCTGAGCCGGCAGCGGCAGCTCCTCGGCCTCGCGCTGGCCGTGGTCCTGCCGGTCCTGCTCACCCTGGTCCTCGACGCCTTCCACGACCCGGACCAGCTGCCGCTCGACCTGCTGCTGTTCCTCGCCCTGACCGTGCTGGTGGCGCTCGTCGGCGGGCTGGTCCCCGCCCTGGTGGCGGCGGTGCTCGGCTTCGTGCTGATGAACTGGTTCTTCACCCCGCCGCTGAACACGATCACCATCGCCGACCCGCAGAACCTGGTCGCCCTGCTCGTTTTCGTCGCGGTCGCGGTGGGCGTGGCCACCGTGGTCGACCGGGCGTCGCGACGCTCCGCCGAGGCCGTCCGGGCCCGTACGGAGGCCGCCACCGTCGGCGCGCTCTCCCGCTCGGTGCTCACCGGGCAGGACACCGCCGAGGCCATCGTCCAGCGGCTGCGCGAGACCTTCGGGCAGGACGCCGTCTCCCTGCTGGAGCGCACCGGCGTCGGCTGGCAGGTCGTGGCCGCGGCCGGCGGACCGGGCGCGTCCTCGCCCGAGGAGGGCGACACCCGCGTCGACGTCGACGAGAACCACCTGCTCGTGCTGTGCGGCGAGCCCCTGCGGGCCAGCGACCGGCGGGTGCTGGAGGCGTTCGCGGTGCAGACCGGCCTGGTGCTGGAGTACCGCCGGCTGCGGGGGCGCGAGGAGCGCGCGGCCGTGCTGGAGCGGGCCGACGCCACCAGCACGGCGCTGCTGCGGGCGGTCTCGCACGACCTCCGCACGCCGCTGGCGACCATGCGTACCGCCGTCGACGGGTTGGTCTCGGGCTCGCTGGGGGAGACCGACCGCGCCGAGCTGGTCGGTGCGGTCGCCTCGTCGACCGAGCAGCTGGAGCGGCTGATCGACAACCTGCTCGACCTCTCCCGGCTCCAGTCGGGGCTGGTCCGGCCCCGGCTGGCCGACCGCAGCCTCGACGAGGTGCTCCCGCTCGCGGTCTCGGGCTACCCCCCGGGCCGGGTCCGGCTCGAGGTCGACGAGGGGGTGCCGTTCGTCCGCACCGACGCCGGCCTGCTGGAGCGCGTCGTCGCGAACCTGGTCGGCAACGCCGTACGGCACTCGTCGGAGACGCCGGTCCGCGTGCTCGCCCACGTGCTGCCGGGCACCGTCGAGGTGCTGGTCGTCGATCGCGGCCCCGGGGTGCCGGCCGCGCAGCAGGAGCGGATGTTCGAGCCCTTCCAGCGTCTCGACGACACCTCACCCGGCGGGCTCGGGCTCGGCCTCGCGGTCGCGCGCGGGCTCACCGAGGCCGTCGGCGGCACCCTGACCGGCGAGGACACGCCCGGCGGCGGACTGACCATGGTCCTGTCGCTGCCACGTGTGGGGGCCGGGGCATGACGGCGAAGGTCCTGGTCGTCGACGACGAGCCCGCCCTGGCCCGCGCGCTCGCGATCAACCTGCGCGCCCACGGGTGGGAGGTCGTGGTGGCCGGCGACGGTCGCGGCGCGCTCGAGGCGGCCTCGACCCACCACCCCGACGTCGTGCTGCTCGACCTCGGCCTGCCGGACATGGACGGCACCGAGGTGATCGCCGGCCTGCGGGGCTGGTCGAAGGTGCCCATCGTCGTGCTCTCGGCGCGCCAGCACGGCGAGGACAAGGTCGAGGCCCTCGACCTCGGGGCCGACGACTACATCACCAAGCCCTTCGCGATGAACGAGCTGCTTGCCCGGCTACGTGCCGCGCTCCGCCGCGGCGCCACGCCCGAGCCCGAGCAGACCCGGGTCGAGGTCGGGGCGCTGGTCGTCGACCTCGCCCGGAAGAAGGTCAGCCGCCGGGGCGAGGACGTCCGGCTCACCCCCACCGAGTGGGCGTTCCTGGAGCTGCTGGCCCGCCACCTGGGCCGGCTGGTGTCGCGCGAGCAGGTCCTGCGCGAGGTGTGGGGCCCCGGTTACGAGGACGAGACGGGCTACCTGCGCGTCTACGCCGCCCAGCTGCGCCGCAAGCTCGAGGACGACCCGGCGCACCCCCGCCACCTCGTGACGTCACCCGGGCTGGGCTACACGCTGGAGCCGTGACCCGGGCGCCTGCCGGCAGGCACCCGGGTCCGTCAGGGCGTCACAGCGAGGCGCACTGGTCCTCCTTGTTGCCCTGCACGACGTTGCCGCTGCCGGTCGGCTTCGGCTTGTTCTCCTTGCACTGCAGGTTGCCGTTGATCCGGTTGTTGGTGAACGTCTGGGCGGCCCGGTTGGTGAAGGACTGGACGTCGGAGCCGACGCGGTTGCCGGCCAGCACCGCGGCCCGGCCCTGCGTCAGCTGGATGCTGCCGTCGACCACGGAGGAGCGCACGACGACCTTGGCGTGGCCCTCGGCCTGCACGTTGCCCTCGACGTCGATGTTGCGGGCGGTCAGGGTGGCGCCGTTCGAGATCTTCACGGTGCCCTGGACCTTCGTGCCGGTCAGGGTGCAGGTGGCGTTCTGCGGGACCACGACGTTGTCGACCGTGACCGCCCCGATCGAGCCGCGGCACACGCGCTCGTCGGCGAAGGCGGGGGAGGGGGCGGCCAGGACGGACACGGCGACGGCGAGCGCGCCGAACCCGGCGGCGACGGACTTGTTCATGGGGGTTGCTCCTCGGCTCGTGGCCGGGACCACCCCGGCGCACGGGTGACCTTCCGGTCGTCGGGTGAGGTGACGGTGAGGGGCCGGTGAGAGCCCTCTCATCGAGGGGGCAGGTGGACCTGTCCGTACGGCGCGTCCGTCCCGTCGGCCCCGAGAACAGGACAGAGGTCCCGGATGGCCCGGGCACCCCGAGGAGTCTGGCCCGGGCCGCGCCGCTGCTCTGGCAGAGTCCTCCCGTGAGCAGCCACGAGCCCCGTACCCCCCGCGCCGACGGCATCCTCGTCACCGTCGCCCCCACCGGCGCCGAGACCGCCAAGGCCGACTGCCCGGCCCTGCCGACCACGCTCGAGGAGCTCGTCGTCGCGGCGCAGGAGTCCGAGGCCGCGGGTGCGGCGATGGTGCACGTGCACATCCGCGACGACGACCACGCTCCCTCGTTGGACGCCACCCGGCTGCGCGACACGGTGCAGGCGCTGCACGAGCAGACCGACCTGGTCGTCCAGCTGTCCACCGGCGGCTCGGTGCACGACCCGCTGGAGCAGCGACTGAAGGTGCTCGACGCGGAGCCGGACTCCTGCAGCCTGACCCTCGGCACGGTGAACTTCGGCGACGACGTCTTCCTCAACCCGTGGCCGTTCGTGAGCGAGCTCTACCAGCTGGCGCAGGAGCGGGGGGTGCTCCCGGAGTTCGAGATCTTCGACCTCGGCCAGGTCGCCACCCTGCACCGCCTGCTGGACAGGTACGGCCCCCCGCCGGCCGGGGCGGTGCACTGCGACTTCGTGATGGGCGTGCCCGGCGGGATGCCCGGCACCGCCCCCGCGCTGGTCGCCGCGCACGCCGCGCTCCCGCCCGAGGTCACCTCCTGGTCGGCCACCGGCGTCGGGCGCACCGCGCTGCCCGTCGCGCTGACCACGCTGGCGATGGGCGGGCACCTGCGGGTCGGGATGGAGGACACCCTCACCCTGCGCCGCGGGGTGCCGGTGGAGTCGAACGCCCAGCTGGTCGGGCGGGCCGTACGCCTGGCCGGCGAGGCGGGGCGGACGCCGTACGACGTGGACGAGGCGCGGGCGCTGCTGCGCCTGCCCGCCCGGGGGCGCTGACCCGGGGACGCGGGCGGACGTCATGCGATCCGAGGATCCGTGTCCTCGATCTGGATGACGTCCCACGGGTTCAGCGGCCGGCGGCCCAGATCGCCTGCACCTGCGTCGGGGTTAGTGCTGTGGTGTGGACGGCCGCCCAGGCCAGGCTGCCCTGGTAGTACTCGCTGGCGGGGATCTCGGTCCAGCTGGCCAGGTTGTCCCAGCCGATCCGCCACTGACCCGTGTAGTTCTGCGCGGAGGTCACCGAGGCGTCGCTGTCGACCAACGCCCCGTCGATGTAGAGCCGCAGACCGGTGGTGGACGACAGGGTGCCCACCGCGTAGTGCCAGGTGTTGTTGTTCAGCCCGGTGCTCGACTCCACGGTCCTGACCGCGTTCGGGTAGACGCCGAAGACGACCTTGCCCGCGTTGGTCAGGTAGAGGTGGCGGTCGTAGCTGCCCGACTCGGTGGTCCCGGTGCCGTTGCCGAAGCCGATCAGCCTCCCGCCGCGCTGGCTGTTGGTCTTGAACCAGATGCCCGCGCTGAACGTGCCGGGGTTGATCTGGGTCTGGGTGGGGCCGCTGAGGAACGCCCGGCCGGTGTTCGTGGTCACCGGGGCGTTGATGGTGACCCCGGTGCCGGCGTCGCCGCCGCAGGGCCCGTCCTGGCGGTACGCGATCGGGCTGCCGCGGTAGGTGCCGGGCCGCGAGGGGTTCGAGGTGTCGGCGACCGCGGTCCCGCTGGCCTCGTTCATCGGGTAGATGAAGAACGGGCTGCCGACGTTCGTCGCGACCTGGCAGGTCGAGGGCCGGCCGAAGACAGCGCTGGAGGCGGTGTTGGTCTGGTTGGTCACCGAGGTGACGAAGCCGCCGAAGGTGCTGGGCGCGGCCACGGCGGCCACGAGGGCAAGGGCGAGCGCGGCGACGGCGAGCAGCACCGTACGGCGCTGGCCACCCGCGGTGCGGGCGCTCACGCGGCCACCAGCTCGGGCTCGGGCTCGGTGGGCGCGAGGTCGGTCTCGGGCTCGTCGTGCGGCACGAGGCCGACCGCGAGGGTCCACAGCAGGGGGAGCAGGCAGAAGAGGACCAGCGCCACCCACCAGCCGAGGGAGAGGTCGAGCCGGGTGAGGACGTCGTACGCCCCGGTGTCGGCGCCCGTGGTCAGGTGCAGCGTGCCGACCTGGCCGTCGACCAGGGAGACCGAGGCCGGGCCGTCGGGCTCGAACGCCTCGATCGGGAGCAGCCCGGTCGAGACGACGTCGAGCAGCACGCCGGGCGAGCCGTCGGCCGGGGCGGCCTGCGTCATCCGCTCCAGGCCGACCCAGGGCTTGAGCACGAACGTGGTCACCGCCAGGGACATCGACACCCCGACGACGCGCCAGGAGTAGCGGCGGGGGGTCGCGACGCGGATGGTCAGCAGCCAGACCACGGCCAGCCCGACGAAGAACAGGGGCAGGCCCTGGACCGCCCAGCCGAGACCGGGAGCGGAGAAGGAGACCCCGCCGACCAGGTCGTCGGCGCCGACCACCCACGGGTCCACCGCGGCGTTGATGTCGCCGCGGGTCCGCAGGCCGGCGTCGGTGACCCGTGCGACGCGGTGGGTGTAGACGACCCCGGACTCCGGGTTGCGGAAGGTGATCACGTCGCCGTCGGCGACGGCGCCGAGCTCGGTCGGCGTCGTCAGGACCAGCGAGCCGACCGGCAGGCTCTGCCCCATCGAGGGCGTCTTCACGATGAACCAGCGGCCCCCGTCGAGGCGGAACAGCACGGCGGCCACGACGGCCGAGAGCACCAGGAGCGCGCCGAGGCCGAGCGCGGCGCGGCGCACGGTCCTCGTCGTGGTGCTGCTCATGGGGGCTCCGGGGGCCCCCACGTCCCTGCGCGACCTCGGCCTGCCCGAGGACGCCCTCGACGACGCGGGCGGTGGCCTCGTCGAGGGCGTCCTCGGGCAGGCCGAGGTCGCGCAGGGACGTGGGGGCGTCGAGGTCGGCGTAGAGGCCGAGCAGGCCGGTCAAGGCGTCCGGCGCGTCGAGCGCGGCGGCGATCCGGGCGGCGGCGTCGGGCGCGGCGTCGGCGTTGAAGGCGAGCACGTGCGGGAGCACCACCGCGTGCGTCTGGGCGTGGGGGAGGTCCCACGTGCCGCCGAGGACGTGGCAGATCTTGTGGTGCAGCCCGGAGCCGGCGCCGGCGAAGGTCGCGGCGGCGAGGTAGGCGCCGTACAGGCAGCCGGCGCGGGCGGCGAGGTCGCCGCCGTCGGCCACGACGCCGCGGAGCGCCGGGGCGAGGGCCCGGACGCCCTCGGTGGCGGTGGCGTCGAGGACGGGGTTGCGGCGGGGCGCCCAGAGCGAGTCGACGCAGTGGGCCAGCGCGTTGAGGCCGCTGGCGACGGCGAGGTCGACGGGGAGGCTGACCGAGAGCTCGGGGTCGTAGACGACCACCCGGGGCAGGACGACGGGGTCGGTGCCGGTGGTCTTGGTGCGGCCCTCGGTGAGGCCCCAGACGGGCGTGGCCTCCGAGCCGGCGTAGGTGGTGGGGACCGCGACGACCGGGAGGCCGGTGGTCAGCGCGACCGCCTTGGCCAGCCCGGTGGTCGAGCCGCCGCCGACGCTGAGGACGAGGTCGGCGTCCACGTCGGCGGCCAGCCGGCGGGCGGCCTGCGCCACCTCGACCGGGACGTGGGGGCGGACGCCGGTGAAGCGTGCGGCGACGGGGAGGTCGGCGGCGAGCGAGTCGGCGAGACCGGCCTCGGCCTCGGTGCAGGCCAGCAGCACCCGGGTGGCGCCGAGGGCACGGACCTCCTCGGGCAGCGCGCTGCGGGCGGTGCCCGCGCCGAAGACGAGTCGCTGCGCGTACGTCTGGTGCCGGAACTCCAGCGGCGTCATCGGTCCTCCTGGTCGCGCCGCGCTGTGACTGCGCTCACACCTGCGGCGTCCGACCAGTCTCGGACCGGCGGTGTCATACGTCCAATATCTATCGGCATGCCCAGCGATAGCATCTGCGTATGGATCTCCGGCAGCTGCGCTACTTCGCCGCGGTCGTGCGGGAGGGATCGGTCTCGCGGGCGGCCGCCACCCTCGACATGACCCAGCCGCCGCTGAGCGCCGCGATCGCGCAGCTCGAGCGGGAGCTGGGCGTCCGGCTCCTCGAGCGGCACTCGCGCGGGGTCGACGCCACGGTCGCGGGCGAGCTGCTGGCACGCGAGGCCGTACGGCTGCTGGACGACGTGGACGAGGTCACCGCCGCGGTGCGGGGGATCGGCTCGGGGCGTACGGGCCGGCTGGCCGTGGCCACGGCCTCCGCGGTCACCTGGGAGATCCTGCCCAACCTGCTGGTCGCCTTCGAGCGCCGCTCGCGCGACGTCGACTCCGAGGTCGTCGAGGCCGGCGACCCCGAGGTCGTCGACCGCGTGCGCGACCGGCGGGCGGACGTCGGTGTCGTCTACTGCACCCGTACCCAGCACCTCGAGCGGCTGCGCGGGCGCGAGCTCGAGGTGGCGCTGATCCACCGGGAGCCGGTCGTCGTCGTGGTGCCCGGCGACTCGCCCCTCGCCGCGGAACCGACGGTCGACCTCGCCTCGCTCGGCGACGAGCGGTGGATCGTGCCGACCGCGCACGACGGCTTCCCCGGGCTCGCCGCCCACACCCGGCAGGCCTGGCAGCTGGCCGGCATCTCCCCCGACGCCCGACGCACGGTGGACAGCGCCAGCACGGTCGTCCGCCTGGTCGCCGCCGGTCTCGGGATCGCCCTCGTGCCGGCGTCGGTGCGCGCGCTCGGCCCGGGGCTGGGGACCGGCCTGCGGACGGTACGGCTGGCCACCCCGCTGGCCCCCGTCGAGGCCGCCGTGGTCTGGCGGCGCAACGAGCGGCCGTCACCGGTGCTGGGGCGCTTCCTCCGCGCGGCGCTGGCCACCGAGGAGCCGGACCGGCTCGGGCCGTCGGTGGCGCGGCACCACGTGCCGGGAGAGGACTGATCGGACCCGTCCGACCGCGTCCGACCGCGGTCGGGTCCGATCCTCGGTAGCGTCCGGGGCCTCGGGCCCGACCGGCACCGGGACCGCCGGCCCGAGAGGACGCCCGATGAGCGACGAGAAGCCGCCCGAGAGCCCGTGGGACCGCCCGTACCAGGGCGACCCGCCGCCGGACACGTCGTACCGCGGGCCGGAGCAGGTGCCCCAGCAGCCGCCGTACGGCCAGCAGCCCCCGGCGTACGGCGCGCCCCCGCAGGGCCAGCCGCATCCGTACGGCCAGCAGCCCCACCCCCAGCAGAACCCGTACGGCGGCCAGCCCACCGGCTACCCCCAGCAGCCGCCCTACGGCCAGCCGCCCTACGGCGCCCCCGGCGGGTACGCATACGGCGGGCCGGTGAAGAAGAGCAACACGACCCGCAACGTGCTGCTGATCGTGCTCGGCGTGGTCATCCTGTTCTTCGCCGGCTGCGCCGCGCTGGTGATCGGCCTGGTGGCCGGGGTCGACAACGCCGTCGAGGAGGGCATCACCGGCGGCGACCCGGTGGTGGTCGAGGAGGGCGAGGCGTTCAGCTTCGACGGCCTCGACGCGGACCAGGGGTGGAGCATGGGCCGGGAGAACGTCGGCGGCTCGACCATCAAGGGCCTGCGCGTCACCGCCACCGAGGAGGGCCCGCTCGGCAGCGGCATCAGCTCGGTGCTGATCTTCCGCTTCTACGCCGGCTCGGAGAACATCGCCGAGATCACCTGCTCGGGCAACCAGGTCGGGGTCGGGGAGAGCTCGCGGATGGACTGCTTCTCGGCCGACGCCGTGCCGCGCGGCTACGACGAGATCCGGGTGGGCGGCTACTTCTAGCCCCTGCCCGGGCGGGCGGCGCGCGGCGTGGTCGGGAGGCGGCAGGATGCCCCTCATGCCCGACCAGCAGCACGGCCTCGTCTTCCCCGCCGACCCCCACGACCCGACCCGCCGCAGCACGACCGCACTCGGGCGGGCGGTGGTGGCCGACGCGCTGCGCGCCGTCGACGAGGTCGGGGCGCGGGCCGCAGCGGCGGAGACCGGGTGGCGCTCGGACTACCTGGTGCACTTCCGCCGCCTGGTCGAGGCCGGCCTCGCCTCCCCCGAGGCCGCCGTGGCCGTGGCGCGGGCCGGGCTGGACTCGCTGCACGACCGGATGCGCGTGGCCACCGACCGGACCGGCGAGGACGACGACCGCCTCGCGGACTGGCCGCCCTCGGCCCCGTTCGACACCGTCGAGCAGCAGGGGGCGGCGGAGCCGGTCACCGAGCTGGTGCTGCCGTACCGCGGGGAGCGGCTGCGCGGGGACGCCGTACGCCGTCGGGTCGACGCCTGGGTCGAGGCCGGCGTGGTGGAGCCGAGCCTGGCCGAGGCCGTGGGCGCGGTCCTGGCCAACCCGGACTGGCTGCGCCTCGAGGGCCGGACCGTCGCCGTCGTCGGCGCCGGTTCCGAGATGGGCCCGCTGCCGTCCCTGGTGCGGTGGGGCGCCCGGGTCGCGGCGGTCGACCTCGCCCGCGAGGACCTGTGGAGCCGGGTCGACGAGACGGTGCGCGGAGGCGCGGCGACCGTGGTCAACCCGGCGCGCGACGGCCACCGTGGCGCCGACCTGCTCGCCGACGTCCCGGCGCTCGCGGACTGGCTGGGCGCCCAGCCGGGCACCCTGGTGGTGGGCAGCTACGTCTACGCCGACGGCGCGACCAACGTCCGCGTGAGCACCGCGGTCGACGAGCTGAGCCGCCGGCTGCTGGCCGCCGACCGAGGAACGGACGCGGTCGAGCTGGCGTTCCTGGCCACGCCCACCGACGTCTTCGCGGTGCCCGCCGAGGCCGTCGACGCCGCGACCCAGGCCTACGAGGACCGCTCGCGGGTGGCCCGCGCCCTCGGCCGCCCGCTGCGCACCGCCTCCGGCGGCCGGCTGCTGCGCCGCCCGTACGCCCCCGGCTCGGACCCCGGCCTCAACGACTCGCTGGTCCCGCAGCAGGGCCCGAACTACGCGCTGGCCAAGCGGCTGCAGCGCTGGCGCGCGACCGTGGCCCGCCACGACGGCGTGACCGTGTCGATGAACGTCGCCCCGCCGACCCGGACCCGGTCGGTGCTGAAGAACCGCGGGCTCGCGGCGGCGTACGCGGGGGCGCACCGCTTCGGCGTCGAGGTCTTCGACCCCTCCACCTCGAACGTGCTGATGGCCGCGCTGCTGGTCCACGACCTGCACACCGGCGGCGGGCCGCGCCACGAGCACCCCTGGGAGGACGAGGCGTACGCCGCCGCCCACGGCGGGCTGTGGCGCACGGCCTATGCCCCGCGCAGCGCGCTCGGGCTGGCGGCGCTGCTGGGTGTGGGCGGCGCGCGGGGCTGAGCGGCTGGGCGAGGTGTGGGGCGAGCGGGGCGAGCCGGGGCGAGCGTCATACGGAGTCGTGGGTCTGAGGACGCGCTGTAGCGCGTCGTGGGGCACACGACCCGGGAAGTCGCCCAGGTCAGAGGCTCGACGCGGGCTCGGCAGGGGTCGGCACCTCGTGCTGCACGAAGGCACTCCCGGCTTGTTCGCGAACCAGCAGATCGCCGCGGTGGCGGAGCGGATGGAGACGGCGACCTTCCGCGAGGCCGGGCTCCGCCTGGCCGGCGCATGAGTCCGCGCGGCCTCGATCTCGGCGTGGTCGCGAGCCGCCCCCGGCTGGTCACCTGGCTGCTGGACGACCTCATCGCGGGGGCGTTCGTCGACAACCTGGTCGGCCGCGCTGCGGCCTCGGACCGGCGCCTCACGAGCGAGGAGCAGGCCCGGGTGCGGGCGTGGTTCGGCGGCTGATGGTCCGCGAACCACGAGACGTCCACAGGTCGTGCTCGCCGCCGCGTCCTCCACACCGTCGATCGAGCGGACGGCGGCCCGGGTGCTGACGGGGCGACGATCCGGGCATGACCGCCGAGACGACCCGTAGCCCCTGGTGGATGGTCAACGCCATCTTCGACCCCGACGGAGGCGGCGCCGACTTCTCCTACACCGAGGGGCTGGCCGCCCGAGGTCACCCGGAGCTCCACATCTGGGCCCGTCCCACCGACGGGCTCGACCCGGGGGAGGACTGGCACTTCAGCCAGCGCGACACCTGCGTCCTGCTCAACCGGCTCGCGTGGCGGCTGGTCGACGGTGCGCTGCAGGTGGGGGACCGGTGGGAGGAGACGTACGACGGCGGGCTGGTCACCGTCCGCTTCGAGCTCGGTGGGCCCGTAGAGGCCGCCAGCGTGGAGGCGTTCGGGGCACGCGACGCCCCCGTGCTGCCGGTGCGGTGGTCGCTCGAGCGTCCACCTGTCGTGGCTCCACGGGCCTTGTCCACGGCGCAGCGCGCGACGTTGCGCACGGAGTACGACGACCTGCGAAGGCTGCTGCCACCCGGTACGGCCGCGCCCCCCGGGTGGGCGCTGCCCGGCCGGTTCTCGGCGGGCCCGCGGCAGCCGTACGGCCCGCGGCACGCGATGGTGCTCGCCAGGGCGGCACAGCTGTTCAGCGGCGATGCGTCCTTCTGGTACCGCCTGATGATGGCGGCCATGCTGCAGCGTCAGCAGGCGCCGGCGGGTCATGCGGTCGCGGTGGCTTACGCGGCCGCCCGTGGCGCCGGACGTCACGGCGCCGTACGACGCCTGGAGGACGCGGTGCACCAGCTGCGGGCAGGCCTCGGGGTGACCTGGGCAGTCGACGAGGTCGGTGTCGCACTGCGGGCGATCCTCGGCCCGGTCGTCGACGAGGAGGTGCGCCAGGCGTGGCTCGACGCGGCGGGCGTGAGCATCGAGTCCTGCCTGCTCGTGGAGGCGGTCGCCGACGAGGTTCCGGACCAGGCCCTGACGCTCGGGCAAGGTGCGGTGCGCAGCTCGTCGACCACCGACGAGCGGGCCCCGGGACCCGAGTGGCTGGCTCCCCAGGAGGTCCTCGAACGCGTCCAGGCCCTGATGGCGCGGCTCGGGACCGAGGCGATGCTGGCGTGTGCCAAGCGGTGGGACGACCAGGTCGGCACCGAGGCCGTGCAGGTGCTGGGCGGCCGGACCATGCTCACCTCCAGCCACGGTCCGACGATCCGGCTGGAGGTGGACGGCGTCACCGTCTTCGGGCCGCTGGAGCTGGTGCGGGAGCAGCGCCGGCTGCAGGCGGTCCTGCAGTGCTGGGTCAACGACCTCACCGCGGTCGTGGTGCACCGCGGTGAGCTGTCCGGCCGGGTCGTCGCCGAGTTCTGTCGCGCGAGCGGCCTGCCCGAGTGGATGGCGAGGACTCTCTCGGCACAGCGCAACTAGATTGCTAGCATCGTGCAACATGCGCACTCTGTACCTGCGGAACGTGCCGGACGACGTCGTACGCCGCCTGCAGGTCCTGGCCGAGCGCGACGGCACGTCGGTCGGCGCGGTCGCCGTGCGGGAGCTGGCCGACGTCAGTCGTCGCGCCGACAACGCCGACCTGCTGGGTGCGTTGGCCGACCTGGCGGTGACCCCCGACGAGATCACCGAGGGCCTGGACGAGGAGCGCGACGCGCGGTGATCGTCCTGGACGCCTCGGCGGCCCTGGCCGGGCTCCTCGGGGCGGGCCCGGCCAGGGACGCGATGGCCGAGGACCAGCTGCACAGCCCGCACCTGATCGACGCGGAGGTGGCCAGCGGCCTGCGCCGTCTGGTCCGCTCGGGTCGGATCACCCCGGACGACGGCGGGCGGGCAGTCGGGACGTGGGCCCGTCTCGGGCTCGTGCGGTACCCGGTCCACGGGCTGCTCGGGAGGATCTGGGAGCTCCGGGAGAACGTCTCGGCCTACGACGCCGGGTACGTCGCGCTCGCCGAGACGCTGGAGTGCGCGCTGCTGACCGCGGACCGACGTCTCGGTGCGGCCCCGGGGATCCGGTGCGTGGTGACCGTCGTTCCCGGGTGAAGAGCCCCGAACGCCCACGGACGCCGACCCCGGGTGCTTTGATACCCCGGCCGGGACGGAGGTCCCGGGCGGCCCGGTGGGGCCAGGACATGGGAGACGTCGTTGCGCGCAGCTGGTCGATCGATGAAGGGCCGGCTGCCGGGCAGCCGGCTGGTGCCGGGCCTGGTGGTGCTGCTGGCGGCGCCGACGGGCGCGGTCGCCGCTGACGGGGGGCTGGGCGGTCCGCAGTCGTCGCGGCCGCAGCTGGCCGTCGGGCGGAGCACCCTGGAAGCCGGGGAGGCCGTGCGGGTCTCCGGCGAGGTCCCCGGGCGTCGCGCGATCCTCCAGCGCCGCGTGGACGGCGGCGACTGGGAGCGGGCGGAGCCTCTCCACGTCGACGAGCGTGGGCGGTTCGCCCGCCCGACGACCCCGCCCGGCGGCCGTGTCGACCTGCGGGTCGTGGCACCCGTGGGCGGTGAGCGGCTGGTGTCGCGACCGGTGGCCCTGCGGGTGCTCGAGCCGGCGGGCCGCGTCGTCGCCGAGGTCGCGACCGGGGCGTCGCTGCCCGGGGACACGGTCGTCGTCGAGGGGTACCTGGACCGCGACGACGCCGGACCCGTGTGGCCGGAGGACATGGACGTCCCGCTGTTGCTGCAGCGGCGGGTCGGCGACCGCTGGGCGACCGAGGACCGCGGCCGTACGAACGCACAGGCTCTCTTCGAGCTCACCGCGCCGGCGCCCGGGACCCGACGACCGACGGAGACCACCTACCGCGTGGTGCGCCCGGTCCACGAGACGGCGCAGCGCGCCGTCTCCGCACCGGTCATGACCGCAGTGGTGCCGCGGGTCGTCCCGCTGCGCGTCGACGGCCCCGGGTCCTGGGTCGAGACGAGCCCCGGTGCCGACGTCGCGACCCTCGAGCTCAGCGCCGGGGAGCCCGTCACGATCGCCCTGTCCGACCTCGCACCGGACTCGGAGGCCTACCTCGACATCCGGGGCCCGGGCGGCGAGGTCGGCGAGGACGCGTTCGACGAGCGCGGCGAGGCCCTCGTCCCCTCCGTCAGCGGCACGTACACCGCGACGATCCGGGTCCCGGAGGGCGAGGAGCCCACCTCCGGGCTGGTCTGGGCCTCGAGCGTGCAGCTCCTGCCCGCGGTCGTCGACGGGGACCCGGTGGTCGTCCCCGAGCGCCGACCCGGCCAGGTGCAGTGGCTGACCCTCTCGCGCCAGGAGGGCGACCTCTTCAGCACCGAGTGCGCCCCCGGTCCGTGCACGGACTACCTCGACTTCGCCATCGCCGGCGAGGACACCGGCCACTACGCCTCGGTCGGTCCGGGGTCGCAGGACCACTGGAACCCGCCGCAGGACGGCGACTACTACTTCCAGACCGAGCAGCGGCCGGGGACCGAGATCTGGTTCACCTCGATCGTCGACCAGCCGACCCGCGTCGCGTTCATGCCCGAGACCTACGTGACGACGCGGCCCGGCGAGGTCAGCTCGCTGACCTTCGCGGCCGAGCCGGGCGCCCGCTACGCCGTGAACGTCACCGACCTCGGCCTGGTCGACCCGACCGGTCGACCGGCCACCTTCGACGTCGCGGGCTACAACCTCCCGGTCGCAGCCGACTTCCTCTACGAGCCGCACCAGCGGGGGAGGGTGCTGACCACGATCCGTACCGGCCCCGAGGGCGGGACGTGGACGATCGAGCTCGACCCGCGCGACGCCGCCGTCGGCCCGCTCGAGATCGACGTCGTGGAGGTCGACCGCTGAGGGCGGTCTCCCGGCCCTGGGCCGCTACCCCTGCGGGTGACCTGCGCCCGCACCCGTAGACCGCGCACCGGATGACACCCATAGTGGCCCGATGGCTTCGGTGACCGACGGACTCGACGACCAGCAGAGCGACCGGGCAGCGGGGGTGCTGATCGGGCAGGCCTGCGGTGACGCGCTGGGGGTGCCGTACGAGGCCGGGACGCCCCCCGGGCCCGGCGAGCCGGCGGAGATGAAGGGCGGCGGGATCGGCGATCTCGCGCCGGGGGAGTGGAGCGACGACACGGCGCTGGCCGTGGCCATCGCCGACGTCGCCGCCACCGGCGCCGACCTGACCACGCCCGAGGCGCTCGACGCGATCGCGACGGGGTTCCTGGCGTTCCTCGACTCCGGACCGGCCCAGATCGGCGAGCAGACCGCGGCGGTGCTCGGGGCGACCCGGGACCGGCTGACCGACCACGTCGCTCCGGCGGCGCTGATGACGCAGGTCGCCGCCGACTACGCCGCCGAGCACCAGGACGAGGACGAGCACGTGGCCGGCACCGGCGCCCTGATGCGCACCAGTGCGGTCGCCCTGGCCCACCTCGACGACCGCGTGAAGCTGGCCGCGGCCGCCCGCGCCGTGGCCGCGCTGACCCACGCCGACCCGCTCGCCGCCGAGTCCTGCGTGCTGTGGTGCGAGGCGATCCGGGTGGCGGTGGTCGGTGGCCAGACCGACGTACGCGGCGGGCTCGACCTGCTGCCGCCCGGGCGCCGCGCCGACTGGGCGCGCTGGATCGACGACGCGCTGATCGGTCCGTCCTCGAACTTCACGGCCAACGGGTCCACCGTCGCCGCGCTGCAGGCGGCGACCTCGGCCATCGTGCTGACGCCGGCCAGCCACGGCCACGCGGGCGACCACCTGCAGGACGCGCTGCACGCCGCCGTCCGGATCGGCGACGACACCGACACCATCGCCGCGATCGCCGGTGCCCTGCTGGGCGCGAAGTGGGGCGCCTCCTCGGTGCCGGAGGAGTGGGCCGAGCGGGTGCACGGCTGGCCCGGGCGTACCGGCGCGGACCTCGTCAGCCTGGCCCGCGTGGCCGCCCAGGGCGGGTCCGGCGCCGCCCTGGCCTGATGGGCCCGTGCGCCGGCCCCGGGTGTGATACACGTCTCACACCCGGGTCGCATCGGGGCGACCCCTCCGATCGGAGCCCTCGTGGCACGTCGTCGCACCGCCGTCCTGCGTCCCACCATCCTGCGCCGCGGCGCCCTCGCCGGCCTGGGCGCGCTCGCCCTGGCCGCAGGTCTGCTCGCCCCCGCCGGCGACCCCCCGCCCGCCGCGGCGGCCGCGCCGTCGTACGTCGCCCTCGGCGACTCCTACTCCTCGGGCACCGGCACCCGCTTGTACGTCGACGACGGCACCGAGTGCCTCCGGTCGACCTCGGCGTTCCCGAGCCTGCTCGCGGCCCAGCGGGGTTACGCGCTCGACTTCCGCGCCTGCTCCGGGGCGACCATCCCCGACGTGACCACCGCCCAGCTCGGGGCGTTGTCGTCCACCACGTCGTTCGTGACGGTCTCGGTCGGCGGCAACGACGCCGGGTTCGCCGACGTGCTCACGACGTGCGCGCTTCCCTGGTGGGCGGCGAGCTGCGACAAGGCCGTCGACGGCGCGCAGTCCTTCATCAACGGCACGCTGCCGGGGCGCCTCTCGACGCTCTACGGCGCGATCGGCTCCCGTGCGGCGAACGCGCAGGTGGTCGTCGTGGGCTACCCGCGGATCTTCGGCGGCGAGGACTGCAACGCCGCCACCTTCTTCTCCGGCGCCGAGATGACCCGACTCAACGCCACCGCCGACCTGATCAACCGCCGGCTCCGCGAGGCCGCGGCCGCGCGCGGGTTCGCCTTCGCCGACCCGACCAGCAGGTTCGTCGGCCACGCCGTCTGCGCGGACGCCGAGTGGCTCAACGGGCTGTCGAACCCGATCGTCGAGAGCTACCACCCCAACCGGGCCGGCCACGCGTCGGGCTACCTGCCGACGGTCGCCGGGCAGGTGCCCGCGGCCCGGGCCGCCGACACCGGGCTCGTCCGGGTGCCGGCGCGCGACATCGCGGCCTCGCAGGAGCAGTACGCCGCCCTCGACCGCGACATCGAGCCGCAGGTCGTGCGGGCGCCCGACCTCACGTCGCCGGCCGTACGCCGCGCGGCCGAGCGTGCCGGGATCGACCTGGACCGGTGGGTGGCGCGGCACGCGGCCTGACCGCCCGCAGCAGGAGTCGTGTGCCTCTCCACGGTCCGGGGACCGTGCTCAGGCACACGACTCCGCGCGGCGCAGCCTCAGCCCGCCGCGACCTCCCGCAGCCGCCCGACGACCGCGGCGGCCACGCTCGCGGTGAAGGCCTCGGCGTCGCCGGTCTCCGGCACGATCGCGTGCACGATGCCGGCACGCATCAGCTCGCCGGCCGGCACCCGCTGGTGGGTGGCCATCTCGGCGGCGTGCGAGGAGTCGCCGTGCACGATGACGCTCGCGCCCTCGGGCGGGAGCGGTGCCAACCAGGCGTGCTCGGTCGCCACGACGTGCTCGGCGCCCAGCAGCGCCAGCGCGCCGCCGCCGCAGCCCTCGCCGAGCAGCAGCGCCACCGTCGGCACGGTCAGCGTCGACATGGCCGCGATGCAGCGGGCGATCTCGCCGGCGATCGCGCCCTCCTCGGCCGAGGGGGACAGCTCGGCGCCGGGGGTGTCGATCACGGTGACCAGCGGCAGGCCGAGCTCCTCGGCGAAGCGGATCCCGCGGCGGGCCTGGCGCAGCGCGGCCGGGCCCATCGGGTGCGCCGCGCTCTGCCGCGAGCGGTCCTGGCCGACGATCACGCAGGGCTGGCCGTCGAGGCGGGTCAGCGCGACGATCACCGCGCTGTCGCGCTCGCCCTCGGCGGTGCCGCGCAGGCGTACGGTCCTGCTGCCGGCGACCCGGAGCAGCTCGCGGACCCCAGGGCGCTCGGGCTTGCGGGAGCGGCTGATGTGCTCCCAGGCGTCGAGCTGCTCGAGGTCGTCCAGGCCGGCCACCTCGGTGACCAGGGGCGCCGCCGCGACCAGCTGCGGCGCGGTGGGGCCGTCCACGAGGGTCGCCAGCGCGTTGTCGACCAGGCCGGTGAGCGCCTCGGCCGGCACGACCGCGTCGAGGATGCCGTGCGCCGAGAGGTTCTCCGCGGTCTGCACGCCGGCCGGGAACGCCTTGTCGTTGAGCGCCTCGTAGACCTTCGGGCCGAGGAAGCCGACCAGCGCACCGGGCTCGGCCACGGTGAGGTGGGCCAGCGACCCCCACGAGGCGAAGACGCCGCCGGTGGTCGGGTTGCGCAGGTGCACGAGGTACGGCAGCCGCGCCGCGCGGTGGGCCATCAGCGCGCGCGAGATCTCGATCATCCGCACGAACGCCGGCGTGCCCTCCTGCATCCGGGTGCCGCCGCTGGCCGTCGAGGCCAGCAGGGGCAGACCCTCGGCGGTCGCCCGCCGGACCGCGGCCACGATCCGGCCGGCCGCGGCCTGGCCGATCGAGCCGGCGAGGAAGTCGAACTCGTTGAGGACGACCGCGACCTCGCGGCCGCGGACCCGGCCGCGGCCGGTGATGACCGACTCGTCGACCCCGGACCGCTCGGCGGCCTTGCGCAGCTGGGCGGCGTACTCCTCGGAGACCTCGCCCTGGTCGACGGGGACGTCCCACGACTCCCAGGAGCCGTCGTCGAGGACCAGGTCGATCAGCTCGCGGGCGTGCCAGCGGCGGGTCACGCGCGGCCCTCCTCGGACTGCGGGTGGGTCTGCTCCAGCCAGGCCCGGACGCTCGCGCCGTGCTGGTCCAGGGTCGGCGGCGCCGTGTGGTCGCGGTGGGTGACCTCGGTGCCGTCGCCCTCGAAGAACCGCAGCGGCGGGCCGGGGGTGGTGATCGTCCCGAGCTGGGGGTGCTCGACCTCGACGACCAGGCCCTGGCTGTGCACCTGGTCCCAGGCGTAGACCTCGTCGATCGTGCGGACCTTGCCGGCCGGGATGCCGACCTCGGCCAGCCGGGCCAGCAGCGGCTCGGCGTCGGTGCCGGCGAACGCGGTCTCGACGAGCTCGACGACGCGGGCGTGGTTGCCGACCCGCTCGGGGTTGGTGGCCAGGCCCTCGGCCGCGGGGTCGAGGTCGAAGCCGGCGCAGAACTTGCGCCACAGCCCCTCCGACCCGACCGAGATCTGGACCGCCCCGTCGCGGCAGCGGAACAGCCCGTACGGCGCGATGGAGGGGTGGTGGTTGCCCTGCGCCTGGCCGACCTGGCCGGCGACGGTCCACCGGGTGCCCTGGAAGGCGTGGACGCCGACGACCGCGGCGAGCAGCGAGGTGCGGACGACCGAGCCGACGCCGGTGCGCTCGCGCTCGTGCAGCGCGGCGAGGACGCCGTAGGCGCCGTACATGCCCGAGAGCATGTCGGCGATCGGGACGCCGACGCGCTGCGGGTCCTCGGGGCCGGAGCCGGTCAGCGACATCAGGCCGGCCTCGCCCTGGGCGATCTGGTCGTAGCCGGCGCGCCCGCCCTCGGGGCCGTCGTGGCCGAAGCCGGTGATCGACAGCACGACCAGGCGCGGGTTGCGCGCGGTCAGGCTCTCGATGCCCAGCCCGAGCCGCTCGAGCACGCCGGTGCGGTAGTTCTCGACGAGCACGTCGGCGCGGTCGACGAGCTGCAGCAGGACCTCGCGGTCGGCCTCGGCCTTGAGGTCGAGGGTGATCGACTCCTTGTTGCGGTTGGTCGACAGGAAGTACGTCGACACGTGCTCGTCGCCCACGAACGGCGGGCCCCAGCTGCGGGTGTCGTCGCCGCCGTCCGGCGTCTCGACCTTGATCACGCGGGCGCCCTGGTCGCCGAGCATCTGCGTGGCGTGCGGCCCGGCGAGCGCGCGGGACAGGTCGACGACGACGGTGCCGGCGAGCGGGCCCCCGGTCGACGAGGTCGAGGAGGTCGGGGTGGAGGAGGTCTGGTCGGTCATGCGGATCACCATCCGGGGAGGACGAGGGCGGCCCACACCAGCAGCGGGCCCGCGAGGGTCACGATCACGCTGTAGGTGAGGATCTGGCGGTAGTACGTCTGCTCGCCGATGGAGTCCGGCCGGTTGGCCAGCATCAGCGCGCCGTTGGTGGAGAAGGGGCTGACGTCGACGATGGTCGAGCTCACGGCCAGCGCGGCGACGAACAGTCCTGCGGAGATGTTGCCCGAGGCGATCAGCGGGATCGCGATCGGGATGATCACCGGCAGCAGCGCGGTGGACGAGGCGAACGCCGAGGCGACCCCGCCGACGTAGCAGAGGATCAGCGCGCCGATGGCGGCCGCGCCGAGCCCGGCGGCCCACAGGCCGACGGCCTCGGGGGAGCCGGCGGTGGTCAGGATCGTGGCGTAGGTGCTCACGCCGGCCACCAGCAGGACCGTCGGCCAGGCGATCTGCTTGACGGTGTCCTTGTACTTGTTCGGCGAGATGATCGACAGCACGACCGCCGCGGTGATCGCGGCCAGCCCGATGTCGCGGTCCAGGCCGAGGGCCACGCCGGCGACGGCGACGAAGGCCAGGATCGTCAGGACGTGGTCACGGGTGCTGCCCAGGGTGGCGGGGTCGACCGTGGTGACGGTGCCGGAGGGGGTGCCGCCAGTGGTGGCGCCGGAGGGCGCGGTGCCGGTGGTCGGCGTCGCGCCGGTCCCGGAGACGGCGCTGCTGCGGTCGCGGTGCAGCGGCCCGTCGTGGTGCGGGCTGGCCAGGGCCTCGTCGCCGGCCGTTATCCGCATCGACATCAGCTTCGTGCCGCCGAGGGCGAAGAAGAGGACGGCGGCGAGCAGGATGTTCACCACGAGGCTGGACAGGAAGATCGTGATCGAGGCGTCGCCGAGGCCGTTCTCGATCATCACCGAGTTGGTGATCGTGCCGTAGATGCTGATCGGCGAGAACCCGCCGGCCTGGGCGCCGTGGACGACGAACATGCCCATCATCAGCGGGCTGATCTTGTAGCGGCCGGCGAAGCCGAGCGCGATCGGACCGATGATCGCGCAGGCCGCCGGGCTGGCCGCGCCGATCGAGGTGATCAGGGCCGTCACCGCGAACATCACCCAGGGGATGAAGGCCACCCGGCCGCCGACGAGGCCGAGCGACTTGCGCACGATCAGGTCGACGGTGCCGTTCTGGCGCGCGATGGCGAACAGGTACGTGACGCCGATCAGCGTCAGCACCAGGCTGGCCGAGATGCCGCCGAGGATCTCGGCCTCGTCGAGGCCGAGGGCGTACATGCCCACGAACCAGGCGGCGACGTAGGCCAGGGCGCCCATGTTGATCGGCAGCACCGTGCCGACGACGAACAGGGCGACGAGCGCCAGGATGGCGACCCACTCGGGACCCATTGGTTGTTCCTTCCGTGCGAGGAGCCCGGGGACGGTGGTGCCCGGGCTGTCCTGACCGGGGGGACCGCGGGAGGCGGTCGGCCTGTGACTGGGGTCACCCGGTGGATTAGTGGCCTAGCCAATAGGCAAGTGATCCATCTGTCAATAGGGTGCGGCCATGGCATCCCTGCCCGACCGGTCCTTCCCCCAGCGCGTGAGCCGGGCCCGGCTCTACGAGCAGGTGGCCGCGCAGATCACCGACTGGATCGCCGCGCAGGACCTCGCCGCGGGCGACCGGCTCCCGGCCGAGCGTGAGCTGGCGACCCGGCTGGGGGTCAGCCGGGCCACGCTCAGCCAGGCCCTGGTCGCCCTCGAGGTGGTCGGCGTGGTCGCGGTGCGGCACGGCGACGGCACCGTGGTGACCGAGCGGGGCGTCCGTGGGGCGGCCGCCGGCCGGGCACCGCTGGACGAGCCCGCCGGCGAGATCGCCGACGGGATCGCCGACGGGATCACCGACGAGATCACCGAGGCGATCCGCGCGCACGCCGACCGGCTGCCCGACGTGATCGACGCCCGGGACGCCCTGGAGACCAAGCTCGCCGCGCTGGCCGCGCAGCGTCGTACGGCCGAGGACCTCGCCGTCATCGACGAGGCGCTGGCCGCGATGGCCGCCGACGTCGAGGCCGGCGGGCGCGGGGTCGAGGGCGACGAGCTCTTCCACGCCGCCGTGACGGCCGCGGCGCACTCGCCGCTGCTGGAGCAGATGATGCGCACGATCAGCACGCTCATCGCCGAGACCCGCCTCGAGTCGCTCTCCCAGCCCGGCCGCCCGCGCGTCTCCCTCGCCGGGCACGGTGCCGTCGCCGAGGCGATCCGGCTCGGCGACCCCGAGGCCGCCGCCGCGGCGATGCACGCCCACGTCGGGACGGTCAGCGACGTGGCGCTGCTGCGCGGGGACACGTGAACCCGGTCCTCCGGTGAACCCGGGCGACCTCTCCGACGTCCTGCTCGTCCTCGTCGCCGGTCTCGGGGCGGGGCTGATGATCTCGACGATCGGCGTGGCCTCGCTGGTCAGCTTCCCGGTGCTGGTCGCGGTCGGCCTGCCGCCGGTCGTGGCCAACGCCTCCAACACCGTCGGGCTGGTGCCGGCGGGGCTGTCGGGCTCCTTCGGCTACCGCGAGGAGCTGCGGGAGAACCCGGCCGCGACGCTGCGGGTCCTGGTGGTCTGCATGGTCGGTGCCGCCGGTGGGGCGTGGTTGCTGCTGCTCCTGCCACCGGGTGTCTTCGAGGTCGTCGTGCCGTGGCTGATCCTCTTCACCTGCCTGCTCGTCGGCGTCCAGCCGTGGCTGGCGGGCTGGCTCCGCCGGCGGCAGGGGCCGGACGCGGCGCCGCGCGAGGAGATGGGTCCGGTGACCACCGTCTTCGCCACCCTGACCGGGGTCTACGGCGGCTACTTCGGCGCCGGGTCCGGCGTGATGATGGTGGCCGTGCTCGGGCTCGGCACCGACCTGGAGCTGCGGGTGGTCAACGGCCTCAAGACGCTGGCCATCCTGGCCAGCAACGTCGTGGCCACCGTGGTGTTCCTGGTCTTCGCCGAGCTCGACTGGGCCGCGATCGGGCTGCTGGCGGCGGGCTCGGTCGGCGGCGGGTACGTCGGGGCGCGGATCGGCCGGCGGCTGCCGCCGACGGTGTTCCGGGTGCTGGTGGTCGTCGGCGGCGTCACCGCCGCCGTGCTGCTGATGTGACCGCCCGCGGGGGCGGTGCTTGGGCGGGAGGGTGCGGCGGGTGCTGTCGTACTGGCGCACTTGCAGACTTGTGACACGTTCACCGCCGACAATCAGCAGGAACCACGCAATTGCGCCCGTACGACAACCCGCGCCCCGGCCCCGACCAGCCGCACCGTCACACGTCGTCCAGCGGCAGGACGACCTCGCCCCCGACGTCGACGCGTCCGGCGGCCAGCGCCGCCCGGTAGGCCGGCACGTTCTCGGCGTGGATCGTGCCGAGCAGGTGCTGGTCGTCGGGCATCGGCAGCGCCCTGGCCAGGAGGGTCGACAGGTGCCGGCCGTGGCCGGCGCCCCGGAACGGGTGGTCGAGCAGGAGCTCGACGACGGTTGCCCCCCGCAGTCCGCGGCGGGCGTCGGGCTCGGCGGCCACGATCCCGGCCCAGGTCCCGTCGACGCGGACGTCGTGCAGCAGCCCCAGCTCCGCGAGCTCGCGCAGGTCGTCGCGGGCCTCGCAGCGGGTGTGCCGTGCGTGGGCGGGGTCGCGGGCGACGTGCTCGCCGTGGATCCGCTCGTACTCGTCGTAGAAGGCGGTGTCGCGGCGCCGGGTGGTGCTCAGCGACGGCGGCACCGACCGCGCGCGGAGGTCGCCGAGGCGACCGGCGACCTGCCGCATCTCGGGGCGGCCGCCCGGCCAGGCCGCGACCCCGGCGAGGTCGTCGGCCGTGGTGAGCAGGACGAACCCGGGGGCGAAGGCGCCGAACTCGGTACGGGCGATCTCGCGCAGCGCCCCGGCGTCCCCGGGCCGCAGCACGCGGTCGGAGGCGGTCACCCCGACGAAGGGCAGGTCGGGGTCGCGCCCGAGGTAGCGGGGCCCCGCCAGGACGTGGCCGCCGGTGGTCAGCGGCAGCCACCGGTCGAGGTAGGCCGCGGCGGGCTCGCCGCTCTGCGGCGCCGCGTCGGCGTAGCTGCGGGCGTGGTCGAGGTCCTGCGCCGCGGTGCAGAGCCAGAAGCGCAGCTCCTCGGCCAGCGCCGTGCGCCGCTCGTCGGCGCAGACCCGCCGGCGCACCCACGGGTGCAGGCCCTCGTCGGCCGTGGCCACGAGGGTGTCCAGCGCGGGCAGCGCCGCGCGGCGGGCGGGGTCGGCCAGGTCCATCGTCCCACCGTGTCTCCTCCGGCGCCGGGTGGCAAGAGCAGCGGTGCGGGGGTGAGGGTCGGCGGTCGTCGTGCTGGCTAGCGTCGGGAGGTGACCAGCCTGCGCCCAGACCTGCCCTGGTACGACGACTCCGACCCGGGCGCGGACCCCGGTCGTGGGCGGCCCGTGCTGGTGCTCCTGCACGCCTTCCCGCTCGACTCGACCACGTTCGACCGGGTGCTGCCGCTGCTGGTCGACACGGTGCGGGTCCTCCGGGTGGACCTGCCCGGGCTCGGGCGCAGCGTCGACCAGGCGGTCGGCGAGCCGTCCGTGGTCGCGATGGCGCGCGCCGTGCTGCGGGTCCTCGACGACGCGGGCGTGGACCGGGCCGCGGTGCACGGGGTGTCGACCGGGGGGTACGTCGCGCTGGCCCTCGCCGACCTCGCCCCCGAGCGGGTCACCGCGCTGCTGCTCTCGAGCACGACGCCGTGGGTGGGGCAGCCCGACCTGCCCGCCGACCGCCTCGCGGTGGCCGGGGAGCTGGAGCGGCGCGGCGACACCGAGCCGGTGGCGGACTCGGTCAAGGGCGGGCTGGGGGAGAGCGCGCAGGGGGAGCAGCCCGACCTGGTCGGGCTGGTCGCCGGGATCATCGAGGCGGCCGACCCGCGCGGGGTGGCGTGGGTGGCGCGGGCGCTGGCGGCGCGCACCGACACCAGCGCGGTCCTCGCGGGCTTCGCCGGGCCGGTGCTGCTGCTCTACGGCGCCGAGGACACCGAGGTGCCCCCCGGGACCGTCGACGAGATGGTCGCGCTGCGCCCGGCGCCGCTGGTCACGAGCGTGGAGGTGCTGCCCCGTACCGGTCACCTGCTGGCGCTGGAGCGCCCTGCCGAGGCCGCGCGGGCACTCCTGGCGGTCGCCGGCGAGGGCTGAACCAGGTCAGGCGTCCGGATGGAGGGCCCGGACGCGGGTGGCGCCGACGTCGACCCACCGGGCCAGCTCGGCGTCGTCGGCCAGGCCGGCCGCCTCCACGAGCAGCCACCCGGTCATCGTGCTGCCCCGCATCTCCATCGGAGCGGTGTGGGCCTCGCCGAGCAGGCCGTCGGCCGGGTCGTGGCGCACCATCATCGCCCCGTCGCCGGCGCCGCTGACCGCGACCGCCATGCGCCCGTCCAGCAGGAACGCCAGCCCGCCGAACATCCGCTTCTCGCTCCAGCCGGGTCGGTCGGCGAGCAGGTCCCGCACCCGGGCGGCCAGCTCCACGTCGTACGCCATGGGTCCACCCTGCTCCCTGCGGCGTGGGGGCGGAAGGGTTGTCGGTGCTCGCGCCTACCGTCGTCGGGGTCCGGTCGGGGTGACCGGGCACCGACCCTGGAGGCGACATGGGGCACGAGGACGAGCACGACGCGCAGGACCGGACCGGCGACGACGACGGGGGCTTCGACGCCGCGATCGAGGCCGCGTGGTCCCGGTTCCGGGTACGACTGGCCGACCGGGTCGACGAGACGGAGACGGGCGGCGCGGTGAGCCTGTTCGCCCCCGAGCTCTCGCAACGGATCGGACGTCGTCCGGGTCTGGGGATCCTGGTCGCCGTGGACGACGTGCTGACCCTCGGGATCGACGTGCACGAGGGCCACCGCGAGGAACGGCTGCCGCGCGACCAGGTCGACCGAGCAGCGGCGCGGGCGGTGCAGGTGCTGCGAGACGAGCTGGTCGTGCTGCACCCCAGCATGCTGCTGGCCGAGGGGCTGGAGCACGACCCCGCTGCGCCGCTCCCGCGCACCGGCCAGGGCGAGGACCCCGCTGCGGGGGAGGGTGGCCCGGCCGACCCGGCCGACCGGGTCACCACGCCCCACGACCGGGATCACCTGCAGGAGCTCGTCGACGACGCGCTCGGCCGGATGCTCGGCGAGGTGCGCCACGACGCCGAGGGCGACGTGCCGATCCGCGACGGGCGCAGCGTGTGCTGGGTCAGCGTGCGGGAGGACCGGCCGGTGGTCGAGCTGTTCGCCGAGCTCGTCCACGACCCGACCGACCCCGACGCCGTACGCCGTGAGGTCGCGCTGCTGAACGAGGAGCACGACTCCTTCAAGTTCGTCGCCCGCGGCAGCGCGGTGGTGATGCGCCTGGAGGTGCTGGCGCTGCCGTTCTGCGAGTCGCACCTCGTCGTGGCCGCGCGGCTGTTCACCTCCGTGATGGACGACGTCGCGCGGCGACTGGTGGAGCGGGTCGGGGGAAGCCGCTTCCTCGACGACCCCGAGGAGCCCGAGGAGGCTGAGGCGACCGAGCCGGCCCCGGTGGACCCGGTTGCGGCAGCGGCGCCCGCGGCGCCTGGTCCGACGGTGCTCGATCTCGGCGGGCTCGAGGTCGCCGGCCTCGTGGAGCTGCTGGTGCTCGGCCCGGTCCGCCCCGCCACGGTGGCCGGGCTGTTCGGGCACGACCGCCACCAGATCATCCGGCAGCTGGTCCTGCTCCGCAGCGGGTCGGCCGGGGCGGCCGGCCTGCGGGAGCACGCCGAGGGCGCCGGGCTCGACCTGGAGCTGGTCCTGACCGCGCTGCGCCAGGCGCTGCGGCTGGTCTCGGACGGCCCGCGTCCGGGCACCGGCGACGTCGCCCGCCGTCGGCGCAGCATCCAGTCCCCGCTGGTGGCCGAGGTCGATCCCGGGGAGGACACCCTCGACCTCGGGTGGGCGACGTGAGGACTGACGCCGTGGACGACCTCGCCGCCACGCTGGGGTGGGAGGCGCGCGACCTCGCCGACGTCATCGGGGCCGGCTGGCGGCTCAGCGAGGCCGTACCGTCCCACGACTTCGACGCGGACCCGTCCGGCGGTCTCGACCCCGACGACCTGGTCCCGATGGACGTCACCCCGTGGCACGTCGCGGGCGAGCCGCCGCAGCTGATGGTGCGGGCGTTCTACCACGGCGTGTTCCTGGCCAGCCCGGAAGGCGTCTGGGCCGGTGGCACCCACGGGCTCGAGCACCGGCCGGGCCCGCCGGTCTACGTGCCCGCGGACGAGCTCGCCGACCGCGGGCCCGAGGTGGTCCGGGGGATCGTCACCGGTCGCCGACGGTCCTTCCGCTGGTGCCGCTACTGCCGGAGCCCGCAGGCGCCCGAGACCAGGTTCGAGCCCGACGTGTGCCACGGCTGCGCGTCCTCCTGGCTCGGCGTCGTCTACTGAGACCCGAGGAGGTCGCCCGATGACCACGTTGTCGCTGGTGCTCACCGCCGACACCCATCTGCCCCGCCGCGCGAAGGTCCTGCCCGGCGAACTGCTGGAGGCGGTGCGTGCCGCCGACGTCGTCGTGCACGCCGGCGACTGGGTCGACGAGGCCACCCTGGACCTGCTCGAGGAGTCCTCGCAGCGGCTCGTGGCCTGCTGGGGCAACAACGACGGACCCGGCCTGCGCGCCCGGCTGCCCGAGGTGGCCCGCGCCGACCTCGACGGCCTGCGCCTCGGCGTGGTGCACGAGACCGGGCAGAAGCTGCGCCGGGAGGAGCGGATGGACGCGACCTACGACGACGTCGACGTCCTGGTCTTCGGGCACAGCCACATCCCCTGGGACACCACGACCGCGCGCGGGATGCGCCTGCTCAACCCGGGCTCGCCCACCGACCGGCGGCAGCAGCCGTACTGCACCTGGATGAGCGCGACGGTCACCGACGGGGACCTGGCCGACGTCGTGCTGCACCGGCTTCCTCCCCGCCGGCCCGGGCGGGACCGCGCCTGACGGCTGCGGCGTCAGGAGCCAAGTGCGTCGACGACCACTCGGGTCGCATCGGCGACGAGGGCGTCGTCGGTCGCCGCGTCCGCCTCGTCGTGCGTGGTCATCACCGCGACCAGGACCGGGTCGCCCCCGGGCGGTCGGACCACCGCGACGTCGTTGCGCGTGCCGTAGCCCGCGGACCCCGTCTTGTCGCCCACGCGCCAGCCCTGCGGCACCCCGGCCCGGATCAGCGCGTCCCCGGTCTCGGTGCGACGCATCGTCGCCTCGAGCAGCCGGCGGTCGGCCGCCGGGAGCACGTCGCCGAGGACGTAGCGCCCCAGCGAGGTCGCCAGCGCCCTCGGTGTCGTCGTGTCGCGGGGGTCGCCCGGCACCGCGGTGTTCAGGTCGGGCTCGCGCCGGACGACCTCGGTGGTCCGGTCGCCGACGTCGTCGACGAGCGCGGCGTCCAGCGCCCCAGGTCCGCCGACGAGGTCGAACAGCAGGTTGCCGGCGGTGTTGTCGCTGACGGTGATGGCCGCGTCGATCAGCTGCCGGACGGTCAGGCCGTCCTCGACGTGCAGCTCGGTCACGGGGGAGTACTCGACCAGGTCCTCCTCCGTCCAGCGCACCCGCTCCCTTAGCTCGGGCCGGCTCAGGTCGTCGAGGACCGCGCCGGCGGCCAGGGCCTTGATCGTCGAGGCGTACGCGAACCGCTCGCCGCCGCGGTAGGCGACGCTGCGACCCGTGCCGGTGTCGACCGCGTAGACGCCGAGGCGGGCGTCCCGCTCCTCCTCGAGGGCGGCGAGGCGGCCGCGGACGGCCGCGGCCGGGTCGGCGGCCGCGGGGCTGCTCGCGGAGGGGGTCCCGTCGGGGCTGGTGGTCGGAGAGGCAGTCGTGGAGGGCGGGCGCGGCGCGTCGTCCGTGGCGCAGGCGGCGGCCGGGAGCGCCACGGCTGCGGCGGCGGCGAGGCCGGCCGCGACCACGGACGGGCGACGGGCACGGGTGGGGTGCGGGGTACGCGTGGGGGTCATGCGAGCAGCCTGCGCGAGCACGACGATGCGGTCCAAGACCGTTGTGCGCAGGTCCATGCAGATCGTGCATAGGGTGGCGGCGTGGACCTCGTCGCGGCCTGCCAGGCCTTCGTCAGCGTCGCCGAGCGCGGCAGCTTCACCCACGGCGCGGCCCGGCTCGGGGTCTCGCAGTCGGTTGTCAGCCGCCGCGTCGCGGCCCTCGAGGCGCACCTCGGCGGCCGGGTCCTGGACCGCGACGGGCGGCGCCCCGCCCCCACCGTGCTCGGCAGCCGGGTGCTGCCGACCGCGCGGCGCCTCGCCGACCTCGCCGAGACCCTGGCGCAGGACGCGGAGGAGGCGCACCGGGTGGCGTGGCCGCTCGCGGTGCCGCCGGGGTGGGACGTCCGCGACCTCGCCGGCATCGACCTGGCCGGCCGTGACCACGACCTGCCGGTACACGTCGTCGAGGCGCCCGCCCGGCAGCGGCCCGAGCTGCTGGCGACCCGCTCGGTGCACGCCGCGCTGCTGGCCCGACCGTCGGCGGAGGCGACCTGGCGCGTCCCGCTGGGGCTGGCCGTGGCCACGGCCGGTCGCACGGTGCGGCACCTGGAGGACCTCCGCAGCACGCGGCGCGGGTCGGGCGGCCGCGGCGTGCGTCTCTGGCTGGTCGAGGAGGACGACGTCCCGCACGTGCGGGACCGGGTGTCCGCGGCTGCCGACGCCGCCGGCCTCGCGCCGACCCAGGTCGCGCTCGCCCCCTCCGCCGGTGCTGCGGTCGGGGCGGTGCTGGCGTCACGGGACCTGCTGCTCGCCTCGGCGCAGGAGGCTTCCCGCTACGACCTGGTGTGGTCCCCGCTCGCCACGCCCGCACTCGAGCGCGGCTACGTCGTCGCCGCCGGGGTGCCCGCCGACGCCGACCGCGTCCGCGCCGCGCTCGGTCCCGCCCTGGCCCGGGCGGCGGGAGCGTCGTGACCGGCGCCGAGCGGGTGCTGCGGGCGGTGGCGCAGGACCTCGACGACGCGGGTCTCACCGGGTGGTGCCTGGCCCGCGACCTCGGCACCGGGGAGGAGGTCGGGACCGGGGCGGACGTGCCGGTGCCGCTGGCGTCGCTGGTCAAGGTGCCGCTGGCCCTCTGCGTGCTGGAGCGGGTCGACGCCGGCGACCTGGACGGCGCCGGGCCGCTGCTCCTCGACGCCCGCGACGCCTCCCTGCCGGGCGGGGTGGGGTCGAGCCGGTTCGCCCACCCCGCTCGCGTGGCGCTCGAGGACGCGGTCTACCTCTCGGTCGCGCTGAGCGACAACGTCGCCACCGACGCCCTCTTCGCGCTGGTCACGCCCGAGGAGGTCACCGCCCGGCTCGTCGCGCTGGGGGTGCGGGACCTCGACGTGCGGCACCCGATCGGCGACCTGTCGCGCACCCCGGCCGAGGCGCTGCCCGAGGACCCCGACCTGGCCCACGCCCTCGCGGCGGCCGGTGGCACCGCGGGCGGCGGGCACCGGGTGCGGCAGCTCGACACGTCGCGGTCCAGCGCCGGCACCGCGCGGGCGATCGTCGACCTGCTCGCCCTGCTGTGGTCGCAGGACGGGCCGGTGGTGCCCGAGGTCGCCGCGCACGTGCGCCGGCTGATGGGCGAGAACGTGCACCGCCAGCGGTTGTGGCCCGACCTCGCCTCGGACGCGGCCACCTGGTCGTCCAAGACCGGGACCCTGCTCAACCTGCGGCACGAGGCCGGCGTGGTCGAGCACGCCGGGGGAGAGCGGTACGCCGTCGCGGTGCTCACCGAGTCACGGGTGGCCGCGGCCGTCCAACCGGCGGCGGAGGCCGCGATGGGGCAGGTCGGCCGGCGGCTGCGCGACCACCTGCGCGCCGGCCGCGCGTAGGTTGGCGGCGTGGACGACCCCCGTCCGGCCCTGCTCGCCGACCGCGACCGCACCCTGCGACGCCTGGCCGGGCTGCAGGAGGACTACGCCGAGGTCGTCGACGCCTCCCGCGACACCAACGCCGACGACGAGCACGACCCCGAGGGGCACACGATCGCCTTCGAGCGCTCGCAGACCGGGTCGCTCGTCCAGCAGGCCGTCCGCCACCTGGCCGCGACGGAGGCAGCGCTGACCCGGGTCGAGGCCGGGACGTACGGCACCTGCACCACCTGCGGCGAGCAGATCGACCCCGCACGGCTCGAGGCGCGCCCGGCGGCGCCCACCTGCCTGCGGTGCGCCGCCGGCCCGACGCGTCGCTAGGACAGCGAGGGCCGGATCGTCACGCCTGGCCGCCCAGGGCGATGTTGAACATCCAGCGCTGACCGAACCGGTCGGTGAGGTCGCCGTACTCGTCGCCCCACATCTGCTTCTCCAGCGCCATGTGCACCGTCCCGCCCTCACCGAGGCCCTCCCACCAGCGGTGCAGCCGGTCGACGTCGTCGCCGTTGAGGCACAGGTGCGTCTGCTCGCCGCGCACGACCGCGCCCATCTCGGGGGTGCGGTCGGAGGCCATCAGCACGAAGCCGTCGTCGGTCACCAGCTGCGCGTGCATGACCAGGCCGGCGGCGTCCCCCTCGGCCCCGTAGTCGCCGAAGGTCATCACGTCCAGCGTGCCGCCGAGCACGGACCGGTAGAACTCCATCGCCTCGCGGGTGGCGGTGTCGAAGTTGAGGTAGGCGTTGAGCTGCACGGACACGGGTGCCTCCTGGGCGGGTCGGGACAGGACGTCGTCGGGGGTACCGACCACGGGCGGCACCGCGACTCATCGGTGGTCGGTGCGCTCCAGGGCCCCGTCGACGAGGTCGGCCAGGGGCGCACGCACCGGCACGCCGTGGCCGGGCACCAGCACGTCCGCCGGGACGTCGCGCAGGTCGCGCAGGGACGACCTGACGCCGTCCGCGTCGTGGTGGAAGATCCCGGGCAGCCGCTGCGGCCCGTCGTGACGGCACAGCGGGTGGCCGGTGACCAGGGCGTCGCCGCTGAACAGCACGCCGGACGACGGCATCAGGAAGGCGGTGTGGCCGGTGGTGTGGCCGGGGGTCTCCACGGCGACCAGGCGCCCGGGTGCGTCGACCGGGCTCTCGCCTGGGGCCGCCTCCACCCCGGCGAGCCGCATCCCGACGTGGGGCCCGACCGCGCGCAGCGTCTGCCCGACCCACCGGGCGCCGGCGGGGGTGCGGGTCTGGGCGAGCAGCCGGCGTACCGAGACCTGCTCGAGGCGCTCGCGGTGGGCGTGCGCGACCTCGTCGGCACCGGTGACGACCCGGCAGCCCGAGCGTGACTGCACGTGGGGGATGCCCCCCATGTGGTCCAGGTGGGCGTGGGTCAGCAGGACGGCGACCACGTCGGAGGGACGTCGCCCGACGGCCTCGATCGAGGCGATCACCGCGCCGGCGTCGAGGGGGTACCCCGCGTCGACGAGGGTGACCTCGCGACCCTCGGTGACCACGGCCCAGTTGACGTTGGTGCCGGTCACGACGTGCACGTCGTCCGCCACGCGCGTCAGCTGCACGGTCCCCCTGCCCATGGGTGCACCGTCCCACAGGCGGCGCGCCGGCCCGTAGCCTGCGACGGGTGCAGTGCGACTACTTCGACGCCGGGGCCTGCCGGTCCTGCACGTGGATGGGCCGGCCGTACGCCGACCAGCTCGCCGCCGTGCACGCAGCCGCCGTCGCCGCGCTGGGCCGGCACCCCGGCCTGGTGTGGGAGGAGCCCGTCGCGCGGGCGGAGGAGGGCTTCCGCAACAAGGCCAAGATGGTCGTCGGCGGCACCGTCGAGCAGCCCACGCTGGGCATCCTCGACCGCGCCGGCCACGGGGTCGACCTGCGGCACTGCGGCCTGCACGAGCCGGCGCTGCACGACGCGCTGCCGGTGCTGGCTGCGCTGGTCACCCGCGCCGGGCTGGTCCCGTACGACGTCCCGACCCGCCGCGGCGAGCTCAAGCACGTCCTGGCCACCGTCGCCCCCGACGGTGCGCTGATGGTCCGCTTCGTGCTGCGCAGCACCGAGTCCCTGCCGCGGCTGCGCAAGCACCTGCCGTGGCTGCACGAGCAGCTGCCCGGCCTGGTCGTGGCGTCGGTGAACCTGCAGCCCGAGCACAAGGCCGTGCTCGAGGGGCCCGAGGAGGTCCTGCTGACCGAGCAGTCCACGCTGCCGCTGCGCCTGGCCGGCCTCGACCTACGGCTCCGCCCGCAGGGCTTCTTCCAGACCAACACCGCCGTGGCCGCGGCGCTGTACGCCGAGGCGGCGGCGTGGACGCGGGACCTGGGAGCACGCAGCGCCTGGGACCTCTACTGCGGTGTCGGCGGGTTCGCGCTCACCCTGGCCGGGGCGGGCGTGCCGGACGTGGTCGGGGTCGAGCTCAGCGCGGAGGCGGTGACCGCCGCCCGGGAGAGCGCGGACCGGGCCGGGCTGGACGGGGTGCGGTTCGAGGCCGGTGACGCGACGGCGTGGGCCGCCGCGCAGGAGCACGCCCCGGACCTGGTCGTGGTCAACCCGCCCCGGCGCGGGATCGGCGCCGACCTCGCGGCCCGGCTCGACGGTGCCGACGCACGGCACGTCCTCTACTCCAGCTGCCACAGCGGGTCGCTGGCCCGCGACCTCGACGCGATGCCGTCGTGGGAGCCGGTGCGCGGGCGGGTCTTCGACATGTTCCCGCAGACCGCGCACCACGAGGTGCTCGTGCTGCTGCGCCGGCGGTAGCGCGGGGGGGCCGGCCAAGGCGCGAGTCGTGTGCCCGAGGACGGTCCCTGGGCCGTGCTCAGGCACACGACTGCGTCGGGTCGGGTCAGCAGCCCAGCCAGACCGGTCGGCGGCGCGAGTCGTGTGCCCGAGGACGGTCGCTGAGCCGTGCTCAGGCACACGACCCGTCGGCCGCGACAGAACGGGGGCCGGCCGAGGTGCGAGTCGTGTGCCCGAGGACGGTCCCTGGGCCGTTCCCAGGCACACGACTGCGTCGGGTCGGGTCAGCAGCCCATCCAGACCGGCGTCAGGCTGGACCCGCCGTCGGGCAGCCGGACCCAGCGGTACCCGAGCTCCACGGCCACCTCGCGGCCCTCGCGCAGGCAGGGCGGCGTCCCCTCGCCGTGCTCGCTGCCCGCGGACCACACCAGCGCGTCGGCGTCGAGCCCGAGCACGGTGCCGTCGTCGCCCTCGAAGCTGGCCAGGCCGTTCGCGGGCTCCTGCAGGAGCACCGTGCCGCTCTCCACCGTCAGCGGCACGTCGCCCCACGGCAGGGTCGTGCCGACCACGGCTCCGCCCACGGCGGCCACCACGACGGCGAGCGCGGCCGCGACCAGGGGCACGGGCGTGGTCGTCCAGGCAGGCAGCGGGCGACGCGGGGCGACCTCGTCCGGATCAGGCACGGGCACAGCATGCCTGCTCGGCCGCGTCAGAGGTGGCGTTCGGCGGCGTCGAGGGCGAACGAGGCCAGGCCGACCCGTGGAGCCAGCCGGGCCGCCGCGCGGGCCGGGTCGGGGTCGGCCAGCCAGGAGTAGTCGATCGCGGTGAAGCCGCTGCGCAGGAGCAGCGTCGCGGCGTACGCGCCCGCGACGTCGTCGGGACGCGGGTCGTGCCCGAGGTCGCGGTCGGGCTCGGCGAGCGCGACGGCGGCGCCGCGCGCGTAGGCGGCCAGCACGACGTCCTCGACCGCGGGGAGGGCCGCCGGGTCGAGGTGGCCCGCGTGGACCAGCCCGACGACGAGCTGGGCGAGGTCGGAGCCGAGCGGCGCCGGGGTCTGGAAGCCGGGGTCGATGGCGACGAGGTCCGCGGGGTCGTCGGCCGGCGGCACGAGCAGGTTCTGCGGGCTGGCGTCGCCGTGCGGCATGCCGTGGCGCCAGCCGGCGAGGCGGGCCAGGACCGCCTCGATCCCGGCGGCGGCGGACCGCAGCCGGGCGCGGAGGTCCTGGTGCGGGGCCAGCGCCGGGTGCGACCAGGCGTCGTCGTCCTCGAGGGGCTGGAGGCCGGTGGGGACGAGGGCGTGGCGTACCCACATCAGCAGGGCGTAGTCCTCGTCGTACTCGCACTCGTCGAGCAGCTCCCGGTCGCACATCCGGGCGTTCAGCCCGCCGAGCAGGTCGGCGGCGCGGGCGAAGCGGTCGAGGTCCCAGCCACCGCGGCCGCCCTCGGTCCCCGGCAGCACCGCGACCTCCTCGGCCCACACCGCCACCCGGTCGTCGCCGAGATCGACCAGCGCGTGCAGGTGCGGGACGCGCAGGCCGTCGGGCAGGCGGTCCAGCAGGGCGGGACGCCACAGCCCGAGCTCCTCCCGCCAGGGGAACATCGCCACGAAGTCGTCCACCGTCTCCGGCGGCATGAACGGCAGCCCGGGCCAGTGCCGCAGGTGCGCGAGCACCTTGACGAAGACCGACCAGGCGGTGCCGTCGCGGTCCCGACCACCCACCCGCAGCAGCGCGGAGGTCGCGGGCGACCCGAAGTCGTACGGGTGCGTCTCGACCGTGGTCGCGGCCGGGTCGACGTCGCGGCGCAGCATGGCGCCGAGGTCGTGGCCGGCGAGGAGGTCGTCCAGCGTCCAGCCGGTGGTCGTCGTGCTGCTCATGGGTGCCCCGCGGGGTTCGGGCCGAGATGCGAAGGTTTCCTTGCTTCTGCGACGGTAAGGTAACCTTCACATCGTGGTCAAGGGCGAGGTGGGGACCGGCGGGGACGCGCACGTCTTCGAGCTGCTGGACCGCACGCTGCGGATCCTGCGCGACGACATGCTGGCCCGCACCGCCGAGGCGGACTGGGCGTGGCTGCGCAGCTCCCAGCACCGGGTGCTGAGCATGGTGCCGACCGGCGGCATCCGGGTCGGCGACCTCGCCACCGTCGCCGGGATGACCCCGCAGTCGATGGGCGAGTTCGCCCGGGAGCTCGAGCGGCAGGGCCTGCTGCGGACCGAGCGCGACGAGGCCGACAGGCGGGTACGCCTGCTCGTGCTGACCGACGCCGGGGCCGCGGCCGCGGCCGCGGGGGACCGCGCGGTGCGCGCGATGGAGCAGGCCTGGCGCGACCGGCTCGGGGCCGCGCGCTGGGACGTGATGCGGGGGGTGCTGGCCGACCTGGCCGCCTCCGGGGCCGGTTCGGAGCAGGGCGGCGACCCCTCACCCGCGGGTGGGTCGGGCGCGCACTAGCGTCGGGACCCCGTCCGTACGACCCCCGGAGGCACCTCGTGCAGCACCGCACCCTCATCTCCTCGCAGCGCGGCCGCGAGCAGCGCGACGTCTCGGTCGTCGGGCTCGGCACCTGGCAGCTCGGGGCCGACTGGGGCGAGGTCAGCGAGGCCGACGCCCGTGAGGTGCTGCAGGCCTCCTACGACGCCGGGGTGCGCTTCCTGGACACCGCCGACGTCTACGGCGACGGCCGCAGCGAGCGGGTGCTCGGGTCCTTCCTGCAGGACCTGCCCGCCGACCACGGCGTCACGGTGGCCACCAAGATGGGCCGCCGCGCCGTGCAGGAGCCGGAGAACTACACGATCGACGCCTTCCGTGCGTGGACCGACCGGTCGCGGGAGAACCTCGGCGTCGACACCCTCGACCTCGTCCAGCTGCACTGCCCGCCGACCGCGACCGTCGAGGCCGACACCACCTACGAGGCGCTCGACGCCCTGGTCGCCGACGGCACCATCGGGGCGTACGGCCTGTCGGTCGAGACCGTGGACCAGGCCCTGGCCGCGATCGCGCGTCCCCACGTGGCCTCGATCCAGATCATCCTCAACGCCTTCCGGCTCAAGCCGCTGGAGGCCGTCCTGCCGGCGGCCCGGGAGGCCGGTGTCGGGATCATCGCCCGCGTGCCGCTGGCCTCGGGCCTGCTGAGCGGGCGGTACGACGCGTCGACGACCTTCGCCGCCGACGACCACCGCACCTTCAACCGTGACGGCAGCGCCTTCGACGTGGGCGAGACGTTCAGCGGGGTGCCGTGGGAGACCGGTCTGGCCGCGGCGCAGGAGTTCACCGCGCTGGTGCGCGAGCACGGCCCCGAGGGCGCCACGGCCGCGCAGGCCGCGATCGCGTGGGTCGCGCAGCTGGACGGCGTCTCCACCGTCATCCCCGGTGCCCGGTCGGCCGACCAGGCCCGTGCCAACGCCGCGGCCGGCGAGCTGCCCGCCCTGTCCGCGTCGCTGCAGGACGGCGTCCGGCGGATCTACGACGAGCGGGTCCGGGCCGAGGTCCACGGGCGCTGGTGACCGGCGTAGGTTTCCGCTGAAGGAGCGTGAGCACCATCGACGACTACTGCGAGCACTGTGACCTGCCGCTGAGCACCTGCGTGCACGGCAACCCGCCGGCCCCGCCGCCGGAGCCCGCCCCGAAGGCCTCCCCGGTCCGGACGACCCGCACCACGGCACGGGTGCCCGGCTCGTCCGCGAAGCCCCCGCCGCCCGCGCGGGCCCGCCGGCACACACCGGCCGCCGACCTCGAGCCGCACGTGCTGGCGGTCCTGGAGGACCTCGGCGGGGAGGCTGCCGCCGAGGACGTCATGGTCGCGGTCGGTGAGCGGATGGCCGACGTCTTCCGCCCCGGTGACCAGGAGAAGGGCCCCACCGGCGAGCTGCGCTGGCGCACCGCCTGCCGGACGGCCCGCAAGAACCTCGCCGACCAGGGCCTCCTGGTCGCCCCGTCCCCGGGGGTCTGGCGCCTCACCTGACGCCGAGATGACGCTCGCGGACAGCCGAGATGACGCTCGCGGACAGTCGAGGTGACGGTTCCGGACAGCGGTCAGCTGAAGTCGAGCACCAGGCGCCCGCGCACCCCGCCGGCCTCGAGCCGGCGGTGCGCCTCGGCGGCCTCGCCGGCCGGGAGGACGTCGGCGACCCGCAGCGTGATCCGTCCGTCGGAGGCCAGGGCGCGCAGCTCCTCGAGCGCGTCGCGGCGACGGGCCGCGTCGCGGACCCAGACCGGGGTGACGCGCAGGCCGCGGGACCCGTCGCCCTCGTAGCCGCGCACGGTGGCCACGGCGCCGCCGTCGCGCACGGCGGGCAGCGCCTTCTCCCCGAGCAGGGCGCCGTCGGCCAGGCCGTCGACACCGTCGGGGACCTCGCGCAGCACGGCGTCGGCGAAACCGTCCCCGCGCTCGACGACCACGTCGGCGCCGAACCCGGCCACCAGGTCGCGGTCGGTCTCGGCGGCGTCGGCGACGACCCGCAGCCCGCGCACCTTCGCGAGCTGGACGACGTACCCGCCGAAGGCGCCGGCCGCGCCGGTGACCGCGAGCGTCTGCCCGGGCTCGAGGCCCAGCTGGTCGAGGGCCAGCCAGGCGGTGAGGCCGTTCATCGGGAGCGTGGAGGCGCTCGCGCCGGACGCGCCGTCCGGGACGGGGGCCACGGAATCGAAGGGCAGGACGAGGTCGGTGCGGTACGCGCCGTGCTGGCCCGACGGGACCACGATCCCCATCACGGGGTCGCCGATCGAGAGCCACTCGCCGTCGCGCTCGCCGACGGCGGTGCCGAGGTCGACCACCCGTCCCGCGACGTCCATCCCGGGCACGTCGGCGACGTCGGGGGCGCGGTCGCCCTCGGCGCGGGCGCCGTTGCGGACCAGGGTGTCGGTCGGGCTGACCGCGGCGTGCGTGACGGCGATGCGCACCTCGTCGGGGCCGAGCGGCTCCTGCTCGAGCTCGACCTCGCGCAGGGCCTCGGGACCGCCGTACTCGATGACTCCGATGGCTCTCATCGCCCCTGTCTACCGTCCGCCCACCCACCCCCCGGCCACCGGGGCCGCGACACCGGTACGGGTGTCGCCGCGGCCTCGTAGTCTGGGCAGGACATGCCGACGCACCCCGACCTCCGCCTCGCCAACGCCCATTTCGTCACCGACCGGCTGCTGGTGGGCGGCGACCTGCACCCGGACGCCGACATCGCGCTGGACCAGGCGCTGGAGCTGACCGAGGCCGGCGTCACCCACGTCCTCGACGCCCGGATCGAGTGGCGCGACGCCGAGACCTGGGCCCGGCTGCCGGCGGTGGACTACCGCTGGGACGGCATCGACGACCGCGGCCAGCGCGTGCCCGCGGCGTGGTTCGACCGGACGGCCTCCTGGGCGCTCGCCGCGCTCGAGCAGCCGGGCACCGTGGTGCTGACCCACTGCCACATGGGCGTCAACCGGGGACCGAGCGCCGGCTTCGCGGTGCTCCTGGGGCTCGGCTGGGACCCGCTGGAGGCGATGGACGCGATCCGTACGGCCCGGCCGGTGGCCTACGTCGCCTACGCCGAGGACGCCCTGCGCTGGCACCACGAGCGCTCCGGCACCGGCATGGTCGCCCGACGCGCCGAGCGCAAGCGGCTGCAGCGCTGGCGCCAGGAGCACGAGCTCGACCTGACCTCCGTCATCCGACAGGTCCGCGAGGGCTGAGGCACCGCCTCGCCGAGCGGCGCTCAGGCCGAGACCGGCAGCGCGTCCAGCGGCAGGGGCAGGACCTGGTCGTCGGTGGCCAGGTGGACGACGTCCGCGGGCACGCCGGCCGCGGCGAGGGCGGTGTGGAGCGCCGCGGCCCAGGCCAGGTCGTCGGGGCGGGCGCGACCGCGACCGGGCCGGGTGCGCAGCAGCGCCACCCGGCCGCCGGGCACGTGCTCGTCGACGAGGTCGCCGAGGAAGGCCGCCATCGACCGGGTCTCGCCGGGATCGGGGAGGTGGGCCAGGTCGGTGATCTCGGTCAGCACCGGGAGCGGCCGGCCGTCGGCGTCGAGGAGCATCGCCCACAGGCTGGTCTCGGCGAACCCCAGGGGTCGCATCAGCACCCGCCACAACCGCTCCAGGTCGGCCTGGGTGTTGACCGTGGGGCGGTAGGCGCCGACGTCGTCGAGGTCGCCGCTCAGGTCGGTCGGGGTGGTCAGGTCGGGGAGGTCGTCGTCCATGACAGCACGATCACGCCTCCGCGCGATCCGCGCGACCGGCTCTCCACAGGCCGCTGACCCTCCACAGGCGCGCCCGGGGGTCGGGGACGTCCGGACGGGTCAGGCGGGGAGGACGCCGGCGGCCCGCGCGGGCCCGGCGTACGCCTCCGCGAGCGTCGCCACGGTGTCGTGGGCGTTCAACCCGCTGGGGTTCGGCACCACCCACAGTGCCGCGTCGGCGAGCCGGCGCTCCTGCAGGCCGGTCCGCGCCCGCGGCTCGGCGAAGGCGGTCCGGTAGGCCGTCACCCCGGCGACCGCGACGACGCGGGGACGGACCCGGGCCACCAGCGCGACCAGCTGCTCGCCGCCGGCGCGCAGCTCCTCACGGGTCAGCTCGTCGGCCCTGGCGGTCGCCCGCGGCGCGAGGTTGGTGATGCCGATCCCGCGGCCGAGCAGGTGCGAGCGGTCCTCGGACGTCATCCCCGCGGCGGGGTCGACCCGCCGCTCGATGATCCCGGCGGTGAGCAGGGCGGGGTAGAACCGGTTGCCCGGGCGGGCGAAGTGCGTCTGCGTCGCCGCCGTCCAGAGACCGGGGTTGATGCCCACGAACAGCAGCCGCACGTCGTCGTCGACCAGGTCGGGCACGACGGTGTCGCGGAAGGTCTCGAGCTCGGCGGGGGTGAACGAGCGGCGGGCAGGCACGACGCCAGCCTGGCATCCACGACCGGACCCGGCGCGGGGCGGGCGGGAACCGACGGCTGCGGGCTAGCGTCTCAGCACCATGCGAGGACGACGACACGGAACGGCACCGGCCCTGGCCGCCCTGACCCTGCTGCTCGCCGGCTGCGGCGGCGGGGACGCCGACGACCCGTCGGACACGGCGGGGTCGCCGTACCCGGCACCCGCACCCAGCAGCATCCCGACGCCCGACCCCACCCCGACGCCCGACCGGACGCCGCGCGCACGGTTGCTCGACGTGGTGGCGCTGCCGGCCGCGGGCGGCACGGTCGAGACCACGCTGACGCCGGTGGTGCTGCCGGCCGACGCGACGGCGTACGTCGCGCGGTTCGACGACCCCGAGCGTGGCCGCCTGCGCACCGCGATCGACGACGTCACGGTGCCCAGGGGGCTCGAGCTCCAGGCCGGGGTGGTGTCGATCGGGTGCGACGAGCCCGCCGACGTGCTGCTGAACGGCGGCGGGGGCCTCGCCTGGTCGGCGCAGGCGGTCCCGCCGAAGGCGACGGTGCAGTGCCTGGTGCCGGTGACGTTCGTGGCCCTGGCCGCGGTGCCGTTCTAGCGGTAGGTGACCTCGAGCGCGTTGGCCACCGGTCGCTCGGCGCCGTCGGAGGGGGAGTTGACGACCCCGGTCGACCCGTCCTTGCGGCGCGCGACCATGGTCGTCGAGCCCCCGCCGTCGAGGTTGAGCGCCTTCTCGGCACCGAGCCGCTTCATCGCCCGGGCCAGCTCGACCATGGTCTGCCCGCGGCTGGAGTCCTGGCGGCCGTCGACGGCCAGGAGCAGCACGTCGCCGGTGTCCTGGTCGATGCCCACCGCCGTACGCGGGTGCATCTCGCCGTCGTCGGTGACCTGCACCCTGCCCCGGGCCAGCAGGACGGCGTCACCGGTGATGGCCATCGTCGTGCGGCCCTGGACCCCCGGCTGCACGGTCACGCGGGAGCCGACGGTGAGGGGGGCGAGGGCCGCGGCACCCGGTCCCCGGCCGACGAGCATCGTGCCGCGGACGCGTCCGCCGGTCGGCATGCTGGTGGAGCGTGACGTCACGCGGCCGTCGCGTACCTGCACGACGCGGAGGTCGGCGCGCTGGCCCTGCACGGCGTCGTACCCCGGCTGGGCGCCGAAGGTGCGCGTGTAGACGCCGAGCCCGCCGGGCATGACCCACGGGGCGTTGTAGTTGGTGACCCGGACGTCGGGGTGCTGGGTGATCGTCGTCCGCATCGGCAGCGTCCCGATCGCGGGGGACCCGTTGCCGCGCAGGTAGAACGTCTCGTTCCAGTACTGCACCCGCGCGTGGAGCAGGCCGCGGTCGAGGTCCAGCCCGGTGCCGAGCGGGGCGCCGGTCCGGCTGATGTCGAAGAAGTCGCCGTTGATGCCGGCGACGGCCTCGTCGACCGCCAGGATCCGCGAGAGCGGGGCGGTGGTGCGGACCTTCCCGCGCCGCGCGTAGTCCAGGCGTACGCCCGGCTGGTCGGGGTCGACCCGGACCAGGTGGTAGCGGACCCTGCCGCGGTAGTCGGTGCGCTCCCACGACCGGGCGGTGACGCCGGGTGCGACCTGCCACGAGCGGAGCTGCCGGCTGGTCACGCGGCCGCGGGCGGCCGGGGGGACGGTGGGTGCGATCTCGCCGACGACGCCGTCGGAGGAGTGCCGGTACTCCCCGGGCGCCGGGTCGGCGGGCGCTGCGGGTGAGGAGGCGGGCGTACGGCTCGGGGCGGGGTCGCCCGGGTCGGCGACCGCGCCGTGGGTGGTCAGCGGGAGCAGGGTGACGAGGCCGGCCGCGACGAGCGCGGCGGCGTAGCGGGGGGCGCGCACCGGGTCAGGGTAGGTGGGTCAGCGGCCCACGAGGGGAAGATGCACGACTCCGTCCTCGATCGTGACCAGGCCCGGGACCCGCCCGCCCATGCCGACGAAGGTGTCGCTGACGGGGCTGGAGAGCAGGTAGAGGGTCTGCCCGCGCGGCACGTCGACGGCCACCGACGGCAGGTCCACGCGGCGCCGCTGATCGGTCAGCGCGGTCGGCTCGTCGAGCGGGAGGACGTTGTTCTGCACGAGGGTCGCGTCGGCCGGGCTGGTGCCGACGGCCAGGCCGTAGAAGGCGCGGCTGCCCGGGGTCGGGGTGGTGACGTCGCCAGTGAGGTAGGGCGTGCCGGCCACGCGGACCGGTCCGGCCTGGACCGGGGTGAGGACCTGGGGACCGGCCACGGTGGGCGTACGGACGGTCCCGATCTCCACGGCGCGGTCGGCGGCCACCGTACGGACGGTGGTGCAGGTGCTGTCGCGGGTGGCGAGGTGGTAGCGGCCGTAGCCCCGCAGGCCGGTGTCGCGGCCCCGCAGCTGCTCGGCGAAGAACCGCAGCGACAGGGCGCGGAAGTCGCCGCCGGCGAGGCGGGCGCTGCAGGGGTCGGAGGTGACGTCGATGCCGCGGGGGAAGAGCGCCGGCAGGACGTGGCCGCCGTTGTAGCCCACGAAGATGCTGTCGCGGCGGGCGGCCGGGGTGATCGCCCGCTGCCAGTTGCGGAAGCCCTGCTCGAGCGGGAAGAGGGAGTCGGTGGTGCCCTGGCCGAGCAGGACCGGGATGTCGAGGCGACGCCCCTGCGCGACCTGGTAGCGCGGTCCGTTGTCCCGCATGAACGCCTCGATGTCGGTGCCGAGCGGGCCGTCGCCGTCGGGCCAGCTGCCGGTCACGGCGCCCTCGACGAGCGCCTGGTAGACCCCGACGGGCAGGGCGTCGGTCGGGACGGCCGCGGCGCCGAGCGCGGCGGCCCACTCGACGCGGACGACGTCCTCGGGGGCCAGGCTCTGGCCGAGGTCGTGCCAGGTGATCTCGGGGGCGAGCGCGTCGAAGACGGGCGTGCCGCGGGTGCGCAGCTCCTCGAAGGCGCCGACGAACTGGTAACCGCCGCCGTAGCTGCCGCCGATCGCACCGAGCCTCGGGTCACCGGGCGCGTCCTGCTGCACCCAGCGCAGGCCCGCGACCATGCGGACCAGCCGGCGGACGTCGACCCCCTCGTGGGCCGGGTCCATCACCTGGGCCTGGCCGCCGGACTCGCCGAACCCGCGCTGGTCGAACGACAGCACGCCGTACCCGCGCTTCAGGAAGTCGTTGAACGCCGACGCCTCGGTCTCCCGCGACCCGCCCCAGCCGTGGCTGTGCATGATCATCGGGACCGGGGCGGTGCGGTCCGCGCCGGCGGGACGGAAGAGCGTCCAGCAGATCTCGACCGGCTCGTCCGTGCCCGGGTCCGGCACGCTGGTCAGGCAGCCGTCGGTGGTCATCGCCTGCGCTGGGTGCAGCAGGACGCGCCCGGTGACCCGAGGCTCGGTGCGATCGGCGGCAGCTACGGCGGCGGTTACCAGTTCGTCGGCGCCTTCGAGGAGCTGCGCACCCGCGGCACGCCCGTCTTCGACGCGCTCGCCCCCGAGATCACCTGGCACGACCTCGGCCAGAGCCTGGCCCCCGAGGACGTCGTCCGCGTNTGGCGGTGGTGGCGGTGGCCGTGCTGGCGGTGGCGGTGGCCGGGAACGCGAGCGCTCCGGCGAGCAGCGCGGAGCCGAGCATCACGGGAAGGCGAGCGGTCATGAAAGGCACAACGGTCGACCGTGACCTCGGTCACGCACTTGTCCACAGATCCTGTCCTAGGACTGGGCCGGGGCCGAGTGAGCGGTCTAGCGTGACGAGCAGTCCGACCCGGCCCGGGGAGTTCCGAGGGATCTCGGAGGATGCGCATGGCACGACACAGGCTCGTCGGTACGGCGGGCGCCGTCGCCGCCCTGCTGCTCGGTGCTGCCGCGTGCGGGGGCGACCCGGAGCCGCGCTTCGCGCCGCCGACCGATCAGGCGTCGCCGAGCGCGTCGCCGACTGCGCCGCCATCCGAGTCAGCGGCGCCGGAGCGGCTGACCCGCGAAGAGACCGTGCGGGCGTGGGTCGACGCGCGGAACGCGGCGTTGCAGGACGGGGACACGAGCGCGATGTCGGCGCTGTCGACAGCTGATTGCAGGGGGTGCGAGAACTTCGAGTTGGGCATTGAGGACGTCTTCTCCGCTGGGGGCTCGTATGACACCCCCGGTTGGGAAGTGCGTGAAGTACTGCCCGTTGCTTCCGAGGTGATCGATGTACGAGTCGATTCGGCAGCCGGAACTACGGTCAACGAAGCCGGTAGCGACCCGGTGAGCTACCCGGCCTCGACTCGGGATCTTCGGTTCACTCTGACTGAGGCCGGAGGGCCTAGGCGCATCGCCAACATCGTGTTCCTAGCGTCATGAGAGCGTTTTCTCTGGTCTTCGTGATGGCATTCGCCCTCTTCGTAGCTCCGGCGACGGCAGACGATGGCTTAACCGCCACGAGTGTCGATGGACACGACGAGTTCCACTTCCAGAGTCAGCAGAGTTTCGGCAGCGATCCGGCTCCGAACACCTCCTCCGCCTCCGCCGCGCCCGCAGCACCAGCACCTGCGGCCGTACCCGCATCCGCACCAGGCGCGACCCCGACCGGCCCCACGTACCCGGCCGCCACGGCCCCCACCGAGGCGTTCCCGATGGCCCTGCCGTTCGAGTGCATGTCGGTGCCGACGTCCCTCGGTGCCAACCCGAGCGACCTCTGCGCACCGCCCGACCCGGCCGCCCCCGTACCCGTAGCGGCAGCGGCGCCGGGAGTGCCGGGAGTGCCGGGAGCGCCGGCCGCTCCAGCCCCTCCGCAGGTGACGTCCGGGCTCGTCGCCGAGGCGCTGCGACGGGTGCCGCTGCCGGCGGCCGTGATCGAGGTGCAGCCTCCGAACGGCCGCACGCTGGTCAACTTCGACACGAACTTCTTCACCGCGGCCGGCGACCTGGACCGCACGATCACGCTGCTCGGCCAGCAGGTCGACCTGCAGATCAGCGCGGCGTCGTACACCTGGGTCTTCGGTGACGGGCAGAGCCTGCAGACGACGAGCCCGGGGGCGGCGTACCCGCAGCTCGACGTGACCCACCGCTACCTCGGCGCCGGTGAGGTGGAGGTCCGCGTGGACGTCACCTACACGGCGCAGTTCAGCGTCGAGGGCGGCCCGTTCGCGCCGGTGCCCGGCAGCGTGACGGTCGCCGGTGGCCCGGAGCCGCTGCAGGTCGTGGAGGCCAGGCCCACCCTGGTGGGGTGACCGGTCGGGGTCGACCCGCCGCACCTGTCCGCAAGCGTCACCTCGAGGCGCCGCAAGCGTCATCTCGGCTGTCCGCGAGCGTCATCTCGGCGGTCAGCCGCAGGGGACGTCGGCGAGGGCGGCGAGCCCCTTCAGATCGCCGGGGCCGAAGCGGGGGCGGGGGGCGACGCCCTCGGCGTTCATCAGCTCGCCGGGGTCGTCGACGTGGTCGAGGCCGACGACGTGGCCGAGCTCGTGGAGGACGATCGCGACGGCCACGTCCTGCCGGCCGTCGTCGGAGAGGTCGGCGAAGAGGTCGCTGTCGAGCACCATCGCGCCGGTGCGGTAGCGGAAGCCGCGGGTGTCACCGGTCGCCACGGCGCCGCCGATCCCGGCGACGTCGCCGGCGAGGTCGGGCACCTCGTCCTCGTCGGCCCACCCGAGGAGGACCGGGTCGGGGGAGTAGCCGGTCGGGTCGCGGTCCTCGAAGTCGCGGTCGTCGGTCTCGCCGAGGGAGGTGATCGTCAGCCCGGAGGCGCGCTCCATCCGCGAGACGGCGTCCCCCAGGACCGTCGGCCAGTCGGGGGGCGCGCCGGCGGGGTTGACGACGTACTCGATCGGGCGGCAGCGGTCCCAGGCGACCGGCTCCTGGGTGACGGGGTCCTGCTGCAGGAAGGTGTAGGGCGTGCCGGGCGAGTCCGGGCGGGCCGTGCCCTCCAGGCCGACCAGGGCGCGCACGCGTGCCGCGGTGCCCGGGGCGAGGGCGAGGTAGGCCGCCAGGGCGACGGTGGTGACCACGACCGAGATCACCGTGAGCGTGCGCTGGCGCTGCGGGGGGAGCACGTCTCCATCATCGCCCAGCCACCCAACGGCCCCTAGGGTTTCGCGCATGACGCAGGCGGGGGCCGCAGGGCCGGTGACGAACACCTTCGTCGCCGGCGACAACCTGGAGGTCCTGCGCGCGCTGCCGCCGGCGTCGCTCGACCTGGTCTACGTCGACCCGCCCTACAACACCGGGCACGCGTTCAGCTACGCCGACGACCTCGGGGACCACGCCGCGTGGACGGGGTGGATGCGTCCCCGCCTGGAGGCGGCGCGGGAGGCGCTGCACCCGACCGGGGCGCTCTTCGTGAGCATCGACGACCGGGAGGTCGCCCACCTGCGGCTGCTGATGGACGAGGTGCTGGGGGAGGCGAACCTGCTGGCGCAGGTCGTGGTGAACCTGAACCCGAAGGGCCGCCAGCTGGGACGGGGCTTCGCGACCAGCCACGAGTACCTGCTGGCCTACGCCCGCGACGCCCGGCGGTGCGTGCTCGACGCGAGCACGCCGGACACCGTCGAGGCCGCCGACTTCCCGCAGCACCACGCCGACGGGCGCCGCTTCCGGCACCTGCCGCTGCGCAACACGAACAAGAAGTTCAACCCCCGCACCGCACGCACGCTGCACTTCCCGGTGTGGGGCGACCCCGCCTCGGGTCGCGTGGCCACGACGCCGTTCGACGGGGCGGTGGAGCTGCTGCCGGTCTTCGGCGACGGCACCCCGGCGGTCTGGCGGTGGAGCCGTCCACGGATGGACGAGCGCTCCGACGACCTGGTCTGCCGCGAGATCCGCGGCGTCCTCGGGACCCGCGTCGACGTCTTCCAGCGGGACTGGCTGCACGAGGGCCGCCGCAAGAAGCTGCGTACGGTCTGGCTCGCCGAGGAGGTCGGCTCCACCGACACCGCGGTCGCCGAGCTCAAGGAGCTCCTCGGGCCGGTCTTCGAGTCGCCCAAGCCGACCGGGCTGGTGCGACGGGTCCTCGACACCATGCCCGCCGACGCGCGGGTGCTGGACTTCTGCGCCGGCAGCGGCAGCACCGGCCACGCCGTCGCGCTGGCCAACGCGGCCGACGGGGGCACCCGTACGTGCCTCAGCGTGGACCAGGACGTCGCGACCCGGCCGGGGTCCAAGGCCTACGACGCGGGGTACGCCACGGTCGCCGACGTGACGCGGGCGCGCCTGGCGGCGGTGGCGGACGCCGTGGGCGGCGGGTACCACGAGAGGGCCTTTTCCACAGGTTTTTCAACCATCTGTGGATCACGCCCCGATCCGCGCTGACCTCAGGCGGCCCCGGGCACCCCGACCGCCTTCTCGAGCGCCGCGACCTCGTCCTCGAGGTGCACCAGCAGCCGCTGCAGGTGGGGGACGGTGCGCCGGCAGCCGGTGAGCCCGAAGGCCAGGTTGCCGTCGTAGGAGGTGCAGGTGATGTTGAGCGCCATGCCGTTGATCGGGATCGACAGCGGGTAGCTGCCGGTCAGCCGGGCGCCGTTCCAGTAGAGCGTGTCCCGCGGACCGGGCACGTTGCTGATGATCAGGTTGTACGGCGGGCGCACCACTCCCTGCAGCTTGAGCATCGGCGTGAGGATCGCGGGGGTCTGTCCGAGCGCGCTCATCGCCACGATCTGCGCGGGCGTCATCGAGGCCAGGGCGTCCTTGCCGTCCTGCATCGAGGCGTGGATGGTGGAGAGCCGGTCGCCGGCGTCGTCGAGGTCGGTGGCCAGCCGCACCATCACCGCACCGACCGCGTTGCCGCCGTCGCCGGACGCCAGGTGCGACTGCTTGGCCTTGAGCCCGACCGGGACCATCGCCACCAGGGAGCTGTCGGGGAGCTCCCCGAGGTCGTTCAGGTAGGTCCGCATCGCGCCGCTGCACATGGCCAGGACGACGTCGTTGAGCGTGGTGCCGGAGGCGTGCGCGACGGCCTTGAGCCGCTCGACCGGCCAGTCCTCCGCGGCGAAGCGGCGGGCGCCGGTGATCTCGGCGTTGAACATCGTGCGGGGGGCGTGCAGGGAGATCGACGACGTCTGGTCGAGCACGCCCTTGGTCAGCGTCCGCAGCAGCGCCGCCGGCATGCCGGCGGCCTCGGCGGAGATGCCGAGGGCGGAGCGGACCACCGAGACCGGGAGGTCGAGCAGCCCACGGCCGCCGTCCCCGTCGGACCCCTCGCCGTCGGACCCGTCGTCGGCGTCGTCCCGGGCCGCGGCGCGGCGGGCCTCGATCCTCGCCAGCGACGAGGCCGCCCACGCGGCCTCCATCCCGCGCTCGGCCGGGTCCTCGGAGAGCACGCCACCGATCAGGCGGACCGCCGAGATGCCGTCCATCAGGCTGTGGTGGACCTTCGTGTAGAGCGCCACGCGGCCGTCGTCGAGGCCCTCGATCACGTGCGCCTCCCACAGCGGCCGCTCCCGGGCCAGGCGGGTGCTGTGCAGCCGGCCGCACAGCTCGAGCAGCTCACGGATCCGGCCCGGCTGGGGCAGCGCGCTGTGGCGGACGTGGTGCTCGGGGTCGTACTGGTCGTCGGGCTCCCAGATCCACTGCCCGCCCAGCCGCTTCGAGCGGCGGGGGCGGCGCAGGAACAGCGGGTTGAGCTCGCTGACGTCGCGGGCGTCCTCGTAGAGGCGTCGTACGAAGTCGTCGCCGGCTCCCTCGGGCCGCTCGAACAGCTGCAGGGCGCCGACGTGCATCGGCATGTGGCGGTTCTCCGCGAACAGGAACGCGGACGCCGTCGGGTCGAGGGGGAGCACCACGAGACCACCTTTCGTCGTGTGGATCCTTGCCTGTGCGTGACCGGCGCCACAACCCCTCCCCTGTCGGTGGCGACTGGCAGCATCACCCGGGTGAGTCGACGCCCTTCCTTCCCGCTGTCCGTGCTGGTCCTCGTCGCGGGCCTGGCGGCGCCGCTGGTCCCCTCGGCGGCGGCGCCGGGCGCACCCGCCCCCGCCGGCCGTCAGACGGGCGCAGCGGGCGCGGTGTACGACGCGCGGCTCGGCGAGGCGGTCGGCGACCTCGTGGTGCGCCGGGAGCGTCGCGAGGGCTACGACCGGGACCTCTACACGCACTGGGTCGACGCCGACGGCGACGGGTGCGACACCCGCGACGAGGTGCTCCTCGCCGAGGCCGTCGAGGACCCGACGGTGGGGGACGGGTGCGCGCTGAGCGGCGGCCGGTGGCGGTCCCCGTACGACGGGGCGAGCTGGACCGAGACCGGCGACCTCGACATCGACCACCTCGTCCCGCTCGCCGAGTCGTGGGACTCCGGCGCCCGCCGGTGGAGCGACGCGAGGCGCGAGCGCTTCGCCAACGACCTCGGCGACCGCCGGGCGCTGGTCGCGGTGACCGACGAGGTCAACGCGAGCAAGGGCGACCAGGACGTCCGCGAGTGGCGGCCCGACCTGAGGCCGTGCCGCTACGTCCGCGACTGGGTCGCGGTGAAGCTGCGCTGGCGGCTGAGCGTCGACCGGAGGGAGGTCCGCGCCCTGCGGGGGCTGGCCGGCGACTGCGGGGACCCACGGGTACGCGTGACCCGCGCCCGCTGACGCCCCGACCCGGGCGTGGGGCGGTGAACTCCGCGTGACGGTCCGGTGCCGGCTCTTGCGGGTCGCCCGCGCCCCGCCCCAGGGTGCTGCCATGACATCTCGGGTCACCCGCTCACGCCTGCCCTCTCCCCGACGCTCCCTGCTCCGCACCGCGGCGACAGCGCTGCTGGCACCGCTGCTCGCCGGGTCGCTGGTCCTCCTCGGCCCGCCCGCGCAGGCCGAGGACTACTCCGCTCCCCTCAGCCAGGCCGTCACCGACCTCCCGGTCGCCACCGAGGTCCGCACCGGCTACGACCGCGGGCTGTTCCAGCACTGGGTCGATGCGGACGGCGACGGGTGCGACACCCGCCGCGAGGTCCTCGTGGCCGAGGCCGACGACCCGGTGACCGTCGGGTCCGGCTGCTCGTTGAGCGGCGGTCGCTGGTTCTCCTACTACGACCGCGTGTCGTGGACCGACCCCGCCGACCTCGACATCGACCACCTCGTCCCGCTGGCCGAGGCCTGGGACTCCGGGGCCCGCTCGTGGACGACGTCGGTGCGGCAGTCCTTCGCCAACGACCTCGGCGACGGCCGCTCGTTGGTCGCGGTGACGGACGACGTCAACCAGGCCAAGGGAGACCAGGACCCCACCACCTGGCAGCCGACCTACGACCGCTGCCGCTACGTCCGCGAGTGGGTGGCGGTGAAGCTGCGCTGGCGGTTGAGCGTCGACACGGCCGAGAAGCAGACCCTGCGCGACGTGGCCGGGGGCTGCAGCGACGTGACGGTGACCGTCACCCGCGCCCGCTGACCGACCTGCTTCTCATCTTCCCTCACGTCCCTCTCACCGACCCCTCATCCGGTCCCGGTCGAATCGTCCCTCCCGCACCGCGCGGGAGGGACGACGACGAGGGGGACGCCCGTGGGGATCTGGAGCCGGGTGGGTGCCGTGGTGGCGCTGCTGGTGCTGCCGCTCGCCCTGGCCGTCGGGAGCCAGGCGCTCGCCGACCGGCCGGGCGCGCCCGCGATGCCCGACCAGCCGGTCGAGCTCGTCGGGACCGACCCGACCGGCCAGCCGTCGGAGCAGCTGTCCGCCCCGGCTGACGACGGCGGCCCCCGGGTCGTGACGCCGTCGCCGTCGGTCCCGCTCGACGACGACGCGGACGACGACGCGGACGACGCGGACGACGACGAGACCGCCGGGGACGGCGATGACTGAGCGGCGCAGCAGACCCGAGCGACCCACGGCGGCCGGTCCCGACACCTCCGTGGTCCCGGGCCGGATCCGGATCGTGGCCTGGATCCTGCTGGCGACCACGCTCGGCCTGGTCGCCGTCGTCCTCACCCTGCGCAGCGCCGCCCTCGCCGAGGTGGAGCGCGACGCCAACGACGACGTCCTGCAGGAGGCCGACGAGTTCCGGACCTTCGCCGCCGAGGGGGTGGACCCGGAGACGGGGCAGCCCGTCGACGACGCACAGCGGCTGCTCGAGCTGCACCTGCGCCGGCAGTTCCCCGGCAGCGACGAGGTGCTGCTGGGCATCGACCCCCGGCGTACGGGGTCCGCCGCGCTGCTGGTCCAGGACGTCCCCGACCCGGTCGGGCTCGTCGAGGACCCCGAGGACACCCTCGAGCACGCGACGTCCGAGGAGGTGTCGGGCATCGACGAGGAGAACGGGGTGCCCTACCGCTGGGGCACCGTCCGCATCGGCGACCCCGCGGACCCCGACGGCGTGTTCCTGGTCGCGGTGAGCACCACCGAGGACCGAGCCGAGGTGGACCGTCAGATGCTGGTGGTCCTCGCGGTGTGCCTCGGCGGGCTGCTGGTCACCGCCGCGATCGCCTGGGTCGCCGCCGGCGCCATCCTGCGTCCGGTCCGCGACGTGCGGCGGGCCGCGTCCCGGGTCACCCGCGCCGAGCTCGGTGAGCGTATCCCGGTCACCGGCCGGGACGACGTCTCGGCCCTGGCCTCCACCTTCAACGGGATGCTCGACCGCCTCGAGCAGGCCTTCACCGCCCAGAGCAGGTTCGCCGCCTCCGCAGGGGAGCACCTGCGACCCGCGCTGGCGACGGTCCGCGAGCGCAGCGGTGGCGACCCGGAGGCCCTGGAGGCGGTGGCGCGGATGGAGACCATCCTCGACGACCTCGGCGTGCTCGCCGTCGCCGAGCAGGCTGGTTTCGTCGCCCCGCGCCCGGTGCGTCTTGGCTCCCTGGTCGACGACCTCCGCGAGCGCGTGCGCCGCGAGGTCGGTGCGACCCACGAGGTCGTCGCCACCCCGGTCGCCGACCCCGACCGGCTCGTGGTCGTCGACCCCGGGCGAGTGACGCAGGCGCTCGTACGCCTGGCCCGCAACGCGGCGCAGGAGTCGCCGGCCGGCACGACCGTGACCCTGGACGCCGCCGTGCGGACCGCCGACGCCTCAGCCGACCAGCTGGAGCTGGCGCTGCGCGACCAGGGCCCCGGGCTCACCCCGGCCCAGGCGCGCCGGGCGCTGGACCGGCCCTCGGTCGGCCCCGGCGAGACCACCCGCGACGGGCGGCCCGCCCCCGACGAGGACGACGACAGCACCGCCGGACCCGGCCTCGGCCTGGCCGTGGTCCGGGCGGTCGCCGACGCCCACGACGGCTCGCTGTGGCTGGAGACCGCGCCGGGGCAGGGTGCGACCTTCGGGCTCCGCCTGCCCGCCGACGGGCCCGTCGACGACGGTCCTGCGACCGGAGGCGCCTCGTGAGCGCCCCCGAGGACGACGTCCCCACGCCCGTACGCCTGGCGACCCGCCCGCCGGCCGCCGAGGCCCGGGCGTCCGCGCCCCAGGTCGTGACCGTCGCCGCCGTGCTCCGCTCCCGCACCCTGCGCCGGCTGCTCCTGGCCGTCGCCGGCCTGGTCCTGCTGGTCGGCCTGGTCGCCGCGGTCGGCGACCGCGACGCGGGACTGGGCCGGGACGGGAGCACCACCCTGGTGGTGTTCGTCCTCGCGGTGTGGCTGTGGGTCTTCACGGCCCTGGACGACACCTACGTCGCGCTCGGTGCCGCCGTGGTGCTGGTGCTGACCGGGGTGCTCAGCACGGATGCCTTCTTCGCCACGCTGGGCGACGAGACGGTGTGGCTGCTGCTGGGGGCGTTCGTCATCGCCGCCGGCGTGACCCGCTCCGGGCTCGCCGACCGTGCGGCGGCCTTCATGGTCGCCCCCGCCCGTACGCCGCGCCAGCTGGTGCACCTGACCACCGCCGCCCTGGTCGTGACCACCTTCGCGGTGCCCTCGACGTCGGGGCGCGCCGCGCTGGCGCTGCCGGTGTTCCTGGCCCTGGCCCGGGTCCTGCGCGACGTGCCCCGACTGGTCCGGGCGCTCGCGCTGCTCTTCCCGACCGTGATCCTGCTCAGCGCCGTCGGGTCCCTGCTCGGTGCCGGGGCGCACCTGGTGACCAGCCAGGTGCTGCTCACCGCGACCGGCGAGGGCTTCACCTTCGTCGACTGGCTGGTCCTCGGCCTCCCGCTGGCGGTCGTCTCCTCCCACGTCGCCGCCGAGGTCGTGCTGGTGCTGTTCACCGACCGCGCCACCCGGCGTACGCGGGTCTCGGTCGCCGTCACCGACTTCCAGCGCCCGGACGGGCCGCCGGTGACCGGACCCCTCAGCGTCGCCGAGTCGCGCGCCGCGCTGCTGGTGGCCACCGCGGTCGGGCTCTGGTGCACCGAGCCGCTGCACGGGGTGCACCCCGCGATCGTCGCCCTGCTCGGCGCGCTGGTCGCCACCTCGCCCCGCTTCGGCGCCGTCGGGCTCGGCGAGGCGCTGAGGTCGGCGCCGTGGTCGCTGCTGCTCTTCCTGGCCGCGACCCTGGCCCTCGGCTCCGCGCTGACGTCCTCGGGAGCCGCGCAGTGGCTGGCCGAGGGCACCCTGGGCAGCGTCGCCGGCGGCGGTGCCGGGATCGCGTTCCTGGTCGTGGTCGTCGTCGTGTCGACGCTGCTCCACCTCGTGGTGCAGTCCCGTTCGGCCCGGTCCTCGGTCCTGGTGCCGATCGTGGTCGCCCTGTCGCCGGCCGCCGGCATCGACCCGGCGGCGGCCGCGTTCGCCTCGACCGCGGCGGCCGGCTTCTGCCACACGCTCCCGGCGTCGGCCAAGCCGGTCGCGCTGTTCGCGAAGGTCGAGGAGGTCGGGACCTACTCCCCGCGCGACCTGCTGCGTCTCTCCGCCGTGCTCGGCCCCGTCTCCGTCGCCCTCGTCCTGCTCTTCTCCCTCGTCGTGTGGCCGCTGCTCGGGCTGCCGCTGCGCGGCTGAGCCACCCGTCCCGCCCCCACCACCCAGGAGCCACCATGTCCATGACCGTCCCCCACCGCGTGCTGATCGCCCCCTCGGGCTTCAAGGAGTCGCTGAGCGCCGAGGAGGTGGCCGAGGCCATCGCCGGCGGCATCCGCCGGGTGCTGCCCGGGGCGCACCTCGACGTCGTCCCGCTCGTCGACGGGGGTGAGGGCACCGCGGCCACCATGGCGGCCGCGACCGGCGGCCGCCTGGTGCCGGTCCAGGTGACGGGCCCGGTCGGCCGACCGGTCGAGAGCCACGTCGCGGTCCTCGGCGGTCCCGGCCCGGTGACGGCGGTGGTCGAGATGGCCGCGGCCGCCGGGCTGCGGCTGGTCCCGCGCGACCAGCGCGACCCGGGCGCGACGACGACCTACGGCGTCGGGGAGCTGGTCCGCGCCGCCCTGGACGCCGGTGCCGAGCGGATCCTCGTCGGGTGCGGCGACTCGGGCACCTGCGACGGCGGCGCCGGGGCGCTCCAGGCGCTGGGTGCCCGGGTCCTCGACGCCGAGGGCCACGCGGTCGAGCGGGGAGGCTCCGCGCTGCGGCACGCGACCCGTCTCGACCTCGACGGGCTGGACCCGCGCCTGGCCGGCGTCGAGGTGCGGGTGGCCTGCAACCCGCACAACGTGCTGCTCGGCCCCCGCGGCGTGGCCCGCGTCTTCGGGCCGCAGAAGGGGGCCACCGCGGCCCAGGTCGAGGAGCTCGAGGCCGGCCTGAACCGGTGGGCCGACCTGCTCGAGGAGCACGGCGGGCACGCCGACGCGGGGACGACCGACCTGCGCCTCGGGGCGGGCACCGGGGCGTCCGGCGGGCTCGGTGCGGGCCTCGCCGCCGGGCTGGGCGCCCGGCTGCTGCCGCGCTTCGAGGTGCTGCTCGACCACGTCGACCTCGACACGATGGTCCGCGCCGCCGACCTGGTCGTCACCGCGGAGGGCGCGGTGGACTTCCAGACCCCGCGCGGCAAGATCCCGGCCGAGGTGGCCCGCCGGGCCAAGCTGCACGGCCGGCCGGTGGTCGCCCTGGCCGGCAGCATCGGGGACGGCTCGCGCGACGTCCACGACGTGGGGATCGACGCCCTGGCCTCGATCCTGACGGTCCCGATGCCGCTCGAGGACGCCGTCGCCGACGGGGCTAACCTCCTGGCCGACGCGGCGGAACGGATGATGCGCCTGGTCCTGGTCGGCTGCGCGGTGGCGGCGGTCTGACGCCCAGCTCGCGCAGCTCCATCGCCGCGAGCGCGCTGATCGCCTCCGGGTCGCCGGCCCGCCAGCGGGCGGCGGCGTCCGGCACCCGGCGCACGACACGGCCCACGGGCTGGCGGGCCAGTGCCCGCAGCGCCAGCAGGTCCGGGTCGCCCTCGCGGGCCAGGTAGCGCGAGACCAGGCTCGCGGTCAGCACGAAACGCAGCCGCCCGGGGACGTACCAGGGTGCGACCAGCAGCACGAGCACCACCGCGGTGCCGACCCCGGCCCACCGGCCGGCGGTCTCGATCGACGCCGCGGTGTCGGCGCCCGCCTGCGCGAGGTCGGCCGAGGAGCCGGCCGCGCTGTCGAAGGGGGCCGCCACCTCGTCCCCGACCAGGGGGGTCCCGTCGAGGACGTCGCCGGCCTGCGTGAGGCCGCCGGCCAGGCTGGAGCCGGCGGAGTCGACGCGCGAGACCTGGTCGGCCACGGCCCCGGCGGCGTCCTGCACCTGCGCGCCCAGCCACACCGCCACCAGGACCCAGCAGAGGAGGAGACCGTCGAGGACGACCTGGCGGGTGCGACGGGGTCCGGAGGCGGCGTAGAGCTGCACGGGTTCTCCTTCGGGCGGTGACGGGGGACCCGCGGAACCCTCCTCCGCGCCTCCTCACCCCTTCGCGGACCGGCCGGGTGTCGTCCACAGCGGCGCCTGCGGGCACCTCCTCCACCGACGTCGTACGACGGCCGTCGCCGGGCCACCGGATCTCCCTAGCGTCCGGGGCAGACCGGACCGACCGGTCGCCACGACCCGCCCACCCGGGCCGGTCGACCCCCAGACCTGGAGGCCCCGTGCTCTCGTCCCCCGTCACCACCGCCCGTTCCCGCACCCGCGCCGTGGCGCTGCTCCTGGCCGGGCTCGTCCTGGTCGGCACCGGCGCCACCGCGGCCACCGGGGGACCGGCCGTGGCCGACTCCACCGGCGTCCTCGTCCCGACGACCAGCGCGTCCGGCCCGGTCACCGCGACCGGCCGGACCGTCCCGGCCCGCACCGCCCGGCAGCAGTGGACTCCGCCGGCCGACACGGTCGTCGGCGTCAGCGGCAGCGCCCTCGACGGGTTCACCATCTCCCGCTACGACGGCAGCACGCTGTCCCCGCCGACCGACTCCGAGGCGCGCGCCGAGTGCGGCGAGTACGACCGGCGCGTGGCCCGGGTGCGCTGCCGCGTCGAGGTCGCCACCTGGTATCGCGACCTCGGGGACCTCAAGCTCTCCCTGCGCTGGGCCCGGCAGCAGTAGCCGCAGCCCGGCACCGCGGGCGCCCCCGGTCGCGCCTCTGGCACGATCGGGGGCATGGAGCCCCCGCTCGACCGTGCGTGGCAGCGCGGGCGCACCTCGTTGCGGGCGCGTCGCGCGCGGCTGCGCAGCAAGCGGTTCCTGGTCGCGCAGTGCGCGCTGGCCGGGGGCGCGGCCTGGTTCATCTCCGCCGAGCTGCTCCAGCACCCCACCCCGTTCTTCGCCCCGATCGCCGCGGTCGTCGGGCTGGGGACCTCCTACGGCCAGCGGCTCCGGCGGGTCGCCGAGATCACCTTCGGCGTGGCGGTGGGCATCTTCCTGGCCGACCTGCTGGTGCTGGGGCTCGGCTCGGGCTGGTGGCAGATGTCGCTGGTCATCGGCCTGGCGATGTCGGCCGGGATCTGGCTCTCCGGCACCCAGCTGTTCGTGACCCAGTCCGCGGTGCAGTCGATCATCATCGTGGCGCTCGTCGCCGAGCCGGCGACGGCATTCACCCGGTGGCTCGACGCCCTGGTCGGTGGCGGGGTGGCCCTGCTCGCGGCGACCCTGGTGCCGGCCGCGGCGCTGCGGCGACCGCGGGAGAACGCGGCAGCGGTGGTCCGCAAGGTGGCGCGGCTGCTGCGGGCGGCCTCGGAGGTGATGCAGGACGGCGAGTCCGACGAGGCGCTGGAGCTGCTGGCCGACGCGCGCTCGACCGACCACCTCATCCGCGAGCTGCGCGACGCCGCCGACGAGGGGATGTCGATGGTGGCGGTGTCGCCGTTCCGACGACGGCACAAGCCGGGCGTCCGCCGGGTCGCCGAGCTCGTCGAGCCGCTCGACCGGTCCCTGCGCACCACCCGCGTGCTGGTGCGGCAGACCTCGGTCGCGGCCTACCACCGGCTGCCGGTGCCGGACAGCTACGCCCGGCTCACCGCGGACCTGGCCGACGCCGTCGAGCTGATCGCCGCCGAGCTCACCGAGAACCACCTCGCGGTCGCGGCGCGGGTGCCGCTGCTCCGGGTCGCGGAGGACAGCGGGTCCCTGGAGCGCAGCGACCTGCTGGTGGCCGACGCGATCCTGGCCCAGCTCCGGTCCCTGGTGGTCGACCTGCTGATGGTCACCGGGCTCGAGCAGCTCGAGGCCACCGACGCCATCCCGCCCCCGCGCGGCTCCTGAGCGGCACGAGCGGGTGAGCGTCCTGCACGTCGACCTCGACCAGTTCATCGCGGCCGTCGAGGTGCGGCGGCGCCCGGAGCTGGCCGGGCGGCCGGTCGTGGTCGGCGGGCGCGGGGACCCCACCGAGCGGGGCGTGGTCGCGACCGCGTCGTACGAGGCGCGGGCGCTCGGCGTGGGCTCCGGCACGCCGCTGCGGGTCGCGGCGCGCCGGTGCCCCGAGGCGGTCTTCCTGCCGGTCGACAAGCCGGCCTACGAGGCCGCGTCCGCCGAGGTGGTCGCGGTGCTGCGCGCGCAGACCTGGGACGGTGCCCCGCTCGTGGTGGAGGTGGTCGGCTGGGACGAGGACTTCCTGGCCCGCTCACCCCACGCCCCGGTGCTCGCCGAGCCCGAGGAGCCGCACGCCGTCGCCGAACGGGTCCGCGCCGCGGTGCACGCGGGCACCGGGCTGCGCTGCTCGGTCGGGATCGGGGAGAACAAGCTCCAGGCCAAGGTCGCCACCGACCTGGCCAAGCCGGACGGCGTCTTCCACCTCGACGACGACACGTGGTTCGCGGTCGTGGGGGAGCGGGAGGTGCGGGTGCTGCCCGGGGTGGGCAGCACGACCGCCCGCCGGCTGGCCGAGCTCGGCGTCCGCACGGTCGCCGACCTCGCCCGCACCGACCCCCACCTGCTCGCCGAGCGGCTGGGGGAGCGGACCGGTCCCTGGGTGCGATGCCGGGCCCGCGGCGTCGACACCAGCCCGGTCGACGACACGCCCTGGGTGCCACGCGCCCGCGGCCGCGAGGAGACGTTCCAGGTCGACCTGGAGGACGCCGCCGAGGTGGCGGCCGCCGTACGCCGCCTGGCCGCCCTGGCGCTGGAGGACGTCCGGGCCGAGGGCCGGCCGGTGGCCCGGGTCGTGCTGAAGGTCCGGCTGCGCCCCTTCACCACCCTGACCCGGAGCCGGACGCTGCCGGAGGCCTCCCACGACACGGGCGTCGTCGCCGACGCCGCCGTCGCGCTGCTGGACCGTCTCGACGCCGACGAGCGGGCCCGGCCGGTGCGGCTGCTCGGGGTGCGCCTGGAGATGGTGCCGCCCCCCGGCGGCTACGACACCTGACCTGACCTGACCCGCCTCAGCCGAGCCCGTCCCGCAGCTCGCGCACCACGGAGTCGACGACCGCGACCAGGTCCCCGTCGTGCGCGGCCGCGACGCGGCGCTGCCGCTGGTAGGAGGCCCCTCGCGCGACCAGGTCCTCCACCGAGGCCAGCTCGTCGACGCAGCCCAGCCGCGCCGCAGTCGGCGCCAGCCGGTCGAGCAGGTCGGCGAGGTCGTCGGTGACCAGGCGCTCGGTCGAGCGCTCGTCGACCACGATGATCGCGTCCAGGCCGTAGCGGGCGGCACGCCACTTGTTCTCCTGCACGTGCCACGGCGGCAGCACGGTGAGCCGCTCGCCGGCCGCGGCCCGCTGGTCGAGGTCGACCACGAGGCAGTGCATCAGCGCGACCAGGGCGCTCAGGTCGTCCACGCGGGACACGCCGTCGCAGACCCGGTTCTCCAGCGTCCCGAGGTGGGCGGCCGGCCGCACGTCCCACCGGATCTCGCCGAGCCCGTCGACGACGCCGGTGGTCAGCTGGTCGTCGACGAAGGACTCGAACTCCTCCCACCGCTGGAACTGGAAGGGCAGCCCGGCCGTCGGCAGCTGCTGGAACATCAGGGCGCGGTTGGAGGCGTACCCGGTGTCGGTGCCGGCCCAGATCGGGGAGGACGCCGAGAGCGCCTGCAGGTGCGGGTAGAAGGTCAGCAGGGCCGAGAGCACGGGCATCACCCGCTCCTGCGCGGGCAGCCCGACGTGGACGTGGACGCCCCAGATCAGCATCTGGCGGCCCCACCACTGGGTGCGGTTGATCAGCTCGGCGTAGCGGTGGCCCTCGGTCAGCTGCTGCTCCGTCCAGCGGGCGAACGGATGGGTGCCCCCGCCGTACAGGTCCAGGCCGAGCTCGTCGGCGACCGGGAGCAGCGCGCCGAGGGTCCCGCGGAGGTCGTCGACGGCCTCCGCCGTGGTGCGGCAGACGCCCGTGACGACCTCCACGGTGTTGCGGAGCAGCTCCTCGTGGACGCGCCCGGGGTCCGGGAGCACGGGGCGTGCGGCGGCGAACAGGTCGGCGGCGCGGTTGTCGAGGTCGCGCGTGTGCTTGTCGACCAGGGCCAGCTCCCACTCCACCCCGAGGGTCGGCTCGGGCGAGGCGTGGAAGTCGATGCGCACCCCGTCATCGGACCACAACGCACCGCGACGAGGCGAGGTGGCGGACATCACCGGCCCGCGCCGCGTCACGGTTTGGTCACGACCGTCAGGGTTGGGACCATCGAGGAGATGAGAGACGTCCGTTCTCGGGCGTCCGGCCACCAGGCCGCACGCCCCCGCACCCCTGCCC
>NZ_LR733215.1:2970125-3205188 GCF_902506435.1 Nocardioides sp. AX2bis | reverse complement strand
GCCCCCACCACCACCCGTTCCCGCGGCGCCGCCCCCGCGACGCCGTCGGGCCTCGACGAGACCGGCGTGATGCGCCTGTCCGAGACCGGTTCCATGCGCCGCGTCTCGCGGCGCGAGATCGTCGACCCGGCCCACGTCAGCCTGACCATCGACCTGTCCCTGCGCGTGGGGGAGCTGCTGCTCTCCAGCGGCGCCGGCGCGGCCGACGTGTCCGCGACGATGCAGTCGATCGCCCGGCACGCCGGGCTCCACAACGCCGACGTCGACATCACCTTCACCTCGCTGTCGATGAGCTTCCAGAGCGACCCCGAGACGCCCCCGATCGGGCACTCGCGCCAGGTCTCGCAGCGCGACATCGACTACGAGGACCTGACCCGCGTCGACCACCTGGTGCGCGACGTCCTCGCCGACCGCGCCACCCTGCGCGAGGCCCGCGCCCGGCTGGCCCGGATCACCTCGTCCCCCCACGGCCGGCCCCGCTGGGCCGTGACCGTGGGCTGGGGGCTGATGGCCGCCGGTACGGCGGTCTCCCTCGGCGGTGGCGTCCTGGTCGCGCTGATCGCGCTGGTGGCCGCGGTCGTGATCGACGGGCTGAAGAGGGCCATGTCACGGCGCCGGCTGCCGCTGTTCTACCAGCAGGTGGCCGGGGGCGCGGTGGCCACGATGATCGCCGCCGGCGCCACCCTGCTGCCGGTCGGGCTCGACCCGTCGCTGGTGGTCACCGCCAGCATCATCGTGCTCCTGGCGGGGATCGGGTTCCTGGGCGCGCTCCAGGACGCGCTCTCCGGCTTCTACGTCACCGCCACCGCCCGGCTGACCGAGGCGGTCCTGGCCACCGCCGGCATCATCGCCGGCGTCAGCGGGGCCATCTCGCTGGCCGGCACGCTCGGCATCAGCGTCGGGACGCTGGAGCCGGCGGCGCTGCGGCTGCAGGACCTGCCCCTGATGGCGGCCGGTGCCGCGGTGGCGACGGCGGCCTTCGCGTTCGCCTCCTACGCCCCCAAGCGCAGCCTGCTGCCGGTCGGCCTGATCGGCGCGGTGGCGGTGGTCATCTCGCAGACCGTGGACCTCGGCTTCGGCCGGGCCTGGTCGGTGGCGTTCGCCGCCCTCTTCGTCGGCCTGGTCAGCTTCCCGGTGGCGGCACGGCTGAAGTTCCCGATCCTCGTGCTCGCGGTCTCGACCCTGGTGCCGCTCCTGCCGGGGCTCTCGATCTACCGCGGCCTGTCGCTGATGGCCGAGGGTGACACCTCGCGCGGCCTGGCCTCGATGATCACCGCGATCTCCGTGGCCATCGCCCTGTCGTCCGGCGTCATCCTCGGCGAGTACGTCGCACAGCCCGTCGGCCGCAACGCCCGCCGGCTCGAGAGCCGCCTGGCCGGTCCCCGCCTGGTCGGCCCGTCGTCGATGTCCACGGAGCGACGCCAGGCCCCGACGGTCCAGGTCGCCTCGGTGGAGCACATCGCCACCGAGGAGGTCCCGCCCGCGGAACGCGCGGCAGCGGTGCAGCAGGCCCGGCAGGCGGCGCGCGCCGGGGGCGACCCCACGGCGACCGCCTCGACCGACCTCACCGACATGCTGTTCCTGCCGCTGGACACCTCCGAGGACCCGGCCACGCCGCCGGGCGGCTCAGCGCGCTGACCCGTCCGCTGGTCGCGAGAGCCGCTCCAGCCAGGCGGTCGCGGTGCGGTCGTCGTACGGCGGGGTGCGGGTGGTGACCGCCGCCAGGACGGCCTCCACCGAGGCCTGGGCGGCCGTCACCACCTCGGGCGGGTAGCCGAGCGTGACGCGGTGCTCGGCGAACTCGTCCTCGTCGTCGACCCAGACCCGGCCGTGCTCGCCCCGGACCACGTCGAGGTCGAGGTCGACCGCGCGCAGCACCGGGACGTCGCCGGTCGGGTCCCAGGTGGCGGGCGTGGCGACGTCGACGTAGGTGCGGCACCAGATCCCGGGGGCGTGGAAGCTGGCCAGCGCCCAGGCCCCGGCCGCCGGCACCAGGGTCACGCTCGCGACGTCGGAGACGAACGCCATCCCGGGCCGGGCGTGCGGCGTCCCGGCCGGCATCCCGAGCCAGGTGCCGTGCTCGTCGTGGCCGAGCACGACCGCGTCGAACTCCCAGTGCGCGCGGTCGCCCCACTTGGCCATCGCGACGTGCACCGGGGTGCCGGGCTCGGGGATGCCGGGCTCGGGGCTGCCGGGCTTGGGGGCGTCGTGCGGGCTCACGCCCCGATCAGACCACGGCGCCCTTCGGCGCGATCCGGCCGTACACCTTGGCCACGACGTCCTGGTAGCGGGAGCCGGTGAGCCGGGCGAAGTGGTGCAGGAGGTGGGCGTCGAGCCCGACCAGGACCCGCGCCTTGTTGGTGAGGATCCCCTTGACGATGATCTCGGCGGCGCGCTCGGGCGTCATCTTGGCCAGCTTCTCGTCGAACAGCTTCGCCGTGGCGGCCTGGTCCTCCTTGTCGGAGACCCGGGCGCTGCGGGCGATCGCGGTCTTGATCCCGCCGGGGTGGACCGAGGTGACCCCGACCGGGTAGCCGGCGATGAGCATCTCCTCGCGCAGCGACTCGGTCATCCCGCGCACGGCGTACTTCGCGGCGTTGTACATGCTCTGGCCCGGGATCGAGAGCAGCCCGAAGAGCGAGGACAGGTTGACCACGTGGCCGTCGCCGGAGGCGATGAGGTGCGGCAGGAAGAACTTCGTGCCGTGCAGGACGCCGGTGAAGTTGATGCCGGTGATCCAGTCCATGTCCTCCCACGAGAGGTCGAGCAGGTTGCCGGCCAGGGCGACGCCGGCGTTGTTGATCACCACGTTGACGCGGCCGAAGTGCGCGGCGACCTCGGTGGCGTAGGCCTCGAAGGCGGCGCGGTCGGCCACGTCGAGCGGGTCCGAGCGGACCTCGCGCACGCCGGCGGCCTCGACCAGCGCCACGGTCTCGGCCATGCCGGCCTCCGAGACGTCGGAGAGGGCCAGGCGCGAGCCGCGGCGGGCCAGGTCGAGGGCCAGGGCGCGGCCGATGCCGGAGCCGGCCCCGGTGATCACGACCACCTTGTCGTCGAGCGTCTTCATGCGGGCACCTTCTCGGTCTGGGTGTCGGTCCCGGGGTCGTCCCCGGGGGTCGTACGGGTCCTCCGGCGGCGCCGGGTGAGGCGGAAGGCGTCCTCGTCGAAGGACGCCGTCGTGCCGCGGAAGGCGAACGTGGAGCGGGGCCACAGCGTGGTGTTGCGGCCCTGGTCGTCGAGGTACCAGCTGGCGCAGCCGCCGGTGTGCCACACGGTGCGCCGCATCCGGCGCTGGAGCCCGGCGGACCAGGCGTGCTCGGCCTCGGCGTGCACCTCGACCTCGGCCCAGGATCCCTCCCGCATCGAGCGCAGCACCGAGCGCAGGTACGAGACCTGCGACTCGATCATGAACACCATCGAGGAGTGGCCCAGGCCGGTGTTCGGGCCGACCAGGAAGAACAGGTTCGGGAAGTTCGCCACCGCGGTGCCCTTGAACGCCGACATCCCCGTGCGCTTCCACTGCGCGGCGAGGGTCTCGCCGGCGCGGCCCACGAGGTGCTCGGTGACCGGCAGCTCGGTGGTGAAGAAGCCGGTGGCCACGATCAGCACGTCGATCGGGCGCTCGGTGCCGTCGGCGGTGACGATGCCGGTCGGCGTCACCCGCTCGATCCGGTCCGTGACGACGTCGACGTCGTCACGGTCCAGGGCGGGGTAGTAGGTGTTGGAGATCAGGATGCGCTTGCAGCCGATCTCGAAGTCCGGGGTGAGCCGGGCGCGCAGCTCCGGGTCCGTCACGCCCTTCTCGAGGTTGGCCAGCGCCATCTTCTTGGCCGGCCAGGCCAGCTTCGGCTGCCGGGTGAAGGCCGGCACGTAGGCCTCACGGCCCCAGTAGATCGCCGTGCGGTAGAGGTTCTGCACGCCGGGGACGTGGCGCAGCGCGAGCCGCTCGAGGCGGCTGTAGCTGCGGTCGTGGCGCGGGATGACGTAGGGCGCGGTGCGCTGGTAGACGTCGAGGTGGCCCGCCTTCCCGGCGACCTGGGGCACGATCTGGATCGCGGAGGCGCCGGTGCCGATGACGGCGACCCGCTTGCCGGCCAGGTCGGCGTCGTGGTTCCAGCGCGCGGAGTGGAAGAGCTCGCCGCCGAAGTCCTCGATGCCCTCGATGTCGGGCAGCTTCGGCTCCGACAGGCCGCCGGTCGCGGAGACCACCACGCGCGCGGCGTACGTCGTGCTGCCCCGCGGGCCGGTCGTCTCCACCAGCCAGCGCTGCTCGGCCTCGTCCCACGTGGCGCCGTCGACCCGGGTGTCGAAGACGAACCGGTCCAGCACGCCGGACTCGCGCGCGACGCGCTGGAGGTAGGCCTGGATCTCGGGCTGCGGGGAGAAGGACATCGACCAGTCGCCGGGGGCGAAGGAGTAGCTGTACAGCTGGCTCGGGACGTCGCAGGCCGCGCCGGGGTAGGTGTTGTCGCGCCAGGTGCCGCCGACGTCGGAGCCCTTCTCGATCACGACCAGGTCGCGCTCGCCGTCCTCGTCGAGCTTGATCGCGGCGCACAGCCCGGCGAAGCCGGCACCCATGACGAGCACGTCGACGGTGGTGGAGGGAGTCATGGGGGGACGCTATTGGCGCTATTGAACAGGTGTCAATAGACTCGGGGTGTGACCGCGCCCGCACCACGACCGCCGCGCTCCCGGCTCAGCCCGGAGCAGCGTCGTGAGCAGCTGCTGGACCTCGGGGTGCGCCTGCTGGCCACCCGCCCGGTCGACGAGCTGTCGATCGACCTGCTGGCGGTCGAGGCCGGCATCTCGCGCGGGCTGCTCTACCACTACTTCGGCAACAAGGCCGACTTCCACGAGGCCGTCGTCCGACGCGCGGCCGACGCGCTGATCGAGCAGACCGCACCCCCGGAGACGGGGGACCCGGTGGAGCGGCTGGCGGTGTCGATGACGGCGTACGTCGACTTCGTGGTGGCCAACCACGAGGGCTACCTGTCGCTGGTGCGCGGCGCCGCGGGCGGCAACCCGACCCTGCGCGAGATCTACGACGAGGCCCTGCACGCGCTGACCGACCGGCTCTTCACCGAGGGCGGCAGGCAGGGCCTCCTCACCGACAGCCCGCGCCACCGGCTGGTGGTGCGGGGCTGGGCGGCGCTGGTCGAGCAGCTCGTGCTGGGGTGGTACGACGACCCCGGCGGCGTGAGCCGCGCCGAGCTGCTCGACCTGGTGACCAACGCGCTGCTGGCGCTGGTCGGGACGCTGCCGGACTGATCAGCCCGCGACGACCTCCGCGAGCTGGTCCAGGCCCCAGGCGAGGTCGTCGGCGTCGACGACCAGCGGCGGGGCGAGGCGGATGGTCGAGCCGTGCGTGTCCTTGGCCAGCACGCCACGCTCCATCAGCGCCTCGCAGATCTCGCGGCCGCTGCCGCGCGCCGGGTCGATGTCGACCCCGGCCCACAGCCCGCGGACGCGGACGCCGACGACGCCGTGGCCGACGAGGCCCTCGAGCCGCTCGCGCACCATCTCGCCGAGCTCGGCGGCGCGTCGCTGGAAGTCGCCGGTGGCCAGCATCCGCACGACCTCGGCGCCCACGGCGCAGGCCAGCGGGTTGCCGCCGAAGGTGGACCCGTGCTGGCCGGGGCGCAGCACGCCGAGCACGTCGTTGTCGGCCACGATCGCCGAGACCGGCACGATGCCGCCGCCGAGCGCCTTGCCGAGGACGTAGATGTCGGGGACGACGTCCTCGTGGTCGCAGGCGAAGGTGCGCCCGGTCCGGCCGAGGCCGGCCTGGATCTCGTCGGCGGCGAAGAGCACGTTCGCAGCGGTGCAGGCCGCGCGGATCCCGCGCAGGTAGCCCTCCGGCGGGATGACCACGCCGCCCTCGCCCTGGATCGGCTCGACCAGCACGGCCACGGTGTTCGGCGTGATGGCGGCCTCGAGCGCGGCGAGGTCGCCGTACGGGACGGTGACGAAGCCGGGCGCGAACGGGCCGAAGTCGTCGTGGGCGGCCGGGTCGTCGGAGAACCCGACGATGGTCGTGGTGCGGCCGTGGAAGTTGCCGGAGGCCACGATGATCTCGGCCTGGTCGGTCGGCACGCCCTTGACCTGGTAGCCCCACTTGCGGCTGACCTTGATCGCGGTCTCCACGGCCTCGGCGCCGGTGTTCATCGGCAGCACGGAGTCCTTGCCGCACAGCGCGGCGAGGCCCTCGGTGAAGTCGGCGAACTGGTCGTGCACGAAGGCGCGGCTGGTCAGCGTGAGCTTGTCGAGCTGCTCGTGGGCGACGCGCAGCAGGCCGGGGTGGCTGTGGCCGAAGTTGAGCGCGGAGTACCCCGCGAGCAGGTCGAGGTAGCGGCGGCCGTCCACGTCGGTCATGAAGGCGCCCTCGGCGTCGGCCACGACCACCGGGAGCGGGTGGTAGTTGTGCGCCGTGTGCGCCTCGGAGCGGGTGAACGCGGCCGAGCCCTCGAGCTCGTGGACCGAGGGGTGCGTGGCGTGGCTGGCCTGGCTGGGCGTGGTGACCGAGGTGGTCATCGGCGGCCTCCTGACGGAGTCGGGGACGGTCGAGCGGGTCGATCGTGCGGGGGTCGGCACCAGATTGTCAGACAATCCTGGGGGACCCAACTCCACGCTAGGGCGTGCGCGCCGCGCCACCAAAGCCCCGCCACCGCCCCGGCGCCGCGCGCCCACCCGGGGCGCCGGGGCAGAATGGCCCGCATCATGGCCGGCAGTGCTCCCTCGTGGACGATCACCTACCCCGCCGACCTCCCGGTCTCCCAGCGCCGCGACGACATCGCCGCCGCCATCCGCGACCACCAGGTCGTCGTCGTGGCCGGCGAGACCGGCTCGGGCAAGACCACCCAGCTGCCCAAGATCTGCCTCGAGCTCGGACGCGGACGCGGGCCCGAGAAGGACGAGCAGGGGCGCACCACCGGCGGGATCATCGGCCACACCCAGCCGCGCCGGATCGCCGCGCGCTCGGTGGCCGAACGGCTGGCCGACGAGCTCGGCACGGAGCTGGGCGGGCCGGACGCCCCGGTCGGCTACCAGGTCCGCTTCACCGACCGGACCTCCCGCGCGACGCGGATCAAGGTGATGACCGACGGCATCCTGCTCGCCGAGCTCCAGCGCGACCGCGACCTGCGCCGCTACGACACCCTGATCATCGACGAGGCGCACGAGCGCAGCCTCAACATCGACTTCCTCCTGGGCTACCTCAAGCGGCTGCTGCCGCGCCGGCCCGACCTGAAGGTCGTCATCACCTCGGCCACCATCGACGTCGAGCGGTTCTCCCAGCACTTCGGAGCCGGCCCGGACACGCCCGCGCCGGTGGTCGAGGTCACCGGGCGCACCTTCCCCGTCGAGGTCCGCTACCGACCCCTGCTGGAGCTCCCCGAGGACGACGAGGACGGGGAGCCGGTCCAGCGCGACCAGACCGAGGCGGTGGTCGAGGCCTGCCGCGAGCTGGCCGGCGAGGGCAACGGCGACGTGCTGGTCTTCCTGCCCGGCGAGCGCGAGATCCGCGACACCGCCGAGGCGCTCGAGCAGGCGCTGGGCCTGGACCGCGGCTCGCGCAACGGCCGCGGCGGCCACGTCGAGGTGCTGCCGCTGTTCTCCCGGCTCTCCGCCGCCGAGCAGCACCGGGTCTTCTCCTCCCACGCCGGGCGCCGGATCGTGCTGTCCACCAACGTCGCGGAGACCTCGCTGACCGTCCCCGGCATCCGGTACGTCGTGGACACCGGGCTGGCGCGGATCTCGCGCTACTCGGTGCGCACCAAGGTCCAGCGCCTCCCGATCGAGCCGGTCAGCCAGGCCTCGGCCAACCAGCGCGCCGGCCGCTGCGGCCGCGTCGCGCCCGGCATCTGCATCCGGCTCTACTCCGAGGAGGACTTCGAGGGGCGACCGGAGTTCACCGAGCCCGAGATCCTGCGCACCAACCTCGCCTCGGTCATCCTCCAGATGACCAGCCTCGGCCTCGGCGACGTCGCGCGCTTCCCCTTCGTGGAGCCGCCCGACCGCCGCAACGTGACCGCCGGCGTGCAGCTGCTCGAGGAGCTCGGGGCGCTGCAGCCGGGCCAGGACCGCCGCGGCGGGCGCCGGCTCACCGAGCGCGGGCGCCGGCTCTCCCGGCTGCCGATCGACCCCCGCCTGGGCCGGATGCTGCTCGAGGCCGAGCAGCTCGGCTGCCTGCGCGAGGTGCTGGTCATCACCGCGGCCCTCTCGCTGCAGGACCCCCGCGAGCGCCCGGTCGAGCAGCGTGCCCAGGCCGACCAGCAGCACGCCCGCTTCACCGTCGAGGGCTCCGACTTCCTGACCTGGCTCGCACTGTGGCGCTACCTGCGCGAGCAGCAGCACGAGCTCTCCGGCTCCGCCTTCCGCCGGATGTGCAAGCGCGAGCACCTGAACTGGCTGCGCGTGCGGGAGTGGCAGGACTACGAGTCGCAGCTGCGCCAGGTCTGCAAGGAGATGGGTTTCGAGACAGGCGCTGGCGCGCCTTCCTCAACCACCGTCTCGGGAACCGCCGACACGGCCGACGCCGACGGCATCCACCAGGCGCTGCTGTCGGGCCTGCTGTCGCAGATCGGGCTGCTCGAGCCGCGGGAGAAGGAGCGCGAGGGCGCCGGCGGCAAGCGGCGGCCGGGACCACGGGAGTACCTCGGCGCCCGCGGGTCGCGGTTCGTGGTGTTCCCCGGCAGCGCGCTGCACCGCAAGAACCCGACCTTCCTGATGGCCGGCGAGCTGGTCGAGACCTCCCGGCTCTTCGCCCGGCAGAACGCCGCGATCCAGCCGGAGTGGGCCGAGCGCCTCGGCGGCGACCTGGTGAAGCGGACGTACTCCGAGCCGCACTGGTCGCTCAAGCGCGGGTCCGTCGTCGCCCACGAGCGGGCCACGCTGTACGGCGTCCCGCTCGTCGCCGACCGCCTGGTCCCCTACGGCAAGGTCGACCCCGACCTGTCGCGCGAGCTGTTCATCCGGCACGCGCTGGTGCAGGGGGAGTGGCGCTCGCACCACCGCTTCCTGCGCACCAACCGTGCCCTGCTCGACCAGGCCGAGGAGCTCGAGCACCGCGCCCGCCGCCGCGACATCGTGGTCGACGAGGAGACGCTCTTCGACTTCTACGACGCCCGGGTCGGCGCCGACGTGGTCAGCGGCGCGCACTTCGACGGCTGGTGGAAGAAGGAGCGCCGCGCCCGGCCCGACCTGCTCACCTTCGACCCCTCGATGCTCACCCGCAGCACGGCCGAGGAGGTGCGTGAGGCCGACTACCCGGCGCAGTGGCAGGGCAGCACCGAGGGCCTCACCTTCGGGATCAGCTACCACTTCGAGCCCGGGGCGGCCGAGGACGGCCTGACCATCGACCTGCCCGTGGCGACGCTGAACCAGGTCGACGACGCCGACTTCTCCTGGAACGTCCCCGGCCTGCGCCGGGAGCTGGTGACCGCGCTGATCCGCAGCCTGCCCAAGAACCTGCGGGTCAGCCTGGTGCCGGCGCCCGACAAGGCCCGGTCGTTCCTGGCCGAGGTGCCGGCCGGGCAGGAGCCGCTGCTCGACGCCCTGGAGCGCTGGGTGCGCTCCACCGTCGGCGTAGTGGTCCCGCGCGACGCCTGGGACTGGGACAAGGTCGCCCCGCACCTGCGCCCGACCTTCCGCGTGCTCGGCGAGGACGGCGCCGAGCAGGCCCGCGGCAAGGACCTCACCGTGCTCAAGGCACCGCTGCGCGCCGAGCTCGACCAGGCCCTGGCCGGCGCCGCCGACGACTCCGGGCTGACCCGCACCGGCGAGACCACCTGGGCCTTCGGTGTCGTCGAGGACGAGGTCGTCCAGCGCCGCGCCGGGCACGAGGTCCGCGCCTTCCCGGCCCTGGTCGACGAGGGCCGCAGCGTCGGGCTCACCGTGCTGGCCTCGGCCGAGGAGGCCGAGGCGCACCACCGCCTGGGCGTACGCCGGCTGCTGCGCCTCGAGGTGGACCGCCGGCACCCCGGCGCGGCCGGGCGGGTGCTCGACGGTCTCGGCAACGCCCAGAAGCTCGGCCTGGCCGGCTCGCCCTACCCCACCGTGGCGGCGCTGCTCGACGACGCGCTGGACGGCGTGCTGGGCGAGCACGCCGACGCGGCGGTGGGGCGTACCGGGGTGCGGGACGAGGACGCGTTCGCCGCGCTGGTGCGCGAGGCCGGGGACCCGCGGGCGGCGCTGGCCGCGGTGGTGGCCGACGTGCTCGACCTGCTCGACCGGTGGCGGGCCGCCGAGAAGGCGCTCGGCGGGCGCGCCGAGATGGCCGAGCTGCCCGCGCTGACCGACCTCCAGGCACAGCTGGCCGGCCTGGTCCACGTCACGGGCCCGGAGGGCGGCTTCCTCGCCGAGGCCGGCCCGGCCCGGCTGCGCCGCTACCGCGCCTACCTCGGCGCCGTGGTCGCCCGTCGTGAGCTGCTCGCCGAGCCGGGCGGTCCCTCCCGCGACCGGCAGCTCGCCGGCGGGATCGTCGACGTCCAGGACACCTGGCGGCACGCCGTCGCCGCGCTTCCCCCGGGCCGCCCGCCGGGGGCCCGGCTGCGCCGCGCCCGGTGGATGCTGGAGGAGCTGCGCGTCTCGGTGTGGGCCCAGCGACTGGGCACCGACGGCCCGATCAGCGAGCAGCGCGTGCGCAAGGTGCTCCAGGCCTGAGCCCGGCGGGCCGCCCGACCACGACGCGGCCGGGGTGGGTCGTAGCGTGGGCACGTGAGCGAGCAGACCCCCCGGCCCCCGCGGCGACCGACGCCGAAGACCGGCCACTTCTTCGAGTCCGCCGCCGGCGGGGTCGACCCGGCCGAGGTCACCGAGGCCGCCGACCGGGCCGCGCACCTGCTGGTGCGCGGGGCGCGCACCAGCGAGGACCGCGCGGTGGGGGACCGGCTCCTGCACCTCGCCGAGGACGAGGGCATCGAGGCGATCGCCGAGGTGTGGTCGGGCTCGCCCGCCGACTCGCTCGCGGGCTGCCTGTGGCGGCTCTACCTGCTGCGCTCCTGGGTCCACGCCGACCCGTACCAGGTGGCGCAGGAGTTCGAGGCCGGCCGCTCCGGCGCGCAGGTGGCGCGGGTGGTGGCCGGGGTCGCCGACCCGCCGGGGCCCGACGCGCTGCGCGCGATGGTCGACGAGGTCCTGCGCGGGATCGCCGAGCGTGACTTCGCCGACGTCCTGCTGCGTGCGGCCGCCTTCGCGCGGGTCGTCGCCACCGGCCGCGCCGTCCTGGAGGACCGCGGCTCGGCCGGGGTGCGCCGGATGCTGCTGCTCTCCGAGCAGCTCGAGGCCGGCGGCCACGCCGAGCTCGCCCACCGACTTGCGTGAGCCGCCCTCCGGCCTAGACTCGGTGCTTGGAGCACGCCGGGCTGCGGCAGCCCCGGGTCCCAACTAAAGCCGCTTCGAGCGGCCACGCGCCGTGAGGCGCTCCCAGCCCGGTGTGCTCCTCCACCCCCGGCCCCGTCAGGGGGCCGTGACTGTTCCGTGACCTTCCTGAGACCTGGCCGAGACCTCCGGTTCCCGCCGGTCCGGCGCGCTGGTCCGCGGTGGGTAGCATGACCGCGCCCGGGAGCCCGACGACCAGCAGGAGTGTGATGAGCGTGCACCGCCACGGCCGTCGCCCCCGGACCGCCGTCGCCGCGCTCGCCGTCGCCGCGGTCCTCGCCACCACCGCGTGCCAGGCCGACCCGGCGCCCGACCCGGGCCCGGACACCCCCGGCGCGGACGCCAGCGCCAGCCCGACGGCCTCGGCCCCGCCCTCCGACGACGTCGAGCTGACCTTCGGGGTCTTCGGCCCGGACGCCGAGACCGCCTCCTTCGAGCGGGTCGTGGAGTCGTACAACGCGTCGGCCACCGCCACGACGGTGACCCTGCGCACCTACCCCAACCGCGACGCGCTGCTGAAGGACCTCGGCACCCCGCGTGCCCCGGACGCCTACCTCGCCTCGCGCCAGGACCTGGACCAGATCGTCACCGAGGGCTGGAACACCCCGCTGCTGGAGCTGCTCGACGAGCGCGGGGTCGACTACGGCGACGGCTACTCGCGCGACGCGCTGCTCTCCTTCTCCGTCGACGACGACCTGCAGTGCATGCCGTACGGCATCTCGCCCACGGTCGTCTACTACAACACCGACCTCATCGACTTCGATTCGATGCGCGAGCGCGGGCTGCCGGTGCCGCCGACCGACCTGCGTGGCTGGAACCTCGAGATGTTCGCCGCCGCCGCCGACGAGGCGACCCGCCCGCGCCTGGGCACCCGGGGGGTCCACGTCGAGCCGACCCTGCGCGGCCTGGCGCCGTTCGTCTACTCCGGGGCCGGGCAGCTCTTCGACGACGAGGACGAGCCCACGTCGCTGGCGCTGGAGGACGACGACGCGCGGGAGGCCCTCACCCAGACCCTCGCGCTGCTGCGCGACACCCAGGTCACCCTGACCGGGCGGCAGCTGCGCCAGGCCGGCGCCCTGGAGTGGTTCGAGCGCGGCCGCCTCGGGATGATCACCGGCACCCGGGCGCTGACCCCGGAGCTGCGTGACGTCGACGGCCTCGACTTCGACGTGATGCCGATGCCGCTGATCGACGACCAGGTCTCGGTCGGCGACATGACCGGGCTCTGCATCTCCTCGGACAACGAGAACCTCGCCCGCACCGCCGACGTGCTCGTCTCCCTGATCGACGACGAGGCGGTGGCCGAGGTCGCCGCCGAGGGCTACCTCGTGCCGGCCAACCTCGGGGTGGCCCTGACCGACGAGTTCCTGCAGCCGCTGCAGATGCCGCGCAACGCCAACATCTTCAACACCAGCGTCCGCGACCTCGTGGTCAACGACCTCCTCAGCCCGGACAGCCCGCTCTCCCAGGCCGTACGGCCGGCCGTGCGGGACCTGTTCACCGTCCCGATCCTCGACGACCTCGAGGAGCGGACCACGCTGATCGACACCGTCTCGCGCAGCGTGCTGGACCCCGACTACCCGCCGGCCAGCGAGCTGCCCTCGGAGCTGCCCTCGGAGGGCGAGGCGCCCGAGGGCCTCGAGCAGTAGCGGCTCAGGCGTCCTGGTCCGGCGGTGCCGGCAGCAGCTCGGGCCCGTCGGGCTCCGCAGCAGCCTCGACGTCGGCCTGCAGGATCGCGCGCACCAGCACCGGGCCGACCAGGGCGGCCTGCCAGCTGCGGGCGCCGTACGCCGCCAGCTGCGCGACGACCTGGTCCAGCAGCTCGCCGGGCTCACGGGTCTCCGGCGGGGTCCACAGCGTGCGGCGGAGGAAGTCGGGGGTCAGCAGGTTCTCGGCCGGCACGCGCTGCTCGGTCGACAGCGTCGCCAGCTCCTCGCGCGCCAGGCGCAGCCGGGCGGCCGCCACCGGGTCGCGCTCGGCCCAGGCGCGGGCGGTCGGCGGACCGTCGGTGCGCTGGTTGCGGGCCGGCAGCTCGTCCTCGGACAGCGCGGCGGCGCGCTCCAGGGCCTCCACCCACCGGGCGGCGTACCTGTCGGCGCCGCGACCGTGGAAGCCGGGCGTGCTCATCAGGGCGTCGCGGTCGGTGGGCTGGGCGGTGGCGGCGGCGATGATCGCGGCGTCCGGGACGATCCGGCCCGGTGTCACGTCACGGCGCTCGGCGAGCTCGTCGCGGGTCTCCCACAGCTCGCGCACGGCCGCCAGGTTGCGTCGACCGCGGACCCGGTGCAGGCCGCCGGTGCGGCGCCAGGCCTCCTGGCGCACGGTCGGCTCGAAGCCCAGCAGGTGGTCGAACTCCTGGCGGGCCCAGCCGTCCTTGCCCTGGTCGACGAGCTCGGCGAGCAGCACCTCGCGCAGCTCGAGCAGGACCTCGACGTCGAGGGCGGCGTACTCCAGCCAGGGCCGCGGCAGGGGACGGGTGGACCAGTCGACGGCCGAGTGCTCCTTCTTCAACCGGTAGCCCAGCAGCGTCTCGACCAGGGTCGCGAGCCCGACGCGCGGGTAGCCCAGGAGCCGACCGGCGAGCTCGGTGTCGAACAGCGACGTGGGGCGCAGCCCGATGTCGGCCAGGCAGGGGAGGTCCTGGGTGGCGGCGTGCAGGATCCACTCCGCGTCGCCGATCGCCTCGGCCAGCGGCGCCATGGAGGCGAACGCGATCGGGTCGACGAGGGCCGAGCCCGAGCCCTCGCGGCGCAGCTGGATGAGGTAGGCACGGTTGGAGTAGCGGTAGCCCGACGCGCGCTCGGCGTCGAGCGCGACCGGTCCGGTGCCGGCGGCCACGCGGGCGCAGACCTCGGCCAGCCCGGCCTCGGTGTCGGTGATGTCGGGCAGGCCGTCGCGCAGCGTCAGCAGCTCGACCGGCTCGGCGGGCTCGACCGGCTCCTCGACGGCGGCGGCGTCGGGAGCGGCGTCGGGGGTCTCGGGCGCGTCGGTGGGCATCAGGCGCCGTGCCCGCGCTGGCCGCGCCGGCTGGGCATCGCGGTGACGCCCTCGGGGACGGGCTCGAGGCCGGCGGCGGTGCAGAGCAGCTGGCCCCACGCCTCGACGTGGTCACCGACCCGCGCGGGGTCGACGGGGGTCCAGGACGCCCGGATCTCCACCTGGGCGGTGCCCGGCTCGTCGGCCATCCCGCCGTAGCTCTCCGAGGCCACCCGGGTCACGGTGCCCGACGGCGCGACGTGCTCGGCGCCGTGGTCGTCCAGCGCGTCGGTCAGCCAGCTCCACACCACGTCGGCCAGGACGGGGTCGGTGATCAGCTCGGGGTCGAGGTCGGCGCGGACGTAGGCCACGCAGCGGAACTCGCCCTCCCAGGCGGCGTTGCCGTCGGGGTCGTGGAGCAGGATGATCCGGCCCGTGCCGACCTCCTCGTCGTCCACGTCGACGTCGCCGGTCAGCGCCGAGGCGTACGGCGCGATGCGCTGCGGTGCGGGCATCTCCTCCACGAGCACCTCGGGACGCAGCCGGGCGCCACGCATCGCCGCCACGGCGTCGGCGAAGACGCGCGGCACCGTCCCCGTGCCCGGGTGCGTCTCCGGTCGGACCACCATGGTCGCCACAGTAGGAGGTCGGGCGCCGAACAGATGTGCGAACACGCCGAGCGGCCTGTCACGCTGGAGCCATGACCTCCCCCGTTCCCCACCCCGGACTGGCCGACAGCGCGTTCCTCGCCGCCGTGCGCGGCGAGCCGGTCCCGCACACCCCGGTGTGGTTCATGCGCCAGGCCGGCCGCTCGCTGCCGGAGTACCGCAAGCTGCGTGAGGGCATCGCCATGCTCGACGCCTGCATGCGACCGGAGACCGTCGTCGAGATCACCCTGCAGCCGGTGCGCCGCTACGGCGTCGACGCCGCCATCTTCTTCTCCGACATCGTGCTGCCGCTCAAGGCGGTCGGGGTCGACCTCGACATCGTGCCGGGGGTCGGCCCGGTGGTGGCCAGGCCCGTCCGCACCCTCGAGGACGTCGCGGCGATCCCGGACCTCACGCCCGAGCACGTCGACTTCGTCACCGAGTCGGTCCGGACCCTGACCGGGGAGCTCGGCGCCACCCCGCTGATCGGCTTCGCCGGTGCGCCCTTCACCGTCGCCTCGTACCTCGTCGAGGGCGGGCCGTCGAAGGAGCAGGCGCTGACCAAGTCGCTGATGTTCTCCCAGCCCGAGGTGTGGGCGGCGCTGATGGACAAGATCGCCCAGATCTCCGCGGCCTACCTGCAGGTGCAGATCGCCGCCGGCGCCAGCGCCGTGCAGCTCTTCGACTCCTGGGCCGGGTCGCTGACCCCGACCGACTACCGCGAGCACGTGATGCCGTGGTCGCAGCGGGTGCTGGCCTCGGTGACCGACGTCCCGCGGATCCACTTCGGGGTCGGGACCACGAACCTGCTCGGGCTGATGGGCGACGCCGGCGCCGACGTGGTGGGGGTCGACTGGCGCACCCCGCTGGCCGACGGCATCCTGCGCGCGGGCGGCCGCGCGGTCCAGGGCAACCTGGACCCGACCCTCGTCTTCGCGCCGACCGAGCTGATGACCGCTCGCGCCGACGAGATCATCGCGGCCGGCCGCAAGGCCCCCGGCCACGTCTTCAACCTCGGCCACGGCGTGCTGCCGGCCACCGACCCGGACCAGCTGGCCCGGCTCACCGACCACGTGCACGCCTACCCGCTGGACTGACCGTCGCGGAGACCCGCGTCAGCTGCTGGGCGGGACCGCCCGGGCGCCGCGGGTCCGCGTCGTCACCTTCGGCGCGGTCGCGGCCGGCTCCGGCGGCTCGGCGGGCGTCTCGTCCGGTGCGGGCTCCGCGGTCTTCACGGGCTTGGCGGCCCGGCGGCTGCGCGTCTTCTTGACCGGTGCGGCCGGGGCCTCGGCGACCTCGGCCGGCTCGTCCGCCGCGACCGCCACCTCGGCGGCCGGCTCGGGCGCCGCGGTCTTGCGTGCGCCGGAGCGCTTGCGGGCCGGGGCGGTACGTGCGGGGGCGTCCTCGGCGCGGACGCGGACCATCGGCGCGGACCCGGTCGACTGCTCGACCTCCAGGCCGGGCTGGGCCCGGACCAGGGCGATCAGCTTGGAGAAGCCGTAGTTGCGCGAGTCGAAGGACGCGTGGCGGGTGGTCAGGAACGAGCCCACCGCGCCGAGGTGGGCCCAGCCGTCGTCGTTGGAGGTGGCGTCCACCGCGGAGGCCAGCAGGGGGCCGACCTCGGGCAGGGCCGGCACGTCCTCCCCGGGGGTGTCGGCCTCGTCGGGCTCGGCGCCGGCGGCGCCCTCCTCGTCGTGGCCGAGGACCTCGAGGTAGATGAACTTGTCGCAGGCGGCGACCAGCGACTGGGGCGTACGACGCCGGCCCAGGCCGTAGACCGTGCGGCCGGACTCGCGCAGGCGGGTCACCAGGCGGGTGAAGTCGCTGTCGCTGGAGACGATCGCGAACGCGTCGAGGTTGCCGGTGTAGAGCAGGTCCATCGCGTCGATGATCAGCGCGGAGTCGGTGGAGTTCTTGCCGGTCGTGTAGGCGAACTGCTGGACCGGCGAGATGGCGTTGCGGTTCAGCTCGTCCTTCCAGCCGTTGAGCCGGGGCGTGGTCCAGTCGCCGTAGGCCCGCTTGACCGTGGGGATCCCGTAGCGCGCCACCTCCTCCAGCAGCGCGACCGCGTGACGGTGGCTGGTGTTGTCGGCATCGATCAGGACGGCCAGGCGGGGAGTGTCGCTCACCCGCCCGAGCCTGCCACGGACAACCCTCCTCGCGCCTCCCGGGCCCGCGCGCCGTCCTCCAGGGCGGTGGCCAGCTCGCGTGCGGGGGCGGCCGCGCGGGCGCCCGGCCGGTTCAGCAGCGTGAGGCCCAGGCGGGTCCGGTCGCCGGCCACCGGGCGGACGACCAGGGCCCCGGCGCGCAGCAGCGGGTCGGACTCCACGCTGTAGTCGGGCAGCAGCGTCAGCCCGACCCCGTCGGCCACCAGGGTCTTGGCCAGCTCGGCGCCGTCGGTGCTGTGGCAGACCAGCGGCGGCGTGCCGCCGAAGAGCCGGTGCGCGACCCGGTGCATCAGGTAGCCGTGCCGCATCATCACGAACGCCTCCGCGCGCAGCGCGTCCACCTCGATCTCGGGGCGGGCGGCCAGCGGGTGGTCGGCCGGCAGCACCACGACCGGGCGGCCCTCGACGAGCACGCGTCCCTCGAGGTCGGCCGGCGCGTCGTCGCCGTCGAGGAGGTTGACCAGCCCGAGGTCGAGCGAGCCATCGCGCACGCCCTCGGCGACCTGGTCGGAGGTGAGCGTGACCATCTCGACCACCGTGCGCGGCGTCGCGGTGCCCAGCCTGGACAGCGCGGGGGCCAGCAGGGCCGAGGTGGCGGCGGTGACCGTGCCCAGTCGGACGGGTCGCGTGGTCGTCCGTTCCTCGCCGGCCGCAGCGCGCAGCCGGCCGACGGCGGCGAGGACCTCGTCCATGTGGGTCAGCAGGGTGCGTCCCCGCCGCGAGATCCGGGCGCCGGAGCGGTGCCGGTCGAGCAGGTCGACACCGAGCTCGCGCTCGAGCTTGCTGACGGCCTCGCTCAGCGCGGGCTGAGAGACGTGCAGCCGCTCGCTCGCGCGTCGCAGCGACCCGTGCTGGGTGACGGCGGAGAGGTACTCGAGCTGCTCGATGCGCATGGTGCTCCTCGGGTGGTGCGGCAGGGGCGTGACCGGTCCGGCCGGGCGGGGTGGGCGACGACACCGACGCCCGGGTGGTTGCCCGGGCCGGTCGCGCCGCAAAGACTACTAACTCGATCGAGTTAATCCCATCACGACCAAGGAGTGTCGCGTGACCCACGTCCCCGGCCTGGACCGACCGACCCTGCGGACCCCCCTCGTCGACCGGCTGCGCCTCGAGCTGGCGCCCCTGCTGGGCGAGATCGCCGCCGGGGCCCGACGCCGCGAGCTCGACGGCGAGCTGCCGCGCGAGGCGGTGCGCCGCCTCCAGGACGCCGGCTTCACCGCGCTCCGTGTCCCGTCGAGCCATGGCGGGGGAGGCGCGCGGCTGCCGGAGGTGACCCAGCTCTGGATCGACCTCGCTGCCGCCGACGCGCACCTGCCGCAGGCGCTGCGCGGCCACTTCGCGCTGGTCGAGGACCGCTGGTGGCACCACCGGCAGGGCGAGGACCAGACCGCCTGGTTCGCGCGCTTCGCCCGCGGCGAGATCGCGGGCAACGCCTGGTCGGAGGTCGGTGGCACGGGGATCTCGACCCAGCAGACGGTGCTGCGTCCCGACGGCCGTGACGGCTCCGGCTGGCGCCTGGACGGCAGCAAGTACTACACGACCGGCACCATCTTCGCGGACTGGATCGATGTCTACGTGCGTCGGCTGCACCCCGACGGCAGCGAGGACTTCGCCATCGCCGTGGTCGACGCCCATGCACCGGGGGTGACGGTCCTCGACGACTGGGACGGCTTCGGCCAGCGGGGGACCGGGAGCGGCACGACGACCTTCGACGACGTCCGGGTCGAGGCGACCCACGTGCTGACCTTCACCGACCGCTTCCCGTACCAGACCGCGCTCTACCAGCTGAACCTGCTCGCCACCTTGGTCGGCATCGGCCGTGCGGCCCTGCGGGACGCGGTCGAGGAGGTCCGTCGCCGCGAGCGCAACTACTCGCACGCCAACGCCGCGCGCGTCCGCGACGACCCGCAGGTGCTGGCCGTGGTCGGCCAGGTCGCCGCCGACGTCTACACCGCCGAGGCCGTCACGATCCGGGTGGCCACCGCGCTGCAGGAGGTCGCCGACCTCGCCGGCGGGCCCGACGCGACGCTGCGCGCCCGGGCGGCCAACGAGCTCGCCGAGGTCGAGGCCTCCGCTGCGCAGGTCAGCGTGACCGAGCTGGTCCTCCAGGCCACCACCCGCCTCTTCGACGCCCTCGGCGCCTCGGCCACCTCACGCGACCTCGCGCTCGACCGGCACTGGCGCAACGCTCGCACGGTCTCCTCCCACAACCCGCGCGTGCTCAAGGCCCGCGTGGTGGGTGCGCACCTCGTCAACGGCACGCCCCCGCCGTACGCCTGGGCCATCGGGACCACCGAGCGCGACGAGGCCCCCGCGCCGAGATGACGCTCGCGGCGCGTCGAGGTGACGCTTGCGGCGCGTCGAGGTGATCGGTGGCGCCCGACACCCCCTCGGCGATTCCGGGCGCGCCCGGTTCGTCCGCGCCCCGCCCGTCTGCCAAACTCGACCGAGTCAGTCAAGATTGTCTGCTTATGGAGGTCCGATGAGCCGTACGGAGCCGTTGAAGTTCGCCTACTGGGTGCCCAACGTCAGTGGGGGCCTCGTGGTCAGCACCATCGAGCAGCGCACGGACTGGGGCTACGACTACAACGTCGAGCTCGCGCGCCTGGCCGAGGCGAACGGTTTCGAGTACGCCCTGTCGCAGGTGCGCTACATGGCCTCCTACGGCGCGGCCTACCAGCACGAGTCGACCAGCATCAGCCTCGCGCTGGCGCTGGCCACCGAGCGGCTGAAGGTGATCGCCGCGGTGCACCCGGGCCTGTGGCAGCCGGGCGTGCTGGCCAAGCTGGTGGCCAGCGCCGACCAGATGACCGGCGGCCGGATGGCCGTCAACGTGGTGAGCGGCTGGTTCAAGGACGAGTTCACCAAGCTCGGCGAGCCGTGGCTCGAGCACGGCGAGCGCTACCGCCGCTCGGAGGAGTTCATCCGCTACCTGCGCGAGATCTGGACTTCCGAGCACGCCGAGCTCGCCGGCGACTTCTACCGGCTGCACGACTTCGACCTCAAGCCGAAGCCGTACGACGTCCCGGGCCGCCCGCACCCCGAGATCTTCATGGGGGGCAACTCCTCCGACGCGCGGGGGATGGGCGGGCGCGTCACCGACTGGTACTTCTGCAACGGCAACACCCCGGAGGGGATCGAGGCGCAGGTGCGCGACGTCAGCGACGTGGCCACCGTGCACCATCGCACCGTCCGCTTCGGCGTCAACGGCTTCATGGTCGCCCGGGACAGCGAGTCGGAGGCGCACGCGGTGCTCGAGGAGATCATCGCCAAGGCCGACGTCGAGGCCGTCGAGGGCTTCGGGGCCGCGGTCAAGCAAGCCGGCCAGGCCACGGGGGACAAGAAGGGCATGTGGCAGGACTCGGACTTCACCGACCTGGTGCAGTACAACGACGGGTTCCGCACCGGCCTGGTCGGCACGCCCGAGCAGGTCGCCCACCGCATCCTCGAGTACAAGCGCCGCGGCGCCGACATGATGCTGCTCGGCTTCCTGCACTTCCACGAGGACGTGCAGTACTTCGGGCAGCACGTGCTGCCGATCGTGCGCGAGCTCGAGGCCGCCGAGCCGGCCGAGGCCGCCGAGCCCGCCGAGCGGGTCCGATGACCGCCCGGACCGCCGAACCCGCGACCCCGGTGCGCGTCCCCGTCCTCGACCACCAGGCCGCGGTCGCCGCGGCGACCACCGTCGCCGCCGAGCTGGCCGCGGGCTCGGCCGAGCGGGACCGCGAGCGGGTCATCCCGGCCGCCGAGCTCGACACGGTCGCGCGGGCCGGCCTGCTCGCCCTCACGGTCCCGGCCGCGTACGGCGGGGCGCAGTGCTCGACCGCGACGCTGACCGAGGTGGTGCGCCTGCTGGCCACCGGCGACCCCAACGTGGCCCAGATCCCGCACAGCCACTTCGTCTACGTCAACGCCCTGCGCCATCAGGGCACGACCGCCCAGCGGACCCGGCTCTTCGGCGAGGTGCTGGCCGGGCGCCGCTTCGGCAACGCGCAGTCGGAGACCGGCTCGGCGCACGCTCGCGACTACCGCACGACCCTGACACCCCGGGACCCCGACCACCCCCGCGACGGCTACCGCCTGGACGGCGTCAAGGGCTACAGCACCGGCGCCCTGCTCGCCGACTGGATCCCGGTCCTGGCCCACCTCGGGCAGGACGGCCCGCTCTGCGTCGCCTGGGTCCGCCACGGCGCCCGCGGCCTGCGCGTGGTCGACGACTGGGACGGGATGGGCCAGCGCACCACCGCCAGCGGCACCGTGCGGCTCGACGACGTCGACGTCGCCGACGACATGATCACCCCGTGGCACCTCACCTTCGAGGGGCCCTCGACCTACGGCTCCTTCGCCCAGGTCCTGCACGCCGCCATCGACGCCGGGATCGCTCGCGCCGCGCTCACCGAGGCGGCCGACTTCGTCCGGACCCGCAGCCGGCCGCACGCCGACGCCGGCGTCGACCGGCACGCCGAGGACCCCACGGTGGTCGCGGCCTTCGGCCAGATGGAGCTGCAGGTACGCGGGGCGGAGGCGCTGCTGGACGTCGCCGCCCGGGCGGTCGACAGCGCGGACACCCACCTGACCGCACGCACCGCCGGCGAGGCCAGCCTGGCCACCGCGGCCGCCCGCGCCGCCACCACGGAGGCCGCGCTGGACGTCTCCACCCGCCTGTTCGAGGTGTGCGGGACACGCTCCGCGCTCGCCGCGCTCGACCTCGACCGGCACTGGCGCAACGCGCGCACCCACACCCTGCACGACCCGGCCGCGTGGAAGGTCCAGCACCTCGGTCGCTGGGCCGTCGACGGCACCCTGCCCCCGCGCCACGGCCAGCTCTGAGAGAGGACCCCACATGCCTGCCACCCCGGCCACCCCGGACAGCCCGCTCACCTTCCACTGGTTCCTGCCCACCAACGGCGGGGACGGCCGCCACGTCGTCGGCGGCGGCCACGGCGTCAGCGCCGGCGCCGCCGGACGGCCCGCCGACGTGCCCTACCTCGGCCAGGTCGCCCGCGCCGCCGAGGAGATGGGCTTCACCGGCGCGCTCACGCCGGCCGGCGCCTGGTGCGAGGACGCCTGGCTGTCCACCGCGATGCTGAGCCAGGTCTCCGAGCGGCTCAAGTTCCTGGTCGCCTTCCGGCCCGGCCTGGTGGCGCCGTACCTCGCCGCGCAGATGGCGGGCACGTTCCAGAACATGTCGGGCCAGCGGCTGCTGCTCAACGTCGTCACCGGCGGTGAGAGCCACGAGCAGCGGATGTTCGGCGACTTCCTCGACAAGGACGCCCGGTACGCCCGCTGCGACGAGTTCCTGACCATCGTGCGGCGGCTGTGGGCCGGGGAGACCGTCGACTTCACCGGCGAGCACCTCAGCGTCGAGGCCGCCCGCCTCGACCACGTGCCCGACCCGGTGCCGGCGCTCTACTTCGGCGGGTCGTCCCCGGCCGCGCTCGAGGTGGCCGCCAAGCACGTCGACGTCTACCTCACCTGGGGCGAGCCGCCCGAGGCCGTCGCCGAGAAGATCGCCCGGGTGCGCGCCAAGGCGGCCGAGCACGGGCGCGAGGACCAGATCCGGTTCGGGATCCGGATGCACACGATCACCCGCGACACCTCCGCCGAGGCCTGGGCCGAGGCCGACCGCCTGCTCGCCGAGATCTCGCCCGAGCAGATCGCGACGGTCCAGGCCGGGCTGCGGGCCAGCGAGTCCGAGGGACAGCGCCGGATGCTCGACCTCAACGCCGGCTCCAAGGACGGCCTCGAGGTCTACCCCAACGTCTGGGCCGGCGTCGGCCTGGTGCGCGGCGGCGCCGGCACGGCGCTGGTCGGCAGCCACGAGGAGGTCGCCGACCGGATCGAGGAGTACCACGCGGTCGGCATCGACGAGTTCGTCCTCTCGGCCTACCCCCACCTCGAGGGCGCCTACTGGTTCGGCGAGGGCGTGCTGCCGATCCTGGCCGAGCGGGGGCTGTGGTCGCACCCGGCCCCGCGCGCCCGGCAGCGGCAGGCGGTGCCGTTCCAGGCGGCCGGTCGTACGGCGGCCGCCTCGTGACCGCGGTCGTCTGCGGCAACCCCCGCCCGGGCTCGCGCACGCTGCACGCCGGCCTGCACGTGGCCCGGGAGCTGACCGGCAGCGAGCCGGACCTGGTCGTCGACCTCGCCACCGTGGGGCCGGGCGTGCTCGACTGGTCCGACCCCGAGGTGACCCGTCTGGTCGCCCGGGTCGCGGCGGCCGACCTCGTCGTCGTCGCCTCGCCGACCTACAAGGCGACCTACTCCGGGCTGCTGAAGGTCTTCCTCGACCGCTTCGCCCCGCAGGCCGGCACCGGTCTCGGCGGTGTCGCGGTCGCAGTCATGGTCGGCGCCGGCACCCACCACGCGCTCGCGGCCGAGCTGACCCTGCGTCCGCTGCTCACCGAGATCGGCGCGACCGTCCCGGTCCCCGGGCTGTTCGTCCACGAGCAGGAGCACGACGACCCCGCGGCCTACGACGACTGGCTCGCCGCGGCCCGCCCGGTCGTCACCCGCCTCCTTCCCCTCGCCTCCTCAGGAGTCCCCGCATGAGCACCCGACCGACCCCTCCCGCCACGCCCCGTCCGCTGACCGGGCTGCCCACCAACCAGGACCTCGACCCCACCCGGCTGCGCGAGGCCTTCGGGATCTTCCCCAGCGGCGTCGTCGCCGTCGCCGCGGAGGTCGACGGCCGGTACGTCGGGCTCGCGGCGAGCTCGTTCACGTCGGTGAGCCTGGAGCCGCCGCTGGTCTCGTTCTCGATCGCCAACACCTCCAAGACCTGGCCCGACCTGCGCCGCGCGGGTCGCCTCGGGGTCAGCGTGCTCGCCGACCACCACGACCGGACCTGCCGCCAGCTGGCGGGGCCGGTGGCCGACCGCTTCAGCGGAGTGCCGGTGGTCGTGGGGGAGGAGGGTGCGGTGACCGTGGGTGACGCGCTGGCTCGCTTCGAGTGCTCGCTGCACCGTGAGGTCGTCGCCGGGGACCACACGATCGTGCTGCTGCGCCTGCACGTCGTCGAGCACGCGGCGTACGACGACTCCGGCTCCCCGCTGGTCTTCCACCGCAGCGGCTTCGGCTCGATGGCCGTCACCGGCTGACGCACCCCGCCCCCCGCACCCCGCCCCCGGGTCGGGCACCCGGCCGACGCCTGACAGGAGCGTCGGTCGGGTGACCGACCCGGGGGCGGGGCGCTGTGGCACGCTCGTGACGTGCAGACCAGCCCCGGGCCCCGCGTCGTCGTGGTCGGCGCCGGGATGGCCGGCCTCACCGCCGCCCGCGACCTCCGCGCCGCCGGCTGGGACGTCCTGGTGCTCGACCAGCGGGCGTACGCCGGCGGGACCGTGCGCCGCACCGAGGTCGCCGGGGTCACCGTCGACGTGGGGGCCGAGGCGATGCTCAACCGCCGACCGGAGGGCGTCGACCTGGCGCGCGGCGTGGGCCTCGAGGTGACCCACCCCGCCGTCGCGGCCTCCCGGATCTGGACCCGCGGCGAGCTCCGCCCGCTGCCGCGGAGCCTGATGGGGGTCCCGCTCGACCTCGACCAGCTGGCGGCCTCCGGCGTGCTCTCCGAGGAGGGGCTGGCCCGGGTGCGGCGGGAGCCGACGCTCGGCCCGAGCACCTACGACGAGGACGTGTCGGTGGGCGACCTGGTCGACGAGCGCTTCGGCCCCGAGGTGACCGACCGTCTCGTCGAGCCGCTGCTCGGCGGTGTCTACGCGGGGCAGGCGCGGCGGATCTCGGCCCGTGCGGCCGTGCCGCAGCTGCTCGCCCACGCCGCCCGCGGCTCGGTGCTGGAGCAGGCCGCGGCGATCCCGACCACCTACGACCTGCCGGTCTTCGCCGGCCTGGCCGGCGGCATGGGCCGGCTCCCCGAGGCGCTGCTGGCCGGCCTGCGCGCCGACGGCGTCGAGGTCCGGCTCGGCACGACCGTCCGCGGCCTGCGCCGCACGACCGGCGGGTTCGCGCTGGTCACCGGATCGGCCGCCGACCCCGAGGAGCTGCACGCCGACCGGGTCGTCCTGGCGACCCCGGCCGCCCCCACCGGCCGGCTGCTCGCCGACGTCGCCCCCGCAGCCGCGGCCGAGCTCGCCGCCGTCGAGACCGCCTCGGTCGCCGTGGTCACCCTGGCGCTGCGGGTCGTCGACGCCGGCCTGCTCGGCGGCCTCGGCTCCGGGTTCCTGGTCCCGCCGGTCGAGGGACGTCGGATCAAGGCCGCGACGTTCTCCTTCGCCAAGTGGGACTGGGTGCGCGAGGCCGGTGCCGCGGACGGACTGCTGCTGCTGCGCACCTCGCTCGGCCGCGCCGGCGAGGAGCGCACCCTGCAGTCCGACGACGCCGAGCTGGTCGCGGCGTCGCTGGCCGACCTGGCCGCGGCCACCGGGGTCACGGCTCAGCCCGTCGACACCCACGTCCAGCGCTGGGGAGGGGGCTTCCCGCAGTACGCCGTGGGCCACCGCGAGCGGGTGGCGCGGGTGCGCGCCGCGGTCGAGCAGGTCCCCGGGCTGGCGGTGTGCGGCGCGACGTACGACGGCGTCGGCATCCCTGCGGTGGTGGGTTCGGCCCACGCGGCCGCGGCCCGTGTGGGTCCTGCCCCGGTGCGCGGCACAATGGGGGCATGAGCGACACCGAGCAGGCCGAGCAGACCGAGCAGACCAACGCGGCACGGCTCAGGGAGATCAACGCCAGCGTCCGCTACACCATGTGGTCGGTCTTCCGCCTCGACACGGTGCTCGGTGAGGACGCCGACCGTGCCGCCGAGGGCGCCGAGGTCGAGAAGCTCTTCGCCGACCTGGCCGAGGCCGACGTGGTCGTGCGCGGCGTCTACGACGTCAGCGGCCTGCGCGCCGACGCCGACGTGATGGTCTGGTGGCACGCCGCCGAGAGCGAGGACCTCCAGGCGGCCTACCACCGCTTGCGCCGCACCTCCTTCGGCCGGCGGCTCGCCCCGGTCTGGTCGCAGATGGCGCTGCACCGCCCGGCCGAGTTCAACAAGAGCCACGTCCCGGCGTTCATGGGTGACGAGGAGCCGAAGGCGCACGTCTGCGTGTACCCGTTCGTGCGCTCCTACGAGTGGTACCTGCTGCCCGACGAGGAGCGCCGCGACCTGCTGCGCGAGCACGGCCAGATGGCGCGGCCCTACCCCGACGTCCGCGCCAACACCGTGGCCTCGTTCGCGCTCGGCGACTACGAGTGGATGCTGGCCTTCGAGGCCGACCAGCTGTTCCGCATCGTCGACCTGATGCGCGACCTGCGGGCCTCCGGCGCCCGGCGCCACGTGCGCGAGGAGGTCCCGTTCTACACGGGGTCGCTGGTGCCGGTGGCCGACCTGGTCGACCGGCTGCCCTGACCGCGGGCAGCCGGCGGACCGGTCACTGCTGGTCGGCGGGCTCCAGCGTGAGCGCGATCGAGTTGATGCAGTAGCGGTCGCCGGTGGGCGTGCCGTACCCGTCGGGGAACACGTGACCGAGGTGCGAGCCGCAGCTCGCGCAGCGGACCTCGGTGCGCTTCATCCCGGCGCTGCTGTCGTCGAGGTACTCGATGGTGTCGCTCACCGGCTGGTAGAACGACGGCCACCCGCACCCGGAGTGGAACTTGGTGTCGCTCTCGAAGAGCTTCGCCTGGCACGCCTTGCAGCGGTAGACGCCGGTCGTCTCGATGTCGGTGTACTCCCCGACGAACGCGCGCTCGGTGCCGGCCTTGCGCAGCACCTGGTACTCCTCCGGCGACAGCTCCGCGCGCCACTGCTCGTCGGTCTTCTCCACGTCGTATGCCATGGCTCCAGGATACGACGGGCGGGGTCAGAAGCCCGTCGAGCAGTACGGCGCCGGGCCGCCGTCGGCCAGCGCGGCGAGGCACCGTACGGCCTCCGCCACGCCCGGGAGCCGGCCGGCGGCGTGCAGCGTGGCGACCTCCACCCCGCCGAGGTAGAGCGCGCCGAGGGTGTCGGCCGTCATCCGCACCCCGGCCGGGTCGTCGGTGCGGGTGACCCGCGCGACGCCGTCCTCGACCGCGAGCCGCCACCGACCGGAGGCGTGGTCCAGGGGGTCCTCGACCTCCAGGACGACGTCGCCGTCGGCGTACCAGGGACGGGCCTCGAGGGCCGCGACGACGTCGAGGACCCGGACCCAGAGCATGTCCGAGGAGCCGGCGGTGCGGACCGCGCGCGGCTCGACCAGGGCCCAGGCCAGGGCGTCGTCGACGCGCATCCGCGGGAAGCGGAGGAGGCGGACCAGGTCCATCTCGGCCAGGAAGCGCCACAGCCGCAGCCGCACCGTCGGCTCGGGGGCGATCAGGTCGGTCACCTCGAGCGCGTGCACGCCGTCGACCTTGCCCAGCGGCCGGTAGAGCGCGTACCCGTCCGGCGCCCCGGTCGCGTCGAGGTGCACGACGGCACGGAGCGTCCGGTCCGGGCCGTTCTCGCCGTGGTGGAAGGCGCCGCTCAGCATCGGCTCGTAGAACTGGGGCCGCTCCACCGAGCCCCGGGTGGCGGCGTGGTGGGCGGCGAAGACCTGCTGCACCGCGGGCCAGGCGTCGAGCGGCTCGACCACCGCGAACCGGCCCGGGTCGTCGCCCAGGCCGGACGCGACGTCGGCGCGCAGCGCGAACCGGGGCCCGGTGTCGACGTCGACCTGGTGCAGCGTGGTGGCGCACCCGAACCCGAACCGGCCGTAGATCGACCCCTCGGACACCGTGAGCGCGGCCAGCGGGAGCCCCCGGGCGGCAGCGTCGGCGAGGTCTGCGGTCATCAGCCGCCGGGTCAGGCCGCGCCGACGGTGGGCCGGCGAGACGGTGACGTCGGTGATCATGTGCAGGTCCAGGACACGGCCGTCACCGACGGCGAGGGTCTTGTCGAAGGACGTGAAGGTCGCGACCGGGATCGCCGCCGTGGCGGTGCCCGGACCCAGGGCGGGGTCGGCCTCCCAGACGCCGCGCAGCACCGCCCGGTCGGCGACGAGGTGCTCCACCCAGCGCCGGTGCCGCTCGTCGCTGCCCCGGCCCTCCAGGAACGCGCGACCCACCGCCTCGCCGAAGCCCCGGACGCGGGGCAGCAGCGCCCCGGCGTCGTCGGTGAGGTCGTCGGGGCCGAAGCGCTCCGCGGTCAGGTCGGTCGGCAGGTCGAGGTGCTGGTCCACGCGCCAGAGCCTAGACAGGTCCTAGGGTCGGGCCATGGCGAAGGTGGCGGCGGCCGAGGTCGAGGCAGGCGGGCGCACGGTGCGGGTCTCCAGCCCGGACCGGGTGGTCTACGAGGCGACCGACAGCACCCCCGAGGTGACCAAGCTGGAGGTGGCGCAGTACGTCGCCTCGGTCGACGACGGGCTGATGCGCGCGCTGCGCGGGCGGCCGACCGCGCTGGAGCGCTGGCCCTCGGGCGTACGCCCGGGCATGAGGCTGGCGACCGGCCCGCAGGACAGCAAGGCCGACGCGTTCTACCAGAAGCGGGTGCCCCGGGGGGCGCCCGACTACCTCGAGACCACGACGGTGACCTTCCCGTCGGGACGCACGGCCGAGGAGATCTGCCCGACCGAGATCGCCGTGCCTGTGTGGTGCGCGCACATGGGCACGCTGACCTTCCACCCGTGGCCGGTGCGCCGCGACGACGTCGACCACCCCGACGAGCTGCGGATCGACCTCGACCCGCAGCCGGGCACGACCTTCACCGACGCGGCGCGGGTCGCGGGGGTCGCCCGCGAGCTCCTCGACGAGCTCGGCCTGGTCGGGTGGCCCAAGACGTCGGGCAACCGGGGCGTGCACGTCTACGTCCGGATCCGCCCGGAGTGGGACTTCGTCGACGTCCGGCACGCCGCCATCGGCTTCGGTCGCGAGCTGGAGCGCCGCGACGAGCAGGTCACCACCGCCTGGTGGAAGGAGGAGCGCGGGGAGCGGATCTTCGTCGACTACAACCAGAACTGCCGGGACCGCACGATCGCCTCGGCCTACTCGCTGCGCCCGCTGCCCGGTGCTCCGGTGTCCACCCCGATGACCTGGGACGAGCTGGCCACCACCACCGACCCGAGGGTCTGGAACCTGCACACCGTGCCCGACCGGCTGGCCGACGGCGATCCGTGGGCGGGCATCGACGACGCCCCCGGGTCGATCGAGCCGCTGCTCGCGCTCTACGACGAGTCCGGCCTGGGCGAGATGCCCTACCCGCCGGACCACCCCAAGATGCCGGGCGAGCCGCCGCGCGTGCAGCCGAGCCGGAAGGTCGCGGCGCACTGGGAGGAGTAGTCCTGACCGGTCCCCGTCGACGTGAGCTGCGGCGCACCCGGCTCAGCAGCACCCACCGCACGCGATCTTGCGCGGGGACGCTGACAGCAGCGGATCACTGTCACCAGGTGGCAGCGATCCGCTGCTGTCCTGCCTGGTGGCGCCGGGCCTCTCCGACCGGGCGTCGCCACCGACCCCGGGGAGCGACGAAGGAGCCGGCCAGGTGTCCCGGCCGGCTCCTCCGTCTGCGTCTGCCTGACCGTTTCTCCCCCCGGAGACGGTCGGGTCCCCCCGGACCCTGGCAGCACGTGCAGTGGGGTCCTAGGACCCTCGACGAGAACGCTAGGGGAGCCGCGCGGGAGGCAGGGGAACAGCACGTCAACGGTCCGCCCAAAAGCGGGTAAGCCCCGGTAACAGGGGTGGAAGCGGTGGTGATGCCCCCGGGCGGTTCAGAAGCCGGTGACGCCCTCGGGGCCGCCGGTCTGCTCGTCGAACGTCTCGTGCTCGACCAGGTGCAGCACCGGGATGCCGAGGTGGCGCCGCGCCTGCGAGGCCCAGTCGACGTGGAAGAACTCGGCCACCAGGTGCGGCCGGGTCAGCACGATGGCCTCCTGGCCGCCGACCTCCTCGATCACCGCCGTGAGGGCGTCGACCGGCTCCTCGTCGACCGCGCGGCTGGTGCCGACGACCGCGCCGGCACCCTCGAGCGCCGCGGTGCTGGTGGCCAGGGTGCTCGCGGCCCGGTGGTGGGTCTGCTCGCGCACCGCGTCGACGTCGACGTCGGCCATCGGCGCCGCAGGCGGGCTGAGGACCTCCCCGGTCGACATGCTGCCCAGCGCGGCCTCGACCCGCAGCGCGGCGTCCTCGACCGGCAGGACGAGGTGGTAGCGCACCTGCTCCTCGATGCCCACGTGCAGCGAGCGCACCTGGCTGGCGTCGGCGGCGCTCAGCGCCTGCTCGACCAGCAGCACCACGTCGTAGTGCGCGCCCGTGCCGTCGGGCCGGTCCTGTCCCTGCTCAGTCATCACGACCTCCTGAGAGCACCGTACCCAGGTCGTAGGAGACCGGCTCCTCGAGCTGCTCGTAGCCGCACGAGGCGGCGTCCCGGTCGGGTCGCCAGCGCAGGAAGTGCGCGGTGTGGCGGAAACGGCGTCCCTCCATGTGGTCGTACTTGACCTCGAGCACCCGCTCGGGCCGCAGCGGGACGAAGGAGAGGTCCTTGCCGACGCTCCACCGGCTCTGGGTGCCCGGCATCCGGTCGGGGTTCGCGACCGCGTCGCCGGCCCACGCCGACCACGGGTGCTCCTCGATCGGGCAGACCAGCGGCTGCAGCTCGGTGACCAGCTCGGCGCGGCGGGCCTCGGTGAAGCTGGCGCTCACGCCGACGTGCTGGAGGGACCCGCCGGCGTGCAGGCCGAGCAGCAGGCTGCCCAGCAGCGGCCGCTCCGGCGTGCTGGTCTTGTGCTCGCGGTAGCCCGCGACGACCACGTCGGCGGTGCGGACGTGCTTGATCTTCAGCATCGTGCGCCCGTTCTCGACGTACGGAGCGTCGAGCGGCTTGGCGACCACGCCGTCGAGCCCGGCCCCCTCGAACTGCTCGAACCACCGTTGCGCCTCGGCCTGCTCGGTGGTGGTCCGGGTCAGGTAGCACGGGCCGTCGGTGCCCAGCCCGCCGAGTGCGTCGGCCAGGGCCGCCCGACGCTCGGCGAACGGACGGTCCACGAAGGAGGTGTCGCCCAGCGCGAGGAGGTCGAAGGCGACGAACCCGGCGGGGGTCTGCTCGCTCAGCATCCGCACCCGCGAGGCCGCGGGGTGGATGCGCTCCTGCAGGGTCTCGAACTGCAGCCGGCCGTCGGCGGCCACGAAGACCTCGCCGTCCAGCACGCACCGCTCGGGCAGCTGCTCGAGCACCGCCGCCACCACCTCGGGGAAGTAGCGGGTCAGCGGCTTGGTGTTGCGGCTGGCCAGCTCGACCTCGTCGCCGTCGCGGAAGACCAGGCAGCGGAACCCGTCCCACTTCGGCTCGAAGGACAGTCCGCCGTGCTTCGCGGGGTCGGGGACCCCGCTGACGGACTTCGCGAGCATCGGCCGCACCGGCGGCATCACGGGGAGGTCCACCCCGCCGACCCTAGGGCCCCGCGCCGACGCGGGGGCAGGTCCTAGAGTTGGGCGCGGTCGATCCCCGGTTGGTCTGCCGGTAGGGCCCGCCTGACTTTGAATCAGGACAAGCGACGCAGGTTCGACTCCTGCCCGGGGAGCCAGCCCCTGCTGGGGCGTCATCGGTCCTAGCCTGGGCGCGTGACCCCCGAGCCGACCGTCGCACCACCCGCAGGATGACCCGGGCCCGGTCGTTGCTGGCGGGCCTGCTCGTCGCGCTCGCCGCGGCGTGCAGCAGCACGGGTGGAGCCACACCGGACCCCACCGTGCCGGCGGGGTACGAGGCGGTGCCTGACGAGGAGCTGTTCTCCGTCCCGCGGAGCCTGCCCGGGGTGCGGGCCTCGGACCTGCGGTACGTCGACGAGCTCGGCCAGTCGAGGTCGTACCGGGGCAGGGTGACGATGCAGGAGGGGCTGCCCGAGGAGCGGGTCGACCGCACGTTCGACACCGTGCTCAGGGTGCTCCGGCACGGACGGTTCGGGGCGTCTTACGAGGTGGACGTGCAGTCCGGCTCCTACGTCGCCGGCGGTGTCACGTTCGATCTGACCCTGGCTGAGGACTACGAGGCCCGGTACGGCGAGCAGACCGGCCAGGAGGGCTGGCCCCTGCCGTCCCTCCGGACGGGTTGACGCCGGCTCGAACCCTTGCCCGGGGAGCCAGCCCCTGCTGGGGCGTCATCGGTCCTAGCCTGGGCGCGTGACCCCCGAGCCGACCGTCGCACCACCCGCAGGATGACCCGGGCCCGGTCGTTGCTGGCAGGCCTGCTCCTCGCGCTCGCCGCGGCGTGCAGCAGCACGGGTGGAGCCACACCGGAACCCACCGTGCCGGCGGGGTACGAGGCGGTGCCCGACGAGGAGCTGTTCGCAGCCGTGCGGGCCCTGCCGAAGGTGCGGTCGGCCGACCTGGACCACCTGGACCAGCTCGGGCAGAGCAACACGTACCGGGCGGAGGTGCGCCTGGCTCCCGACCTCCCTCGTCGGCAGGCCGTCGCCGTCTTCGACCAGGTCCTGGAGGTGCTGCGGCACGGGCGCTGGGAGGCGGGCGCCGTCGTCCAGGTCAGCTCCTCGGACGCGACGGTCAGTGGCGTCAGCGTCGGCCTGAGGCAGGCGGCGGACTACGAGGACCGGTACGGCGAGCAGACCGGCCAGGAGGGCTGGCCCCCGCCGTTCGTCCGGACGGGTTGACTCCGTCCCGGACCGACACAGGTTCGACTCGCGCCCGGGGAGCCAGCTCCTGCTGGGCCATCGTGCGTCCTAGCCTGGGCGCGTGACCCCCGAGCCGTGGTTCCTGCTGCTGGCCGCGGTCCTGTGGCTGGCGATCGTCGCCGGGTGGGTCTGGTGGGTCCGAGGACGGCTGCGGCGGCGACGCCGGCTCCGCAGCTGGCCGAGGGTGAGTGCGGAGGTGCGGAAGGCGTCGGCGAAGAACGAGAGCGTCACCGTCGGCGACCAGACCCAGCGGTACACGGTCTTCGAGGGACGCTACGAGTTCACCGATCCCGCGGGTCGCACCCAGCGCGGTGAGCACCGGTCGCGGACGGTCCTGAGGAAGGGCGACCTGGTCGAGGTGATGCACGACCCGGAGGATCCCTCGTCGCACGAGCCGGTCGCCGGAGCGACGGCTGTCTGGGTGGCGCTGGCGCTCCTCGTCCTCTACACCCTCGGGGTCGGCCTGTTCGCCGTCCTCACCACGGCGCTCGGGCTGGGTCTTGACTAGCCGGAGGACCCGGGCCCGGTCGTTGCTGGCGGGCCTGGCCCTCGCGCTCGCCGCGGCGTGCAGCAGCACGGGTGGAGCCACGCCGGACCCCACCGCGCCGGCGGGGTACGAGGCGGTGCCCGACGAGGAGCTGTTCGCAGCCGTGCGGGCGCTGCCGGAGGTGCGCTCGGCCGACCTGGACCATCTGGACCAGCTCGGGCAGAGCAACGACTACCGCGCAGAGGTCCGCCTCCAGCCCGGCCTGTCTCGACGGGAGCTGGTCCCGGTGTTCGACCGTGTGACCGAGATCCTCCGCCACGGGCGGTGGGGTGCGTCGACGACCGTCCTCGTCAGGTCGTCCGGCGAGACCGAGTCGGGCACGGCCCACGACCTCTTCACGACCGAGGACTTCGCACGGTTCTACGGCGAGCAGACCGGCCAGGAGGGCTGGCCCCCGCCGTTCGTCCGGACGGGCTGACCGCGGCCGCACCCGCCCCGCCGGGGCCGGCAGTCGCTAGGATCACCGCCAGTCCCCGGCTGGACCGACTGGTCCAGGACGGCACTCGCTGCTGGACCAGGCCCGACAGCACACCTCGTGGGCCAGGACGAGCGACGCAGGTTCGACTCCTGCCCGGGGAGCGTGACGAACGAGCTGACCGTGGTCCTCCTCGCTGCCGGGGGCGGGACGAGGATGAGGTCGAAGACCCCGAAGGTCCTGCACGCCGTCGCCGGCCGCTCCATGGTCGGCCACGTGCTGGCGGCGGTGGGGTCGCTGGACCCCGGACGCGTCGCGGTCGTCGTGGGCCACCAGCGCGAGCTGGTCGGTCTGCACGTGACCGAGCGGCGACCCGACGCGCTGCTGGCCGTGCAGGAGGAGCAGCTCGGCACCGGCCACGCGGTCCGGGTCGCGGTCGACGCGCTCGCCGCCGAGGGCCCGGTGACCGGGACGGTCGTGGTCGCGTACGGCGACACGCCCCTGCTCACCGGGGAGGCCCTGCGCGCCTTCGCCGACGAGCACGCCGCCTCCGACTGCGCGGTGAGCGTGCTCTCGGGGCGGGTGCCCGACCCGACGGGGTACGGCCGGGTGCTGCGCGACGCCGACGGCGAGGTCGAGGCGATCGTCGAGGAGAAGGACGCCACGCCCGCCCAGCGCGAGATCGCCGAGATCAACTCCGGGATCCTGGCCCTCGACGCCGACTTCCTCCTCGAGGCGCTGCCGCGGCTGCGCAACGACAACGCCAAGGGCGAGTACTACCTCACCGACCTGGTCGGCCTGGCCCGCGAGGCGGGCCTGCACACCGGCGCCCACCCGGTCGCCGACGTGCGCCAGACCGAGGGCGCCAACGACCGGGTGCAGCTGGCCGAGATCGGGCGCGAGCTCAACCGCCGCATCCTCGAGCGCTGGATGCGTGCCGGCGTGACGGTCGTCGACCCGGGGACGACCTGGGTCGACGCCGACGTGGTCCTCGCCCCCGACGTCACCCTGCTCCCTGGCACCCAGCTGCTCGGGACGACCGTCGTGGCCGAGGACGCCGTGGTCGGCCCCGACACCACCCTGCGTGACTGCGAGGTCGGCGCCGGGGCGAGCGTGGTGCGGACGCACGGGCTGCTCGCCGTGGTCGGCGCCGGCGCCTCCGTCGGCCCGTTCGCCTACCTGCGCCCCGGCACCGACCTCGGCGAGGACGGCAAGATCGGCACCTTCGTGGAGACCAAGAACGCTGTCCTGGGCCGCGGTGCGAAGGTCCCGCACCTGTCCTACGTCGGCGACGCGGAGGTGGGGGAGGGGACCAACATCGGGGCCGGCTCGATCACCGCCAACTACGACGGGCAGGCCAAGCACCGCACCGTCGTGGGCCGCCACGCGAGGACCGGGTCCCACAACGTGTTCGTCGCGCCCGTCACGGTCGGTGACGGTGCGTCGACCGGCGCCGGCACCGTCGTGCGCGAGGACGTGCCGGCCGGCGCGCTGGCCGTCTCCGCGGGTCCGCAGCGGGTGATCGAGGGCTGGGCGAAGCGGCGCCGACCGGGGACCGCCCAGGCCGAGGCCGCTGACCAGGCCTCGGGACCCGGAGGTGCGCCACCGGCGCCGGGTGCGTCAGACTGAACCACGGCCCACCGCACCCCCGGCGACCCTGGAGCGACGCACCGTGACCGGCATGAAGCGCACGACCGAGAAGAACCTGATGGTCTTCAGTGGGCGGGCGCACCCCGTCCTCGCCCAGGAGGTGGCCGACCTCCTCGGCACCGCGCTGGTGCCGCAGAGCGCCTACGAGTTCGCCAACGGCGAGCTCTACGTGCGCTTCGAGGAGTCCGTCCGCGGCTGCGACGCCTTCGTGCTGCAGAGCCACACCGCGCCGATCAACGAGTGGATCATGGAGCACCTGCTCATGGTCGACGCGCTCAAGCGCGCCTCCGCGAAGCGGATCACCGTGGTGATGCCGTTCTACGGCTACGCCCGCCAGGACAAGAAGCACCGCGGCCGCGAGCCGATCTCGGCCCGCCTGGTCGCCGACCTCTTCAAGACCGCCGGCGCCGACCGGCTGATCACCGTCGACCTGCACGCCGACCAGATCCAGGGCTTCTTCGACGGCCCCGTCGACCACCTGATGGCGCTGCCGATCCTGGCCGACTACGTCAAGCAGCAGTACGGCGGCCAGTCGCTATGCGTGGTCTCGCCCGACGCCGGCCGGATCAAGGTCGCCGAGCGCTGGTCGGCCCGCCTCGGCGGCGCCCCGCTGGCCTTCATCCACAAGACCCGTCGCACCGACCGGCCCAACGAGACCGTCGCCAACCGCGTCGTCGGCGAGGTCAAGGGCCGGATGTGCGTGCTGGTCGACGACATGATCGACACCGGCGGGACCATCGTGAAGGCCGCCGAGGCGATCATGGCCGAGGGTGCGGCCGGCGTGATCATCGCGGCCACGCACGCGATCCTCTCCGACCCCGCCGTGGAGCGGCTGAAGAGCTCCCCGGCCGTCGAGGTCGTGGTCACCAACACCCTGCCGCTGGGCGACGACGTCAGCTTCGACAAGCTGACGTGCCTCTCGATCGCCCCGCTGGTCGGGCGTGCGATCCGCGAGGTCTTCGAGGACGGCTCCGTGACGTCGATGTTCGACGGTCACGCCTGAGGGACCCACCGTGGCCCTGGTCCGTCACAGGCCGGTGATCCCGGTCGCCAGCTGACGCATCGCGGCGCCGACCCTGTCGGACAGGACGAGGTCCTGGACGTAGGCCGACAGGGTCACGACGTACCCGTGCTGCGGGCGGGGCCAGAGGACCAGGGACTGCTCGTGCACCTCGCGGCCACCCCGCACCACCTCCACCGTGCGGATCCGGGTCAGGGTGGCCGGCCCGGACGCCGTCCCGAGGGCGACCAGGGGCGGCTCGTCGTAGAGCTCGGCGCCCGCGGTCATGCCGGCGACGACCTGCATCGGGTCCCCCGACTCCTCGACCAGACCGCGCAGCGTCGCGACCGCCACCGGGCTGAGGGTGGCGGGGTCGTCCAGCAGCACCCAGGCGGCCAGGTTGACGATCCCGGTGGCCTCTCCCTCGCCCGTCTGTGCCTGGAGGCTGCGGACCATGCCGACGAGGCCCTCGGCGGTCGCTGCGGTCACCTCGTCGCCGGCGGGGTACTCCGCCAGGATCGCGGCGTGGACCTGCTCGGGGGTGCGGGTGAGGTCGAGCGGGAACCAGCCCTCGAGGCCGACGGCGGAGATGTCGCCCGGGGTCGGTGGGGTGGTCATGAGCTCCTCCTGGACGGGGTGGGCGGCGCGGTGACGGGGCGGGCCCACCGGTTGGTGCGCCGGCGGACGCCGAGCACCAGGGACAGCAGCACGAGGGCGGCGACGAGCACGAGCCCGGACCCGACCAGCGCCACGACGGCGAGCGGCTCCCCGGTGACGGGGGGCAGCGTGCCGAGCACGCCGACGAGGCCGACCACGACGGACAACGCCACCACGAAGGCGACGAGCGTGGACAGGACGGCCGTGCCGTTGCCGCGCTCGCCGGGCGGCATCAGGAACCGGGGGTCGTCGTCGATCACACCCGGGTCGGCCGTCGGCTCGGCGACCAGCCCGCTGCTCACCACCGGGTCGCGACCCACGCCGATCCCGGCGCGGCGACAGGCGTCGGCGAGGCGCTCGGGACGGGTGGGGTCGGGGCACCAGAACGCCGGGTCGATCGCGAGCAGGGCGCGACGGCGGGCGTCGAGGAACGTGGCGCTGGAGCCGTCGTGGACGAGACGGTCGACGCCGCCGAGGTCGGCGCCGGCCAGGCGCGTCTGCCGGCCACGGTGGTGGAGCACCACGGCACGGGGGCCGACGAGCAGACGGGTGTGCGGGAAGAGGTCGTCGTAGGGCGGAGCCGGTGACAGCAGGGTGGCCCCGGGTCCCCCCTCGTCGGTGTCCGGTCCCTCCTCGTCCAGCTCCAGGAAGCGCCGCCGGCGTCGCCACCACGCGAGAGCCGGCCACGCGGTCACGGCCAGACCCGTGGCTGCTGCCAGCACGCCGAGGACGGGGCCCTCGCCGAGCAGGGGGAGGGTGAGGAAGGTCAGCACGGCACCGAGCAGGAGGACCGCGTACGACCACCGCGAGCCCGTGCGGCGCAGCCGACCACGCACCTGCACCTCCCGGCCCGCCTGCCCCAGGACCTCGCGGTCGGTCCTGTCGGCCTGCTCGACGGCCAGGTCGAGGGCTGCCGCCAGGGCGTCGGCACCCGAGACGCTGCGCTGCAGCGACCGGTCCCCGGAGAGGAGCACCGCCGGCGCGGTGAAGTGGTCGAGGTGGACCACGGCGACGGCCCGGTCGCCCGAGCGGAGCAGCAGGCGGCTGGACCGGTCGGGGTCGAGGCCGGGCCGGTCCGGGGCGTCGTGCGCGACCCGGGTCACCGCACCCGGTCGGGCCAGCACCTGCTCGCGGCCGTCCTGGCGCAGCACCACCGCGGCGTCCTCCACCGACAGCGAGGTCGAGCGGCCCCGGGCGATCGAGAGGCCCGCCCCGGTGGCGGGCAGGAGCACCGGGGAACGTTCCACGGCGGCAGCGTAGGTCGACGCCGGACCGGCGTCCTCGGATTGGTGCGCCCGCGCCGCACGGTCTAGGATCACCGGGTTGCCTCGGCGAGGGAGCGCGGGGATCCCCGCCGCTCCGTGATCGACAGGGCCGGCGGGCGCGAGAGCGCCGCCCACGCCGCGCTGCCGATCACCGGGCACGCGGCGTCTTCTGCCTCCGGGCGCGACGACCGCGCCCGTCGCCGGCGACCACCAACCACCGCACCCGCACAGACGAGCACACAGGAGCAACGATGGCCGCCGAGAAGATCAAGGCAGAGACCCGGACCGAGTTCGGCAAGGGCGCGGCACGCCGCATCCGCCGCGCCGACAAGGTGCCCGCGGTGGTCTACGGCCACGGCGCCGACACCCGCCACCTGACCCTGCCGGGCCACGACACCTGGCTGGCGCTCAAGGCCGGCGGCGCCAACGCGCTGCTCGAGCTCGAGATCGACGGCGAGACCCAGCTGGCGCTGACCAAGCAGATCCAGGTCGACCCGATCCGTCGCACCCTCGAGCACATCGACTTCGTCGCGGTCCGCCGTGGCGAGCGCGTCACCGTCGACATCGAGGTCCACGTGACCGGCGAGGCCGGCCCGGACACGCTGGTCGTCACCGAGAACACCACCCTGACCGTCGAGGCCGAGGCCACCCACATCCCCGAGACCCTCGAGGTCAGCGTCGAGGGCCTGCCCGCCGGCACGCAGATCACCGCGGCCGAGCTCACCCTGCCCGAGGGCTCGGTGCTGGTCACCGACCCCGAGACGCTGGTCGTCAACGTCACCGAGCAGATCTCCGCCGAGGCGCTGGAGGCCGAGCTCGAGGACGCCGAGGCCGAGGCCGGCATCGAGCGCGAGGAGTCCGACGAGGAGCAGGCCGAGGCCGCCTCCGACGACGCCGAGGGCGACTCCGCCGACTCCGCCGACGACGCCCAGGGCGGCGACAAGGAGTGAAGGCCACCCGGCTCAGGTGGTTCCTGGGCCGACTGGTCTCCCCGGTGCGGGGGGCGGGCGCCACGGCGCCCGCCCCCCGCACCCGGAACGAGCGCGAGGAGGACCCCGTGGTCGACGACGCCGGAGCATGGCTGGTCGTCGGTCTCGGCAACCCCGGACCCGGGTACGCCGGGCACCGCCACAACGTCGGCTACCTCGTCACCGACGAGCTGGCCCGCCGCCTGGGGTCCCGCTGGCGGTCGCACAAGTCCGGTCGGGCCGACGTGGTCGAGGGGCGCCTCGGTGCCCCGGGCTCGCCGGGTCCGCGGATCGTCCTCGCGCGGCCCCGCTCGTACATGAACGAGCTCGGCGGGCCGGTCAAGGCCCTCGCCGGGTTCTACAAGACCGACCTCGACCACGTCGTGGCGATCCACGACGAGCTCGACATCGACTTCGGCACGCTGCGGGTCAAGCGCGGCGGCGGCGACAACGGCCACAACGGGCTGCGCTCGATGCGGTCCTCCCTCGGCGGCGGTGACTTCTACCGCGTGCGCGCCGGGATCGGCCGCCCGCCCGGACGCCAGGACGTCGCCGACTTCGTGCTCTCCGACTACGCCAAGCGTGAGCGCGACGAGCTGGCGCTGCAGGTGGACACCGCGGCCGACGCCGTGGAGTGCCTGCTCACCGACGGTCTCGAGCGCACCCAGCAGCGCTTCAACTCCTAGGTCGCGTCGCCGACCCGGTCCGCGGGGTCGCCGGGCGGGCGCCAGCCCACCCGGTGGGCCAGTCCGACCGCCGCCAGCTGTGAGCCGACCTCGAGCTTGGCCAGCACGGCCTTGACCTGGGTGCGCACCGTGCCCTCGGAGACGACCTTGCGCTCGGCGATCTCGCGGACCGAGCGTCCGGCCATCAGGTCGGCCAGCACCTCGCGCTCCCGGTTCGACAGCAGCCCGAGGCGCGTCATCGCGACCTCGTTCTCCTGGCGGTCGCGCCGCCACGCGGAGATGAAGGACTCGCGCTCCTCCGCGGTCAGCACCGGCAGGCCGGTGCGCAGCCGGCGGACGACCGCGAGGATCTCGTTGAGCCGACGGTCCTTGCTGACGATCGCGCGTGCGCCGCGCTGGATGCACCCGCCCAGGCGGGCGGCGTCGAGCGTGCTGGAGACGATGACCACGTTCGCGCCGGCCTCCGCCAGGGGCCGGATCAGGGCGTCGGAGTCGCCGAAGTCACCGAGGTGGAGGTCGAGCAGCACCACGTCGGGACGGTGCTTGAGCACGCTCTGCACCGCGGCGCGGACGCTGGTGCCGGCCTGGGGGGGCTCGGGGCGGATGGCGGTGTACTGCTCGACGCCCAGTGCCAGCTCGAGGGACTCCGCGAACAGGGCGTGGTCGTCGAGCACGACGACGCGGTAGTCCGAGCGTGCGGTGCTGGAGGCGCTCACCGAGGGGTCCCCACACGACGTTCTGCCCACACGCGCCGTCTCCCCCCTCGTCTCCGGCCGGACGGACGACCCGAGCGGTGGCTCAAGTTAACCAGGGTCGGGGCCCGGTGCCCGCGGATCCCTGGACACGGCGCCGGATCACGGACGTCTGCATCCCGAAAACTAGGGAAAATGGCCCTTGACCGCGGGGACGTGCCGATGGTGGCGGCACAGTCGTACTGCACAGCGTCGTGACCACCGGACCTCTCGGGTCGGGGCGATGCCGATCCGTCTGGTGGGGAGCGACATGGGGCACAGCTGGAGGTACGGGCCGGTCCTGGTGGACGGCGAGCCGACCCTCGTCGTCGACGCCACGGCAGCCGCCCTGCAGGGGCACGGCGTGGACGCCCGCGCGGGGCAGGAGGACGACGCGCCCGCCGCGCGGTCGCTGCTCCTGCTGGTCCCGGTGGGCGCCGAGGCGTTGTGCCGCGCGCTGGACGTGGTCGGCCGGCACCGGCTGCCCTGGGGCGCGATCGTGGACGGCCGCGCCGACGCGCGGGGGGCGGCGACGGTGGACGCCCTCGGCGAGGCGGGTGCCTCCTGGGTGCTCGACGCCGACGCGGGCCTCCCCACGGTCCTGGACGCCCTGGCTGCCCTGACCGCCTCCGCCGCCCCCGCCGACCCCGCTCGCACCGGCGCCCCGGTCCTCCGGCGTGCGGTGACGACGTCGCCCGCCCGGAGGCTCGCCTCGCTCACGACCGAGGAGCGGGCGGTGCTGGAGGCCATGGCCGGGGGGCGGTCGCTCGGCGAGACCGCCCACGCCATCGGCTCGACCGTGGCCACCGTGCGTGCGCACCGCCGGGCGGTCCGCGTGAAGCTCGGCGTCCGCTCGCAGCTGGCCGCGGTGGCGCTGCTGATCCGGCAGCAGGCCGAGGACGGCCCCTACCGCGGGCGCGCCACGTCGGGCCCGGCAGCGTCGGTACGCCCCGGGGCGCCGGTCCCGCACCTGGCCTGACGGCCGCGGCCCCGGCTGCGACTACCCTGGGGCCCGTGGATCACAGCCCCCAGCAGCCCGACGCCGGCCACCCGCCCCGCGAGGCGACGACCGACGACCACGTCCTGGCCACCTGGCTGGCCGAGCAGGCGGGCCACCTCCTGCTGGAGGTCCGTCAGCAGGGGCTGGAGGGTCGTGAGCTCAAGGACGCCGGTGACGCCGCGGCGCACGAGCTGCTGATGCGGCTGGTGGCCGAGATGCGCCCCGACGACGCCGTGCTCTCCGAGGAGGGCAAGGACGACAAGGCGCGCCTGACGGCGGACCGCGTGTGGATCATCGACCCGCTCGACGGCACCCGGGAGTTCTCCGAGCCGCCCCGCGACGACTGGGCGGTCCACGTGGCGCTCTGGCAGCGCGGGGCCGGCGACGGCTCCGGCGGGGACGGCGACCTCGTCGCCGGCGCGGTGGCGCAGCCGGCCCTGGGGGAGACCTTCAGCACCGGCGGGACGCGGGAGGTGCCGCCGCGGACCTCGGACCGCCCGCGGATCGCGGTGTCGCGCAGCCGGCCCCCGGCCTTCGTGGCCGCCCTGGCCGAGGACCTCGACGCCGAGCTGGTCCCGATGGGCTCGGCCGGGGTCAAGGTGATGTCCGTCGTGCGTGACCTCACCGACGCCTACGTCCACGCCGGCGGCCAGTACGAGTGGGACAGCGCCGCGCCGGTGGCCGTGGCCCGCGCCGCGGGCCTCTTCACCTCCCGCGTCGACGGGACGCCGCTGCAGTACAACCAGGACGAGGTCTACCTCCCCGACCTGATCGTGTGCCGCCCGGAGCTGGCCGAGCAGGTCGTGGCGTTCGTGCGCGCCCACGGCACCGAGGTGTGAGCCGCCCGGTACGCCACGTCCTGCTCGACGCGGACGGCGTCCTGCAACGTGTCCCGGGGGACTGGGTCGCGCTGGTCGAGCCGTGGCTGGGCCCGGACGCGCGGGGCTTCCTCGAGGGCTTCTGGTCCGAGGAGATGCCGGCGCTGCGGGGCGAGGGGGACTTCCTCTCCCTCCTCGAGGACCACCTCCGCCGGGCGGGCAACCCGGCCGACCCGCGGGAGGTCTTCGAGGCGGTCTGGCTGGCCATCGAGGTCGACCCGACGTCCATGGCGCTGGTCGACGAGCTCCGTGCCACCGGGGTCGGGGTGCACCTCGGGACCAACCAGGAACGGCACCGGGCCGCCCACATGCGGACCGTCCTGGGCTACGACGACCTCTTCGACGTCTCCTGCTACTCCTGCGACCTGGGGGCGGCCAAGCCGGAGCCCGCGTACTTCGAGAGGGCCGTCGAGCGGCTCCGGGACGAGGCCGCGGGCGTGCTCTTCGTCGACGACCGAGCCGACAACGTCGAGGCCGCCCGCTCCGTGGGGCTGAGGGCCGAGCAGTGGCACCTCGACGACGGCCACGACCGGCTGCGGGCGGTGCTCGCCGCCCACGGCGTCCTCCCCACCCCCTGAGCCGACCTAGGATGAGCCGCTACTCGTCGTCCGACCTCTCGGGAGCCCCCATGGACACCCTCACCGTGCGCGCCTCGACCCGGGTCGGTCGGAGGTCCGCGGCGCTGGTCGCCGCGGTGGCGGCCTGCGCCGCCGGGCCGCTGCTGCTGGTCTCGCCCGGTGTCGCCCCGGGTGCTGCCGCGGCGACGTCCGTCGCCGCCACGGGCGACCTCGGTCGGGAGCTCGTGCTCGACCTCGACACCGCCGTGGCAGGCGGGGAGGGGACCCGGGTCCCCACCGCGGGCACGTCGCCCACGACGGCCGAGGTGCGTACCAACGCCGACGCCGTGGTCCGCGTGGTGCGCCACGAGGGCGCCGGGCGCGCCCTGCGCCTGCCGTCCTTCGCCGCGGGCGCCGACGCGACGACCGTGCCGGTGGCGCTGGTCGCCGTGACCTCGACGGGGTCGCCGGACCTCGACCCCGGCGCGAGCGACTTCGTCCTCGGCGCCTCCGTCCGCCTCGACGCGACCTCGACCGGCACCAGGGTGGACAACGGGGACAACGTCGTGCAGCGCGGCACCTTCGACGCGGCGTCCCAGATGAAGCTGCAGGTCGACGGGCGCACGCCGTCGTGCCGCGTGAAGGGCGCCGAGGGCGCCGTGACGGTCTTCGCCGACACCCGGCTGCGGGCGGACCGCTGGTTCGACCTGACCTGCCGGCGCACCGGCGCGACGGTGACGCTGGTCCGGGAGCGGGTGCTCGCCGACGGCACGGTCGCCCGTCGCAGCTGGTCGCGCAACGGGCCGATCGGCAGCCTCTCCGGCCTGGCCCCCGGCGTCCCGCTCACCGTCGGGGGCAAGACCGACCCCACCGGCGCGCCGCTCTCCGCCAGTGCCGACCCGATGAACGGCAGCATCGACGACGTCTACCTCGACGTCCTCGACTGATCCCTCCGCAGGGACGGCGGGGCCTGCCGGGACCCGGTGGGGCGACCCGGGCGCCGTAGACTCGAGGACGTAGCCGACCCACCCCCGCGTACTCCGCGGGGGTCGTCGTGCGTGGCCCGCGCCCGCGGGCCCCGACCCCCACGTCACACCCCATGTAACGGAGCACCGTGTCCCTCTCCGGACTCACCGAGGCCGTCCTGGCCGACCCCGTCCTCGCCGCCGCCCTCGAGGACGCCCGGACCGCCGGGGTGCGCACCCGCGAGCTGACCGGTCCGGAGGCGCTGCGGCCCTTCGTCGTCGCCGGCCTGGTCCGCGAGGGACGCAGCGTGCTCGCGGTGACCGCGACCTCGCGTGAGGCCGAGGACCTCGAGGCCGCCCTGGGCAGCCTGGTCGACCCGGAGCTCGTGGTGTCCTACCCGAGCTGGGAGACGCTGCCGCACGAGCGGCTGAGCCCGCGCAGCGACACCGTCGGGCGGCGCCTGGCGGTCCTGCGCCGGCTCTGCCACCCCGGCACCACGCCGGGCACCGGGCCGGTCAAGGTGGTCGTCGCCCCGGTGCGCTCGGTCCTCCAGCCCCAGGTCAAGGGGCTCGGCGACCTCGAGCCGGTCGAGCTGGCGAAGGGCGACGAGGCCCCGCTCGACGACCTGGTCCAGCGGCTGGCGGACGCGGCGTACGCCCGGGTCGACCTGGTCGAGAAGCGTGGCGAGTTCGCCGTGCGTGGCGGGATCCTCGACGTCTTCCCGCCCACCGAGGAGCACCCGCTGCGCGTGGAGCTGTGGGGCGACGAGGTCGAGGAGATCCGGACGTTCTCGGTGGCCGACCAGCGCACGCTCGAGCCCGCCGCCCGGCTGTGGGCCCCGCCCTGCCGCGAGCTGCTGCTCACCGACGAGGTCCGGGCCCGCGCCGCCGAGCTCGGTCGCGCCCACCCGCAGCTGCTCGGGCTGACCGACAAGATCGCCGGTGGCGTCGCCGTCGAGGGCATGGAGTCGCTCGCACCGGTGCTCGTCGACGAGATGGAGCTGCTCGTCGACCTGATGCCCGACGACACGCACGTGCTCGTGCTGGACCCCGAGCGGGCCCGCAGCCGGGCCCACGACCTGGTGGCGACCAGCGAGGAGTTCCTCGGGGCCAGCTGGGCCGCGGCGGCCTCGGGCGGCTCGGCGCCGATCGACCTCGGCGCCGCGTCGTACCACGCCCTGGCCGACGTGCGGGAGCAGACGCTGGCCCGCGGCCTGCCCTGGTGGACGATGAGCCCGTTCGGCCTCGACGACGCGGAGGCCCCGGCCGGCGACGTCGAGACGGTCGCGGTCCGCGCGCTGCCGGCGGTGCCGGTCGACTCCTACCGCGGCGACGTGGACCGCGTCGCCTCCGACCTGGAGAAGTGGCGCGCGGACGCGTACCGCGTCGTGGTCGTGCACCAGGGCCACGGCCCGGCGCAGCGGATGGTCGAGGCGCTGGGGGAGCGCGACGTCCCGGCCGTCCTGGTCGAGCCCGACGACGCCACCGAGCACCCCGGCGTGATCGAGGTGACCTGCGGCTCGCTGTCGCGCGGGTTCGTCGACGACACCAACCGGCTGGCGCTGGTCACCGGCGAGGACATCTCGGGGCAGAAGGCCTCGACCCGCGACATGCGCGCGATGCCGGCCCGGCGCCGCAAGCAGATCGACCCCCTCGAGCTCGCGGCCGGCGACTACGTCGTGCACGAGCAGCACGGCGTGGGTCGGTTCGTGGAGATGAAGCAGCGCGAGATCCAGGGGGCGGTGCGCGAGTACCTCGTCCTGGAGTACGGCGCGGCCAAGCGCGGCGCGGCCCCCGACCGGCTCTTCGTGCCGGCCGACGCGCTGGACCAGGTCACCCGCTACGTCGGCGGCGAGCAGCCCAGCCTGGACCGCCTCGGCGGGGCCGACTGGGCCAAGCGCAAGGGCCGCGCCCGCAAGGCCGTGCGCGAGATCGCCGCCGAGCTGATCAAGCTCTACGCCGCCCGGCGGGCCACCAAGGGCTTCGCCTTCGGCCCGGACACCCCCTGGCAGCGCGAGCTCGAGGACGCCTTCCCGTTCACCGAGACCGTCGACCAGCTGACCACGGTCGAGGAGGTCAAGTCCGACATGCGCCAGACGGTGCCGATGGACCGTCTGGTCTGCGGCGACGTCGGCTACGGCAAGACCGAGATCGCGGTCCGCGCGGCGTTCAAGGCCGTCCAGGACGGCAAGCAGGTCGTCGTGCTGGTGCCCACCACGCTGCTGGTGACCCAGCACATGTCGACGTTCTCGGAGCGGATGACCGGCTTCCCGGTCGTCATCAAGGGCATGTCGCGCTTCCAGACCGAGTCCGAGGTGCGCGAGGTGATGGCGGGCCTGGCCGACGGCAGCGTCGACATCGTGGTCGGCACGCACCGGCTGCTGAACCCCGACGTGCGGGTCAAGGACCTCGGCCTGATCATCGTCGACGAGGAGCAGCGCTTCGGCGTCGAGCACAAGGAGCAGATGAAGCGGCTGCGCACCTCCGTCGACGTGCTGGCGATGAGCGCGACGCCGATCCCGCGCACCCTGGAGATGGCGATCACCGGCATCCGCGAGATGTCCACGATCACCACCCCGCCCGAGGAACGGCACCCCGTGCTGACCTACGTCGGGGGCTACGAGGACCGCCAGGTCACCGCGGCCGTGCGCCGCGAGCTGCTGCGCGACGGCCAGGTCTTCTACATCCACAACCGGGTCAACTCCATCGACAAGGCCGCCGCGCGGATCCGCGAGCTCGTGCCCGAGGCCCGGGTCGCGGTGGCGCACGGCCAGATGGGCGAGCACCAGCTCGAGCAGGTCATGGTCGACTTCTGGGAGAAGACCTTCGACGTGCTCGTCTGCACCACGATCGTCGAGTCCGGGCTGGACGTCTCGAACGCCAACACCATGATCATCGAGCGCGCCGACACCCTCGGCCTCTCCCAGCTGCACCAGCTCCGCGGGCGCGTCGGACGTTCGCGCGAGCGGGCGTACGCCTACTTCCTCTACCCGAGCGAGAAGCCGCTCACCGAGACCGCGCACGAGCGGCTGGCCACCCTGGCCCAGCACTCCGACCTCGGCGGCGGCATGGCGATCGCGATGAAGGACCTCGAGATCCGCGGCGCCGGCAACCTGCTCGGTGGTCAGCAGTCGGGCCACATCGCCGACGTCGGGTTCGACCTCTACGTCCGCCTGGTCGGGGAGGCCGTCGCGGACTTCCGCGGGGACGCCCCCGACGACACCCTCGACGAGGTCCGCATCGAGCTGCCGGTCGAGGCGCACCTCCCGCACGACTACATCCCCAGCGAGCGGCTGCGCCTGGAGATGTACAAGCGGCTGGCCGAGGTGCGCGTCGACGCCGACGTCGACGCGATCGGCGAGGAGCTCCAGGACCGGTACGGCGAGCCGCCCGTGCCGGTGGTCAGCCTGATGCTGGTGGCGCGGTTCCGGGCCCGGGCGCGCCGGGCCGGGATCGGCGAGGTGACCCTCGCCGGACGCAACGTGCGCTTCGCGCCGGTGAGCCTGCCCGACTCGCGCAAGGTGCGGCTCGAGCGGCTCTACCCCAAGTCGTTGGTCAAGGCCTCGGTCGACACCGTCCTGGTGCCGCGCCCCGGCATCCCGGGGAAGACCGGGACGCCCGTGGCCGGGATCGCCCTGCTTGAATGGGCGCGCGGAGTCATCGACAGCGTGCTGGACCCCGACGGGGCCGGCGCCGGAGGAGGAACCACGTGATCCTGCACGGAACCCGGGTCGGGCTGGCCGGAGCGGCGGTCCTCGTCGTCACCAGCGGCTGCGGCGTCGCGGGCACGGGTGTCCAGCCGGGCGCCGCCGCGACCGTCGGTGACGCCACGGTGTCCAGCGCCACCGTCGACGAGTACGCCACCTACTTCTGCGACGCCCTCGACGACGGCGCGCTGGGCGAGGTGGGGGCCGTGCCCGGCGCCGAGCTCAAGCAGGGCGTGGCCGGCAACCTCACCCGCCGCCTCGCCGCGGAGCAGTTCGCCGAGGACCTCGGCATCACGCCGGACGACTATTACCAGCAGGTCGCCGCCCAGGCCGAGGCCTCGCTGACGGCGCTGTCCGCCGACGCGACCGCCGCCCTGGTCGAGGTCCAGAGCACGGAGGCCTTCGTCAGCAGCGTGGCCCTCGTCGCGGGCGAGGACGCCCTGGTCGCCGAGGGCGACACCGACCCCGGCCCCGACGCCGCCCAGGAGCGCGGCCAGGCCCTGTTCGCCGAGTGGCTGGCCGACCAGGACGTCGAGATCGACCCCGCGCTCGGGGTGGAGCTCGACGACACCGGCGCGCTGGCCCAGGTCGACGGGACCACCTCGGTCGCGGCCAGCGACCTCGCCCTGGCCGCCGCGACCAGCCCGGTCGACGAGGCCGGGCAGCCGGTCGCCGCCTACTCCGACTACGTCGCGTCCCTGCCGGCCTCCCAGCGCTGCGGCTGAGCCGGTGACGCAGCCGGTGCCCGACCCGGTGGGGGCGTTCGCCGACGTCGTGCGGGTGCTGCAGGCGCAGTGCCCGTGGAAGGCCGCCCAGACGCACCGCTCGCTGGTGCGTCACCTCCTCGAGGAGGCGCACGAGACGGTCGAGGCGATCGAGACCGGCACGCCCGCGGACCTGCGCGAGGAGCTCGGCGACCTGCTGATGCAGGTCTTCTTCCACACCGCCATCGCCGAGCAGGCCGGTGCCTTCACCCTCGACGACGTCGCCCGCGACGTCACGGCCAAGATGGTGCGCCGCAACCCGCACGTCCTCGGTCCGGACGCGGGCGCGGCGGCGGGCTCGCTGACGCCGGCGGAGGTCAACGAGGTCTGGGAGGCCGCGAAGGCGCGGGAGAAGGCGCACCGCACCGCGCTCGCCGACGGCATCGCCCCGACGCTGCCGGCGCTGATGACCGCGGACAAGGTGCTCGACCGGATGGCCCGCGCCGGCACCGACCCCGCGCTCGCGTCGGCGAGCGACGAGGACGCCGAGGTGGGGGAACGGCTGCTCGCCCTCGTCGCCGAGGCGCGCGCGTCCGGCACCGACCCGGAGCAGGCGCTGCGGGCCGCCGTACGTCGCCGGCTGGGGTAGTCAGAGGGCGGGACGCAGGTGCGCCCAGGGGGCGGCGTCCTCGAGCTGGGCGGCGAGCCGGAGCAGCAGGCCCTCGCTTCCCAGCCTCCCGACCAGCTGGACGCCCATCGGCAGGCCCTCGGGCGTGCGGTGCAGCGGCAGGCTGATCGCCGGGCGACCGGTCAGGTTGGCCAGCTGGGTGTAGGGCACCCAGCCGAGGTTCTCCCGGATCAGCTGCTGGACCAGCGGGGTGAACCGGAGCAGGCCGGCGACCTTCGCCCGGAGCAGCGCCCGCTGGCCGAGGACGGCGGCGGCCGGCAGGTCGAACTGACCGACGCGCGGCGGCGGGGTGGCGGTGGTCGGGGTGAGCAGCAGGTCGTGGTCGCGGTGGAACGCGGCCAGGCGGCGTACGTGGAGGTGGCGGTTCTCGACCGCCGCGACGTAGTCGGTGGCGCTGGTCGCGCGGCCGAGCGCGGCCATCAGGAGCGTGTCGGGCTCGAAGCCCTCGTCGCCGGCGCCCGAGCGCGCCCGGAAGTCGGCGACCGAGCGCGCGCAGTGCACGAACCAGCTGGTGAGGAAGTCCTGGGCCAGCGCCTCGTCGTCGACGGGCTGCTCGTCCAGCTCGACCACGTCGTGGCCCTGGGCGGCGAGCAGGTCGGCGGCGCGGCGGACGGCGGCCACGGCCTCGGGGTGGACCTCGGGCGTGATCCGGCTGGCCGAGCAGACCGCGATCCGCAGGCGGCCGGGGTCGCGGCCGACCTCGGCGGCGTACGACTCCGCGGGCGGCGCCGGCAGGAACGGCTGCACCTCGCTGGCCCCGGCCAGGACGTCGAGCATCGCGGCGGTGTCGCGCACGGTGCGCGAGAGCACGCCGTCGACCGTGGTGCCGGAGATGGTCTCGCCGACCGTCGGGCCCACCGGGAGCAGGCCGCGGCCGGCCTTGAGCCCGACCAGGCCGCAGGCCGAGGCCGGGATCCGGATCGAGCCGCCGCCGTCGCTGGCCGCCGCGCAGGGCACGACGCCCGCGGCGACCGCGGCCGCCGACCCGCCCGACGACCCGCCGGGCGTGCGGTCGAGGTCCCAGGGGTTGCGGGAGGGGCCGTGCGCGGCGGGCTCGGTGACGCCCTTGGCGCCGAGCTCGGGGGTGTTGGTCTTGCCCAGCACGACCAGCCCGGCCGCCAGCCAGCGGTCGACGACCTCGGCGTTGTCGACGGCCGGGACGTCGACCATCGACCGCGACCCGCCGCTGGTCGGGTGGCCGGCCAGGTCCTGGCCGAGGTCCTTCAGCAGGAACGGCACGCCGGCGAAGGGCGCGTCGGCCGAGGCGCCCGGGTCGCGCACCGGCGGGTCGAGCTCGGTCACCACGGCGTTGATCCGGGGGTTGACCTCGACCAGCCGGGCCCGGGCGGCGGCGACGAGGTCGGCCGAGGTCGCCTGCCCGTCGCGGACCAGGGCGGCGAGGCCGACGGCGTCGTGGGCGGCGTACTCGTCATGGCTCAGCACGAGCCGCAGGCTAGCCGTCCGGCGTCCGCCGGCGGGACCTCCGCACGGTCTAGGGTTGGCGGCGTCCCGTCCCGCAGCTCAGGAGCATCCCAGTGGCAGCAATCGAAGCAGTCGGCGCACGCGAGATCCTCGACTCCCGCGGCAACCCCACCGTCGAGGTCGAGGTGCTCCTCGACGACGGGGTGTTCGCCCGCGCGGCCGTCCCCAGCGGTGCCTCCACCGGCGCCTTCGAGGCCGTCGAGCTCCGCGACGGTGGCGAGCGCTACCTCGGCAAGGGCGTCCAGGGCGCCGTCGACGCCGTCATCGACCGGATCGGCCCCGCCCTCGTGGGCGTCGAGGCCGACGACCAGCGGCTGGTCGACCAGGTGATGCTCGACCTCGACGGCACCCCCAACAAGGCCGAGCTCGGCGCCAACGCGATCCTCGGCGTCTCGCTGGCCACGGCCCGGGCCGCGTCGGAGTCCGCCGGGCTGCCGCTCTACCGCTACGTCGGGGGCGCCAACGCCCACGTGCTGCCGGTGCCGATGATGAACATCCTCAACGGCGGCTCCCACGCCGACTCCAACGTCGACGTGCAGGAGTTCATGGTCGCCCCGATCGGCGCCCCGACCTTCCGCGAGGCCGTCCGGATGGGCGCCGAGGTCTACCACTCCCTGAAGTCGGTCCTCAAGCAGCGCGGCCTGGCCACCGGCCTCGGCGACGAGGGCGGCTTCGCGCCCAGCCTCGACTCCAACCGCGCCGCGCTCGACCTGATCGCGGAGGCCGTCGGGGCCGCCGGTCTGAACCTTGGCTCGGACATCGTGCTGGCCCTCGACGTGGCCGCGACCGAGTTCTGCGAGGGCGACGTCTACACCTTCGAGGGCGGCTCGAAGTCCGCTGCGGAGATGACCGCCTACTACGCCGAGCTCGTCGACGCCTACCCCATCGTCTCGATCGAGGACCCCCTCGACGAGGAGGACTGGGCCGGCTGGCGCACGATGACCGAGCAGCTCGGCGACAAGATCCAGATCGTCGGCGACGACCTGTTCGTCACCAACGTCGAGCGGCTGCGACGCGGCATCGAGGGCGGCCAGGCCAACGCGCTGCTGGTCAAGGTCAACCAGATCGGCTCGCTCACCGAGACCCTCGACTCCGTCGACCTCGCCCACCGCGCCGGCTACCGCTGCATGATGAGCCACCGCTCGGGGGAGACCGAGGACACCACGATCGCCGACCTCGCCGTGGCCACGAACTGCGGCCAGATCAAGACCGGTGCCCCGGCCCGCTCGGAGCGGGTGGCGAAGTACAACCAGCTGCTCCGCATCGAGGAGGAGCTCGGCGACGCCGCCCGCTACGCCGGTGCCGCCGCCTTCCCGCGCCTGACCCGCTGAGCAGGAGCCGAGGAGACGTGGCCGACCGCCCCGACAAGCGCCGCCCGCCCACGCGGGGACGCAGCCGACCCCGTACGCCCGGGGCCGGCCGGGGCGCGTCCGGCAGCGGGACCCCGGGGACCGGGACCGACGGGGCCGCGCCACGGCGCCGCCCCCGGCTGACCGGGCGCTCGGCGGTGCTGGTCCTGGTGCTCGCGGTGCTCGCGGTCAGCTACGCCTCCTCGATGCGGGCCTACCTCGAGCAGCGTGCGCACATCGGCGACCTCAAGGCCGAGATCAGCGAACGCGAGGCCGCGATCGACGACCTCAGCCTGGAGCGGCAGCGCTGGGACGACCCGGCCTACGCCGAGCAGCAGGCCCGGGAGCGCTTCGGCTACGTGATGCCGGGGGAGACCTCCTACGTCGTGCTGGACGAGGACGGCGAGCCGCTCGAGCCCGAGGCGACGCTGTCCGGCGACACGCCGGCCGACCCCACCGACGAGCAGGCCTGGTGGGACCGCGCCTGGTCCTCGGTCGAGACGGCCGGCGACCCGCCGCGCACCGAGGAGGCGCCGGCGGTGCGCGTCGACGGCACCCAGCGGTGAGCGTCGAGCCCCACGACGAGCGGGTGGTCCGCGAGCAGCTCGGGCGCCCCGCCCGCGGCATCCACGCCGTCGGCCACCGCTGCGGCTGCGGCGCGCCCGACGTCGTGACCACGGAGCCGCGGCTGCCCAACGGCACCCCGTTCCCGACCACCTACTACCTGACCTGCCCGCGCGCCGCGTCCCGGATCGGGACGCTCGAGGGCTCCGGGCTGATGCGCGAGATGCAGGACCGCTTGGGCGAGGACCCCGCGCTGGCGCAGGCCTACGCCGCCGCGCACCGCGCGTACCTCGCCGACCGCGCCGCGCTCGGCGACGTGCCCGAGATCGAGGGCATCTCGGCCGGGGGCATGCCGGACCGCGTGAAGTGCCTGCACGTGCTCGCCGGGCACGCCCTGGCCGCCGGCCCGGGCGTGAACCCGCTCGGCGACGAGGTGCTGGCGCTGCTGGGGGACTGGGGTGCGGAGGGTCCGTGCGTGGTCGTGCCCGAGGACGAGCGCGACGCCGCCGGGCGCGACGATGACTGACCCGGTCGTCGCCGCGATCGACTGCGGCACCAACACCGTCAAGCTGTTGATCGGTGCGCTGCCGGACGTGGCCGTCCGGGAGGCGCGGATGGTCCGGCTCGGCGAGGGCGTCGACCGCACCGGCGAGCTGTCGCCGGCCGCGCTGGAGCGCACCTTCGCCGCGCTCGACGAGTACGCCGACCTGCTCGCCGCCCACGACGTCTCCCGGCTGCGGTTCTGCGCGACCTCGGCGACCCGGGACGCCGCCAACGCCGAGGCCTTTGCCGACGGCGTCGAGCAGCGCCTCGGGGTACGCCCGGAGGTGCTCAGCGGCGCGGAGGAGGCGGCGCTGTCGTACGCCGGGGCGGTGCGCGGGCTGGCCGGCCTCGCCGCGCTGGTGGCCCCGGTGCTGGTCGTCGACATCGGCGGCGGCTCCACCGAGCTGGTCCTCGGCGGTGACGACCTCGCCGACGGGGTCGCCCAGGCCGAGTCGCTGCAGGTCGGGTCGGTGCGCCTGCACGAGCGGCACCTGCACGACGACCCGCCGACCCGCGCCCAGGTGGAGGCCTGCGCCGCCGACCTCGACGCCGCCCTCGCCGGCTGCCCGGTCGACGTCGCCCGCGCCCGGACGGTCGTCGGGGTCGCCGGCACGGTCACCACGGTGGCCGCCGGCGTCCTCGGCCTCGACGCCTACGACCGCGACGCCATCGACCGGGCGGTCCTCGACGTGCCCGCGGTCGAGGAGCAGGCCGCCCGGCTGCTCGCGATGAGCACGGAGGAGCGCCGGGAGCTGCCGTGGCTGCACCCCGGCCGCGTCGACGTGATCGGCGCCGGCGCGCTGGTGCTCTCGCGGGTCCTGGCCCACGCCCGCCCCCAGCGCCTGGTGGTCTCGGAGTCCGACATCCTCGACGGCATCGCCTGGTCCCTCTCGCCGAGATGACGCTCGCGGACAGCCGAGATGACGCTCGCGGCGCCTCGAGATGACGGTTGCGGACATCTAGGCTCGCCCGGTGACCGACCTGCCGCACCCGCTGACCGGCCGGCCCCACCCCTCTCCTGTCCCGCCGGCCTCCGGCTGGCCCGGCGACCCGACCGACGCCCGCACCGCCGACGTCCCTGCCGGACCCTGGCGCGAGCTCGACGCCGCGATCAGCACCTGCCGCCGCTGCCCGCGCCTGGTCGACTGGCGCGAGGAGGTCGCCCACGCCAAGCGGGCGTCGTACGCCGGCGAGCCCTACTGGGGCCGGCCGGTGCCGGGCTTCGGCGCCACGGACGCCGGCGTGCTCGTGGTGGGGCTGGCCCCGGCCGCGCACGGCGCCAACCGCACCGGTCGCGTGTTCACCGGTGACCGGTCGGGGGACTGGCTCTACGCCGGGCTGCACCGCGCAGGCCTGGCCACGCAGCCGACCAGCGTCCACGCCGGTGACGGCCTCGAGCTGGTCGGCGCCCGCGTGGCGGCGGCCGTACGCTGCGCGCCCCCGGCCAACAAGCCGACCCCGGCCGAGCGGGACGCGTGCGCGCCGTTCCTCGACGTCGAGCTCGGCCTGCTCGCGCCGCACCTGCGGGTGGTGGTCGCGCTCGGCTCCTTCGGCTGGGCCGCCGCGCTGACCGCGCTGGGTCGGGCCGGCAGCGCCGTACCCCGGCCGCGGCCGCGGTTCGCCCACGCCGCCGAGGTCGACCTGCCGTCCCTGCCCGGCGGGACCGGCCCGCTGGTCCTGCTCGGCTGCTACCACCCGAGCCAGCAGAACACCTTCACCGGCCGGCTCACCGAGCCGATGCTCGACGCGGTGCTCGGCCGGGCAGCCGCCCTGGGATGATCCTGGCTCGCCCCCGTGCCCCAACCGGCAGAGGGAACCGCCTTAAAAGCGGTCAGTTCTGGGTTCGAGTCCCAGCGGGGGCACCCCGGCGCACCACCAGTGCGCCGGAACCGTCATCTCGAGGCGCCGCGAGCGTCATCTCGGCTGTCCGCGAGCGCCACCTCGGCGGTGGGGGCGTGTGGGAACACCGGGGCCGACCCGCACGTTGAAGCAGGTGAGACCCGCTAACCTGGGACTCGCGCTGAGCCGTCGCAGACGGCCAACACCCCCGGCCTCCAAGGAGAGACCACATGCAGAGCAACAACCCGGTGTTCCGCCGCTCGGAGGAGTTCAACCGAGGCGGCCAGAACGCCCCGTCCTACGGCAACCAGACCTACGCCGGCAACGGCTCGGCCTACCCGGGCTACGCGAACGACCCGTCCCAGTGGGGCACCGGCCAGCCGGGCGACCAGGGCTACGGCCTCGCCGCCGACGGCGGCCGGATGACGATCGACTCGGTGGTCCAGAAGACCGCGATGACGCTCGGCGTCGTCGTGCTCGCAGCGCTGGCCACCTGGGTCCTCACACCCGACATGGACGCCTCGGGCAACGCCGCGGCGGTCTTCTCGGCCGCGATGATCGGCTCCCTCGGGGCCTTCGCGCTGTCGATGGTGAACTCGTTCAAGCGCGTCATCAGCCCCGCCCTGGTGCTGGCCTTCGCCGTGCTCGAGGGTGTCGCCCTCGGTGCCTTCAGCAAGGTGCTCGACAGCTACGTCGCCACCAGCACCGGTGAGTCCAGCATCGTCAGCAGCGCCGTCCTCGGCACCATGGCGGCCTTCGCCGGCACGCTCGCGGCGTACAAGTTCTTCGACATCAAGGTCGGTGACAAGTTCCGCAAGGGCGTCATGGCTGCGATGTTCGGCATGGTCGGCCTGGCCGGGATGAGCCTCGTGCTCAGCCTGTTCGGTGTGAACACCGGCCTGTTCGGCTTCGGCGTCCTCGGCGTGATCACCGCGGTGGTCGGCCTGGTGCTCGGTGTCTTCATGCTGATCATGGACTTCGACTTCGTGGAGAAGGGCATCGCCAACGGCCTGCCCGAGCGCGAGTCGTGGCGTGCGGCGTTCGCGATGACCGTCAGCCTGGTCTGGATCTACACCAACCTGCTGCGCCTGCTCGCGATCTTCTCCTCCGACTGATCGACGAGCACCTCAGACCCCGACCCCCGCTAGGTCGGCGCGTGACCCGAGGGCCCCGGATCTGATCCGGGGCCCTCGGCCGTCTCCTCGGCCTCCGGCGCCTGGCCCTCGCCGGGCAGCCGGCCCCGGCGGTGCCGCAGCTCCACCCAGAGCCCGCGCACGCCGCGCTTCTCGCCACCGACGGCGGTCCCGTCGACCTCGGTGCCGGGCGTCTGCACGGCGGCGACGGCGGCGGCGGTGATCGGCAGCCGGCCCTCACCGCGGTACGCCTCCGGCAGCGCCTCGTCGGGGCGTGCGAAGCCGAGGGCGGCGAGCACCGAGGGCAGCAGCACGGTCGACAGCGAGGCGTAGCCCGCGGCCGAGGGGTGGAACTGGTCCGGTCCGAAGAGCAGGGCGGGGGCGGCGTCGAACTCGGGGCCCAGCACCGAGCCGATCGAGACGGTCCGCCCGCCCTCCTCGACGACCGCGATGGTCTGGGCGGCCGCGAGCCGTCGCGACCAGGCACGGGCCACCTGCTTCAGCGGCGGCGCGATCGGCTTGATCGTGCCCAGGTCGGGGCAGGTGCCGACCACGACGGCGCAGTCGGCGGCGATCAGCCGGCGTACGCCCTCGGAGAGGTGGCGCACCGACTGCGAGGGCAGGGTCACGTGGGTGACGTCGTTGGCGCCGATCAGGACGACCACGACGTCCGGCTCGATCGCCAGCGCACGGTCGACCTGCCCGGCCAGGGCGGAGGACTCGGCGCCGACCTTGCAGAACTCGCGCAGGTAGACGCGCCGGTCGGCGTGCTCGGCGACGCCGCTGGCCAGCAGCGCGCCCGGGGTCTCCTCCACGCGCTCGACGCCGTACCCGGCCGCGCTGGAGTCGCCCAGCAGCGCCACCTTGATCGCGGGGCCGGGGCGGCCGCGGCCGTACCAGCCGGTGGCGTCCGGCGGGGGCTCGTCACGGGGCTGCCCGATCGTCCTGCGGGCCAGCTTGGCCTCGGCGGTCAGCACGCCGTAGAGCCCGGCGCCGACGACGGACAGGCCGCCCCCGCCATAGGCCGCGGCGGCGGCGAGCTTGCGTGCTGCTCCGGCTCTCCCCACCCCTCCATCCTAGGGATCCACCGCTGCGGCGCCGGAGGGCCCCGAGCCCTAGGGTGACCGGATGCAGTACGTGGACTCCCTGGTCGACCTCATCGGCGACACGCCCCTGGTGCGGCTGGCCCGCACCCTCGACCTCCCCGTGACGGCTCCGGGGGAGGGGCCGGTCGTGCTGGCCAAGATCGAGTACCTCAACCCGGGGGGCTCGGTGAAGGACCGGATCGCGACCCGGATGATCGAGGCGGCCGAGGCGTCCGGCGAGCTCCAGCCGGGCGGCACGATCGTCGAGCCGACCTCCGGCAACACCGGCGTCGGCCTCGCGATGGTCGCCCAGGCCAAGGGCTACCACTGCGTGTTCGTGTGCCCCGACAAGGTCAGCGAGGACAAGCGCAACGTGCTCCGCGCGTACGGCGCGGACGTCGTCGTCTGCCCGACCGCCGTCGCCCCCGAGCACCCCGACAGCTACTACAACGTCTCCGACCGGCTGGCCGCCGAGCCCGGCGCCTGGAAGCCCAACCAGTACGCCAACCCGCACAACCCGCGCTCGCACTACGAGACCACCGGGCCCGAGGTGTGGACGCAGACCGAGGGCCGGGTCACCCACTTCGTGGCCGGCGTCGGCACCGGCGGCACGATCTCGGGCGTCGGTCGCTACCTGAAGGAGCAGGACCCCACCGTCCAGGTCGTCGGCGCCGACCCCAGCGGGTCGGTCTACTCCGGCGGCACCGGTCGGCCGTACCTGGTCGAGGGCGTCGGCGAGGACTTCTGGCCCGACACCTACGACCGCGACGTCGCCGACCGGATCATCGAGGTCTCCGACGCCGACTCGTTCGCGTTCACCCGCCGCCTGGCCCGCGAGGAGGCGATGCTCGTCGGGGGCTCCTGCGGGATGGCCGCGTACGCCGCCCGCCAGCTCGCGCACGAGCTCGCCGGCACGCCCGAGGGCCGCGACGCGGTGATCGTGGTGCTGCTGCCCGACTCCGGGCGCGGCTACCTGTCGAAGATCTTCAACGACGACTGGCTGGCCACCTACGGCTTCCCGACCACCGGCGCCGACGCCCGCGAGGGCCGCACCGTGGGCGAGGTGCTGCGTGGCAAGGACGGCCGGCTGCCCGACCTCGTGCACACCCACCCCGGCGAGACCATCGCCGAGGCCGTCGCGATCCTTCGGGAGTACGGCGTCTCCCAGATGCCGGTGGTCCGCGCGGAGCCCCCCGTGGTCGCGCAGGAGGTCGCCGGGTCGGTGTCGGACCGCGCGCTGCTCGAGGCGCTCTACGCCGGCGACGCCCGGCTGACCGACCTCGTCGAGCAGCACATGTCGCCCGCGCTGCCCACGATCGGCGCGACCGAGGGTGCCCAGGCTGCCGTGCACCTGCTCGAGGACGCCGACGCGGTGCTGGTCCAGGAGGACGGCTCGCCGGTCGGGGTGCTGACCCGCCAGGACCTGCTGGGCTACCTCAGCTCGACCTGACCCGTCTGGGGACCTTGGTCCCGGCTGCACCCCCACCGGGGTATGTCCTCACCCGTGGGGGTGGGCTTAACCTCGGTCGGTGGCCATCGACGAGCAGACACCGACCCCCGGCCCCGCAGCCGGCCCCGGCCCCGGCCGCGGCACGAGCGCGGCCGACCGCCCCCTGTCCCCGCGCTGGCGCGACAACGTCGACCTCGTGGTCTTCGTGGTCACCGGCGCGATCGCGATCGGCTTCGTGGCGTGGGGGATCCTCAGCACCAAGAACCTCGCCTCCGCCTCGACGACCGCGCAGGACGCCGTGGTCACCAACGGCGGCTGGTTCTTCGTGCTGGTCTCGTCCTTCTTCGTGGTCTACGTGCTGTGGCTGGCCGCCAGCCGCTACGGCAAGATCCCGCTCGGCCACGACGGGGAGAAGCCGGAGTTCAAGACGGTCTCCTGGATCGCGATGATGTTCAGCGCGGGCATGGGCATCGGCCTGATGTTCTACGGCGTCGCCGAGCCGCTGTCGCACTTCACCTCCCCGCCCCCGGGCACGGTCGAGGGCGGTTCCGACGACGCGATCGAGGTCGCGATGGCGACCACGATGTTCCACTGGGGCCTGCACCCCTGGGCGATCTACGCCGTGGTCGGCATCGCCATCGCCTACGGCAGCTACCGCGCCGGGCGCTCGCAGACCATCTCCGCCGCCTTCTGGCCCCTGATCGGCCGGCACGCGGAGGGCCCGTTCGGTCGCGTGGTCGACATCCTGGCCATCTTCGCCACGCTCTTCGGCTCGGCCGCCTCGCTGGGCCTCGGCGCCCTGCAGATCGCCGGCGGCCTGCGCTTCAACGGGTGGGTCGGCGAGGTCGGCACCCCCGTCCTGGTCGGCATCATCGCGGTCCTGACGGTCGCCTTCATCGCCTCCGCGGTGTCCGGCGTCGAGAAGGGCATCCAGTACCTCTCCAACGGCAACATGGTCCTCGCGCTGGTCCTGGCCGTCTTCGTCTTCGTCGTCGGCCCGACCCTGCTGATCCTGAACCTGATCCCGACCACGCTGGCCGACTACCTCGGCCAGATGGGCGAGATGGCCTCGCGGACCGCCGCCACCGGCGACGCCGACATGAACGCCTGGCTGGGCGACTGGACGGTCTTCTACTGGGCCTGGTGGGTCTCCTGGACCCCCTTCGTCGGCATGTTCATCGCCCGGATCAGCCGGGGCCGCACCATCCGCCAGTTCGTGACCGGCGTGCTGCTGGTGCCGACCCTGGTCAGCCTGGTCTGGTTCGCGGTCTTCGGCGGCGCGGCGATCGACCAGCAGCGCACCGGCGGCGACCTCGCCCCGGACGGCGTCGTCAACTTCGACACCGCGCTCTTCGCGCTGCTCGGCGACTACCCCCTGGCCTCGGTCTCGACCGTGGTGGTCATGCTGCTGGTGGCGGTCTTCTTCGTCTCCGGCGCCGACGCCGCCTCGCTGGTGATGGGCACGCTGTCGGAGAAGGGGCGGATCGAGCCCAGCAAGCGCACGGTGGTCTTCTGGGGGACGCTGACCGGCGCCGTGGCCGCGATCATGCTCGCCGTCGGCGGCAACAACGCCCTCAGCGGCCTGCAGCGGGTGACCGTGGTCGCCTCGGTGCCGTTCGTGCTGGTCATCCTCGCGCTGTGCCTCTCGCTCTACCGCGACCTGCGCCACGACCCGATCATCGTGCGCGAGCGGGCCGGCGTGGCCCTGGTCGAGGTCGCGGTCACCAGCGGGGCGGACCGCCACGACGGCGGGTTCGAGCTGGTCACCGCCCCGAGCGAGGACGGTGTGGAGGTCGCCGACGAGGAGGCGCGCGCCGCCGAGGCCGACCGGGTCGAGCGGGAGCGGTCGACGCGGGACCCGGGCACTCCAGGGACCTAGGTCACGCGGGCGCCGCGACGTACGCCTCTGGGCGGTGCCACCCGGGTCGTTGAAACTGGCTCGATGCCCGCCATGACCCAGCAGCCCACCGAGATCGCGGCACCGGCCCGGGTCGTGCGGGTGCTGCTGGTCGACGACCACGAGCTGGTGCGTCGCGGGCTGCGGTCGCTGCTGGACGCCGAGCCGGACCTCGAGGTGGCCGGTGAGGCCGGGGACGTCGCCGGGGCGATGCGCGAGCTGAGGCGGGTCCTGCCGGACCTGGCCGTGGTCGACGTCCGGCTGCCCGACGGTGACGGCGCCGAGGTCTGCCGGGCGGCCCTGGCCCAGGGCACGGCGGTCGTGGTGCTCACCGCCTTCGACGACGAGGTGGCGGTCACGGGCGTGCTCGCGGCCGGTGCCTCGGGGGTCCTGCTGAAGGGGGTCGGCGGCGGTCACCTGCTCGACGGGGTGCGGAAGGTCGCGGCCGGCGGCACCCTCGCGCTGCCGCCGGTACGCTCCCGCGCTCCCGGCCAGGAGGGTGCCCCGCCCGCCGGCGTCGTGGCCGCGGCCGACTCGGTGGCGTACGCGACCGGCGGCCGACCGGCCCTGTGGCGACTGACCCCGCGGGAGCGGGCGGTGCTCGACCTGATCGCCGAGGGCCTGAGCAACCGGCGCATCGCCGGCGAGCTCCAGATCAGCGAGAAGACGGTGAAGAACCACGTGACCGGGATGCTGTCGAAGCTCGGCGTCTCCCGTCGTACGCAGGCCGTCGCGCTCCTGCTCCGCCAGCGCGACTAGGGCGGCGTGCCCGGCCGGGGCTCGACCAGGTAGACCTCGTGCGTGCCCGGCAGCCCTCGCAGCTCCGTCTCGCCGCGCGGCTCGAGGACGATCACCGCGTCCTCGTCGAGGGCCGCGGCGACCGCGCGCGAGGCCAGCACCTGCCCCCCGTCGGCCAGGTCGGCGAGCCGCGCCGCCGTGGCGACGTTGCGCCCGAAGTAGTCGCCGTCGCGGCTGACCGCGGTGCCGGTGTGGATCCCGATCCGGACGGCGACGCGCTCCCTGCGCAACCGGTGGTCGCGGCCCGAGGCCAGGCGCCGCTGGATGCTCAGCGCGGCCCGGCAGGCGGCCTCGGCGTCACGGAAGGCCACCATGAACCCGTCGCCGGCGGTCTTGACGACCTGACCGCGGTGCTTCTCCACCCGCGAGCGGACCAGGGCGTCGTGCGCGGCCAGCACCTTGACGAACGCGTCGTCGCCGAGCCGGGCGTTCAAGCGGGTGGACCCCTCGATGTCGGAGAAGAACAGGGTCACCGTGCCGTCGGCCGCGGCCATGGTGGCGACCTGGGACCGGCCGTCGGTGGCCCACGTCTGCAGGTCGTCGAGGGAGGACTGCAGCAGGCCGCCGACGCCCTCGCGGCGCAGCTGGGCCGCGGTGCGCACGACGCGGCGCACCGCGCGCTCGACGCCGGTGGCCGGCGACGGCGGCCGCAGCGCCGCGTCGAGGTCGGCCTCGAGCCGGGCCGCGCGGGCCCGGGTCGCGTCATGGGCGAGCCGTTCGCGGCGCAGCAGCAGCACGGCCGCCCCCAGCCCGACGGCGAGCAGCAGCGCCGCACCCCCGAGCAGGACGGAGGCCGCGCTCACAGGCCGAGGGCCTGCTCGAGGCGCTCCAGCTCCTCGCCGGAGTACACCGCGATGCGCTGCAGGCTCGGGACGGAGTCGCGGCACCCGGTGAAGCCGATGTTGAAGGAGCCGTCGTAGCTGACCCCGGTGATGTTGAGGGCCTGGCCGTTGAAGAGCAGGCTGACCGGGTAGATCTCCTCCACCGGTGAGCCGTCGAGGTAGCGGGTCTCGGCGGGCCCGGGGACGTTGGAGACCACGACGTTCGCGGCCGGGCGTCCGTGACCGCCGACGCCGAGGAGCGCCACGGACAGGAACGGCGCCATCAGGGCGGCGGTGTAGGCGTCCATCGCGGCGCCGCCGACGTCAGGCAGGCGGGCCTTGCCCAGCCGCGTCGAGGCCTTGATCAGCGCCACCCGCTGCAGCGGGTCCTCGACGGTGGTGCCGAGGCTGGCGTAGAGGAAGGTGATCGCGTTGCCCACCCGGGCGCCGCCCTCCGGGCGGACCGACACCGGCACGTTGGCGGTCAGGTCGTCGGTGGGCAGGGCGTCGAGCTCGAGCAGGTAGCGGCGCAGCGCGCCCCCGCAGAGCGCGAGGTAGACGTCGTTGAGGCTCGCGTCGGCGGCCGTCGCGACGGCCTTGAGCCGGTCGACGGAGTAGTGCTGGGTGGCGAAGCGGCGGGGTGCGTGGATGCGCTCGTTGAGGATCGAGCGTGGGGCGCGGAAGGGCACGGCGCGGTCGGGGTCGCGGCGCAGGCCGGTCAGCGTCTCGACGTAGGTCTGGGCCAGCGAGCCGCCGACCGCCGCGCCGGCGCGCACCCGGTCGGTGACCCCGGTGGCGAGGTCGCCGAGCAGGGAGTCGCGGTCGGCGACGTCGGCTGCACGCTCCACCTCGCGCGTGGGCTTCTCGCGCGGCGGCAGCCCGGACTGGTCGGGCCCGTGGGCGCCGACGGCCCACGGGGGCAGCATGCCGCGGCGCTCGGGGTCGACCGAGAGCATCCGGCGCAGGAGGCGTACCCCGCCGACGCCGTCGACCTGGGAGTGGTGCGCCTTGAAGTAGAGCGACCAGCGGTCCTCCTCCAGGCCCTCGATGACGTGGCACTCCCACAACGGGTAGCGCCGGTCCATCCGGGAGGAGTGCAGCCGCGAGACCAGGACGCCGAGCTCGCGCTGGGAGCCGGGAGAGGGCAGGGCGGAGTGGCGCAGGTGGTAGTCGAGGTCGATCTGGTCGTCCTCGAGCTCGCTCCAGCTCGGGACCGGGAACCGGTGGAAGAGGTAGTTGTAGGGCGGGTGGAAGTGCCGCGCCTCCCGCCACCTCGCGACGAGGTCCGCCACGAAGGTCGGCTCGCCCTCGGGCACCCGGAAGGTCGCCAGCATGCCGACCTGCATCGGGGTACGACGGGTCTCGGCGAACAGCCAGGCCGAGTCGTTCACGGACAGCAGCGTGCGTCCCACGACCGCACTCCTTCCGACACTCGCCCTCGAGCGCCTCCGGACCGGACCCTACTGGCCCCGGCCGACACCGGGCAGGCCGTCCGCGGGGAGGGCCCGTCACGGGCTGGGCGGCCGGGCGTACCGTGGAATTCGTGACTGCCACCCCGACCGCCGGTCCCTCCCCGTCGCCGGCCCCCGAGGCCCGTACCGTCGGCCAGCTGCGCGCCTCCGGGCACCAGCTGCGCTCGCTCCGCACTGAGATCCGCGAGAACCTGCTGGACGCCCTGCGCGAGGGCCGCGACCCGTGGCCGGGCCTGCACGGCTTCGAGCACACCGTGGTCCCGCAGCTCGAGCGGGCGCTGATCGCGGGCCACGACATCGTGCTGCTCGGCGAGCGCGGCCAGGGCAAGACCCGGCTGCTGCGCACGATGGTCGGCCTGCTCGACGAGTGGACGCCGGTGATCGAGGGCTCCGAGCTCGGCGAGCACCCGTACGACCCGATCATCCACGCCTCGCAGCGCCGCGCCGCCGAGCTCGGCGACGAGCTGCCGGTCGTGTGGCGCCACCGCGACGAGCGGTACGCCGAGAAGCTCGCGACCCCCGACACGTCCGTGGCCGACCTGATCGGCGACGTCGACCCGATGAAGGTCGCCGAGGGCCGCTCGCTGGGCGACCCCGAGACGATCCACTTCGGGCTCGTGCCGCGCAGCCACCGCGGCATCGTGGCGCTCAACGAGCTGCCCGACCTCGCCGAGCGGATCCAGGTCGCGATGCTCAACGTGATGGAGGAGCGCGACGTGCAGATCCGCGGCTACGTGCTGCGGCTGCCCCTCGACGTGCTCGTCGTGGCCAGCGCGAACCCCGAGGACTACACCAACCGCGGTCGGATCATCACCCCGCTCAAGGACCGCTTCGGCGCCGAGATCCGCACGCACTACCCGACCGAGCTGGACGCCGAGATCCGCGTGATCCGCCAGGAGGCCGACCTCGTCGCCGACGTGCCGGACCACCTGGTCGAGGTGCTGGCGCGCTTCACCCGCAACCTGCGCGACTCCTCCGCGGTCGACCAGCGCTCCGGCGTCTCGGCCCGCTTCGCGATCGCCGGCGCCGAGACCATCGCCGCCGCCGCGCTCCACCGCGCCACGCGCCACGGCGAGGACGAGGCGGTGGCCCGCGTGGTCGACCTCGAGACCGCCGTGGAGGTCCTCGGCGGCAAGATCGAGTTCGAGACCGGCGAGGAGGGCCGCGAGCAGGAGGTGCTGACCCACCTGCTGCGCACCGCCACCGCCGAGGTGGTGCGCGCGCACCTGCGCGGCATCGACCTGGGGCTGCTGGCCGACGCCATCGAGAACGGCGCGATGGTCAGCACCGGCGAGCAGGTCACGGCCCGCGACTTCCTGACCGGTCTGCCGGTGCTGGGGGAGTCCGACCTCTACGACCAGGTCTGCGACGCGCTGGGCGCGACCAACGACGGCCAGCGGGCCGGCGCCATCGAGCTCGCGCTCGAGGGGCTGTACCTCGCCCGCAAGGTCGGCAAGGACACCGACGGCCGGGAGACGGTGTACGGCTGAGCCGCCCCGCCCGCACCGTTCCGACCACAGCCCCGACGAGGAGCGCCCCGTGAAGGACCGCACCCGCTTCAAGCGCTACGACGGCGGCGACCCGCTGGCGCCGCCGGTCGACCTCTCCGAGGCCCTGGACGCGATCGGCGAGGACGTGATGGCCGGCTACAGCCCCGAGCGGGCGATGCGGGAGTTCCTGCGTCGCGGGGGCCAGGACCAGGCCGGCCTCGACGACCTCGCCCGACGGGTCGCGGAGCGACGCCGCGAGCTGATGGACCGGCACAACCTCGACGGCACCCTGGCCGAGATCAAGGAGCTGCTGGACAAGGCGGTGCTCGAGGAGCGCAAGCAGCTCGCGCGCGACGCGCTGATGGACGACGGCGACCGCGCGTTCCGCGAGATGCAGCTCGACAACCTGCCGGCCAGCCCGGCCGCCGCGGTCAGCGAGCTGTCGTCCTACGACTGGCAGAGCAGCGAGGCCCGCGCCGACTTCGAGAAGATCAAGGACCTGCTGGGTCGCGAGATGCTCGAGCAGCGCTTCGCCGGCATGAAGCAGGCGCTCGAGAACGCCACCGACGAGGACCGTGCGGCGATCAACGAGATGCTCGGCGACCTGAACGAGCTGCTCGCCAAGCACGCGCGGGGCGAGGACACGCCTGCGGACTTCGACGACTTCATGGCCAAGCACGGGGAGTACTTCCCCGAGGGCCCGCAGGACATCGACGAGCTGCTCGACGCGCTGGCCCAGCGGGCGGCGGCGGCGCAGCGGATGCGCAACTCGATGACGCCCGAGCAGCGCGCCGAGCTCGACGCCCTGGCGCAGCAGGCCTTCGGCTCGCCCGAGCTGATGGACTCGCTGTCGCAGCTCGACGCCAACCTGCGCGGGCTGCGACCCGGGGAGGACTGGGGCGGCTCGGAGAGGATGGACGGCGAGGAGGGGCTCGGACTCGGTGACGGCACGGGCGTCTTCCAGGACCTCGCGGACCTCGACGACCTCGCGGACCAGCTCGCCCAGTCGTACTCCGGCTCCCGGATGGACGACGTCGACCTCGACAAGCTCGCCCGCCAGCTCGGCGACCAGGCCTCGGTCGACGCCCGCACGCTGCAGGAGCTGGAGAAGGCGCTGCGCGACAGCGGCACGATGCAGCGCGGCTCGGACGGGCAGCTGCGCCTGACGCCCAAGGCGATGCGGCAGCTCGGCAAGGCGCTGCTGCGTGACGTGGCGACCCGGATGAGCGGGCGCCAGGGTCAGCGCGACACCCGTCGCGCCGGTGGGGCCGGGGAGATGACCGGGTCCTCCCGCGGCTGGGAGTTCGGTGACACCGAGCCGTGGGACATCCCGCGGACCGTGCTCAACTCCGTACGCCGTCGTGCCGGCGCGGCGCTGGGCGGGTCGGCGGCCGGCGCCGTCGGCGGGCGGGCGATCGAGCTCGAGGACATCGAGGTGTCCGAGACCGAGGACCGGACGCAGGCCTGCGTGGCGCTGCTGGTGGACACGTCGTTCTCGATGGCGATGGACGGCCGCTGGGTGCCGATGAAGCGCACCGCGCTCGCGCTGCACACGCTGATCCGATCGCGCTTCCGCGGTGACGCGCTCCAGCTGATCGGCTTCGGCCGGCACGCCGAGGTAATGGAGATCGAGCAGCTCACGGCGCTCGACGCGATGTGGGACAAGGGCACCAACCTCCACCACGCGCTGCTGCTGGCCAACCGGCACTTCCGCAAGCACCCGAACGCCCAGCCGGTGCTGCTGATCGTCACCGACGGCGAGCCGACCTCCCACCTCGAGCCGGACGGCGAGGTGTGGTTCTCCTACCCGCCGCACCCGCTGACGGTGGCCTACGCGGTCAAGGAGCTCGACAACGCGCGGCGGCTGGGGGCGCAGACCACGTTCTTCCGGCTGGGGGAGGACCCGGGTCTGGCGCGTTTCATCGAGCAGATGGCCCAGCGCGTCGACGGTCGGGTCGTCGCGCCCGAGCTCGACGACCTCGGCGCGGCGGTGGTCGGCTCCTACCTCGGTTCCCGCGGGCGTGGCGGCGCCGGCGGCGCAGCGGGCGGCGGCGGGCTCGGTGGCTTCTCGGGGCGCGACTGGTTCGGTGGCGGTGGCCGGGGGTCCTGGGTCGGCTGACCCGATCCACTGGACGGCAACATCTCGGTCACGAGACAGCAACAGCTTCAGTGATCGAGACACGGTGACGCCGCACCTTCCCTAGCCTCGGCGCGGGCGCTCCGGCGCCCACCCGGTACGCCGCCGCGGTGCCGCCACCTCGCCCCCCGGGCCCGGTGCGTCTCTGTCGCAGGCTCACGGCTCCCTCCGCTCCCGCGCAGGGCGCCGCGGCGGCGTCACCCGCCGGGCCCCCGGTGGCCGAGGAGCGAGCGGCGGCCCCGGTGGTCGAGGGGCGAGCGGCCGGCCCCGGTGGTCGAGGAGCGAGCGAAGCGAGCGTCACGAGACCGGTCGCGGCAGCGGGTCGAGAGCCGCCGTGTGCCCGGGGGAGGTCCGGGCGGGCCGGTACCGCCGGTGGTCGAGGAGCGAGCGAAGCGAGCGTCACGAGACCGGTCGCTGCAGCGGGTAAGCCGCGGGGTGGTCGGGTCGTGATCTGCTGTCAGCAGGTGGCACTAGATCGCGAGTCGAGAGCCACCGGTGTGACCTGGCGCGCCGGTACCGCCGGTGGGCGTGCCCGGTCCGGCGGTAGGGCTGCTGCTGAGTGTCAGTGGGTCAGAAGGGTGGGGTGGTGTTGCGGGGTGGTGACGCGGTGGCATTGCCGGGTTGGTCGGGGTCGTCTGCGACCTGGGGCGGCGGCGCCGGGTAGGGGGTGGTGTCCGGCGTTTTGGGGAGTGGGTCGGGTGGTGGACCGGGCGGCAGCTGGTCGATCGGATGGGTCCCGGCGTGGGAGCGGAGGTACCGCTCGCCTTGGGGACTAGTCCACAGGTACAGCCCTGGGCCGAGTGCCTCGTAGTCCCAGCCCATGTGGGTCTTGGCGCGGTGGTGCTGGCGGCAGGCGGGGGCGACGTTCCCGGTCTCGGTCGGTCCTTCGGGGTACGGGATGACGTGTTCCATGTCGGTGAAGACGGCCGGGTTGGTGCACCAGGGGAAGACGCAGGTGGTGTCGCGCAGCTGGGTCTGTTCCTTGAGGCGGTCGGAGCACTCGTAGGAGTCGCAGTGGATCGTCTCGGCCAGGTCGAGGACCGGCCGGATGGTGATCGAGGCGGCGGTGCTGGCCCATTGGCGGACCTGGGCGGTGGTGATCGGGCCCTTGGCGGGGTGCCGGTTGTCCAGGCGTGAGACGAGGGTGTCGTTGACGTCGCCGGCGCCGGCACAGAAGAGCGGGTTGAACACGCCGCCGGGGATGTGGGCGAACAGCACCAGGGCCGGACCCGCGGGTGTCGTGGGCTCATCGTGGCCCTCGGGGAGCATGGCCTGGCCGAGGGCCAGCGAGCCCAGGGCCTGGGAGCGGCGGACGTCGAGGGACTCGGTCGATCCGTCGTCGGCGTAGGCCTTCGCCCGGTCGCGGACGGTGGCTTCGAGGGCCATGGCGTCGGCGAGGTCGAGCCCGGCGTCGAGCTGGACGGTGCCGTCGGCGTGGTCGGCGAGTCCGATGCGGCAGTACCTGCCGTCGGCGGCAGCCTTCCGCTTCTCCTCCGCCGCGGCGGGGTCCCACCGCATCAGTGCTTCGTCGGTCAGGCGGGACAGTTGGGCGTAGGAGATGGAGTGCGCGAACGGAGCGACGAGCCGGTCGACCTCCGCGGCACCGTCCTCGCACAGGGCCATGGTCTTCTCTGCGACGAGTCGGGCCCGCCAGACCGGGCAGGCACCGGACACGACGCGTTCGTAGAGTCTGGGGAGGCGGTAGCGCAGCTCGAGGGTGATCGCGATCTGGTCGGCACCGGACCTGGTCGAGACGCCCAGGACGGCGGAGATCTCGATGACCGCGGACTCACGCACCAACGGACACCCGACACCGCCGAGGGACAGGCCGTGGTCGCCGTAACCGGCGATCCACATCGCTTCGTCGTCGCGTAGCGCTTCGTTCGCGATGCACCACTCCACGATGCTCTGGAGCACCCGGACTTCTGCCGCGGCGCGGACCGCCTTGGCGTCCTTGACCTCAGCCAGCAGGGCGGCTCGGGTGGCTTCGCGGCGGTTGTCGAGCTCGTGGACCCAGTCGAGGAACGAGGGGTCCGGGGACATGACGGCCTCGACCTGGACGTCGAGCATCGGGTCGGGCCCGGTGCTGTCGTCTGGGGTGGTGGTCATGGATCTAGTGTAGTCGAACAGGCGTTCGATCGTCAGTGGACCTATGTCCTTGTGGAGAGGGTCTCGTGACGCTCGCTGGCGCTCGCTCCTCGACCACCGGGCCTTGGTCTCGTGACGCTCGCTGCGTTCGCTCGTCGGCCCCCGGGTGCTGGTCTCGTGACGCTCGCTGGCGCTCGCTCCTCGACCACCGGGGCTTGCGCTGCCTCCTCGACCACCGGGGGTTGCCGCCGCCTCTTCGACCACCGCGGTGCTGGCGCTCCCTCGGCGACAGACGACCGGTCAGCCCCCGTGCAGCACCCCGGCCAGCTCCTCGACCCCGTCCACCAGGCGCGGGCCGGGGCGCGCCCAGGAGGCGTCGGCGTCGACGGCGTGGACGCGGGCCCCGGCCGGCAGCACGCCGGCCGCGACCAGGGCGTCGGCCTGGGCCTGGGACGCCGCGCGGTCGAAGCCGCAGGGGGCGACGACGACCAGGTCGGGCCGGGCGGCGTGGACGGCCTCCCACGTGGTGCGCACGGACTTCTCGCCGGCGGCGCCGAGGACGCAGTCGCCGCCCGCGGCCTGGACCATCTCCGGGATCCAGTGACCCGGGGCGTACGGCGGGTCGGTCCACTCCAGCACCACCACGCGCGGGCGGGGCCGGCCGGCGACGCGCTGCTGCACGGCCGCGAGCCGTTCCTCCAGCGAGGCCACCAGGGCGGCGGCGGCCGGTTCACGCCCCGTGCGTCGGCCGAGCTCGCCGACCGTGCCGAGCACCTCGGCCAGGGTGTGCGGGTCGGTGGTGACGACGTCGGCGGTGCAGCCGAGGTGGGTCAGGGCGTCGCTGACGGTCGAGACGTCGATCGCGCACACCGCGCACAGGTCCTGGGTGACCACGAGGTCGGCGTCGAGCCCGGCCAGGGCGTCCTCGTCGAGCCGGTAGAGGTCCTCGCCGCGGGCCACGGCGGCCGACACCGCGGCGTCGATCCCGGCGGGGTCGAGGCCCTCGGGCAGGTTCGAGGTCGACACGATCCGCCGCGTCCGTGCCTCGGCGGGGTGGTCGCACTCGAACGTCACGCCGACCACCTCGTCCCCGGCGCCGATCGCGAAGAGGATCTCGGTGGTCGAGGGGAGGAGGGAGACGATACGCACGCCCGCCACCCTAGGTCGCCCGCGCGCGGTCCTAGGGTGACCGCCGTGGAGGACCCCGGCCTGACCCTGCTGGCGCTGCTCGCCCTGGCGGGCCTGGTCGCCGGCTTCGTCGACGCGGTCGTCGGCGGCGGCGGGCTGGTCCAGCTCCCGGCCCTGCTCGTCGGGCTGCCCGGCGCGAGCCCGGTGCAGGTCCTGGCCACCAACAAGCTCGCGTCCTGGCTGGGGGTGACGGTCAGCTCGGCGACCTACCTGAGACGGGTACGACCGCAGGCGTCGACGTTCGTGCCGCTGATGCTGGCCGCCTTCGTCGGGTCGGCCGGCGGTGCCGTCGTCGCGTCCTTCATCCCGCGCGAGGCGTTCGACCCGGTCGTCCTCGTCGCGCTGCTCCTGGTCGGCGCCTGGGTGCTGTTCCGGCCGTCCCTCGGCGAGGCGACCGAGCTGCGCTTCGGCCGCGGCCACCACGTCGCGCTGGCCGTGGGCGCCGGCCTCGTCGTCGGCTTCTACGACGGGGCGCTCGGCCCCGGCACCGGCAGCTTCTTCGTGCTGGCGATGGTCGGGCTCCTCGGCTACTCGTTCCTGGAGGGGTCCGCCAATGCGCGCCTGGCCAACTGGGCCACCAACCTCGCGGCGCTGGTCGTCTTCGTGCCCCAGGGTGCGGTGCTCTGGGAGGTCGGGCTCGTCGTCGGGGCGGCCAACGTCGTCGGTTCCTACGTCGGGGCGCGCACCGCCGTGGCTCGCGGTGCCGGCTTCGTCCGCGCGTTCTTCGTGGTGGTCGTGGGCGGTTTCGTGGTCCGCATCGGCGGCGACGTGCTGGGCCTCTGGTGACGCCGTCATGAGCACCCGCTACCGCACGGTCGCCCGCGCGGCGGAGGTCGAGACCGAGGTCAGCCGCTCCCGGTTCCTATGCCGTCTCGAGCGCGTCGGCACCGAAGGCGAGGCCCGTGCCGTGGTCGACGCCGCCCGCCGCGAGCACCGCGACGCCCGGCACCACTGCTCCGCCTTCCTGCTCGGCCCGCCGCCCCAGGTGGTCGAGCGCTCGAGCGACGACGGGGAGCCGGCCGGGACCGCCGGCGCCCCGATGCTGGAGGTCCTCCGGGGAGCGGGCTCCGACGCGGAGCCGCTGGCCGACGTGGTCGCGGTGGTGACGCGGTGGTTCGGCGGGACCCTGCTCGGCGCGGGCGGCCTGGTGCGCGCCTACGGCGACGCCGTGCGTACCGCCCTGGAGGCCGCCGGGACCCGCCGCCGCGAGCTGCTGCGCGAGCTCGAGGTGGAGGTCGGGCACGCCGACGCCGGACGGCTGGAGAGCGGTCTGCGGGCGCATGACGTCGCGGTGCTCGACCAGGCCTACGCCGCCCGCGTCACCCTCCGCCTGGGCGTCCCCACCGACGGCGTCGCCACGCTGCACGCCCTGGTCGCGGAGCTGACCGGCGGTACCGCGGAGGCGGTGGACGCGGGGGAGCGCTGGGTCGACCGCGGGTAGGTTCGGACCATGAGCATCCCGGTCGACCTCGCGGACCTCGCCCGCACCCTGGAGCAGTACGGCCCGGGCTACCTCCTGAGCACCGCCGGTGAGAGCGTCAAGGCGGTCTCGGCGGACCCCGTGCTGAGCGACGGCGTGGTCGTGGTGGCCGGTCCCGGTGGCGGCAGCCTGCGCAACGTCGTCGCGAACGCGACCGTGACGCTGCTGTTCCCGCCGCGCGAGGAGCGCGGGTACACCCTGCTGGTCGACGGGACCGCCACGGTCGACGGCGACGACGTCCGGGTCACCCCCGGGCACGCCGTGCTGCACCGCCCCGCGGACCACGCCGGACCGGACCACGCCCCGGGCAGCACGAGCTCCTGCGGGCACGACTGCCACCCGGTGACGTGAGCGGCACTCTCACGATCCGCCCCGCCACCGGCGCGGACTGGCCCGCCATCCGCCCGTTCTTCGACGAGGTGGTCGAGGCGCAGGAGACGTACGCCTACCCGCTCGGGCTGACCAGCGAGCAGGGCCGCGCACTGTGGTTCGCGGAGCCACCGGGCGCCACCGTCGTGCTGGTCGACGACACCGTCGGCGGCGAGGTCGTGCTCGGTACCGCGCGGATGGGGCCGAACCGGCCCGGGCCCGGCAGCCACGTCGGCACCGCCTCGTTCATGGTCGCCCCGGCGGCGCGCGGGCGCGGCGTCGGTCGCGCGCTCGGCGAGCACGTCGTGGCCTGGCACCGCGAGCAGGGGTACGCCGCGATCCAGTTCAACGCGGTGGTCGAGACCAACACCGCGGCCGTGCGCCTGTGGCGCTCGCTCGGCTTCGAGGTCGTCGGCACCGTCCCCGAGGCGTTCGCCTCCCCGACCCACGGCCGGGTGGGCCTGCACGTCATGCACCTGCGGCTCTGAGCAGCAGCGGCCACCGGCCTCAGGCGGCGGGCTCGGCGAAGCCGGGGAGCAGCTCCTCGAGGATCTCGCGGAACCGCGCCCGCGTCCCGAGCTGGGAGAGGATCGCGATGCCGCCGACCCACGAGCGGTGGATCAGCAGGTACTCCGGCGGCAGGTTCAGCTTGATCGCGACGGTGTACGCGGGCTCACGCGGGTCGTTGATCCGGGCGAACTGCTCGCGCATCCACTCCCGGCTGAACTGGAACTCCTCGACCCGGGTCGGCTCGACCAGCGGCGAGAGGTAGTCCGCGACCTGCTGGGCCTCCAGCTTGGTGCGCTCCTTGACGAAGCCCTCGGCCCGCAGGCCGTCCATCAGCTGGGTGGCGTCGTCGAGGGCGGCCAGGCGGATCAGCCGACCCATGACCTCGGGCAGCCCGGAGTCGGGCAGCCGGGCGACCGCGCCGAAGTCGAGCACGCCGAGGCGACCCGGGCGGCCGTCCTCGGTGGGCATCACCCGGTAGTTGCCGGGGTGCGGGTCGGCGTGGAGCATCGCGACCCGCGCCGGTGAGGAGAAGATGAAGCGGGTGAAGAGGTCGCCGTAGTGGTCGCGCTCCTCCTGCGTGCCGGAGGCGATGATCGAGGCCAGCGAGGCCGGGCTGTCGAGCCACTCGGTGACCAGCACCCGACGGCCGACGGCGACGACGTCGGGCACGACGATGTCGGGGTCGCCGCGGTAGCCCTCGGCGAAGCCGCGCTGGGCCTGCGCCTCGAGCTCGTAGTCGAGCTCCTCCTCGGCGCGCAGCTGCAGCTCCTCGATCAGCGGCTTGAGGTCGATGCCGGGGAAGACCGGCGCGATCGAGCGGCCGAGCCGCGACAGCTGGCGCAGGTCGGAGCGCAGCGCCTCGTCGGCGCCGGGGTACTGCACCTTGACCGCGACCTCGCGGCCGTCGTGCCAGCGACCCTTGTGGACCTGCCCGATCGAGGCCGAGGCGGTCGGGCCGCCGTCCAGCCAGACCAGCTGCTGCTTCCAGTCCGGTCCGAGGTCCTCGGTGAGCACCTGGCGCACCGTCGAGGTCGGCATCGGGGGGGCGGAGTCCTGCAGCTTGGTCAGCTGGTCGCGGTACGGACCCGCGATCTCCTCCGGCAGTGCCGACTCGAAGACCGACATCGCCTGACCGAACTTCATCGCCCCGCCCTTGAGCTCGCCCAGGGTGCGGAACACCTGCTCAGCGGTCTTGGCCTGGATGTCGCTCATCACGGCCTCCGCCGGCGCGCCACCGAGGCGGCGGCCGAAGCCGACGGCGCTGCGCCCGGCGTACCCCAGGGGAAGGCGGGCCAGACGTGCGGTGCGCGCGGCGGCCTTGCGAGGGAGGTCGCTCATGAGCCCATCCTGGCTCACGGCACCTGAGCCCGGGTCACCCGAGCGCGGGGAGCACGCCTCAGGTCTGGGGGCCCAGGAGCGTTCCGTCCTGGGCGCCGACGAGCGGGCCCGGCTCCTTCAGCTCCACGAGGAGCACGTGCGTCGGGGTGTCCCCGATGTTCTCGCCACGGTGCTCCTGCGCGGGGAGCCACGCGGTGGTCCCCGCTTCCATCGTCACCTCGCGGGACCCGTCGCCCGAGACGAGCAGCCGACGGAAGGACGACAGCGTGTACATCACGCTGTCCGGATGACGGTGGTTCGTGGTCGCGTCACCCGGCCGGTCGGCGTAGTCGAGCACCCGGACCCGGTCGTTCTCGAACACGACGCGGTAGTGGTCACCGTTCGTCGCGACCGGGTCGAGGTCCATGCGCCCCACGGTCGCACCGGGTGCCCCGGGCCTGCCAGGGCCGTTGGTCGCAGCCGGCTCCCGGGGTTGAGGTCAGGGGACCGACCTGATCACCTCGCACCCTGCGAAGCGGTCGGTGCCGGCGCCGCCCACGCACCGGTCACGACCCTGACCGCCCTGCAACCGGTCGGCGCCGGCGCCGCCTCGGAGCACGTCGTCGCCCCGCCCACCGATCAGGAGGTCGTCGTCGCCACCGCCGCGGAGGACGTCGTCGCCGCGGCCGCCGCAGACCACGTAGCGGCCGGACGAGGACGGCGGCTCCAGCACGTCGTCGCCGTCGGTGCCCGTGACCCCGCAGCGGGGGGTGGCGACGAGCGTGCCGCTGACGGGGGTCGGGCCGTCGGGGGAGTCGAGCTTGATCAGGAAGGTCTGGCCGGGGAAGGCGGTGTCGATCTCGACGTCGAGCCCGTCGCAGTCGTCGAACTGCTGGTCGGTCTCCCGGAAGCCGCCGTCGTCGGCCTCTCCGACGTACACCTCGATCACGGACAGGCGCTCCTCGCAGTAGCGCTGCGGTGACGGCCCGACCGCGACGTCGATCTCCACGCTGGACGCGAAGGGTGCCGTCCACTCGTACCAGATCGAGTGCCGGGCGGGCGTCGAGCCGACGTAGGACGGCTCCTCGCCCGGCTCGAGCGTGGCCAGCAGGCCCGAGGCGGGGTGCGGGGACGGGAACGCGGTGGAACGCCCCGTCAGCACCGTCGCGTCGGCCAGGTCGTCGTTGGCCGGGGGCGGCACCGGGGTCCAGGTCAGCCGGAAGGCCGCCGGACGCTGGCCGTCGTACTGCCCGACCTCGATCATGTAGGTGGCGCCCGCCTCGACCTGCTTGTAGATGCAGGAGTACACCTCGCTCTGGTGCTGGCACAGGTCACCGCGGCCGGCGGCTCCGTCCCGGCGCCCGATCCGCATGCTCAACGCGGACTGCTCGGTCTGGAAGGTGAACACGCCGTCCCGCGGTGCGGTCCAGGCGAACCACACCGACTGGCTGTACGTCTCGCCAGGAGCCGTGGTCGCGCCGATGGTCGTGCCCTCGACGCCACCCTCGACGCCGCCCTCCGCGCCGCCGATCGCCTGCGCGTCGGCGTAGTCGTCGTTCGGCGGCGCCGCGGAGGCCGGTGAGGCCACCACCAGCGATCCCGTCACGACGACGACCACGCCCAGCAGCAGCGCCGCCGTCCGGTTCCTCGACCTCTGCACACGTCCCACGACAGCCCCCCGGCGATCGACGAGGCCGGACCCGACCGACCGTCACCGGCAACCTATGCGCCCCACCACCTCAGGGCGGGTGTTCTTTCAGCCCGGCAGGCCTCAGGCGGTCTGCGGGAACCGCACCCCGGTGTTGGCGTGGCAGCGGTAGCCGAAGGGGTTCTTGGCGAGGTACTGCTGGTGCGGGTCCTCGGCGTAGTAGTACTCCGGCGCCGGCTTGATCTCGGTGGTGATCGAGCCGAGGCGGCGGCGCTCGAGCTCGGCGCCGTAGACCTCGGTCAGCTCGCGCGCGGTCTCCTCCTGCGCGGGCGTGGTCCAGTAGATCGCCGAGCGGTACTGCGTGCCGACGTCGTTGCCCTGGCGCATGCCCTGGGTCGGGTCGTGGATCTCGAAGAAGCGCTTCACCAGGTCGGCGAAGGCGACGCGGGTGGGGTCGTAGACGATCCGCACGGCCTCGGTGTGCCCGGTACGCCCGGAGCAGACCTCCTCGTACGACGGGTGCGGGGTCTCGCCGCCCGCGTAGCCGACCGAGGTCGAGAACACGCCGTCCAGGCCCCAGTACGCCTCCTCGGCGCCCCAGAAGCAGCCCAGGCCGAAGATGGCGACCTCGTGGCCGGCGGGGACCTCGTCGGTCACCAGCGGCGCGTCGAGCACGGCGTGCTGCGCGGCCAGGTGCCAGGGCCGCTCGGGCCGGCCGGCGAGGGCCTTGCCGGGCTCGGGGAGGGAGGACTTGTCGCGTCCGAACACTTCGATCTCCTTCGGTCGGGGTCGATCATCGATCGTCACCCCCCTCAACACCGCAGGCCGCCCGGACCTTCCCGCGCACTACTCTCGACGGGTGAGCGAGCAGCAGCAGGGGAACCAGTCCGAGAAGGCCGGGTTCGAGACCCGCGCCATCCACGCCGGCTACGAGCCCGACCCGACCACGGGGGCGGTGATCCCGCCGATCTTCGCGACCTCGACCTACAAGCAGGACGGCGTCGGCGGCCTGCGCGGCGGGTACGAGTACTCGCGCTCGGCCAACCCGACGCGTACCGCGCTCGAGGGCAACCTGGCCGCGCTCGAGGAGGGGGAGCGGGCCTTCGCCTTCGCCTCCGGCCTGGCCGCCGAGGACACCCTGGTCCGCGCGACCTGCCGCCCGGGCGACCACGTCGTCATCCCCGACGACGCCTACGGCGGCACGTACCGGCTCTTCGACAAGGTCGAGCAGGCGTGGGGCGTCGAGCACACGCCCGCCCCGGTCTCCGACGTCGAGGCCGTCCGCGCCGCGATCCGCCCCGGCACCACGAAGCTGGTGTGGTGCGAGACGCCGACGAACCCGCTGCTCAACATCGGGGACATCGAGGCCCTGGCGGCGGTCGCCCACGAGGCCGGCGCGCTGCTGGTGGTCGACAACACCTTCGCCTCGCCGTACCTGCAGCAGCCGCTGACGCTGGGCGCCGACGTCGTGGTGCACTCCACGACGAAGTACGCCGGGGGCCACTCCGACGTCGTCGGCGGCGCGCTCGTCGTGCGCGACCTCGACCTGGCCGAGAAGGTCGCCTTCCACCAGAACGCGATCGGTGCGGTCGCGGGTCCTTTCGACGCCTGGCTGGTGCTGCGCGGCCTGAAGACGCTCGCGGTCCGGATGGACCGGCACTGCGACAACGCCGAGCAGGTCGTGGCGATGCTGGCCGCGCACCCCGCCGTCACCGAGGTGATCTACCCCGGGCTGCCCGAGCACCCCGGTCACGCGGTCGCCGCGCGCCAGATGAAGCGGTTCGGCGGGATGGTGTCCTTCCGCGTGGCCGGCGGGGTCGAGGCCGCCCTCGCGGTCTGCGAGGGCACGGAGGTGTTCACCCTCGGCGAGAGCCTCGGCGGCGTCGAGTCGTTGATCGAGCACCCCGGGCGGATGACCCACGCCAGCGTGAGCGGGACCGCGCTCGAGGTGCCCGAGGACCTGGTCCGGCTCAGCGTCGGCATCGAGTCCGTCGCCGACCTCGTCGCCGACCTCGAGCAGGCGCTCGACCGCTCGCAGCAGGCCCGATGAGCAGCCGATGAGCGAGCCCGACTACCGGTTCACGCTGGCCAACGAGCGGACCTTCCTGGCCTGGACCCGCACCAGCCTCGGGCTGGTCGCGGCCGCGCTCTTCGTGCTGCACCTGATCGAGCGCGACCTCGTCTCGCTGCTGCTGGCGTTCCTGCTCCTGCTGAGCGCCGCCGGCGGCGACGTCCTCGCCGGGTACGACGCCTGCCGCGCCGCCCTGGTCGCCTCCCACCCCCGGGCCGCCGACGCCTCCCTGCTCGCCTGCTCCAGCGCCGGCGGCGGCCTGCGGATCGCGGTGCTCGGCAACGAGCCGCTCGTCACCGCCGAGGCCGGGCGCCGGGTCGCGCTGTCGAGCGGCGGCCACGTCGTCGCCGTGGCGTCGGTCGCCGGCGACGCGGACCCGGCCGCCGACGTGCTCGCCGCGACGCCGGACGTCGTGCTGCTGACCGGGGGCACCGACGGCGGCAACACCCGGGCGCTGGTCGACGGTGCGGCGGCGATCGCCAGAGCCGGCTGGACCGGCCCGGTGGTGGTGGCCGGCAACGTCTCCGCACACGCGGAGGTGGCGGCGGTCCTGGCCGGCGTACCGCACGTCCTGGCACCCAACGTCGTGCCCCGGATCGGGGTGCTCGCCCCCGACGGCGCCCGCGCGGCCGTGCGCGAGGTGTTCGTCAGCCACGTCATCGGGGGCAAGCGCCTGACCTCGCCGGCGCGCCGTCGCGAGCTCGAGGCCCTGGTACGCGGCGCGACCCCCGACGTCGTCCTGCGCGGGGTCGAGGTGCTGGCCGAGGAGGTCGGCGACGTCGTGGTGGTCGACGTCGGCGGTGCCACCACCGACGTGCACGCCGTGGTCGAGGTCGACCCCGAGCAGAGCGGCCTGGCCCGCGAGGTCGTCGCCACCACCCGCGCCGGGCGCACCGTCGAGGGCGACCTCGGGATGCGGTGGTCGGCCGTCACGACCGTCGAGCGGCTCGACCCCGACGAGCTGGCGCCGAAGGCGTACGACCGGCTCGCCGCCGCCGCCCGGCGACGCACCGACGACCCGGCCCACCTCCCGGTGGACGACGCGGACCTCGACGACGACGAGGCCCTGGCCCGCGCCGCGCTGTCCCAGGCGCTGCGCCGGCACGCCGGTCGCGCCCGGGTCGTCCTCGGAGCCGATGGTCGGGTCGTCGAGCGCAGCGGGCGCGACCTGCGCACCGTCGACCTCGTCGTCGGCTCCGGCGGCGTGCTCCGACACGGTCGTCCGGGCGTGGCCGACCGGGTCCTCGCCCCGGCCCTCGGGCCCGACGCCGCGGCCCGCGCCGGCGGCGGCTGGCAGCTGCCCGAGCACCCCCGCGTGGTCGTGGACCACGACTACGTCCTGGCCGCGGTCGGGCTGCTCGCCGACGCCCACCCCGCCGCCGCGCGGGCGCTCGCCCGCGGTCTGGTGACGGGTGCCACGGGCATACGCTGACGCGATGCCGCCGAACCCCGCTCCACCCGGCCGCGCCCCCGAGCAGGTCCGGGCGCGAGGCGGCGCCGGTGTGCCCTGGGGCCTCGACCTCGCCGCGGCCTGGTCGTGGCGGGTGCTGCTGCTCGCAGCGCTCGGGTGGGTGCTGGTGCAGCTGGTCGCGACGTACTCCGTGCTGGTCCTGCCGCTGGCGATCGCGGTGCTGCTGGCAGCGCTGGCCGACCCGGCGGTCCGGCTGCTCACGCGGTGGCTGCCGCGTGGCCTGGCGGCGCTGCTGGTCGTGGTGGTCGGGCTGGTGGTCGTCGGCGGCCTGCTCGGCTTCGTCGGCCAGCAGATCGCCACCGGCGCCTCCGACCTGGCCACGTCGGCCGCGGAGGGCATCGAGCAGGTCCGCACCTGGCTCGTCGAGGGGCCGCTCGACGCCAGCCAGTCGCAGGTCGACGACGCGGTCGCCGCCCTGCGTGACGCCGTGGCCTCCTTCGCCGGCGACGGTGCGCTGCAGCAGGCGCTCGCGGTCGGCTCGGGCGCGGGCAACGCGGTCGTCGGGTTCTTCCTGGCCCTCTTCGCGCTGTTCTTCTTCCTCTCCGACGGCCCCCGGATCTGGGGCTGGGCGGTCCGCCTGGCCCCTCGCGCCGCCCGCGGCCACGTCGACTCCTCGGGCCGGGTCGCCTGGACGACCCTGACCCACTACGTCCGGGCCACCGTCGCGGTCGCCCTGGTCGACGCGATCGGGATCACCGTCTGGGCCGCCGTGCTCGGCGTGCCGTTCCTGGCCGCGATCTTCGTGCTGACCTTCCTCGGTGCGTTCATCCCGGTCGTCGGTGCGACCCTGGCCGGCGCGGTGGCCACCCAGCCCCCGACCCCGAGCAGGAGACCCGATGACCGAGCCCGTGACCCGACCGCCGCTGGCGCTCGGCCTGGCCGAGATCCAGGCCGCCCGCGAGGTCCTGCGCGGGGTGGCGGTGGAGACCCCGATGGAGCGGTCGCGCTGGCTGTCGGCGCTCTGCGGCGGTCCGGTGCACCTCAAGTGCGAGAACCTGCAGCGCACCGGCTCCTTCAAGGCCCGCGGCGCCTACTACCGGATGGCGCGGCTGACCGAGGCGGAGCGGGCGAATGGTGTCGTCGCGGCCTCGGCCGGCAACCACGCGCAGGGCGTCGCCCTGGCCGGGCAGCTGCTCGGCATCCACGCCACCGTGTTCATGCCGGAGGGCGCGCCGATCCCGAAGGAGCGGGCGACCCGGGGGTACGGCGCCGACGTGGTCTTCGAGGGGCGTTACATCGAGGACGCCCTGGTGGGCGCGCGGCGCTTCGCGGAGGAGACCGGGGCGGTGCTGATCCACCCCTTCGACCACGCCGACATCATGGCCGGCCAGGGCACCTGCGGCCTGGAGGTGGCCGAGCAGGCGCCGGAGGCGCGCACCGTGCTGGTGCCGACCGGCGGTGGGGGGCTGATCGCGGGCGTCGCGATCGCGCTCAAGGCGCTGCGGCCCGACGTGCACCTGGTGGGCGTCCAGGCCGAGGGCGCGGCGGCGTACCCGACCTCGCTCGAGCAGGGTGCCCCGGTCGCGCTCACCTCGATGCGCACCATGGCCGACGGCATCGCGGTCGGGATGCCGGGGGAGCTGACCTTCGCCGCGGTGCGCGACCTCGTCGACGAGGTCGTCACGGTCTCCGAGGACTCGATGTCACGCGCGCTCGTGGCGCTGGTCGAGCGGACCAAGACCATCGTGGAACCGGCCGGCGCCGCCGCGGTGGCCGCGCTGCTCGACCACCCCGACCGCTGGCGGACCCCGCTGGTCGCGGTGCTGTCCGGGGGCAACATCGACCCGCTGCTGCTGGGCAAGGTCATCCGGCACGGCATGGCCGCCGCCGGGCGCTACCACGCGATGCGGGTCAACATCCCCGACGTGCCCGGGGGCCTGGCGGGGCTGCTGCTGGAGGTCTCCGACGCCGGCGCCAACGTGATCGAGGTCGTGCACGAACGCACCTCGCCCACGTTGCACGTGGGCGAGGTGGAGGTGCTGCTGCAGCTCGAGACGCGGGGCCAGGACCACTCCGAACGGCTGCTGACCCGGCTGCGCGAGCGCGGCTACCGGGTCACCGGCTGAGCCGTCCGTCCGCGCGAGGCGCAGGTCAGCCGCTGAAGGGGACCGCGTCGACGATCTCGATCTTCAGCGTCTTGCCGTTCGGTGCCTCGAAGTCGACCGTCTCGCCCTTGGCCGCGCCGTCGAGCGCCGCACCGAGCGGCGACTGCGGGGAGAAGACCTCGACGTCGGCCTCGTCGTCGTCGATGTCGCGGGAGCCGAGCAGGAACTGCTCGGTCTCGTCGTCGCCCTGGTAGCGGTAGGTGACGACCTTGCCGGCCGACACGCGGCCGTCGTCGGCGGCGGGCTCGGTCGTCGCCTGGCGCAGCATGTCCTCGAGCTGGCGGATCCGGCCCTCCATCTTGCCCTGCTCGTCCTTGGCCGAGTGGTACCCGCCGTTCTCCTTCAGGTCGCCCTCGTCACGGGCGGCGCTGATCCGCGCGATGATCTCGGCGCGCAGCGGCCCCTTGAGCTCCTCGAGCTCGGCGTGCAGGCGGTCGTGGGTCTTCTGGGTCAGCCACACGGTGCTGGCGGGCTGGCTCTGCTCGGTCATGCGGACTCCTGGTGGTACGGGCGTCCCTCGCCAGGCGGCATGCGCCTGGGTGGGAGGGACGGCCGACGACGGGTGGCGGGCTCTTCCCCGGGGTTCCGGGGTGGCCCGGCGGGCGGTCAGACCGACCACCCTAACAACACCAGGCCGCCCGTGGGCGGCTCACCGAGGGCGGAGCAGGGTCACCGGGGACGCGGCTGGGAGGTCGTGGTGCAGCCGAGGGACTCCACCGACGTGGCCAGGCGGTCGGTGCGCAGCTGCTGCTCGTAGCGCTGGCCCTCGGCGGGGGCGACCTCGAAGGCGATCTCGCCGACCACCGAGTGGTCCTCGGCGAAGGCACGCAGCCGGCACAGCCCGGTCACGCCGTCCTCGACCTCGACGTCGACGGTGGCGTCGACGGTGCGGGCGTCGAGGACGTCGAAGGAGACCAGCTGCGACTGCACCTCGGGCTCGGAGTGGTAGATCGTGGCCCACCCCAGCCAGGCCGCGAACGCGGCGACCACGACGCCCACGCCGGCCAGCAGCACGCGGCGCCGCCAGGGCGCGGGGGTGCCGTACCGGGTGTCGAGGTCGACCTGTGGGCTCACCACCCCAGGATGACAGGTGGGGCGGGACGACGGGTGGGGTGAGACCTACCATGAGAGCCATGTCGCAGCATGCCGAGCCGCAGCACCCCGACCCGTCGCACCCCGCGGGCGCCACGTCCAGCGGTCCCAGCGCGGGACTCCGCCTGATGCACGTGCACGCCCACCCCGACGACGAGTCGAGCAAGGGCGCGGCCACCACCGCCCGCTACGTCGCGGAGGGCGCCGAGGTCCACGTCGTGACCTGCACCGGCGGCGAGCGCGGGTCGATCCTGAACCCACGGATGGACCGTCCCGACGTGCTGGAGAACATCAGCGAGGTGCGTCGCCAGGAGATGGAGCGTGCCCGCGACATCCTCGGCATCCACCAGGAGTGGCTCGGCTTCGTGGACTCCGGCTGGCCCGACGGCGACCCCAAGCCCCCGCTGCCGGAGGGCTGCTTCGGCCTGGTCCCGCTCGAGGAGGCCGTCGAGGCGCTGGTCCGGGTCGTGCGCCGGGTCCGCCCACACGTGATGACGACCTACGACGAGCGCGGCGGCTACCCCCACCCCGACCACGTCCGCTGCCACGAGGTGAGCGTGGCCGCCTTCGACGCGGCCGCCGACCCGGCACGGTTCCCCGACGCGGGGGAGGCCTGGCAGGTCGCCAAGCTCTACTACCACCACTCCTTCAACCGGGAGCGGATGCAGTCGCTGCACGACGCGACGCTCGCGCACGGCCTGGAGTCGCCGTGGGCCGACCGCCTCAAGGAGTGGGTGCCCGAGCCCGAGTGGGACGCGCGCGTCACCACCAAGGTGCCCTGCGGGGAGTACTTCGGGGTCCGCGACCAGGCGCTGCTGGCCCACGCCACCCAGATCGACCCCGACGGGCACTGGTTCGCCATCCCGCGCGAGGTCCAGCAGAAGACCTGGCCGACCGAGGACTACGAGCTGGTCACCACCCACGTCGACGCCCCGGTCCCCGAGGACGACCTCTTCGCCGGCGTCCGGACCGGTGCCGTGAGGGCCTCCGTGGGATGATGGGGCCATGGACCTGCTCGTGACCCTGTGGCAGCTCGACCCCGTCCCCGAGCCGGACAACGTGGTCGCCGGCTGGGGAGCCTTCGGCATCTTCGGGCTCGGGATCCTGACGATCGCGCTGCTCGGCTGGAGCCTCGTGCACCGGCTGCGCAACGTCGACGCGGCGGAGGAGAAGGGGCTCTACGACGCCACCGACCGCAAGCCCCACGAGGGCGTCCCGCAGGACGGCCCTCCCGCGCCGCGGGCCCGCGGTCTCAAGGCGCAGCACGCCCCGCAGCAGGACGACCCGCGCGGCTGATCCCCGCCGCCCCCGGGCCTCAGGTCCGCACGCAGCGGACGAGGCAGTCCCACGCGGTCGCCGCCGCCTCGCCCGGTCGGGTGTGGGTGCCGTGGGGCGGCACCTCCCGCGCCACCCGTCCGGCCCTGACCACGTCCGGCGCCCGGTCGGCGAGGTCGGCGAGGACGTCCTCGGCGGTCATCAGCACCGTCGGGTCCTGCGGCCCGCCGGTGCCCTCGGCGAGGTTGCTCCGGTCGTGGGCGACGAGCAGGAACGTCCCGCCCGGTCGCAGGGCGTCGTACGCCGACCGCACCGCGGCCCGGCGCTGCTCGTCGTCCAGCTGCAGGTAGGCCAGCACGACGAGGTCCTGGCCGGCCGGCGGCGACCAGGTGGTCGCGTCGGCGCGCTGCCAGGTGACGCGGTCGCCGTGCTCCTGCTCGGCGGCCAGCGCCCGCCCCTTCTCGAGCGCCGCCGCCGAGAAGTCCGCGGCGGTCACCCGCCAGCCCCGCCCGGCCAGCCACAGCGCGTTGCGGCCCTCGCCGCAGGCCACGTCGAGCGCGCGGCCCGGCGGGAGGTCGGAGCACTCCTGCGCCACGAACGCGTTCGGCTCCAGCGACCAGACCAGCTCGCGGCCGGCGTACCGCTCGTCCCAGGCGCCCGCGTCCACGCTCAGCCGCCGACCTGGTCGCGCAGCACCCGCTTGAGCAGCTTGCCGGACTGGTTGCGGGGCAGCTCGTCGACCAGGAGCACCTGCTTGGGCACCTTGAACCCGGCCAACGACTCCCGGGCGTGCGCGACCAGGGCCCCGGGCGCCTCGGCCGGGCCGATCGCGGCGTCGGGACGCAGCACGACGAAGGCGGTGACGGCCTCGATCCACCGCTCGTCCGGCGTGCCGACCACGGCGACCTCGGCCACCGCCGGGTGGGTGTAGAGGACGTCCTCGACCTCGCGGGAGGCCACCAGCACGCCGCCGGTGTTGATGACGTCCTTGATCCGGTCGACCACCGTCAGGTAGCCCTCCTCGTCGACGCGGACGAGGTCGCCGGAGTGGAACCAGCCGTCGGCGAAGGCCTCGGCGGTCGCCTCGGGGGCGTCCCAGTAGCCCTCGCACAGCTGCGGTGAGCGGTAGAGCACCTCACCGCTGCCGCCGGGCTCCACGTCGGCGCCGGTCTCGTCGACCACCCGCACCTCGACGAAGAGCACCGGTCGCCCGCAGGAGCTCGGCCGCTCGGCGTGCTCCTCGGGACGCAGCACGGTGGCCAGCGGGCCGATCTCGGACTGCCCGAAGCAGTTCCACACCGTCAGGTCGGGCAGCGCCTCGGTCAGCCGCGCGAGCACGGGCCCGGGCATGATCGAGGCGCCGTAGAACGCCTTGCGCAGGCTGGAGAGGTCGCGGGTGGCGAAGTCGGGGTGGTTGGTCAGCGGCACCCACACCGTCGGGGCGAGGAAGACCGCGCCCAGGCTGCGCTCCTCGACCAGGCGGAGCACCTCCGGGACGTCGGGCGCCTCCATCAGGTGGTTCACCGCCCCGACCGCGAGGTAGGGCATCAGGAACACGTGCATCCCGGCGGAGTGGTAGAGCGGCATCGGGTGCAGCGGGTCGTCGCTCTCGCGCAGCTCCAGGGCTACCACGCAGGAGACGTACTCGTGGACCAGTGCGCGGTGCGTCATCATCGCGCCCTTGGGCCGCGAGGTGGTGCCCGAGGTGTAGAGCAGCTGCGCCAGGTCGCCGTCGACCACGGGTGGCTCCCCGTCGGGCAGCACGGAGGTCGGCACCGGCCCGGAGGTCGCCCGCTCCAGCAGCGAGCCGGCCTCGTCGCGCAGCGCCAGCACGGTCCCGACCGCCAGCCCCGCGGCGTCGTACTGCGCCCGCAGGCCGGGGTCGACCAGCGCCGCCACCGAGCCGGACTGCTCGACGAGGTAGCCCAGCTCCTCCCCGGTCAGCGCGTAGTTCACCGGCACGTGCACCAGCCCGGCGCGGGCGCAGCCGAGGAAGCCGAGCAGGTAGGCGTCGGAGTTGCGCCCGTACGCCGCGACCCGGTCGCCACGGGCGAGGCCGAGGCCGCGCAGGGCGACCGCGGCCCGGCTCACCGCGTCGTCGAGCGCGCGGTAGGTCCAGGTGCGGTCGGCGAAGCGGAGGGCGACCCGGTCGGGGTGGCGTCGCGCGCTGCGCGCGAGGACGTCGTCGACGGTGCTGGAGCGGACGGCGGGCATCGGACCTCCGGGGGAGCGCGGGCGGGGGTGACCCGGGTCACGCTAGTCCTCGACGGGCCTCACGGCGCCGGGACCATCCGCAGCGCGTCGAACCGGACCTCGAGCGGCCAGCCCGTCGAGGTGGGGGTGGCCAGGGCTCGCAGGGCGAGCGACCCGGGCTGCTGGAGGGCCGGCGTGGCGTCGGTGCCGCTGACCTGCCACGCGGTCGGCTCGGCGGTGCCCCGGGGCCAGGCCTTCGCGCGCACGGTGGTCGGTCCGGCGCCCACGGCCTGGACCCGCACCTCGAGGACCGCCGAGGCGGCGAGCGGCGTCCCCGGCAGCACGGCCTCCGTGCCGATCCGGGTGGACGACCCGGCGACGAGACGGCCGAGGAAGAGTCGGGTGGCGCCGTTGCCGCCGACCCGGACCACGGCCCGGTACTCGTCGCCGGTGGTGGTGCGGCGGGGCACGACACCCACGTCGACCCGGCCGCTGCTCCCGCCGCCGGGCAGCGCGGCCAGCGACACCTCGGTGGTCAGGTCCGTGCCCGTCGCCGAGGCACCCGGCAGGCGGGAGAGGGTGCTGCGAGCCGTGCTGGTGAGCTGGGTGCGACCGAGCCCGCCCGCGACCGACGAGGTCCCGACCGCAGTGCTGACAGTCCAGGGGCCGCCGACGTCGGCGGCACCCCACGACCGGGTCGTCGTCCGCTCGAAGTCGTCCGCGGCCAGCACCTGACCGGCGTCGTCGACCGTGACCTGCTGCACCGCGCTGCCCGTCGCGCCCTCGGCGTCGGTGACGGTGAGCCGCACGGCGTAGGTCCCCGGTGCCGCCCAGGTGTGGTCGACGACCGGTCCGGTGGCGGTGGAGCCGTCGCCGAGGTCCCAGTCCCAGACGGCGAGCGCACCGTCGGTGTCGGTGGCCAGGACGGCGTCGAGGCGCCGCGCGGAGCCGGTCCCCGACGCGCTGAACGCGGCCACCGGGGCGCGGTTCGCGATCGGGCTGGTCAGGGTGAAGGCGTCGGCGACGCTGCCGTCGGGTCGTTCCAGGGCGAACGACAACCCGGTCGCGGTGAGGTCCAGCTCCGCGTGGCCGAAGGTCGGGTCGACGTTCTGCGCGATCGCCCGCCGCACGTAGGGGTACTCCGGGTCGCCGAGGTCGACGTCGCGCAGCACGGCGCCGCCGGTGCCGACCACCGTCAGGACGGTGCCCGCGCCCGCCTGCAGGTCGTCGTCGGCGTCCGCGACGCAGTCGGCGTCGTAGCCACCGGGAAGGAGCGCGTCGCAACCCGGTCCCAGCGCCAGCTGCGCCATCCGGGAGTAGAGGTGCTCGTGGCCGCTCAGCACCACGTCGACCCGCTTGGCGAGGAGGAGCTGGAGGAGGTCGTCACCGACCTCGCAGGGGTACTGGCCGACCGAGAGGCACGGCTTGTGCATGCCGACGACCACCCACCGGATGCCGGCGGCGCGGGCGGCGTCGATCTCGTCGGCGACCCACCGGTAGCGGGGCGTCCCGGCCGCGTAGCTCCAGGTGCCGTCGGGGAAGGTGAGCCCCGGTGAGATCGCGAGGTAGCGCACCAGGGGCTGCTGCTGCGGCAGGTCGACGGCGTACTGGCGGCCGTAGGTCCCGCGCAGCCCCGGCAGCTGGTTGGGCAGGCAGGCGGAGAAGTCGTTGACGTGGCCGTTCTGGCCGTCGCTCTCGTGGTTCCCGCTGAGCAGCTCGAAGGGCGCGCCCGCGCCGACCCGCTCGGTCACGAAGTCGCACCAGGCCTGCTCCTGGCCGGTGGGGCCGTAGGAGAGGTCGCCGAGGGCGAGCATGGCGTCCGGCGAGGAGGCTGCCATCGCGCGCAGGACCCGGTCGGCGCCGGGCGAGGAGCTGAAGTCGCCCGCCGCGCTCAGCCTCACGGTCGTCCCCGGCACGGGATCGGCCGCGGCGACCGGCGTCGGCGTCGAGGGGGTGGCGGTGCCTGCCACCACGAGGACGACGAGCGCGGTCAGGGCGACCAGGCCCGCGGGCCCGGCTCGCCGAGGGCCGGCTCGCCGAGGGCCGGTCCGACGCAGACGGGACCGGATGACCATGGTCGGAACGTAGGGCCGACGGGAGATGCCGCACACCCTCGAGCGACCCCCAGGTAGGTAACAGGACCAAGGTCCAGGTCCGTCGCCCCGGGCGCTAGCTCGTCGTCTCGTCGGTCAGCCACGACGCGCCGCAGGGCGGTAGGACCACCTGGTCGCCCTCCGAGCGCACCGACCGTCCACCGGCCAGGTGGTCGAGGACCGCCACCCCCTGGCCCAGGCCCGTCGCGTGCAGCACCGACCACGGCACGCGCCGCTCCTCGGCGGTCATGTTGTAGAGCCCCACGAAGGCCCCGAGCGGGTGGTGCCGCACCACCGCGAGCACCCCGGGCGCCGGCGGGTCGAGCACCTCGACCTGCGTCGCCGCGTGCAGGTGCGGCAGCCGGCCCCGGGCGGCCAGGAGGTCACGGAGCCGGGGGAGCACGCCGTACGGGTCCGGCAGCGACCCGTCGGGGGCCCACGGCATCGGGGGCCGGTGCGCCCACCGGTTGTCGTCGGCGTGGGCGGGGTCCTCGGCCCAGGCCGGGTCGTTCAGGAGCGCGACCTCGTCGCCCATCCACAGCACGGGCACGCCGCCCCAGCCCGCGACGACCGCGTGGAGGAGGACGACGCGGTCCGGGCCGTACGGGTCCCCGGCCTCGACGCCGGCCAGCGAGGCCAGCGAGCCGGAGGTGCGCTTGTCACCGGTCTCGGGGTGGTGCTGGAAGACCAGCCCGCGCGACCACGACCCGGGGTGGGTGCCGTCGTACCAGTCGGCCAGGAACCGCCGGTGCGCCCAGCCGGAGATGCCGACCGCTGCGGCGTCCGCGTCGTCGATCGCCCACCCGATGTCGTCGTGGCACCGGACGTAGGTGATCCAGGCCGTCGAGGCCGGCGGCGCCGGCAGCTGCTGCAGCGCGTGGGAGGACAGTGCGGTGTCGCCCGAGGCGAGCATCGACCACAGGTGCACCATCAGCGCGTTGTGGTAGGCGAGGTCGCTGACCTTGCCGTGGTGGCGGCCCCGGCCGAGGTAGGCCGGCAGGTCCTGCGGACCGACGATCGCCTCGGCCAGGAACACCACCGCCGGGCAGGCGATCCGGGCCACGCAGCGCAGCGCCTGGGTCAGCGCGTGCACCTCGGGCTGGTTCTGGCAGTCCGTGCCGAGCCGCTTCCACAGGAACGCGATCGCGTCGAGGCGGAGCACCTCGGCGCCGGCGTTGGCCAGGAAGCAGACGACGTCGGCCATCTCGACCAGGACGTCGGGGTTGGACCAGTCGAGGTCCCACTGCCAGGCGTTGAAGGTCGTCCACACCCACGCGTCGAGCTCGTCGTCCCAGGTGAACGAGCCCGGGGCGAAGTCGGGGAAGACCTCGGGCAGCGTCTGCTCCCAGCGGTCCGGACCGGTCCGGTCGGGGAAGGTGCGGAAGTAGGCCCGGTAGCGAGGATCGCCGGCCCGCGCCGCGGCCGCCCACGGGTGCTCGCGGGCCACGTGGTTGACCACGAGGTCGAGGCACAGGCTGATCCCCTCGCCGCGCAGCAGCCGGGCGAGGTCCCGCAGGTCGTCGACCGTGCCGAGGTCGGCGCGGACCCGACGGTGGTCGGCCACGGCGTACCCGCCGTCGTCCGGCCCGGGACGCGGCTCGAGCAGCGGCATCAGGTGCAGGTAGGTCACCCCGAGGTCGCGCAGGTGGCCGACCCGCTCACCGACCCCGGCCAGAGTGCCGCCGAAGCGGTCCGCGTACGCGGCGTACCCGACCGTCCCGGGCTGCTGGAACCAGTCGGGGGCCAGCGAGCGCCGCAGGTCGAGGTGGTGCAGGTCGTCGGGACGTGCGGCGTACCCCGCGGCGGCCACGGCCAGCAGCCGGTCGGCCACGGCGTCGGGGTCGTCGTAGACCAGGCCGAGGGCCTCGCGGAGGTCGGGGAGCCAGCGCTCGACCCGCGCGTCGAGCACCTCACGGCGGTACGCCGCGTCCGGCGCGTGGCTCATGCCGGGACCGGTGCCATCCCGCGCTCGTCGTGGGTGACGCTGGGCCAGGGGCCGCGCAGGGCCACCAGCGACGTGGACACCTGCCCCGCGACCTCGCCGGCCAGCGCGGCGACGGCCGCGGTGTCGGCCAGCAGCCGCCCGCGGTCGGCCTCGGGCGCCCCGGCCACCAGGGAGGGGAGGTCGCGCAGCCGGGCGGCCAGCCAGCCCTCGGGGTCGGCGGACAGCGCCTCGTCGAAGACCCGCTCGCCCGGCTCGCCGTCGTGCATCACGGGGTGCCAGTGCACCCGGTCGGCCGCGCCGGGGGCGGACTCCAGGAGGTCGACCCGGCAGACCGGCGGGGCGAGGGCGAGGGCGGGGGAGGAGTAGAGCGAGCCCTCGGCGGTGACGGCCACGGGACGTACCTCGAGGCGGACGCCGCGCTCGCGCACGTCCGGCTCACCGGCCAGCGCGGGGTCGGCGAAGTCGGTCTCGCGCAGGGTGAGGGCGAGGTGGTCGAGGAGCCAGACGCGTTCCATGGCCGTGATCCTGCCGTGGTGGGCCGCTCCCGGCCAGCGGGGACACGATCGGCGGCGGACTGGGAGGGTGAGACTGGTGGGGTTCGTGGGGCTCTAGGCTCATCGTGGGGACACACCCGCCCCGGGTGTGCCTCACACCTAGGGAGAGGAACACACCATGTCCATTCTGTACTTCTTGATCATGGGTCTGATCGTCGGTGCGCTGGCGCGTCTCATCAAGCCGGGCAAGCAGAACCTCGGCATCATCGGCACCATCGTGCTCGGCGTCCTCGGCGCCGTCATCGGCGGTCTGCTGGCGAGCCTCATCGGCACCGGCGAGATCGGCGACATGGACTTCCTCGGCTTCATCTTCGCGCTCGTGGCCGCCGTGCTGCTGATCGGCGTCGTCGAGGGCGTCCTGGGCAAGAACAAGACCAAGTCGCGCGTCTGACCCGCACGGCCACGCCGTGAGCGACGCGCGGTCTCCCACCCTGCTCCCGGGTGGGAGACTGGCGTCATGGCCACGCCGCTGATCCCCGCCGTGACCGACCCGTCGTACCGGGTCGGTCCGCCCCCCTCCCGCCCCGCCTCGGTCACGCTGGCCGGCCGGCCGCTCGGGATCGTGGGATCGGCCCGGATCTACGTCTGCGGGATCACCCCGTACGACGTCACGCACCTCGGCCACGCGGCCACCTTCGTGTGGGCCGACCTGCTGGCCTCCGCCCTCGGCTCGACCGGGGTCACGCCGGAGGTCTGCCGCAACGTCACCGACGTCGACGACGTCCTCTCGGCGGCCGCCCGTGAGCGGGGTCGTCACTTCGACGAGCTGGCGGTCACCCAGGAGGCCGTCTTCGAGCAGTCGATGCGCGCCCTGCGGGTGGCCACGCCGGCCGCCCAGCCGCGCGCCCGCCACCACGTCCAGGCCGTGCAGCAGCTCGCCCAGGGCCTGCTGGACGCCGGCGCCGCCTACGAGCACGACGGCACCGTCTGGTTCCGGGGCGCCGGGGTCGCCGCCGCCGCCGGTCTCGACGAGGCGGCCGCCCGCGCGCTGCTCGAGGCGTACGCCGACCCGACCGACGCCCCCGGTCAGCAGCACCCGCTCGACGTCGCGGTCTGGCGACCGTCGGTCGACGACGCCCCGGCCTGGGCCAGCCCGTGGGGCTGGGGCCGTCCGGGGTGGCACGCCGAGTGTGCCGCGATGGCCGTCGACGTGCTGGGCCCGTCGGTCGACGTCCTGGTCGGCGGCGAGGACCTGCGCTTCCCGCACCACGCCTACCAGGAGGCGATGGCGGAGGCGGTGACGGGCGTCCGCCCCTTCAGCCGCGCGCAGCTGCACGTCGGCACCGTGCGGACCGGTGGCGAGAAGATGGCCAAGTCCACGGGCAACCTGGTCCTGGTCGAGACCGTCCTGGCCGACCACGAGCCGTCCGTCCTGCGCCTGCTCCTGCTCGACCGCGCGGTCGGTGAGCCCTGGGACTACGACGCGTCGCTGCTCGAGGGCGCCGCCGAGCGGCTCCGCCTGCTCTACGCCGCCGCGGGCCGCCCCGGTGGTGGCGGTGACCAGGCCGGGCTGGCCGTGGCACGGGTCCGTGACGGCCTCGACGTGACCGGCGCCGTCGACCTCGCGCTCGAGGTCGGCGGCGAGTGCGCCCGCCGGCTGATCTCGCTGCTGCGCCTCGGCTCCGCCTGACCCCGCCGACCCCTCAGGGGTGGCTGGTCACGGGTGGCTGGGCGCCGGAGGCGCGCCCGGCACCTCCAGCGCGACGTCGTCGACGTAGCAGTAGAACCACTCCTCGCCCGGCTCGAACGAGCGGACCACGGGATGGTCGGCGAGGTGCGCGTGCGCGGTGGCGTGCCGGCCCGGCGAGGAGTCGCAGCAGCCGACGTGCCCGCACTCCTGGCACAGCCGCAGGTGGACCCACCTCCCGCCCTCGGCGAGGCAGTCGACGCAGCCCGACGACACCGGGACGGGCGGCGTCGGGTCGAGCAGGTGCGGGCAGGACGGGCCGGCCTGGCCGGCGGCGGTGGTGGACATGGCGGTCTCCTCGGGGTCGAGAGTGACGGGATCGAGAGTGACGGGGTCGAGCGTGAGCAGGGCGAGCGGGACGGGGTCGCAGTCGGCGTGGCCGGCCGCGTCGACGCGGGTGGCCAGGGGCGGTCCCCCCACGCCGGCGCAGTGCCGCAGCTGCTGCGGCGGGACGGGCGGGGCGGTCGCGGTCGCCAGCACGTCGTCGCGGACGGTCACCGCGGCCAGCACCCCGCCGGCGACGAGGACCCCGGCCGAGATCAGCAGGGCGGTGCCGAAGCCGGCGTCGAAGGCGACCGGGTCGTCGTAGACCCGGCCGTCGAGCCCGGCCAGGACCGGCACGGCGGCGACCGCGACCAGGCCGGCGGTCCGGGCGACCGCGTTGTTGATCCCGGAGGCCATCCCGGCCTGCTCCGGGGGCGCCGCGGCGAGCGCGGTCGCGGTGAGCGGGGAGACCATCACCGCCAGGCCGAGGCCGAGCACGACGACGGCCGGCAGCACGTCGGCGGCGTACGACGCCCCGGGCCCGATCCGCAGCATCAGCAGCACGCCGGCCGCGGCCACCACCGGACCGACGGCCATCTGGCGGCGCGGGCCGATCCGTGCCGCGAGCGCCCCGGACCGCGGGGACAGGACCAGCATCAGCGCGGTGACCGGGAGCAGGGCGGTCCCGGCGAGGACCGGGGAGAAGCCGGCCACGACCTGCAGGTGCACGACCAGCAGGAGGAAGACCGCGCCGAAGCCGGCGTAGACCACGAAGGTGACCGCGTTCGCGGCCCGGAGCTGCGGCTCGGCGAAGGCGGTCAGGCGCAGCATCGGGTCGGCCACGCGCCGCTCGACGGCCACGAAGAGCACCGCCGCCAGCAGCCCGAGGCCGCCGACGACCGCGGTCGCGGGCCCCGGCCCGGTCTCCCCGGCGGAGATCAGCGCCCAGGTCAGCGCGCCCAGCGCGAGCGCGCCGAGGCCGGCGCCGGCGAGGTCGAGCCGGCCGTGGGCGTCGGGGTCCCGGGACTCCGGCACGTGCCGCAGCGTCACCCAGACCACCAGCGCGGCCAGCGGCACGTTGACGAGGAAGACCCACCGCCAGGACCCGAGCTCCACCAGGCCGCCGCCCACGAACGGCCCGATCGCCGTCGCCACGCCGCCGAGACCGGACCACGCCCCGATCGCGCGGGCGCGGTCCCCGGGACCGAAGGAGGCCTGGATCATCGCCAGGCTGCCCGGCGTCAGCAGCGCGCCACCCACGCCCTGCAGCGCGCGGGCACCGACCAGGGCCCACCCGGTGGGGGCGAGGCCGCAGAGCAGGGAGCCGACCGCGAACCAGACCACGCCGACCAGGAACACCCGCCGCCGGCCGTACCGGTCGCCGAGCACCCCGCCGAGCAGGATGAAGGAGGCCAGGGTCAGGGCGTAGGCCGAGACCGTCCACTGCAGGGTGGTGAAGTCGGCGTCGAGGGACTCCCCGATCGCGGGCAGCGCGACGTTCACGACGGTGGCGTCGATCCCGGCCAGGCCCGAGCCGAGGACGGCGGCCAGGAGCAGCCACCGCCCCGCGGCGGAGTCGAGGGTCAGCACCCCCGCAGCGTCCCACGCGGAGAGCCGCTGGGGGAGTGCTGCGCGGGCGGGGTCAGCTGATCAGCGAGTCCAGGTCGGAGTACGCCGTGGCGTCGCCGTGGAGGACCTCGCTGCGGCGGCCGTCGATCGAGACCGGCACGTCGCCGGCGACGGTGATCCGGCGGACCTCGCGGGGCTGCGTGCCGAAGTCGGCGACGGCGTAGTGCTGCGTGGCGCGGTTGTCCCAGATGGCCACGTCGCCGGTCTGCCAGGTCCACCGGATCGTGTTCTCCAGCCGGGTGACCCGGTTCTGGAGGAGGTTGAACAGCTCGGCGGACTCGCGCCCGTTGAGGCCCTCGAAGGACTTCACGAACTGACCCAGGACCAGGGAGCGCTCACCGGTCTCGGGGTGCACGCGCACGACCGGGTGGCGGGTCTCGAAGCGGGTACGGGTGAACTCCGCGCGGTCGAAGACCTCGCTGTCCTCGTAGGAGGTGGGGTTCTCGGTGTCGGCGGCGTAGTCGTACTCGTTGGTGTGGACCGCCCACAGCTCCTCGACCAGGGCCTGGAGCGGGCGCGGCAGGGCGTCGTAGGCGGTGACGGTGTTGGCCCAGACGGTGTTGCCGCCGTGCTCCGGGATGGTGACGCCGCGCAGGACGCTGAAGGCGGGCACGCGGTCGACGAAGGTGACGTCGGTGTGCCAGGAGTTGGCGGCCATCCCCTTGGTGGCGTTGACGCTGAGGACCTTGGCGCTGCCGGTGTTGACCGTCGGGTGGGCGCTGGTGAGCGGCCCGAGCTTCTCGGCGAAGGCGATCTGGCCCTCGTCGTCGAGGTGGTGCTGGCCGCGCAGGAAGACCACCTTGTGCCGCAGGATCGCGTCGCGGACCGCTGCGACGTCGGCGTCGGAGGTGGTGGCGCCGAGGCGGACGCCGTCGACGCGGGCGCCGATGCGGCCCCCGAGCTGCTGGACGGAGGCGGACCGGGTGTGGGCGAGGGCGAGGTTCATGGACCTGAGACTACACAATGTCAATCAAAACACTCGACTAAAGCGGCCGGGCGAGATCAGCCCCGCCGCGGCGACGGCGCGGGGCGGGCGCGGTCAGCGCAGCGAGTAGGTGGCCAGCGAGACGCCGATGTAGTGCGCGGCGAAGGCGACGATGGTGAAGGTGTGGAAGATCTCGTGGAAGCCGAACCAGCGCGGCCAGGGGTTCGGCCTCTTCAGCCCGTAGACCACGCCGCCCACGGTGTAGAGGCCGCCGCCGACGATGATCATGACGAACGCGGCGACGCCGAGGCCGACCCCGAGGTCCAGGGCGCCGTCGAAGAACGACGGGATGAAGAAGACCGCGGCCCAGCCCAGGGCGAGGTAGATGGGCACGTAGAGCCACCGTGGGGCGCCGGTCCAGAACACCCGGAAGAGCACCCCCAGGATGGCACCGGACCACACCACCACCAGCAGCACCGTCTGCTCGGTGCCGTCGAGCAGGATCACGCTGAACGGCGTGTAGGAGCCCGCGATGAGCAGGAAGATGTTGGAGTGGTCCATCCGCCGCAGCAGTCGCCAAGTGGCGGGCGACCACGTGCCGGTGTGGTAGACCGCCGAGACGGTGAAGAGCAGGACGCCGGTGCCGCAGAAGATCGCGTTGGCGATCTTGGTCTCGCTCGTCGGTGAGAGCACGACCAGCACGATCCCCGCGGCCAGGGTCAGCGGGGCCGTGCCGAGGTGGAGCCAGCCCCGCAGGCGTGGCTTCACCTCGGCGAGGACCTCGCTGATCTGGTCGCCGAGGTGGTCCAGGCCCTGGCGGGCCCGCTCCTGCGCACGGTCGGCGGCCTCGTTCATGAGACGAGCCTAGCGGGGCCGCGACGGGCCCCGTCGCGGCTACCATCGGCGGGTGGTCGACTGGAAGCGAGGCGTGCGGCGGGTGCTCTACCCGGCCTACGAGGCGCGGATGGTGCGACGGATGCCGCAGCACCTGCCGCACCACGTCGGCGTGATGCTCGACGGCAACCGTCGGTGGGCGCGGGCGGTCGGCCGGGACTCGGCCCACGGTCACCGCGCCGGCGCCGCCAACATCGAGCCGCTGCTGGAGTGGTGCGACGAGGTGGGCATCGAGGTGGTCACCCTGTGGCTGCTGTCCACCGACAACCTGAACCGGCCCGAGGCCGAGCTCGTCCCGCTGCTCGAGATCATCGAGGAGGCCGTCGAGGCCCTGGTGCGCCGCGGACGGTGGCGCCTGCACCCGGTCGGCGCCCTCGACCTGCTGCCGCCGGCGACGGCCGAGCGGCTCAAGGCGGCCGCCGAGGCGACGGCGGAGGTGGACGGCTCGCTGGTCAACATCGCGGTCGGGTACGGCGGTCGCCGCGAGATCACCGACGCGGTCCGCTCGCTGCTGCACGAGCACGCGGCGCGGGGCACGACGCTGGAGGAGTTGGCCGCCGTGCTCGAGGTCGAGCACATCGCCGACCACCTCTACACCAAGGGCCAGCCCGACCCGGACCTCGTCATCCGCACCTCCGGCGAGCAGCGGCTCGGCGGCTTCCTGCTCTGGCAGAGCGCGAAGTCGGAGTTCTACTTCTGCGAGGCCTACTGGCCCGAGTTCCGCAAGGTCGACTTCCTGCGCGCGATCCGGGCCTACGCCCAGCGCGAGCGCCGCTTCGGCTCGTAACACGCGGTTCACCTCGTGGTCGGGCGTGTCGCCCCGCCACGGCCCGCGCCCGGGCGTAATTTCACCAGCAATGGCGGGTGGGGAAGCCCGCCGTACTGGGAGGCTCGTTCGTGGCAGCTCACGACCTGGAACGACCGTCGGCCCCGGCCGACGGTGGTCCCGGACGCCGGCACTCCGGTGGTCGCGCGCTCTCCCGGTCCGAGAGAAGCAGCGACTAGGGCCGGGGCGAGGAGTGCGCGCGCCGTCCTGTGAGGAACCACCGTGACCGTCACCGCGCCCAGCCCCGCGTCCAGCACCGCGTCCTCCACCAGCCGTCGGGGGGTGGTCGGGGGAGGCCGTGCGGGTGCGGGTGCGGGTCACGAGGCGTAGACCACGACGTTGTCCTGGTAGCCCTCGTCCTCCAGGTAGGCGCCGCCACAGGTGATCAGGCGCAGCGCGGGGCCGGGCACCGGTCCGTACACCTGGCTGGTGGGGAACCTGTCCTGCGGATAGGTGCGGACGCCGTCGACGGTGAAGGTCGCGGTCGACCCGTTCTGCCGGGTCACGACGACCTCGTCGCCCACCTCGAGGGTGCTGAGCCGGGCGAAGACGGCCGGCCCGGTGGTCGAGTCCACGTGACCGGCCACGACGGCGGGTCCCTGCTCGCCCGGGGCCGGGCTGGCGTCCAGCCACCCCGCCTGGTCGGGGTCGTGGGGCACCTCGATGGAGCCGTCCCCCGCGATGCCGAGGTCGACCATCGAGGCGTCCACGCCGATGGACGGGACGGCGATCCGGACCGGGCGCAGCGTCGTGGGGGTCGTCGAGGTCACCGCGCCCGTCGGACCCGGCACCGCCGCGTCGGCCGTCGAGCCGGACGTCGCGCCGGACACCGCGCCGGCAGGCGCGTCGGGTGACGGTGCGGCCGGCGTCGAGGTCGTCGTGGGGGCGGCCGGTGCGGTCCCGCTCCCGGCGTCACCCGAGGCGCAGGCGCCCGTCAGCAGCACCGCGGCCAGGGTCAGGGGCAGCAGGACCGACGCACCGGGCCGGCGGGAGCGGCCCGGTCCCCTGGTGGGGACCGGCATCAGTCGGCGACCCGCTCCGGGCGTCGACGACCCATCAGGCCCAGGACTCCGAGGGCACCGGCGAGCGCCAGCAGCCCGGCGCCGACCGGGACGACCTGCTGGGGGGCGGCGGCCTGCGCGACGGCCGTGCCGCCACCACCGGTCTCGGCCCCACCACGGGGGGCGACCACGGTGCCTGCGGCGTCCGTGACCACCTCGAGCTCGACGCCACCGTTCGCGGCGTCGAGGGCGACCACGGTGTAGACGCTGCCGCTGGACACCGGGACCTGCTGCAGGGAGGCGTCCGCGGTGCTGCTCTGCAGCTGCAGGGTCCAGGACCCGGCGGGCACCGTGGCGTAGTCGGTGGCCTGGCCCAGGACGGCGTCCTCGGCGATGGTGGGTCCGTCGACGGCCTCGACCGTGACGGAATCGGCACCCTCGAAGGCGGACAGGATCCGGACCCGGGCGGTGCCGGGCTCCGGGGGTGTCAGGTCGTCGGAGAGCAGGGCCAGGCGGGGCGCGTCGGCGGCCCCGACCACCGCGATGGTCCTGGCCTCGCTGGAGGTGACCTCGAAGGAGCGGGACAGCAACGGGGCGGCGTCCGCCGCCGCCGAGGTCTCGCGGACCGTGGCGGTGTAGCTGCCGGGGGCCAGCTGCTCGTAGCTCGACACGTCGCCGTACCGCGCGCTGCCGGCCAGCGTGGTCGGTGCGGAGGAGCCGTCCAGGGGCTCGACGTCGACGCTGGTCGTGCCCATGCCGGGCACGAAGTGTCCGACGCGGACCCAGGCCTTGCCCGGGGGCACGCCGTCCTCCGCCTGGGCGGCGCCGGGCACGGCGAGCACCAGCAGGCCGAGGAGCAGGGCCGCGACGACGTACGGGAGTCGGTGGCGCGACACCCTTTGGGTGCGGGGGTCCATGGGGTGGGTCCTTCCGAGGGGGGTCACGAGACGGCGGACAGGGAGCTGGTGGGCTCGGCGCTGTCGGCGTCGTCGTCGGTGTGGATGGGGACGCCGAGCTCGGCGAAGATCGCCCGGTAGGACGAGACGGTGTCCTCCCAGCTCCGGATGTCCGGGTAGCGCCGACCACGCAGGGCGGGCAGCTCGGCCAGGGCCGTGGTGAGTTCCCGGACGTCGGCCGGCGGCACGAACCGGACGCCCTGGTAGCCCGAGGCGGCCTCGACGAGTCCGCCGACGGAGGTGACGACGACGGGGAGCCCGGCGCTCATCGCCATCTGCAACGGCCCCGACGACGACGACCGCCGGTAGGGCAGCACCACGGCGTCGGCCGCAGCGAAGTGCTGCGCGGCCTCGGCGTCGGTCACGTAGCGGTTCACCACGGTGATCTGGTGCCGGGCCGGGCTCGAGGCCACCCGGTCGAGGGGGGCGTCCCACCCCTCCCAGGTCTCCCCCACGATGGTCAGGTGGACGTGCTCGCGCACCTCGGCGGGCAGCGCGCCGAACGCGTCCACCAGGTCCTCCAGCCCCTTGTAGGGCCGGATCACGCCGAAGAACAGCAGGTTGAACGGTGCCGCCTCGGCGGCCTCGGTGGCCTCGGTGGTCGGTGCGGTCGCGGTGGTCCCGGCCTCGACGGCGGGGGTCCGCACGTGGGCGTACGGCCCGTGGGGCACCACCGTGACCGGGGTCCCGTCGGCGGTGATGTCGTAGGCCCGCGTGAGCTGGTCCAGGTCGAAGTCGGAGTGGACGACGTGCGAGTCGACCTGGCGGAGCAGGCTGCCCATCGCCCTGGTGACGTAGCTGGTGACCCCGGGGATGCGCGCCTCCCCGGTGTCCTGCACCTCGTGCCACTCCATGACGACCGTGGCGCCCTGCTTCTTGGCCTGGCGGGCGAGACGCAGGTAGCTGTGGAGGACGGCGCCGGTCCACCACTGCAGCACGACGACCTGCGGGCGACGGGTGCGCAGGAAGCGGCTGGCGCCGCGCATCGAGGGGCCCCACGACCAGTCCACGCCGTCGTAGACGGTCACGCTGTCGTCGTAGTCCAGCTCGTTGACCCGCAGCCCGACGCGCTTGCGCCCGGGGTAGAGGAACGTCGGCACCAGCTGGCGCATCAGGAGGGCGTCCGTCGGGAGGGAGGACGCGAGGGCGTTGGCCAGGGAGCAGGTGTAGTAGCTGATGCCCGAGGTGAAGCGCCAGCCCGACCCGACGACCAGCACGCGCGGGGTGGTCGTGTCGCCCGCGGCGGGGGCGGGGTGCACGTTCGTCGTCTGGGCGTCGTCGCTGTGTCGCACGGTGTCGGCCGACGGGGTGGGGATCGCGGTCGCCCCGCGTCGGAAACGCTCGGTGACGATGGTGCGCAGCACCCGGAAGCCGTCCCGGAAGGTGTTCAGGTTGCTCTCACCGTGGATCCGGGCGAGCTCGACGCTCGGGACCTCGTGGATCTGGAGGTTCCCCGCGGCCACCCGGGTGTTGATGAGGGTCTCGATCTCGAAGCCGTCACCCCACTGCGCGTCGCTCCCGCGGGAGCTCGGGATGGCCAGTGTCGGGAGGATGTCGCGCCAGAAGGCGTTGTAGCCGTAGCAGAGGTCTGTGTACCGCGTGTGGAAGAGCAGGTTGGTGACACCGGTGAGCCCGCGGTTGCCGGCGTCGCGCAGCCAGGTGATGTCCTCGCTGCCACCGTCTCCCAGGACGCGGCTGCCCTTCGCGAAGTCGGCACCGGCGACCAGGGTCGAGACGTAGGCGGGGATCTCGGCCGCATCCGCCGACCCGTCGGCGTCGAACATGACGATGACGTCACCGGTCGCGGCCTCGAAGCCGCAGGCCAGGGCGTTGCCCTTGCCCCGTCGGGTCTGCTGCACGAAGCGCGCCGACGGCAGCGTGCGGCGGACGACGTCCTCGGTGTCGTCCACGGAGTGCCCGTCCACGACGATGACCTCGTGCACCTCCGGAAGGGTCGGGAGGATGAGCTCGAGGTTGCGGGCCTCGTTGCGCGCCGGGACGATGATCGTGACGGTCGGCACGGCCGGCCGCGGACGTGAGCTGCTCATGTGGACTCCTCGATGGTGGAACTGCGACCGGGACGTCGTCCCCCCTTCAGGTGGACGCTCCTCCTCGACGTCGTTGTCGGGAGCACGTGCGGCCTGCTGCTGCACGGGACGTGGCGACCCGCCCGTCACGTGGTCGTCCGGGCGCGCTCGCGCTCGACGGAGGGGCGGCGCGGGGACGGAGGCGTGGGCACGATGGCCAGGGGGCGGGTGTCGCAGATGGTCACGGTGGGTACTACGGCCCTGCGACCGACTTCGATTGCCCGAACCGGGGATTGTCACCGGCCTGTGCACGCCTTCTTTGGCTACTCTCAAGTAAGCCCCCTGCGGACCCGTTTTTCCAGGTCAGAGGTGTGACGGGCATTACCGCCGAGGCGGTTCGGGGCTCGGCGACACCGGTTGGACGACGTCCAGGCCGGTCCGGACCCCGGTCCGGGCCGTCCCCGTCCGGGATGCCGGGCGCTGCTGTTACCCCGTTGTGGCTCAGGGCGTCGGGGGACGGCAGCTCGGCCGGGGGTCGGCGCAGGCGCCGTCCTCTGCCCGGACGGCAGGGCCGATGTGCCCTTCACGGTCCGGCGGCCCCGGGGAAGCGTGGGGGGATGCTGAAGCAGTGATTACGTCGTTTGCGCTGCCGACGCGACCACGGGTCGCACTGCCCGCACACGACGCACTACCACCGCTGGAGGCGGTGACGGAGCCCCGGCGGTCGCGGTTGCTGCGGGGCTACGCGTCGCTGGTGGCCTCCGCCTCCGGCTGGTCCTTCACGAACAGGTACCAGTACGAGGTGGCCACGAAGACCACGGCACCGACCAGGTTGCCCACCCCGGCCACGCCCCAGTTGAGCAGCGTGGCGCTCCAGTCCACGCCTGGGACGCCCGCGAAGATCGCCGCCGGCAGGAAGAACATGTTCGCCACCACGTGGTCGAAGCCCATGGCCACGAACGCCATGACCGGGAAGAAGATCGCCAGGATCTTGCCCGAGACCGTCGAGGCGGACAGCGACATCCAGACCGCCAGGCAGACCAGCCAGTTGCAGCCGACGCCCCGCAGGAACGTCTCCCACGCGGTCTCACCCGTCTTGTCCGTGGCGATGGTCGCCAGCCGCTCGTGCGTCATCGCTGCGACGCTGCCGGCCTCCTCGCCGGTGCCGCCGATGACGCCGGCCTGCACAGCGAGGAAGAACGCGACGAACATCGCCCCGATCAGGTTGCCGAGGAGGACCAGGGCCAGGTTGACCGCCACGTCCTTCGTCGCGATCTTGCCGCGCATCGCGCTCAGCGGGACCAGCATCATGTTCCCGGTCGCCAGGTCCGAACCCGCGATCAGGACGAGGACCAGGCCGAGGGTGAACGCGAACCCCATGAACAGCGTCGGCAGCGTCCCCCACGTCGCGGGGTCCAGGCCCGAGGAGACCGTGATCGCGACCAGCGCGCCGAAGGCGATGTAGGCGCCGGCCAGGAACGAGCTGAGCAGCAGCTTGTCCCAGCTGCGCTGGGTCTTCTTGGTGCCGGCCTCGACGGCCACGGTTGCGGTCTCTGCAGGCTCACGGGCGGACATGGGGCCTCCTGGCTGGGCGGGGCCGCCGGTCGACGACGCTGGGGAGTCAACCGCACCGCCCGCCCCGTCCGCCAGGGATACGGTCCGATGCTTCCGACCGGGCCGCCCAGGACGACCGCCGCGGTCATCGGGGAAGGGCAGCAGTCATCCCGGCGTTGGGGAAGCGTGAGGCTCTCCCTGCTCGACCGCTCCCGGACCCGCGCGGGCCACCCCGACGCGGAGGCCGTCACCGGCACCGTGGAGCGCGCGGTCCACGCGGAGCGCCTGGGCTACGAGCGGTTCTGGGTCGCCGAGCACCACGCCGTGCCGGGCATCGGGTCGGGTGCCCCGGCCGTGCTGCTGGCCGCCGTCGGGGCGCGGACCTCGACGATCCGGATCGGGTCCGGCGGCGTGATGCTGCCGCTGCACCAGCCGCTGGTCGTGGCCGAGCAAGCCCTGCTGCTCGAGGCCCTGCACCCCGGCCGTGTGGACCTCGGCCTCGGCCGCTCCCTGGGGTTCACCCGGCCGGTGCGCGAGGCGCTGCGGCGGCGCGCGGACGAGCCCGACACGTTCGAGGACGACCTGGCCGAGCTCCGCGGCTACGTCGACGGGACCGGGTCGGTCACCGCCCGCCCGGCCGCCGTACGGCCCGTGCCGTTGCACCTGCTCGCGACCGGTCGCGGGATCGCGGTGGCCGCCCGGCTGGGGCTGCCGGTGGTCGTGGGCGGTCCGGTGCTCGAGTCCGACCAGGTCACCGATGCCCTGGCGGACTACCGCCGGGAGTTCCGGCCCCACCGCGGCAGCACGCCGTCGGTCACGGTGTCGCTCGACGTCACGCTGGCCGACGACGACGCGACGGCCCGCGAGCTGGCGCTGCCCGAGGCCTGGGCGATGGCCCGGTCACGGCAGACGGGGGAGTTCGGGGCGCTGGAGAGCCCGGCCACGATCCGCGCCGCCGCCTGGGGCGACCAGGTGCGACGCCGGGTCGAGGAGTCCCTGGACCGCGCCGTCGCTGGTGGTCCGGCCACGGTGCGGCGACGTCTGGAGCGGCTGGCCGAGCTCACCGGCGCCGACGAGCTGCTGGCGAGCACCTCCACCTACGACCGCGACGCGCTGCTGGCCTCCGACGCGATGCTGCGCGAGCTGGTGGCCTGAGACGTCGGGCGGTCTCAGGCCTGGTCGGGGTCGACGTACACGGCGTTGCGGTCGATCGAGAGGTACATGTCGTTGGCGATCGGGGTGCGGATCTCCTCGGCGATGTGGCCGAGCAGCCCGGCGCACCGCGCCAGCAGCACGGCCCCGCGCAGCAGCTCGCAGGGGATGCCCACGTCGGCGAGCGCGGCCCCGCTGACGCCGGCGCCGTTGAGCGGCAGCCGCTTGCCGAGCACCCGCTCGTGGGTGCGGCCGATCGCCTCGAAGAGCGCCAGGTGGGGGCCGTGCTGGCCCTCCTCGCGGGCGATCCGCAGGATCACCGGGGTCCGCGGGTCACCCTGCTTGTGCACCGGGTGCCCCAGGCCCGGCACGAACCGGCCGGCCTCGCGCTGCCGACGGACGGCGGCCTCGGCCACCTCGTCCCAGCCGGCGTCGGTGGTGGGGTGGGCGTCCAGGCCGTCGAGCACGTCGCCCAGGAAGCGGCCGGTGTCCTCGGTGACCCCGAGGTAGCGCGACCCGCCTCCCAGCAGCCCGGCGGCCAGCGCGCCCTGGATCGCGTCGGGTGCGCTGAGCCAGGTGAGCCGGGCTGCGATCGCGGTGGGGGTGAAGCCGTGGTCGGCCAGCCCGATCAGCACCGCCTCGAAGACCCGGCCCTGCTCCGCGCTGGGGCGGCGGGTGGTGAGCAGCCAGTAGGCCAGCTCGCCGAAGCTGACCTTGCCCATCAGGTCCTCGGTGACGTCCTGGCCCAGCAGGCTCATCGACGTCAGGTCGGAGGTGCCCAGCGAGGTCGGGAAGCGGGGCCGGTCGTCGGTGCTCACGGGGTCTCCTGCGGGTCGGGCCGGGTGTCGTCGGCCAGCCAGGCACGGATCTCGTCGCCGTGGCTGTCCAGCGCGGGTGGGGGCAGGTCGTAGCGCGCGGGCGTGGCGCTCAGGCGGATCGGGTTGCGCACCGTCGGCACGCCGCCGGCCATCGCCACCGGCTCCAGGCCGAGGCTCTCGGCCAGCTCGACCCCGCCCCGGACGTCGTTGATCGGACCGCAGGGGATGCCGGCGTCCGACAGCAGGTCGAACCACTCCTGGGCCGAACGGGTCGACAGCGCCTCGAGCAGCAGGGGGCGCAGCTCCTCGCGGTGGTCGTTGCGCCGCCCGACCGAGTCGAAGCGCTCGTCGTCGGCCACCTCGGGGATGCCCAGCGCCGCGGCGAGCCGGCGGAACTGCCCGTCGTTGCCGGCCACCACGATCAGGTCGCCGTCGCCGGTGGCCAGCGGCTCGTACGGGAACAGGGAGAGGTGGGCGTTGCCCATCCGGCCCGGCACGACCCCGCCGGCCACGTAGGCCGAGGTCTGGTTCACCAGTGCCGACATCGCGGTCGACAGCAGGTTGGTCTCGACGTGCTGGCCCTCCCCGGTCGCCTCGCGGTGGCGCAGGGCCGCCAGGATGCCGATGACCGAGTGCATCCCGGTCATCACGTCGAAGACCGAGATCCCGGCGCGGTACGGCGGGCCGTCCGGGCCGCCGGTCAGGCTCATCAGCCCGGACATGCCCTGGACGAGCAGGTCGTAGCCCGGCAGGTGGGCGCCGCCGGCCGACCCGAAACCGCTGATGGAGCAGTAGACGCTGCCGGGGTTGGCGGCCGACACCGCGGCGTACCCGAGGCGGTACTTGTCGAGGCCGCCCGGCTTGAAGTTGTGGATCATCACGTCGGCGCGGGTCGCCAGCCGTCGGGCGACCTCCTGGTCGGCGGGGTCCTTGAGGTCGAGCTGGATCGACCGCTTGTTGCGGTTGATCGCGAGGTAGTACGTGCCCACGTCGTCGCGCACCGGCGGCACCCAGTGCCGGGTGTCGTCGCCGGTCGGTCCCTCGACCTTGACCACGTCGGCGCCGAGGTCGGCGAGCAGCATGGTCGCGTACGGCCCGGCCAGCACCCGGCTGAAGTCGGCGACGAGCAGGCCGTCGAGCGGGCCGGGGGCGGCCTCGGCCGGTGGTTGCGGACACATGTCCGTCATAGTGCGCGGCGGATCGCGCTGCGGTCAACCGCCCGCCCAGGACGGTTGCGGAGGGGTTGACACGTGATCGGCGTCACCGCATGCTCGGTCGGAGCGGACAGGTGTCCGCAGATCGTCGCCGCGCGACGGTCCGAGACCCCGAGGTGACGTCCGTGACCACAGCCGAGAACCCCCGGACCGCAGCCGTGCGGGACGCCCCCGCCGTCGTCCTGCGCGGCGGGACCGTGCTGACCATGGACGCCGCCGGCACCGTGCTGCGCGACGCCGACGTGCTCGTGGTCGGCGAGCGGATCGCGGCCGTCGGGCCCCGGCTCGAGGTGCCCGAGGGCACGGCCGAGGTCGACGCCACCGACGGCATCGTGATGCCCGGGATGATCGACACCCACCGGCACATGTGGCAGACCGCGATGCGCGGCTACGGCGCCGACTGGACGCTCACGCAGTACTTCGTGTGGAACTACCTGGAGCACGGTCGGCACTTCCGTCCGGAGGACGTCTACGCCGGCAACCTCCTCAGCACCCTGGACTCGCTCGAGGCCGGGGTGACCACGAGCGTCGACTGGTCGCACGGGCTGCAGAGCGTCGGGCACGCCGAGGCCGCGCTGGCCGCGCTGGAGGAGACGCCGGGCCGCTGGGTGCTCGCCTACGGCAACATCCACGCCGCGCCGTGGGAGTGGTCGGCGTCCGCGGACTTCCAGGCCTTCGCCCGCCGGGTGGTCGACGGCGGTCGGACCAGCCTGCAGATGGCCTTCGACGTGACCGGTGACCCGTCGTTCCCCGAGAAGGCGGCCTTCGAGGTGGCGCGGGACCTCGGCCTGCCGGTGACGACCCACGCCGGGGTCTGGGGCGCGACCAACGACGAGGGCATCCGGCTCATGCACGAGCACGGCTTCATGACGCCGCGGACCACCTACGTGCACGCCGCGACGCTCAGCGAGGACTCCTACCAGCGGATCGCGGCGACCGGCGGCTCCGCCTCGGTCTCCTCGGAGAGCGAGTCGTCCTGCGGGCAGGGCTACCCCTCGTCGTGGAAGCTGCGCCGGCACGGCATCCCGGTCTCGCTGTCGGTCGACACCAGCGTCTGGTGGAGCGCGGACGCCTTCTCCGCGATGCGCGCGACGCTGTCCTCGGACCGTGCCCGCGAGCACGAGCTGGCGCACGCCGAGGGTGACACCGTCACCCACATCGGTCTGCGCGCCCAGGACGTGGTCGGCTGGGCGACCCGCGGCGGCGCCGAGGCCCTCGGGATCGCCGACGAGGTCGGCAGCCTCGAGGTCGGCAAGCGCGCCGACGTCGTGCTGATCAAGAACGACGACTCCCCGACGATGTTCCCCGTGCTCAACCCCTACGGCCACGTGGTCTTCCAGGCCCAGCGCGGGGACGTGCACACCGTGCTGAGCAACGGCCGCCTGGTCAAGCACGAGCACCGCCTGGTCGACGCCGACCTCGCGAAGGCGCGCGCCGCGATCGAGGACACCGTCGCCCACCTCGAGTCCACCCTCGGGGCCGAGGGCTGGGCCGCGGGGATGACCCCGGACGTGCCGGACACCGCGGTGCTCGACAACCCGTACACCTACACGGAGTACCGGGACGCCTCGACGCACCAGCGTGGCTGAGCCCGTGGCCCGGTGCCCGAAGGAACCGCGCGGCCCGCTACTCCTCGTGCGGGCGCGAGAGCCACAGCGCCCAGTCGGCGGAGACGTCGCCCGCGGTGCGCATCAGCAGCGGGAGGTAGTCCTCGACGAGCGTCTCGAGGCTGGTCTCGGCGGCGTGGACGGTCACGTTCATCGCCGCCCGGACCTCCCCGCCCTCCCCGCGCACGGGCACCGCCACCGAGCGGACGCCGAGCGCCAGCTCCTCGTCGGCCACGGCCCAGCCGCGGGCGGCGACCTGGGCCAGCTCCGCCTCCACGTCCCGGTCGGCGCCGATCGGGGGTACGGCGACCCCGGCGCGGGACGCCTCGGCCAGGGCGGCGCGGCGCTCCTCGGGCGTGAGCGCCGCCAGCAGGACCTTGCCCTGGGAGGTCCACAGCGCCGGGAAGCGGGTGCCGATGTCGACGCGCAGCGCGATCAGCTTGGGCACCGAGACCCGCGCGACGTAGACGATGTCGGACCCGTCGAGCTGGCTCATCGAGGACGACTCGCCGGTGCGCTCGACCAGGGTGCGCAGGTGGGGCCGCGCCATCTCCCACAGGCCCAGCGAGCTGGCGTAGGCCGTACCCAGGCGCAGCACCTGCGGCGTGAGCTCGTAGCCCCCGTCCAGCGCGCGCACGAAGCCCAGCTCCTCCAGCGTCAGCAGGAGCCGGCGCGCGGTAGGCCGGGTCAGGTCGGTGGCCGCGGCCACCTCGGCCAGGCTCAGCCGACGGTGGGTGGCGTCGAAGCAGGCGATCACGTCGAGGCCGCGCGCGAGCGCCTCGACGAAGTCCGGCCCCGTCCCTCGACCCGCCACGCCTGCTCCTCGTCCTGCTCCGCCCGCCGGCGGCGATCCTGCCACAGCGGCGGCGCTGCCCGGGACGTACCGGCCGCCCGCCCCACCCCGACCCGCACCACGGTCCCGACGAAGAAGGAGGGGCGCTGATGGCGAAGCTCGTCGCGATCCTGGCCACCACGCACCACCCGTTCTACTACCGCACCAGCCAGCTCCCGCCCGAGGAGGCGCCGCCCTTCGCCGCCGAGTGGGTCAGCAAGGTCGCGACCTACCGGGAGACGCTGACCCGGGCCCGGCCCGACGTGCTGGTGATGGTCGGGTCCGACCACTTCCACCAGCTGTGGCTGGACAACATGCCCCAGTTCCTGGTCGGCAAGGCGCCGTTCTACGACGGCAACTGGGAGAACGAGGTCCGCGAGTTCGGCCTGCCCAAGATGCTCCTGCGCGGCCACGAGGAGCTGTCGGCCTACATGCTGCGCGAGGGCATCGACAAGGGGTTCGACCTGGCCTTCTCCAACGAGCTGCGCGTCGACCACTCGGTGACCTGCCCGATCCTCACGGTACGACCGCAGAACGACCTGCCGATCGTGCCGATCTACACCAACATCTTCGCGCCTCCGCTGCCGCGCCCCGAGCGGTTCGTCCAGCTCGGGCGCACCATCCGCGAGATCATCGACGCGTGGCCCAGCGACCTGCGGGTCGCGGTGATCGGCACCGGGCACCTCTCGCTGGAGCTCGGCGGTCCGCGCCAGTTCGGGCCGCACGGCCCCGACCCCGAGTTCGACGCCCGCGCGGTCGACTGGATCTCCCGCGGTGACATCGACGGATGCCTGGCCGGGGTGAGCCTGGACAGCCTGCACGAGCCCGGCAACGCCACCCACGGCTTCATGGACTTCATGCTGATGATGGGCATCGCCGGCTACGCCAAGGCCGACCACACGGACTCCCTCGACCTGTTCCACACGATGGAGGCCTACTTCACCTGGTACCCGAACCCCGAGCTGATCGGAGACCCGTCGTGAGCAGGTACCTGGTCAACAAGTTCCTCTTCACCGTCGACCGCGACACCGACCTCACCGAGCGCTACCGCCGCGACCCGGTCGCGACCGTGGCCTGGTGGGAGCGGGAGCGGGCGAACCGGGTCCTCGGGTCGATCCCGGCCGAGGACACCACCTGGCTGTCCTTCACCGACGAGGAGCGCACCGCCCTGGAGGCCCACGACCACGTCACGCTCTTCGGCCTCGGGGCCCACCCCTTCCTCACGCTCACGCTCTGGATCGCGATGTTCGAGCGTGACTGGGACGAACCCCTGGGGATGCAGCTCGACTACGCCCGCCAGCTCGCCCACCTGGGGCTGCCCTACCCGAGCATCGAGACGTGAGCACCATGAAGATCGGCATCATCATCGGGTCCGTCAGGGAGGGCCGCCGGGCCGGAGCAGTGGCGCAGTGGGTGCACGACGCCGCGGCCGGGCGCGACGACCTCGACGCGGAGCTGGTCGACCTCCGCGCCTTCGACGTCCCGCTGCTCACCACCGAGACGCTGCCGATGGCGGCGAACCGGTCCTACGACTCGCCGGGCGTCGCTGCCTGGAGCCGCGCGATCGACGCCTGCGACGGCTTCGTCATGGTGACCCCGGAGTACAACCACGGCGTCCCGGGAGCGCTGAAGAACGCCGTCGACAGCCTGGGCCCGGAGTGGGTCGGCAAGACGATCGGGTTCGTCTCCTACGGCGCCGACGGCGGGGTGCGGTGCGTCGAGCACTGGCGGTCCATCGTGGCCAACTTCCAGATGCTCGACGTACGCCAGCAGGTGGCGATGTCGCTGTTCACGGACTTCGACGGCGCAGGGCTGGCCCCGCTCGAGCGGCGCGCGACCGAGCTGTCGACGCTGCTGGACCAGCTCGCCGACCTCACCGCGAAGGTGCGCGGCACCGGCTGAGCTCGATGGCGTGGAGCGACCCACCGCGACCGGTCTCGTGACGCTCGCTTCGCTCGCTCCTCGACCACCGGGGGTTTCTGCTCGCTCTTCGACCCGCCGCGACTGGTCTCGTGACGCTCGCTTCGCTCGCTCCTCGACCACCGGGGGTTTCCGCTCGCTCCTCGACCCGCCGCGACCGGTCTCGTGACGCTCGCTTCGCTCGCTCCTCGACCACCGGCGGGTTTCCGCCCGCTCCTCGTCCTACGGTGGAGGAGGGGTCTGGAGCGACGCGACCATGCTCCGCAGGACCCCGCGCGCGGCCGACCGCTCGGTGTCGCTCAGGCCGGTCAGCATCCTGTCCTCGACGGCCCGGACCGCGGCGGTCGCCTCCGCCAGGTCCCGCCGTCCGCGAGCGGTGAGCTGGGCGGGGAGGGCCTTGCCGACCGGCGCCTCGGCCGGCCTGGTCACCTGGCCGTCCCGCTCCAGGGTCTGCAGCAACGCGTTCATCGACTGGCGGGTCACGAACGCGCCCCGGGCGAGCTCCGAGCTGGACAGGCCGGGCCGCTGGGCCAGCAGCTCGAGGCAGGAGTAGTGCGTCACGGTCATGTCGAGCGGCCGGAGCGCCTCCTCCATCGAGGCGCGGAGCGCGCTCGATGCCTGCTTGAGGAGGTAGCCGAGGGACGTCTGGAGGTCGATGCCGGCGCCGTCTTGACTCATGTCAGCATCCTGACATACGTTCTGGATGTCAGGAACCTGACACGAAACCGAAGGAGCACCCCATGCCCGTCACCGGCCCCGACTTCGTCTCGCTCCAAGCCCGCGACCTCGTCGCCTCGCAGGCGTTCTACGAGCACTACCTCGGTCTGGTCCGCTCCCCGGCCGGACCTCCGCACGCCGTCGTGTTCGGGACCACGCCGATCGCGTTCGCGCTGCGCGAGGTCGTGCCCGGCACCGACCTCGACGGCGCGAGCCGGCCCGGCATCGGCGCCGCGATCTGGCTGCACGCCACCGACGTCCAGGCCATCCACGACGCGCTCGACGCGGACGGGCACAGGATCGTGGCCGCCCCGGTCGACGGCCCGTTCGGCCGGACGTTCACCTTCGCCGACCCCGACGGCTACCACGTCACCCTCCACGACCGCGCCTGACCGGGCACGACCGTGCCCGAGACCGGGCACGACGGAGCCCCCGCCCCGCACGAGGCGGGACGGGGGCTCCGAGAGGGACGAGGGGTACGTCAGCCGGGCTTGACGTCGTACCGGTCGGCCATCATCACCTTGTCCCACACGGCGACGAAGTCGCGCACGAACCGCGACTGGCCGTCGCTGGCGGCGTACACCTCGGCCACGGCGCGCAGCTGGGAGTTGGAGCCGAAGACCAGGTCGTTACGGGTGGCGCGGAAGACCGGCTGGCCGGTCCCGCGGTCGTCGAGGGTGAACGACAGCCCGGCCTCGTCGGCCTTGCTCCACTCGTAGTCGGTGCTCGTCAGGTTGTCGAAGAAGTCCGTCGACAGCACACCGACCCGGTCGGTGAAGACGCCGTGGTCGGACCCGTCGTGGTTGCACCCGAGCACCCGCATGCCACCGGTGAGGGCGACCCACTCCGGGGCGGACAGGCTCAGCAGCCCGGCCCGGTCGAGGAACATCTGCTCGGGGGAGACCTTGGGCGCGACCGTGGCGAAGTCGTCCATGACGAAGTTGCGGAACCCGTCGACGACCGGGGCGAGCCACTGGAACTGCCGGATGTCGGTCTGCTCGTCGGTGGCGTCCACGCGGCCCGGGGTGAAGGGGACGGACACGTCCTCGCCGGCCGCCCGGGCGGCCTGCTCGACCGCGACGCACCCACCGAGCACGATCAGGTCGGCCAGGCTGACCTTCTCGGTGCCGGTGTTGAAGTCGGCCATGACGCCGCGCAGGCGGGCGACGACGTCGACGGTGCGGCGGTTGACGGCCCAGTCCTTCTGCGGCGCGAGGGCGAGGCGGGCGCCGTTGGCGCCACCGCGCTTGTCGGTGTCGCGGTAGGTCACGGCCGCGGAGAACGCGGTGTAGGCCAGGTCGGAGACCGTGAGGCCGGAGTCGAGGATGGCCTGCTTGAGCCGGCCGATCCCCTCGTCGCCGACGACCGGGTGCTGCGCGACGGGCAGCGGGTCCTGCCAGATGAAGTCCTCCTCGGCGACCTCGGGCCCGAGGTAGCGCGACTTCGGGCCCATGTCACGGTGGGTCAGCTTGTACCAGGCCTTCGAGAACTCCTGCGTGAAGTAGTCGAAGTCGTCGCGGAAGCGCAGGCAGATCTCGCGGTAGACCGGGTCCACCTTGAGCGCGATGTCGCTGGTCATCATCATCAGCTCGTGCTCGACGCCCTCGAGGTGCGCGTCGGGGGTCTTCGGCGCGCTCGCGTCGATCGGCTTCCACTGGGTGGCGCCGGTGTCGGGGTTCTCGATCTTCTCCCACTCGTAGGCGAAGAGGTTCTCGAGGTAGGAGTTGTCCCACTGCGTGGGGTCCGGCGTCCAGGCGCCCTCGATGCCGTTGGTCATCGTGTACTCGGCGAAGCCCTTGCCCTCGGGGTTGTTCCAGCCCATGCCCATGGCCTCCATGGGGGCGATCTCCGGCGGGGCGCCGATCTTGTCCGCGGCGACCTTGCCGTGGCTCTTGCCGAAGGCGTGGCCGCCGGCGATGAGCGCGACGGTCTCCTCGTCGTTCATCGCCATCCGCCCGAAGGTGATGCGGATGTCGACGGCGGACTCCTCGGGGATCCCGTTCTCGTTCGGACCCTCGGGGTTGACGTAGATCAGCGCCTGGTGCGAGGCGGCGAGCGGCTGCTCGAGCTCGTAGTCGCTGTCACCGGGCTCGCCGGTCCAGCGCTGGCTGCGCATCACCATGGCGTCGTACGACTCGGGGTTGGAGTTCTCGATGTACTCCGGGCCCCAGTACGTCCCGTCGTCGGCCTCCCAGGCGTCGCGGCGACCGCCGCCGAACCCGGTCGTCGGGAAGCCCATGACCTCGAGCGCCACGTTGCCGGCAAGGACCATCAGGTCGGCCCAGGAGAGGGCGTTGCCGTACTTCTTCTTGATCGGCCACAGCAGGCGGCGCGACTTGTCGGTGTTGCCGTTGTCCCACCAGCTGTTGATCGGGGCGAAGCGCTGGAGCGCCTGGCCGGCGCCGCCGCGACCGTCGGCGATCCGGTAGGTGCCGGCCGAGTGCCAGGCCATCCGGATCATCTGCGGTGCGTAGTTGCCGTAGTCCGAGGGCCACCACGAGACCGAGGTCGTCATGAAGTGCCGGAGGTCGGCCTTGAGCTCGGCGAGGTCGATGGTGTTGAAGGCGGCCTCGTAGTCGAAGTCGCTCAGCGGGTTCGCGGCGGCGCCGTCACGGTGCAGCTGCTCGACGCGCAGGCGGTTGGGGTACCAGTCCGACAGGGTCGGGCTGGAGGTGTAGGCACCGCCGATGGTGTGGCCGCCGAAGGGGCACGTCCCCGCGAGGACGTCGTCGTACTCGGTGTACTGGGTCATGTCCGGATGCTAATCAGCACCACCCGACCGTGCGGGTGACCCCGGCAGGATCCGCTCGTGACTCAGGGGCAGAAGGGCTCGGTCGGCGCGCCGGCCTCGCCCTCGGAGCGGCCCGACTTGCCGTCGTAGATCGCCCACGCCAGCGGCTCACCGTCGACGACCCGGGTGACGCAGATGCGGAAGGTCTTGCCGATCACCTCGTAGCCGGCCTCGCTGCCGGTCCGCAGGCTGCGGTCGTAGTCGACGTTGGCCTCGAAGTCGGCCTGGTCCTTCGGGTTCACGAAGCCCTGGTCGATGGCGTACTGCGCCACGTCGAGGCCGACCGTCGTCGCCTCGCCCTCGACCTTGGACACCTCGGCGTCGATCTCGACCTGGCTGGTGTCGGGGGCGCTGGGGGTCTCGACCGGGGCGGCGCTCGAGGACTCCTCCGTCGCGGGGGAGGAGTCGGAGGCGGATCCGTCGTCGGAGCCGCAGGAGGCGAGCAGCAGCAGGGCCGAGGTCGCGAGCAGGGTGCGGGGGTTCAGCAGCACGGTGTGGTTCCGATCCGAGAGGGGGCGCGTCGCGGGCGAGCCTAGACGGCCCCGGACGCGGGACGGGCCCGCCACGACCTCCGTCACCGGAGGCCGCGACGGGCCCGTCGTCGTCGAGCTGGGGTCACTGCTCCTCGGGCGCCACGTAGCTCTCGGCGTCGGGGGAGGTGAACAGGTCGCCCTGCTGCGTGAGGCCGCCCTCGGCGTCGATGTCGGCGGTGGCGATGTAGACCTCACGCGTGGCCGGCGAGCCGGGGGAGGTGAGGTCGAGGTCGGCGACGAGCTCGTCGGTGGTGACGTCGGTGCTCGAGGCCAGGGCGTCCTGGATGCCCGAGCGGGTCAGGTCGTCGCAGGAGGCCTCGAGCACCTGGCCCCAGATCTCCCCGATGGCGTAGCCGTAGGGGATGCCGGCGTTCGCGGGCTCGGACTTGCCGAGCTCCTCGTAGGCGGTCGCGACCTCGGCAGCCTTCGGCACGTCCGAGCTGTACGGCGTCGCGCTGCCGACGAGGTAGTAGTTCTCGAGCGCGGCCGCGGTGTCCTCGGTGAGGATGGCCGGGGCGAAGGTCGGGTTGTTGCCCACCAGCGGGACGTCGAGGCCCAGCTGGGCGGCGACCGTGGCCACCGACAGCGTCTGCGACGGCGTCGTGGTCAGGCCGATCGCGGAGACGTCGGCCCCGCGCAGGCCGGTCACCACGTTGCGGAGGTCGGTGTCGGTCGGCAGCACCTTGACGGCCTCGAGCGTGATGTCGTGCTGCTCGGCGAAGTACTCCGCGCCCAGCAGCCCGTTCTCGCCGTACTCGCCCTCGAGGTAGACGAAGCCGACGGTGTCGCCCTCGGCGATCTCGCCCTGCTCGAGGAGGTAGGAGAGGCCGTTGACCATCTCGACGTCGTAGGTGGTGCCGGGGATGACGACGTAGGGGTTCTTGAGCAGGAACGACGACCACGACAGCGCCACCGAGGTGGTCTCGTTGTCGATCAGCTGCTGGTCGAGCGCGGCGATGACCGGCGAGCCCAGGATCTGCATGAAGCCGAGCACCTCGGGCAGCAGCTCCTGGTAGGCCAGCACGCCGGCGTCGGCCTGGTAGCCGTGGTCGCGCACCACGAGCTCGATCTGGCGGCCGCAGATGCCGCCGGCGGCGTTGACCTCGTCGGCCCAGATCTGGTGGCCGTCGACGGTGCCGGTGCCGAGCTGGATGAACGGCCCGCTCTGGTCGGTGAGGACACCGAGGCTGATGGTGTCGTCGGTGACGCCGGGTGCCGCGGCGCCGCCCTCGGCGCTGTCGGTGCTCTTGCTGCTGCAGGCCGTGAGGGCCAGGGTGGCGACGGCGGCCGTGGCCAGTAGGCGTCGGGTCTTCATGGTGCCTCTTCTCTCGGGGTTCTTCATCGGGTGGTGGCGCGCGTGAAGCGGTGGGTGAGTCGACGGGCGATGGCGGCCAGGCCCCCTGGCTCGAAGATCACGAGCAGGACGATCAGGGCGCCGTAGGCGTAGGCGGTCAGCACGACCGGCGTGAAGCCGCCGTCGCCGGTGGTGAGGTCCTGCAGGAAGCCGACCTGGGGGACGAGCACGTTCAGGGCGAGCGGGAAGCCGGAGACGAACGCGGCACCGACGACGGCACCGGTGATCGAGCCGAGGCCGCCGATGATGATCATCGCCAGCAGCCCGATCGCGACCGTGATGGACCACGAGCCGTCGAACTCGTTCTCGTCGGCCTTCAGCAGCCCGAACCACTGGATCGTCATCACCCCGGCGAGTCCGGCGTAGGCCGAGGAGACCACGAACGCGCCGGCCCGGGTCCGGGCGACGTCGACGCCCATCGCGGTCGCCGAGGCCGGGTTGTCCCGCACGGCGCGCCAGGCGCGGCCCGGGCGGGAGCGCACGGCGCCGGTGGCCAGCACGAAGGCGATGGCGGTGAAGACCAGGAAGAGGTACCAGGTGCGTTCGGGGGCCTGGAGCGGCACGCCGAGCAGCAGGAACTCCGGCTCGGCGGTGGTGAAGGAGAACCCGAGCACGTCGAAGGCGGGGGAGGGGCGGCCGGTCGCGGCGCCGCCGGTGAGCTCGGAGAACCGCTGGCCGAGGTAGAGGCCGAGGTAGACCAGCGCCAGGGTCGCCACCGACAGGTAGATGCCTCCGACCCGGCCGGCGACCGGCGCGAAGGCCAGGCCGGCGAGCCCGCTGACCACGATCGCGCCGAGCAGCGCCAGCAGCGGCGGCCACCCGAGGGCCACCAGGCCGGACTCGGCGACCGGGTCGCTGGCCAGCGTGGCGTACGTCGTCGCGCCGACCAGCATGAAGAACGGTGTGCCCAGCGAGAGCTGGCCGCAGTGCCCGGTCAGCATGGTCAACCCGATCGCGGCGACCGCGCTGACCATCACGAACTCGCCGACGCGCAGCCAGGTGGCGTCGACGTAGAGCGGGAACGCGAGCAGGACCAGCAGCAGGGCCAGGCCCAGGACCACGCGGACCAGGGCCCGGGTACGGCCGGTGGCCGGTGTCGCGGTCGGTGCGGCCGCGGGCGCGGTCGGTCGGTCGGGCTTCTGGGTGTCAGACACGGTGCACCTCCACGGAGCCGAACAGGCCGGACGGGCGGACGACGAGGACGGCGAGCATCACCAGGAACACCGCGCTCTTGGCGAAGTCGAAGCCGATGTACTGCGCGGCGTAGGCCTCGGTGAGCCCGACGACGAACCCGCCGACCACCGCGCCGAAGACGGAGTCGAGCCCGCCGAGGATGGCGGCCGGGAAGGCCACCAGCGCCAGGAAGTGGGTGGCACGGGAGACGCCGGAGCCGGAGAAGTCCGGCGTGGCCAGGAAGAGGACCGCGACCCCCGCCAGGAGCCCGGCGACCAGCCAGGCGGCGGCGGTGACCTGGGCGTTGCGGACGCCCATCAGGGCGGCCGCCTCCCGGTTCTCGGCCTGGGCCCGCATGCTCAGGCCCCACCCGGTGAAGCGGAAGAGCGCCAGCAGCGCACCGATCAGGACCAGCCCGGTGCCCAGGGCCACGAGCTGGCCGACCAGGACGGTGATCTCGCCGAAGCGGAGGACCTCCTGCGCCCACGGCGGCCGCAGGAACGGCGCGTCGGTGCTGAGGCGCCGGGCGACCTCCTCGGTCACGATCACGTCGACGCCGATGGTGAGCAGCACCAGCGCGATCGGGTCGGCGTTGCGGCTGCGGGCGACCAGGACGCGCTCGATGAAGACCGCGAGCAGGCCCGCGGTCAGGACCCCCGCGACCCCGGCCACCAGGAAGCCCTGGTCGGAGAACCGGTAGGCGACGTAGCCACCGGCGAGGACCAGCGAGCCGTGCGCGAAGTTCACCACCCCGGTCGCACGGAAGATGATGACGAAGCCGAGGGCGAGCAGCGCGTAGACCGCGCCGCGGCCCGCGCCGTTCACCGTGAGCTGGAGCAGGGTGGTCACGACGAGGTGCCTTCCGTGGGGCCCGAGGTGGCCGGGTGGTCGTGGTGGTGGGTGTCGAGGTCGTCGGCGGTGACGCCCTCGGCGGCCATGTCGCCGAGGTAGGCCCGGATCACCTCCGGGTCCTGCTGGATCTCGGCCGGGGTGCCGTCGGCGATCCGCTTGCCGAAGTCGAGGACCGTGACGTGGTCGGCGATCCCCATCACCAGCGCCATGTCGTGCTCGACGAGGAGCACCGAGATGCCGAGCGCGTCGCGCAGGTCGGTGATGGTGCGGGCCATCTCCCGCGTCTCGCCCTCGTTCATCCCGGCGGCGGGCTCGTCGAGCATCAGCAGCCGGGGCTCGGTGGCGACCGCGCGGGCGATGTCGACGCGCTTCTGGTCCCCGTACGACATCTCGGTCACCGGGCGGTGCAGCCGGTCGCCCAGGCCGAGGAAGGCGCAGATCTCGGCGACCCGCTCGGCGTGCCGGGCCTGCTCGCGCCGCATCCGGGGCAGGCGCAGCCCGGCGCTGACGAAGCCGCCGGAGGTGAGCGCGTGGCGCCCGAGCATCACGGTGTCGAGGACCGTGGTGTGCGCCGACAGCGAGACGTTCTGGAAGGCGCGGCCGATGCCGAGGTGCGCCAGCTGGTGCGGGCGGCGCCCGACGACGTCGTCGTCGCCGAAGCGGACGGTGCCCTCGCTGACCTTGTAGAGGCCGGAGATGACGTTGAAGCAGGTCGACTTGCCGGCGCCGTTCGGGCCGATCACGGCGTGGATCGTGGCCGGACGGACGTCGAAGCTGACGTGGTCGAGCGCGGTGACGCCCCCGAAGCGGACGGTGACGTCCTCCACGTGCAGCGTCGGGACGTCCTCCGCGGTCGGCTCGGGGGCCGTGGTCGTGGCGGTCATCGGGTCCACCTGCTCAGGGTCGGGCGGCCCGTACGCCGCTGGTGGTCGGTGTCGTCGCCGGTGTTCTCGTCGTCGCCGTGGTCGGTGCCGCCGTGCCCGCCGAGGTAGAGCGCCTTGACGGCGTCGGACCCGGCGAGCTCGGCCGCGGTGCCGCGGATGGCGACCCGGCCGACCTCGAGGGCGACGGCGTCGTGGGCCACCCGCAGCGCCATGGCGGCGTTCTGCTCGACCAGCACGACCGGCGTGCCCTGGCTGTTGATCGTCGTGACGATCTGGCCGATCTGGTCGATCAGCAGCGGCGCCAGACCGAGGGAGGGCTCGTCGAGCAGCAGCACCTTCGGCTCGGCCATCAGGGCCCTGCCGATGGCCAGCATCTGCTGCTCGCCGCCGGAGAGGAGCCCGGCGCGCTGCTTGCTGCGCTCGGCCAGGCGCGGGAACAGGTCCATGACGCGGTCGCGGGAGGCCGAGCGGCGCGGACGCGGGGTGGTCAGGCCGCCGACCGCGAGGTTCTCCTCGACCGTCATCCGGCCGAAGACCTGGCGGCCCTCGGGGGACTGCACGATGCCGGCCCGCGTGATCGCGGCGGGGGCGAGCTTGTGCAGCGCCTGGCCCTCGAACTCGATCGAGCCGGAACGGATCGCGCCGCCGTGCATGCCGAGCGTGCCGGAGATGGCCCGGAGCAGGGTCGACTTGCCGGCGCCGTTGCTGCCCAGGACCGCCACGACCGTGCCCGGCCGCACGGCGAGGTCGACGTGGTCGAGGACGCTGGTGCTGGTGCCGTAGCCGGTGACCAGGTCCGTGATCGACAGCACGGGCGGCGTCTGGTCCACGCCCGGGTGCTCGCTCAACTGGGTGTCCCTCCGTCAGGCCGCCCCTGTGACACGTGTCCCAGGCGGCGTTGCGTCCGCTGAGAGTGGGCGGTGCGGAGGCGCCTGCCTACCTCCGATCAGAGGTGTGAGCCCGGTCACGCCCGAATCGTTACCCGGGGCGGCTCAGTCGATCCAGCCGGCGCGGCGGGCCAGGTCGATGGCCTGCACCCGGTTGGCGCAGTCGAGCTTGCGCAGCAGGTCCTGGAAGTAGGACTTCACGGTGTTGGGCAGCAGGCCGAGGTTGGCTGCGATCTGGCGGTTGGACAGGCCACGGGCGGCCTCGACGAGCACCTGGAGCTCGCGGCGGGTCAGCGACGACCCGTCGGGCAGGGTGATGCCGTGGTCGACCGCGGCGCCGCCGTCGAGCCGCTGACGGATCCGGTCGAGCTGGGCGCTGATCGCCGACGTGCCGAGCTGGGCGGCCACCTCGCCCAGCTCCCGGGCCACCGAGGCGAGCTCGGCGGCGCTGGGGTCGGGCCGCAGGGACGCCTGGGCGGCCTCCAGCTGGGCCAGCCGCGCCTGGACCTCGTCCTCGACGAGGATCTCGTGCTGCAGCCGCCGGCGCAGCGGGTCGAGGCTGTCGAACCACCGGTCGCCCAGGGGCAGCTCGGAGGTGCTGCCGAGGTAGACCACGGCCCGGGCCCGGCCGGTCACGATGATCGGGACGGCGGCCGTGGTGACGATGGCCTCGCTGCGCACGGCGTGGTCGTAGTGGTGCGTGATGCCGCGCGCGTTCTCGTAGTTGCCCACACTGGTGGGGCGCGAGAGCGCCAGCGCCTTGCCGCCGAGGCCGGTGCCCGGGGTGATCTCGAGGTGGTCGAGGGCGCGGCTGCGCGTGCCGAGGGTGCACAGGATCTGCAGCGAGCCGGTGCGGTCGTCGACGACGCTGCCGAAGGCGAGGTCCATCCCGCTGGTGCTGCGCCACGCGGGCAGCGCCGGGCTCAGGCGGCTGAGGACCATCTCGGTCGACGTCGTCACGCTTCTCCTCCTGCTCCACCACACCCCTGTGGGCTGGGTCACAGCACAGGATGCCCCACCGGGTCCGACCCGGGGAGGGTCGAACCTCCCCTTGGAGGTGTGACCCACGTCTCGCGCTGCCTAGCCTCCCCCCATGAGCACGGAGACGTCCTACGACCGCGGCCCCCACGAGCCTGCGCTCCTGGAGGACACCATCGGCGAGAACTTCGAGGCCACGGTGCGCGCGCACCCCGACGCGGAGGCCCTGGTGGAGGTGGCCAGCGGCCGCCGCTGGACCTGGACCGAGCTGGACGCCGCGGTCGACGCGCTGGCGCGCGGGCTGATCGGCGCCGGGCTCGAGCGCGGCGACCGGGTGGGCATGTGGGCGCCGAACTGCGCCGAGTGGACCATCGCGCAGTACGCCACCGCCAAGACCGGCGTGGTCCTGGTCAACGTGAACCCGGCGTACCGCACCCACGAGCTGGCCTTCGCGGTGAACCAGTCCGGGATGCGGCTGCTGCTGGCCGCGTCGTCGTTCAAGACCAGCGACTACCGCGGCATGGTCGAGCAGGTGCGCGGGGAGTGCCCCGCGCTCGAGCGGGCGGTCTTCGTCGACACCGACGACTGGGACGCGCTCCTGGCCGACGGCGCCGACGTCCCGGCCGGGGCAGTGGCCGAGCGGATGGCCACGCTCGACGCGCGCGACCCGATCAACATCCAGTACACCTCCGGCACGACCGGCCGGCCCAAGGGCGCGACCCTGAGCCACCGCAACATCCTGAACAACGGCTTCTTCACCACCGAGCTGATCAACCTGGGGCCGGAGGACCGGTTGTGCATCCCGGTGCCCTTCTACCACTGCTTCGGGATGGTGATGGCGAACCTCGGCTGCACCTCGCACGGCACGACGATGGTGATCCCCGCGCCGGGCTTCGACGCCGAGGCGACGCTGCGCGCGATCGCCGACGAGCGGTGCACGGGCGTCTACGGCGTGCCGACCATGTTCATCGCGATGCTGAACCACCCGACCTTCGCCGAGCACGACCTGTCCTCGCTGCGCACCGGCATCATGGCCGGCTCGATCTGCCCGGTCGAGGTGATGAAGCGGTGCATCGCCGAGATGCACATGAGCGAGGTCTCGATCGCCTACGGCATGACGGAGACCTCCCCGGTGTCCTGCCAGACCCGCTCCGACGACGACCTCGACCGGCGTACGGCCTCGATCGGGCGGGTGCACCCGCACCTCGAGATCAAGGTCGTCGACCCGGCGACCGGGGAGACCGTCGGCCGGGGGACGACCGGGGAGCTGTGCACCCGCGGCTACTCGGTGATGCTCGGCTACTGGGAGGAGCCGGAGAAGACCGCGGAGGCCATCGACGCCGACGGGTGGATGCACACCGGGGACCTGGCCGAGATGCGCCCCGACGGCTACTGCAACATCGTCGGGCGGATCAAGGACCTGGTGATCCGCGGTGGGGAGAACGTCTACCCGCGCGAGGTGGAGGACTTCCTCTACACCCACCCCGACATCGAGGACGTGCAGGTGATCGGGGTGCCGGACGAGAAGTACGGCGAGGAGCTCTGCGCCTGGGTCAAGATGAAGGCCGGTGCCGAGCCGCTCGACGCGGCGGCCGTGCGCGCGTTCTGCGACGGGCGGCTGGCGCACTTCAAGGTCCCCCGCTACGTGATGGTCGTCGAGGAGTTCCCGATGACCGTGACCGGCAAGGTCCGCAAGGTCGAGATGCGCGAGACCACGGCTGCGCGGCTCGGCCTGTGAGCGGGATGCGGCAGGAGCGGCCGGTCAGCCGGTTCGGCACCGTCGAGGTCGCCGACCTGCCCGACGACCTGCGCGAGCGGCTCGAGCCGCTGGTCGAGAAGACCGGGTTCGTACCGAACATCTTCCGAGCGCTGGGCCGCCGGCCGGCCGAGCTGCGGGCGTTCCTGGACTACCACGACGCGCTGATGGACTCCGACGACGGACTCTCCAAGGCCGAGCGCGAGCTGGTGGTGGTGGCCACCTCGGGGCTGAACGACTGCCTCTACTGCGTGGTGGCGCACGGCGCCGTGCTGCGCATCCGGGGCAAGGACCCGCAGCTGGCCGACCACGTCGCGACCCACCCGCGCGGCGCCGACCTCGAGCCCCGCCAGCGGGCGATCGTCGACCTGGCCCTCGCCCTGGCCGGCGACCCCGGCGGCTTCGGTGAGGCCGACGTCGCCGCGGCGCGGGCGGCGGGACTGAGCGAGGACGAGGTCTGGGACGTCGGCTCGATCACCGCGCTCTTCGCCGCCTCCAACCGCCTCGCCCACCTCGTCGGCCTCCAGCCGAACCCGGAGTTCTTCGGGATGGGGCGCTGACGCTGGCGCCCCGGTGGTCGAGGAGCGAGCGCAGCGAGCCTCAGCCCCGGTGGTCGAGGAGCGAGCGCAGCGAGCCTCACGAGACCTCGACCTGTGACTTTCACGCACCAGGTGCGTGAAAGTCACAGGTCGACGGTCAGAAGGCGTAGCCGAACCGCGCCAGGTCCTCGGGTCGTGGTCCGGTGCCAGCAGGTGGCACCAGATCGCGAGTTGAGAGCTGCCGGTGTGACGGGGGTGCGAGTGCTGCCGCTGGGTCAGAGGGTCTCGTGACGCTCGCTGCGCTCGCTCCTCGACCACCGGGGTGGCTGGTGTCCGTTCCTCGACCACCGGGGTGGCTGGTGTCCGTTCCTCGACCACCGGGGTGGCTGGTGTCCGTTCCTCGACCGCCGGGTGGCTGGCGTCCGTTCCGCGACCGCCGGGGTCGGGCCCCGTGCGGCTAGTGGGCGGAGAGGCGGCCGGTGAGGCGGTCGTGGCGGTGGGCGCTGTGGTCGTCGAGGCCGCGGATCTCGACCTGCTTGCCCCGGCGCCCGTACTTGGTGGTGATGGCGTCGAGGGAGGCCACGGTCGAGGCGTCCCAGACGTGGGACCCGGAGAGGTCGATGACCACGCGCTGCGGGTCGTCGGCGTACTCGAACTGGGTGTAGAGGTCGTTGCTCGAGGCGAAGAACAGCTCCCCGGTGACGCGGTAGACCGCGGTCTCGACGCCGCCGTCCTGGACGACCTCGCGGTGGGTCTGCGTCAGGTGCGCGACGCGGCGGGCGAAGAGGACCATCGCGACGAGCACGCCGCTGACCACGCCGATGGCCAGGTTGTGGGTGGTGACGGTGACCGCGACGGTCACCAGCATCACCAGGGTCTCCGACTTGGGCATCCGGCGCAGCGTGCCGGGGGTGATGCTGTGCCAGTCGAAGGTGCCGACGGCGACCATGACCATCACCGCGACCAGGGCGGCCATCGGGATCGTGGCCACGACGTCGCCGAACCCGACCACGAGGACGAGCAGGAAGAGCCCGGCGCAGAAGGTCGAGATCCGGGTACGGGCGCCGGAGGCCTTCACGTTGATCATCGTCTGGCCGATCATCGCGCAGCCGCCCATGCCGCCGAAGAAGCCGGTGACCACGTTCGCGGCACCCTGGCCCCAGGACTCGCGGGTCTTGTCGGAGCGGGTGTCGGTGATGTCGTCGACCAGCTTGGCGGTCAGCAGCGACTCGAGCAGGCCGACCAGGGCCATCGCGAGGGCGTACGGGGCGATGATCTGCAGCGTCTCCAGCGTCAGCGGCACGTCGGGGAGGAACAGCGACGGCAGGCTGTCGGGCAGCTCGCCCTCGTCGCCGACGTCGGGCAGCGTGAGGCCGGCGCCGAGGGTGACCGCCGTCAGCAGCACGATCGCGACCAGCGGGCCGGGCACGGCGGTGCTCACCCGGGGCAGCCCGACCATCACCACGATGCCGACGGCGACCATCGGGTAGACCAGGAACGGCACGTCGACCAGGTACGGCAGCTGGGCGGTGAAGATGAGGATGGCCAGCGCGTTCACGAAGCCGACCATCACCGAGCGCGGCACGAACCTCATCAGCCTCGCGACCCCGAGCAGGGCCATGGCGACCTGGATCAGCCCGCCCAGGATGACGGTGGCGACCAGGTAGTCCAGGCCGTAGTCGCGCATGACCGGCGCGATCACCAGGGCGATGGCGCCGGTGGCGGCCGAGATCATCGCGGGGCGGCCGCCGAGGAAGGCGATCGAGACCGCCATCGTGAAGGACGCGAACAGGCCGACCCGGGGGTCGACCCCGGCGATGATCGAGAACGAGATGGCCTCGGGGATCAGCGCGAGCGCCACGACGAGGCCGGCGACGACCTCGCGACGCAGGACGGCGGGGCGGCGCAGCGCACCCATCACGGTGTGGGTCTCGGCAGGGGGCCCGGCCAGGGCGGTGTCACTCACGTGGCGCGACTCTACCCTGACGTGAGGGAAGGGTTGGTGTCCGCGGGGACGGTCGGGCAGGTGGTCCTGCTCACTCCACCCCGGCGACCAGGCTGTGCAGCCGCAGGTGCGGGTTGAGCCGCTCGATCGCCTGCAGCCGCCACTTGTCCGGGAACAGCGCCAGCAGCGTGCCGTCGGTCCGCGTCATCACCTCGACGTCGCGCAGGGCGCCGACCTCGTCGGCCTGCTCGGGCTCGACGCGCCGCGCCATCTGGTAGTGCAGGTTCTCCAGGCGTACGGGCGCCTGGTACTCGCTCTCGAGGCGGGCCTGCACCACCTCGAACTGCATCGGGCCGACCGCCGCCAGGACCGGCGCGTGCTCGCCGCGCAGCTCCGAGCGCAGCACCTGGATGACGCCCTCCTGGTCGAGCTGCTCCATGCCCTTGCGGAACTGCTTCCAGCGACCGGTGTCGGTCACGGCCACGGTCGCGAAGTGCTCCGGTGCGAAGCTGGCGATCGGCGGGTACGTCACCGAGCGGCCGGCGTGGATCGTGTCGCCGACCCGGAGCGCGTGGGCGTTGACGAGGCCGATGATGTCGCCGGGCAGCGCGATCTCGACCGAGGCGCGCTCGCGGCCGAAGACGGCCTGGGCGTACTTGGTGGTGAAGGGGCGGCCCGTGGCCGCGTGCGTGGCGACCATCCCGCGCTCGAAGACCCCCGAGCAGACCCGGGCGTACGCGAGCCGGTCGCGGTGGGCGGCGTTCATGCCGGACTGCACCTTGAAGACGAAGGCGCTGAAGTCGTCGTCGACCTCGCGCACCGAGCCGTCGACGGCCGGCGTCGGCCCGGGCGGCGGCGCGAGGTCGAGCAGGATGTCGAGGATCTGCGCGACGCCGAAGTTCTGCAGCGCCGAGCCGAAGAGCACCGGTGTGGTCCGACCGGCCAGGAAGGTCTCCTGGTCGTGGTCCGCGCCGTCGAGCGAGAGCAGCTCGTGGCCCTCCTCGGCCTCGTCCCACAGACCGCCCACGGACTCGCGTGCGGCGCCCGCGTCCATCCGCTTCTCCGGCGCCTTGGTCGCGCCGCCGGCGGTGCGGGTGTAGGCGATGTAGTCGCCCGAGCGGCGGTCCAGCACGCCGCGGAAGTCGCCGGCCTCGCCGACCGGCCAGGTCAGCGGGGTCGGGCGCAGGCCGATCTGCTGCTGGATGCTGTCCATCAGCCCGAACGGGTCGAGGCCGGGGCGGTCCCACTTGTTGATCACGGTGACCACCGGGATCCCCCGGTGCGCGCAGACCTGGAAGAGCTTCAGGGTCTGCGGCTCGAGGCCCTTGGCCGCGTCGACCAGCATCACCGCGGAGTCGACGGCCGAGAGCACGCGGTAGGTGTCCTCGGAGAAGTCCGCGTGGCCGGGGGTGTCGACGAGGTTGACCACGTGGCCCTCGTACTCGAACTGCAGGGCCGCGGAGGTGATGGAGATGCCGCGCGCCTTCTCCATGTCCATCCAGTCCGAGACCGTCGCCTTGCGGTGACCCTTGCCGTGCACGGCCCCGGCCTCGCCGATCACCTCGGCGTGCAGCGCGAGCGCCTCGGTCAGGGTGGACTTGCCGGCGTCGGGGTGGCTGATCACGGCGAACGTGCGCCGCGGACGGGAGTCGGAGTGGGTGGACATCACCCCCGAATCTACGTCGGTGGGAGCGGGCCGCCCGAATCCAGCCGTTCCCCGAGGCCGGCGGCGAAGGCCTCGGCCACACCCAGGCGGCGGCGCAGGGTGGCCACCCGCTCCTCCGCCGCGGCGTGGATGACCGCCAGCCGCTCGAGCAGGCCGGCCCGTTCCGCCCCGGCCGGGTGCTGCTCGAGGGCGTCGACGACCTCGAGCAGGTCGCGCATGTCGTCGAGGGAGAAGTCCAGCGGCTTCATCTGCATCACCAGCTCGAGGCGTGCGACGTCCGACTCCGCGTAGAGCCGGAACCCGCCGGTCGAGCGGGCCGACGGCGGCACCAGCCCGACCTCCTCGTAGTAGCGGATCGTGCGCAGGCTCAGCCCGGTGCGCGCGGCGACCTCGCCGATCTGGCTGTGCCCGGTCGCCCGCTGCTCCGTGCCCATCGTCCTCCTCCGCCCCCTGCTCGCTGCCTCTCCTGGCGGCCGAGGCTAGCGGCCGGCCCGCTCGGGACCGAAACCCTCCCGCCGCGTCAGGGTAGGGTCGGGAGCCAGGCAGGACCCGGGGAGGTGGGCGACGGATGGCCGGACGTGGGGGCGGCAGCCGCTTCGAGGAGCTGGACCACGCCGAGACGCCCTGGGGCGTGGTGAGCCTGCGCCGCCGCCACGACCGGGTGACCGACCGCGAGGTCTTCGAGGTCAAGCTCGACGACGACTTCCTGATGACCAGCCAGTTCACCGCCACCGAGGAGGAGCTGGCCCGGATCGCCCTGCGCGCGCTGACCGGCGACGCGCTGCGGGTGCTCGTCGGCGGGCTCGGCCTCGGCTACACCGCCGCCACCGCGCTGGCCGACCCCCGCGTCGCCCACGTCACGGTGGTCGAGGCCGTCGAACGCGTCGTGGAGTGGCACCGGCGCGACCTCTTCCCCGACACCCGCGGCCTGGCCGCGGACCCGCGCACCACCCTGGTCCACGACGACTTCTTCGCGCTCGTCCGCTCCCGTGCCCACGACGCCGAGTACGACGCCGTCCTCGTCGACATCGACCACGCACCGGACCGCCTGCTCCGCCCCGACCACGGCGACTTCTACTCGCCCGGCGGCCTGGCGGCGGTCGCGGCGCTGCTGGACCCGGCCGGCGTGCTGGCGCTGTGGTCCGACGAGCCGCCCGACGCCGCCGTGCTGGAGTCGATGACGACCGCCTTCGCCGACGCCACCTCCCACGTGGTCACCTTCGACAACGCCGCCACCGGTGGCACGTCGTCCTGCACCGTCTACCTGGCCACCGGCCCGACCCGCCGGCGGTGACCGCCACGTCCCCGGTGACCGGCGCCGACCCGGACCGCGCCACGATGTGCACCATCACGCCGCTGCCGCGAGACTGGCGGCCCACGACCTTCCGCACGACCCGTACGAGCACCACCGACGAGAACCCGCACCACCGACGCCCGCGGTCCGACGAGACCGCGACCCACCGCTGAAGAACGGACCACCCATGAGCCACCCCCACCCCGAGCTCCAGAAGCCGCCCCGCCTGCCGAACGACGGCCTGCGCATCGTCGCCCTCGGCGGCCTCGGCGAGATCGGCCGCAACATGACCGTCTTCGAGCAGGCCGGCCGGCTGCTCATCGTCGACTGCGGGGTGCTCTTCCCCGAGGAGCACCAGCCCGGCGTCGACGTCATCCTCCCGGACTTCACCTGGATCCGGGACCGCCTGGACAAGATCGAGGCGATCGTGCTGACGCACGGTCACGAGGACCACATCGGCGGGGTGCCCTACCTGCTCCGCGAGCGCGCCGACATCCCCGTGGTCGGGTCGCGCCTGACGCTGGCCCTGATCAAGGAGAAGCTGAAGGAGCACCGGATCGTCCCGAAGGTGCACCAGGTCAAGGAGGGCGACCGCACCGGCACGACGTACGGGCCCTTCGACCTCGAGTTCCTCGCGGTCAACCACTCCATCCCCGACGGCCTCGCCGTCGCGATCCGCACCTCGGCCGGGCTGGTGCTGCACACCGGCGACTTCAAGATGGACCAGTTCCCCCTGGACCGCCGGATCACCGACCTCCGCGGCTTCGCCCGGCTGGGCGACGAGGGCGTCGACGTGTTCCTCACCGACTCCACCAACGCCGAGGTCCCCGGCTTCACCACCGCCGAGCGCGACCTGACCCCCGCGATCGAGCAGGTCTTCCGGACCGCGCCGCGCCGCGTGATCGTGTCCAGCTTCGCCAGCCACGTGCACCGGATCCAGCAGGTGCTGGACCAGAGCCACGCGTACGGCCGCAAGGTCGCCTTCGTGGGCCGCTCCATGGTCCGCAACATGGGCGTCGCGCAGGACCTGGGCTACCTCACCGTGCCGCCGAACCTGATCGTGCCGCTGGACCAGCTGGAGAAGATGGCCCCCAACAAGGCCACCCTGATCTGCACCGGCTCGCAGGGCGAGCCGATGGCCGCGCTGTCGCGGATGGCCAGCCGCGACCACAAGATCCGCGTCGGCGAGGGCGACACCATCCTGATGGCCAGCTCGGTCATCCCCGGCAACGAGAACGCGATCTCGAACGTCATCAACGGCCTGACCCGCTGGGGCGCCAACGTGGTGCACAAGGGCAACGCCAAGGTGCACGTGTCGGGCCACGCCAGCGCCGGCGAGCTCGTCTACTGCTACAACATCGTCAAGCCGCGCCACGTGATGCCGGTCCACGGCGAGTTCCGCCACCTGCGTGCGAACGCCGACCTGGCGATCAGCACCGGCATGGACGCCGACCGCGTCGTGCTGGCCGAGGACGGCGTGGTCATCGACCTGGTCAAGGGCCGGGCCAAGATCACCGGCAAGGTCGCCGCGGGCAACGTCTACGTCGACGGCAACGTCGTCGGCGGGGTCACCGAGGCCACGCTGAAGGACCGCCGCACGCTGGCGGAGGAGGGCGTGGTGACGGTGCTGGCCATCGTCGACGCCGACACCGGCACGCTCGCCGACCCGCCGGACTTCCTGGTCCGCGGCTTCGAGCACGACCCCCGCGCCTTCGACCCGGCGGTGACCGTGATCGAGAAGACCCTGGCGCGTGCGGCCTCCGAGGGCATCGGGGACTCCCGCCGCCTGGAGCAGATGATCGGGCGCGACGTCGGCCGCTGGGCGCAGCGCGCCTTCCGCCGCACGCCGATGATCATCCCGGTCGTCATCGACGCCTGAGGTCGGACGGCCGGCTGAGACGGAGGGGGACGGGTCACCGGGCATGGGGGACGATGCAGTCGTGAGCACGAGCAGCGGGACCGGTGGCCCGGAGCGCCCCGCCGCGGGCCCGGACGGGCACCGCGGCGGCCGCCGCCGACCGTCCGGCCAGGTCCTGCAGGTCGTCGGCCTGGTGCTGCTGCTGGTCGTGGGCGGGTTCTTCGGCGTCCGCGCCGTCACCGACGACACCGTCACCGCCTCGACGACGTCGGCCTCCGACGCCGGTGCCTCCCCCTCGGACGCCGGGACCCCGCAGGCACCGCCGACCGGGGACGTCGTCGGTGACGAGCCCGGCGAGCCGCTGGCCGCGGCGGAGCCCGGCGACGTCCTCGAGGCCGGCCCCCCGATCGAGCGCGCGAGCAGCGACAACGGCGACGGCGGTGACGGCGGCGTCGGCGACGCGCTCGAGGAGCTCGCCCGCAGCGCGGAGCAGGCCGCCGGACCCGCCGGCAGCGGCCCGCGCGCCCGGGAGCGCACCTGCCTGCCCGCACCGTCCACGACGGTCCGGATCGCCACCTACAACATCCTGGGCGCGGGGTCGCGCTCCGGCGGGGGCTACGACCTGGCCCGGGTCCGCGCCGACATCGCCTCCTGGGACGTCGACGTCGCGATCCTGCAGGAGGTCTACCGCCTCGGCGGGGACGCGGCCCGCAGCGACCAGCCCGCCGACCTCGCCGCCGACCTGGGCATGGACTGGGCCTTCGGCTACAACGCCCGCAAGGGCGCGCGCACGCAGTACGGCACGGCCGTGCTCTCGCGGTTCCCCATCGTCGAGCAGGCGAACGCCCGGCTGCCCAACTGGAACGGCCTCGAGCAGCGCGGACTGCTGCGGGCCACGCTCGACGTCGGGGGCACCCGCCTCGACGTGTTCGACACGCACCTGCAGCACACCCCGCAGGCCGCCCCGCTGCGCACGCAGCAGGCCCGCAGCATCGCCGGCATGATCGGTGCCCGCCGCGCCGCGACCGGCAACCCGGCCGTCCTGGGTGGTGACTTCAACTCCAGCCCGACCGGTGACGTCGCCGGCGTGCTGAACGGCGTCCTGCGCGACACGTGGTTCGACGTCGGCGCCGGCCAGGGCGCCACGCACCCCGCCGGCCGCGCCACCACCCGCATCGACCGGCTCTACCAGTCCGCGGACGTGGTGCCGCTCGCTGCGGCCGTACGCCCCTCGGCGGCCTCGGACCACGACGCCGTCACCGCGGTGTACGAGGTGCCGGGAACCGGCCGGGTCTGCGAGTAGCGCCCGTCCTCAGGCGTCGAGCGTGTGCGGCACCCCGTGGGTGTCGAGGTAGCCGCGGAACCGTGCCAGCCGCTCGGCGTGGCCGTCCTGGAACGGAGCGGGGTCGGAGCGCGCCAGCAGGTCGGCGGCGTCCGTGCCGGGGGCGAGGCGGTCGATCCGCGTGTGCGGGATGCCGAAGTACTCGCTGAGCTCCCGGGTGCGGGAGTCGTGCGCCAGGACGTGCGCGGGGGTGCCGGCCAGGAGGGCGGCGACGTTGCCGTGGATCCGGGTGCCGAAGGAGAAGTCCTGCCCGGCGAGGAAGTCGAGCCACGACGGGGCGTCGAGGAAGAACCGGACCCGGTCCTCGGTGTAGAGCCGGTGGCTCGGGTCGCGGGGGTGCTCCGGGCCGCCGCGGTCCTGCGTGGAGCCGGTGAGCAGGGTGCGCAGCTCGGCGCGGGCCTGCGCGACGTAGCTGAGGTTCGGGTAGCGGTCGAGGTGGTGCGGGAGCAGGCCGGGGTGCTCCACCGGGCCGGTCAGGTTGATCGCCAGGGGTGACTCGCGGGTCAGGGTGGTGCTCCGCGTGGGCGCCAGGTCCGCGCCGTGCCGGAAGACCGACGGGCACCCGACGACCTCGACGTCGGAGAAGCCGAGGTGGGCCAGGTAGGCGGCGCTGAACTCCCCGCGCACGCCGATCGAGGGGCCGCGGTCCAGGACGGCGGCGACGAAGTCGCGGACGTCGTCCTCGAGCGGGGAGAGCGGGTCGAAGGTGTAGTCGAGGTCGGACTGGGCGCCGATGCCCAGCACCGTCACCGGCACCGTCAGGCGCCGCAGGAGCTGGGTGAACCGGCGCAGGACCGGGAGGTACTCCGGCCGGAACGCGTTGGCGAAGGGCAGCACGACGGCGTCGTAGTCCTCGTTGATCCGCTCGGCCTGCCGCCACCAGCCGCGGAAGTCGGTGATCGTGAGGTCGGTGTCGGGGCGGTCGAGCACCCGGAACGCGGCGTCGCCGAAGATCTGGTTGCCGCTGTTGCGACCGATCAGGTCCTCCTCGAGCACCTCGGAGGCCGAGGGGCTGGTCCGCGGGTCGATGTAGCCCCGGAGCAGGACCCTCATCGCGACACCGTCCGCAGCTCCAGGCCCGGCCCGGGCCGCCACCCGAGGTCCCACGAGCCCGACGGCGTCGGCAGGCCCTGCGGGGGTGCCTGCGGGAAGGTCTTGGTGGCGAACCAGCCGTCGGTCGTGGTGCCACCCCGTCGGACGCGCACCTCGACGGCGAGGTCGGCGTCACGCGGCAGGTGGGCGTCGAGCACGTCGGGGTCCAGCACGGTGGAGAACGCTACCGGGGGGAGCTCGAGGGCGTCGTCCGCCACGTCGCCCTGGACGGTGGCGGTGCACGGCACCTCGACGTCCCGGCCGCCCTCCACCTCGCCGGGCGCCAGGTCACGGGGGCGCAGGAGGACCGTCACCTCGGGCACGTCGAACGCACCGGCCGGGCGGGCCACGCCGACGAGACGGACCACGCCGCTGAGCCGGAGCCGGCCGGACATGTCGTCGAGGGCCCCCAGGCCGGTCAGGCGGGCGACGATCCTGGTGTCCACCTCCGCCAGGCGCAGCAGCCCGTCTGGCCAGGGGACGTCGAGCCCGGGCAGGTCCGGCACGTCGAGCTCGGTGTGCCCGTCGCGCAGCCGGGGACGCGGCCGCTGCTCGCGGGGTCCCTCCAGCAGGGTGTGCAGGGCATCGACCGCGGAGCGGTCGGCGTGGGCGACCAGCCAGCACAGCACCCGGGCGCGCACCGGGGTGGCGGCGAGGGCGTCCGGCGGGATCGCGGCCAGCACCCGGCGTACGCCCTCACGCAGGTGCTCCCAGTAGACCTCGTCGCGCGGGGCCTGCTCGATGAAGACGGGAAGGCCGTTGAGCATGCGTTCCTGCCAGGACCGCACGACGGCCGGGCCGGCCCCGGCGGTGATCAGGGCGGTGGACTCGCGGCGGGCGGCGAGGGCGTCGAGCAGGTTGGGCAGCTCGTGCTTGCGCTGGGTGATGGACCCGGCTCCCTCGTGGACGCGCCACCGGTAGACCACCTCGGGCAGCACGTCGATGCCGCGGGCCGCGAGGTAGGCCCGCGCCGACGGGACGTGGTCCTCGTAGTGGACGCCCTCGGGGAACGCCAGGCCGGCGTCGTCCCAGAAGGCGCGGCGGAAGACCTTGTTCCAGGCGAAGAGGTCGCCGAGCACGCCCGGGACGTCCTCGAGCCGGGCGGCGGTGCGCCGGCGGCGGTGGACGGGGACCATCCAGGCCGCCACCCGGGGCACCTCGTCGCCCACCTGGCGGGTGACGTTGCCGACCGCGAGGTCGGAGCCGGACCGGCCCAGGGAGGAGACCATCGCGGCGTACGCCCCGGGCGGGACCACGTCGTCGGCGTCGGCGAAGGCCAGCAGGTCGCCCGTGGCGTGCCGGACGCCGGTGTTCCGGGCGGCCCCGAGACCGCGGTTCTCCTGGGTCACGACCCGGACGCGGGGGTCACGGGCGGCGACCTCGTGGGCCACCGCCCCGCTGTCGTCGGTCGACCCGTCGTCGACGACGACGACCTCCAGCCGCACCCCGCGCTGACCCAGGACCGAGGTCAGGACCGTGCCGAGGACCGTCGCTCCCTGGTAGACCGGGACCACGACGCTCAGCAGGGGATCGGCAGGGCTCATGTCGGACCGATCCTACGGTGGCCGACGTCCGTCGGGACGTCGGCCACGCGCGGGGACTCAGCCCTGGAGCGTCGCGGTGTCGATGACCGCGCGGTAGCGCACGTCGCCCGAGACGACCTTGTCGTAGTAGTCGTCGACCTGGTCGGCGGAGATGACCTCGACCGTGGCCGTGACACCGTGCTCGGCGCAGAAGTCGATCATCTCCTGCGTCTCGGGGAGGCCGCCGATCATGCTGCCGGCGATCTGGCGGCGGTTGGCCAGCAGGGAGAACGCGCTGACCTCGAGGTTCTCCTCGGGGGCGCCGACGTTGTGCATCACGCCGCCGCGGGCGAGCAGGCCCATGAACTTGTCGAGCGGGATGCCCGAGCCGACGGTGTTGAGCAGCACGTCGAAGGAGCCGGCGAGCTCGTCGAAGACCGACTCGTCCTCGGTCGCGTAGTAGTGCTGCGCGCCGAAGGACAGGCCGTCCTCCTTCTTGGCGTCGGTGCGGGACAGGACGCTGACCTCGGCGCCCATGGCCGCGGCGATCTTGACGCCGACGTGGCCGAGGCCGCCGAGGCCGATGACGCCGACCCGCGTGCCCGGGCCGACACCGTGCTGCTTGAGCGGGTGGTAGGTGGTGATCCCGGCGCACAGCAGCGGGGTGACGCCGGCGTACTGCGACTCGTCGTAGGAGTCCGGCACCTTGACCACGAAGTGGTCGCGCACGACGACCTGGTCGCTGTAGCCGCCCTGGGTGATCTCGCCGTCGTAGCCCTCGACGCCGTAGGTGCCCACGCCGCCCTTCTCGCAGTACTGCTCCTCGCCGTCCTTGCAGGCGGCGCACTCGAGGCAGGAGTCGACGAAGCAGCCGACGCCCACGATGTCGCCGACGGCGTGGGTGGTGACCTCGGGGCCGACCTCGAGCACGGTGCCGAGGATCTCGTGGCCGGGGGTGAGCGGGAAGGAGACCGGGCCCCACTCCTCGCGCTTGGTGTGGATGTCGCTGTGGCAGATGCCCGCCCAGCGGATGTCGATGCGGACGTCGTCGGGGCGCAGGTCGCGGCGTTCGAGCTGCACCTTCTCGAAGGAGGCGTCGGCGGAGGCGGCGGACAGGGCGGGGACGGAGACGGTCACAGGGGTCCTCTCGTACGGGAGCGACCGGCCGCCGGGGGGCGGCACGATCGCGCTGACCGTTCAACTATGACCCGAGGGCTCCTCACCCGCTCGTGTGGTCCTGGGTCAGGCGAGGTCGTCGGCGATCGCCGCGGCGGCCCGGTGGAGGGCGGGCACGGCCTCGGTGAGCAGGTCGTCGGTCATCCGGGGGGCCGGGCCCGAGATCGACACCGCCAGCCGGGCCACGGGCCGGGGGCCGGACTGGCGTGGGGACTGGGGCACGGCGACGGCCACGCACCGCACGCCGACCTCCTGCTCGCCCTCGTCGACGGCGTAGCCGCGCTCCCGCGTGCGGTCGAGCTCGGCGTCGAAGGAGCCGGCGTCGGTGATCGTGTGGTCGGTGTAGCGCGGCATGCCGGTGCGCACGAGCAGGTCGTGGACCTCGGTCGTCGGCGTCGTCGAGAGCAGGACCTTGCCCACGGCCGTGCAGTGGGGCAGGACGCGCCGCCCGACCTCGGTGAACATCCGCATCGCGTGACGGCCCGGGACCTGCGCGACGTAGGCGATCCGGTCGGTGTCGAGCAGGGCGAGGTTGGCGGTCTCGCCGAGCTCGTCGACCAGGCGGCGCAGGTGCGGGGCCGCGAGGGAGTTCAGCATCGTCGAGGAGCTCTCGGCGAGCAGCAGCAGGCGCGGGCCGAGGGCGTACTGCCGTGACGGCTCCTGGCGCAGGTAGCCGAGGTCGACCAGCGTGCGCACGGCGCGGTGGATCGTGGGGAGCGGGAAGCCGGACTGCACCGCGAGCTGGGACAGGCCCATCACGCCGCCGTTGGTGGCGACGATCTCCAGGAGCCGGAACGCACGGGCGATGGACTGGACCCCGCCCGTCGAGCGGGACTTCTCGTCCTCAGCCACGACTGCCCCCTGTTCTTCTTCCGTTTGTCGAAAACATCCTACCGTTGAGCGGAAGGGGAGGTGCGCCGACCGGCGCACCTCCCCCTCGTCGAGCCCGGGTCAGCGCCCGGGCGTGGCTGTCACTGCAGGAGGCCCAGGCCGAGCGCCTGGTCGCCGAGCAGGATGAACAGCACCCAGGTGACGAGCGGGACGACCGCCACCATCGAGAAGCCCCAGGTGAGCAGGCTCTTGTAGACCCGGTCCCGGTCCGCCTCGTTGGCGTTGGCCACCACCAGCGCGCCCGAGGTCGAGTACGGCGAGGAGTCGACCGTCGAGGAGGAGATCGCCAGCGCGGTGACCAGGGCGACCACGCCGAGGACGGCGCTGGGGCCGTCCAGGAACGGGACCGCGAGCGGGATCAGCGCACCCAGGATGCCGGTCGTGGAGGCGAAGGCCGACACGATGCCACCGACGTAGAGCACGAGCAGGGCGGCGATCACGGCGGCACCGAGGCCGGCGGCCCAGTCGCCGAAGTACGTGATCACGTCGCGCTCGCCCGCCGGGTCGAGCGCGGGGTTCTGCAGCAGGCTGACGTAGGTGACGATGCCGCAGACCAGCAGGATCGTCGGCCAGGCGATCTCGCCGACCGCGCCCTTGGTGATCTTCGGGTTCATCAGGCACAGCAGCGACCCGATGAGGAACGAGAAGAAGCCCACGTCGAGCCCCAGGAAGAACGCGCCCAGGGTGAGGACGACCATCCCGGCGATGGTGAGGCTGCGGTGGAAGTCGAGCGTGGTCACGGGCGCGTCGCCCGGCTTCGCGAGCGGGGAGGCGCTGGACGCCGAGGCCGTCTTCTGGCCGGTCTGCTCGGCCGGGCCCTCGCGGAACCGGCTGACCTTGGCGCCGTCGGAGGAGACCAGCTCGCCGTCGCCGGCGTCGCGCACGCCCAGGAGCTTGCGCCCGCCGAAGAGCACGAAGGTGATGGCGCCGAGGATGACGTTGAAGACGAACGAGGCGAGGAAGAGGAACAGCGGGCTGCCGTCGAGACCGGCGCTGGCCACCGTGTCGTTGGTGATCGCGCCGAAGATGCTGAGCGGGGAGAAGCCGCCGGCCGTGGCGCCGTTGATCACCATCAGGCCCATCAGGACCTGGTTGATGCCGTACTTGCGGGCGAAGGTCATCCCGATCGGGGCGATGATCGCGACGGCGGCGGGCACGACGGCCCCGATGCCGGTCAGGACCCCGGTGACGCCGAAGAACACCCACGGGATCAGGGCCACCCGGCCGCCGACCAGGCGTACGGAGGCGTGCACCAGCCAGTCGACCGTGCCGTTGTTCTTGGCGATGCCGAAGAGGAACGTGACCCCGGCCAGGGTGATGAAGAGGTCCCCGGGGAAGCCGTCCGAGATCATCCCCGATTTCTCGTCGAGGGCGTCGGAGCCGAACCCTCCCGGCAGCAGCAGGATGCCGAGGACGAACGCGGCGGAGATGGCGAGCACGCCCATGTGGATCGGTAGGAACGTGGAGAGCAGGAAGATCACGCTCAGCACGAGGAGCGCGATGATGGCGACGACAGCGATGGACAAGGGACAGGACCTCCGGGTTCATTCCGCCAAGCGGAAGAGAGTTTTCGCTGCACCGACCTTGGCGTGTGACTCAGGTCTCGTCAAGCCCTGGGCAGAGAACGGTTCGAGTGGGTGGACGGGTGGCCCACGTCACGATTACGCTCCACTTAGCGGTAGAGAACTTCCGCTGGACGGATAAACCACTCGGGCGGACGTGAGCGTCGGGTCCGGGACGAGAGGATTCCCATGGGACGTCACTTCCTGCAGATCCCCGGTCCCACCAACTGTCCGGACGAGGTGCTGCGCGCGATCTCGGCGCCGACGATCGACCACCGCGGCCCGACCTTCGCCGCGCTCGGCACCCGTCTGCTGGAGAAGATCAAGCCGGTCTTCGGCACCACCAACCCGGTGGTGATCTACCCCGCGTCCGGCACGGGCGCCTGGGAGGCCGCGCTGGTCAACACGCTGAGCCCCGGCGACAAGGTGCTCTGCTTCGAGACCGGCCACTTCGCCACGCTGTGGCAGACGATGGCCGCCGAGCTCGGCCTCGAGGTCGAGATGGTGGCCGGCGACTGGCGCCACGGCGTCGACACCGACGCCGTCGCCGCGCACCTCGGAGCCGACACCGCCCACGAGATCAAGGCCGTCTGCGCGGTCCACAACGAGACCTCGACCGGCGTCACCAGCCGGATCGGCGACGTGCGGGCGGCGATGGACTCGGTCGACCACCCGGCCCTGCTGCTCGTCGACACGATCTCCTCGCTGGGCTCGATCGACTACCGCCACGACGAGTGGAAGGTCGACGTCACCGTCGCCGGCTCCCAGAAGGGCCTGATGCTGCCGCCGGGCCTGTCCTTCAACGCCGTCAGCGACAAGGCGCTCGAGGCCCACCGCACGGCCGGCATGAAGCGCTCCTTCTGGGACTGGACGCCGATCCTGGCGGCCAACGAGAAGGGGATGTGGCCCTACACCCCGGCCACCAACCTGCTCTACGGCCTCGAGGTCGCCCTCGACATGCTGGCCGACGAGGGCCTGGAGAACGTGTTCGCGCGCCACCAGCGCTGGGCGCGCGCCACGCGCGCCGCCGTCGAGGCCTGGGGCCTCGAGGTGCTCTGCCTCGACGAGCGCGAGCACTCCGGCGTCCTGACCGCCGTGGTGATGCCCGAGGGGCACGACGCCGACGCGCTGCGCGCCCTCATCCTGGAGCGCTTCGACATGTCGCTGGGTGCGGGCCTGACGAAGCTCGCCGGTCGGGTCTTCCGGATCGGGCACCTCGGCCACTTCGAGGACTTGTCCCTGGTCGGCACGCTGGGCGGGGTGGAGATGGGTCTCGGCCTCGCCGGCGTCCCGTTCACCCCGGGCGGCGTCCAGGCCGCCCTCGCCGTGCTGCAAGAGGACTGAGCGACCATGACGACGACCGCGCCCCCCGAGAGCACCGTCGGCCCGGACGAGGCCCCGCCGGGCTTCGCCGCGGCCCTGGAGGCCGCGGTCGAGGGCGAGGTCGCCTTCGACGACTACAGCCGCCACCTGTTCTCCCGGGACGCGAGCATGTACGCGATCCGCCCCCTGGGCGTGGTCTACCCCCGCCACGCCGACGACGTGGCGGCCGCCGTCCGCGTCGCCGCCGAGCACGGTGTCCGGGTGACCCCGCGCGGGGCCGGCACCAGCCTGGCCGGTCAGACGATCGGCGCGGGCATCGTGCTCGACCTGTCGCGGCACATGAACCGGATCCTCGACCTCGACCCCGAGCGGCGTACGGCTCGGGTCGAGGTCGGCGTGGTGCAGGACGAGCTGAACCGGGCGGCGGCGCCGTTCGGGCTGATGTTCGGCCCGGACACCTCGACCAGCAACCGGGCCACCATCGGCGGGATGATCGGCAACAACTCCGCCGGCAGCGGGTCGCTGCGGTTCGGGATGACGATCGACCACGTCCGCGCGCTCGACGTGGTGCTCTCGGACGGCTCGACGGCGCGCTTCGAGCCCGTCGACGACGCGGAGGTGCACCGGCGGGCCTCGATGCCGACCCTGGAGGGCTCGCTCTACCGCGAGCTGCCGCGGATCGTCGAGGAGAACCGGAGAGCGATCGCCGACGGCATGCCGCCGTTCTGGCGCCGGGCCTGCGGCTACCGCCTGGACCGCCTGGCCGACCCCGCGACGCCGTTCGACCTGGCGACCTTCGTCGTCGGCTGCGAGGGGACCCTGGTCACCGCCACCGTCGCCGAGGTCGATCTGGTCCCTAAGCCCGGGAACACCGTCTACGCCGTGGGCCACTTCGACACCACGCAGAAGGCCATCGAGGCCACCATGGACGCGCTGTCCTGCGAGCCGGCCCAGGTCGAGCTGATGGACAAGACGATCCTCGACCTGTCGCGCCAGAAGATCGAGTACGCCGACCTCGGCTCGTCCCTGGTCGGCGACCCGGCCGCGCTGCTGTTCGTCTCCTTCACCGGCGACGACCGCGACGAGGTGCTGGCGCGCCTGGACCACCTGATCGAGGTCTGGGACGAGAAGGGCCACGGCTACCACACGCTGCGCCTGGTCACCGCGGCCCAGCAGACCGCGCTGCTGAAGGTGCGCAAGTCCAGCCTGGGCCTGCTGATGGCCGCCAGCCAGGGCTCGAACCGGCCGCTGGCCTTCGTCGAGGACACCGCGGTGCCCCCCGAGCGGCTGGCCGACTACACCGCCCGCTTCGCCGAGATCCTCGACGAGAACGAGATGAAGGCCGGCTTCTACGGCCACTGCTCGGTCGGCTGCCTGCACATCCGCCCGTTCGTGGACCTGTCGCGGCCCGACGAGATCGTCCGGATGCGTCGCGTGGCCGAGCAGATCAAGGACCTGGTCAAGGAGTTCGGCGGCGTCAACTCCAGCGAGCACGGCGACGGCCTGGCCCGCAGCGAGTTCAACCGCGAGATCTTCGGCGACGACCTCTACGAGGCGATGCGCGAGGTCAAGGGGATCTTCGACCCGGCGAACATCATGAACCCGGGCAAGATCGTCGACGCCCCGTCGATGACCGAGAACCTCCGCGACGCGGTGCTCCCGCCGGCGCCGGCCTTCCGCACCCGCCTCGACTTCGAGGTCGTGGGCGGGATGCGGGGCGCGGCCGACCGCTGCATGAACATCGGGCTATGCCGCAAGAGCACCACGGGGGCGATGTGCCCCTCGTACATCGCGACCCGCGAGGAGGAGCACGCCACCCGTGGCCGTGCGAACGCCCTGGTCAAGGCGCTCTCCGAGCCCGACCCGAAGGCCGCGCTCGGCGGTGAGCGGCTCCACGAGATCCTCGACCTCTGCCTGATGTGCAAGGCCTGCAAGTCGGAGTGCCCGCTCGGCGTGGACATGGCCAAGCTGAAGAGCGAGACGCTCTCGCACTACCACGACGAGCACGGCGTGCCGCTGCGCTCGCGGATCTTCGGCAACATCCGGACCCTCAACAAGCTGGGCTCCTTCTTCGGCCCGCTGGCCAATGTCCCCGGCCGGATCCCGGTGCTGCGGTTCCTGATGGAGAAGGTGCTCGGCATCGCCCGGCAGCGCCCCCTGCCGCAGTTCAAGCGCCGCAACCTGGTGCGCTGGTACGGCAGCGAGGGTCGCCGGTCGACGACGAGGGCCACCCAGGGCACCGTCAACTTCCTGGCCGACTCGTTCACCTCCTACTCCGAGCCGCACATCGGCCAGGCCGCGATCCGGATGCTCCAGCGCTCCGGGTGGGAGGTCGAGCTCGCCAGCACCGGCTGCTGCGGCCGCTCGGCGCTGTCCAAGGGCCTGGTCGACGAGGCCACGAGCAAGGCCCGCACGATGGCGGCCGACCTCGCGACGAACACCCCGGCCGGCTCCCCGATCGTGGGCTGCGAGCCGTCGTGCCTGTTCACCCTGCGCGACGAGCACGTCTCGATGCTCCCCGACGACCCGAACGTGCAGGACGTGTCCGGGCGCGTGCGCCAGGTCGAGGAGCTGCTGGTCGAGGCCGTCGACGACGGGCGTCTGGCGTTCGCCGAGGACTCGTGGCTCGCGGGCCGACGGATCCTCTACCACGGCCACTGCCACCAGAAGGCCGAGGTCGGCACCGCCGCGACCGTCGCCCTACTGAAGCGGATCCCGGGCGCCGAGGTCGTCGAGCTCGACGCCGGCTGCTGCGGGATGGCCGGCTCGTTCGGCTACGAGGCCGAGCACTACGAGATGTCGATGAAGGTCGGCGCGGACCGGCTCTTCCCGGCGATCGAGGCGGAGGACCGCGAGACGGTCATCTGCGCGACCGGCACCTCCTGCCGCGAGCAGATCTTCCACGGCACCGAGCGCTCCGCCTGGCACCCGGTCGAGCTGGTGCAGGAGGCGATGACGTCGGCGTCGGCTTCGGCGTCGGGCGGCCGGCGGGCCGCCGACAACCCCGCCCACGCCTAGCCGAGATGACGCTCGCGGACAGCCGAGATGACGCTCGCGGACAGCCGAGATGACGCTCGCGGACAGCCGAGATGACGCTCGCGGCGCGTCGAGGTGACGGTTCCGGCCAGGCAGGGCCGCCTCAGCGGCCCTGCCAGTCCGGGGTGCCGCGGCTGGTGAAGGCGGCGACGCCGCGGGCGAAGTCGTCGGAGCCGTAGACGCCGGCGACCACGTCGTCGACGTCGACCGTGCCGGCCGCCGCGTGCAGCCGGCGCAGGATCTCCTTGCCCGCGGCCATGGTCAGCGGCGCGTGGGACAGGATCGCGTCCAGCACCTCGGTCGTCGTGGCGTCGACGTCGTCGGTGGTCCGGGTGACGAACCCGCAGGTCTGCGCCTCGGTGGCGTCGAGCAGCCGGGCGGTCGTGATCATGTCGATGGTCCGGGCGTGCCCGAAGTGGCGCAGCGTCAGGGCGTAGCTGCGCGCCGAGAGCGTGTTGCCCAGCGTCCGGGCGATCGGGTAGCCGAAGCGCGCCGAGGTGTGGGCCACGCGGACGTCGGCCGCGGCCGCGATGGCCAGGCCGCCCCCGACGCAGGCGCCGTCGATGGCCGCGACGACCGGCACCCGGACGGCCAGCAGCCGCTCGATGGTGGCGTCGATCGTCTGCTCGTACGCCACCCCGCGCGGGCCGTCGAAGCCGGCGAACTGGGCGATGTCGGTGCCGGCCACGAACGCGCGACCGCCGGCGCCGCGCAGCAGCACCGCGCGGACCTCCGCGGAGGCGTCGGCCTGCTCGCAGGCGGCGACCAGGCCCTCGTACATCGCGAAGGTCATCGCGTTGCGGGCCTCCGGACGGTCGAAGACCACGTGCAGCACGGGGCCCTCGAGACGGACCTGCAGGTCGTCGGTGGTGGGGCTCACGGGGTCTCCTCGGTGGTGGGGGCCAGCTCGGCCAGGACGGCCGCGGTGTCGGCGCCGAGCACGGGGCCGGCCGGCCCGCGGCGCACCGGCGTACGGGAGAAGCGCATCGGCGAGCCGACCTGTCGCACCGCGCCGAGCGTCGGGTGCTCGGCGTCCCAGAAGAAGTCCCGGGCCTCGAGCGCCGGGTCGGTGAAGACCTGGTCGTAGGTCTGGATCGGGGCGCACGGCACCCCGGCGGCCCCGAGGACGTCGAGCACCGCGCCGGTGCTCATCGTCGCGGTGACCGCCTCGACCGCCTCGACCAGCGCGTCGCGGTGCGTCATCCGGGCGGTGTTGTCGACGAAGCGCGGGTCGGCGGGCAGCGCGTCGAGCCCGAGCGCGCTGCAGAAGGCCAGCCACAGCGTCGGGGTGTTCGCGCCGATCGTGACGTGGCCGTCGGTGGTGACCACGGCCTGGTACGGCGCCTGCGACTGGTGCGCGGAGCCTTGGGGTCCCGGCACGCCACCGCCGCCGAACCAGCGCCCGGCCTCCCACACGCCGAGCGCGACGCCGGCCTCGTGCAGCGAGACGTCGAGGTGCTGGCCCTGCCCGGAGCGGTCCCGCTCGCGCAGGGCGGCGGTGACGCCGAGGGCGACGTACATCGCGCACATCAGGTCGCACACCGGGACGCCCACCTTGGCGGGCCCCCCGTCCGGGAAGCCGGTCACGCTCATCAGCCCGGAGCGGGCCTGGGCCATGATGTCGAGACCGGGCTGCTGCGCGAGCGGACCGTCCTGGCCCCAGCCGGACGCCGAGGCGTAGACCAGGCCCGGGTTGTCGGCGGCGAGGTCGTCGTAGCCCAGCCCCATCCGGCGCATGGCGCCGGGACGCAGGTTCTCGACCAGCACGTCGGCGCGGGCGACGAGCCGACGGAAGGCGTCGCGACCCTCGTCGGACTTCAGGTCGAGCGCGACCGACTCCTTGTTCCGGTTGAGACGGACGAACGAGGAGCTCTCGCCGTCGACGTACGGCGCGTTGCCCCGCACGAAGTCGCCGGAGCCGGGCGTCTCGACCTTGACCACGCGGGCGCCGAGGTCGGCGAGCTGGGTGGCCGCGAACGGGGCGGCGAGGAAGGACCCGACCTCGACGACGAGGACGCCGGCGAGCGGTCCGGGGACGGTGTCGGGCACGCGACCTCCTGGGTGGGTTCTGTGTACGGTATACCGTATGACGGTCGACCGACGGCTCCTCCCGCCGCCCGGTCTGGCCGACCGCGCGGCCGACGCGATCCGGGCGATGATCCTGGGTGGCGAGGTGGGACCCGGGGAGCGCCTGGTCGAGAGCCGGCTCACCGAGCAGCTCGGCGTCTCGCGGCCGCCGGTGCGCGAGGCGCTGCAGCAGCTCGAGCACGAGGGGCTCGTGGTGCCGTCCGGCCGGCGCGGGCTCGCCGTGCGCACCCTGACCCGCCGCGACGTTGACGAGATCGTCACGCTGCGCGACGCCCTGGAGCAGCTCGCCGTACGCCTGGCGCTGCCGGTCACCGACGAGGCGCGGCTCGCGCCGCTGGTCGAGGCCCTGGCGTCCCTGGAGGACGCGGGGGCGCAGGGGCTCGGCGCCGCGGCGCTGGTCGAGCGCGGGTTCGCCTTCCACCTCGCGCTCGTCTCGCTCTCCGGGCACCAGCGGCTGATCGCGAGCTACCGCGACCTGGGCCTGCAGGTGCGGCTGTGCATGAGCGCCAACGTCGCGAGCCGGACGCACGAGGACCCCACGGGCAACGCCGCGCGGCACCGGTTGCTGCTGGACGTGGTGCGGGCCGGCGACCTCGACGCCGCCCTGGCCGCGCTGGCCGACCACGGGCACTGGTCCCTGCTGTCGCGGTTCGCCGACGAGCTGCCCGAGGGCTCGCGGGAGTCCGGCGCCTGAGAGGCGCGGTCTAGGACCGAGGGCCCGAATTCTGCGAAAACCATGTGGTTTTGGGTCCAGGTGTCTTTGTTCCTGTTGTTCTCGGGATGTGACTCACCTCACGATGAGGCCCAGAGCCGCAGACGCTGGCTCCGCCCCGTTCCTGGGGCCACGCTGAGAAGGACACCACCGTGAAGCTCATCGCCGTGACGTCGTGCCCCACGGGCATCGCGCACACCTACATGGCTGCCGAGGCGCTCGAGGTCGCCGCGCGCGAGGCCGGTCACGAGATCCAGGTCGAGTCCCAGGGGGCCGGAGGGGCCGTCCGGGTCTCCCAGGCCGACATCGACGCGGCCGACGCCGTCATCTTCGCCGCCGACGTCGAGGTGCGGGACAAGCACCGGTTCGCCGGCAAGCCCACCGTCGTGGTCGGCGTCAAGGCCGCGATCAGCGACCCGGGCGGCCTGCTGCTCGAGGCCGAGAGGGTCGCTGCGGCCCACCGCGCCGACGGCGCCCCGCGGACGGCGACCACGGCGACCACGCCGGCCGCGGCGCCCCGGCCCCTCGGTGGCTCCTCGGTGGGCTCGAGGGTCCGTCAGTGGCTGATGACCGGGGTCAGCTACATGATCCCGTTCGTCGCCGCCGGCGGGATCATGATCGCCCTGGGCTTCATGCTCGCCCGCCTTGCGGGCGGGGAGGACGGCGCCGTCACCGTCACGGCCATCCCCGTGACCGACCTCATCGCCAGCTTCGACCCCACCTCGGGCACGCAGTGGGCCGCGCTCCTCTTCCAGGGTGGCGTGGCGGCGTTCGGCTTCCTGGTCGCCGTGCTCGCCGGCTTCATCGCCTACGCCATCGCCGACCGTCCCGGGCTCGCACCCGGCTTCGTCGCCGGTGCGCTCTCCGGCGTGGTCGGGGCGGGCTTCCTCGGGGGGCTCGTCGGCGGGTTCCTGGCCGGCTTCCTCGCGCTGGGCATCTCGCGGGTGCGGGTGCCGCGGGCCGTGGCCAGCCTGATGCCGGTCGTGGTCACGCCGCTGCTGGCCACCATCGCCACCACGGTGATCATGCTGCTCGTCGTGGGTCGACCGCTGGCCAGCGTGCAGACCGGTCTGACCGACGGCCTGAACAGCCTCTCCGGCGGCTCGATCGCCGTGCTCGGCGCGGTGCTCGGACTGATGATGGCCTTCGACATGGGCGGGCCCGTCAACAAGACCGCCTACGTCTTCGCCACCGGCGGGCTGACCGCCTCCGCGATCGCCGACGGCAGTGCCGCCCTCACCGTGATGGCCGTGGTCATGGCCGCCGGCATGACGCCGCCGCTCGGGCTGGCGCTGGCCACGGTGGTCCGCCGCCGGCTCTTCACCGACGCCGAACGCGAGAACGGGAAGGCGGCCTGGCTCCTGGGGGCCTCCTTCATCACCGAGGGTGCGATCCCCTTCGCCGCCGCCGACCCGCTGCGGGTGATCCCCTCGATCATGGTCGGGTCCGGTCTCACCGGTGCCCTGGTGGCGCTCTTTGGCAGCGAGCTCGCCGCCCCGCACGGCGGCATCTGGGTGACGCCGTTGATCAGCGGCATCCCGGGCTACCTCCTGGCGATCGTCGTCGGGACCGTGGTCACCGCGGGCCTGGTCATCGCCGCCAAGTCGGTGCGTCCCTCGCCGGCGGCCGTGACCGCGGAGTCCGACGACGTCGCGCTGGTCGCCTGACCGCGGCGCACCTCGTCACGCAGGGCCCTGGGTCGGATGCCGACCCGGGGCCCTGCGTCTCACGCCTGAGGGTGTATCCGCAGGTGGGGGGCCTCGGGCAAGACTGACAGCGAGGTCGGCGGCCCCGGGCTCCGAGACTCACGCAGATCCTCGGGGATGCAACCCGTGAGGGCCGGGGGCGCTGACCTCGCCAGCGGTCGGGGGCGCGCCCCGTGAGGGCGCCGGCCCCTAGAGGCGACCGAGCAGGTCGACCGGGTTGGCCGGCCGGGCGTGCGCGGCGAGCAGCTGCTCGGCGCCCTCCAGCTCGTCGCCGTCGCCGTCCCAGACCAGGACGCCGGCCACCTCGTCGGCGGTGAGGTAGTAGACGACCGTACGGCCGTCCGCGCGCTCGTCGACGACGGTCTCCAGGTCGGTCGAGGTGCTGCCCATGGCCTCGAAGCCGTGCCCGAGGACGTCGGAGTAGAACATCGGCGTGTGGTCGTAGGTCTCGTCGGACCCCGCGATGATCCGGCCGACGGCGGCCCCCATCGCCGAGGCGTTGTCGACGTGCTCGACGCGGCGCCGACCGAGGATGCGGTCGGGGTACTCGGCGACGTCGCCGGCGGCGAACACGCCCTCGGCCGTGGTCCGCAGCCGCTCGTCCACCACGATGCCGCCGTCGTCGGACCGCTCGGCCACCCCGTCGAGGACGTCGCCGGCGGGCTCGATGCCCATCCCCACCACGACGACGTCGACGTCGAGGACCCCGCCGTCGGAGAGGCGCAGGCTGATCTCGTCGCCGCGCTGCTCCCCGCCGTCGACCTTGGTGCCGGACACGAGCCGCACCCCGGCGTCGACGAAGAGCTGCTGGAAGCGCTGGGCAAGCGGCTCGGGGAAGCGGGTGTCGCCGAGCACCTGCTCGGGGTGGACCAGGGTGACCTCGCAGTCCTGCTGCGAGAGGGCGGCGGCGATCTCGCTGCCGATGTAGCCGCCGCCGACGACGGCGACGCGGGCGCCGCCCCCGGCCAGCGCGCGCAGGCGCTGGTAGTCGGTCAGGGTGCGGTAGTGCAGCACCCGGTCGGAGGCCGGCAGCCCGTCGACGCCGCGGGGGTGCCCGCCCGTGGCGACCAGCAGCGAGCCGTACCCGAAGGTCGTGCCGTCCGCCGTGGTGACGGTGCGGGCCTGCGGGTCGACCGCGGTGACCCGGGTGGCGAGGTGCACCTCGGCCCCGGTCTCCTCCGCGGTCCGCGGGTCGAGCCCGTCCTGGGTGAAGTCGGGGTCGGTCCACAGCTTCTTGGACAGCGCCGGGCGCGGGAACGGCGGCACCGGCTCCTCGCCGAGGATGCCGATCGAGCCGTCGTGGCCCTGCTCGCGCAGCGCCTGGGCGGCCGCGTCGGCCACCATGCCGCCGCCGACCACGAGGACGTCGTAGGTCTTCACGGTGCTCCCCGCTCTCAACCGGCCAGGCGGTCCAGCGCCTGGGTCATGTCGCGCTCGACGTCGTTGCCGATCTTCTCGAAGACGACCTTGACCGCGGGGGCGGCCAGCTTGGCGGCGCCGGACATCTCGATCACGGCCTCGTAGGTCACCTCGCTGCCGCCGCCGGAGGCCGGGACGACGGTGATGGTGTCGGTCGACGTGGCGGTCTCGTTGCGCCCGACCAGCACGATCGTGTCGTGGGTCAGTTTCTCGAGCGTGTAGGTCAGCTCCGTGCCGACCCCGGCGATCTTCGACTCGTTGTGGAACGTCGAGCCGACGACGATCGGGCCGGTGTCGTTGCGGGTGCAGCGCTCCGTGCCCGGGTCCCACTCCTCGGCGTGGGTGAAGTCCTTGAGGTAGTCCAGGACGGTGGCGGGCTCGGGTCGGACGGTGAAGGTGCGGGTGACGGTGGTCATGCGCTCGACGCTAGGTCGACCGGCCGGGTGAGGGCACCCCCTCGGCCGAGGGGTCGGGTGCCACCCGGACGGCATGCTGGGGGGATGAGGACACCGGTGCCGGACTACCTGGAGGAGGTGCTCGGCGGCTGCACGGTCGACGGCGGCGCCGTCGCCGACTACGTGCCCGAGCTGGCGGCCGCCGACCCGGACCGGCTCGGCGTCGCGCTGACCACGCTCGACGGCGTCACCTACTCCGCCGGGGACGACGACGTGCAGTTCACGGTCCAGTCCATCTCCAAGCCCTTCGCCTACGCGCTGGCGCTGGAGGACCGGGGCCTAGCCGCCGTGCTTGAGGTGGTCGGCACCGAACCGTCGGGCGACGCCTTCAACGAGATCTCGCTCGAGCCGGGGACGGGTCGTCCGCGCAACCCGATGATCAACATCGGGGCCATCACGACGCACTCGCTGGTGGGGGAGCCGGGCCTCGCCGTCGCGGCACGCTCGGAGCGCCTGCGTCGTGGCCTGTCCGCGTTCGCCGGCCGGGAGCTCGTCGTCGACGAGACGGTGCTGGAGTCCGAGATGGGCACCGCGCACCGCAACCTGGCCCTGGCGCACATGGTCCGCAGCCGCGGGACCACCACCGAGGACCCGACGGTGCTGGTGCGCGAGTACACCCGCCAGTGCGCGCTGCTGGTCGACGTGCGCGACCTCGCGGTGATGGCGGCGACCCTGGCCCACCACGGCGTCAACCCGGTGACCGGGGAGCGCGTGGTCGGGGCGCGGGTCGCCCGGCAGGTGCTGAGCGTGATGGCGACCTGCGGGATGTACGACGCGGCGGGCGACTGGCTGTCGGTGGTCGGCATCCCGGCCAAGTCCGGCGTGGCGGGCGGCATCCTCGGCGCGCTGCCCGGCGAGGTCGGGATCGGCACCTTCTCCCCGCGGCTGGACCGCTTCGGCAACAGCACCCGCGGCGTCCGGGTCTGCGAGCGGCTCTCCGAGGACATGGGGCTGCACCTGATGGGGATGGCCCCGGCCGGGCTCGCGGTGGTCCGCGAGGTCGAGCGGGTCCGCGACGACGACGGGCGTACGGCCTGGCGCGCGGTGCTGCAGGGCCCGGTGACGTTCTCCGGCGGTGAGCGGGTGCTGCGCGAGCTGGCCCGGATCGGCCCCGACGGCGTCGACGTGGTGCTCGACCTGACCCGGGTCTCCCAGGTCGACGACGTCGGCCGCCGGATGCTGCTGGAAGGCGTCCGTCGGCTCGGGCTCGACGGTCACGCCGTCAGCGTCGTCGACCCGGAGCTGATGCTGGTGGTCGAGGATGTGGGGACCCCCGGCCGGGCTCGGTAGCATCTGCGGCGCAGAGGGTTCTGCGCGTCTTGGAGGTGGGTTCGGCGCGCGCCTGTCGTGGCGCACCCGAAAACCGCAAGAAAGCAGAACCTCCGTGTCTCCTCTCGCCTCCTACCGTCGACTCCTGCGGCTGGCCGGCCCGGCCTACGTCGCCGTCGCCTTCCTCGGCCGCCTCCCGCTGGCGATGAGCCAGCTCGGCACCTTGTTACTGGTCTCCACTTCGACCGGCAGCTACGGCGCGGGCGGCCTCGCCGCCGGCGCGCTGGCCGTGGCGAACGCCGTCACCTCCCCGCTGGCCGGCGCGCTCGCCGACCGGGTCGGGCAGCGTCCGGTGGTGCTGGTGCAGTCGCTGCTCGGCGCGGCGCTGCTGTCGCTGCTGGTGGTGCTGGTGGGCGCGGACGTGGCCACGCCGGTCCTCGTGGCCGCGGCCGCCGCGGCCGGCGCCAGCCTGCCCCAGGTGGGACCCCTGGCGCGGGTGCGGTGGCGACCGATCACCGACGGCTCCGGCGTGCACCAGCGGCGCCTGGTCGACGCGGCCTTCTCCTACGAGGGCGCGGCCGACGAGGCGTCCTTCGCCCTCGGCCCGGCCCTGGTCGGTGTCGGCGCCGTCGCCGTCTCGCCGTCCGGGGCGCTGCTGCTGGCGGCCGGGCTGCTGGCCGTCTTCGGCACCGCCTTCGCGCTGCACCCCACCGCCCGCCGCTCGCGCGCGGCGCGGCTCGCCGCCGGCGTCGACCGGGCCGCCGCAGCACGGCTGCTCACCGGCACGGTGCTGGTGCTGGGCCTGGCCCAGCTCCTCGTCGGGATGCTGTTCGGGTCGGTGCAGACCGGCGCCACGGTGCTCGCCACCAGCGAGGGCCGCCCCGGCCTGGCGGGCTTCGTGCACGGCACGCTCGGGGTCGGCAGCGCGGTGGCCGGCCTGATGACCGCCGGGCTCCCGCAGCGGATCGGCCACGAGCTGCGCGCCTGGTGGGCGGCCTGCCTGCTGCTGCCGCTCAGCGTGCCGCTGCTGCTCGTCGACTCGCTGCTGCCGTTGACCGCGGTGGTGCTCGTGCTCGGCTGCGCGGTCGCGCCGTACATGATCGCGGTCTTCAGCCTCGCCGAGCGCGTGGTCGACCCGGCCCGGGTGGGGGCGGCGATGACGCTGCTGGCCAGCTGCACCGGGATCGGGTACGCCCTGGGGTCGGCCGTCGCCGGTCGGCTCGCCGACACCTCCGGGCACACCGCCGCCTTCGCGGTCACCGTGACCGCCTGCGCGCTCGCCGCGCTGCTCACCACCGTCGCGCGGCACCGGCTGCACGGCGCGGTCGCCCGGGCGGACGCGGCCGACCGCCGTGAGCCCGTCCCGGTGCTCTGAGCGGGGGCCGTCAGCGACCCAGCCGTGCCGGGAGGGCCTCCCAGCCGCGCAGGATCCGGGTCGGACGACGCTGGGCGCCGGGCTCCAGCACCAGGTCGGGGAACCGGTCCAGCAGGGTGCGCAGCCCGACCTCGCCCTCCATCCGGGCCAGGGCGGCGCCGAGGCAGTAGTGCCTGCCGGCGGAGAACGAGACGTGGTCGCGGGCGTTGGCCCGGCCCACGTCGAAGCGGTCCGGGTCGGCGAAGACCGCGGGGTCGCGGTTGGCCCCGGCGAGCAGGCAGGTGACCACCGACCCCCGGCGTACGGGGACCCCGGCGACCTCGGTGTCGCGGCGGGCGACGCGTCCGGTAAGCAGGACCGGCGGGTCGACGCGCAGCACCTCGTCGACCGCGGTGGACCACAGGGCCGGGTCGGCGCGCAGCCGGGCCAGCTCGTCGGGGTGCTCGGCGAGCAGGACGATGCCGTTGGAGAGCAGGTTGACGGTGGTCTCGAACCCGGCGGCGAGCACCAGGCCGGCGGTGGCCTCCAGCTCGGCGTCGCTCAGCCCGACGCCGTCCTCGCGCGCCGCAACCAGCTGGCTCATCAGGTCGTCACCGGGGCGCTCCCGCAGGCTCGCGAGGTGCCGGGCAAGCCAGGTCCGGAAGCCCGCCAGCGCGCGCTCGACGCGGCGGAACTCGGCGTACCCGAGGCCGAGGTCGAGGCTGGGCGCGGCGGCTGCGCCGAAGGCCAGCACCCGGTCGCGCTCCTCGGGCGGCACCCCGAGGATCTCGGCGATCACGGTCACCGGCAGCAGCGCGCAGTAGCGCTCGACGAGGTCGACGGGACCGTCGCCGGGACGGGCCCGCTCCTCCAGGTCGTCGAGCAGCTCGTCGGCCACCTGCTGGGTCCGCTCGCGCAGGCCCTCGACGGCTCGTACGGAGAAGACGCGGGTGACCAGCTTGCGGTAGCGGGTGTGCTGCGGGGGCTCGGTGACCAGCAGCGACGGCGGGCTCAGCGGTCCGAAGGCGCGCGGGTCCGCGGCCCACGTGCCGAGACGCCCCAGGACGCCCTGGTCGCCGGCGTCGAAGACCCCGGTGCGGAAGTCGTTGCTGGTCAGCACCTCGCGCACCACCGGCTGGTGCGCGGTCATCAGGGCGTACCGCGCGTGGTGCAGCGGCCCGGATGCCCGTACCTCGTCGGCGATGGCACGCAGGGCGACGTGGTCGTGCGCGACCCGGCGGTCCACCAGCCGGCCCTGGAGGTCGCCGTGCCGGGCCGCGTTGCGCATCACGGTGCTGGGCAGGGCGTGGCCGAGCGACCACCGCACCGCGGGCCGGACGAGGCTGTCGGTCGGGGACACGGGCGGCTCCTGGTGGGACGGGATCGGGGGTGGGTACCTGCGACAGACTGTCGCGCTCGGGCGGCCGGCGCTAGCGTGAGGTGCGCCACACCCCGACCCGCACCCGGGAGGTCCCGTGCGCCCGAACCGCTGGCAGCGCCGCATCGCCGGGCTCGACCCCGAGACCGACTTCGTGGAGATCTACCGCCTGCTCACGCTGCACGAGTTCCCCTGGGACCTCAACCAGGCGCTCAGCCTGGCCCTGTTCCGGACCTACGCCGTGCCGGGGATCGGGGGCCTGCTGGACCGCACCGGCGAGTTCACCGGCCGCGGCCAGCAGCGCTACGACGACACCGCCGTGCTGCTCGAGGCGCCGTTGGCGCACGGCTTCGCCAGCCCCGAGGGGCGCACCGCGCTGCGCCGGATCAACCGGATGCACGCGGCCCACGACATCGACGCGGACGAGCTCCGCTACGTGCTGGCCACCTTCGTGGTCGTCCCCGTGCGGTGGCTGGCCGCCCACGGCTGGCGGCCGCTGAGCGCGGCGGAGGAGCGTGCGTCGGTCAACTACTACCGCGAGCTGGGCCGCCACCTGGCGATCCCGGACGTGCCGACGACCTACGAGGCGTTCGCCGAGGAGATGGACTCCTACGAGCGGGCACACTTCCCCGACGGCGACGCGGTGCCCGTCGACCCGGGTTCGCGTCGGGTGGCCGACGCGACGCTGGACCTGCTGGTCGGGTTCTACCCGCGCCCGCTCGCGCCGGCGGTACGGGTGGCCAGCCGGGCGATGATGGACCCGCCGCTGCTGGCGGCCCTGGGCTACCGCGACCCCGGTCCGTGGGTGCGCCGGGGCGTCGACGCGGGCCTGGGCCTGCGGGCGCGGTTCGTGGCGGTGATGCCACCGCGCCGTCGTCCGAGGTACGTCGGGGACTCGCCCCGGGTGGTCGACGCCACCACCCCGCTGGCCGACCGGGGCACCCTCGGTGCCTGCCCGGTGCCGCACCGGGCAGGCGCGGCCCGTCAGGACTGACGGGTCAGCGGACCACGTCGATGTTGCGCAGCGTGTCCGCGCCCTCGCGGTAGCCGATGTCGCGCCCGACCTTGCCGGCCAGCAGGTCGGCGCCGGCGTTGCCGTGCAGGACGTCGTTGCCGGCCAGGCCGCCGACCGAGTCGTTGCCGTCGCCGCCGTGCAGGGTGTCGTCGTTCTCCCCGCCGACCAGCTTGTCGTTGCCGTCGCCGCCGTAGGCGCGGTTGCCGTTGCGGCCCATCCGGATCCAGTCGTCCCCGGCCCCGCCGTGCGCGAGGTCCCGGTCGGCGGCGGTGTTGACGAAGTCGCGGCCCGCACCGGTGCGGACGACGTCCTTGCCGGCGTCGGTCAGCGCCCAGGTGCGCCACGTCGCGGGCAGCGCGCTGGTGTCGATGGTGTCGTTGCCGAGCCGGGGCCAGATCTCCAGGAACGCCTTGTCCTCGTGCTTGGCCAGGACGTCGCAGACCGCAGCCCGGCCGACGTCGACCTGGACGCGGTCGCAGCCGCCGGGCAGGTTGGTCCACCGCGTGATCGCGCGGTCGTGGAAGCGCAGGGAGCCGCCCTGGGCGGTGACGGTCAGCTTGTTGTTGCCGCCGCCTCCCACGTAGCGGTAGCCCCACCCGGTGACGCTGAGGTGCGCCTCGTCCTTGGCCGTCCTCGGCATGTTCTTGATCTGCCCGTAGAGCTCGAAGGTCGGCAGCTTCGCCCCGCCCCACGAGTCCGGCGCCGAGGAGGTGCTCGTCGGCGGCTTGGTGCGGTCGGCCGTGGTCGCCGCGGCCGGCACCACCGCCCCGGCGGACAGCAGGAGGGTGGTCAGGACGGCGAGGGAGGAACGGCGCACGGGAGCTCCAGGATCGGGGGGCGGGGGGCTTTCCTGTCATCGACGGTATCGGCGCGCGACGCCCCCGGCTGAAGGACCCCGGTCCTAGGACCCCCTCCCCGGAGGTCGGGTCGTACGGCCTCGGCGGCCCGGACCGACCGGGCCGTCACGGCGGCGCTTGCCTGTCCGGAACCGTCACCTCGACGCGCCGCGAGCGTCATCTCGGCTGTCCGCGAGCGTCATCTCGGCCTCCCGACCCGTGCCCGTCCCGGGCCGTCGGACCTACGTCGTCGACACCAGCGTCCTGCTGGCGGACCCCGGCGCCCTGCGCCGCTTCGCCGAGCACGAGGTCGTGCTCCCCGTCGTGGTCGTGACCGAGCTCGAGGGCAAGCGCCACCACCCCGAGCTCGGCTTCTTCGCCCGCTCCGCCCTGCGCCTGCTCGACGAGCTGCGGGTCGAGCACGGCCGGCTCGACGAGCCGGTCCCGGTGGGCGAGGAGGGCGGCAGCGTCCGTGTCGAGCTGAACCACACCGACGCCTCGTCGCTGCCCTCGGGCTTCCGCCTCGGGGACAACGACACCCGGATCCTCGCCGTCGCGCGCAACCTGGCCGACGACGGCTTCGAGGTCACCCTGGTCTCCAAGGACCTGCCGCTGCGGATCAAGGCCTCGGCGGTCGGGCTCGACGCCGAGGAGTACCGCGCGGAGGCGATCAGCGACTCCGACACCGGCTACACCGGGATGGCCGAGCTCGACGTGGCGGCCGCCGACCTCGACGAGCTGTACGACGACGGCGTCCTCGACCTCGACGCGGCGCGCGGCCTGCCCTGCCACACCGGGCTCGTGCTGCTCTCCGAGCGCGGCACCGCGCTCGGCCGGGTCGGCCCCGACAAGCAGGTGCACCTGGTGCGCGGCGACCGGGAGGCCTTCGGGATCCACGGCCGCTCCGCCGAGCAGCGGGTCGCGCTGGAGATGCTGCTCGACCCGGAGGTCGGGATCGTCTCGCTCGGTGGTCGGGCCGGGACCGGCAAGTCGGCGCTGGCGCTGTGCGCGGGGCTCGAGGCCGTCCTGGAGCGCGGGCAGCACCAGAAGGTCGTGGTCTTCCGGCCGCTGTTCGCCGTCGGCGGGCAGGAGCTGGGCTACCTGCCCGGCTCGGAGGCCGAGAAGATGGGGCCGTGGGCCCAGGCGGTCTTCGACACGCTGGGCTCGATGACCTCGCGCGACGTCATCGACGAGGTGCTGGCGCGCGGGATGCTCGAGGTGCAGCCGCTGACCCACATCCGGGGTCGCTCGCTGCACGACTCCTTCGTGATCGTCGACGAGGCGCAGTCGCTGGAGCGCAACGTGCTGCTCACCGTGCTCTCGCGGATCGGTGCCAACTCCAAGGTGGTGCTGACCCACGACGTGGCGCAGCGCGACAACCTGCGCGTCGGTCGGCACGACGGCGTGGTGGCGGTCGTGGAGAAGCTCAAGGGGCACCCGTTGTTCTCGCACACCACGCTGACGCGCTCCGAGCGGTCGCCGATCGCCGCCCTCGTCACCGAGATGCTGGAGAACATGACGGTCTGAGGTCATCGGTCCTGGTACGGGTGGGACGCACGGGGCGCAGGAGCCTCGTGCGTCCTCCTGAGGTGTGACCTACGTCCCGTTGTCCCCCGACGCGGTGGTTCGGTTTTGGACCATCGGGCGTCCTCAGGCATGGTGTGCCGAGATCTTTTCGTGACCTGAGCGGGTCGAGGCCGATCGGCCGGGCCCGCCGCTGCCGCCCAGACCATCGGGGATCCCGCACCTGTGAGCAAGCACGTCAAGCACGTCCCGAAGCACCGCTCCGCACCCGTACGCCCGGCCCTCGAGGTCCCGCGGCGTGCCGTGCGCACCACGCTGGTCCTGTCCTCCGTCGCGGTCGCCGTCACCGGCGTGACCGTCGGCGCCGGGGTCCTGGGGGGCCAGGGTGCGGTGCTGGAGACCGCGGGCGCCTCGGTGGCCGGCACGGTCCCGACCGGCACCGCCGGCACCGCCGGGTCGCAGGAGCAGGTCGTGGAGGCTGCGGAGCCCGCCGCCGAGGAGGCTGCCGAGCTGGGCGAGCGCGAGCCCGTGGTCAGCCGCTCGGACCGCCGGGCCGAGGCCGACCCCGCGAAGGAGGAGGCGCTGGCTGTCGAGGTCGCGCCCGCGATGACGGCCTCCGAGACGCTGTCCGACGACGACCCGCGCGAGATCGCCCAGACGCTGCTGCCGGAGTTCGGGTTCTCCTCGGACCAGTTCTCCTGCCTGGACAGCCTCTGGACCAAGGAGTCCGGCTGGGATCCCTCCGCCGACAACCCGACCTCGTCGGCCTACGGCATCCCGCAGTCGCTGCCCGGCGAGAAGATGGCCTCCGCCGGCGCCGACTGGGCCACCAACCCGGCCACCCAGATCCGCTGGGGCCTGGGCTACATCCAGGACGTGTACGGCAGCCCCTGCAGCGCCTGGGCGCACAGCCAGGCCGTCAACTGGTACTGAGCGACCGCTCGGGCGGCGGTGCCCTGGACGGACGGGTGAGGTGCGCCCGGTCCGGCCCGCTACGGTCTTACGACGTAAGCCGCCGGGCACGCCCCGGCGCCCCGTCCACCGTGCACACGCGGGCGGGACGACGACCGACCACGGAGGACCCAGATGAACACCACGGCAGTCGCCAAGGGCGCCGCGACCACCGCCACCGCCACGCTCAAGGACCGCGCGGGGGACGCCGCCAGCAGCGCCGACTCGCTGCGGGCCACCCTGCAGGGACGCCTCGAGGACGTCGCCCACGACCTGGCCAGCCAGGCGCAGGACGTCTCGAAGCAGGCCCAGGGCGCCGCCCAGCAGGCCCAGAAGAAGGTGCCCGCGGCCCTCGAGTCCCACCTCGACGCGGCCCGTGACCGCGCCCTCGAGGCCGTCGGCCGGACGAGCCGCCGTCAGCAGCGCCGCCGTCGCCGCCTGGTGACCGTCGGCCTCGTGGCCCTCGGCGCCGGCGTCGCGTGGCTCGCGCTCAACCGCGCGAAGGACACCGACACCGGCCAGCAGGTCCGCTCGGAGTTCGAGGCGAAGGCGGCCGAGGCGAAGCGCAGGGCCGAGTCGAAGGCCGACGAGGTCGCCGACACGGTGCAGGACGCCGCGTCCACCGCCGCCGATAAGGCCAAGCACCTCGCGGACGACGCGGAGACCAAGGCCCAGGAGACCGCCGAGGACCTCCGCCCCCGCGACTGACGGCGACCCACAGCAGCGCGGCGGCCCCGGGACCAGCTGGTCCCGGGGCCGCCGTCGTCTGCGCTGAGCTCCCGTGCTGAAGCTCCCCGGGCTCAGCCGTCGAGGCGTACCCGGTCGGTGCGGTCCTTGCGGGCCCGCTGCGGGGCCCCGAGCACGACCCGGACGGTGACGTCGTCCTCGGGGAACGCGGCGGCGACCTCGTCGTGCGCGGTCGTGACTGCGGCCGTGAGGGCTCGGGGGTCGGCGTCCTCGGTCACGTGGGCGTCGATGAGCAGCAGGTCCCGCCCACCGAGGCGACGGACGGACCCGCTGGCCCCGGTCACCGGGGCCTGGGCGCCCAGCCGGTCGGCCACCGAGTCGGCCACCGAGCGGAGGTCGACCTCGAGCCGACCGTCCGGGCCGCTGGCCCCGAGGCGCTTCGTGGTGGCCGGGGGTCGCCCGACCCGTCGGACGAGGCCCCGGAGGGCGAGCAGGCCGAGGAGCACGCCGACGACGGCCACCACCCACGGCCCCCAGGAGCTCTCGAGGACGTCGACGGTGGGGCCGAGGTCGACGGTGTCGGGGTAGCGGCCGACCACGGAGTACTCGCGGTCGAGCAGGACCAGCCCGGACCCGAGCACGACCAGGCCCAGGAGCAGCACCCAGAGCCGGTCGACGGTGCGGAGGCGGTCTGTCATCGGGGGAGCTCCTTGCTGGTCGAGGTGACCACGACACGGGCCGGTGTCATGGCGGAGACGTCCCGGTCGACCGCGGACTGGGCCTCGCGCGCCACGACGGCGGCGTCACCGTGGGCGCGCACCGCGACCCGGACGCGACGTCGGCCGGCGCGGGACGTACGGGCCTCCAGCACGCCGGCGGAGCGGTCGGCCACGGCCCGCGCCAGCGCGGCCAGGGCGGCCGGGGTGATCCAGAGGTCGAGCGCGGCCACGGTCGAGCGCAGGTGGGTGCGGCGTGCCGGCAGCAGGCCGAGCAGCACCACCAGGACACCCAGCACGACGAGGACGACGCCGGCCACGACCCCGCCGGGGCCGGTGGAGGTGCCGTCGAGGGACCTGGCGACCGAGGCGGTCCACGAGGTGCCGGACGCCCAGCCCTGGGTGACGACGAGGTCGCGCACGGTGACGACCGCCAGGGCCACCACGAGCAGGCGCAGCACGAGGGCGGCGACCGAGGCCACCGGCCGGCCACGGGGGGCGGCGGGGACAGGCGTGCCGCTGCGGGTGTTGTCGGCGCTCATCAGGCTCGCCCCCGGTCCGGCTCGGCCGCGGCGACCGTGTGCGCGGTCACGTCGACGCTGGTGACGGTGAGCCCCGACAGCGCCGGGACACGCTCGCGGACCCGGTCGCGCACGTCCGCGGTCACGGCGCTGAGGTCGGCCGGCCAGCGGCAGGCGATGTCCACGGTGACCCGCACGTCGTGGCCGTGCACGTCCAGGGAGGCGTGGGGCAGGTCGCTGCCGCGGACCTTGCCCAGCGTGGTGCGGTGGCGCACGCTGCCTGCGACCTCGAGAGCTGCCCGCTCGACGAGGTGGGTGAGCGCACGCGTGCGGACGTCGAGGGTGCCGCGCTCCTCGGCGCGCACCAGCGTGGAGCCGGGCAGCTCAGCCACGACGACCCCGCAGAAGGGCGCGCAGGTCGACCTGCCCGTCCACGTGACCGCCGACGAGGTAGCCGACGGCGCCGAAGACCAGGCCGAGCAGCAGGCCGGTGAACCCGCCGGCGACGACGGCGATGGCGAGGAGGAGCCCGGCGATCAGGCCGAGGGTCGAGGTGGTCATGTGGTGCTCCTGTCATGGGTGGAACAGCGGGTGGGAGGGCCGGGGCCCGGCTCAGAGATCGGTGTAGCGGCGGGCGCCGGGGAACGACCGCGGCAGCCGGGCCCGCAGGCCGCCGACCAGGCGTACGCCCCCCGCCGCCACGACGGCCGCCGCGCTGATCGCGCGATGGCGACGCAGCACCACGACCGGCTCGCCGCGGGACGGGGGCGCGGACGCGATCGGGGCCTCGGCTGCGGCCATGGCGCGCCGGAACGCGTCCGGGTCGCCGCCGAGGTCCGGGTGGTGCAGGCGTGCCGCCGCCCGACGCCGCGCCCGGAGGGCCGCGGCCTCGTCAGGGGCGGGCCGGTCGGGGCCGGGCCGGTCGGGGGTGGGGTGGTCGCTCATGTCGGCGGTGCGACGTCCTCGACGGTGACGTCGACCCGGCCCGTGACGAGGACGCGGACGGCGTCACGGACCCGGTCGGCCGTCTCGACCACCGGCGAGCCGAAGGACAGCACGACGTGCACCTCGCAGTCGTCGCCGCGGAGGCGCAACCCGCCGACGCGGCGGCCGGGGAGGTAGGTGGCCACCTCCCCGAGCACGCCGGCGTGCAGGCCGACCACGCCCTCGACGGCCAGGACGGCCGCCTCGAGCCGGTCGACGAGGTCGACCTCCGGGGTGCTCACGGTCGACTCACTGGACCCGCGGCGGGTTCTGCGCGCCGTCGGCGTCGTCGGAGCCGTCGTCCATGAAGACGTCGTGGACGGTGATGTTGACCTCGGTGACCTCGAGGCCGGTCATCCGCTCCACCGAGCCGACCACGTTGCGGCGGATGGCCGTCGCCAGGTCGGTGATCGCCACGCCGTACTCGGCGACGATGTCGAGGTCGACGGCCGCCTGGCGCTCGCCCACCTCGACGGCCACGCCCTGCGTCAGGTTGGTGCGCGATCCCGGGATCCGCTCGCGGATCGCGCCGACGGCGCGGGCGGCGCCTCCGCCGAGGGCGTGCACGCCGTCGATCTCGCGCGCAGCGATCCCGGCGATCTTCGACACCACGGTGTCGGCGATCGAGGTGCGGCCCTCGGACGGGGTGGCCGGCACGGCCACGTCGGTGCGGGTCGTACCGGTCGACGTCGCGGTGGCCGCGGACGTCGTGGGGGCCGTGGTGGTGGTCGCGGTGGTGGTGGTCGGGGTGCTGGTGGAGTCGCTCATCTCGGATGACCTCTTCGTCTGGGGGACGGGACACGGGGTAGTCGTGCGCCGCGGCCGGATCGTCACGCGCGTGCCCGGGTGACCTGCCTCATACTCCCGTCGGTCACGATAGTCGCGTGGCCGACGACGGCTCGTCCTACGACGAGGTCTCCGACGAGGCGCTGGTGCGTGCGGCGCGCACCGGTGACGAGGAGGCGTTCGCCGTGATCGCCGCCCGTCACGGGCCGGGGCTCTACCGCTACGCCGAGCGGCTGGTCGGCGGCAGCAGCGCCGACGCGGCCGAGGTCGTGCAGGAGGCGCTGATCTCGGCGTGGAAGGGCCTCGGGTCCTTCGAGGGGCGCTCCAGCCTGCGGACCTGGCTGTTCCGGCTCACCCACCGTCGCGCGGTCGACCTGCAGCGGCACCGTCGACCGGTCCCGGTCGACGACGAGCTGCTCTCCCACACCATCCGACCGGCTGCCGACAACCCGCTCCAGCACGTGCTGGACGACGAGCTGCTGGCCGCTCTGCAGACGGCGCTGGACGAGCTGCCGTGGCACCAGCGCGCCGTGTGGCTGCTGCGGGAGTCCGAGGGCATGAGCTACGACGAGATCGCCACCGCCCTCGCGCTGCCCGTCGGCAGCGTCCGGGGGCACCTGCACCGTGGTCGCAAGACCCTGGCCGAGAGGATGGCGCGATGGCGCTAGGACCCGAGACGGACCCCGTCGACCCCGGGCCGGAGACCGATCCGGCCGACCCGGTCGTGCGGGCGACCCGCGAGCTGCGGCGCCGTGCCGAGGCCGACGAGGCGCCCGAGGGCTGGCCTGCGGTGGAGCGGACCGTGCGGCAGCGGGTGCGTTCCACCGTGGCGCCGGCCGACCCCGTGCTCGTGCTGGGCGTGCGCGACGACCGCGGGTCGCGCACCTACGTCTCCTCGCGCGTGCTGGAGGCGTCGCTGCGGCGACTGCTGCGCCGCGCGCCGACGCACGCCCCGGACCGGATCACGCTGCGGGTCGAGGACGAGCGACCGTCGCTGGTCGAGGTGGCGCTGACCTGCGCCTACGGCACCGACCTCCGTGCGCTCGCCGAGGAGGTCCGGTCCGACGCCCGGGCACTGCTCGCCGAGACGGTCGGGGTCGGCCCGGTGCCGGTGCCGGTCACCGTCGACGTGGTCGACGTGGTCGCGGGTGACCCCCGGCGGGTCTGAGCAGCGCGCCGCAACCGTCACCTCGAGGCGCCGCGAGCGTCATCTCGGCTGTCCGCGAGCGTCATCTCGGCGGGAGGCGGGCGTGGAGCAGGTAGCGCTCGTCGGCCACCGGGCCGCCCCACAGGTCGTCCCGGTCGGCCAGGTGCTCGACCTGCGGCGTGCCAGCACCGGTGACGTGGTCGACCACGAGCCGGGTCGTGGTCGCGGCGTCGAGGCCGCCGCCGGTGTGCCAGCGGCCCTCGACCAGGAGCAGCAGCCCGCCGGGTCGCAGCAGCCGGCCCCAGGCCGCCAGGGCGGCGGCCGGGTCGGGCAGGGCCCACAGGACGTGCCGGCAGAGCACGACGTCGGCCGAGCCGGGCTCGTACGACGGGTGGCCGGCGTCGCCCTCCACCACCGTCACCCGGTCCGCGACGCCGGCGGACTCGGCCTTGGCGCGGGCGGCGGCGACCATCGCCGGCGCGAGGTCGGTGCCGCGCACGCGGTGGCCCTGCTCGGCCAGCAGCACCGCCAGGGACCCCGTGCCGCAGCCGAGGTCGACGACGTCGGCCGGTGCCGGGGGCAGGTGCGGCTCGAGCAGGGCGCGCCAGGCCGCACGGACGTCGGGGTCGAGCAGGCCGTGGTCGGGCTCCGCGTCGAACCCGGCCGCCTCGGCCTGCCACAGGGCGCGCTGCGAGGCCAGCCGGTCGTCCTCGGCGGAGGTCACCGCCGGGTCACCGCCCGGTCATCGACTCGACGTCCAGGGCGGCGTCCATCTCGGCCTCGGTCAGCTCGCCGCGCTCGACGAAGCCCATGGCCAGCACCGTCTCGCGGATGGTCCGGCCGTCCGCGAGGGCCTTCTTGGCGACCTTGGCGGCGCTCTCGTAGCCGATGTGTTTGTTCAGCGGGGTGACCACCGAGGGGGAGGACTCGGCGTAGGTGCGCATCCGCTGGGCGTCGGCGGTGATGCCGTCGATGCAGCGGGCGGCCAGCACGGTGCTGGCGTGGGAGAGCAGGCGCACCGACTCCAGCAGGTTGCGCGCCATCACCGGCATCGCGACGTTGAGCTCGAAGGAGCCGCTGGCGCCGGCGGCCGCGACCGTCGCGTCGTTGCCCACGACCTGGAAGCAGACCATCAGGGTGGCCTCGGGCAGCACCGGGTTCACCTTGCCCGGCATGATGCTCGACCCGGGCTGGAGGTCGGGCAGGTGGATCTCGGACAGCCCGGTCGTGGGGCCCGAGCTCATCCACCGCAGGTCGTTGCAGATCTTGGTCAGGCCGACCGCGAAGGTGCGCAGCGCCCCGCTCAGCTCGACCAGCGAGTCGCGCGTGCCCTGGGCCTCGAAGTGGTTGCGGGTCTCGGTGAAGGGCTCGCCGGACAGCTCGACGAGCGCCGCGATGGCCTTCTCGGCGAAGCCGTCGGGGGTGTTGATGCCGGTGCCGACGGCGGTGCCGCCCAACGGCAGCTCGCGTACCCGCGGCAGCACCGACTCCAGGCGCTCGGCGGCCAGGCGCGCCGTGGCGGCGTACCCGCCGAACTCCTGGCCGAGCATCACCGGCGTGGCGTCCATCAGGTGCGTGCGCCCGGACTTCACCAGGCCGGCGAACTCGGTGGCCTTCGCCTCCAGGCTGGTCGCCAGCACCTCGAGGGCCGGCAGCAGGTCGCCGGTCACGGCGCGGGTCACCGCGACGTGGATGGCGGTGGGGAAGGTGTCGTTGCTCGACTGGCTGGCGTTGACGTGGTCGTTGGGGTGCAGCTCGACCCCGGCCCGGCCGGCGAGGGAGGCGATCACCTCGTTGGCGTTCATGTTCGAGCTGGTGCCCGACCCGGTCTGGAAGACGTCGATCGGGAAGTCCTCGTCGTGCTCGCCCGACGCGACTGCGCGGGCGGCGTCGCGTACGGCGCCGGCCATCTCGGGGGAGAGGACACCGAGGTCCTCGTTGGCCTGGGCGGCCGCGGCCTTGACCAGGGCGAGGCCCTCGATCAGCCGGCGCTCGATCGGTGTGCCGCTGATCGGGAAGTTCTCGACCGCGCGCTGGGTCTGCGCGCGCCACAGGGCGTCGCGCGGGACCTGCACCTCGCCCATGGAGTCGTGCTCGGTGCGGAACTGGCCGGTCTCGGGGCTCGGGCTGCTCATGGGGGTCAGGCTAACCAGCCTCCCGACGGGGTCGTACCGGCCCACCACCCGGCCCACCCCCCGGCCCACTAGGTTGTGCCGGTGACCGCGTTCTCCCGCTGGCTGGAGCAGCTGAGCACCCTGCAGGTGCTGCTGCTCATCGTCGCCGTGGTCTTCGGCGCGTCCGTGCTGGCCGCGGTGCTCGGGGGGATCCTGGTCCGGCTGGGCAAGCGTCGGCCGGCCGTGGTGGAGCGCGTCAGCAACCTCGCGATGGCGGTGATCAAGCTGTTCCGCCGCCCGCTGACGGTCGTGGTGCTGGACGAGGTGGCCGCGGTGATCCAGACCGGTCACTACACCAAGAACATCTCGGCGGCGCTGATGGAGAACCACACCGAGCTCAAGGCGCTGGTGACCGAGAAGGTCCGCGACGACCCCAACTCCCGGCTGGTCAAGAGGCTGCCCGGCTACGAGGCGATCATCTCCGAGGTCAGCGAGACGACGCTGCGCGTGATCATCGAGATGCTCAGCGACCCGCGCGCCGACGAGCTGGTCTCGGACATGCTCCGCAACAACATCGAGCAGATCAAGCGGGCCGTCCGCGACCGTGAGCACGAGAAGGTCGGGGAGCTCGCGCCGGCCGACCCGATCCCCGTGACGGCCCCCGTGCCGACCACCTTCCGCCCACCGCGACCGCCGCTCTAGCACCCCCTGCGGGGTCTGGCGGGCCGCCGACTACACAGATCGGTGCAGGTCACAGCGCCGTCACATCTCGGCCGCATCCCCGTCGCGGGGGACGAACGGGGCTACAGTCGCGCCAGTCCGTGCCCCGGACGGCATCGTCTCGCGCCCTGGGCTGTCATCAACCAAGGGGGGCGATGTGACCGGTCTGCCGTTCGGAGAGTGGCTGTCGCAGAACCAGGCGGACGTGATCTTCCGCGTCCAGCAGCACTTCCTGATCTCGATCTACTGCGTGGCGCTCGCCGCGGGGGTCGGCCTGACCCTGGCGCTGCTGACCTACCGGTTCGAGGCGCTCGCCAACCTCAACATCGGGATCATCGCGGTCGCCTTCACCATCCCGTCGGTGGCCATGATCGGGCTGGTCTACTCGGTGACCGGCAACGAGCTGGTCACCATGATCTCGGTGGTCGCGCTGTACGGCCTGCTGCCGATCACGCGCAACGCCATCGTGGGGCTCCAGGCCGCCGACCCCGCGGTGATCGACGCCGCGAAGGGGATGGGCGTGGGCGCGGTCCGGATGCTGTGGCAGATCCGGCTCCCGATCGCCTGGCCGGTGATCCTCGCCGGGCTCCGGGTCTCGACCCAGCTGACCGTGGGCATCGTCGCCGTCGGCGCCTTCGTCGCCGACTACGGCCTCGGCATCCTCGGCTTCAACGCCCTGAACAACCTCGGGTCGGTCAACACCGGCAACGAGGCCCTGGCGTGCGTCATCTTCGTCGCCGCCGTCGCCCTGGTCTTCGACGCCGTCTTCGTCGTCGTCCGCCGCTTCACCACCCCGAGAGGTGCCCGTGTCTGACCTGACCCTGGACAAGCCCGCCACCGGCGGCTCCTCGCAGGAGCCCACGCTCGGCGTCCCGATCTCGCTCAAGAAGCTCACCAAGCGCTACCCCGGGACCGACAAGGCCGCCGTCGACGCGGTCGACATGGAGATCCCGGCCGGCGAGATCGTGGTGTTCGTCGGCCCGTCCGGCTGCGGCAAGACGACCACGATGCGGATGATCAACCGGATGATCCAGCCCAGCGACGGCGTGATCGAGATCGACGGCCAGGACGTGGCCTCGCTGAACGACACCACGCTGCGCCGCCAGATCGGCTACGTCATCCAGCAGATCGGGCTGATCCCGCACCTCACGATCGCCGCCAACGTGGCGCTGGTGCCCAAGCTGCTCAAGTGGGACAAGAAGCGGATCGCCGCGCGGGTCGACGAGATGCTGACCGTCGTCGGCCTCGACCCCGAGCAGTACCGCGACCGCTACCCCCGCCAGCTCTCCGGCGGCCAGCAGCAGCGCGTCGGCGTGGCCCGGGCGCTCGCGGCCGACCCGCCGATCATGCTGATGGACGAGCCCTTCGGAGCGGTGGACCCGATCACCCGCGGGCGGCTGCAGGACGAGTTCCGCAACCTGCAGGAGACGCTCAAGAAGACGATCGTCTTCGTGACGCACGACTTCGACGAGGCGCTGAAGCTGGGGGACCGGATCGCCGTGCTGCGCGAGGGCTCGCAGATCGCCCAGTACGACACCCCCGAGAACATCCTGGCGAACCCGGCCGACGACTTCGTGGCCGGCTTCATCGGCGAGGGTGCGGCGCTGAAGCGGCTGCAGTTCGAGCCGGTCTCCAGCCTGCCGCTGGACCAGGGCGGGTCCCCGGCCTCCTCCGAGGTCACCGTCACCCCGTCCGACAGCCTCCACCACGCCCTCGACCTGATGGTCGGCAAGGGCCTGTCGTCGATCTCGGTCGTCGAGGGCGGCCAGTCCCGAGGGTCGGTGTCGGTGCAGGCCATCCTGGCCCGGGTCGGGCGCACGGGTGACGGCGTGGGCGCCGGGGGGAGCCACCGGTGAGCGCGGCGACCACCGAGCCGTCCACGGACCTGCAGGACGAGCTCGAAGGCACCGGCGGCGGCGCGCGGCCGTCGACGGGATCCTCGATCTTCGCGGTCCGCGACCTCGGCCTGCCCCTGACGGTCGCGGTCGTCCTGGCCGCGCTCTACTTCTACATCCAGGACCGCGAGCTCGACAACATCGAGGTCAACCTGCTCAACGTGGACACGTTGATCCGGTTCACCATCGAGCACATCTACCTGAGCTTCACCATCGCGGTGCTCGTCATCCTGATCGCCGTGCCGCTGGGCGTGCTGGTCACCCGGCCCCGCACCAAGCGGGTGGCGCCCCTGGTGCTGGCGTTCGCCAACTTCGGCCAGGCCGCGCCCAGCCTGGGCCTGATCGCCCTGGTGGGCCTGTTCTACACCGGGTTCTGGCCCGTGGTGGCGGTGATCACCGCGTACGCGATCCTCTCGGTCCTGCGCAACACGATCGCGGGCCTGCAGCAGGTGGACCGCGGTGTCCTGGACGCCGCGAAGGGGATGGGCATGTCACCGGCCGCGGTGCTGCTCCGGGTGGAGCTGCCGCTGGCGGTGCCGATCATCGGCGCCGGTGCGCGCACCGCCCTGATCCTCGCCGTCGCGACGGTCCCGCTGGGCTCGTTCCTGGGAGCCGGCGGTCTCGGGCAGAACCTGTTCGCCGCGATCAAGACCGACCGTGCCGTGGGCATCCTCGGCATCGCCGTCATCATCGCCTGCCTGGCGCTGCTGCTCGACTGGTTCGCCGGCATCCTGCAGCGCTGGGCCACCCCGCGCGGCATCCGCTGACCCCCCGTACTGCTCCTCCTGCTCCACCACGACGAAGGGACACCACATGACCATCCACCTGACCACCCGCGGCTCCCGCCGGGTCCTGGCAGGGCTCGGCGCGACCGCGCTGGCCGCCACGCTCGCCGGCTGCGGGCTCTCCGAGGAGGACTCCGTCGGCAACGCCGCCGGGGGCGGCGGCGAGTGCGGCGGCCTGACCGCGACCGGCGACGTGATCGACCCCGAGGGCCTGACCGACGTGCCCGTCGTCGTCGGCTCCAAGGACTTCGACGAGCAGTTCGTGCTCGGCGAGCTCACCTCGCAGTACCTGTGCCTGTGGGGCGCGGACAACAGCACCGACCTGAACACCCAGGGGTCGACCGCCGCCCGCGAGAAGATCATCGCCGGCGACAACAACATCATGTGGGAGTACACCGGCACCGGCTGGATCAACTACCTCGGCAACGACGAGCCCATCTTCGACCCGGTCGAGCAGTACGAGGCGGTCAAGGAGGCGGACATCGCCAACGACGTCTACTGGGGTCCGCTCTCGCCGTTCAACAACACCTACGCGTTCGCCACCACCGCGGCCTTCGCGGAGGAGAACGGCCTGGCCACGCACTCCGACATGGCCGCCTACCTCGAGGAGAACCCGGACGCCAGCGTCTGCATCGAGGCCGAGTTCGCCAACCGCCCCGACGGCTACCCCGGTTTCACCAAGGCCTACGGCATCACCGGCGGCGACGAGCAGAGCCTGGGGATCGGCGTCATCTACCCGCAGATCGCCAACGGCAACTGCGACTTCGGCGAGATCTTCACCACCGACGGCCGGATCGCGGCCAACGACCTCACGGTCCTCGAGGACGACAAGACGTTCTTCCCGCTCTACAACGGCGTCCCGGTCACCTCGGTGCAGTACAACGAGGAGAACCCCGAGGTCATGGAGGCGCTCGCCCCGCTGGCCGAGGGCCTGACGACCGAGATCATGCAGGAGCTCAACACCAAGATCTCGGCGGAGGGTGTGTCCGAGGAGATCATCGCCCACGACTACCTGGTCGAGGCGGGCTTCGCCACCGAGGAGTGACCTCGTCACCCTGATCCACCAGCACGGTTCCACCAGACACACCGGACCGGGTCGTCCCCGCGGGGGCGGCCCGGTCCGTCGTCTCCCCGGACGGGTGACGGCCGGCTCCTAGGCTGCACCGGTGACCAAGATCCCGAACCCCGAGCAGGCCGCGAAGCAGGACCAGGACCCGTCCGAGGAGTCGGACGGCCAGGTCAGCGAGGTCTCGACCATGGCGAACGCCGAGCACCCGATCCAGCCCGACCAGTCGGTCGCGGGCGCACCTGACGACGACGACGTCGACGAGGGGGCCCAGGGCCCCAACGCGAACCCGAACGAGGGCGGGCGCCGCACCTGACCCCTCGCGGTTCCGCGAGGAACGCCCGCCCGTCAGGTACGGCTGACATGATCGGAGCATGTTCCCGTCGCACCGACGGGCCGCCCTGCGTGGCGGCCCGACCGCAGCCGCGCTCCTCGGGGCCGTGGTGACGCTCGCGGTGCTGGCGCTGGTGGCGGGACTGCTGGTGTCCCCCGCCGGGTCCGAGGGTCACGACGACCGGGACCGGCGCACCGAGGACCGCCCCAACGTCGTGGTGGTGGTGATGGACGACGTCTCGATGGACCTGGTGCCCACGATGGCCCGGCTCGGGCGGCTGGCGCGCCAGGGCGCCACCTACGGCGACGCGCACGTGGTGAACACGCTGTGCTGCCCCTCCCGCGCGGCCACCTTCACCGGCCAGCCGCCCCACCTCAACGGCGTCCTGACCAACACCTCCGGCGGCCCGCTGGGCGCCAAGGGCGGCTGGCGCGCGTTCCGCGAGAACCGCGGGCCCCAGCGCTCCTACAACGTCGCGCTCCAGGGCGCCGGCTACCGCACCGGCTTCGTCGGCAAGTACCTCAACGAGTACGAGCCCGGGCAGCCGGAAGGACCGCGGAGCCCGGTGCGCACCCCGCCGCCGGCGGTGCCCGGCTGGGACGACTTCGAGGCCTTCTCCGGTGGCGCGTACGACGGCTGGGGCTACTTCCGCACCGTCACGGGCGGCGACGGGGACCTCGACCTGCGGGCCGAGCCCGTCCCACCGGTCTCGGCCCCCGCCCGCGTCAAGGACCGGTCCTACGCCGGCACCGTGATCGCTGACCGGGCCGTCTCCCTGGCCCGGTCCTACGAGCGTGCCGACGAGCCGTACCTGCTGCACGTCGCGCCGTACGCCGCCCACGCCCGCAACGCCGACCCGGTCTTCCCCGGGGAGCCGGTCTTCCCGCCCGCGTTCCGCGACCGGGGCGGCGTGCGCAGCCCGCAGGGCGAGTGCGGGCCGACGGCCTGCGGCCGGCTGACCGTGCGCGACCTGCCCGGCTACGGCGACGACCCCCGCGACAACCGCCCGGTCCGCCTGCGGGACGGGGAGCCGGTCACCACCGCGGGGTGGCGACCGGACCGGGTGACGCTCTCCCGCACCGACGCCCTGAAGCGCTACCGCGACCGGGCCCGGATGGTGCAGTCGGTCGACCGGATGCTCGGTCGGCTGATGAAGGTCGTCGGGCCCGACACCTACGTCGTGATCACCTCCGACAACGGCTTCCACCTCGGCCAGCACGGTCTCGACGGTGGCAAGGGGACGCCGTACGAGTCCGACACCCGGGTGCCGCTGGTCGTCGTGGGACCCGGCGTCGAGCCTGGCCGGCGCGACCAGGTCACCACCAACCTCGACCTCGCCCCGACGATCGAGCGGCTGGCCGGGCTGACGCCCGAGCCGTGGCGGGCCGGGAGCAGCCTCGTGCCGAGCCTGGAGGACCGACGGGCGCCGGGAGCGCGCTACTCCTTCGTCGAGCACCGGCAGGGTCCCGTGCGACCGGGCGAGCCGGACGCGGACGCCGGCAGCGGCGGTCGGCTGGACGCGATCCCGTCCTACACCGCGGTCCGCGGGGAGCGCGGCCTGCTGGTCCGCCTGGACCTCGAGCGCGGCTGGCGCGGGGAGCGGTGGGCCTGGGAGCTCTACCCGTCCGGCACCCGCTACGAGCGCACCAACACCTACGCCCGGATGCACGACCGGCCCTGGGTGCGCGACCTGCGTCGGCGCGCGCTGGCGTGGCAGGACTGCACGCCCGAGCAGTGCCGCCGCCTGACCCGATGACCGCGACGTCGGCCCCGTCCTAGGGTGAGGGGCATGGACGCCGACCACACGCCCGCGCAGCCGTCGAGGATGCGGATCGGCGACGCCGACCGCCAGCGCGTGGCCGAGGTGCTGCGCGACGCCGCCGGCGAGGGCAGGATCGGCCTCGACGAGCTCGAGGAGCGGCTCGAGGCCACCTGGGGTGCGACGGTGTACGCCGACCTGGTCCCGATCGTGGTCGACCTCCCCGGCGGTCTCGCTGCGACCGGCACCGCCGCGGTGCCGTCCGCCGCGGTGCCGTCCGCCGCGGTGCGCCACGACCTCAGCCTGGCGGTGATGAGCGGCCAGGACCGCCGCGGTGTGTGGGAGGTCGGCGAGACCCACACGGCGTTGGCGCTGATGGGCGGCGTCGTGCTCGACCTGCGCGAGGCGGTGCTGAGCGCCCGTGAGACCACGATCCACGCCTACGCCGTGATGGGCGGCGTCGAGGTGGTCGTCAACGCCGGGACCCGGGTCTCGGTCGAGGGGTTCGGGGTGATGGGCGGCTTCGAGCAGCAGCGGGACACGGTGGCGCCGGTGCTGGGCCCGGACTCACCGCTGGTGCGGGTCAAGGGCCTGGCGCTGATGGGCGGCGTCACGGTCGTCCGCAAGCCGGTGCCGGGGGAGACGACGAAGCGCCCCCGGCTGCTCGGCGGTTGAGCCGCGAGCTGCCGGGGGCGCCGGTCGTGCTGGTGGTGCCGGTCGTGCCGGGCGGGCTCAGTGAGCCTGGGCCGCGGTCTTCTCGGCCCGGGCGCTGGCCTCCGGGTCGTTCTTCGCCGGGATCTCGCCGGCGTTGGCGAGATCGATGGTGAGGTTGTCGCCGGTCTCCGGGTCGAAGAGGTGCATCTGGCGGGTGTCGACCCAGATCTCGGCCTGGTCCCCCTCGCTGATCCTGCTGGTGCTGTCCAGCGAGACCACGAGCTGGTTGCGCATGGCGTCGCCGTCGAGGTCGCGCTCGAGCTGGGTGAGCTGCGCCTTGACGGTCTCGTCGGCCTCGAAGGGGATGTAGGCGTACGCCTGGTTGCCCAGCCACTCGGTGACGTCGATCTGCGCGGTGAAGACCGACCCCTTGGCGCGCTTGTCGTCGTCGACCACGGAGGCGTCCTCGAAGTGCTCGGGGCGGATGCCGGCGATGAGCAGCTTGTCCTCGGGCACGTCGCGCACCTTCTCGGCCGGGATCGACACCGTCCCGAAGGGCAGCTCGACCTGGCCGCCACGCACCGTGGCCGGCAGGAAGTTCATCGGCGGCGAGCCGATGAAGCCGGCGACGAAGAGGTTGCCGGGGTTCGCGTAGAGCTGCCGCGGCGAGGCGAGCTGCTGGAGCACGCCCCGCTTGAGCACGGCCACCCGGTCGCCCAGGGTCATCGCCTCGGTCTGGTCGTGGGTGACGTAGACGGTGGTGATGCCCAGCCGCTTCTGCAGCCGCGAGATCTCGGTCCGCATCTGCCCGCGCAGCTTGGCGTCGAGGTTCGACAGCGGCTCGTCGAAGAGGAAGGCGTCCGCGTCCCGGACGATCGCGCGTCCCATCGCCACCCGCTGGCGCTGGCCGCCCGACAGGTTGCCGGGCTTGCGGTCGAGGTGCTCGTCGAGCTCGAGGGTCTTCGAGGCCTCGCGCACCTTCGTGTCCACCTCGCTGTCCGAGGCGCCGGCCAGGCGGAGCGGGAACGCGATGTTCTCGAACACCGTGAGGTGCGGGTAGAGCGCGTAGTTCTGGAAGACCATCGCCAGGTTGCGGTCGCGGGGCGCGAGGTCGTTGACCTTGCGGTCGCCGATGATCATGTCGCCGCCGCTGATGTCCTCCAGCCCGACGATCATCCGCAGCAGCGTGGACTTCCCGCAGCCCGAGGGGCCGACGAGGATCATGAACTCGCCGTCGGCGACGTCGATGGAGACGTCGTTGACGGCCGGGAAGCCGTCGCCGTACTTCTTGACGATGTGGCGCATGTTGATGCCGGCCATGGCGTTACCCCTTCACTGCGCCGGAGGTGAGGCCGGCGACGATCTTGCGCTGGAACAGCAGGACGATGATCACGATCGGGATGGTGGCGACCACGGCTGCCGCGGCGAGCAGCGAGGCCGGCCGGTTGAACGGGTCGGCACCGACGAAGAACGACAACGCGGCCGGGATCGGTCGCGCGGCCTCGGTGGAGGTCAGCGAGATGCCGAAGACGAAGTCGTTCCAGGCGAAGAAGAAGGTCAGGATCGCGGCCGTGAAGACCCCGGGTGCCGCGAGGGGCACGATGACCTTGCGGAACGCCTGCCACGAGGTGGCGCCGTCGACCTGGGCGGCCTGCTCCATCTCCCACGGGATCTCGCGGAAGAAGGCCGACAGGGTCCAGATCGCCAGCGGGAGCGTGAACGACATGTAGGGGATGATCAGTCCCGGCCAGGTGTCGTAGATGCCGATGGTGCGCCACAGGTCGAACAGCGGCCCGACCAGGGAGACCACCGGGAACATCGCGATCACGAGCGCGGTGGTGAGCACGAACTTCTTGCCCTGGAACTCCAGGCGGGCGATGGCGTACGCCGCGAGCGTGGCGATGAGCACCGACAGCGTGGTGGCGATCAGCGAGATGCCGATCGAGTTGATGATCGCGCGCCGGAACTGCTCGTCGGCGAGGACGTCGCTGTAGTTGGCGAACCCCGCCGTGCCGCCCGGGGACGGGAAGAACCCGGGGGAGCCGTTGGTGATGGCCTCCTGGGACTTGAACGACAGCGAGATGATCCAGGCCACCGGCAGCAGGCACCAGGTGAGGATCAGCAGGATGCCCGTGGTGAGACCGATCTTCTGCTTCATGACGTGCTCACCCCTGCCGTGCGTTGGAAAGGTCGACGCGGAACACCTTGACGATGACGAAGGCCACGATCAGCACCGAGAGGAACAGCAGCACCGAGAGCGCGGAGCCGATGCCCAGCTGGAACTGCTCGATCACCTGCCGGTAGGTCAGGAACGAGATCGACTCGGTGCCGTTGGCGCCGGCGGTCATCACGAAGATGTTGTCGAAGATCCGGTAGGCGTCCAGGGCGCGGAAGAGCACCGCGACCATGATCGCGGCCCGCATGTTCGGCAGGATCACCTTGAACAGCCGTTGGAACCAGGTCGCGCCGTCGACCTTGGCGGCCTCCAGCATGTCCTCGGAGACCTGCGCCAGGCCGGCCAGCAGCAGCAGCGACATGAACGGCGTGGTCTTCCAGATCTCCGAGACCATGATCGCGATGATCGAGGTCTCGTACTGGGCGAACCAGTTGAAGTCGTCGGCGACGAACGGCAGCCACGAGTTCACGAAGCCGTTGGTGTTGGAGAAGGCGAACTGCCAGGCGAAGCCCGAGACCACGGTGATGATGCCGTAGGGGATCAGGATCGAGGTGCGGATCACGCCCCGGGCGAAGACCACCCGGTGCATCACCATCGCGAAGGCGAAGCCGATCACCAGCTCGACGAACACGGTGACGACCATGATCATCACGGTGTTGAGGGTCGTGGTCCAGAACAGCGAGTCGGTCAGCGCGGTCAGGTAGTTGCCCAGGCCCACGAACTCGCGGTCGTCGGGGGCGGTGAGGGTGTAGGAGAACAGCGACAGGTAGAGGGCCCGTGCCATCGGGAACGCGGTGACCAGCAGCATCAGCACGATCGCCGGTGCCACCAGCTTGCGTCCCAGGTTGTTCTCGGCCTTGAGCCGGTCGGAGACCTCGGGGGTCTCCTTCCTGCCCTGCTTGCGGGTCCCGCCCTCGCGGGGTGCGGTCACGGTGCTCACAGCAGTGCCTCCCCGGAGAGGACCTGGCGCAGGAAGTCGGCCGACTCCTGGGGCGTCGAGTCGGGCGAGACCGACGTGGGCGAGTGCCACACCGACTGCACGGCGCTGGAGATCTGGCTGTAGAACGCGCTCTTGGGGCGCGGCGCCCCGGTCTCGATGCTCTGGCGGTAGAGGTCGAGCAGGTCGGCCGGGTAGGCCTCCTGGAGCTCGGGGGAGTCGTAGACGGAGTTGCGCGAGGGCATCAGGCCGTCGGTGACGGCCAGCGCCGACTGCGCCTCCGGCGAGGTGACGCACACGGCCGCGTCCTGGGCGTAGTCGAGGTTCTCGGAGTAGGCGCCCACCCCGATGTCGATGCCACCGATCGGCGGCCGGGACTCCTCGCCCTCGACCGTCTGGGGGTAGCGCGCCCAACCGAGGTCCTCGAGCTCCTGCTCGTCGGCGGGACCACCGACGGCCCCGACCGTCGACTCGTAGTTCTTGTAGACGAACGTCCAGTTGTTCATGAACTCCCCGGGTCCGCCGTCGTCGGGGAACATCCGGCCGAGGCTGGTGCCCTCGTTGGAGGTGGTGAAGTCGGGCTGGGTGGCGCCGGAGTCGGCGAGCTGCTGGATGACCGCGGCCGCGGCCTGGCCGGCCTCGGAGTCGATCGTGACCTCGGCGTCGCGCCCGGCCTCGGTGTCCTCGATGATGGCGCCACCGGCGCCGGCGATCAGGGAGTTGATCCACACCACGTAGGCCTCGTACCGGTTGGCCTGGACCCCGACCGTGGCCCCGTCCTGGGAGGCGGCCGCGTCGATCACCTGGCTCCAGGTCACGGGGGAATCGGGCCCGATGTCGAGCCCGGCGGCCTCGGCCAGCGACTTGCGGTACCAGAGCACCTGCGTGTTGGCCCACTGCGGCGCCGCGACGACCTCGTCCTCCCACACCACCGTGTCGGCGGCGCCGGCGAGCACGTCGTCGTCGAGCACCGCCTCGGCCCGGTCGCCGGTGAAGGGCTCGAGCCAGCCGGCGTTGGCGAACTCGGCGACGAAGACCGGGTCCAGGCTCATCAGGTCGGTCGAGGTGTCGCCGGCCGCGAGGCGGCGGGCGAGCTGGGTGCGCTGGTCGGTGGCGCTGGCCGGGAGCAGCTGGATGGCGATGTCGTACTCGTCGGTGCTGCACTGCTCGGCCAGCATCGTGAGCGTGTCCTGGCCGTCGGGGTTGATGTACCAGTTGAGCGTCGGCTTGCCGCTGTCGCCGCCTCCGCACGCGGTCAGCAGCGCTGACCCGCAGGCGAGCGTGGCGAGCGCGGCGACCAGACGGCGTCGGCCGGGTCCCTGTCGTGCCTGCATGAGTGCCTCTCCGTCGAGGTTCGGGTGTGGCTGGTGGGGCGTGTCGGGACCTCCGACCGTAGTGTGAGTCAGGTCACCGGCACAATGGATCACCTGCGGGTATCTGCAGGTGAGGTCGGTGGGAGGAGGGTCGCGGTGTCCTCGGTGACCTTCCTCGACGCGCAGCGGTGGTACCCCGGTGCCGACGCCCCCGCCGTGCCCGGCCTCGACCTCGTCGTGGGCGACGGTGAGGTGGTCGCGCTGCTGGGGCCCGCGGGGTCCGGCAAGTCGACCGTGCTGCGGATGCTCGCCGGTCTCGAGGAGGTGAGCCGCGGCAGGGTCCTGGTCGGGGACCGCGACGTCACCTCGGTCCCGGCGCGCGAGCGCGGGGTCGCCGTGGTGTTCCAGAACTACGCGCTGCACCCGCACCTGAGCGTGGCCGAGAACGTCGGCTACGCCCTGGAGCTGGTCGGGGTCGCCGAGGACGAGCGTCGCGCGCGGGTCGAGGAGGCCGCCGCGCTGCTCGGGCTGACCGACCTGCTCGACCAGCGGCCGGAGGCCCTCTCCGACGGCCAGCGCCAACGGGTCGCCCTCGGCCGGGCGGTGGTACGGCGACCGCAGGTGCTCTGCCTCGACGAGCCGCTGTCCAACCTCGACCTGGCGATGCGGGCCCGAGCGCTGTCCGACCTGCCGGGGCTCCTGGCCCGCGTGGGAGTCACGACGCTGGTCACGACCCGCGAGCCCGTCGAGGCCGCGGTTTTGGGCCACCGGGTCGTGGAGCTGCGCGACGGCCGCGTCCAGCAGCGGCAGCGGTAGCGGTCAGGACACGCGGTCGGCCGTGCGGCGGACCAGGCCCACGATCGTCGGCCACAGCGGTTCGGGCAGGTCGTGCCCCATGCCCTCGACCACCACCAGCTCGGCGTCCGGGATCGCCGCGGCGGTGGCGCGTCCGCCGGAGACGTGCACCATCTTGTCGGCCTCGCCGTGCAGCACCGCCGCCGGCAGCCGCAGCCGGCGCAGCGCCGCGCTGCGGTCAGGCTGGGTCAGGATGGCCATCGTCTGGCGCAGCACCCCGCTGGCGCTGGCCCCGCGGTCGAACGTCTCCTCGGCCTGCGCCTCGATGGCCGCGCGCGTCCGCTCGTAGGCCGGCGAGCCGATCGCGCGCCAGGTCGTGACGCTGGTGGCCACGAACGCCTCGCGGCCGCCCTTGCGCGGCAGCGCGAGCATCGGCAGGAGCGCGGGGTTCTGCCACCCGACCGTGCGCTTGCCGGTCGTCGACATGATGCTGACCAACGAGCGGACGCGGCCGGGTCGCGTCACCGCCATGGTCTGCACGATCATCCCGCCCATCGAGACCCCCACCACGTGGGCGGTCTGCAGGCCGAGGTGGTCCAGGAGCCCGAACGCGTCGTCGGCGAGGTCGGTCAGGGCGTACGGCGCGCTGGCCGGCAGGCCGACGAACGCGCGCACGAGGGCGGTGCGTCCGATCCGGCCGGTGCCCCGGCTCGAGCGGCCGGTGTCGCGGTTGTCGTAGCGGACGACGAAGAACCCGGTGCGGGCGAGGTCCTCGCAGAGCCCGGGCGACCACCAGTTCATCGGCCCGCCGAGCCCCATCACCAGCAGCAGCGGCTCGTCCTCGGGGTCGCCGAAGGTCTGGTAGCAGAGCTCGACGTCGCGGCTGACCGGCGCGAAGAGCTCCTCGGACACGGCGACGGGGGACGGGCTCGAGACCATGGGACCAGTCAAGCGCACGACCGTGCTCCCACCTGTCTCCTCCGTTCACCCCCGTGGGCGAGGTGGCGGGTCTAACGTCCCGCGTGTGACCGGCGTCTCACCCACCGCCTCCTTCCTGCTCCCGGAGGGCTTCGCACCTCCCGGAGCGGGTGCGGTGCTGCGCGAGGCCGGGGTCGTGGGCGAGGCCGGGCGGGCGCTCTGGCACGCCGCCGCGGAGCACCGGCGCCGCCGGGCGCTCCCGTACGCCGAACGCAGCCGGCCGCGCGACGCCGAGCCGGTCGTGCTCGTCCCCGGGTTCCTGGCCGGCGACGGGTCGCTGGCCGTGATGGCCGCGGGGCTGCGCCGCGCGGGCCGACGGACCTACCGGTCCCAGATCCACGCGAACATCGGCTGCACCGCCTCGGCCGCCGACCAGCTCGAGAGCCGGATCGAGGCGATCGCCGCGCGGCGCGGCTCCCGCGTGCAGGTCGTCGGCCACAGCCTCGGTGGCATGCTCGCACGCGGTCTCGCGGTGCGTCGCCCGGACCTGGTCTCGGGCATCGTCACCCTGGGCAGCCCGATGCTGGCCCCGGGGGCGCACCACGTCTCGCTGAGCGCCAGCCTGGAGCTGCTGGTGCGGCTCAGCGCGGCGGGGTGCCGCGGGCTGATGGCCGAGGACTGTGTCAACGGGCGGTGCGCCCGCGCGAGCTTCGACGAGACCCGGGCCCCGGTGCCGGACGAGGTCGCCTTCACCGCGGTCTGGTCGCGGCGCGACGGGGTGGTCGACCACCGCGCCTGCGTCGACCCGGAGGCGACGTCGGTGGAGGTGCGGGCCACGCACCTGGGCATGGCCGTCGACCCACGCGTCCTCGCCGTCGTGGTCGAGGCGCTGGGTCGTCACGACCTGCCGGAGGTCGGGACGACCACCGCCCGGGCGACGGCCCGGCTCACGGGCGTCGGGGTCGGCGGGTCCGGCTCAGCGGTCGAAGTCGATCGCGGAGAAAGCGCGTAGCTTCGCCAGCCGGTGCTCGGAGGTGATCGAGCGGATCGTGCCGCTGCGCGAGCGCATCACCAACGAGTGCGTCGTCGCGCCACCCCCGCTGTAGCGCACGCCGCGCATCAGGTCGCCGTCGGTGATCCCGGTGGCCACGAAGAAGCAGTCGTCGCCGGTGACGAGGTCCTCGGTGGACAGCACGTGGTCCGGGTCCAGGATGAGACCGGCGTCCAGCGCCTTCTGGCGCTCGGCGTCGTCGGTCGGCCAGAGCTGGGTCTGGATGACGCCCCCCATGCACTTCATCGCGCAGGCGGTGATGATCGCCTCCGGGGTGCCGCCGACGCCCAGCAGCAGGTCGACGCCGCTGTCGGGGCGGGCGGCCGAGATCGCGCCCGCGACGTCACCGTCGACGATGAACTTGATCCGGGCGCCGGTGGCCCGGATCTCCTCGGCGAGCTTCTCGTGGCGGGGCCGGTCGAGGACGACGACGGTGACGTCCTCGGGCTTGCGGCCCTTGGCCTTGGCGACCTGGTGGATGTTCTCGGCCACGGGCAGCCGGATGTCGACGTGCTCGGCGGCCTCCGGCCCGGTGGCCAGCTTGTCCATGTAGAACACCGCGGAGGGGTCGTACATGGAGCCGCGGGGGCTGACGGCCAGGACCGCGACCGCGTTGCTCATGCCCTTGGCCGTCAGGGTCGTGCCGTCGATCGGGTCGACCGCGACGTCGCACTCGGGGCCGGTCCCGTCACCGACCTCCTCGCCGTTGTAGAGCATCGGCGCGTTGTCCTTCTCACCCTCACCGATGACGACCGTGCCGCGCATCTGGATGCTGGAGATCATCACGCGCATCGCGTTGACGGCGACGCCGTCGGCGCCGTTCTTGTCGCCCTTGCCGACCCACCGGCCGGCCGCCATCGCGGCGGCCTCGGTGACCCGCACGAGCTCCAGCGCGAGGTTGCGGTCGGGCCCGCCGGGGGCGGTGGCGATGGTCTCGGGCTCCACGTGGCTCATGGGCGGGATGCTAGCCGTAGCCGGGGACCTGGGAGGATGACGACGTGAGCGAGACGGGGAGCGCGGGACGGCCGGGGCGCTACTCGCGTTCCTTCGGCGGCCTGGTCGGCGCGATGGTGGTGACCGTCGTCGGGGTGCTCGTGGTCTTCGGGCTCCGCAACCTGACCAGCGACGAGGACGTCTTCGACCGGGAGCCCGTCGACTACCTCGCCCTGGTGCGCGACGTGCAGGTGGCGGGCGTCGACGTGGTCTACCCGGCCACGCTCCCCTCGGGCTGGGGCGCCAGCGACGTCGACTTCACCCCGGCACCCCGGCCCGCCTTCGACCTGTCGGTGCTGACGGCGGACTCCGACTACGTCGGCCTGCGGGTGGCGGACGCGCCGCTGGAGGAGATGCTGGAGTCCCTGGTCGACGAGGACTACTCCGAGCGCGACCCGCTGGTCTTCAACGGCGCCGAGGCCGAGGGCCTGGTCGCCACCCGGTGGGAGGGCTTCGGCGACGACGGGGGCGACACGGCGTACGCCGCCGAGGTCGACGGGCAGCAGGTGCTGGTCTACGGCTCGGCCTCGCCGCAGGAGATGTCGGGGTACGTCGCGCTGCTCACCGACGTCACCGTGGAGGGCGCCGACGACTCCGACCAGGACCGCCAGCCCGGCGACTGAGCCCTACTCGTCGTCCTCGCGCTCGTCGAGCACGGCGTCCAGGCGCTCGCGGGCGCCGGCCAGCCAGGTCTGGCAGATCCCGGCGAGCTCCTCGCCGCGCTCCCACAGCGCCAGCGACTCCTCCAGGGAGGTCCCGCCGGCCTCGAGCAGGCGGACGGTCTCGACGAGCTCGGTGCGCGCCTGCTCGTAGGACGGGCGGTCGTCGGTGCTCATCGGCTCTCCTCGGGGTCGGGGGTGGTGGGTGAGGGGGAGGTGCTGGAGACGGTGACGTCGGCGCGGCCGTCGGCGAGGCGTACCGACAGCGCACCGCCCGGGGCGAGCGCCGCGACGCTGGTCACGACGTGACCGGCGGCGTCCTGCACGACGGCGTAGCCGCGCTGCAGCGTGGCCAGCGGCGACAGCGCCCGGGCCCGTGCCCGCTGGTGGTCGACGTCGTCGGCGGCGCGGTCGAGCCGGTGGCCCAGGGTGCGCCGGGCGCGCCCGAGGAGCGCGACGAGCTCGTCGTCGCGGGTGTCGATCAGGTGGCGCGGGTCGGCCAGGACCGGGCGGGTGCGCAGCGCCAGCAGCCCGGCCTCCTCGCGGGCCAGGCGGCCACCGAGGGCGGCGCGCATCCGCTCGCGGGCGTGGGCGACGGCGTCGAGCTCGCCCACCACGTCGGGCACGACCAGCTTGGCGGCGTCGGTCGGGGTCGAGGCGCGCACGTCGGCGACCAGGTCCAGCAGCGGCTGGTCCTGCTCGTGACCGATGGCCGAGACCACGGGGGTGCGCAGCGCGGCGACGGCGCGCACCAGCGTCTCGTCGCTGAAGGGGAGCAGGTCCTCGACCGAGCCGCCGCCGCGGGCCACGACCACCACGTCCACGGCCGGGTCGCGCTCGAGGCGCTCCAGCGCCTCCACCACCTCGCCCGAGCAGCGCGGGCCCTGCATGGTGGCGTAGGCCAGGGTCAGCTCGACACCCGGCCACCGCCGGCGGGCGTTGTCGACCACGTCGCGCTCCGCGGCCGAGCCCGGCGCGGTGACCAGCCCGACCCGGCGGGGCAGGAAGGGCAGCGGCCGCTTGAGGTGGGCGGCGAACAGGCCCTCCGCGGCCAGCAGCTGCCGGCGCCGCTCGAGCCGGGCCAGCAGCTCGCCGAGGCCGACCATCCTCAGCTCCCGGACCTCGAGGGAGAACGACCCGTTGGCGGCGTAGTAGGACGGCTTGGCCTGCACCACGACGCTGGCGCCCTCGACCAGCGGCGGGTCGAGGGAGTCGACCAGGGCACGGGGGACCGTCAGGCGCACCGACACCGAGGCCAGGGAGTCGCGCAGCGTCATGAACACCACCGAGACCCCGGGGCGGCGGTTGACCTGGGCCAGCTGGCCCTCGACCCAGATCGGGCCCAGCCGGTCGACCCAGCCGGCCACGGCGGTGGCGACCTGGCGTACCGGCGCCGGCGACGCGGCGGAGGTCTCCAGAGCCATGGGCGGGACAGTAGCCGCCACCGCCGCCGGTGGTGCAGCGACCGGGCGGTGACCGCGACGGCACTACGATGGGCCCATGACCACCGACCTCGGCACGCCCACCGTGCTCCCTCCCGACGAGGCCGAGCGCGCCGTCCTGCTGGCAGCGCCGCGCGGGTACTGCGCCGGCGTGGACCGGGCCGTGGTGACGGTCGAGAAGGCGCTCGACCTGTACGGCTCGCCGGTCTACGTCCGCAAGCAGATCGTGCACAACAAGCACGTCGTGGCCGACCTCGAGGCGCGCGGCGCCGTCTTCGTCGAGGAGCTCGACGAGGTGCCGACCGGCGCGACCGTGGTGTTCTCCGCCCACGGGGTCTCCCCGCAGGTGCACAGCGACGCCGCCGAGCGCGACCTCAAGACGATCGACGCCACCTGCCCGCTGGTGACCAAGGTGCACCACGAGGCCCGCCGGTTCGCCGACGAGGACTACGACATCCTGCTGATCGGCCACGAGGGCCACGAGGAGGTCGAGGGCACCGCCGGCGAGGCCCCCGAGCGCATCCAGCTCGTGCAGGGCCCGGGCGACGTCGCCTCCATCCAGGTGCGCGACCCCGAGCGGGTGGCGTGGTTGTCGCAGACCACGCTGTCGGTCGACGAGACGATGGAGACGGTCGCGGCCATCCGCGAGCGGTTCCCCGCGCTGCTCGACCCGCCGTCGGACGACATCTGCTACGCCACCCAGAACCGGCAGCTGGCCGTCAAGGACATCGCCCGCGACGCCGACCTGCTGATCGTGGTCGGCTCGGGCAACTCCTCCAACTCGGTCCGGCTGGTCGAGGTGGCCCTCGAGGCCGGGGCGAAGGCCTCCTACCGCGTCGACGACGCCTCGGAGATCGACGAGTCCTGGCTCGACGGCGTGCGCACCGTCAGCGTCACCTCGGGCGCCAGCGTCCCGGAGAACCTCGTCGACGGCGTCCTGGACTACCTCGCCGAGCGGGGCTACCCCGACGCCCGCGCCGTGGTCACCGCCGAGGAGTCGCTGATCTTCTCCCTGCCCAAGGAGCTGCGCCGCGACCTGAAGGCCGCGGGCCGGAAGTAGTCGGCCGGACGGAGCCGGCCGGAGGTGGTCGGCCGGCGCTAGCGCCGCGGGCGCGCCACCGTCACCACGCCGCGCGCGGCCAGGGCGACGAGCAGCGCGAGGACGCCGCCGACGAACCACCAGCGGCCGGCTGAGCCCTCCTGCGACTGCTCCTGCGACTGCTCCTGCGACTTCTCCTGGGGTGCGGCGGCCGGCCCCGTGGGGGCTGCGAGCACCAGCGGGTCCTCGCCCGCCGTGACGACCAGCGACTCCTCGCCACGACCGTCCCAGCCGGTGGTGCCCGCGGTGTAGGCGGCCCGGTCGAGCAGGCGCTCGAGCAGCCGGTCGCCCTCCGCGTCCCGGGGTGCCCACCCGCCGAGCAGCAGCAGGCGTCGCCCGCCGTCGTCGACGGACTGCAGCGCGGCGTAGGCGCTCCCGCGTGCCACGTCGGGGAGCCCGCTGGAGGCCCGCAGCCCGAGCGGGGCCCCGACGGCGGCGGCGTCCGCGGTCGTGGCCCCGACGAGGACACCGGACCGCTGACCGCCCACGAGGGTGCCCGGGGCGACGAGCCCGACCCGCAGCACCCGCGTCGTGGCCTGCTGGAGGGCGGCGACGACCGGGGCGGCCCGACGGGCGGCCGTGACCGGGTCGGTGCCGGTGGTGCCCGGGTCGACGGCGATGCCCTCGCCGGAGGGGCGCGCGTCCGGACCGGCCAGCGCCCTGGCGGCGACCAGCAGGTCGGGGGCACGCCCGCGCAGGGCCAGCGCCGGCACGCCGTCCACGGTCCGCACCGTGCGCCGGACCGGTCCCGGCGAGTGGAGGAGCGCGACGACGCGCTGGTCGCCGGCGACGTCCGGGACCTCGGCGTCGTCGGCCCGCAGGCCGATCGAGGCGGTCGGGTAGCGCGCCGCGAGGGCTCCCACCGCGGCCAGGCCGGCGCGGACCGTGCCCGACCCGGCGTCGGCGGGCACGACCACGTCGAGCCGGGACGCGGTCGCCGGGAGGAACGAGGCAGGGCCGGCACCGGGCGTCGCCTCGGCAGCGACCGAGGGTCCCGCCGCCGCGGCGGTGAGGAGGGCGAGGACGGTGAGGAGGCGGAGCAGGGTCGTCACCGGGGCGAGGGCCGTGCGCACGCGCCACCCGCCTTCCGTCTGCGTCCACGAGGAGGGCTCGTGAGATCGTGGGCGCCCAGGACGATACAGGCGCTGCGGCGTCGGGAGCAGGCAGGAGCAGGCGTGGCCAGGTTCGTCGACGTCCACCCCGAGGACCCCCAGCCCCGGCGGCTGGCCCAGATCGTGCAGGCGCTGGAGGAGGACGCCCTGATCGCCTACCCGACCGACTCGGGGTACGCGCTGGGCTGCCGGGTGGGCAACCGCGAGGGCCGTGACCGGATCCTGCGCATCCGCGGCCTGGACGACCGCCACCACTTCACCCTGGTCTGCCAGGACTTCTCGCAGCTCGGGCAGCTGGTGCAGGTGGAGAACCACGCGTTCCGGGCGATCAGGTCCGCGACGCCCGGGCCGTACACGTTCATCCTGAAGGCGACCCCGGAGGTCCCGCGACGACTGCTGCACCCGAAGAAGCGCACGGTCGGCGTCCGGATCCCCGACCACCCGTTCGTCACTGCGCTGCTCGACGCGCTCGGCGAGCCGATGCTCACCAGCACGCTGATCCTGCCGGGCGAGGACGAGCCGCGCACGGTCGGCTGGGAGGTCAAGGAGGACCTCGACCACGCCGTCGACCTCGTGGTCGACGCGGGGGAGGTCTCGGCCGCGCCGACGACCGTGGTGGACCTCTCCGACGGCACGGCGGAGGTCCTGCGCGTCGGTGCGGGCGACCCGACCCCGTTCCTGGAGGACTGAGTCCTCAGCCGACGCGGCGGTCCGGCTGCTGGGGGGCCTCGACCGGGTCGTCGGCCCGCTCCGGGCGGCGCCCGGAGCGTTGGCGCACGACGAGGACGGCGAGGCAGAGGGCGTACCCGGTGCCGAGGGCGACCATGTGGTGCGCCAGCCCGGTGACCGTGGCCTGCACGACACCGTCCGTGGGCCGCGCGAGCACGTCGGTGTCGGCGACGGCGAGCAGCACGCACACGGTGAGCATCAGCAGCGGGGGGAGGACCCCGATCGTGAAGAAGTCGCGGGGGCGGACGGCGAGCGCCACGCCCACGCAGACCGAGACGAAGCTCAGGTCGAAGAAGTAGGACAGCGAGTCGTCGAGCAGCAGGTCGACGGTCACCGCGGTCATGGTGAGCGCTGCAGCGAGGGCGACGACCTCGTGACCGGGTTGTCGTCCCTCCTCCCACAGCGTGCGGGCGCTCATAGCGCCACCGTACGGTCCGGCGGGTCCTCCGGCGCCGCGCCGCGCCGGTCCACGGCCCGCAGCCCCACGGTGCGCGGGGGCGCCAGCTCGTCGCGGGTCACCCCGAGCTCCTCGAAGCGGCGGGCCGAGACGAGCACGCGGGTGTCGAGGGAGCCGACGGCGCTGTTGTAGTGACCGACGGCGGCGTTGAGGGAGCGGCCGACCTGGTCGAGGTGGCCGCTCCAGGTGGCCAGCCGGGCGTGCAGCTCGCGGCCCAGCCGGTGCACCTCCTGCGCCTGCTCGGTGAGCGCGGCGTGGCTCCAGCCCAGCGCGACGGTGCGCAGCAGCCCGATCAGAGTGGTGGGGGAGGCCAGCACCACGTGCCGGGCCGCGGCGTGCTCGAGCAGGGCGGGCTCGGTCTCGAGGGCTGCGGCGAGGAACGACTCGGCCGGCACGAACAGCACCACGAAGTCGGGCGAGCCGGGCAGGGAGCGCCAGTACGACTTGGTGGCCAGGGCGTCGACGTGGGTGCGGAGCTGGCGGGCGTGCCGCACCAGGTGGGCCTCGCGCTCCTCGTCGTCGGTGCTGGTGGTGGCGTCGAGGTAGGCCTCCAGCGGCACCTTGGCGTCGACGACGATGCTGCGCCCGCCCGCCAGCCGGACCACCAGGTCCGGTCGCAGGGCGCCGGCGTCGAGCGCCTCGGCGCCGTCGGGGCCGTGCAGACGGACCTGCTCCTCGAAGTCGCACCGGTCGACCAGCCCGGCCAGCTCGACGGCGCGGCGCAGGTGCAGCTCGCCCCAGCGGCCGCGGACGGCGGGCTTGCGCAGGGCGGTGGCCAGGGACGCGGTCTCCCGGCGCAGGGTGTCGGTCGTGGCTCGGACGTCGTCGACCTGCTGGTGGAGCCGGCTCTGCCAGGACACCCGGCTGTGCTCGAGGTCCCGCATCTGGTCGTGCAGCCGGTCGAGGCTCTCGCGCAGCACCGCCGCCTCGGCGGCGCTGCTCTCCCGGGCGCCCTGGTCGAGCCCGGCGGTCGTCCGGGCGGAGGCGGTCCGCGTCCGCAGGACGCCGAGCACGTAGCCGACGGCGCCGCCGACCAGGAGCGCGAGCAGCACGCACACCAGGACCAGCACGATGAGGGACGTCTGCGTCTCGGGTCCGGCGGTCATGGCCCCAGCGTGGGGCAGACCGCCGACAGTCCCCGGGATCAGAGGTCGGGAGGCGCGGCGTGCAGCTGGGTCGCGGCCGCGTCGCGGACCAGCGCGGCGGTGGCCGGGGCGGCGAAGAGGGTGCCCTGGGCCAGGGGGACCCCGAGGGAACGGAGGAGGTCCTGCTGGTCGGTGGACTCCACGCCCTCGGCGACCGCGGTCAGGCCGAGGTCGCGCAGCATGGTGACGACGTGGCCCAGCAGCACCCGCGAGCTGTCGTCGTCGCGGGCCGAGACCAGGGCCTGGTCGATCTTGACCCACCGCCACGGCCAGCTGTGCAGCAGCGCGAAGGTGGCGTGCCCACCGCCGAAGTCGTCGACGGCCAGCCCGATCCCGGCCTGGTCGAGGTCGCGGGCGACGGCGTCGTGGGCCCCGGTCCAGCGCCCGATCTCGCGCTCGGAGATCTCCAGGACCAGCCGGACGTCGGTGCCCGCGACGGCCGCGGCGAGCGCGGGGACCAGGCCGCTGCCGGGGACGAGCTGCTCGAACTCCACGTTGAGGCACAGCCACTGGGGGGTCTGGCTGTCGCGGGCGATGGCGGCGACGGTCTCGACCGCCTGCGCGGCGACGACCTCGGTCAGCTCGTCGAGCATCTGGGTCCGCGACGCCGAGCCCACCAGCAGCAGGGGGGACACCGCGCCGAGGTGGCCGTGGTCGGCGCGGACCAGTGCCTCGTACCCGACCACGCGGCCGCTGCCGAGGAGCACCATGGGCTGCAGCGCGATCCCGACGCCGCCCTGGTCGAGGAGGTCGCGCACCAGGGTCTTCTCGTCGTACCAGCGCGGGGGCGCCACGTCCTCGCGGCCGCGCTTGGCCGTGCGCATCGCCTCCTCCGCGGCGCGCAGCAGCGCGTCGGGGTCCTCGTCGGGACTGACCGAGACGACGCCGCCGATGCTCACGTCGACGCTGAGCAACCGGTCGCCGACGGGGATCGGCTGGTTGACGGCCCGCCGCAGGAGCGTGCGCGTCTCGGTGAGGCCGTCCTGGCCGGCGAGGCGGCGCACCACGCAGGCGAACTCGTCGCCGCCCACGCGGCCGACCACGGAGTCGGGCGGGAGCGCGGCGAGCAGCCGCCGGCCGACCTCGCGCAGCACCGCGTCGGCGTCGAGGTGGCCGAGCTCCTCGTTGATCTGCTTGAAGCGGTCGAGGTCGAGGAACAGCACGCCGAGCTGCTCGCCGTCGTCCCGACGGCGGGAGGCGGTCGCCAGGAGGTCGGGGAAGATCCCGTGGCTCCACAGGCCGGTGAGGTCGTCGGTGAGGGCGCGACGTCGCAGCCGGGCTTCCCGCTGCGCGTGCCTGGCCGAGGTGGCGGCCATGGCGGCCAGGGCGAGCAGCAGACGGTGTTCGAGGTCGCCGAACCCGGCGGAGCCGGTCTCGCGACGCGCGAGAAGGAACCGTTCGTCGTGGAGGGGGACCGCCAGCTCGGCGGGGCCGTGCGTGCCCGCCGGGGCGGGCCCGAGGGTGACGGTGGCGCCCACCGCGTCGGCCGCCCACTGCACGAGGCGTCGGTCGATCTCCTCCTCCGGCCACGGCATCGCGGTCGCGGCCTCGAGCAGGACGTCGATCAGGTCCGCGCCGGCGGGCCCGAGGGCGTCCGCGGTCACCGGGGTGCCTCGTCCAGGTCGACGACGACCGGGGCGTGGTCGGAGGCGCCCTTGCCGGCGCGCTCGTCGCGGTCGACGAAGGCGCCGGTCACCCGGGCCGCCAGCGGGTCCGAGCCGAGCAGGAAGTCGATGCGCAGGCCGCGGTTGCGCTCGAAGCGCTGCCGGAAGTAGTCCCAGTAGGTGTAGAGCTCGGGTCCCGGGGTGTACGGGCGGGCCAGGTCGGTCCACCCGTCGGCCAGGAACGCCTCGAAGGCGGCCCGCTCGGGCCCGGTCACGTGGGTGCTGGTGGCGAACGCGGCGACGTCGAAGACGTCCTCGTCCTGCGGGGCGATGTTCCAGTCCCCGACCAGGGCGGTGGGGGTGTCGCGCCAGGACGCGGCCGCGTCGTGCAGGCGGGCCAGCCAGTCGAGCTTGTAGTGGTAGTGGGGGTCGTCAACCTTGCGGCCGTTGGGGACGTACAGCGACCAGACCCGGACGCCGCCGCAGGTCGCACCGAGCGCGCGCGCCTCGGCGGCGGGCGGGTCGCCGAAGGCAGGCATCGCGGGGAAGCCCACCTCGACGTCGTCGAGGCCGACCCGCGAGATCACGGCCACGCCGTTCCACTGGTTCGTGCCGGCCACGGCGACCTCGTAGCCGAGCGCCTGGAGCCCCATCAGCGGCAGCTGGTCCTCGCGGCCCTTGGTCTCCTGCAGCGCCAGCACGTCGACGTCGTGCCGGGTCAGGAAGGCCTCGACCCGGTCGATGCGGGAGCGCAGGGAGTTCACGTTCCAGGTGGCGAGTCGCACGGGCCAGAGCCTAGGGCGTGCCTCAACGGGCGCGGGGATCCACGCGGTGCGTGCCGTGGCGGGGGTCGGTCCAGGTGTAGGTGCCGTCGCGCTCGCGGCGGTAGGACCAGGCCCGGGCGGTCTTGGCCCGGTGGTGACGGCGGCAGAGCGGAGCGAGGCCCTCGGGGCAGGTCTGACCGGGTGGCCCACCGTCCTCGGGAGGCACGTACGGCTCGACGTGGTCGAGGTCGCAGTCGCGGGAGTCGACGGTGCACCACGGGAAGACGCAGTGGCTGTCGCGCAGCACGACCAGCTCGCGCAGCTCCGGAGACGGGTCGTGGGCGTCGGTGACCAGGTCGGGGCGGTCGGTGCTGGTGGCGGCGAGGTCGAGGACACCGACGACCCTGACGGTGCTGTGCTCGAGCCAGGGCCCGAGCCGCTCCAGGGTCAGGGCGCCCAGCCGCTCGACGGTGGCGACTTGCTCGGCCGGCGGGCGGGGGTCGTCCGGGTCGGGCGTGAGGTGGATGTAGGCCCGCGCCTCGCGGCGGCGGGTCCGGGTCATGGGTGCCCCCGCGGGGCCGGTCCGGTCGCCCGGGTCCGCCGTGCCGCGGACCAGGTCGGTGATCCGGCCCAGGGCGCGGGCCCGGCGCACCCCGACGTCCTCGGGGACCGCGGCCGCCGAGGTGGCCTCGGTCGCGAGGTCGGCCGCGACGTCGCCGACCAGCTCGTAGAAGCGGTTCACGTCGTCGGTGTCACCGTGGGCCTCGAGCCAGGAGGAGCCGTCGTAGACCCCGCCGGGTCCGACCTCGGGACCGACCCGGACGTCCCACCCGCGCCGGGCCAGCTCCTCGCGGGCGGCCTGCGCCGCGGGGTCGTGCTCGGCTGCGGCCTCTCCGACGGCGCGGTCGATCAGGGCGACGCCGATGCGGTGCAACCGCGGTGACACGGCCTGGTCGACCGCGGCAGCGGCGGCGGCGTTGAGCCCGTGGGTCGCCTGCGCCAGCCGGCGGGCCCGCCAGGCCGGGACCTCCAGGGACTCGACGCGGGCCCACGCCAGGGGGAGGCGGTGCACCAGGTCCTGCACGTCGTGCATGAGCTGCAGCGCCGCGGAGGTCGACAGGGAGAACGCGGTGCCGAGCGGTTCGGCGCTGAACGGTGCCAGCGCAGGGCAACCGTCCCCGCCGACGGCCTCGTCGGGGTCCAGCCGCCAGCGTTGCGCAGGATCGCCCCCGCCCGGCGCCCCGGTGTGGGGGTCGGCGGGCACGACGCGCCTGCGGCACCAGTGCGCGGTCAGCCGGAGGCGCCGACGCTCGGCCTCGCGGCTGGCCACCTCCGACTCCTCGGCCAGGTCCAGCAGCCAGTCGTCGTCGAGGTCGGCCAGCACGGCGGGGGACCCGGCGCGGTCGGTCTCGATCTCCATGAGCCCACTCTATCGAACAGGTGTTCGACCCGCAAGGGTCCAGCTCCGGCTGTGGACGGCCGGCCCGTGCTCGTCCTGGCAGGAGACGATTCGGGGTGGGCGGCGTACCGCCGTAGAGTTCCGGCCCGTGGCTCTCACCATCGGCATCGTCGGACTCCCCAACGCGGGCAAGTCGACCCTCTTCAACGCCCTGACCAAGAACGACGTCCTCGCGGCGAACTACCCGTTCGCGACGATCGAGCCGAACGTCGGTGTCGTGGCCGTGCCCGACGCCCGGCTGCCGCAGCTCGCGGAGGTCTTCGGCTCGGCCAAGGTCCTGCCGGCGACGGTGGAGTTCGTCGACATCGCCGGGATCGTGGCCGGCGCCTCGCAGGGGGAGGGGCTGGGCAACAAGTTCCTCGCCCACATCCGCGAGTCCTCCGCGATCTGCCAGGTGACGCGCGTCTTCCGCGACGAGGACGTCACGCACGTCGACGGCAAGGTCGACCCGGGCAGCGACATCTCCACCATCCAGACCGAGCTGATCCTGGCCGACCTCCAGACGCTGGAGAAGGCGCTGCCGCGGATGGAGAAGGAGGCCAAGGGCAAGAAGGAGCTCGGGCCCCTCGTCGCCGTGGCCCAGGAGGCCGTCGGCCACCTCGAGCGCGGCACGCCGGTGATCGACACCGACCTGGACGTGGCGCTGCTCCGCGAGCTGTCCCTGCTCACGGCCAAGCCGTTCATCTACGTCTTCAACTGCGACGGCGACGAGCTCGCCGACGAGGACCTGAAGCAGCAGATGCGCGCCCTGGTCGCGCCGGCCGAGGCGATCTTCCTCGACGCCAAGTTCGAGGCCGAGCTGGTCGAGCTCGGCGACGAGGACGAGGCCCGCGAGATGCTCGCCGAGATGGGTGTCGACGAGCCCGGCCTCGACGTCCTCGCTCGGGTCGGCTTCGACACCCTCGGCCTGCAGACCTACCTGACCGCGGGCCCCAAGGAGTCGCGGGCGTGGACGATCAGGCGCAACGCGACCGCCCCCGAGGCCGCCGGCGTGATCCACACCGACTTCCAGAAGGGCTTCATCAAGGCCGAGATCGTCTCCTTCGACGACCTGATGGCGGCCGGCTCCATGGCGAAGGCCAAGGAGGCCGGGAAGGTCCGCATGGAGGGCAAGGACTACGTCATGGCCGACGGTGACGTCGTGGAGTTCCGCTTCAACGTGTAGCGGGTGCGGGGGTCGGCGACCCCCGCACCGTCGAGGTCGTCCTCAGGCGGACGGGCCGGTGGCACCGACCAGCGGCCTCGCGGCGTCCGACATCTCGAAGGCCGGGTAGCCCGCGGCCGCCTCCTCGTGGCACTTCTGGCGGTACGTCCCCACGCCCCCGATGTAGGACAGCAGCCGACGCGGCTTGCCGGGGACGTTGGAGCCGAGGTACCACGAGGTGGTCGTCGGGACGAGGGTCGCCGAGGCCACCTCCTCGTGGTGCGCGACCCACGCCTCCTCGCCCTGCGCGGTCGGCTCGATCACCGACCGGCCCTGCTCACGGACGGCGCGGATGGCGTCGCTGATCCACTCGGTCTGCTGCTGCAGGCAGGTGGTCATGTTGCACAGTGCGGCCGAGGGGGCCAGCGGGACCGCGGTGGTCAGCATGTTGGGGTAGCCGTGGACCATCAGCCCCATCGTCGTCCGGATGTCGCGCGACCAGTCCTCGGCCAGCGAGCGGTCCCCGCGGCCGCGGATGTCGATCCGGGTCAGCGCCCCGGTCCCGGCGTCGAAGCCGGTGGCCAGGATGATCACGTCGAGCTCGTGGACGGTCCCGTCGGCCAGCTCGATCCCCTCGGGCCGGACCCGGGCGATCGGGTTGTCCTTCACCCCGACCAGGTCGACGTCGTCGCGGAGGTAGGTCTCGAGGTACCCGTGCTCGAGGGGGACGCGGTGGGTGCCGAAGCCGTAGTCGGTGGGGACCAGGAGGTCGATCAGGCGCTGGTTCTGCAGACGCGCCCGCATCTTGCGGCGGACGAACTCCGAGACGGCCTCGTTGACCTCCTCCTCGAAGAACATCTCGCCGAAGCCGGCCAGCCACAGCTTGAGGGACCCGTCCTGGAAGACCTCCTCGAGGACCTCCTCGCGCTGCTCGGGCGTGCAGTCGGCCCAGACGTGCTCGAAGTCGTACTCGAACCCGGTGAAGGTGTTCGGGATGGTCGCCCTCAGCTCCTCGAAGCGATCCTTGTAGGCCTCCTGCTCGGCGGGGCCGTACGACGGGTTCTTCATCGGGATCACGTACTGCGGCGTCCGGGCGAAGACCGTCAGGTGCCCGACGTGGCCCGCGATGGTCTGGATGACCTGGATGCCGGTCGCGCCGATGCCGACGACCCCCACCCGCTTGCCGGCCAGGGCGACCTCCTCGTGCGGCCACCGCGAGGTGTGGAAGATCCGACCCTCGAACGTGTCCTGCCCCTCGAACACGTCCTCCATGGGAGCGGAGAGCATGCCACCGCAGGTGACGAAGAACTGCGTGTCGATCACCTCGCCACCGTCGGTGGTGACCGTCCACCGGCCGCGGTCCTCGTCGTAGTGCGCGCTGGTGACGCGCGTGGAGAACCGGATGTCGCGGCGCAGGTCGAGCTCGTCGGTCACGTACTGCAGCCAGCGCTCGATCTCCGGCTGGGCGGGGAACTTCTCGCTCCAGCTCCAGCCCTTGTAGAGGTCCTCGGAGAACAGGTACTGGTAGATGTAGGCCTCGGAGTCGAAGCGGGCCCCGGGGTAGCGGTTCCACGTCCAGGTGCCGCCGACGTCGTCGGCCGCCTCGTAGGCGCGGACGGTCAGGCCCTGCTCCCGCAGCTGGTGGAGCTGGTAGAGCCCGGCGACGCCGGCACCCAGGACGAGCGCGTCGAGCGTGGTCCGGGTGGCGTCGGTCTCCGCGTCGGTGGTCGGTGTCGCGTTCGTCATGGGATGCCTCTCGTCGGGGTGGCGCCGGTCACCACGAGATCCATCGTGGCTGCGGCCCGTGCCCGTCGGGTGTCCCAGATCCGGACACGTCGAGGCGGCGCCCACCGGCGGGTCAGTCGGTGATGCCGTACTGCCGGATCTTGCGGTAGAGCGTGGACCGGGCGATCCCGAGCGTCGTGGCCGCGGCCTTCCGGTTCCCGCCGAGACGGCGCAGCGCGGAGACGATGGCGTCGCGCTCGGCCCTGTCGACCTCGCGCAGGGTGCTGCGCGGCGTGCTCTGGCACTGGGCGGGCAGGTCGTGGAGCCCGATGGTGCCGACGGGTCGTCTGGCGAGCGCGGACACCAGCACCTCGCGCAGCTCGCGCACGTTGCCCGGCCAGGGGTACCGGGTGAGCAGCCCCAGGGCGTCCTCGGAGATCCGCGTCCGTCGGTGCGGGTCGAGCTCTGCCAGGACGGCCTGGACCAGGGCCGTGAGGTCGACGTGGCGTTGGCGCAACGGGGGCACGGTGACCGAGTCCGTGAGGAGGTCGAGCAGCGGGTGGTCGCCCGGGATGCCGCTCGGGCACCCGGTGGCGGCCAGGGCGGCCGGACCGGCCGCGTGGGCGGTGAGCAGGCCGGCCAGGGCAGCGCCCGCGGTGCGGCTGACGCGCTCCAGGTCGTGGAGGACGACCAGCGTCGGCACCTCGTGCGGCGTGGTGAGCGCGGCCGAGCGGCGGGGGTCGGCGGCGTCGACCTCGGACGCGCCCAGGTGGACCACGCGGGCACCGGGCCGGAGCCGGGTGAAGGTCGAGGCCAGCAGGGTGGCACGGCCGGTGCCGGCCTCGCCGAGCACGAGGACCGACCGTCCGGAGCGCAGCGAGTCCTCGACGGTCGCGGCCGCGTGCTCCCACCCGGGTGACGACCCGGGGTGGTGGTCGTCCCTCGGGCGTGGGGCGGGCGCCGTGACGGGTGGACCGAGCCGTGCCCGCCCCGTCGTGCCCGCCACGTCACGGTCACGGTCGCGGCTGACGACCGCGACCATCCCGGCGGCGCCTCCGGTGTCGGTCGAGGTCCCACGGAGCCGGACCTCGGTGCCCGAGGGCAGCACGACCCGGTCGTCCACCTTGTCGGGTCGTCGGCCGGCCAGGAAGCGCAGGTGGTCGCTCAGCGCGGACCGGTCCGTGGACCCGAGCAGGACCTCCATCGCCGTGTTCGCCATGGTCAGGCCAGGACCGACCGCGACCACGGCCTCCCGGGTCCGTGCGTCGACGCGCGAGAACAGGTCGAAGAGCGCCTGCTGGGCCGGGCCGCGGTCCAGCAGGAGGTTCCGCTCGACGCGGGTGGCCGCCGACCGCACCATCGAGTGCATGATCGGCGAGGAGTGCTCGTCGAGACAGCTGATGTCCAGGACGCCCTCGATCCGCCCGGTGAACGGGTCGCGGACCGGGGCCCCGGCGCAGGCGAAGGACTGCAGGGCGTCGACGAAGTGCTCGGCGCCGGTGATCTGGACCGAGGCCCCGAACTCGAGCACGGTGCCCACGCCGTTGGTGCCGACGGCCTTCTCGGCGTAGTCGAAACCCTGGGCGAAGTAGACCCGGTCCAGCATGCGCGAGATCCACAGGCTGGTGTCCTTGCGGGCGACGATGCGGGCCCTGGCGTCCGTCAGGGCCACGCACGCGGGCACGTCGGCCAGCATCTCGCCCAGCTGGTCGATGACGGGCTCCGCGCAGCGCACCAGACGGGCGCCGAGGTCGAGGTCGGCGACGTAGTGGCCCTCCATCGAGGTGGGCGACACCCCGTTGGCCAGGCTCCGTCGCCACGAGGCCGCCACGTGGGCGGGCACGCCCGGACGGTCCAGGGGCTGCCCGTCGAGGAGACCGGCGAGGGCGTGGGTCAGCAGGTCGTGCTGCTCCGTCCCGCCGTCCATCCGGCCACCTCCCTGTGACGCACGTCTCATGATGCCTCGGTGGTCAACCCGGGACCGTGTCCCATTTCGGGACACGCGACCTGCCTGGAACACGGTCGATAGTGAGCCGATCGCCCCGACCGCGCGTCGCGGTAGGACCCTCTGACACAGGAGCACCGATGATCGAGAACCCCTTCTACTCCCACGAGCTCCACGGCGACTACGAGGTGGTCCCGATCGGCCGTCTGGACCTGGAGGAGGGCGGGACGATCCCGGACTGCCACCTCGCCGTGGCGACCTTCGGGACGCTGAACGAGGCCAAGGACAACGCGATCCTGGTCACGACCTGGTTCTCGGGCACCCACCAGATCTGGCGCGACGTCTACATCGGTCCCGAGCACGCCCTGGACCCGGGGACCTACTTCATCGTGGTCGTCGACCAGATCGGCTCGGGTCTCTCGACCTCGCCGCACAACGCCGACGGCGCCAACGCCGACCTCGCCATGTCGGACTTCCCGCACGTGCGCATCGGCGACGACGTCGTCGCCCAGGAGCGCCTGCTGCGCGAGCACTTCGGCATCGACCAGCTGGCCCTGGTGGTCGGCGGGTCCATGGGCGCCCAGCAGACCTACGAGTGGGCGGTCAGGTTCCCGCAGAAGGTGCGGCGCGCGGCCATGATCGCCGGCACGGCGCAGAACACGCCGCACGACGTCCTCTTCGCCGACGCGCTCGTGCAGGCGATCACCTCCGACCCCGGGTACGCCGAGGGGGAGTACAAGTCCAACGCCGACGTGGTCGCCGGGCTCACCCGGCACGCCGGGATCTGGGCCGTGATGGGCTTCTCCACCGAGTTCTGGAAGCAGGAGGTGTGGCGGGCGCTGGAGTTCGACTCCAAGGAGGCCTTCATGGCCGGCTTCCTCGAGCCGTACTTCACCGCGATGGACCCCAACGACCTGCTGACCCAGGCCTGGAAGTGGCAGCGCGGCGACGTGGCCCGGCACACCGGCGGCGACCTGGCCGCCGCGCTGGGACGGATCACCGCCACGACCTTCGTCATGCCGATCGACGAGGACATGTTCTTCCCGGTCCGCGACGTCGAGCCCGAGCAGCAGCTCATCGCGGGCAGCCAGCTCCGCGTGGTCAACGACGTGCTGGGCCACCTCGGCCTGTTCGGCGTCGCACCGACCTACATGCCGCAGATCGACCAGCACCTGGGCGAGCTCCTCGCCCTCCCCGGCTGACGGTCAGCCCGCCGAGGACCGCCCTCGTCGGCCGACGACCAGCAGTGCCCCGCCGCCCGCGATCAGGCCGCCGGCCAGCAGGACGAGCGCGAGGGCGGGTCCGCCGGTGTCCGGGAGGACCCCCGTGCTGCTCGTGCCCGGAGAGGTCGTCGCGGTGGTCAGGGGCGTGGCGGTCGCCGAGGACGTGGGCGTCGGGGTGGTGGTCACGGTCCCCGCGGCGCTCGGCGTCGCCGAGGGCGAGGCGCCGTACGGGACGGTGGTGCCGGTCGCGGTCAGCGGGACCGCGTCCAGGACGAAGTCCCGTCCGCCGCGCACCTCGCCAGCGCGCGTGATGCGCGCGGTCGCGGTGCTGCGGCCGACGACCTCCTGGCCCGCGGGCGCCACGACGCGCACCGTCCAGGTGCCCCGGCGGAGACCGTCGAGGAAGTAGCGGCCGTCGGCGTCCGTGGCCAGCCGTCGGGTCGCCCCGCCGGGACCGGTCACCACGAGCGCGACGTCCTCGACCGCGCCGTCGTCGTCGGTGACGCGTCCGCCCAGCGCACCGGGCCTGGCGAGGGCGACGTCCAGGCCCCGGAGGTCGTCGTCGCCGACGGTGACGCGGCGTCCGTCGCCGCCCGTGTAGCCCCGGGGTGCGTCGACGGACAGCCGGTAGGCCCCGGCGGGCACCCCGGTGAGGTCCCAGCGACCCCGGCCGTCGGTCACGGCGACCAGCGCTGCCCCGCCGCCCACGGGAGCCAGGGTGACCGGGACGCCGCCGAGACCGCCGCCGCCCCCGGTGACCCGGCCGCCGACCGTGGCCAGCTCGACGACCTCGAAGTCCTGGCCGACGACGTCCTCGTCGCCCACCTCGACGTCCTCGATCGTGGCGCCGCCCGGCCCGGCCCGGTAGCCCTCGGGCACCTCGATGGAGATCGTGTAGCCCGTGCCCTCCTCGTTGGCGTCGACGAGATAGGTCCCGTCGGGACCCGTCGTCGTGGTCACCTCGTCGCCCACCGGCGAGGTGACGGTGACGTCCACGCCGGCGACCGGACGGCCGTCGTCGTCGCGCACCGCGCCGCTGATCGGCTGGGGCACGACCTCCCGGACCTCGAAGTCGGCCTGCGAGGCGGGGGAGCCCTCGGGCCCGCTGGTGGCGACCGTGCGCTCGGCGACGCCCACGACCGCGCAGTCGTCCGGCGCGGTGGCGCGCACGACGTACCCGCCCTGGGTCGCGACGTCGCCGAGGTCGTAGGAGCCGTCCGCCTCGGCGGTCGTCGCGGCGACCCGGTCACCGTAGGGCGAGAGCAGCACCAGCCGGGTGCCCTCCACGGTGCAGGACGAGCCGGCGGGGGAGACGTCCGAGACCTCGCCGGTCACCGACCGGGCGCGGCTGACGAACCAGGTCTGGAAGACCGGGAAGCCCGCGCGGCGCGTGAAGGTGAACGTGAGGCTGGTCAGCCGCCGGTCCGGCTCGAACCAGCCGGCGGCGCCGTCGGAGTCGGCCGCCTGGTCGTTGCCGACCAGGGTGGCGCTCCCGGCGTCCCAGGTGGGCTCGTCGTCACCGCCGGCGTAGTTGAAGGTGCCCTGGAACCAGCGGTCCACCGCAGCATCGGGGACCCGGTCGCCGGACGCGTCGGTGGCGTCCACCCGGACCTGGTCGGCGTCGACGTCGCCGAGCACGAACGCCCAGCCGGTGGCCGGGGTGGGGTCGGCGAAGGCGTAGGTGGACGTCGAGGGCGCCGTGGCGGTGTCCGCGCGCGGGCGGAGCACGAGGTACGGGTTGCCGCGGCTCGCGCCGTACGCAGCGCCCGGCGGGGTGCTCGCCGCCAGGAACGTCGACGTGCCGCCGGCGAGCTGGACGCCTGCGCGCGAGTCGGTGGTGAGCGCGGCGGCAGGGAAGCCGGGCGCGGCCTGGCGCATGGTCGTGGCGTAGTCGTTCGGGCTGCCGGTGAGCGGCTCCCAGGACGCCCAGGCGTCGGTCTCGGCCGCGGCGGGGACCAGTGTCAGCGCGAGGAGAGCCATGGTGGCGGCGGCCGTCGTGGCGGCCGTCGTGGCGGGCAGTGAGCGTCTCATCCTGGCTCCCGGATCTCCGACGGGGCGGTCCCCGTGGACGGAGCATAGGACCGCCGGGGCCCCGCTGTCCGCGTCTTGTCCGACTACCCGCGCGGCTCGCTCGACACGAGGTGACCGAACGCCACCAGCCGGTCGTCGGTGTGGAAGAGCTCCGAGCAGGTGGTCAGGGTGAGCAGCCGCCGCTGTCCTGCGGCCGGGACGACGTCACCGCCGTCGGGGTCGACCGGCTCGGGGTCGACCACCCAGGTCTCGGTCAGCGGGACCTCGAGGTCGTCGCCGCCGGTGTCGAGGACGTAGGTGTGCACGGCGTCGCGGGTCGTCACGACCACCTCGTCCCCGGGCACGAGGGCCGGCATGTCCCGCAGCGGCTCGCCGTGCGTGACGCGGTGCCCGGCGAGCGCCAGGTTGCCGACCCCACCGGGGGTCGCGGACCCGGTGAAGCGGCCGAGGCCGGCGGCCAGGGCCTCGTCGGAGGTGCCCTCCAGCAGCGGCACCCGGTAGTCCGCCCCGAGGCGGGGGATCTCGACGATCGCCTCGGCCACCCCGGCGTCGACCTCCACGGCGCCCGCGGGCACCGCGTCGTACGAGCCCTCGTCCTGCAGGGTGGTCCCGCGGACGACGGGCTCGGCCGCCCACGCCTGCTCCAGCCGCTCGGTGATGTCGGCGTGCTCGCGCTGGCTGACCCACGTGGTGCCCCAGGTCTGCCAGCCGACGTAGCCGAGCACCGCCACCCCGGCGAGCACGAGCACCAGCCCGAGGCGGGCGGCGGCGCGGGACCAGGACACCCGCCCAGGCTAGGCGGCGCCGCGGCGCGGAGTGGTTGAATCGGATCATGCACCTCGGCGTCGACAGCTTCGTGTCCTCCGTGACCGATCCCACCACCGGGCACGTGGTCGGTGCCTCCGAGCGGATGGAGCACCTGCTCGAGGAGATCGAGCTGGCCGACCGGGTCGGCCTGTACTCCTTCGGGATCGGCGAGCACCACCGCAGCGAGTACTACGACTCCGCCCCGCAGATCATCCTGGCCGCCGCCGCCGCGCGCACCGAGCGGATCCGGCTGGGCAGCGCGGTCAAGGTGCTCAGCGCCGACGACCCGGTCCGCGTCTTCCAGCAGTTCGCGACGCTCGACCTCATCGCCAAGGGCCGCATCGACCTCGTGGTGGGCCGCGGGTCCTTCACCGAGGCGTTCCCGCTGTTCGGCCTCGACCTCGCCGACTACGACTCGCTGTTCACCGAGAAGCTCGAGCTCCTGCTGCAGCTGCGCGACCAGGTCGAGGTGACCTGGTCGGGCCGGCACCGCCCGCCGCTCGTGCGCCAGAGCGTCTACCCGCGCCCGCTCCAGGACCCCCTGCCGATCTGGGTGGGCGTGGGCGGCACGCCGGAGTCCTTCGCCCGGGCCGGGCTGCTGGGCCTGCCCCTGATGATCGCGATCATCGGCGGCGAGCCGCGCCAGTTCGGGCCGCTGGTCGACCTCTACCGCCGGGCCGGTGCCCAGGCCGGCCACGCCCCGGAGAAGCTGCAGGTCGGGATCCACGTCTTCGGCTACGTCGCCGAGAGCACGCAGGCCGCCGCCGACACGATCTACCCCGGCTGGAACGAGATGTTCACCAAGATCTCGGCCGAGCGCGGGTTCCGTCGCCCGACCCGCGAGCAGTTCGACGCCACCTCCGGCCCCGACGGCGCGTTCTTCATGGGCGACCCGCAGACCGTCGCCGACAAGATCCGTCGGGTCTCCGACCAGCTCGGCGGGGTCGACCGGCTGTCGCTGCAGATGACCAACCCGCGCCTGGCGCACGGCGACCTGCTGCGCGGCATCGAGCTGCTCGGCACCGAGGTCGCCCCGCTCGTCGCGGGCTAGACGACCGGGGCGAAGTGCTCCACCACCGGGAACGGGTCGTAGAACGGGTGCAGCAGCGCCCGCCAGCGCTCGTACGCCGGGGAACCGCGGAAGCCCTCCTCGTGGTCCGCCACGCTGTCCCACTCCACCAGCAGCAGGTAGGTCGACGGGCTCTCCACCCCGCGTGAGACCGAGATCGACCCGAAGCCCGGGGCGGCGGAGATCAGGGGGACGGCCTCGGCCAGCGCCGCCTCGAAGGCGGCCTCCTCGCCGGGGCGGACGGGCAGCAGGGCGTGCTCGAGGATCACCCGCGACAGCCTAGGAGGACCGGCGCTCAGGACCGGCGCTCAGGACCGGCGCTCAGGACAGCCGGTCGTCCAGGTCGCCGGCGTCGTCGCGGGCCCCGGTCCAGCGCTCCAGGGCCGCGGACAGCGTCGCCAGGGTGACCGGCTTGGCGACGAAGTCGTCCATCCCGACCAGGCGGCAGCGCTCCCGCTCCTCCGAGGTGACGCTCGCGGTCATCGCGACCACCGGTGTACGCGCCCCGCCCTCCTCGCGCCGCCGGAGCTCGGCGGTGGCGTCGTAGCCGTCCAGCTCGGGCATCTGGCAGTCCATCAGCACCAGGTCGAAGCGCCGCGCTCCGAGCGCCTCGAGGGCGAGCAGGCCGTTCTCGGCGATCTCCACCGTGCAGCCGAGCCGGCGCAGCATGCCCTCGGCCACCAGCTGGTTGACCTCGCTGTCCTCGACCACCAGCACCGCGGCCGCGCACCGGGGCCCTACGGGCTCCGGCGGCACCACCGGGGTGGGGGAGGCGACGACGGGGTCCGGCTCCCGGCCCAGCGGGACCGTGAACCAGAACGTGCTGCCCTCGCCGAGGGTGCTCTCCACGCCGGTCCGACCGCCCATCTGCTCGACCAGCCCGCGGCAGATCGCCAGCCCGAGGCCGGTGCCTCCGTAGCGACGGGTGGTCGAGGAGTCGGCCTGCAAGAAGGGCTCGAAGAGGCGGTCCTGCGTGGCGGGGTCCAGACCGACCCCGGTGTCGCGGACCTCCACCCGCACTAGCGGCCGCGGCGCCGTGCCCCCGGCGAGGTGGACGGAGACCACGACCTCTCCCTCGTGGGTGAACTTGACCGCGTTGGAGACCAGGTTGAGCAGGACCTGACGGATCCGGCCCGGGTCGCCGCGGAGCAGGGGCGGGACGTCGGGGGCGACGTAGGCCAGCAGGTCCAGCCCGTGCGCGCGGGGGTCGAGGGCGGCCGCCTGCGCCACGTCGTCGACCACCCCGGCCAACGAGAACGGCACGGACTCGAGCTCGACCCGGCCGGCCTCGATCTTGGAGAAGTCCAGGACGTCGTCGATCAGGCCCAGCAGGGCGCGGCCGGCGGTCTCGACACCGCGCGCGTACTCCCGCTGCCGGTCGTCGAGGTCGGTGGCCAGGAGCAGCTCGGTCAGCCCGGTCACCCCGTTCATCGGGGTCCGGATCTCGTGGCTCATGGTGGCCAGGAAGGCCGACTTGGTGCGGGAGGCCTGCTGGGCCGCGTCCCGGGCGGCGGTGAGGTCGCGCGCCGCCCGCTCCTGTTGCCGGAGCAGGACGAGCGTCCGGGCGAAGGCGAGGGCGACCAGGACGGTCGTGGCCACCACGACGGTCCAGACCGGCGCCGGCCGGTCCTGGAGCTCGTGCAGCACGAGCACGAGGGTCGGGGCGAGCAGCGGCAGGATCGCGACCGAGAGGCGGACCGTCGCCGAGTCCTGGGTCCCCGGGGACCCCGGGGCGGTGTCGGGCGCCTCGCGGCCGGGCGACAGCACCGCCCAGGTCATCCCCACCGCACCCCCCATCCAGCCCAGGTCCAGCACCGGGGTGGGGACGCCGAAGGAGGCGGTGTAGCCGATGTCGGAGAGCAGCATCGCCGCGATGCCCACGGCCAGCGGCAGGCCGACCACGGCCCGGGCCCGGCGTTGCCAGGCCACCCGGACCACCAGCCCGAGCAGCAGCGCGTCGAGGACGGGGTAGGCGGCGGTGAAGAGTCGCTCGACGACCGGGGAGGCGGTGCCGGCGATGTCCGCGACGACCAGCTCCCACAGGACCAGCAGGCACACGGTCACCACGGTCGCCGCGTCGATGGCGGCGTCCGCCCCGAGCCGACCGCCGCCGGCGGTGCGGATCGCGCCGAGGAGCACCGCGGCCAGCAGCGGGTAGGCCAGCAGGAACAGCACGTCGTGCACGCCCGCCCCCGGGTCGACGCCCGAGCGCCACCAGGAGGCGTACCAGAGGACCTCGCCGAGACCGGTCGCGGCGACCGCGGCGGTGATCAGGCCGGCGGGGGACCGCAGGGGGCAGCGGTTCCGCCGCAGGTGGAGGCCGGCGACGACGGCGGCGCCGACCATGACGGCGAGGTAGCCGAGGTCGACCGGGACCCCGCCGCCGGCGTCGAGGGTGACGCGGAGGACGGAGACGAGCACCGCGGTCGCGAGCAGGACCGGGAGGACGGCGGGGGGTCGGGCGCGTCCCGTCCGGGTCCGGACCACGGGCACCTCCTCGATCGGCCGCGTCGGCGTGCCCCGATGGTGACGCATGACGGCGCCGGTGTCCGCGGATCGGGGCGGCCGGGGTCCGAGGCCCCGAGCGACGACGACCACCCGGGGTGGTCGGGGACCCCCGTACGTTCGTGCCATGAGCCACGCCGTCGTCGTCGGGAGCGGTCCGAACGGCCTGGCGGCCGCGATCCGCCTGGCCCGGGCCGGGATGCAGGTCACCGTGCTGGAGCGGGCCACGGTCCCCGGCGGCGGGGTGCGCACCTCCGAGCTGACCCTGCCGGGGGTGCTCCACGACGACTGCTCGGCCTTCCACCCGATGGGCGTGCTCTCGCCGTTCCTGTCCACGCTCGGCCTCGAGCGGTACGGCCTCACCTGGCGGTGGCCCGAGATCGACCTCGCCCACCCCCTCGACGACGGCCGCGCCGGGCTGATGTCCCGCGACATGGCCACGACCGTGGCCTCCCTGGGCGTCGACGGCGCCCGGTGGGAGAGGTTGCTCGGTCCGCTGGCCCGCGACTTCGAGCACGTCGCCGCCGAGGCGATGGGCCCGGTCGTCCACCTGCCGCGGCACCCGCTCTCGCTGGTCCGGTTCGGGCTCGGGGCCGCCCTGCCGGCCACCGTCCTGGCCCGGGTCTTCCGCGAGGAGCCGGCCCGCGCGCTGCTGATGGGCATCGCCGCGCACGCCTTCAACCGCCTCGACACCCCGCTGAGCAGCGCGGTCGGGCTGCTCCTCGGCGCGGCCGGGCACCGCGCCGGCTGGCCGGTCGCCGAGGGGGGCAGCCAGGCCATCGCCACCGCGATGATCGCCCTGCTGGAGAGCCTCGGTGGCCGGGTGGTCACCGGTGCCGACGTGACCGACCTCGACCAGGTGCGCGAGCTCGCCGGTCTCGGCGCCGAGCGGCCCGCCGCCGTCGTCCTCGACACCTCGCCGGACGCCGCCGTGCGGATCCTGGGGGAGCGGATGCCCGCCGGCGTCCGCCGTCAGCTCGGGCGCTTCCGCTACGGGCCCTCGGCCTTCAAGGTCGACGTGGCGGTGGAGGGCGGCGTGCCCTGGACCAACCCCGACGCCCGCCGGGCCGGGACCCTGCACCTCGGCGGCACCGCGGCGGAGGTCGCGGCGACCGAGGGGGCGGTGGCCAAGGGCGTGATGCCGGAGCGGCCCTTCGTCCTGGTCGGCCAGCAGCACCTGGCCGACCCGACCCGCTCGCAGGGCGACGTCCACCCGCTGTGGCTCTACGCCCACGTGCCGCACGCCTACGACCGGGACGCCACCGAGGCGACGCTCGCCCAGGTCGAGCGCTTCGCCCCGGGCTTCCGGGAGCGCGTCGTCGCGGTCCACACCCGCGACCCCGCGGCGCTCGAGGCGCACGACGCGAACTACGTCGGCGGCGACATCGGCGTCGGCGCCAACACGCTGCGTCAGCTGGTGCTGCGGCCCCGTCCCGCGCTCGACCCGTACTCGCTGGGGGTGCGCGGGGTCGTGCTGTGCTCGTCGGCCACGCCTCCGGGCGGCGGCGTGCACGGCATGTGCGGCCACGGGGCCGCGGAGTCGGTGCTGCGCCAGCTCGGGTGAGCACCTAGGGTGCCGTGGTGACGTGCGTCACACCACTCTCGGAGGAGTCCGCCATGCGCCCACGCCGCACCACCCGCACGCTCGCCGCCCGCACCCTCGCCGTCGGGGCGGTCGCCGCGCTGGCGCTGTCGCTGGGCTCCGCTCCCGTCGAGGCCGCTCCGAGCGGGGCCTCCGCTCCGCGCGGGGACGAGCCGCTGCGGGGCTACACGATCAGCAACCCGCCGGTGGACCCGTTGCGCGTCGACGGCCGGCGCACCCGGGTGGAGCAGGGCACGCGGGCGCACGCCGGCTACGTGATCGAGGTGCCGCCGGACTGGAACGGCGAGCTGGTCATGTGGGCCCACGGCTACCGCGGGACCGGCAAGGAGCTGACCGTGGACCCCCCGGGCTTCGGCCTGCGCCGGGCGTTCGCCCGTCAGGGGTACGCGTGGGCGGCCTCGAGCTATGCCCGCAACGACTACGACGTGGCCACCGGCGTCACCACCACCCGCGACCTGGCCCGGTACGCCGGCCGGGTGCTCGACCGGGTCCCCGAGCGCACCTACCTGGCCGGGGTGTCGATGGGCGGGCACGTCATCGGCCGCTCGCTCGAGGAGTACCCCGCGGCGTACGACGGGGCCCTCCCGATGTGCGGCGTCCTGGGTGACCAGGAGCTCTTCGACTACCTCCTCGACTACAACCTGGTCGCCCAGACGCTGGCCGACCGGGAGGTGTACCCCGCGCCCGCCGACTACCTGACCGACGACGTCCCGGTGATCCAGCGACGTCTCGGCATCGCCGGTCTCACGCCGGGCGAGGACCCCGCGAACGCGCGGGGCCGTCAGCTGCGCGCCGTGACCGCCGAGCGCAGCGGCGGCCCCCGCCCGGGCTCGGACCCGGCGTTCGCGGTGTGGAAGGACTTCCTGTTCACCCTCTACTCCGCCGACGACGGAGGACGCCTCGCCCGCAACGCCGGTCGCCTGGCCACGAACATCGGCACCGACTACACCCCCGACGCGCCGGTCGACCTCGACGCCCTGGTGCGCCGGGTGGCCCCGGCCGACCCCGGGTCGCGGGGGACCGACCGGCTGATCGCGGTGCCGCGCGTCGACGGGGAGCCGCGGGTGCCGGTGCTGACGCTGCACGGCCTCGGCGACCTGTTCGTCCCGTTCTCGATGGAGCAGGTCTACGCCCGCGAGGTCGCCGCCGCCGGCCGGTCCGAGCTGCTGGTGCAGCGCGCGGTGCGTGCTGCGGGGCACTGCGAGTTCACCCCGGGCGAGGCTCGCACGGCCTGGCGCGACCTGACCGCCTGGGTCGAGTCGGGCGACTCGGGTCCCTACCCCGACCGCCCGGCGGGGGACGACGTGCTGACGCGCGCAGCGGTCGCGTCCCCGACCTACGGGTGTCGCTTCACCGACCCGCGGGGCTACGACGACCCCGAGCGGTTCGCCACCCGGGCGCTCTACGCCCCCTGTCCGGCCGGCTGACCGGAGAGGCTGACCACCAGGCGCTGCAGCGCGTCCTGCACCGCGGCCCGCTCGTCGGCGTCGAGCCCGACGGCGTCGGTGATCGCGCAGTGCACGTCGTCGACGATCGAGCGCAGCTCGTCGCCCACGGCGGTGAGCGCCACCCGGACGGCCCGCCCGTCGTCACGGGAGCGGACCCGGCTGAGCAGCCCGCGGTCCTCGAGGCGGCGCAGCAGCGGGGTCAGCGTCGCGTGGTCGAGGTGCAGCGTGGTGGCGAGGTCCTTGATCAGGACGTCGTCGTCGTTCCAGAGCGCCACGAGCACGAGGTACTGCGGGTAGGTGAGGCCGTGGGGGGCCAGCACCGGCCGGTACGCCGCGGTCAGCGCGCGCGAGGCGGCGTACAGGTCGAAGCAGAGCATCGACTGCAGACCGGTCGGCTGCAGGCCGGTGGTCGGGCCGTCGGACATGGTCTCCTCCGTGTGGGTGGTGCAGCGTTCAATCGTCCGCTACTGTCTTGTGCACAAGATACCTCACGAAGGAGTGACAGGATGCCCACACGCACCGCACGCACCGCATGGAACGGCGGGCTCGAGGACGGGTCCGGCCAGGTCGAGCTCAGCAGCTCCAAGGTCGGCACCTACGACGTGTCCTTCCCCAAGCGCGCGGCCGACGAGGCCGGCGGCACCACCAGCCCCGAGGAGCTCATCGCGGCGGCGCACTCCGCCTGCTACGCCATGCAGCTCTCCGCCTTCATCGCGCAGGCCGGCGGCACCCCGCAGTCGCTGGACGTCAAGGCCGACGTCTCGCTCGGCCCGGACCAGGGCGATGGCGGCTTCCGCCTGACCGGGATCACGCTCACCGTCCGCGGCGAGGTCGAGGGTCTCGACGAGGCCGGCTTCACCAAGGCCGCCGAGGACGCGAAGGCCGGCTGCCCCGTCAGCAAGGCGCTCACCGGCGTCGACATCACGCTGGACGCCGCCCTCGAGGGCTGAGCAGCCCCACGATCCACCGGCCCGGTCGGGCCCCCGAGCCCGGCCGGGCCGGTGCTCTGCCGAATTGATCCCTGAGGGTGTGTCGGCGGCGCCGCGGGCGCGCTCCGATGGGGGTTCCATACGGAGGGAGCACGACATGAGTGCCATCAGCCAGATCGCCAGCAGGGTCCTCGGCGGCGGACGCCGCACCGGGACCACCGCACGTCCCACCACCGGGGCCTCGCCCCGCGGGAACACCGGCGGGTCCAGCACCGACGCCGCCATCGGGCGGGGGGTGCGAGGCCTGCTCGGCAAGGTCCGACGCTGAGCCCGTACCACGTGACGCCGACTTTCTCAGGATCGTCGGCGACACTGTTCTAGAGCAGTCGGCAGGTACTTCTACCCGGGACCTCAACCCCGGCGGGGTGCCTGCCGATATCTCTGCTGATCGGCGTCTCGAATACCCCTGAAACCTGGCGCCAGCCCTGCTCCCACGTCAGGATGTACCCATGAAGCGCTCGCCCGGCGGCTCGACCTCGTCGAACCGCTCCTCCCGGCACGTCACCCTGCGTCTCCGGCGTCTCGCCGTGGCCGCGGTGGGCGGGGCCGTCGTCGTCGTGACCGCCACCAGCCAGGTCGGAGCGGCCCCCGTGGCCGTGGTCCCGGCCGCGGCGCCCGCCGCGGAGACGGCGGAGACGGCGAGCACCGACTACTGGGCTGCGCCGACCGAGCTCCCGCAGCCGGCCACGCTGGCCGCCGCCGAGCCGGCCGTCGAGCGCGCCGCACGTGCCGCGGCCCGGGGCGGCTCCTCGCGCACCGTCGCTGCCATCGGCGCGCCGGACGAGGCCGCTCTCACCGACATCCCCGCCCCGGCGCTGTCGGCCTACCAGCGGGCCGCGGCCGTCATCGACGAGGCCATGCCCAGCTGTGCCCTCGACTGGGAGCTGCTCGCGGCGATCGGTCGGGTCGAGTCCGACCACGGCCGCTTCGGCGGCAGCGTGCTGTCGGCCCGCGGGGTCGCCAAGCCCTCGATCATCGGCGTGCCCCTGACCGGTGGTGAGGGCACCCGCCGCATCTCCGACAGCGACGCCGGTGAGCTCGACGGCGACAAGGTCCTCGACCGCGCCGTCGGCCCGATGCAGTTCATCCCGTCCACCTGGTCGGTCGTCGGGGTCGACGCCGACGGTGACGGTGAGCGGAACCCGCAGGACATCGACGACGCCGCCCTCGCCGCGGCGGTCTACCTCTGCGGCGACGGGGACGACCTGTCCACCGTCGGTGGTCGCGAGGCCGCCGTGCTGACCTACAACAACAGCAGCTCCTACGTCGCCACGGTCCTCGCGCTGCGCTCGGCCTACGCCCAGGGCGACCCGGCCACGACCGTCCCGACCGTCAGCACGGTCGACCTCGGCACCGGCTCGGCCGCGACCGCTCCCGAGGGAGCCGCGCCGCTGACCGGCCAGGCACAGGACGCCGCCGACCAGCAGATGGTCGCCGAGGAGCGCGACGCGGCCGACAAGGTGTCGAAGGCCACCGGGCCGCGTGGTGCCGGCCAGGACCGCGACGACCAGGGCCGCGACAGGGGCGACCGCCCCGCCAAGGGCGGCACCGTCCGGGCGGACCAGGACCGCGACCAGGACCTCGACAGCTCCGGCGAGAACGTGCCCCGCGGCAACGGTGGCGGTGCGCAGCCGGAGGCGCCGGTCGACCCGGAGACCCCGGTCGACCCGGAGAACCCGGTCGAGCCGACCGACCCCGTGCAGACGCCGGACCCCACGGCGTCGCCCGCCCCGGCGGCGCCGAGCCCGACGGCCCCGGCCCCGGCGCCCGAGCCCGAGCTGGTGCTGCCGTCCTCGCCCGACCTGGTGGAGCTGACGCTCGCGAGCGGCACCGTCGTGACCGTCGCGGACCTCGTGGCCGACCCGACCCTCGTGCCCGAGGACCAGGTCGCCGCGGCCTTCGAGGCAGCGGGGTACGACCCGGTGGTCGGCCTCGCCGAGCTCGCCGAGCTCGCCGCGCTCTGAGCCTGCCCGGCCCCGGGCACGCATGACGTACGCCTTCGACGAGCAGACCGCCGTCGTCCCCCTCGGGGACGGCGCGTGGTCGGCCGACCTGCACGGCGGCTGGACCGTCGGCGGCGGGCTCAACGGCGGCTACCTGCTCGCGATCCTCGGCCGCACCCTGGGTGAGGCGCTGCCCGGGAAGCCCGACCCGCTCAGCACCAGCGCCTACTACGTCTCGGCCGCCTCGCCGGGCCCGGCGACGGTACGGGTGCGGGTGCGACGGGAGGGCCGCGCCACGGCGACCGCCTCGGTCGAGCTCGTCCAGGACGTCGAGGGCCGGGAGGTGGTGCGGGTGACCGCGCTGGCCACCTGCGGCGACCTCGGGCGCGCAGCCGGGGACGTGCGGACCACGGCCGAGCCGCTGGTCCTGCCTGCACCGGAGGACTGCGTGGGCGCGACCGACGTCGCGCCGGAGGGGACCCGGACGCCGCCGCGGCTGATGAGCCGCTTCGACCTGCGCATCCCGCGGGAGCAGGCCGGGTGGGCGGTCGGCCGCCCGAGCGGCCGCGGCGAGATCAGTGCGTGGTTCCGCCTCGAGGGTGGCCGCGAGCCGGACGTGCTCGCCCTGCTCAGTGCCGTCGACGCGCTGCCGCCGGTCACGTTCTGCCTCGGCCTGCCCGGCTGGGCGCCGACGCTGGAGCTGACCGCACACGTGCGGGCCCGGCCGGCACCGGGGTGGCTGCGGGTGCGGCACGCCACCCGCAACCTGGCCGGAGGCATGTTCGAGGAGGACTGCGAGGTCTGGGACTCCGCCGACCGGCTGGTCGCGCAGTCCCGGCAGCTCGCGCTGGCGCCCCGGACCTCCTAGCCCCCGCCGGGGCGCGTGCTCCTAGAAGCGGTCCGCCCGCATCGCCACGACCCACCGGCGGCGGGGGTGCTCGGTCGCCGACCAGAGCAGCCCGGTGGCGGGGTCGTGGGCGAGGTCCTCGGGCCCCATCGGCAGCGCACGGCGGTGCTCGCGCAGCGCCCCGTGCGGACCGGACCACACCGAGCCCGGCCCCCAGGGGCCGTGGGAGGCGGTGGCCACGAACCGGTCGCCGAGGTCGACGACGCCCTGCATCTGGGCCACCCCCTCGCCCAGGACCGGGTGCGCCCTGCCGTCGGGGCCCAGCGCCGGCAGGCCGGCGTCGTCGAGCGCGAACCGGGCCAGCCGCCGCGTCTGCTTCCCGCGGGCGTACTCGCCGACCAGCAGGCTGCGGACGCCGTCCGCCCCGGCTGGGGTGGGGGAGAAGAACGAGTACCGCAGCGGCTCGGTGCCCTCCTCGGCCCCGGCGCGGTGGGCCAGACGCACCGGGAGCACGTAGCGGTAGCCGAAGTGGGCGTCGCGCAGGGGCCCGGGGGGCAGCTCCAGCAGGTCGTCGAGGTGGCAGCTGGCGAACCCCCGCTTGGTGGCGGCCACGTGCAGCCAGGACCCGGTCCAGGCCAGGCCGCCCGCGTGCGCGACCAGCGGCCGTCCGGCGGCCCCGTCGCCGGCCCCGCGGGCCACGACCACGAGGACGTGCTCGTAGCGCCGGCGCGCCGGGTCCAGCACGGCCACCCGGACGCCCTGGCCCTTCGCGGGCCCGCCGGGGGCGCCGGCGACGTGCTTGGCGTACCAGGCCACGGCCACGAGGTGCCGCCCGCCCGCGGAGCCGGTGGTCACGCCCTGGGGCCACCAGCGGGGGTCGCGCCGGTCGGTGGCGTCCCAGGTCCAGGCCCGGTGCACGCCGCGCAGCGGGAGCGCCTGGATCGGGGTGCGGCGGGCGCGTCGCCCGAGGCGGTCGACGAACGACGCGAGCGGGACCCGCCCACCCCCGGCGGCCTGCGCGCGGGCGGTGAGGGCGTCGATCGCCCCGGCGTCCTCCTCGTCGCGGGTGAGGAACAGCCGGCGGTCGGGCAGGGCGTCCGGGGTCATGACCGCGACGCTAGCCCGCCGCGCAGGGCGATCGCGACGCCCACGCTGGCCAGCAGCAGGCCCGCCAGCTGACGCGGTCCCAGCACGTCGCCGAAGGCCACCCACGCCATCACCGCCGTCACCGGGGGGCTGAGGAAGAACACGCTCGAGGAGGCGCCCGCACCGCCGCGGCGCACCACCGCGCCGAGCAGGAACAGCCCCAGCACCGAGTTCACCGCCGCGAGCAGCACCACGGTCACGACCGCCTGGGACAGGTCGGTGACCGGCCACGGCCCCTCCAGGGTCAGCCCCAGCACCAGCATCGGCGGGGCGGAGACGGCCAGCTGCAGCGTCAGGGACCACAGCGGGTCCAGACCGCGCTCGGTGCCGCCGAGCCACCGCTGGCCCAGGGTGCCCAGGCTCAGGGCGAGGGTGGCCACCACCCCGAGGCCGAGGCCGAGCGGTCCGCCCGCACCCTCGACGTCCGGGCCCAGCACCACCAGCACACCGGCCACCCCGAGGACGAACCCGACGACCTGGACCAGCCCCACCCGCTCCTCGAGCAGGACGCCGGCCAGCAGCACCGTCAGGACCGGTGACAGCGAGTGCAGGAGCGCGCCCAGCGTCGGCGCGAGCCCGGCGTCGAAGGCGAGGTACATCAGCCCGAACTGGACCGCGTTCATCACCAGTCCCACGCCGGCCACCCGCACCAGCACCGGGCGGGTGACCCGCAGGGGGCCACGGAGCCAGCGGGCGAGCACCCCGGCGAGCACGGCGGCCAGGACGAACCGGTAGCCCAGCACGCTCAGCGGACCGGCGGCGGCGACCGAGGCCGGGCCGAGGATGTAGCCCGAGGACCAGACCAGCACGAACGCCGCGGCGGGGCCGACCGGCACCGCGTTCGGGGCGACCGGCCCGGTCGCACCGGCGGGCGCGGCGGGCGCGGGCGGCGTGGTGGGCACCACGGCACCCTGTCACGGGCCGGGTCACCTAGCATCGCTGTCCGTGGCGCGACGGCTGGTGGTGGGAGCGGCCGTGCTGCGCGACGGCCGGGTGCTCGCGGCGCGGCGCACGGCGCCGCCGGCCGCGGCGGGGCGCTGGGAGCTGCCCGGCGGCAAGGTCGAACCGGGCGAGGCGCCCGCCGACGCCGTCGCGCGCGAGCTGGTCGAGGAGCTCGGCGTCGACGTCGAGGTCACCGGGTGGCTGCCGGGCCGGGTCCCGGTCGGCGACGCCCTGGAGCTGGCGGTGGCGACCGCCGTGCTCGTGCGCGGCGAGCCCGAGGCCCGCGAGCACGACCGGTTGTGCTGGGTCGACGCGGCGGGTCTGGCGGACCTGGACTGGCTCGACGGTGACCGCCCGTTCCTGCCGGCCCTCGCCGCGCTGCTCGCCCCCGACGACGGCGCCCCGACACCGCCGACCGGCACGCGGCGGGTGGTGCTCTTCGAGGAGGACGACGCCCGCGCGGTGGCCCGCCGGCTGCTCGACGACGGCTTCGCGACCAGCGTCGAGCGGGAGCGGCTGGCCGGGGAGGACGACGACGAGGACCACCCCTGGGCGGTCCTCACGGACGCGCCGCCGGCCGTCGTCGAGGTCCTCGTCGACCGGCACGACGGGTGGTGGGAGGAGGACGACCCGTCACCCGCGGCCGTACCGGTCCTGCCGCCGTCGCCCGCGCCGCTGCCCTCCGGCCCCCGCCGGGTCAAGCGGCCCGACGGAGGGCCCGGGGGCGGTCCCAGGGGCGGTGTCGGCGGCCGTCACTAGGCTGGCCGTCATGAGCGAGACCCCCGCCCACCGGCTGCTGCTGGTGCACGCCCACCCCGACGACGAGACCATCGGGCAGGGGGCCACGATGGCGCGCTACGCCGCCGAGGGCCGTGGCGTGACCCTGGTGACCTGCACCGGTGGGGAGATGGGCGAGGTGCTCGTCCCGGAGCTCGCCCACCTCGCCGACGACCGCGACGGCGGCCTGGGCGACCACCGCCGCGGCGAGCTGGCCGCGGCGATGGCCGAGCTCGGCGTCACCGACCACCGCTACCTCGGCGGCTACGGCGCCTACCGCGACTCCGGCATGCAGTGGCACGCCGACGGGCACGCCGTGCCGGCCGACGAGACCGACGAGCGGGCCTTCTGGAACGCCGACCTGACCGAGGCCGCCGACCACCTCGTCGCGGTGATCCGCGAGGTCCGTCCCCAGGTGCTGGTGACCTACGACCAGTTCGGCGGCTACGGCCACCCCGACCACATCCAGGCCCACCGGGTCGCGACGTACGCCGTGTCCCTGGCCGCGGTGACCTCCTACCGGCGCGACCTCGGCGAGGCCTGGGACGTGGCGAAGATCTACTGGGGTGCCATGTCGGAGAGCCGGATGCGGGCCGGCCTGCGGGCACTGCGGGACGCCGGGGACACCACGACGTTCGAGGGCATGGACCCCGACGGACCGCTGCCGCACTTCGTGACCGCCGACGACGAGCTGAGCGCCGGCATCGACGGCATGGCCTTCATCGACCGCAAGATGGCCGCGATGCGCGCCCACGCCACCCAGATCACCCTCGACGGGCCGTTCTTCGCCCTCTCCAACAACGTCGGCGACACCGCGTGGGGCGTCGAGTTCTTCCGCCTGGCCAAGGGCGAGGTCGGTCCGGTCGGTGCGGACGGCCTCGAGGACGACCTCTTCGCCGGCGTCGACGCCTGACCCCGTGCGTCTCGCGGCCCGGCTCGTCCTCGCGGTCGCCTGGCTGATCGTCGGCCTGGTCGTCGGCGCCTGCGCGGCCCTGCTGTCGTCGCTGTGGTGGGGCCTGCTGCTCGGCGGGGTGACCACGGTGGCCCTGGCGGTGGCCGCCCGTCCGGGCTGGGGCGCCCGGGTGCCGCTGGCGGTCGGGTGGGCCGTCGCCGTGCTGCGGCTGGCGCTGCGACGTCCGGAGGGCGACTACGTCGTCGGCAGCGACACCGGGGGCTACGTCCTGCTCGCGCTCGGCCTGGCCCTGGTCGTCGCGGCCCTCGTCACCGTGCCCCTGCGGGCGCGGGGGACCGTCGCCGAGTCGGCGTCCGCGCCCCCGGCTTCCTAGGATGGGCGCCGTGAGCCTCTTCGACACCGACGCCCCTGCCTCGTCGGACGACGACGGGTCCCGGCGGGAGCGGGCCGGTGGCCTGGTCGCCGGGCTGGTCGTCCTGGGTCTGGTGGTGCTCGTCGGCGCAGGATGGGCGGCCGCCTACTACGCCGCCGGTGACAACGTGCCCCGCGGGGCCACCATCGAGGGCGTCGCCGTGGGTGGTCGCAGCCCGGAGGACGCCGTGCGTGAGCTGGAGCAGCAGCTCGCCGACCGCGAGACGGCGGCGGTGCGGCTCGAGGTCGGCGACCGCGGCGTCGAGGTCGACCCGGTCGAGGCCGGGTTGTCGGTGGACCACGAGGCGTCCGTGGCCGCCGTCGGCGGTGGCCGCAGCTGGGACCCCCGTCGGCTCTGGGACTACTACACCGGCGGCGACGAGGCCGCTGCCGTCGTCGACGTCGACGAGGACGCGCTGGACGCAGCCCTCGCCGCGGCCGCGGAGGAGATCGGCCGACCGGCCGAGGACGGCGCGGTCGCGCTGACCCCGTCGGGGCCCGAGGTCACCGACGCCGTCGACGGGGCCACCCTGGACCCGGCGCCGACCCGGGAGGCGCTGCTGACGGCGTACCTCGACCCCGACCCGGTCGCCGAGGTCGCGCTCGAGGCCGTGAGGCCCGAGATCGACCGCGACGACGTGCGCGCGGCCGTCGCGGACTTCGCCGACCCGGCGTTCTCGGGGCCGGTCACGCTGCGCTTCGACGGCACGCCGGTCGCCTTCACCCCGGCCGAGCTGGCCCCCGCGCTGTCCCTCGAGGCCGACGGCGGCGAGCTGGTGCCGCAGGTGGACCCCGACGTCCTGGGCGGCCTGGTGGACGCCCGGGTCACCGCCGACGGCGGGGAGCCGGTGGACGCCTCCTTCGAGGTCGTCGACGGGGAGCCCCGGGTCGTCCCGGCGCAGCCCGGGGTCGACTACGACACCGCGGACGTGGCCGAGGCCCTGCTCGCGGCGCTCGTGCGGCCGCAGGACAAGCGCACCGCCGACGTGCCCGCGTCGGTCGACCAGCCCGACCTGACCACCCGTGACGCCCGCCGTCTCGGGGTGGAGGAGGTCGTCTCCGACTTCTCCACCTACTACCCGGACGCGGACTACCGCAACGTCAACCTAGGCCGTGCCGCCGAGCTCGTCGACGGCACGCTGCTCGAACCGGGCGAGACCTTCTCGCTCAACGGCACGGTGGGCGAGCGCACGCTCGCCAACGGCTTCACCGAGGGCTACGTCATCAGCGACGGCATCCTGGTCGAGGACCTGGGTGGCGGGGTGTCGCAGATGGCCACGACGCTGTTCAACGCCATGTTCTTCGCCGGGCTCGAGGACGTCGAGCACAAGCCGCACTCGTTCTACATCGACCGCTACCCGGTCGGCCGGGAGGCCACCGTGGCCTGGGGCGTGCTGGACCTGCGCTTCCGCAACGACACCGACCACGGGGTGCTCATCAAGGCGTCGGTCTCGCCGAGCAGCGGTGCCACCCAGGGCGAGGTCAACGTGACGATGTACTCGACCAAGACCTGGGACGTGGAGAGCCGCACCTCCGAGCGGTACGCCTACACCTCGCCGACGACGCGGGTCCTCGACACGCCCGACTGCTACGCCTACACCGGCTCGCAGGGCTTCACCGTCGACGTCTACCGCGACTTCTCCCAGCCCGGCAGCAGCGAGGTCGAGCGCACCGAGCGGTTCACGACAGTCTACACGCCCTCGGACAGCGTCGAGTGCGTGCCGCCGGGGAGCCCCCAGGCGGACTGACCCCGCGCCCGGTTGGACCCGTGCGGGCAGTCACCGCCCGCGGGGCCCCGCCGACCCCTACGATCACCCGGTGCTGGTCCACCTGCGCCTGACGGTGCCCTCCTCGCTGACCCCCGCCGTACGCCGGCTCCTGCTCGATGACGCCTGCGGGACCAACGTCGTCCTGCACGAGGGCGTCTCGCTCGAGCCGGAGGGCGACCTGGTCGAGTGCGACGTGGCCCGGGAGTCGGTCAACGAGCTGCTGGGGGAGCTGGCCGACCTCGGGGTGGGCGAGCACGGCGGGATCGTGGTGTCGACCCCGGACAGCACGCCGTTCGCCGCCGCCAAGCGGCTGGAGGAGGCCGCGCCCGGGGACCCCGAGGACGCCGTGGTCTGGGACGCGGTGCTCGAGGAGGCCGAGGACGGCAGCGTCGCCACGCTGTCGTACCAGCTGTTCCTGACCTGCGCGGTGGTCCTGGCCGCGATCGCGGTGGTCACCGACTCGACGGTCCTGGTGGTGGGGGCGATGGTGGTGGGCCCGGAGTTCGGTGCGGTCGCGGCGGCCTGCGTCGGCGTGGTCTTCGGGCGGTGGGGCCTGGCCCGTCGGGCCGCGCTGCTGCTGACCGGGTCGTTCGCGCTGGCCATCGTCACCGTCGTCGGGCTGGCGCTGGTGCTGCGGCTGGTCGGGCTGCTCGAGGTGTCGGACGTGACCGGGCCCCGGCCCCAGACCGACTTCATCTTCCATCCCGACGTGTGGTCGTTCATCGTGGCGCTGGTCGCGGGCGTGGTCGGGGCGCTGGCCCTGTCGCTCGGCAAGACCTCGGCGATGGTCGGGGTCTTCATCTCGGTCACGACGGTGCCGGCCGCGGGCAACCTGGCGCTCGGCCTGGCCTTCCTGGAGCCCGGCGAGATCACCGGCTCCCTCGCGCAGCTCGGGCTCAACCTGGTCGGGCTGTTCCTGGCCGCGACGCTCTTCCTGGGCTTCCAGCGGCTGTTCTGGAAGCGCATCTCGACCTTCGTCGAGCGGCGGTTCGGCGCGCTGCGCTGACCCTCAGCCCCCACCCGACGGCCGCAGGTAGGCCAGGTCGTGGTGGGGGAGCAGGCCGAGCCGCTCGTAGAGCGCCAGGGCGGGGTCGTTGTCGACCTCCACGTGCAGCCACAGCGTCCGCGCGCCGTGCGAGGCGCCCCAGTCGAGCAGCTCGGCCATCAGCGCGGTGGCCAGGCCGCGGCGGCGCTGGTCGTCGGAGACGTGCAGGGCGTGCACCCCCAGCCAGTCGCCGTCGTACGCCGCGCGGCCCTGGGCGAGCACCCGGCCGTCCTGCTCGAGCACGACGTGCGCCCGGGGGCCGTCCTCGACGAGCACCGGCGCCGGGGCTGCCCCGGACGACCCGCAGGCCCGCAGCGCCCGCGACACCGAGCCCAGCAGGAACGTCGAGGCGCCGCCGTCGACCTCGTCCCACCCGGCCGAGACCGCGTGGGCGTGGACGACGGAACCGGCCTCGACCTGGAGCAGCGGCTCGCGGTCGTGGGTGGCGTAGAAGGCCACGACCCGCGCGAGGGCGTCGTCGAGCGGGACGTCGGGCTCGCCGATCGCGAGCGCCGAGTTGGCGCGCTTGAGCAGCCGGCCGCGTGGCTCGGTCTCGGTCCGCAGCACCCAGTCGCCGAGCCCGGCGGTCGCCACGGTCGGCCACATCACCAGCGCGTGGCCCTCCGCCTCCCGGGCGGAGACCCGCTGGCGCACCGAGGGCCGCGGCGGCACGGGCTTGCCCGAGACCACGTCGACCAGGCGGATCGTGACCGCCGGACCGGACTCCGGCTGCACCACGCACTCCTGGTCGCCCCAGGAGGTGCAGACCCCCAGCAGGTCCGTCATCGCGGGGCCGCCGCTCGGGCCGGTCTCGCCCGGGACGAGACGGCGTACGACGACCCGGAGGCCCACGACGTGCGGGCCCAGTCCACGGGCGGGGGGAGAGGGTGGCACGCGGGGATACTAGGCTGACGACGCTCCCCGACCACCCCCGTGCACCTGCTCGTCATTGGAGGACCGGATGACCTACGTCATCGCCCAGCCGTGCGTCGACCTCAAGGACCGCGCCTGCGTCGACGAGTGCCCCGTCGACTGCATCTACGAGGGCAAGCGGATGCTCTACATCCAGCCCGACGAGTGCGTCGACTGCGGCGCCTGCGAGCCGGTGTGCCCGGTCGAGGCCATCTTCTACGAGGACGACACCCCGGAGGAGTGGAAGGACTACTACGCAGCCAACGTCGACTTCTTCGACGACCTGGGCTCCCCGGGCGGCGCCGCCAAGATGGGCGAGATCGACAAGGACCACCCGATGATCGCCGCGCTGCCCCCGCAGAACCAGGAAGGCTGACGCCGATCCGGCCGTCGCGGCCGTCGGTCTCGGCCCGGCTGCCGGACTTCCCGTGGGACCGGCTCACGTCGTACGCCGCCACCGCGCGCCGGCACCCGGACGGGATCGTCGACCTCTCGGTCGGCACCCCGGTCGACCCGACCCCCGAGGTCGTGCAGCAGGCGCTGCGTGACGCGGCCGACTCCCCGGGCTACCCGACGACCCTGGGCCTGGAGTCGACCCGCCAGGCCGTCCTGGACTGGTTGGCGCGCGACCACGGCGTGACCGGCCTCGGCCTGGACCAGGTGCTGCCGGTGACCGGCTCCAAGGAGCTCGTCGCCCACCTCCCGGGCCAGCTCGGGATCGGTCCGGGCGACGTCGTCGCGTTCCCGGAGCTGGCCTACCCGACCTACGAGGTCGGGGCCGTGCTGGCCGGCGCGAGGCCGGTGGCGACCGACTCGCTGACCTCCTTCGGGCCGGAGGCGCCGGCGCTGCTGTGGCTGAACTCGCCGTCGAACCCGACCGGTCGCGTGCTCCCGGTCGAGCACCTGCGCAAGGTAGTCGAGTGGTGCCGCGAGCGCGGCACGGTCCTGGTCTCCGACGAGTGCTACCTCGAGTGCGCGTGGGACGCCGAGCCCGTCTCGGTGCTGCACCCCGATGTCAACGGCGGCTCGACGGACGGCATCCTGGCGGTCCACTCGCTCTCGAAGCGCTCCAACCTGGCCGGCTACCGCTGCGCGTTCGTCGTCGGTGACGCCGCCCTGTTGGCCGAGCTGCTGGCCGTGCGCAAGAACCTCGGCCTGATGATGCCCGGACCGCAGCAGCGGGCGATGGCCGTCGCGCTCGCCGACACCGACCACGCCCACGAGCAGCACGCTCGGTACGCCGCGCGCCGCACCCGGCTGCGCGGGGCGCTCGAGGGCGCCGGTTTCCGGATCGACCACTCGGAGGCGTCCCTCTACCTCTGGGCCACCCGGGGCGAGGACTGCTGGACCACCGTCGCCGACCTGGCCGAGCGCGGCGTCCTCGTGGCGCCGGGCGTGTTCTACGGCGCGGCCGGCTCCGAGCACGTCCGGGTGGCGTTCACCGCCACCGACGAGCGGGTCGACGCCGCCGTACGCCGCCTGGCCTGAGGCGCCCACCTCCAGCGGTCGGACCTCGGCACTCGTGTCATGAGATGCAGGTCTGGAGGGGCCGTCCACCTGCTTCTCATGACATGAACGCCCGGCGGGACCCGGGTGGGCCCGTCCCTCCCGGCTACTCCGCCACGTCGACGTGCACGTGGTCGCGGTGCTCCAGCACGGCTGCGGTCGCCTGGTCGACGTCGGAGGTGTCGACGTCGTAGTCGCGCCAGCCCTCGTCGGAGCGGCGGGTGGTCCAGATCTGTGCGTCGAAGATGACGGTGTCGACGTCGAGCCGGTCGGCCTGGGCGACCAGGTAGTGCGCCATCGCCCAGCCGCGGGTCTTGTTGTCCTCGTTGATGGGCCGCACGAACACGTCGACCGCCCGGCCGGAGTAGTGGGCCGAGCCCTCCATGTGACCGGTCGAGACGCCCTCGGGGGCGTACCCGCCCAGGGCCAGGCCGTCGCCGAAGACGGCCAGCAGCTCCTGGCGCACGGTCTCGGCGCGGGGCGTGAGGCCGACGCCGGTGAGCTCGGTGCTGGCGGGCTCGGCGTCGTCGGCGGTCTCGCAGGTGAAGGAGGCGCGGGAGTTGCCGGTCAGCGCGGAGGCGAGCGCCCGGGCGTCGAGCTCGTGGTCGGCGTAGGCGTCCGGGAAGCCCGAGCGCTGCACCTCCTGGGCGGCCACGGTGATCTCGAGGCCCTCGTAGCCGTCGACCTCGGCGAGCGCGTCGTAGAAGGCGTTGGTGCTGTAGACCGGGTCGAGCACCTGCTCCTCGGTGCCCCAGCCCTGCGAGGGCCGCTGCTGGAAGAGGCCGAGGGAGTCGCGGTCGCCGAACTCGACGTTGTAGAGGTCGGACTCCTGGTACGCCGTGGCCAGGGCGATGGACGCCGCGCGGGCCGGCATCCCGCGACGCACGGAGATCGCCGTGATCAGAGCGGCGTTCTCGGCCTGCTCGGCCTCCAGGCCGACCTCGTGACCGTCCACCACCGCCACGCACTGCGCGGAGCCGGGCAGCACCGAGCTGCCCCGGAGCGCGTCCCAGCCGACGACGGTGGCCGTCCCGAGCACGGCGAGGCCGAGCACACCGGCCACGACGCCGCGGCGGCGGGCCGCGGCGGCGCTCCTGGTCGTCATGCGTCCATCCTCCGCGACGCGGCCAAGCCCGGGGTCAGTTGGCGTGCAGGGCGGCGTTCAGCGCTGGGGCGCCGCCCTCGCGCGCGACGACCTCGACCGCGCCCGAGACCGAGTTGCGGCGGAACAGCAGGTGGTCCACGCCGGAGAGCTCGACGGCCTTGACCACCCGCGGCTCGTCGTCGCCGACCACGGTCACCTTGGTGCCCGCGGTGACGTAGCAGCCGGCCTCGACCACGCAGTCGTCGCCGAGCGAGATCCCGATCCCGGCGTTGGCGCCCAGCAGGCACCGCTCGCCGACCGAGATCACCTGGGTGCCGCCGCCGGACAGGGTGCCCATGATCGAGGCGCCGCCGCCGATGTCGGAGCCGTCCCCGACCACGACGCCCGCCGAGACCCGGCCCTCGACCATCGAGGCGCCGAGCGTGCCGGCGTTGAAGTTCACGAACCCCTCGTGCATGACGGTCGTGCCCGGCGCGAGGTGGGCGCCCAGGCGTACCCGGTCGGCGTCGGCGACGCGGACGCCGCTCGGCACGACGTAGTCGACCATCCGCGGGAACTTGTCGACCCCGAGCACGGTGACGTGCAGCCCTGCGGCCTGCATCCGCGCCCGGGTGAGCTCGAAGCCCTCCACGGCGCACGGGCCGGCGGAGGTCCACACCACGTTCGTGAGCAGCCCGAAGACGCCCTCCATCGACATCCCGTGCGGGCGGACCAGGCGGTGGGAGAGCAGGTGGAGGCGCAGCCAGACCTCCGCGGTGCTCGCCGGCGCTGCGGCGAGGTCGGCGATCTCCACGTCGACGACCTCACGACGTACGCCCCGGGCCGCGTCGGCCCCGGCCAGCGCGTCGAGGTCGAGGTCGACCGCCCCGGACGGGGCGTCGCCCAGCACGGGCGCGGGGAACCAGACGTCCAGCACGGACCCGTCGGTCGCGATCGTGGCCAGGCCCCGGCCGTGCGCGGCGGCGGAGGGACGGGGCCCGTCGGCGGCCGTGCCGGTCTCGTCCTGGTGGTCCTCGGACAGGGGCATCATCGAAGCGTCGGTCACGGTGCGTCAGCCTAGCCAGCGCAGCCGGCTCACTGCCCCGTGCGTCCGTCGACGCACTCGCGGAGCAGGTCGGCGTGACCGACGTGGCGGGCGTACTCCTCGACGAGGTGCACCAGGACGTCGCGGACCTCGATCCCGTCACCGTGCCAGGACACCAGCGCCCCGAGGTCGTCCAGCCGCTCCACCACCTGCTCGGCATGGGACACCTCGCGGTGCCACGCCTCCCAGGCCTCGGCGACCACGGCGTCGTCGGCGACGGCCCCGTCGAAGTCCGCGTCCGGCTCGTCGTCGGTGACGTAGAGCCGCGGCAGGTTCTGGCCCTCCAGGCACTGCCGTGCCCAGGTGTGCTCGACCTTCGCCAGGTGCCGCACCAGCCCGAGAAGGGACATCGACGACGGCGGCACGGAGCGCCTCGCCAGCTGCTCGGCGTCGAGGCCCTCGCACTTCATCTGCAGCGTCAGCCGGTAGGCACGCAGGTAGTCGACCACGCACGCCTTCTCGCCCCGGGTCGGTCCGGTCGCCTCGCGCGGGTCGGGTCCGTCGGTGGTCCAAATGTCGCTCACGCGCCCACCGTGGCCCCTGCGAGCCGCGGGCGCAACGCGGTTCTTGGCGGGCGGGGAGGATGGGGCGGTGCCCGACCCCGCCGGCCGCCCCGTCTTCGTGCTGCACCGTCACGAGCGGCCCCGTCTCCACCACGACCTCCGCCTGGAGGAGGACGGCGTGCTGCGGTCCTGGGCGCTGCCCAAGGGCCTGCCCTCCGACACCGGCGCCGACCGGCTGGCGATCGCGGTGCCCGACCACGACCTGGAGCACGCGACCTACACCGACGAGCACAAGAGCATCGCCGACCACGGCTGGTGGGAGGCGGTGGACCGCACCGAGCGCCGCACCGTGCTCGACCTGCACGGCACCTCCGGGGTACGCCGGTACGCGCTGGTCCGCACCGGCGGCTCCGGTCACCCGGACAGCCACCACCTGCTCCACCTCCTGCGCGAGCAGCCCGCGCCCGGCTAGCGTCCGCCCCATGACGGGCGAGCTGCTCCTGGTGACCGGACCGCCGGCGGTCGGCAAGATGACCGTCGGCCGGGCGCTCTGCGCGCGCAGCGACTTCCGGCTCTTCCACAACCACCACACGATCGAGCCGCTGATCGAGGTCTTCGGCCACGGCACGCCGCCCTTCATGGTCCTCAACGACGAGTTCCGGCGTCGGGTGGTCGAGGAGGCCGCTCGGGCCGGCACCCGGTTGGTCTTCACCTTCGTGTGGGCCGTGGACCTCGACGAGGACGCCGAGCTGGTCCGGGCGCTCGTCCGGCCCTACCTCGACGCCGGCCTGCCGGTCTCGGTCCTCGAGCTGGTGGCCGACCTGGGGACGCGGCTGGTCCGCAACACCGGCGTCGACCGGATCGCCGCCAAGCCGTCCAAGGCCGACCTCGCCTGGTCCGACGCGCACGTCCGCGAGATCGAGCAGCAGTGGCGGATGACGACCGACCCCGACCACCCGTCGGCCGCGGACGCCGTGATCGCCTCGGTCACGGCGACCGGCGGAGCGCACCTGCGCCTCGACAACACCGACCTCACGGCCGACGACGCCGCGGTGCGCGCGCTGGCCTGGTTGGACCGCCGCTGACGGACCGCCGTACGCTGGCCCCACAGGCGTTCGAGCCGTCATCAGCGGCGAGCCTCCGGAGGAACGGCACGCGAGTGCTCAGTAGAACCGGACGGGTGGGCCCGTCACAGCCGCACAGAGTGGCCCGTCCCGGGCACCCGGGGCAGGGGCAAGCGAGGTGGTACCGCGGCAGACGTCGTCCTCGCACGACGCCGACGCCCGCAGGAGAGCCACCCATGACCTACCCCCTCGTCTCGCACGACGCCACCGGCTCCGACTCCCCGGCCGGGGTGTCCTCGAGCCCGCGCTTCCCCGCGATCGAGGAGCGGGTGCTCGCCTACTGGGCGGCCGACGGCACCTTCCAGGCCAGCATCGAGGCGCGCGACGCCGGTGCCGACGGCTCGGACGAGTTCGTCTTCTACGACGGCCCGCCGTTCGCCAACGGACTGCCGCACTACGGCCACCTGCTCACCGGGTACGTCAAGGACCTCGTCCCGCGCTACCAGACGATGCGCGGCAAGCGGGTCGAGCGCCGCTTCGGCTGGGACACCCACGGGCTGCCGGCCGAGCTGGAGGCGATGCGGCTCAACGGCATCAAGACGACCGAGGAGATCCTCGAGCTCGGCGTCGAGAAGTTCAACGACGCCTGCCGCGCCTCGGTGATGAAGTACACCGGCGAGTGGCGCGACTACGTCACCCGCCAGGCGCGCTGGGTCGACTTCGACAACGACTACCGCACGATGAACCCCGACTACATGGAGTCGGTGATCTGGGCCTTCAAGCAGCTGCACGAGAAGGGCCTGGTCTACGAGGGATTCCGCGTCCTGCCGTACTGCTGGAACGACGAGACCCCGCTGTCCGCGCACGAGCTGCGGATGGACGAGGAGACCTACCGCAACCGCCAGGACCCCGCGGTCACCGTCGGCTACACGCTGCACGGCCGCGACGAGTCGGACCCGCTCCGTGGCGTGAAGATCCTGATCTGGACGACCACGCCCTGGACCCTGCCCTCGAACCTCGCGGTGATGGTCGGCTCCGACATCGACTACGTCGTCGTGGCCTCCGAGGCGACCGGGCTGCCCGAGCGCTACCTGCTGGCCGAGGCGCGCCTGCCCGCCTACGCCCGGGAGCTGGGCGAGGAGCCCGAGGTGCTCTCGCGTCACCGGGGCGCCGACCTGGTCGGGCTGACCTACACCCCGCCGTTCACCTACTACGCCGGTCACGAGAACGCCTTCCGCGTGGTCGCCGCCGACGACGCCGTGACCACCACCGACGGCACGGGGGTCGTGCACACCGCCGGCGCGTTCGGTGAGGTCGACAAGGAGGTCACCGACCGCGAGGGCATCGAGGCCGTGATGCCGGTCGGCAAGGACGGGCGGTTCACCGCGCCGGTCGTCGACTACGCCGGGATGAACGTCTTCGACGCCAACCTGCACGTCATCGACCACCTCCGTGGCGCGACCCTCGTGATCGGTGAGGATCGCGCGCCGAGCGGCTCGGTGAGCCCGGGGACCGTGCTGCTGCGTCGCGAGACCTACGACCACTCCTACCCGCACTGCTGGCGCTGCCGCGAGCCGCTGATCTACAAGGGCGTCTCGTCCTGGTTCGTCGAGGTCACCGCGTTCAAGGACCGGATGGTCGAGCTCAACCAGCAGGTCCGGTGGGTGCCCGAGCACATCCGCGACGGCCAGTTCGGCAAGTGGCTGGAGAACGCGCGCGACTGGTCGATCACCCGCAACCGCTTCTGGGGCAGCCCGGTGCCGGTGTGGAAGAGCGACGACGAGGCGTACCCGCGCCTGGACGTCTACGGCTCCTTCGAGGAGATCGAGCGCGACTTCGGGCGGCTGCCGCGCGACCGCGACGGCAACCCCGACCTGCACCGTCCTTTCGTCGACGAGCTGGTCCGGCCCAACCCCGACGACCCGCGTACGCCGGAGGAGGGGCAGAGCTCGATGCGCCGCGTCGCCGACGTGCTCGACGTGTGGTTCGACTCCGGCTCGATGAGCTTCGCCCAGGTGCACTACCCGTTCGAGAACGCCGACTGGTTCGACGGCACCGACGTGCTCCAGGGCCACTTCCCGGGCGACTTCATCACCGAGTACATCGGGCAGACCCGCGGGTGGTTCTACACGCTGCACGTGCTGGCCACCGCGCTCTTCGACCGCCCGGCCTTCTCGGCCTGCGTCAGCCACGGCATCGTGCTGGGCTCCGACGGGGCGAAGATGAGCAAGTCGCTGCGCAACTACCCCGACGTGCGCGAGGTCTTCGACCGCGACGGCGCCGATGCGATGCGCTGGTTCCTGATGTCGAGCCCGATCCTGCGCGGCGGCAACCTGGTCGTCACCGAGCAGGGCATCCGCGACTCGGTGCGCCAGGTGCTGATCCCGCTGTGGAACACCTGGTACTTCTTCAGCCTCTACGCCAACGCCGCCGGCTACGAGGCGTCCCGCTCGACGACCTCGACCGACCCGCTGGACCGCTACCTGCTGGCCAAGACCCGGCAGTGGGTGGCGCAGATGACGACCGCGCTCGACGACTACGCCGTCGCCGAGGCCTGCGACGCCACGCGCTCGTTCATCGACGTGCTCACCAACTGGTACGTCCGGCGCTCGCGCGAGCGGTTCTGGGCCAGCGGCACCGACCTCGAGACCGGCGCGTTCGACACGCTGTGGACGGTCCTCGAGACCGTCTGCCGGGTGACCGCGCCGCTGCTGCCGCTGACCACCGAGGAGGTCTGGCGCGGCCTCACCGGTGGCCGCTCGGTGCACCTGACCGACTGGCCCGCCCTCGACGAGCTGCCGGCCGACGACGCGCTGGTGGCCGCGATGGACACCGTGCGGGAGGTCTGCTCGACGACGTCGGCGCTGCGCAAGGCCGCCGGGCTGCGCAACCGGCTCCCGCTGGCCACGCTGACCGTGGTCGTGGCCGACCCGGCCGCGCTGGGCGGCTTCGAGGCGATCGTGGCCGACGAGGTCAACGTCAAGCAGGTCCGGTTCCTCGCCGCGGACGACCCGGAGGCGGCGTCGTACGGCGTCGACCAGCGGCTCACCGTCAACGCCCGGGCTGCTGGGCCCCGGCTGGGCAAGGACGTGCAGGTCGCGATCCGTGCCTCGAAGTCCGGGGACTGGTCGGTGGCCGAGGACGGCTCCGTCGTCGCCGGCGGCCTGGCGCTGGTCGAGGGCGAGTACGCCCTGGAGACCGTCGCCGGCTCCACCGACGAGGACGCCGTGGTGGCGATGGTCGGCGGGGGAGCGGCCGGGTTCGTCGTGCTCGACACCGCGGTCACCCCCGAGCTGGCGGCCGAGGGCGTCGCCCGCGACCTCGTCCGCGCGGTCCAGCAGGCCCGGCGCGACGCCGGCCTGGAGGTCTCGGACCGGATCGCGCTGACGCTCACCGGGCCCGAGGACCAGCTGGCCGCGGCGAGCACGCACGCCGAGCTGCTGGCCCGGGAGACCCTGGCGACCTCGGTCGACCTGGTGCCGGGCGACGCCCTGGCGGTGACGGTGGCGCCGGTGGGAGCCTGAGCCGGTGACCGCCCGCTGGAAGGACCTCTGCCTCGACGCCGACGACCCCGCGCTGCTGGCGGGGTTCTGGGCAGCGGTGATCGGCCTGGAGGTGGAGGCCGACCGCGCCTCCACGCCGGGGCCGGTGTCGCTGGCCGGCCCCACCGACCGGCACCGGGTCTGGATCAACCCGACCTCCACGCCGCGACGCGTCAAGCACCGCCTGCACCTCGACGTCGACGCCGGCTCGGTGGCCGAGGTGGAGGCGCTGGGCGCCCGCGTCGTGCTCCCGGCGGAGGAGTCGGGGTTCATCTGGACCGTGATGGCCGATCCCGAGGGTGGAGAGTTCTGCGTGTTCGTCCGCGACGAGCCGCCCGCGTACCGCCTGCACGGCGTGGTGGTCGACTGCCGCGACCCGTTCGCGCAGGCCGCCTGGTGGGGCAGGGTGCTCGGGGTGGAGCCGGTGCACCACGCCGACGAGGGCTACGCGACCCTCGAGGGCGCCGGCCCGGACGAGCGGCTGACCCTGGACTTCGTGCCGGTGCCGGAGGCCAAGGTGGCGCCCAACCGCGTGCACTGGGACCTCGTCGGAGACCGCGACGAGCTGGTCCTGCTCGGCGCCACCCACCGCTGGGACACCCCGGGCTGGACCGTGCTCGCCGACCCCGAGGGCAACGAGTTCTGCGTCTTCCCCGCCTGACCGCCGCCACCACGGGGCCGGGTCAGAGGTCGAACGACACCCCGGTCAGCTCGCAGGACACGTCCCACAGCCGGCGCTGGGTCGCCCCGTCGTGCGAGGCCTCGGTCGACAGCACCCGCACCGGGTGGCCGACGGCCTCGCCCGGCCCGCGGGGGCCGTAGTACTCCCCGCCCCGGGCGTCGGGGTCGGTGGCGGCGCGCAGCGTCGCCAGCGCGCCGACGGCGGCGGAGTTGAGGAACCGTCCGCCGAGCCGGGCACCGAGCCGCAGGGGACCGGGGCTGTGGCGGGTCAGCTCGGTGTCGGAGACGCCCGGGTGCGCCGCCAGCGCCACCGCAGGGGCGCCCGCCGCCCGGAGCAGCTGGTCGAGGCGGTAGGCGAAGAGCAGGTTCGCCAGCTTCGAGCGGCCGTACGCCGCCACCCGGTCGTAGCCGCGCTCGAGGGCGAGGTCGTCGAAGTCGATCCGCGAGCGGACCTTGTGGGCCACGCTGCTCACCGCGACCACGCGGGCGGCCGGGGCGGCGAGGAGCCGGTCGAGCAGCAGCCCGGTCAGGGCGACGTGGCCGAGGTGGTTCGTGCCGAGCTGGAGCTCGAAGCCGTCCTCGGTGGTGGAACGGGGGGTGTACATCACCCCGGCGTTGTTGACGAGCAGGTCGATCCGGTCGTGCCGGCCACGCAGCTCGTCGGCCGCGGAGCGGACCGAGGCCAGCGAGGAGACGTCGAGGTGCTGCACGTGCAGGTCCGCGCCGGGCACGTCGGCGCGGATCTCGTCGGCCGCCGCGCGGCCCTTGACCTCGTCGCGGACCGCGAGCTCGACGCGGGCGCCGCTGCGGGCCAGCTCGCGCGCGGTCTCCTTGCCGAGGCCGGTGTTGGCGCCGGTGACCACCGCGGTGCGGCCGGAGAGGTCGGGGATGTCGCGTGCGGTCCAGGTGCTCATGGCCCGATCCTGCCCGGTCAGTCCTGGTGCTCGACCTTGAGGGCCGTGATGCGCTCCAGCAGCTGCTCCAGGGCGATCTCGAACTCCTCCCCGGCGTGGTCCTCGGAGAGCTCGCCACTCAGCCGCTGCACCGTGGGGAAGTCCTCCAGCGACGGGTCCGGCGTGGTGTCCTCGACGACGTCGAGCGGCCCGACGTCGGCGCCGTGGGTCGAGACCTCCAGCAGCAGGTGGCCGAGCAGGAAGCTGGTGAAGCCGCGGTACGCCGCCACGGCCGCCTCGTCGGTGAAGCCCTCGGCCAGCAGCCCGGCGAGGAACGACTCGACCCAGTCGACGCTGCGCAGCGGAGGGCGCAGCCAGGGCGCCTCGGGCGGGCGCGAGGCGACCAGCGGGAAGGCCTTGACGTGCCGCAGCGCCATCCGGCGCACGCCGTGGGCAAGACGCTGGAGGAAGTCCTGCCAGCCGTCGCGCGGCTCGGCGAGCACCTCGGGGTCGCTGTAGAGCCCGGTGATCAGGTGCTCGACGATCGCGTCGAGGAGGTCCTCCTTGCCCGGCACGTAGCGGTAGAGCGACATCGCCTCGACGTTGAGCCGGGCCCCGAGGCGGCGCATCGTGAGCCCGCCCGGCCCGACCTCGTCGAGGAAGGTGACGGCCTCGGCCACGATCAGGTCGCGGTCGAGCGGGACCCGGGCCGAGGGCGGCTCGCGCCCGGCCACGATCTCGGCGTCGGCGTCGGCCGGCTCATCGGGGGTGTCGTCCACCACGGGGTTCGTCCTCTCGGTCCGTGCAGGTCAGGCTAGGCAGCACGAGGGGGTGAGGAGCGGCCCCGTGGTGGACGCGGTCGATCAGCGGCCGAGGCCGGCCTTGTCGATGCGGCGGTGGTAGCGCATCCCGGTGAGGCCGCCGAGCATGGCGCCGACCAGGGCGGCCGCGACCACGCCGACCAGGACGACGACGCCCTGCAGGGTCAGGCCCTCGAGGCTGGAGGGGATGTTCGGGAAGCTGTTGATCTCGCTGAGCACGTTGTACTGGGCGCCGGCGACGGCCCCGAGGATCGCGACGACGACGGCGATGAAGACCGACCAGCCGAACACGGCTGCGCCCTGCTTGAGGCCGTTGAAGCGCGCCATCCGGCCCGCGACGTAGCCGCCGGCGAGGTAGGCCAGGAACACGACGACGAGGACGACGATGGCCGCGCCCCAGCCGATCTCCTCGGCACTGACGTTGTTGGCCTGGGCGGCGTCGCTCAGCTCGGCGGGGCTGGAGACGAGGTTGAGCCCGCCGGCGACGGCGGCGAGCAGCGCGGTCAGCACGACGGTCATGCCCGTGGCGACCAGCCAGCCGAAGAAGGCCGCACCGATCTTGACGCCGCCGAAGGCGTCCTTCTCGCGCGCGACCACGGTCTTGCGGTCCTCGGTGCGGACGGGCTGGACCGGCTCGGCTCCGGTGGGGGTGGGCTGCGTGGTCATGTCTTTCCTCCTGTGAACGGGCGATCGTGCATCACCCTGAAAGGGTTGACCTTACGTCGTAAGGTCGGCCGCAAGGGGTGAGAGAGGCAGCAGCTCCGGGCCGAGGGCGAGAAGGACCGGCCCGGCCCGGCGCTCGGGCCGGTGGGGTTGGATGGCTGCGTGACCACCCTGGACCTCAGCACCGACGTCGTCAGCCTGACCCGCGCCCTGGTGGACATCGAGTCCGTCAGCCGGGGCGAGCAGCAGATCGCCGACGCGGTCGAGGAGGCGCTGCGCGCCCTGCCCCACCTGAGCGTCGTCCGCCACGGCCACACCGTGGTCGCCCGGACCGACCTCGGCCGGGCCGAGCGCGTGGTGCTCGCGGGTCACCTCGACACCGTGCCGGTGCACGACAACCTCCCCAGCCGGCTCGACGAGGCCACCGGCCTCCTGCACGGCCTGGGGACCTGTGACATGAAGGGCGGCGACGCCGTCATCCTGCGGCTGGCCGCCACCGTGCCCGAGCCGGTCCGCGACGTCACCTACGTCCTGTACGAGGCCGAGGAGATCGACGAGGTCTTCAACGGCCTGCGCCACCTCACCGAGGTGGCCCCCGAGCTGCTCGAGGCCGACTTCGCGATCCTGATGGAGCCCTCGAACGCCGTCGTCGAGGCGGGCTGCCAGGGCACCCTGCGCGTCGAGGTGCGCGCGACGGGCGAGCGGGCGCACTCCGCGCGCAGCTGGAAGGGCGTCAACGCCATCCACCAGGCGGCCCCGGTGCTGGAGCGGCTGCGCGCCTACGAGGCCCGCCGCCCGGTCATCGACGGGCTGGAGTACCACGAGGGCCTGAACGCCGTGGGGATCCGGGGCGGTGTCGCCGGCAACGTCCTGCCCGACGAGTGCGTGGTCGAGGTCAACCACCGCTTCGCCCCCGACCGGTCGGCCGAGGAAGCCGAGGCGTTCGTCCGCGGCGTGTTCGAGGGCTTCGAGGTCACCCTGACCGACCTCGGCCCGGCGGCCCTGCCCGGTCTCGACCGGCCCGCCGCGGCCGCCTTCGTGGCCGCGGTCGGCGGCCAGGTGAACCCAAAGTTCGGCTGGACCGACGTGGCTCGCTTCACCGCGCTGGGGGTGCCGGCCGTCAACTACGGCCCTGGCGACCCGCTGCTGGCCCACAAGGCCGAGGAGCACGTGCCGGTGGAGCAGGTCCGCCACTGCGAGGAACGTCTTGCCGCCTGGCTGCGCGGCGAGGAGGCGACGTCGTGAGGTCGAAGAACAAGGGCCCGGTGCTACAGCGGCGCGGCCAGGTCGACGGGACCACCACCGACCAGCGGCTGCTGGACTCCCGCGGGCCCACGGACTGGGTCCACACGGACCCGTGGCGCGTCCAGCGGATCACCGCGGAGTTCGTCGAGGGCTTCGGTGCGCTGGCCGAGCTCGGCCCGGCGGTCGCGGTGTTCGGGTCCGCGCGCACCCCGGCCGACGACCCGGCGTACGCCCAGGGCGAGCAGGTGGGGCGGGCCCTGGCGGAGGCCGGGTTCGCGGTGATCACCGGCGGCGGCCCCGGGGTGATGGAGGCTGCGAACAAGGGCGCCAGCGAGGCCGGCGGCACCAGCGTGGGGCTCGGGATCGAGCTGCCGTTCGAGACCGGCCTCAACGACTGGGTCGACCTCGGGATCGACTTCCGCTACTTCTTCGCCCGCAAGACCATGTTCGTCAAGTACTCCCAGGGGTTCGTGGTCCTCCCCGGTGGCCTCGGCACCCTCGACGAGCTGTTCGAGGCGCTCACGCTGGTGCAGACCGGGAAGGTGACCGCCTTCCCCGTGGTGCTGCTCGGCACGGCGTACTGGTCGGGCCTGATCGACTGGCTCCGCGAGAGCGTGGTCGCGGGGGGCAAGATGAGCCGCGCCGACCTGGACCAGCTCGTGGTGACCGACGACGTCGGCGAGGCCGTCGCACTGATGCGCCGCGACGCGGCCGGCGAGGGCGACGGCGGGCAGGGACCGGCGTGACCTGGCTGCTGGTCGTGCTGGCCGTGCTGCTGCTGGGCGGCGTCGCGGTCGTGGCCGCCGGGCGCGGGGGTCCGCTGGCCCCTGCCGGTGACGACGACCCGGCTCCCGACGTGCCGGCCACCGGCCCTCTCACCGCCGACGACCTCCGGCGGGTCCGGTTCCCGCTCGCGCTGCGGGGCTACCGGATGGCCGACGTCGACGCCCTGCTCGACCGTCTCGCCGCCGAGCGTGATGGCGGCGCCGGGACGAGGTAGGGCACACTGCCGGACGTGTCGAGCCTGGTCGTGGTGCTGTGCACCCTCCTTGCAGCGGCGTCGGTCGTGCTGACGCGGTTGCGACTGCGACGCGGGCAGGTGGCCGGCCGGGGCCGGTCGGTCCTGACGGTGCACACCGTCGCCGGGCTGACCGCGCTGGTGCTGTGGCTGGCCCTGCTGGTCCTGGGCACCACGTGGCTCGACGCCGTCCCCGACGACGCCGCCTCCCTGCTCGGCATCGTCGCCCTCGCAGCCTGGTGGGTCACCGCCGGGGCCGGCCTGATGATCCTGGCGCGGTGGCTCCCCGCGCGCGGCAAGCGCGCCGCCGCAACAGCCACCGACGGGTGGTCGGCCGGCCCGGGGCTGTCGCTGCTGGCCCACCTGGGCACGCTGGTGTGCGTCGGCGTCCTGACCTGGGCCTACGCCGACGGCCGGGTCTGACGGCCGGGTCCTGACGGCCCGGTGGTGCCGGTCCGGTGGTGCGGGGGTCAGCGCCCCTCGTACACCGGCTTCTGCTTGGCCACGAAGGCCGCGACCGCGGCCTCGTGGTCAGCGGTGCCACCGGTGCGGTTCATCAGCCGCGCCTCGGTGGCCAGCGCCTCGGCGAACGGGTGGTCCCCGGCGAAGGTGACCGCCTCGCGGATCGAGGCGAGCGCGACCGTCGGGCCGGCCGCGAGGCGCCCGGCCAGGGCGGCGGTCTCGCCGACCAGGTCCTCGGGGGCCACCACCGTGGTGGCCAGGCCGAGGGACGCCGACTCCTCGGCGCCGACGGTGCGCGGGAAGTACAGCAGCTCCAGGGCCCTGGCCCGCCCCACGATCCGCTGCAGGGTCCAGCTCATGCCGGTGTCGCAGGACAGCGCCACGTTCGCGAAGGCGAAGTTGAAGCCCGCGGTGTCCGCCACGAGCCGCAGGTCGCAGGCCAGCGCCAGGCTCGCCCCGGCACCGGCGGCCACGCCGTTGAGCGCGGCCACGGTGGGCTTGGGCATCTCGACCAGCGCGGTCACGATCGGGTTGTAGTGCTCCTCGACCGTCGAGAGTCGGGGGCCGCTGCTGCTGCTGCGCAGCAGGCCGATGTGCTCCTTGAGGTCCTGGCCCGTGCAGAAGGCGCGCCCGGTCCCGGTAAGCACGACGCAGCGGACGCTGTCGAGGTCGGCGACCTGGCGCAGCGTCTCGAGGAGCAGCACCTTCGTGGCGACGTCGAGGCTGTTCATCGCGTCGGGGCGGTTGAGGGTGACGATGGCGACGCCGTCGCCAACGTCGAGGAGCACGGGCGCGTCGGTCATGCGGGTCAGTCTGGCAGTCCGCGCGGCGGGCCGCGACGCCCCTGTGCTGCGGGTCACCGCTCCCATGGGGGATAATGGAGCGGTCCGCTCGGTGCGGGCGAGGATATGGGGTCCGGCCCCATCGGACGACAAGGGAAGAGGTGTGCCGCATGGCGGCCATGAAGCCGAGGACGGGCGATGGTCCCCTCGAGGTCACCAAGGAGGGTCGCGGCATCGTGATGCGCGTCCCGCTCGAGGGCGGCGGCCGCCTGGTGGTGGAGCTCAACGCCGAGGAGGCCACGAACCTCGGCGACGCCCTCAAGAACGTCGTCGGGTGACCTCCGCCGCGCTCCCGGCTCAGCACTCTCCTCCGCAGCTCGCCCTCAGCGAGCGTGCGGCGCACCTGCTGCTCGGCGCCGAGGTGGTCGCCGTCCCCGTCCTCCCGCAGGACGCGGACGACGCCGCCGGCGACGCGCAGGAGGGGGGCCCGATCCTGGGCCCCGGGGCCGAGGAGCTCGGCGAGGCCCTCGGCCTCGACCTGGTCGGCGTGGCGGAGGCCGCCCACGCGACCGGGCGCACCGGTGAGGTCGTCACGGTGCCGGTGGCCGGCGGGAACGCCTCCTGCCCCGACCTGCGGCTCGTGCTGCTCGTCGGCGTCGGCGCGGCGATGCCCACCGACCTCCGTCGCGCCGGTGCGGCCCTGGCCCGGGCCACCCGGGGGCGCGGCGACGTCGCCACCTCGCTGGCCGCGATCACCGACGACGCGGGCCTGGAGGCCCTGGTCGTCGGCGCGATGCTCGGCTCCTTCGTCTTCCACTGGCGCTCGTCGGCCCCGGAGCAGCCCCCGGTGCGCCGGATCGTGCTCGCCGGCCTGTCGGACCCGGACGGCTCGCGCCCCGCGCTGGACCGCGCCGTGGCGCTGGGCGGTGCCGGCTGGCGGGCCCGCACCCTGGCCACCGTCCCCTCGAACCTGAAGAACCCCGCCTGGATGGCCGAGCAGGCCCGTGGGGTCGCCGCCACCGCCGGCCTCGAGGTCACCGTCTGGGACGAGACCGACCTGGCCCGCGACGGGTTCGGCGGCATCCTCGGCGTCGGGCAGGGCTCGGTCTCCCCGCCGCGGCTGGTCCGCCTCGACTACGCCCCGCCGCGCGCCGGGCGTCGTACGCCCACCGTGGCGCTGGTCGGCAAGGGCATCACCTTCGACTCCGGCGGGCTGTCCATCAAGCCGGCCGAGGCGATGTCGACGATGAAGCGCGACATGACCGGCGCGGCCGTGGTGCTCGCGGTGATGGCCGCCCTGCGCGACCTCGGCTGCCCCGTCCGCGTGGTCGGGCTGCTGGCCTGCGCCGAGAACGCCGTCTCCGGCTCCTCGATGCGTCCTGGCGACGTGCTGCGCCACTACGGCGGCCGCACCACCGAGGTCACCAACACCGACGCCGAGGGCCGCCTGGTCCTCGCCGACGCGATGGCCTACGCGGTGGCGGAGGTCGAGCCCGACGTGCTGGTCGACGTCGCCACGCTGACAGGCGCGGCCAAGGTCGCGCTCGGGCAGCGCACCGGTGCGCTCTTCACCGACGACGACACGCTGGCCGACCGTCTGCTCGAGGCCGGTGCCGGGTCCGGTGAGCCGCTGTGGCGGCTGCCGCTGCACACCGCCTACGCCGACAAGCTGGCCTCCGGCGTGGCCGACTCCGACAACGCCGGCGCGGGGCCGGGCGCGATCGTCGCGGCGCTGTTCCTGAAGCGCTTCGCCGGCTCCGTGCCCTGGGCGCACCTCGACGTGGCCCCGGTCGGCGACGTGCCGACCGACCACGACGAGTGGACCGCCGGACCCTCGGGCTTCGGCGCCCGGGCCCTGCTGACCTGGCTCGGCGGCCCCGACCCCGTGGCCGGGGTCGGGTCCTAGGGCCTACCGCTTGGTGGCGGCCAGCAGGCCGTCGCCCACGGGCAGCAGCACCGTGACCAGGTCGTCGCGCTCGGCCACGCCCTGCACCAGGTCGCGCACGGCCACGGTCTGCTCGTCGCGCTGCGCGGGGTCGGCCACCCGGCCCCCGCCGAGGGCGTGGTCGAGCACGACGACGCCCCCGGGGCGCAGCAGGCGCAGCGCCTCGTCGAGGTAGGCGGCGTACTCGCGGCGGTCGCCGTCGACCACGACGAGGTCGTAGTGGCCGTCGGTCAGGCGCGGGAGCACGTCCAGGGCGGCGCCGGCGATGGTGCGCACCCGGGAGGACGGGACGCCGGCCTCGGCGAAGCCGGTGCGGGCCAGGCGCTGGTGCTCGGCCTCGACGTCGACGGTCGTCAGGACCCCGTCGGGGCGCATGCCGCGCAGCAGCCACAGGGCGGAGACGCCCGTACCGGTCCCGATCTCGACCACCGAGCGGGCGCCCAGGGCGCTGGCCAGGAAGCAGAGGGCCGCGCCGGCGCCGGGCGTCACGGCGCTCACGCCGACCTCCTCCGCGCGGACGCGCGCAGCGGCGAGCGCGTCGTCCTCGGCCACGAGCCCGTCGGCGAACGCCTGGCTGGCAGGCGTGAGGGGGGTGCTGATGGCGGCCTCCTGGGGACGGCGCCGGGTGGCGCGCGGGGTGCGGTGTGCGGGCGTCCACCGTAGCGCCAGCAGGACCCGGGAACGCCCGGACGCCCCCGGACGTTGGTGGGGACGAGGTCGTCGTCGGGGCCGCGGGCCCGGTTCGGTCCCCGGATCCGTCTCTCAGGCCCGTCTCAGCCCCGAGCCCTACCGTGGAGGTCCCCGATGCCGGTCACGGCACCCCCCTCGGTCGCAGGAGCCACCATGGACGCCACGTCGCACGTCCCTCCGACCTGGCACGAGGTCGTGGAGCGGCACTCCGACCGGGTCTACCGCCTGGCCTACCGGCTCACCGGCGACAAGCACGACGCCGAGGACCTGACGCAGGAGGTCTTCGTCCGGGTCTTCCGCTCCCTCGACGGCTACACCCCCGGCACCTTCGAGGGCTGGCTGCACCGGATCACCACCAACCTCTTCCTCGACCAGGCCCGCCGCAAGCAGCGGATCCGCTTCGACGCGCTCTCCGACGCCCGCGCCGACTCGCTCTCGAGCACGACCCCCGAGCCCGGGACGGCCTACGCCGACCGCACCTTCGACGACGACGTCGAGCGCGCCCTGGCCACCCTGGCGCCGGACTTCCGCGCGGCCGTCGTGCTCTGCGACGTCGAGGGCCTCTCCTACGAGGAGATCGCGGAGATCCTCGGCGCCAAGCTCGGCACCGTCCGGTCCCGCATCCACCGCGGTCGTGCCCAGCTGCGCACCGCACTGGCGCACCGGGCGCCGGAGAACGGACGGGCCCGCTACTCCGGGCCGGCGACGGGACCGCTGCCGGTGGTCCGCCGGGCGCTGACGTGATCGGACACCTCGGCTCGCGGGTGAGCGCGCTCCTCGACGGGCGCCTGGACCCCGTCGAGACCGAGCGCGCCTGGAACCACGTCCACGAGTGCCACCAGTGCCGTGACCTCGTCGAGCGTGAGGGCTGGGTGAAGCGCCGGCTGGCGCGGCTCTCCGACGGCAGCGGCGGGGCCCCGGACCACCTCAAGGGCTCGCTCCTCGGCGCGCCCGGACTCCCGGTACGCCTCTCCGACTGGACCGAGGCCGAGCACCGTCCCCGCCGCGCGATCGGCGTCGGTGTCGTCGCGGTCGGTGGCAGCGCCGTCGGTGCCGCCATGCTCGGGGTGCTCGCCCTGGGTGCCTCGCCCGCCGCGGCGCCGACGGCGCCGACCATGGACCAGCGCACGCCGCTGACCCAGCTCACCCCGCTCGGTCCCACGCTGCCGGGCGTCACCCCGGCCCTGGACCGGTCGGGCCGCGGCGGTCGCTGACCGCGCCGCGGGGGAGGCACCGCTGGGGGGAC
>NZ_LR733215.1:2908902-2970025 GCF_902506435.1 Nocardioides sp. AX2bis | reverse complement strand
AGGCACCGCTGGGGGGACGGGGGATGATGGGGCGGTGACCGACGAGCCCCGTGCGCCCGAGCCGGCCCCCGACTCCTGGGTGCCGCCCGCGGGCCAGCCGCCCCCGCCGTACGCCGCCGCGGCCGTGCCGGGGCCGCAGCTGCCGCAGACGCCGCCGGTGGCGCCGCAGCCCTCCTGGGGGCCGGTGCCGCTCGCGCCGGTGGCCGGGCCCTCCTCGGACCGGCGGGCCGGCCGGGTCAGCGGCTGGGTGTGGCCGGCCGTCGTGGCGCTGGCCCTGGTGGTCGGCCTGGTCGGCGGCCTCGCCGGTGGCGTGATCTGGCAGCAGTGGGAGGACGACCGGACCACCGCCGCGGGTGGCGACCCCGACGGGCTGGCCGGCGTCGACACGACGTCCCTGCCGCCGCTGGCCGCGGACGACCGCTCGGTCGCGGCGGTGGCGCAGGAGATGCTGCCGCGCACCGTGCAGATCGCGGCCGCCCTCGGCGGCCAGGCCGGCGGCGCGACGGGGTCCGGCTTCCTGCTCGACCGACAGGGCCACGTCGTCACCAACAACCACGTGGTGGCCGACGCCGACGAGAACGACGGCCTGATCGAGGTCGTCGACGAGGAGGGACGCCGCTTCGACGCCGAGGTGGTCGGGCGGAGCCCGGTCTACGACCTCGCCGTCCTGAAGGTGCCCGGCATCGAGGGCCGCGACCCGGCCGCGCTCGGTCGGTCGCGGGCGCTGCGGGTCGGGGAGACCGTGGTGGCGATCGGCTCCCCGTTGGGCCTCAGCTCGACCGTCACCTCCGGGATCGTCAGCGCGCTCAGCCGCCCGGTCACGACCTCGCAGGGCGGCGACCCGGAGGACGACTCGTCGTTCATCGACGCGGTGCAGACCGACGCGGCCATCAACCCCGGCAACTCCGGCGGCCCGCTGGTCAACCTGCGCGGGCAGGTGGTCGGGGTCAACTCCGCGATCGCCACCGCCGGCAGCGGCCTGGGCGGGGGGTCCGGCAACATCGGGGTCGGCTTCGCGATCCCGGTCGAGCAGGTGCGGGTCACCGCCGACCAGATCCTGCGCGACGGCGAGGCGCAGTACCCCGTGATCGGCGCCGAGGTGCAGACCGGGGACGACACGACGAGCGGGGCCGAGGTCACCACCGTGCTGCCCGACAGCCCGGCGGAGGCGGCCGGTCTCCAGGACGGCGACCTCGTGGTCGGCCTCGACGGCGACCTCGTCACCGACGGCGTCGCGTTGATCGTGGCCCTGCGCACGCGGCAGCCCGGCGAGACCGTCGAGCTGACCGTGCGGCGCGACGGCGAGGAGCAGCAGGTCGAGGTCGTGCTCGCGGGGCAGACCGGCTGAGCCGTCCGGGCCGTCCGGGCCGTCCGGGCCGTCCGGACTAGCGCTCGGACTCCTCGAACGGGTGCTGGGCGACGAACTGCTCGGCGTCGCGGTACATCTGCGCGATGTAGCCCTCGAGCCGGTCCGCCTCGACCCGCCACTGGCCCCGTCCGCCGATCTTGATGGCGGGGAGGTCGCCCCGGCGGACGAGGGCGTAGACCTGCGCACTCGAGGTGTTCAGGATCTCGGCGACGTCGGCCAGGGTCAGGAAGCGGGGCGTGGCGGCCATGCACCCATGGTGGCACCCCGGCCGGTCGCGGCGCGGCCCCCCGCACCGACCTGTGGACGGGACAGGTGCCGACGGCGCCGGTCTCCAGCATGATGGGTCGGTGGTCCACGATGCAGACCCGTCTCCCGCGGCTCCCCAGCCTGCCCAGCGATCGCCCGCGTCCGGGTGGCGCGACCCCCGGTTGTGGGCGGGCGTGCTGCTGGTGGCGGCCTCCGGCGTCCTGGGCGCGCGGGTGCTGGGCGCGGCCGACGACACCGTCGAGGTCTGGGCCGTGGTCGCCGACCTCGGGGCGGGGGACGAGATCGGGGCCGACGACCTGGTCGCGACACCGGTGCTCCTCGGCCGTGCCGACGGGCTCGACCGCTACGTCGAGGTCACCGAGGAGCTCCCGGCCGACCTGACGCTGACCCGCGGCCTCGGCGCCGGGGAACTGGTGCCGCGCTCGGCCCTCGGCGACCCCACGGCGGCCGGCACGGTGCAGATCGCGGTCGCGGTCGACGACGTGCGGGTGCCCTCCAGCGTCGGGGCCGGCTCGGTGGTCGACGTCTACCTGCTCAGCGGTGGGGCGGCGACCGACGACGGCCCCCGGCTCGGGGACCGCGTGCTGGAGGACGTGACGGTGGTGGCGTCCTCGGCCGAGCAGGACTTCGCCACGGCCGGGCAGCGCAAGCTGGAGCTCGCGGTGCCCGCGGAGGAGGCCCCCTCGTTCTTCGCCCTCCTCGCCGGGAGCAGCGAGCCGGTGCTGAGCGTGGCCCGGCAGTCGTGATCGTCGTCCTCGTCGTGGCCGCCGGTGCGGCCTGGGAGTCGCCGGCGCTGCGCGTGCTCGGCGACGACCCCGGGATCGTGGTGCTGAAGCGGTGCGTCGACGTCGACGACCTCCTGGCCACGGCCACCGTCGGGCAGGCCGACGTGGCCGTCGTCGGCCTCGACGCACCCGGGCTCGACGGGCCGGCCGTCGACCACCTGCTGCACCACGACGTACGCCCGGTCGCCGTGGTCCCCGACGGTCCGGACGAGGCCGCCCGGCTCCGGGCGGGCCGCCTGGGCATCCGCACCGTGGTCGGCGCGAGCGACGTCGCGGGCCTCCCGGAAGCCGTGCTCGGGGCCGCCCACGACGACGACGGGCCGCCGACCGCGCGCACCGCGCCGCACGACCCGGACGCCGTGCCGCCGGGTGCGCCCGACGTGCCGCCGGGTCGTCCTGGTCGGGTCCTGGCGGTGTGGGGCCCGCCCGGGGCCCCGGGGCGCAGCACGGTCGCCGCCGGGGTGGCCGCCGAGCTGGCCCGCCGCGGGCGTCGGGTGCTGCTCGTCGACGCCGACACCCACGCCGCCAGCCAGGCCCAGCAGCTCGGGGTGCTGGACGAGGTCTCCGGCCTGCTCGCGGCCGCCCGTCTCGCCGGGACCGGCCACCTGGAGGACGAGGTCGTCTCGGTCCAGCGGGCGCTGGATGCTCGGCTGGCCGTGGTGACCGGACTGCCGCGCCCCGACCGCTGGCGCGAGGTCCGCGCCGGGGTGGTGGAGACGCTCCTGCGCGCCGCCCGCCGGCACGGGGACGTCGTCGTCGACACCGCGGCGCCGATCGAGGGCGACCCCGGTCCCGACCTCAGCGGCCGCGGCGGCCGCAACCAGGCCACCACCGAGGCGCTCGGCGCGGCCGACGAGGTGCTCGTCGTGGGGGCGGCCGACCCCGTCGGCCTGGCCCGGCTGGCCCGGGCGCTCGTCGAGCTGCGCGAGACGGTGGGCCCGGTCGGCGTCCGCGTGCTCGTCAACCGGATGCGCCCCGGCCTCGGCTGGTCCGAGAACGAGGTCGCGGCGATGGTGGCCGACTTCGGGAGGATCACCAGCCTGCACTTCCTGCCGCACGACCTCGCCGCCGTCGACCGCGCCCTGGTGGCCGGCCGCACCCTGGTCGAGGGCGGGGACTCCGCGCTGCTGCGGGCGCTCGCCGCCGTGGTCGACGCCGTCGAGCCCGGCAGCCTCACCCAGCACGGCGCCCAGCACGGCGCCCAGCACGTCGGCCAGCACGGCGACCGGCGGGCGTCACGGCGCGGTGCGCGTCGGGGCCGACGTAGCCGCTGACCTGCCGGTCAGCCGGCGAACAGCAACGACAGGCCGCCGGCGGTGAAGACCACCATCACCACCAGCAGCGCGAGCTGGCCGGTCAGCTGGTGGCGCCGCGGGAGCAGGCCGACGGCCCGCTCGTGCGAGGCCACCACCCCGACCACGTGGCCCACCACGACCGCGACCACCTTCAGCGTCGCCAGGAAGCCGGGGTGCTCGGAGAGCCAGTAGTTCACGCCCAGCCCGGCGGTGCCGAACCAGTCGGAGCCGTTCGACAACGGGTCGCTGGCCTGTGCCAGCGTGACCTGGCCGCGCTCGAACCAGTAGGTCGTGTAGTGGGCGACCATGTAGCCCGCGATGATCGGCACCACCGCGTGGGCGAAGGCGGCCGGCAGGTCACGGCGGGCCGTGCCGTCCTGGACCGGTGTCAGCACGCACGCCGCGGTGAAGAGCCCCGCGACCAGCAGGATCGTGCCGAGCATGGCCAGGTTCGCCACCAGCGTGGGGGAGTAGTCGCTGGTCTGCACCCAGCGCACCCAGAACGCCGCCTCGCGGAAGGAGTCGTACGCCGTGCTGCCCAGCAGCACCGCGACCACCGCGACCAGGCCGGGTCTGGCCACGGTCGTGTCGAGGTTGGCCAGCGGGGTGCGCAGCAGCAGGCCACGACGTCCCTCGGGACCCGGCTCGACCGCCCACGGGGACAGCTTGGCCAGCAGCGAGGAGTAGACCTCGAAGGGGTCGGCGCGCTCGAAGAACCTCGTGCCGAAGACGGCGCCACCGACGAGCATCACGCCGAGGTAGGCCGCCAGCCACAGCCGGACCGGGCCGAGCTCGGTGTTGAAGGGGTAGATCAGCTCGAACCAGACGAAGGCCAGCAGTCCCAGCGCCGCGGGCCAGTAGCCGAGCCGCTCGGGGTAGTCCGCGATCCCGTCCTCCGGGTCGCCGCCGGTGACCCGGGCGAGCAGCTCGACCAGGGTGCGGTGCGGGCTGATCGCCTTGAAGGCCGGCCCGAGCAGGAGGGAGGCCGGCACGATCCCCACCCACCACCAGACCAGGAAGATGCCGAACACGGGATTCGTCAGCAGGTCCTGGCCGAGGGTGGCGGCCATGACCAGGTAGACCAGGAACAGCAGGCCCAGCACCTTCAGGACGGCCTGGAACGGCCCGGACAGCACCACCCGGCCGAGCGCCGGGACCGCGAGCGCCGGCCGCCCGGCGTACCGGGGGCTGCGCCAGGCCACCGCGAGCACGGTGAACGAGACGACCAGGGCGGCCACGGAGCCGGTGACGGCCAGGGACAGCGAGATGGGCAGGTCCTTCTGGCCGCCGAGCCCGTGGGCCACGGGGACGGCGTCGGTCAGCGACAGCACCTCAGCGCACCTCCAGCTGCACCAGCAGCTGGTCGGGGTCGTGCAGCTCGACGTCGACCGTGCCCGGATCGGTCATCTCGAGGGCGAAGGTGGTGGTCCCCGGCTGGTACTCGATCTCGTCGCCCTGCCCGCCCTGAACATGGATCAGGCCGGCCGAGTCGGCCATCACGACCAGCTCGACCGTCCCGCCGGTCGGGACCTCGACCCGGTCCCCGGCCGGCCGGGCCCGGCCGTCCTCGATCATCACCTCGACCACGACGCCGTCGTCCGCGGCCGCGGCGCCGGGGCCGCGGCTGCAACCGGTGGTGCCCAGCAGCGCCAGGACCAGCGGGAGCGCCAGTGCCAGGGCGAGGGGCGGCAGGGGTGCCGGCAGGCGCCGCATCGATCGTCCTCTCGGGTCGGGGGGCCCGCGTCACCGCGGCGCCTCTGCCAGAATCCCATGAGCGCCAAGCCGGACGGCGAGGGGCGGACCAGGCACGGACGACGGGGGCGGGCACAGCATGGGTGGGCGAGGGTGAGCGAACGGCTGCGAGCACGGGACCTGGCGTTCCTGATGGGGGAGGACCTGGCGACCCCGCGGCACACCACGACCGTCGACATCCTCGACCCGGGCTCCTCCGGCTTCGACCACGACCGGTTCGTGGCCCTGGTGCGTGACCGGATCGCCTTCGTCCCGCGGTTCCGGCAGCGGGTCCAGGGCGTGCCCGGCGGCCTGGCGAACCCGGTCTGGGTCGACGACGTCGGCTTCGACCTCGGCTACCACGTGCGCCGCTCCGCCCTGCCGCGCCCCGGCAGCCGCGACCAGCTGCGCGAGCTGGTCGCCCGGATCGTCTCCCGACCGCTCGACCGCTCCCGCCCGCTGTGGGAGATCTACTTCGTGGAGGGCCTCGAGGGCGGTCAGGTCGCCGTCCTGCTGAAGTGCCACCAGGCCCTCGTCGACGGCATCGACACCGTCGACCTCGGTCAGGTCCTGCTCGACGGCCTGCCCGGCTCCACCGGTTCCGACCCGGCCGGCGGGGCCGACGACGTCGACCCGTGGCGTCCCCGTCGTCGCAGCCCGGTGGGGCTGCTGACCGAGGCCCTGCGCGACACCGTCACCGACCCGCAGACGCTGATCGGCACGGTGAGCAGCACCTCGGGCCGGGTCGCCCTGACCGCCGAGAGCGCCGGCCGGCGCGCCCGGGGGGTCGTCGGCGCGCTGACGGGTCGCCGTCCCGTCCGACCGACCGTGCTCGAGGGGCCGCTGTCGCAGCAGCGCCGCGTGGTCACCCTCGACACCCGGCTCTCCGACTACCGCCTCGTCCGCGACGCCCACGGCGGCACCGTCAACGACGTCATCCTGGCCGCGATCGCCGGCGGCCTGCGGGCCTGGCTGATGACGCGCGGCGAGGCGCTGCCCACGACCCGCCACGTCCGGGCCGTCGTCCCGGTCTCGGTGATCGACGAGGACCTCGAGGCGACCTCGCTGGGCAGCCAGATCTCGGTGCACGAGGTCGACCTCCCGGTGGGCGAGGTCAGCCCGGTGGTCCGGCTGCACCAGGTGTCGTACTCGTTCGCCGCCCACCACGCCACCGGCAAGAGCGTGGCCGCGGACCGCCTGGCCGGGATCGCCGGCTTCGCGCCCACCACCTTCCACGCCGTCGGCGCACGGGTGGCGGCCCAGGAGGTGCGCCGCGGCTTCGCGCTGTGCGTCACCAACGCTCCGGGCCCGCAGAGCCCGGTGTACGCCGCGGGCGCCCGCCTGGTGGCCTCCTACCCCGTCCCGCCGCTGCTGCCCGAGCAGCGCCTGGCCATCGCCGTCACGTCCTACGACGGCGGCGTCACCTACGGCATCACCGCCGACCGGGACGCGATCCCCGACGCGGACGTGCTCGGCAGCTGCGTCCTGGAGGCCCTCCAGGAGCTCGTCGACGCCTCGGGCGACGCACGGCCACGCGCGGCGCGCGGGCGGAGGGCCCGGACGCCCGGCACGACCAGCCCGACCGGCACGACCGAGCAGGAGGACTGAAGCGTGCGCGTCTGGATCCCCAGCACCCTGGCCGACCTCGCGGCGGCGCACGCCGCCGGCGAGGTGCCGCCCGGCGAGGGGCGGCTGACCGCGCCCGAGGACGAGGAGCAGGAGTACGCCGCGCTGATCGAGGCCGCGGACGCCTCCGCCGCGCTGCTCGAGGCGCGGGGCGAGGCCGGCGGGCGGCGCACCGTGCTGGTGGCCGAGCTCGGCGAGGGTGAGGACCCCGACGGCGCGGTGCCGATGCGGCGGGTGCAGGCGGTCCACGTCGACACCCGCGCGCACGCCGACGTCGACGACGACCTCGGTTGGTTCGCCACCCAGGAGGTCCCCTTCCTGCTGCGCGGCGAGCTCTGAGCCGCTTCGACAAGCGGTCGGCCCGGGTGACAGCATCGCGACCATGGACGCGACGACCCACCCGCCGGCCCCCGTCAACGAGCCCAACCTGACCTACGCACCGGGCTCGCCCGAGCGCGCCGGGCTCGAGGCCGCCCTGGTCGAGCTGGAGGGCACCGAGCACGACCTGTCGGCCGTCGTCGGCGGCGAGCGGCGGACAGGTGGCGGCCGCGAGATCCGCGTCGTGCAGCCGCACGACCACCAGCACCTGCTCGGCACCATCCGCAGCGCGAGCACCGCCGACGCCGAGGCCGCCGTGGCCGCGGCCGCCGACGCCGCCCCGGAGTGGCGGGCGATGTCGCTGGACGCCCGCTGCGCGGTGATCCTGAAGGCCGCCGACCTGCTCGCCGGGCCCTGGCGCCAGCGGATCAACGCCGCGACCATGCTCGGACAGTCCAAGACCGCCTTCCAGGCCGAGATCGACGCCGCCTGCGAGCTGATCGACTTCTGGCGCTTCAACGTCCACTTCGCGCGCCAGATCGTCGCCGACCAGCCGATCGCGAACAGCCCCGGCGTCTGGAACCGCAGCGACCACCGCCCCCTCGAGGGCTTCGTCTACGCGATCACGCCGTTCAACTTCACCGCGATCGCCGGCAACCTGCCCACGGCCCCGGCGCTGATGGGCAACACCGTGCTGTGGAAGCCCTCACCCACCCAGCAGCTGGCGGCGTCGCTGACCATGCAGCTGCTCGAGGAGGCCGGGATGCCGCCCGGCGTCATCAACATGCTGCCCGGTGACGGTCTCGACGTCTCCGAGGTCGCGCTGGCGCACCGGGACCTGGCCGGGATCCACTTCACCGGCTCCACCCCGACCTTCCAGCACCTGTGGCAGCAGGTCGGGGCGAACATCGCCGGCTACCGGTCGTACCCGCGCATCGTCGGCGAGACCGGCGGCAAGGACTTCATCGTCGCGCACCCCTCCGCCGACCCCGACGTGCTGCGGGTCGCGATGCTGCGCGGCGCCTTCGAGTTCCAGGGCCAGAAGTGCTCGGCGGCCTCCCGGGCCTACGTCCCCCGCTCGGTCTGGGCGCAGGTCAAGGACCGGCTGGTCGCCGACACCGAGGCGCTGTCCGTGGGCGACGTGACCGACCTGTCGCACTTCATGGGCGCCGTCATCGACGAGCGGGCCTTCGCCAAGCACCGCACCGCGCTCGAGCGTGCCCACGCCACCGACGGCCTCGACGTGGTCGCCGGTGGGACGACCGACGACTCGACCGGGTACTTCGTGCGGCCCACCCTCGTCGAGGGCTCGGACCCGACCGACGAGATGTTCACGACCGAGTACTTCGGGCCGATCCTGGCCGTGCACGTCTACGAGGACGCCGACTTCGAGCGGGTCGTGCGGGGCATGGAGTCCAGCGCCCCGTACGCCCTGACCGGCGCCGTGATCGCCCGCGACCGGCGCGCGATCGAGTGGGTGCAGCGCGAGCTGCGGTTCACGGCCGGCAACTTCTACGTCAACGACAAGCCGACCGGCGCCGTGGTCGGCCAGCAGCCGTTCGGCGGCGCCCGCGCCTCGGGCACCAACGACAAGGCCGGCGCCCCGTCGAACCTGATGCGCTGGACCTCGCCGCGGTCGATCAAGGAGACCTTCGTGGCGCCGACCGACCACCGCTACCCGCACATGGGCTGACCCACGACCTGGTCGTCCGACGGGCGGGGGCGCCGGGGCATGATGGGAGCACCATGACGGTCCTCCCGCTGCACCTCGGCAGCCTCCACCCGGTCGAGCAGGCGCTCACGCTCCTGCTCGCCTTCGGGCCGTTCCTGCTGCTCGGGGTCGTGATCGTCGTGCGACGACGCCAGGACGCCGCGGACGACGCCCCCGAGGGCGTCCGCGAGGGCGTGCCGCCCGAGCAGGCCCGGCCGGCCCAGCGGGACGGTCAGCGGGACAGGTAGTCCCGCCCGACGCGGTTCTCGGTCTTCAACGCCCTGAGCAGCATGTCGGCGACGAGGCCCTCGACCTTGCCGCCCACCAGCGGGATCGAGACCTTGATGTCCAGCGTGACGGTCTCGGTGGTCACGCCGCCGGACTCGCTCAGCCGCGCGGTGCCCTTCATCTCGCCCGGCTTGCCGGGGATGACCACGGTGACGGCGGCCTCGGAGGAGCTGGTCCAGTCCTCCTCCTGCACGATGTGGATCGAGTCGCCCACGATCTTCTTCGCGAACGACGGCAGGCTCGCGGCGCTCTGCTTCTGGTCGATGGTGACGACCTTGGGCCCGCTGCCGGGCGAGGTGACCGTGACGTCGTGCGAGAGCACGTGCTGGGCCTCGCAGACCTCCTCCCGGAAGGCCTTGTCGCCGAGCATCGCGGCGACGGCCTCCAGGGGCGCGTCGTAGGTCAGGTCGTGGGTGATCCGCTTCGTCATGGCGCACATCATGGACCAGCCGTCAGGGTCGGGGCATGCCTTAGGGTTCGTGGCGTGTCAACGGCGACGCACGAGCCCGACAAGGAACAGCTCCTCGACCAGGCGGTCGGGCTGGCGAGGCACGGCAAGGGCAGCGGGGGGCCGCCGCGCGAGCGGCTGGACGCGCTGCTGCGGGCCTACTACCGCCACGTCACCGCCGAGGACCTCGTCGACCGCGGTGACGCCGACCTCTACGGCGCCTTCGCCTCCCACCACCGCGCCGCGCTGCAGCGGCCGCAGGGCACCGCCGAGGTCCGGGTGTCGACCCCGACCCCGGGCGACCAGGGCTGGTCGGCGGCGGGCCACTCGGTGGTCGAGGTCGTCGTCGACGACATGCCCTTCCTGGTCGACTCGCTGACGATGGAGCTGTCCCGGCAGCTGCGCGAGGTGCACCTCGTGGTGCACCCGGTCTACGACGCGGTGCGCGACGTCACCGGTGCGCTGCAGGAGCTCGCCCCCGTCGAGGACGGCTCCGTCGGGGCCGCGCCCGGGGCGGTGCGCGAGTCGTGGATGCACGTCGAGATCGACCGGCTGCGCGACGACGACGACCCGGCCGAGATCGCCGAGCACGTGCAGCGGGTGCTGCGCGACGTGCGCGAGTCGGTCGAGGACTGGGACAAGATGAACGCCCGGATCCGGGCCATCGTCGACGAGCTCGACCAGGACCCGCCCGCCGGGCTCCCGGCCGAGGACGTCCGCTCGGCCCGCGAGCTGCTGGCCTGGCTGGGCGACGAGCACTTCACCTTCCTGGGCTACCGGGAGTACGACCTCGACACCGCCGAGATCGACGGCGTGGAGGAGGACGTGCTCCGCGCCCGTCCGGGCACCGGGCTCGGGGTGCTGCGCGACGACCCCGACGTGACCCGGGCGACGGGCCGGCTGCCCGGGGCGGTGCGCGAGCGCGCCCGCGAGCGGACCCTGCTGGTCCTGGCCAAGGCCAACTCCCGGGCCACCGTGCACCGCCCGGCCTACCTCGACTACGTCGGCGTCAAGACCTTCGACGCCGCCGGCGAGGTCACCGGGGAGCGGCGCTTCATCGGGCTGTTCTCGAGCGCGGCCTACACCGAGTCGCTGCTGCGGATCCCGTTGGTGCGGGAGAAGGCGGCCGCGGTGCTCGCACGCAGCGGCTTCGACCGGCGCAGCCACGCCGGCAAGGCCCTGATGGACACCCTCGAGACGTACCCGCGCGACGAGCTCTTCCACACCGACGTCGACGAGCTCGCCCCGTTGGTCGAGGCCGCGATGCACGCCCGGGAGCGGCGGGCGCTGCGGCTGTTCGTGCGCCGTGACACCTACGGGCGCTACGTCTCCGTGCTGGTCTACCTCCCGCGCGACCGCTACAACACCGCGGTGCGGCAGCGGTTCGCCGAGATCCTCCAGCAGCACCTGGGTGCCGACTCGGTGGAGTTCACGGTGCGGATCAACGAGTCGACCACCGCGCGGGTGCACTTCGTGGCGCACATGCCGGCGGGCGCGACGATCCCCGAGATCGAGACCGTCGAGCTGGAGCGGCGCCTGGGCGAGGCGTCGCGGTCCTGGCGCGACGACTTCGTCGCCGCCGTGCTGACCGAGTACGGCGAGGACGCCGGCTCGCGGCTCGGTCGTCGGTACGCCGACGCGTGGCCGGAGGCGTACAAGGAGGACTTCTCGCCGCGGACCGCCTCGCTCGACCTCGGCCGGCTCGAGGCCGTCGCGGGTGACGGCTCCGGCGACGGCGGGCGCGACCTGGTCCTGCACGAGCCGCTGGACGCCGGCCCGGGGGAGGCCCGGCTCAAGGTGTTCCGCGTGGGCGAGCCGCTGTCGCTGTCCCACGTGCTGCCGACGCTGTCCTCGATGGGCGTCGAGGTCGTCGACGAGCGGCCGTACGCGCTGATCGGCCTCGACCGCCCCTCGCACGTCTACGAGTTCGGCCTGCGCCACCGCGAGGCGCTGCCCGACGACGCGCGCCTGCTGTTCACCGACGCGGTGCGTGCTGTCTGGGACGGCGTGTGCGAGACCGACGGGTTCAACGCGCTGGTCCTCGCCGCCGGGCTCGGGTGGCGGCAGGTGGCGGTGCTGCGGGCCTACGCGAAGTACATGCGCCAGGGGCAGGCGCCCTTCGCGCTCGACTACATCGAGGAGGCGCTGCTCGCCGAGCCCGGGCTGGCGCGGCTGCTGGTCGCGCTGTTCGAGGCGCGCTTCGACCCCGCCCTCGGCGCGGCCGACGACCCCCGCCGCACCGCGCGCTGCGAGGACCTGGAGTCCCGGATCGAGGCCGCGCTGGAGGACGTCGCGAGCCTCGACCAGGACCGCATCCTGCGCTCCTACCTCGCCCACGTGCGGGCCACGCTGCGCACCAGCTGGTTCCAGACCGACGCCTCCGGCACCCCGTCCGGCGACGTCGTGCTCAAGCTGAGCCCGGCGGGACTGCCCGACCTGCCCGACCCGCGCCCGCTGTTCGAGATCTTCGTCTACTCCCCCCGGGTCGAGGGCGTGCACCTGCGCTTCGGGCCGGTGGCCCGGGGCGGCCTGCGCTGGTCGGACCGCCGCGACGACTTCCGCACCGAGGTGCTGGGCCTGGTGAAGGCCCAGATGGTCAAGAACACCGTGATCGTGCCGGTGGGTGCGAAGGGCGGGTTCTTCGCCAAGCAGCTGCCGGACCCGGCCGACCGCGAGGCCTGGCTGGCCGAGGGGCAGGCCTGCTACCGCACCTTCATCACCGGCCTGCTCAGCGTCACCGACGACCGCGTGGACGGCGCCACCGTCCCGCCGCGCGACGTGGTGCGCCACGACGAGGACGACTCCTACCTGGTGGTGGCCGCCGACAAGGGCACCGCGACCTTCTCCGACCTCGCCAACGAGATCGCGGTCGCCCGCGGGTTCTGGCTCGGGGACGCCTTCGCCAGCGGCGGGTCGGTCGGCTACGACCACAAGGCCATGGGGATCACCGCGCGCGGTGCCTGGGTCTCGGTCCAGCGGCACTTCCGCGAGCGGGGCATCGACTGCCAGAGCGAGGACTTCACCTGCGTCGGGATCGGCGACATGTCCGGCGACGTCTTCGGCAACGGGATGCTCTGCTCCGAGCACATCCGGCTGGTGGCCGCCTTCGACCACCGCCACGTCTTCCTCGACCCCGACCCCGACGCGGCGACCTCCTTCGCCGAGCGGCGGCGGCTCTTCGACCTGCCGCGGTCCAGCTGGGCCGACTACGACACCTCGCTGATCTCCGAGGGCGGTGGCGTCTGGTCCCGCGACCGCAAGTCGGTGCCGGTCAGCCCGCAGGTCCGGCGCGCGCTGGGCCTGGGTGACGGGGTCACCTCGCTGACCCCGGCCGCGCTGATCAGCGCGATCCTGGCCGCCCCGGTCGACCTGCTCTGGAACGGCGGCATCGGCACCTACGTCAAGGCCGCCGACGAGACCCACGCCGAGGTCGGCGACAAGGCCAACGACGCGATCCGCGTCGACGGTCGCGCGGTGCGCGCCCGCTGCGTCGGCGAGGGCGGGAACCTCGGGCTCACCCAGGCCGGTCGGGTCGAGTACGCCCTGCGCGGCGCGGGCGGCGAGGGCGGCCGGATCAACACCGACTTCATCGACAACTCCGCCGGCGTCGACACCTCCGACCACGAGGTCAACCTCAAGATCCTGCTGGACCGCGTGGTCGCCGACGGCGACCTGACCCAGAAGCAGCGCAACGCCACCCTGGCCTCGATGACCGACGAGGTCGCCGCGCTGGTGCTGCACGACAACGCCGAGCAGAACCTCGCCCTGGCCAACGCCGCGGCCCACGCGCCGTCGTTGCTCCACGTGCACGAGACCTGGATGAAGCGGCTGGAGGCCGCCGGCGCCCTGGACCGGCAGATCGAGGGCCTGCCGTCGCGGCGCGAGGTCCGGCGCCGCCTCGAGCGGCGGGAGGGCCTGACCACGCCCGAGCTGGCCGTACTGCTGGCCTGGACCAAGATCGTGCTGGCCCACGAGCTGCTCGCCTCCGACGTCCCGGACGACCCGTGGTTCGAGCAGGACCTGGTGGAGTACTTCCCGACCAGGATCCGCGACGAGCACCCCGCGGCGGTGCGCGCGCACCCGCTGCGCCGCGAGATCGTGGTGACCCGGGTGGTCAACGACCTCGTCGACGTCGCCGGGCTGACCTACTGGCCGCGCCTGGAGGCCGAGACCGGCGCCAGCGCCGCCGACCTCGTCCGCGCCAACTTCGTGGCGCGCGAGATCGTCGGGTCCCGGCCGCTGCGCGACGACGTGGCCGCGCTCGACAACCGGCTGGACGCGACGGTGCAGACCCGGATGCGGGTCGAGATGCGCACCCTGGTCGAGCGGGCCTCGCGGTGGCTGGTCAGCCGGCGCCACGAGCCGCTGGACACCACCGCGGTGGCGGCGACCTTCGCCGGCGTGGTGCCGCGGGTGATGGCCCGGCTGCCCGAGCTGCTCACCGGCGCGGAGCTGGCCGGGTTCGAACGTCGCCGCGGGGAGCTCGTCGACGCCGGGGTGGCCGAGGACCTCGCGGAGCGGGTCGCGGTGCTCGGGCCGGCGTACCAGCTGCTCGGCGTGGTGGCCACGGCCGAGAGCGAGGGGCTCGAGGCCGAGGACGTCGCCCGGGTGCACTTCACCCTCGGCGAGCGGCTCGGTCTGCCCGCGCTGGTCGGTCGGATCCTCGCCCTGCCGCGGCGCGACGAGTGGGAGACGATGGCGCGGGCCGCGCTGCGCGACGACCTGCACGCCGTGCACGACGAGCTCACCCTCTCCGTGCTGCGGGAGACCGCGGCCGGCGAGGGCGCGGCCGCCCGGATCGCGGCCTGGGAGGAGCACCGCCCGACCGCGGTCGAGCGGGCCACGGGCACGCTGCGCCGGATCTGCTCCGACGACCAGGCCGACCTGGCCCGGATGTCGGTGGCGCTGCGGACGGTGCGCAGCCTGCGGGCCTGAGGCGGCGACGGATTCGCGCGGTGTCGGTGGCCCCACCTAGGCTCAGGGTTGCCGATGTCAACCAGTTCCGCGGGGGTCGTCCCCGCCACCCAGCCGCCCGCCGGCGTCCACTCCCTGTGGCGCCTCCGCTCCTACCTGCGCCCGCACGCCACGACGCTGGCGGTGATGCTGACCGTCTCGCTGGTGGGCGTCGGCCTGGCCATCACGATCCCGCTGGTGACGCGCGCGATCATCGACGGCCCGGTCACCGACGGCGAGATCGGCATGCTGCTGCCGCTGGGCCTGCTGGCGATCGGGCTCGGCGTGCTCGAGGCCGCGCTGGTCTTCTGGCGCCGCTGGATCCAGTCCAGCGCCGTGCTCAGCATCGAGAGCGCGATGCGCCGCGACCTCTACGACCGCCTCCAGCAGCTGCCGATGTCCTTCCACACCCAGTGGCAGTCGGGCCAGCTCCTCTCTCGCGCGACCACCGACCTCGCCGCCCTGCGCCGGTTCAGCGGCTTCGGGATGATCTTCCTGGTCGTCAACGTGCTGCAGCTGGTGGCGACCACGGCCGTGCTGCTGGTCATGTACTGGCCCCTCGGCCTGGTCGTCGCCGCCGCGGCGGTGCCGATCGTGGTGCTCTCGATGCGCTTCGAGCGGACCTACGTCGTGATCTCGCGTCGCGTGCAGGACGAGCAGGGCGACCTGGCCACCCTGGCCGAGGAGGGCGCGGTCGGGGTCCGGGTGATCAAGTCCTTCGGCCGCAGCGAGCACGTCGCCCGGCAGTACGAGGCCTCGGCCGACCGGCTGCGCGCCACCAGCATGGAGAAGGTCCGGCTGGCCGCGAAGTTCTGGACCTTCCTGGAGGGGATCCCGAACCTCGCCGTGGTCGCCGTCCTGGGCCTCGGCGCCATCGGCGTCGGGTACGGACAGCTGACCCCGGGCGAGCTGGTCGCCTTCATCACGCTGCTCCTCTCGCTGGTGTGGCCGGTCGCCTCGCTCGGCGTCATCCTGGCCATGGCGCAGGAGGCGATGACCGCGGCCGCCCGGATCCTGGAGATCTTCGACACCCGTCCCGACATCGTCGGCGGGGACCGGGTGATCGCCGAGCCGCGCGGCCACCTGCGCCTCGAGAACGTCGACTTCGCGTTCCCCGACGCGCCCGACGAGCCGGTGCTGCGCGGGGTCGACCTCGACCTCGCACCGGGGGAGACCGTGGCGCTGGTCGGCGCCACCGGGTCGGGCAAGAGCGTGCTGACCGCCCTCGTCCCGCGCCTCTACGACGTCACCGGCGGGCGGGTCACCCTGGACGGCGTCGACGTCCGCGACCTGGAGCTGACCCACCTGCGGAGCCTGGTCGCGACCGCCTTCGAGGAGCCCACGCTGTTCTCGATGAGCGCCCGGGAGAACCTGACCCTCGGCCGCGCCGACGCCTCCGAGGCGGACATCGCCGACGCGCTCGAGATCGCCCAGGCCGGCTTCGTGCACGACCTGCCCTGGGGCCTCGACACCCGGATCGGCGAGCAGGGCATGGCGCTGTCCGGGGGGCAGCGCCAGCGGCTCGCCCTGGCCCGGGCCGTGCTGGCCCGGCCGGCGGTGCTCGTCCTCGACGACACGCTGTCCGCGCTCGACGTGCACACCGAGCAGCTGGTGGAGGAGGCGCTGCAGCGGGTGCTGGCCTCGACGACCGGTCTCGTGGTCGCGCACCGCGCCTCGACGGTGCTCCTCGCCGACCGGGTCGCCCTGCTCCAGGACGGCCGGATCACCCATGTCGGGGACCACCGCGAGCTGCTGGCGACGGTCCCGGCCTACCGCGAGCTGCTGGCCGCCGACGCCGAGCCGGTCCACCCCACCGAGCACGCCGGGGCCCGCGCATGAGCGGGTCGTCCGCCGACTGGCGGGGCGTGGCCGAGGTCGACGCCGAGGAGGCCGCCGAGCGCGGTCGCGGGATCAGCTTCACCGGCGGCGCCGGCGACCTGCTGCGCGAGCTGCTGGCGCCGTACAAGAAGGCGCTGTGGGTGCTGATCGGGATCGTCGTCGTCGAGAACGTCGGCCGGCTGGCGATCCCGTACCTGGTCAAGGTGGGCATCGACTCCGGCATCCCGCCGATCCAGGAGAGCGGGAACCTCGTCCCGCTGGCCGAGGTGGTCGGGCTGGTGCTGGCCTCCACGATCCTGCAGGCCGTGGCCCGCAACCTGTTCCTCGTCCGGTCCGGGACGATCGGGCAGGACATGCTCTACGAGCTGCGGCGGCGGGTGTTCCGGCACTTCCAGGCCCTCAGCCCCGCCTTCCACGACTCCTACACCTCCGGCCGGGTCATCTCCCGGCAGACCTCCGACGTCGACGCGATCTACGAGATGCTCGAGACCGGCTTCGACGGCCTGGTCACGGCCGCCTTCACGCTGGTCGGCACGGCCGGGCTGCTGCTGTTCCTCGACCTCGAGCTCGGCGCGGTGGCGCTGCTGTGCGGGCCGTTCCTGTTCCTGCTGACCAACTGGTTCCGCAAGGCCTCCGCGCGCAGCTACACCCGTACCCGCGAGAAGATCGCGCTGGTCATCGTGCACTTCGTGGAGTCGATGGGCGGGGTGAAGGCGGTCCAGGCGTTCCGCCGGGAGCCGCGCAACCAGGAGATCTTCGACGACGTCAACGACCAGTACCGCCGCGCCAGCCTGCACGCCTTCCGGCTGGTCGCGGTGTTCATGCCCGGCATCAAGCTGATCGGCAACCTCACGATCGGGATCACCCTGCTGTACGGCGGGTACCTCGCCTTCCAGGGCGAGGTCACCGTGGGCGTGCTGGCCGCCTTCCTGCTCTACCTGCGCCAGTTCTTCGAGCCGATGCAGGAGATCTCGCAGTTCTACAACACCTTCCAGTCGGCCTCGGCGGCCCTCGACAAGCTGGCCGGGGTGCTGCGTGAGGAGCCGGACGTGCCCGAGCCCGAGCGCCCGCACCCGCTGGGGGCGGCCCGGGGCGAGCTGCGCTTCGAGGACGTCCGCTTCGCCTACGTCGCCGACCGGCCGGTCCTGCCCGGCCTGGACCTCACCGTGCCGGCGGGCCAGACGCTGGCCCTGGTCGGCACCACCGGTGCCGGGAAGACCACCCTGGCCAAGCTCGCGACCCGCTTCTACGACCCCACCGGCGGCGCGGTCCTCCTCGACGGGCAGGACCTGCGCACCCTGACCTCCGACGACCTGCGCCGCGCGGTGGTGATGGTGACGCAGGAGAACTACCTGTTCTCCGGCACCGTCGCCGACAACATCCGCTTCGGCCGGCCGGACGCCTCGATGGAGGACGTCGTCGCCGCCACCACCGCGCTCGGCGCGCACGACTTCATCACCGCCCTGCCCCAGGGGTACGAGACCGACGTGGCCAACCGCGGTGGTCGTCTCAGCGCCGGCCAGCGCCAGCTCGTCGCCTTCGCCCGGGCGTTCCTGGCCGACCCCGCCGTGCTGATCCTGGACGAGGCCACCTCGTCGCTGGACGTGCCGTCGGAGCGGCTCGTGCAGCACGCGCTGCGCACCGTGCTCGCCGGTCGGACCGCGGTGATCATCGCGCACCGTCTCTCCACGGTGGAGATCGCCGACCGGGTGCTCGTGATGGAGCACGGTCGGGTCGTCGAGGACGGCACCCCGGCCGAGCTGGTGGCCACCGAGGGCGGGCGCTTCGCAGGCCTGCACGCGGCGTGGGAGGAGTCCCTGGCCTGAGGGCCGGGTCAGCTCGCCTTCTTGGCGGCCGGCTTCTTCTTCGCAGCCTTCTTCGCCGGCGTCTTCTTAGCAGCGGTCTTCTTCGCGGGCGTCTTCGTGGCGGCGGCCTTCGTGGGGGCGGTCTTCTTCGTCGCCGGCTCCTCGCCGCGCGAGCTCTTCGCCGCCTCGACCGAGCGCTGGAGGGCCGCGAGCAGGTCGACGACCTCGCCGGAGGACTTCGTCGAGGTGGGGGTGCGCTTGATCTCGCCGCCCTCGATCTTGGCCTTGACCATCGCCTTGACCGCCCCGGCGTAGTCGTCCTCGAAGTCGGAGGCGTCGAAGTCGCCGGCCAGGGTCTCGACCAGCATCGTGGCCATCTTCGTCTCGGAGTCCTTGACGTCGCCGGGCTCGACGGAGAAGTCGGGCGTGCGGACCTCGTCGGGCCACATCATGGTCTGGAGCACGATCACGTCGTCGCGCACGCGCAGCACCGCGATCGAGGTCCGCTGCCGCAGGGCGACGGTGACCACGGCCATCCGGTCGGCCTCGACCAGGGCCTGGCGGAGCAGGGCGTACGGCTTGGCCCCGCTCTTCTCCGGCTCCAGGTAGTAGGACTTCTCGAAGAGCATCGGGTCGATCTGGTCGCTGGGGACGAACTTCTCGACCGCGATCTCGCGGGAGCTGGTCGAGGGCAGCGACTCGAGGTCGTCCTCGTCGAGGACGACCATCTCGCCGTCCTCGGTCTCGAAGCCCTTGGCGATCTCGGAGTACGGCACCTCCTCGCCGTCGACCGAGCAGACCCGCTGGTAGCGGATCCGGCCCCCGTCGGAGGCGTGGACCTGCCGGAAGGAGACGTCGTGGCTCTCCGTGGCGGCGTACAGCTTGACCGGCACGCTGACCAGCCCGAAGGAGACCGCGCCCTTCCAGATCGCCCGCATGGGGTCAAGGATGACCCCATGCGCCCCATGCTCGCCACCCCGACCACGGAGGTGCCCTCCGGCGAGCGGTGGGCCCACGAGGTGAAGTGGGACGGTGTCCGGGTCCTCGCGCGCGGCGACGCCGGCCTCGGCGACGCCGTCCGGATGACCAGCCGCAACGACAACGAGGTCACCGTGGCCTGGCCGGACCTCTCGGTGAGCCCGATGCCGGGCCGCGACCTGCTGGTCGACGGCGAGGTGATCGCGCTGAACGAGCGTGGGCTGCCCGACTTCCGCACCCTGCAGGAGCGGATGCACGTGCGCCGCGCGACCACGGCGGCCGCGCTGGCCGACCGCGTGCCGGCCACGTTCATGGTCTTCGACCTGCTCGCCCTCGACGGCGACGACCTCACGGGGCTGGCCTGGGCCGAGCGTCGCGCGCGCCTGGAGGACCTCGCCGGCCCGGACGGGCTCGGTGCCACCGGGTGGCAGGTGCCGGCGGCCTACGACGACGGGGCGATGCTGATGGAGGCCACCCGCACCCAGGGCCTGGAGGGCGTGGTGAGCAAGCGCCGCGACTCCCGCTACGCCTTCGAGCGGCGCAGCCCGCACTGGCTGAAGCGGGCGCACCGGCACCGGGGCTCGTACGTCGTCGGGGGCTGGCGCCCGCAGGAGGGCAGCGGCGCCGACGGCCCGCTGGCCGCCCTGCTGGTCGGCGAGCCGACCCCGGACGGGCTGTCCTACCGCGGGCGGGTGGGCAGCGGGATCAGCGGGCGGCGGAGCGCGGAGCTCGCCGCGCTGGTGGCCCCGCTGGCGCGCTCGACCAGCCCGTTCGACGACGAGGTGCCCCGCGTCGACGCCCGCGGCACGCACTGGGTCGACCCGGTGCTGGTGGTCGACCTCGACACCCACGGCGCCGGGTACGCCCGGCTCCGGCAGCCTTCGTTCCAAGGGGTGCGCACCGACCTCGGCCCCGACGACCTGGCCGCTGACGACCGGGCCGGGCAGTCGTGAGCCCGCGCGCCACCGACCCTCCCCGCGAGGAGGTCCGGGTCGAGGTCGACGGGCGGACGCTGACCCTGAGCAGCCTCGACAAGGTGATGTACCCGGTCACCGGCTTCACCAAGGGCGAGGTGCTGAACTACTACGCGCAGGTCGCGCCGGTGATGCTGCCGCACCTGCGCGACCGGGCCGTGACCCGGATCCGGTGGCCGCACGGCGTGGGCCACGAGAGCTTCTACGAGAAGAACGTGCCGCGCGGTGCCCCGTCCTGGGTGCGGACGGTGACGGTGCCGACCTCCGGGTCCCGCGGGGCCTCCCGTCACGGCGACACCCTCGTCTTCCCGGTGGTCGACGACCTCGCCACGCTGACCTGGATGGCGAACCTGGCGGCGCTGGAGCTGCACGTGCACCAGTGGCGGGTCGGGCGCAACGGCCGCCCGCGCAACGCCGACCGCCTGGTGATCGACCTGGACCCCGGGGAGCCCGCCGGGCTGGGGGAGTGCTGCCGGGTGGCGCTCCTGGTCGCCGAGGCCCTGGCCGGCCACGACCTCGCCGTGCGGCCCGTGCTCAGCGGGAGCAAGGGCCTGCACCTCTACGCCGACCTGCCGTCGCGCCGTCCCTCGGACGCGGTGACGGCGCTGGCCAAGGAGGTCGCCGACGACCTGGCCGCCGCGCACCCACGGCTGGTGACCGCGACGATGACCAAGGCCCGACGCGGCGGGAAGGTCTTCCTGGACTGGTCGCAGAACGCCGCGTCGAAGACCACGGTCGCGCCCTACTCGCTGCGCGGTCGCGACCGGCCCCGGGTGGCCGCGCCGGTCACCTGGGCCGAGGTCGAGGCCGGCGCCGAGGACCCGTTGGCCCTGGACCAGCTGGGTCCCGACGAGGTGCTGGCGCGGGTCGCCGACCACGGCGACCTCCTGGCCCGGTGACGGTGACATTGACGGTGACGGTGACGGCGGCCGACGCTGTTACCGAACCGTGTCTCGCCGTAGGGACTTCGTGTCGTGGACGAGTCCGGAACGAGGTGCGCGGGGGTCACGGGGGGCCTAGCCTGAGCAGGTCTGCCCCGGGGGGAGTGCGGACCACCTCGCCCACCCCGACCCGGAGCAGTGTCCGATGGAGCTCGCGCCCGTCCCTCGCCGTCGCCCGTGGTCCTGGGGTGCCCGGACGACGCTGACGGTGCTGGTGATCGCGCCGGTGTTCCTGCTGGTGCTGGTGCCGGCCGCCTTCGGGCTGGAGCGCTACGTGATGACCTCCCACGCCGGCGACGCGCCTCGTGGCTCGGTCGTGCTGGCCCGTGTTGTGCCGCTCGGGGACCTCGAGGAGGGCGACGTCGTCACCTTCGCGCGTGCCGGCACCAGCGGACTGGTGTCGGGTGCCGTGGTCGAGGCGGGCACCGCGGGCGTCGCTGTCCGTGTCGACGACGACGAGCTCCCGATCGGCGACCGCACCACCGTGGCCCGGCTCGTCCTGGCCGTCCCGCTGGTCGGCTACCCCTTCCTGGGAGGCGTCTACACCCCGGCGCTGGCGCTGGTGGCGCTGCTCGGCGGGCTCGCGCTCTGCGTGGTGTTCCTCCGCGACTCCTGGCGGGCCCCGGCACCCCGCAGGGACGTGGGGATGCCCGCCTGGACGCCCCACTGGGCCGAGCAGGGCTGATTCGTCCTCCGGGAGGGCGCACCGCCGGTACGCTCCCCACCTATGAGCGCAGCGCGTGTCCTGGTCGTCGAGGACGAGGAGGACATCGCCTTCCCCCTCGTCCGGACGCTGGAGCGCGAAGGGTACGACGTCACCTGGGTCGACAGCGGCGAGAAGGCCCTCGAGGAGCTCCGCACGAACGCGGCCGAGGTCGTCATCCTGGACCTGGGTCTGCCGGACATGGACGGCCTCGAGGTGTGTCGCAAGGCCCGGGAGCTCGCCTTCGAGGGCGCGATCATGATCGTCACCGCCCGCGCCGGTGAGCTCGACCGCGTGGTGGGCCTCGACTACGGCGCCGACGACTACCTCGCCAAGCCCTTCGGCCTGGCCGAGCTGCAGGCACGCGTACGGGCGCTGCTGCGCCGCACCAGCACCGGTCCGACCCCGGTGGTGGTCGTCGACGGGCTCCGGATGGACGCCGGCGCCCGCCGCGTCTTCTACCGCGAGGCCGAGGTCCCCCTGACCGGCAAGGAGTTCGACGTCCTCGAGGTCCTCCTGACCAACCGCGACAAGGTGGTCTCCCGCGACAAGTTGATGGCCGACGTGTGGGACGAGAACTGGTACGGCTCGACGAAGACCCTCGACGTCACGATCGGTCGGCTGCGGCAGAAGCTGGAGCAGGTCAAGGTGCCCGAACGGGTCGTGGCCGTGCGCGGGGTCGGCTTCCGCCTGGAGGGCAGCGGACACGATGTCTAGGAGGACCGGGGCGTGACCCGACGGCTCGTCCTCGGCTTCGTCGCCCTCGTCCTGCTGCTGGTCGCCGTCCTCGGCTTCGTCCGCAACGTCAACCTGCTCGCGAACCTGCGCGCCCACGACGCCGGGCACGCCACCTCCCAGGCCCGGCTCCTGCTGGGCCTGGTGCAGTCCGCCGACGCCGCCGGCAGCCCGATCGACTCGGCGGCGCTCGCCGACGCGGTCGACGACAGCGAGCGCTTCGAGGTGCGCCGGGGCGGCGTCCTGGACGCGGTAGCGACCGGCCCGGAGTTCGAGGGCGGCGAGGGGCGGTACCGGCCCGTCGTGGCGTCGGCCTCCTCCGGGGACCTCACCGTCCGGGTGGTGGAGTCCGCCGCGGGCTGGCGGGCGGTGCTGGCCGTCGACTCCGCGCCGCTGACGGCGACCCTCCTGCTCGCCGTCCTGGGTGCGGCCGCCGCCGGGTGGCTGATGGCCCGGTGGTTCGCGCGCCCCTTCACGCGCCTGGCGGCGGCGGCGGCCATGCTCGGCCGCGGTCGCTTCGACCTGGACCTGCCGCGGTCCCGGGTGCCGGAGGCGCGGGCGGTGGCCGCCGCGCTCGAGGCCAGCGCCGCGGCGCTGCGCGACAGGATGGGTCGGGAGCAGCAGTTCTCGGTGCACGCCTCCCACGTCCTGCGGACCCCGCTGACCAGCCTGCGGCTGAGCCTCGACGAGCTCGCCCACTCCCGGCTCGACGCCGACGCCACCGACGCCACCCGTCGGTGCCAGGCCTCCGTCGACGAGCTCGACACCGTCGTGGCCGACCTGGTCGGGATGACCCGCCGCGGGGCGCTGATGTCGGGCGCGGAGGTGCCGCTGCGGGAGCTGGCCGCCTCGCTGGCCCAGCAGTGGGCCGACGGCCTGCTCGGGCTCGGCCGCGGCTTCTCCGCCGCGGTGGAGGGCGACCTGGACCTGACGCTGACACCCGGCCCGGTCGAGTTCGTCCTGGACGTGCTGCTGGAGCAGGCCCGGGACGAGGCGCGGGCCGACGGTGCGGGAGCGGGTGCCGTACGCCTGGTGCTGGTGGGAGCCGCCTCGTCCGTGGTCCGGCTAGAGGTGTCCGGGGTCCGCCCGCCGCCGCCCGAGGGCGCGGGACCGCAGGACCCCACGGACCGTCTGGAGCAGGCGAGGTCGCTCGTGCGGTCCCTAGGTGGTCGGATGGAGGGCCGACCCGGGGGGGACGGCGTCAGCGTGCTGCTGCCGCCGCGCTGACCGGGATGGTCGGGGCGCAGTCGAGCGAGGGAGACGAGATGGTGGACGACGTGGCCGACGACGTGGCAGAGGGCCCGGTGCTGGTCGAGGAGCGTGAGGGCGGCGTCCTCGTGGTCACCTTGAACCGGCCGCAGGCGAGGAACGCCGTGGACGCCGCGACCGCGCAGGCGCTGGCAGCGGCGGTGGACCGGCTCGAGGCGGGCGACCACCTGCGCGCCGGGGTGCTGACCGGGGCCGGCGGCACCTTCTGCGCGGGCATGGACCTGAAGGCGTTCCTGCGCGGGGAGACCCCGATGCTGCCCGGCCGCGGGTTCGGCGGCCTGACCGCCCGGCCGGCGCGCAAGCCGATGATCGCGGCCGTCGAGGGGTGGGCGGTGGCCGGCGGGTTCGAGCTGGTCCTGGCCTGCGACCTCGTGGTCGCGGCGCGCACGGCCCGCTTCGGCGTGCCCGAGGTCAAGCGCGGCCTCGTGGCCGCGGCCGGGGCCGCGGTGCTGCTGCCGCAGCGGATCCCGAGGGCGGTGGCGCTGGAGATGCTCTTCACCGGCGACCCGATCGACGCCGAGCGTGCCGAGGCGCTCGGCCTGGTCAACCGGGTCACCGAGGAGGGCGGCGCGCTGCTGGGCGCGCTCGAGCTGGCGGGGCGGATCGCGGTCAACGGGCCGCTGGCGGTCCGGGTGACCCAGCAGGTCGCCCGGGAGGCGGCGGACTGGACCTTCGACGAGGCGTGGGAGCGCCAGGACGAGCTCACCCGGCCCGTCTTCCTGAGCGACGACGCCCAGGAGGGGTCGGCGGCGTTCGCGGAGAAGCGGGCCCCGCGCTGGACCGGTCGCTGAGGCGACCTACCGTGGTCCGGTGACGACCGAGGACCTCGCGGGGGACCGCACCACCCCGCTGCTCGACCCGGTCTACCGCGGGGCGACCGTGGGCGCGGTCGCGCTGGTCTTCCTGGCCGCCTTCGAGGCCCTCGCGGTGGCGACCGTGATGCCGACGGTGGCCGCCGACCTCGACGGTCGGGACCTCTTCGCGGTGGCCTTCTCGGCCACGCTCGCGGCCAGCGTCGTCGGCATGGTCGCGGCCGGGTCCTGGGCCGACCGCCGCGGCGCGGTGCGGCCCCTGCTGGCCTCGGTCGCACTGTTCGCGGTCGGTCTGGTCGCGGCCGGGCTGGCGCCGACGATGACCTGGCTGGTCCTCGGCCGCTTCGCCCAGGGACTCGGCCTCGGCGGCCTGATCGTGTCGCTGTACGTCCTCGTGGCGCAGGTCTACGCCCAGGTCGACCGCCCCCGCATCCTCGGGCTGTTCGCCGCCGCGTGGGTGCTGCCCGGGCTCGTCGGGCCGTTCCTGGCCGGGGTCGTGGCCGACACCCTTGGATGGCGGTGGGTCTTCCTCGGCGTGGTCCTGGTCGCCGCCGCCGCGCTGTCGCTGCTGGTCCCGACGCTGCGGCACGTGCCGCCGCCGGAGGCCGCCGACCCCGACGCCGCGGCGGTGGCCGGGCCCGGGGGGACCGGGCGGCTCCTCCTCGCCGTGGCGGTCGCGACCGCGGTGGTGGCGCTCAACCTGGCGGGGTCGCTGTCCGGGGTGCTGCGGGCGGTGACGGCCCTGGTCGCCGTGGCCGCCGCGCTGGTCGCCGTACGCCCCCTGCTCCCGCGCGGGACCCTGCGCGCCGCGCGCGGGCTGCCGTCGGTGATCGGGCTCCGTGGGCTGGTGGCGGGCGCGTTCTTCGCCAGCGAGTCCTACCTGCCCTACCTGCTCCAGGAGCAGTACGACGCCGCGACCTGGGTCAGCGGGCTGGTGCTTACCGTGGCCACGCTCAGCTGGGCCGCGGCCTCGCAGGTGCAGGGCCGGCTGGGCGAGCGCCTGCCCGACGAGGCCGCGCTGCGGATCGGCTCGGTCCTGCTGGCGGTCGGGGTGGCGATGATCCTGGTCATCGCCACGCTGGCGCTGCCGGGCCTGCTGGTCGGCGCGGGGTGGCTGGTCGCCTCGGCCGGGATGGGCCTGATGTTCCCCCGGATCACCTCGGCGGTGCTGAAGCGGACCGCGGTGCAGGAGCGCGGCACGGCGACGTCGGCGATCACCATCAGTGACTCCGTCGGCGCGGCCGTCGCGGTCGCGGTGGTCGGGCTGGTCTTCACCGCGATCGGCACCGCCGCCGACCGCGGGGCGTTCGTGGGCGTGCTGGTGGTCGCCTTCGCGGTCTCGCTGGTGGCGGTGGCGGTGTCGCGGCGGGCCTGAGCCCTTCTGTCGGCCGGGCTCAGGACGAGCAGAGGCAGAACGGGTGCCCCGCCGGGTCGAGGAAGACCCGGAACGACGTGCCCGGCTGGTGGGCGTGCTTCGTCGCGCCGAGCTCCAGGACGGCGGCCTCGGCGGTGTCGAGGTCGTCGACCACGACGTCGAGGTGCATCTGCTGGGGCACGTCCTGGCCCGGCCAGGCGGGGGCGCGGTAGTGCTCTGCGTGCTGGAAGCAGAGGCACTGGCCGTTCTCGGCGCGCGCCTCGAACCAGCCGCCGGCGTCGTCGGCGTCCTCCACGACGGTCCAGTCGAGCATCGCGGCGTAGAAGCGGGCGAGCGTGCCGGGGTCGGCGCAGTCGAGGACGGTGGTCGGGTAGCGGGCGATGGCCATGCGCGACCGTAGGCCGGGAGCCTCACGGTCGCAACGACTTCTCGATGGCGTCGAGGGCGCGGTCGAGGGCGATGCGTTTGACGGCGCGGTGGTAGGTGGTCTCGTCGATGACTCTGGTGCCGGCGGGTCCGGTCTCTCGGTAGAGGCCGTGGGGCGTGCGCCAGTAGTGACGGTCCAGCCCGTGTTGGCGGACTGTCCAGCCGGCGTGGGTCTTGGCGCGGTGGTGGGTGCGGGTCAGGGGTGCTGCGTTGGTGTCGCGGGTCTGGCCGGGTGGCCCGTCGGGGTCGTACGGGACGGGGTGGTCCATGTCGGTGCGGCGTGAGGACCGGGTGGCGTGGGGGAAGGCCTCGACGAGGCTGCGAAGGCGGGCGCGTTCGCGGATGGACTCGGGGAACTCATAGCTGCTGGTGCTGCCTTCGGCGTGGAGGTCGATCACGGGACGGAGGCTGACGTGGGCGTGGCGTAGGAGCGCGACCACCTGGGCCAGGAGGGTGGGCCCGAGGTCCTCGACCCGCGCGACCGCGTCGGTGCCCTCGCAGGCGGCTTGGTGGAGGTGGACGTAGACCACGGCCTGGGCGGTACGGCGCCGCGGCTCGGGCCGCTGCTCCTGGTCTTCGACGGGCCCGCCTGGTGCGGTGGGGTTGTCGAGGAGGTCCAGGACGGCGGCGGGGTGGGCCAACCAGCCCAGGGCCAGGGCCCGGAGCGCCTGCTTGTCGAGGGTCCTGTCGCTGCCAGCGACGGCGTCGGCGACCAGGTCAGGGCGGGTGGCGAGGATGTCGGCGATCCGGTCGACCATGGCGTCGACCCAGACGACGTCTCCGGGCTCCATCCGGGCGAACAGGTTGCGCGAGCCGAACTTGTCGGTCCGGCTGACCGCGACGAGGCGGCGGCGGGCCTCGGCTTCCAACCTGGCGGCGTGGGCGGCCAGGTCGGCCTCGATCACCTTGGCCTCGGCGAGCTCCAGGACCCGGGACGGGGAGTCGCCGGCGATGGAGTCGGCCACCGCGGCGTCGACGATCCCGACCTGGGTCTGGTCGAGCCGGCGGGACATGGCCGCGACGCGGCGCGCGACCCAGACCTCGCAGTGACCGGCCTGGACGACCGCCCAGGTGGCCGGGAGGCGGTGACGCAGGTCGAGGGCGTCGGCCACGACCGCCCTCGCGGAGAGGGTGTGGACGCGGCGGGCGGTGGCGAGCTCGGGAAGGCAGAGCTCCTGGACCCGTGGGGTGCCGTCCCCGCCGAGGTCGACCAGGCGGTCCTCGCCGCCCCAGACGCGGGCGCTGTCCGGGCCCCTTCTGGGGTCGGCGGCGTGGAGGTCGGCCCAGTGCAGGGCCAGGAGGAGGTCCTCGACCTCGGCAGCGCGCCGGGTCTGCAGGGCTGTCTCGGTCCGGTGCAGGACGCCGGTGGCGTCGAGGTCCTCGATCGGGACCGGCAGCGTGACCGTGGTGGACATGACCTCACTATACTAGAACACATGTTCGAACGACAAGAGTCGATAAGAATCTGTGGACAGGCCGTACCGGGGTGGGTGACCCACCCGGGCGGCCTGCGTACGTTGGCGCTCATGAGCGACCACGAGACGATCAACGCGACCGACGAGCCCCACGGCACCGAGAGCACCGAGACCCCCGAGGTCCCCGCGGGCGGCACCGCCGCCGGCGCCCCGGTGAGCGGCGCCGAGATCAGCGAGGAGGCCGCGGAGAACGCGGTCGAGCCCGACGACAGCAACAGCAACTACGAGGTGGACGGGCCGCAGGGCGGCCACGCCTGACCCCACACTCGAACGACCCCTGCTCCGGCGCCGGCCGGGGCAGGGGTCGTCTGCGTCGTGTAGCGGATCAGTTGAGGGGTCGGGTGCCCTCCGGCACGCCGCCACCGGCGTGCACGGCCTCGACGAGCTCGGCCAGCGCGGTGAGCGCGACGCGCTGGGAGAGCGGGCCGTAGGAGACGCGGGCGACGCCGAGCTCCTCGAGGCGGGCCAGCGGCAGGTTGCCGGGGATCCCGATCAGCGTCAGCCGCTGCGGGCCGAGCGCGTCGACCAGGGTGGTCACCTCGTCCTCGGACAGGACGCCGGGCACGAAGACGACCGGTGCGCCCGCGGCGAGGTACGCCTGGCAGCGCTCGACGGCGTCGGCCAGCACGTCCGCGCGGGGCCGGTCGCCGGCCTTCACGAACGCGTCGGTGCGGGCGTTCAGCACGAAGTCGGGCACGCCCGCGGCCTCGGCGGCCCGCATCACCTGGGCGACCTGGTCCACGGCCTGCTCGAGCGGCTTCATCTGGTCCTCGAGGTTGGCACCCACGATGCCGGCGCCGATCGCACGACGGGCGGCCTCGGCGGCGTCGCCGTACCCGCCCTCGAGGTCGGCGGTGACCGGGAGGTCGGTGGCGGCAGCGATGCGGCCGATGGCGTCGATCATCTCGTCGAGCGGGATGTTCTCGCCGTCCTCGTAGCCGTGGGAGGCGGCGATGGAGTGGCTGGCGGTGGCCAGCGCGGCGGTGCCCTCGACGTCGGCGACGACGGTCGCGCTGATGACGTCCCAGACGTTGACGACGGTGAGCAGCGCAGGGTCGCGGTGCAGGCGGAGGAGCTCGGTGGCCTTGGCAGCGGTGTCGGTCATGCAGCGATGCTGGCACGGCCGTCCAGCTGGTCCGTGCCAGGCGTGGGGCGCACGGGACCCGAGTGACCGGTGGGTCGGTGGAACTACCCGGGTTCTCCACAGATCCGATCCTGGGACTCCCCAGCGACCCGCTCCGGTGCCTACGTTCGGTCCGGTCGGGACCGCCCGGCACGGGAGGGACGATGGCGCTGGCACAGTCCGTGCCGTACTCCGGGAACGGTGTGCGCCGCGCCGGGGGCCACGCCGCCCTGGTCGACGAGCTCGACGAGCAGGTCCGCGTGGTGGTGCGCCGCGAGGGCGTCGACCCCCAGCGCGACGCGGGCGCCGTACGCCACATCGCTGCTGAGGTGGTCCGCGCCCACGACGAGCGCAGCCTGACCGGTCGGGTCGTGCCGGTGGCCGATCCCGAGGCCATGGTCGGCGAGATCGTGGCCCGGGTCGCGGGCTTCGGTCCGCTCCAGGCCCTGCTCGACGACCCCGAGGTCGAGGAGATCTGGATCAACGACCCGAGCCGGGTCTTCATCGCCCGCCACGGTCGCCACGAGCTGACCAACCTCGTGCTCACCGCCGCCCAGGTGACCGAGCTCGTGGAGCGCATGCTGAAGAGCTCGGGTCGTCGGATCGACGTCAGCCGTCCGTTCGTGGACGCGATGCTGCCCGAGGGCCACCGCCTGCACGTGGTGCTGGAGGGGATCTCCCGGGGGTTCAGCGCGGTCAACGTCCGCAAGTTCGTGCTCCGCGCGACGCGGCTGGCCGACCTCGTCGAGCTCGGCAGCCTGACGCCCCAGGCGGCGGCGTTCCTGGACGCCTCGGTGCGGGCCGGTCTGAACGTCTTGGTCGCCGGAGGGACGCAGGCGGGCAACCCGACCAACTCTTAGGACACCCCCCGGGTCCTTGCGCGTCGAGTCCATTCGCGAGAGCGGTCAGTCTTTCGAGCGGGTGTCGCCTGGAGCGTCGTCCCCAGGCAACGCGGTTGAGTCGGTGTCAGGGTCAACAGCGCCACTGCTGGCCGGGAGCGTTGAATCCAGGTCCGGATCTACCGTCACGATCTCCATTCGTGGTTCCGGTGTCGTTCTGGAGTCCTCAAATTCTGTGAAAAGGCCGTCTAGCTTCCCGTCCTCGCGGAGCCAGTAGAACAGCGGCCACTCCCGAACGTCCTCGATGCTGAGGTCGTCAGACTTGATCAACTCTCTGATCGCAGAGACGGCCGCCTCGTCTCTCCGAAGAAGGATGTTGCGCGCAGCACGGAAACTGTCTGACAGTGCAGAGGTGTCCCATTTCTCAATTTCTTTGCGACCAGTTTCCACACCGTTCAATCGCATTCTGGCGATCCAACCATTGACTCGAAGTAGGTTTCGGTCCATGTCCTTCAGGACAGCGTCACCCGACGACTCGGAGATCTTGTCGACGGCATTGAAGTGTGACTTCAAAAGCAGTTCGAACTGCTCGTTCTGAATCCAGGTCGAGATGGCGGCCGCATTGTCTTTCTGGAACATTCTCACGCGAACCTTGTAGCCAACTAGGACTCCGAGCGTAATTAGTCGCTCTAGCGCCTCTTCGACATAATCCGGCTCAATATCTAGCGGTGAGCCCTCAGTGAGATTTTCAGTCAGACCGCTGTCGACATTGTGAAGGTACTGTCGGGTTGTCTTCGATCCGTTGTGGACGACGACGTTGCGGCGTTCGAAAATTTCCTGAGTCCTACCCCAATCATGCGCCAGTCCAGCGAGGTCGACCTCAAGCGGCTTACCCTTGAACCACTGGGTCCACGCTCGCACGCCCTTGCGACTGAACGAGTCCGCCTGCTGGAAAATGCTTTCGGCGATAGCGTCTTGTACCGTTCCGAAACCGTACAGGTCGCTGAGCGAAAAGGTCTTGCTGTCCGAGTTGTCCGCAGCTCCGGGATTGCAGAGCAGGAACGATCGGTAGACGTTTGAGACGAATACCTCGAAGGCACTCACTGCCATTGTGAGAATTGACCGCATCAGAAGAGCGGAATGTGTCGGCGTAGCGACGCCTTTCTCCAGTTCCTCTACGGCTTGCCAGAAGTAGTAGTAAATCTCCGGGTCTTCGATTTTGACTCGGTAGTTTCCGTTGCTGGCTTGCTGGAGCTCGAAGTCTGGTTGGCCGTCGATTTCATTGCCAACGTCGGACAGCTGCTCCCTTAGTTCGTCTCGGTGTTCATCTGGGACGATGGCGAATCGGTCAACCGGTTGCCAGTCGAGGGTCTTGTCCGCGGATAGATTGGTAAACGTGTGCGCCCCGCCATTTAGAATTGAGATGGTGAATGGCCACGCGGCTTTCATGGTTGCCAAGTAAGAACGCTGCTTAGTGGCGTCGATCAGCGACGCTTGTCGTGATATTGCTTTTGTCCAGCGAGGATCTTCGTCGAGAGTCATTGCCTGCGGGTGTGTGACTTCCTTGAGGCCACGTAGAGCGTGAAGGGTCTCAATGAAGGTGTGAGTCTCGCTCGTGAGGAGCTCCAGAGCCTCGGTGCGTCGCTGTTCCATAGGGGTCCCCGCTGCTTCGAGAGTTGGATGGCCAGGGTGACTCTATGCGGCACTGCGGGCCGCCCTTGACTTGATTTAGCAACAGAACTCGCTGGGGCCAGCGACCACAAGGCGGCGGCTTCTCGGGTCCGCAGGGGCCCCGCGCGGGGTGCTTCTTCCCGCGTGGGGGAGCGGGCGCCGCCGTACCGATCCGAGCCAAGCTCGGGTCGGTTTCGGTGTTTCGCTGACAGCGGCGGGTCGGGTGGGCGATGCTCCGAGCAGACGGATGACGGCGACCAAGGTCGTCTGTCAGACAAGAGATTGCGCGCGTTGGCAAACCCGCAGCGGCTGCCCCCAAGTAGGCCGCTTTAGTGACCAGGGTCAACGGCGTCCTAGAGGTGAGAACGCGGGAACAGACCGGGGGCTTCTGTCCTCGCCCGCCCTCTCTTGAAGGTCCACCTCTGTGTCGTCTGTTGTCTCAGCAACCATTCGTGAACCCGCCGTGCGGTCGGGCTGGATGTTGCTCATCTGCCCGGCCGCCCGGGAAGGTGGTGGCTGCTTCGTGCCTAAACGCCGGCGCGACTCAGGTGGTGGCGCCGGCGGTGTCCCAAACCCGGAACGTTCCCGTGCTGAGGCTGCTCGTCGCGCACGCGGTCAACTGCGGCGGTACTGCGTCGCCAACGGGCTGAACCGCTTCGGGACCCTGACGTACGCACCACCGTTCTGCACGGATCCGTCCGAGGTCCGACAGCACGCGGGGGAGTTCTTTCGCCAGCTTCGCTCTGAACTCGGCGGTGCGCCGATGCCGTACGCGTGGGTCCCGGAGTTCCATGCAGACGGCTCGCGGTTCCATCTGCACTTCGCGGTGAACCGCTACGTGAGGAAGAGTCTGGTCGCGCAGGTCTGGGGTCGGGGCATCGTCGACATGAGGCGCATCGACGACGTGCCGGTCGGTGCGGGCCGCCTTGGCGAGGCGCGTGTTGCGGCGGGGTATCTGTCGAAGTACCTGGGTAAGTCGTTCTCGGATGTTCGCATCGCGAACCGTCATCGCTATGACGTTGCCCAGGGGTTTCAGCCCGAGCGCATCCCGATCTGGGGCACATCCGCTCAGGACGTAGTGGAGAAGTCGACCGCGTACTTCGAGGGCGCGTTCCCGTCGTGGCTGTGGAACTCCTCCGAGGCCGAAGAGTGGTTCGCGCCCCCTGCGATCGCGGTGCGTTGGACATGACCTCACCGGAGTGGGAGGACCAGGTTCGTGCACTGGTCGAGTCCACCTGTGCGTCTCAGGGGATCCCGGTACTCGTCACCGATCCGGGCGCGGTCACCCGGGTGGCGGTCCTGCTGGGAGCGGACAGGCTGGGGGGCGGACCCAAGCGCGGCAGCGCGAGTCCGGCGCCCAGGCGGACGCGACCATCAGAACCGCCACACGGGACGTACGCGCTCGACGGCAACCGAACGGGCGCCGATGACGCCCGGGTTGATGACCACGTGGTCGACCAAGACTTTGACGATGGCTCGTTGGCGATCGAGGTTGAGCCCGGACCACTGGGCCTGGAGCGCTCCGCCTTGCCCGAGGTAGGCGTCGAGTTGCCGCGTGCCGGATAGGCGGGAGAGTCTCTGTCGGTTCTCTGTGAGCCGCTGTTCGATGATGGCCTTGGCCCGCTTCCAGCCATCGGTGGTCATGTCGTCGCTGGCCCATAGTCCGGCTAGCTCAACGAGCTTGCCTTCGTCGGCGGCGATCTTGTCGTACAGCGATGCGGCTTGCGCGTCGTCCCGCACTCGCCCTGCTAGGGCGTCTTGCAGCTCGCGACTGTCGAGACGCATCAGTGTGGCCCTCGCGACGATCAGTTCCACCGGCTCGGCCGTGACGGTGATGCTGCCGCAGCCGCTACCACCGTCGAGTCCTGATCGGCAGATGTAGCGGCGGGTCTCATACCGGCGAGACGAAACCATCTTGTTGCCGCACTTTGCGCAGCGACACATGCCCGACAGGAGGTAGTTGCGTGCGGCTCGGTTGGTCCGGCGCTCGGGGGCGGTCAGCAGTCGGTGCAGGGCGTCGGCCGTCTCGGTGCTGATGATGGGTTCCCAGGCCGCGGGGCCCATCACTTTGCCGTTATGGACGCGTTCGCCGCAGATACGACGGTTAAGAAGTAGGCCGCGAATGACTGGGGTTCGCCACTGCTTCCCGGTCACGGTTCGAATGTCGTTGGCGTCCATCCAGCGGCCCACCGATGGCAGGCTCTCTCCTGCCAGGACCCGCTCAGCAATCTGACGGATGACCTCAGCCTCTGTCTGGTCGTGGGTCACCCGGTCGGGCAAGAACCCGAACGGTCGGGTGCCGCCACCGTGGGGCTGGCCAGCCTCTGCGATCTCTTGCATCTTTCGCTTCCCGCGTCGTCGCTTGCTGTCGCTTTCGTTTGCGGCGACAGCGGCGAGCATCCTTGCGACGAGCATCCCGTCACCCGTGGCCAGGTCGAAGGAGCCGGACACGGTGTGCAGGTCGGAGACTCTGGCTCTTTCGCAAGCGGAGATGAACTGCTCGAGCTCGCTCGGGCGCCGATAGAGGCGGTCCACGTGCCATGCCATCACCGCGTCTATGTGTCCCGCGTCGAGGTCTTCGAGCATGCGCTGATAGGCGGGTCTGGCCTTGCCTGAGTAGGCACTGATGTCATCGTCGACGTACTCCTCAGCGACGGTCCATCCGAGACGATCTGCCTCCGCGCGGCAGTCGCTGAGTTGTCGTCGAACGCCGAGCTGCTGTCCGTCGCGGTCTTGGGAGATGCGGGCGTAGATGGCGACGGCACGGCGTTCGGGCATGGGGTGACATTAAGACACCGTGGGCAAGACCACCATGCTGAACTGCCTCGCCGCCGCGATCCCGGGCGGGGAGCGGGTGATCTCGGCCGAGGAGGTCTTCGAGCTGCGCTTCCCCCACCCGGACTGGGTGCCGCTCCAGACCCGTCAGTCCGGGCTCGAGGGCACCGGGGAGATCAGGTTGCGGGACCTGGTCAAGGAGGCGCTGCGGATGCGGCCCTCCCGGATCATCGTGGGGGAGGTGCGCGCCGAGGAGTGCCTGGACCTGCTGCTCGCGCTCAACGCTGGCCTCCCGGGCATGTGCACCATCCACGCCAACAGCGCCCGCGAGGCGCTGGTCAAGGCGTGCACGCTCCCGCTGCTGGCGGGGGAGAACATCTCGGCCCGGTTCGTCGTCCCGACCGTCGCGGCGTCGATCGACCTGGTCGTGCACCTGTCCATGGACGCGCAGGGCGTACGCCGGGTGAACGAGGTCGTCGGCGTGCCGGGTCGCGCCGAGAACGACGTGATCGAGACCGAGACCCTCTTCGTCCGCGAGGGTGGCGAGCTGCGCCGCAGCAGCGGCCGCCCGCCACGTCCGGAGCTGTTCGCGCGGGCGGGGCTCGACCTCGACCGGCTCCTGGCCGAGCGCTGAGCGCGGCCGGCGCACGGGGACGGGGGAGCAGACGTGGGAGCGCTGGTCGGGATCGGCGCCGGGCTCGGCCTGGTGCTGGTGTGGTCGGCGTTCTTCCTGCCCCGCCGGCCTCGGCCGGCCGTCGCCCGGACCTCGCGCCTGGGTGTCCTGCTGGCCCGGGCCGGTCTGGCTGACGTGTCGGTGCGGTCCCTCGTCGGGCTGTGCCTGGCCTGCGGGGCGCTGGTGGCGGTGGCGGTCCAGGCGGTCGCCGGCACCCTCCCCGTCGCTCTGGTGTTCGCGGCCATGGCGACCTACGCGCCGATCGCCGTGGTCGGCAGCCGCGGACGGCGGCGCCAGCGCGACTTCGCCGAGGTCTGGCCCGAGGCGGTGGACAACCTGGCCTCCGCGGTCCGCGCCGGTCTCTCCCTGCCCGACGCGCTCGGCGCGCTCGCGGTGCGGGGGCCCGAGCCCCTCCGCCCGGCCTTCGACGCGTTCGCGCTGGACTACCAGGTCACCGGCCGGTTCGGGGAGTCCCTGGACCGGCTGAAGGACCGCCTCGCGGACCCCGTCGGTGACCGTGTCGTCGAGGGCCTCCGCGTCGCCCGCGAGGTCGGCGGGGGAGAGCTCGGCCGGCTGCTGCGCAACCTGTCCGGCTACCTCCGCGACGACCTGCGCACCCGTTCCGAGCTCGAGTCGCGGCAGTCCTGGTCGGTCAACGGTGCTCGGCTGGCAGTCGGCGCGCCGTGGGTCGTGCTGATCCTCATGAGCGGTCGTCCGGAGGTCATCCAGCGCTTCTCGTCGGCCGCCGGCGTGGTGATCCTGGTCGGCGGCGCCGCGACCTGCGTCGTGGCGTACCGCGTGATGATGCGCATCGGCCGGCTCCCCGTCGAGCGGCGGATCCTGGCATGACGCCCGCGGCGTGGGGTGCGGTCTGCGGGCTCGGAGCGGGGCTCGGGCTGGTGGTGGTCCTCGGGCGGGTGCTGGTCCTGCGCCGCACGCAGGTCGCGGTCCGCGTGCTCCCGTACGTCCGGGACCTCCCCCTGGCTAGACGTTCCACCGGCCTCCCCCTCGGCGGCGACGGCGACCCGACATCGGTCGTCACCGGCGTGTTCGGACCGGTCCTGGGGTCAGCCGCACGGACCGTCGACAAGGTCCTCGGCGGCTCGTCGTCGGTGCAGTGGCGGCTCCGGCGGTGCGGGTCGGACCGCGGCGTCCACGACTTCCGCGTCGAGCAGGTCCTCTGGGGGCTGACGGGCTTCGCGCTCGCGGCGGCGTACGGCGTGCTGGTCACCGTCACCGGCCGGGGCGACCCGCTGGTGCTGGTCACGCTCTGCGTCGCGGCGTTCGTCGGCGGGGTCGTGGTGCGCGACCGTCGGCTGACCGCCCAGGTCACGGCCCGCGAGCGCCGCATCCTGGCCGAGTTCCCCACGGTCGCCGAGCTGCTCGCGCTGGCCGTCGCCGCGGGCGAGGGCCCGGTCGCCGCGCTCGACCGGGTCGTGCGCCGCAGCGGCGGGGAGCTCTCCGCCGACCTGGCGCGGGTGCTGGCCTCGGTCCGCACCGGCGAACCCGTGGGCGTGGCGTTCGACGGCATGGCCGCGTCCAGCGGGCTGCCGCTGGTGGCGCGCTTCGCCCAGGGCGTCGCCGTCGCCGTCGAGCGCGGCACCCCGCTGGCCGACGTCCTGCACGCCCAGGCCGCCGACGTCCGGGAGGCCGGTCGCCGGGAGCTGATCGAGGCGGCGTCGCGCCGGGAGGTCCTGATGATGGCCCCGGTCGTCTTCCTCGTGCTGCCCGTGACCATCGTCTTCGCGTTCTGGCCGGGCTTCGTCGGCCTGTCGCTGACGACCTGACCCCACCACCTGACCCCACCACCCGACCCCCACCCAGAGGAACTCCGATGACACCGATCCTGCTGCTCCTGGTCCGGCTCCACCTCGCGCTCGTGGCGCCGCAGCCGGGACGGGGGCGCGACGAGCGCGGGGACGTCCCCGGCTGGGTGATGGTCACGGTGATGTCCGCCGGGGTGGTGGCCGTGCTGACCCCGCTGCTGCGCACCGAGCTGTCGCAGATGCTGCGCAACGCGCTCAGCTCGGTGCGGTAGGCCCGGGCCGGTGCTGCGACGTCGTCGGGGAGGGCGCGAGCGCGGCTCCGCGGTCGTCGACTTCGTCCTGGTGCTGGTCGTGCTCGTGCCGATGGTGCTCGGCGTGGTCCAGGTGGCCCTGGTGATGCTGGTCCGCAACACGCTGGCCGCAGCCGCTTCGGAGGGGGCCCGGTACGCCGCCACCGTCGACCGCGGCCCTGAGGACGGCGTGGCCCTGACCCGCCGCCAGATCGACGGCGCGCTGGCCGCGAGGTACGCCCGCGACGTCCGCGCCCGGCCGACGACCGTCGGGGGCGCTCCCGGGGTCGAGGTCGTGGTCAGCGCCGAGGTGCCGGCGCTGGGCCTGCTCGGGCCGTCCGTCGGGCTCACGGTCAGCGGGCGTGCGGTCGAGGAGCTGCCGTGACCCGGCCCGTGACGAGGAGGGCGGACGACCGGGGGAACGCCATGGTCGAGCTGGTCTGGCTCGGCACGCTCCTGCTGCTCCCGCTGATCTGGGTGGTGGTCTCGATCGGGGAGGTGCAGGCCGGGGCCTTCGGGACGTTGGCGGCCGCCCGGGCGGCCGGGCGGGCGTACGCCCTGGCTCCCGACGACGCGACCGGCGCCGAGCGGGCCAGCGCCGCGGCCCGGCAGGCGCTGGCCGACCAGGGGATGGCGGACGCGCCGATGGAGGTGACGGTGACCTGCCAGCCGTACCCCGACGACTGCCACGCCGGCACCTCGGTCATCACCGTCCACGTCGCCTCCGAGGTCGCGCTGCCGCTGCTGCCCGACGTGCTCGGCTCGGGCCGACCGTCGTTCGGCCTCGACGCCACCCACACCGTCCCGGTCGGGCAGTTCCAGGAGGTCGGATGAGGCTCCGGCCCACGGCGACCCGCGGCGGTGACGAGCGGGGCGCGACGATCGTGATGGTGATCGGCTTCGCCACGATCCTGCTGCTGGTGATCGCGGTCGCGGTCGACTCCACCGCGGCCTACGTCCAGCGCCAGGGCCTCGACACCCTCGCCGACGGTGCCGCGCTCCAGGGCGCCGACCTCGCCGCGGAGGGCGAGGAGGTCTACACCCAGGGCGTGCCGGTCGAGGGCAGCCTCGAGGTCACCGCCGACCGCGCCCGGCAGGCGGTGGGGGCGTACCTCGACCAGGTCGGTGCCCGAGGTCGCTATCCCGGCCTGGCCTACGTCGTCTCCGTCGACGCCACCACCGTCACCGTGCGGCTCAGCGCCCCGCTGGACCTGCCGCTGGACTTCCCCGGCGCACCCGCCGCCCCGTCCGTCGGCTCGACGGGGTCGGCGGTGGTCGACCCGGAGGACTGAGGCTCGATGTGTGGATCGCCTCTACCCGGTGCACCTGATCCACACGTCGACGGGCCGCCCCCGTCCTACGGTCGTCCCATGCCCCCCACCCCTCCGCCCCCTCCTCGCCGCCTCCGCGCTGACCACGGCCCTCACCGCCGGCCTGCTCGCTGCCACGCCGGCCGCCGACGCCGCGCCCGCCGACCGGTACGCCCGTGCCGCCGTGACGGCCACCAACGCCGCCCGCGCCGACCACGACCGTGCCCGCCTGCACGGCCAGGCCTGCCTGCAGCGCAAGGCGCGCTCCCACGCCCGCGACATGGCCCAGCAGGAGCGGATGTTCCACCAGGACCTCGGCCCGGTGCTGCGGGACTGCGGGATGAACGCCGTCGGGGAGAACGTCGCGGTCGGCTACACCTCCGGCCGCGCGGTCGTCCGCGGCTGGATGGGCTCCGAGGGCCACCGCGCCAACATCCTCAACCCGACCTTCCGCCGTGTCGCCGTCGCCGCCGCGAAGGACGGCGACGGCACCTGGTACGCCGCCCAGGTCTTCGGACGCCGCGCCTGACCACCCGGCCGGGCCGCGTCCCACGGCTACCGTCGCGACCGTGAGCCAGAACCCCGCCCCGCTTCCCGAGAGCCCCCGCACGATCCTGGTGACGGGCGCCCGGGGGTACGTCGGCTCCCGCCTCGTCCCCGCCCTGCTCGACCGCGGCCACACCGTGGTCGCGACCGCGTCCTCCCCGCCCAAGCCGGGCGCCTTCCCCTGGGAGGACCGGGTGGAGTGGCGGGTCATGCAGGCCACCGAGCCGGCCGACGTGCGCGCGGCGGTCGAGGGCGTCGACGCCGTCTGCTACCTCGTGCACGGCCTGGACCGCGCCGACTTCACCGACCGCGACCGCGTCGCCGCCCACGCCATGCGCGAGGCCGTCGACGAGGCCGGTGTGGAGCGGGTCGTCTACCTGTCCGGCCTGGTCCCCGACATCGCCCGGGAGCACCTCTCGGCCCACCTGTCCTCGCGCCTGGAGGTCGAGGAGATCCTCGACGGGGCCTCCTGCTCGACGCTGTCCATGCGCGCCGGCGTCGTCGTCGGGGCCGGGTCGACCTCCTTCGAGATCATCCGCCAGATCTCCTCGCTGCTGCTGGTGCAGCCCGTCCCGACCTGGCTCGACCATGAGGTGCAGCCGATCGCGGTCAGCGACACCCTCACGATGCTGGTCCACGCCCTGGAGCACGACGAGATCGAGGGCTCGGTCGACGTCGGCGGGCCCGACATCCTGCGCTACACCGACTTCCTGGCCATGTTCTGCGCCGCCGCCGGGCTCTTCCGCGTACGCCTCCGCATCCCCCTGGTCCCCACCGCGCTGGTGGCCCGGGCGGCCCCGCTGCTGCTCACCGCGCCGTCCTCGACGGTCGCCTCGCTGGTCGAGAGCCTGCGCCACGACATGGTCTGTGCGCCCGACCGGCACTGGGTGCTGCCCACCGCGCAGACGCCGCTGGCCGTCGCGGTCGAGCAGTCGCTGCACCCCGACCGCCCCGGCGGCACCGGCCGTCCGGCCGAGGCGCTCCTCGACGGTGACGCCGCCTGGACCGACCGGCGGCTGCTGCTCGAGAAGCTCACCGGGCTGTCCCTGCCGGTGCCCGCCGTGGTGCGCGCGGGTGCGGCCACCGGTCTCAACCCCGCCCGCCGACTGGCGCGCCTGCTCGGCTGAACCGGCGCGCTGCGGCGCGGGTAGAGTCCCCTGACGTGGCTGGCCCCGACTTCGACTCTGCGTTCAAGACCCTCACCGCGACGATGCGGACCATCGAGCAGGCGCTCGACATCGACGACATGCGCCGCGAGATCCGTGACCTCGGTGAGCAGGTCGCCGCGCCCGACCTCTGGGACGACCAGGCCAACGCCACCCGTGTGACCGGCCAGCTCTCCCACCTGCAGGGCCAGGTCGACCGGTTCGACGAGCTCAACGCCCGGATCGAGGACCTCGGCGCGCTCGTCGAGCTCGGCCAGGAGGAGGGCGACGCCGACTCGATGGCCGAGGCCGAGCGCGAGCTCGGCAAGGTCCGCGACGCCGTCGAGTCCCTCGAGGTCCGCACCCTGCTCTCGGGCGAGTACGACGTCCGCGAGGCCCTGGTCACCATCCGCTCCGGCGCGGGCGGGGTCGACGCCGCCGACTTCGCCGAGATGCTGATGCGGATGTACACGCGCTGGGCCGAGCAGCACAAGTACCCGGTCGAGGTCTTCGAGACCTCCTACGCCGAGGAGGCCGGGCTCAAGTCGGCCACCTTCGCCGTCCACGCGCCCTACACCTACGGCACGCTCTCGGTCGAGGCCGGCACCCACCGCCTGGTCCGGATCAGCCCCTTCGACAACCAGGGCCGCCGCCAGACCTCCTTCGCCGCGGTCGAGGTCGTGCCGGTGCTCGAGCAGACCGACGAGATCGACGTGCCCGACGAGGAGATCCGCGTCGACGTCTACCGCTCCGGCGGTCCCGGCGGCCAGTCGGTCAACACGACCGACTCCGCCGTGCGCCTGACGCACCTGCCGACCGGCACCGTCGTGTCCTGCCAGAACGAGAAGAGCCAGCTGCAGAACAAGGCCAGCGCCATGGTGGTGCTCAAGGCCAAGCTGCTGGCCCGCAAGAAGGCCGAGGAGAAGGCGCACCTCGACGGCATGCGCGGCGACGCCCAGGCCAGCTGGGGCGACCAGATGCGCAACTACGTGCTGAACCCGTACCAGGTCGTCAAGGACCTGCGCACGGGCTTCGAGGCCGGCAACCCCAGCCAGGTCCTCGACGGCGACCTCGACGGCTTCCTCGAGGCCGGCATCCGCTGGCGCCGCGGCGCCGTCGTCGCCGACGCCTGAGCTACCCGGAGGACGCCGCCCCGGCCACGGCCGCGCACCAGGTCGAGGCCCGGGCCGCGAGCTCCTCGCGGGTCGGGGCCTCGTCGCCGGAACGCGGCGCGGCCAGGGTGCAGGTGAGCCACGCGTCGCCGAACAGCCCGGCCAGCACCTGCTCCCGGCGGGGCCCGTCCTGGCAGTCGGCGGCCACCGTCGGGGTCCCGTACGCCGGGGCGCCCGCCGCGGGCGAGCAGCCCTCGGTCCCGGTCGTCGAGGAGCGCAGGGCGCGGGCCTCGGCGACCGTGGTCGGCGGCGCGAACACCCAGGCCCGGGCGCGGACGCCGCCGGGGCCCTGCCAGGAGCAGCCGTGCTCGTGGGCGACGTCGCGCAGACCGGGCTCGAGCGCGGTCTTCTGACCGTTCTCCCAGGCCACGGCGTCGACCCGGTCGGTGTCCTCGGTCGTCAGCGCCAGCGCGCGCAGCACCGAGGCCGGTTCCACGGCCTCGCAGAACGGCTCGCGGGCGACCGTGAGCGTGGTCGTGTCGACGTCCTCGAGCGGCGTGCCGGTGTCGGTGGGGGAGGGGGCGGCGGACCCGCCACCCGCGTCGTCGTCGCCGCCCCGGCCGAGGGTGACGCCGACCAGCGCGACCACGACGACGAGCACCAGGACGCCGACCAGCGCCAGGCCGACGCGGCGGCGGCGGACGGGGTCGGTGGGAAGCACGGCCGGAAGCCTACGGGTCGGGCCGGGGCCGCACCGCGCGGCCGGGGTCCCCGCGGGGCTGGTCCTAGCACCTATATTCGATCTACGTGATTCGATTCGAGAAGGTCACCAAGACCTACCCCGGCCCGGGAGCGCCTGCCCTCGACGGGGTCACCGTCGACATCGAGAAGGGCGAGTTCGTCTTCCTGGTCGGTGCCTCGGGCTCCGGGAAGTCCACCGCCCTGCGCCTGGTGCTGCGCGAGACCCGGCCCACGTCGGGGCGCGTCTACGTCGCCGGCAAGGAGATCAACCGCCTCGCTGGCTGGAAGGTCCCGCGGCTGCGCCGCCAGATCGGGACGGTCTTCCAGGACTTCCGCCTGCTGCAGAACAAGAACGTCTCGGAGAACGTCGCCTTCGCCCTGCAGGTGATCGGCAAGTCGCGCAGCGAGATCCGTCAGGTCGTCCCGGAGACCCTCGAGCTGGTCGGCCTGTCCGGCAAGGGCGACCGGCTGCCCGACGAGCTCTCCGGCGGCGAGCAGCAGCGGGTGGCGATCGCCCGGGCCTTCGTCAACCGACCGATGATCCTGATCGCCGACGAGCCGACCGGCAACCTCGACCCCACCAGCTCGGTGGAGGTCATGAAGCTGCTGGAACGGATCAACCAGACCGGCACCACCGTCGTCATGGCCACCCACGACTCCGGCGTGGTCGACCACATGCGCAAGCGCGTGGTCGAGCTCGGTGGCGGCCGCCTCCTCCGCGACCAGGTCGAGGGCGGGTACGGCGCCGCGGGCTGAGCCGCCCCGGCCGTACCCCGACGGATCCCGCACCGCCCCCGCCAGACCCAGGAGCCACCCCCCTCATGCAGCTGCGCTACATCTTCACCGAGCTCCGTCAGGGGCTGCGTCGCAACGTCTCGATGCACATCGCCGTCGTGCTGACCCTCTTCGTCTCGCTCACCCTCGTCGGGCTCGGGACGCTGCTGGCCCAGCAGGCCGACCGCGCGACCGAGCAGTGGGGCAACCAGCTCCAGATCACCGTCTACCTGTGCCGCGACGGCGACGAGAACCCGGCCTGCCAGTCCGAGGTCACCGACCCGCAGCTGGACCAGGTCGTGACCACGGTCGCCGACAACCCCGAGGTCTCCGGCTACCAGCTGGAGAGCAAGGCGGAGGCCTTCGAGAAGGTCAAGGAGCTCTACGGCGAGGAGACGTTTTCGGGCCCGAACCCCCTGCTGACCGAGGAGGACATGGCGCAGTCGGTGCGGATCACGCTGCAGGACCCCAACGAGTTCGCGGGCGTGACCAGCGCCGTGACCGGCCTGGACGGGGTGTCGCAGGTCCAGGACCTGCGCGACTCGGTCGGCCCGATCCTCGACTCCATCGACGTGCTGACGATCGCGGCCTGGGGGACCGCGGCGCTGCTGGTGGCCGCGGCGCTGCTGCTGGTGGCCAACACGATCCGGTTGGCGGCCTTCGCCCGGCGCAAGGAGATCGGCATCATGCGCCTGGTCGGCGCGTCCACGCTCTACATCGCGCTGCCGTTCCTGATGGAGGCGCTGGTGACGGCGGTGATCGGGGTCGGGCTGGCCGCCGGGGCGCTGGCGAGCTTCCTGAAGTTCGGCATCACCGACGGTGTCGCGCAGGACCTGACGTTCATCCCGTGGGTGGGGTGGAGCGAGTGGGGCGTCGCCGTGGTCGTGGTCGCCGTCCTCGGGCCGGCGCTGACGCTGCTGCCGACACTCCTGCTGACCCGCAAATACATCAAAGTCTGACCCTCAGGCTCTACCTTCGAGTCGCTTCTCTTCCCCGAAACGCCGAAGGCGGAACACGTGCGCTCCTTCCCCAGCGCTCCTGGTCGCCGTGTCGCAGCAGCCACCCTGGCTGCCGCGCTCACGTGTGGTCTGGGCACGACCCTGTCCTCGACGTCCCCGGCCTCGGCCGAGGGCCTGCGGGACCGGCAGCAGGACCTCCAGGACCGGATCGAGGCCACGCGGAACGGCATCGACGAGGCCAGCGACCGCGCCCAGCGGGCGAACGCCGCGCTCGACGCCGCCACGGACCGCCTCACCGACGCCCGTGAGCGGCTGACCCGCCTCGAGGGCGAGGTCGCCGAGGCCGAGGACCGCAACGCCGAGCTGCGCGTCGAGCTGGCTGCCTCCGAGGAGCGCCTGGCCGCGGCGGAGGCCGCACTGATCGTCGGTCGGCTCGAGGTCGTCGAGACCCGCAACGAGGCCACCGACACGATCACCTCGATCTACCAGGGCGCGGGCGACCCCGGTCTGCGGACGCTGTCGTCCTTCCTGTCCGCCGGCTCGCTGGAGGACATCGAGGCCGAGCAGCAGGCCGAGCAGCTCATCGTGGGGCGCCAGACCACGGCGTACGACGACGTCCAGGCCGCCGAGGACCGCCTCGAGGCCACCGAGGCCGAGGTGTCCGAGGCCACCGACCTGGTCGCCGCCCAGCAGGCCGAGGCCGCGCGCACCGTCGAGCGGATGCGGGTGCTGCGCGACCGCGCCGTCACCGCGCGCGACCAGGTGCTGGAGCTCGTGCGTACCAACCGGTCGGCCAAGCAGGCCGCGCTGGCCGCCCGGGCCAAGGACCAGAAGGCGCTGGTGCAGCTCGAGCGCCAGGAGGCCGACGTCCGCGAGAAGATCCTCGCCGCCCAGCGCGCCGCCGAGCGGGCCGGGACCGGCTACACCGGCGAGACGACGGGCCTCTTCACGATGCCCTCCGGCGGGCCCGTCACCTCGCCGTACGGGTACCGCACGCACCCGATCTACGGCTACTACGGCCTGCACGACGGCACCGACTTCGCCCCCGGCTGTGGCGCCCCGCTGTCGGCCATGGCCGACGGCACCGTCATCTCCAGCTACTCCTCCGACGTCTACGGCAACCGCCTCTACGTCTCGCTGGGCAACGTCAACGGCGTCAACCTCACCGCGGTCTACAACCACGCGTCGAGCTACACCGTCGGCGTGGGCCAGCAGGTCTCGCAGGGCCAGACCCTCGGGTACGTCGGTGACACGGGCTGGTCCACGGGCTGCCACCTGCACTTCACGCTGCTGGAGAACGGCACCGCCGTCGACCCGATGGAGTACCTGTAGGGGCCACCTCGGGGCAACCGGATTGACCGTGCCTGGGAGGATGGGGGCATGGCCAAGGAGACGGGGCGGCAGATGGTCGCGCAGAACAAGAAGGCGCGGCACGACTACCTCATCGAGGACACCTTCGAGGCCGGGATGGTGCTGCAGGGCACCGAGGTGAAGTCGCTGCGGATGGGCCGCGCCTCGCTGGTCGACGGCTTCGTCGACATCGAGCGGGACGAGGCCTGGCTGCACGGGGTGCACATCCCGGAGTACACGCAGGGAACGTGGACCAACCACGCCGCCCGCCGCAAGCGCAAGCTGCTGCTGCACCGCAGCGAGATCGAGAAGATCGAGCGTCGTGCGAGCGAGAAGGGCCTGACGGTCATCCCGCTGGCGCTCTACTTCCTCAACGGCCGCGCCAAGGTCGAGATCGCGCTCGGCAAGGGCAAGAAGACGTGGGACAAGCGGCACGCGCTCGCGGAGCGGCAGGCCGTCCGGGAGAAGGACCAGGCCCTGGGGCGTCGCCTCAAGGGGATGGACGACTGACCCCGGTGGTCGAGGAGCGAGCGCAGCCCCCGGTGGTCGAGGAGCGAGCCCAGTCCCCGGTGGTCGAGGAGCGAGTGCAGCCCCCGGTGGTCGAGGAGCGAGTGCAGCCCCCGGTGGTCGAGGAGCGAGTGCAGCCCCCGGTGGTCGAGGAGCGAGCGCGGCGAGCGTCACGAGACCAGGACGTCGCCCCGGTCCGCGCGTTCTGGGAACGTCTGGGCCTGCCGGGCCTGGTCGACGTCCACGCCCACTTCCTGCCGCCGCCGATCGAGAAGGCCGTGTACGCCGTCTTCGACGCGGCCGGTCCGAAGATCGGGCGGCCCTGGCCGATCCGCTACCGGGCCCCGGTCGAGGAGCGGGTCGCGCTGCTGCGGGCGATGGGCGTCCGCGCGTTCCCGACGTTGCCCTACGCCCACAAGCCCGGGGTGGCGGGGTTCCTCAACGACTGGGCACGCGACTTCGCGCGCGAGGTGCCCGAGAGCCTGTGGTCCGGCACGTTCTTCCCCGAGCCGGAGGCCGGCGCCTACGTCGCCGACCTGGTCGGAGCCGGCATCGCGGTGTTCAAGGTCCACGTGCAGGTGGGCGAGTTCCACCTCGACGACCGCCTGCTCGACCCCGTCTGGGGCGTGCTCGAGGACGCGGGGACGCCGGTGGTCGTGCATGCGGGGTCCGGCCCCGTCGCGAACGCCTTCACCGGGCCGGAGCCGATGCGCGCGGTCCTCGAGCGGTTCCCGCGGCTGGCCGTGGTGGTCGCCCACATGGGAGCCCCGGAGTACGACGGGTTCTTCGCCCTCGCCGAGCGCTTCGAGCGGGTGCGGCTGGACACCACGATGGTCTTCACCGACTTCTTCGACGAGGCCGCCGGCCGCTTCCCCGACCACCTGGTCCCCGCGCTGCGCGACCTCGGCGGCAAGATCCTGCTGGGCACCGACTTCCCGACGATCCCCTACCCCTACGCCCACCAGCTGGAGAGCCTGGAGCGGCTCGGTCTCGGCGACGACTGGCTGCGCGCGGTCTGCTGGGAGAACGGGGCGGCGCTGTTCGGGGTCGGCAGCAGCAGGTGAGCGGGCCGCATCGCAATCAGGTCGACGTGGCCCCGGGTGGGGCGGCTATGCTGGAGTCACAACTCAAGAGGGGCTGATCGGTTTCGACTTGGGACGTACGTCCCAGGGGAAGCGGGTCGAGGAGCCAACGTCATCTCGTAAACGATCGTTGGGAACTTATAACTGCCGACTCTAAGCGCAGTTCCTTCGCTCTCGCTGCCTGAGCAGTGATCGAAGCGTCAGACCGGGCATCCGTCTCCGTCCCGGAACCTGGCGTCATCTAGGAGACTTGCTGATCACCTGCTGTCAGGGCGGGTGATCGGGACTCAAACCTGACTGGGCCTGTCGGCGACGTGTTCGTGCGAGCGTCGGGGCCGAGAAAACGACAGCACGGACTGCACCCGGAGAAGACCTGGTTCGACGCTCGAGGACGCGGGTTCGATTCCCGCCAGCTCCACGACAGCCCTCTGTTGAGAAGGCCCCCGCCCCGGCGGGGGCCTTCGTCACGTCCGGACGGGGACCATTCGCCGGGACGTCATGCGGATCGAGCAGACGTGTCCACGGTCCGGATGACCTCCCGGGCCCGGTCACGCCCTCAGCCCTCGTCGACCATCGGCTGGAGGGCCGCGAGCAGGGCCGCGTACGTCCCGTCGACGTCCCCCGGTGCCGTGGGCAGCAGGATCGTGCCCGGCTCAGTCACCACCAGCCCGGCCATCGCCTCCTGCCACCGCCCGAGCGCCGCCGCCCCGCCGTCGGCCTCGACGGTCCTCGCTGCGAGCCGGTGGTGCAGCAGGTCGGTGGGCCGGTCGCGGAACCGTGCGGCCACGTCGGCAGGGTCGCCGGTGAGCACCACGTGCACGTGCGCGCAGCCGAGGTCGGTCGCCGCACGACGGAACCTGTCCAGCTCGTCGCTGCTCGCGATCATCTGGGGGAGCACCACGTCGCCGCTGTGCTCGAGGTAGGCCGAGATCATCGCCACCGCGGCGGGCCTGATGAGCGCGCCGGCGCCGGCGAAGTCCTCCTCGACACCTGCGACGAACCCGCGCAGCTCGTCGATCTCGCAGTTCAGGGTGCCCGGGTGGTCGGCGGCGTACCGCGCCGCGAGCGCGCTCTTGCCCACGCCGGGCGGACCGTTGAGGTGGATCAACCGGTGAGGGCTCACCCCGGCGGGGCGACCTGGGTGTCCGCCCGTCCGGCGCGGGCGAGCGCGTCGGCGACGAAGCCGTTCGCCTTCTGCTCCTCGACGTAGGTCCGCAGGAAGTCGACTGTCGCCGCCGTGCGGGTCTGCGTCGTGCCGACAGCCTGCTCGATCTGCATGAAGGCCGGCTCGAGCAGCCGGTGGCCCGGGTGGTCGGCCACGAAGGCGGTGACCGGCTGCCGGATGCCGGCGCCCACCTCCAGCGACTCCTCGACGTAGACGGTGGTGCCCTCGGCGCCACGGACGATCTCGGCGTGCTCGAGGGCGCGCGTCAGGTGGAGGTCGTAGGCGGAGCCCTGCTTGACCCCGACGCGTACGCCCGCGTGGTCGACCTCGTCGGCGCCGGCGAGGGGGGAGTCGACGGGGACGACGTAGACGCCCTCGATCAGCACGTACGGCGCGGTGAAGGCGACGGTCTCGGCGCGGGCCGGGTCGACGGCGAGGAAGCACAGGTCCGCGCGTCCGTCCTGCATCGCCTCGAGCGACCTGCGGGCAGCATCGAAGCAGAGCAGGTCGACCGGCAGCCCAAGGCGCTCGCCGAGGGCGCGCGCCAGGTCGACGGTCACCCCGCCCGGCTCCTCAGGGGTGCCGTGGGCGAGCACCGGGTTGCCGAGGTTGATCGACGCGCGCAGCGTGCCGCTCGGGGCGAGGTCCGCGGCGACGGCCGCCACTTCGGGTGAGGTCATGGGCCCATCATCCCGGTTCGGCAGCCACGCCCCACCGGGCGACGTGGTGCCAGAGACGTTTGAGCTGCTGCGGGTCCTCGACGCCGGCCTCGACCGCCTGCCCGAGCACGCGGGCGTCCAAGAGCCCGTCCCGGGCGACGCGGAGGCCGACCTCCACGGTCCTGGGCCCGCGGTAGGCCGGGTGCCGAGCCAGCTCCTCGACCGACAGCCGTCGTCCCTCGTGCCACTCGACGGGCACCCCCAGCAGGTCTGCCTGTCGTGCGGTCGGGGTGCCTCGCCAGCAGGGGTCGAGGACGAGCGCCTCGACGTCGTCGTCCAGCAGCACCGGACCGTGCACCTGGGCCTCGACGTAGCCGTCGAGACGTCCGCCGGGACCGGCCTCCACCTCGTCGGTCAGCGGACGCGCGTCCCATGCGTCGACGAGTGGCCACAGGTCGAAGTGGGTGGCGGTGGCGAAAGCGGTCGGGTCCAGCGCCGAGTCGGGGAAGCAGAACGTGGCACGGTCCAGGACCGCCTCGCGAAGACGCAGGTAGGCCGACCCGAACCGCGGCGCTCCGCCGGGTCCGGGTCCCGCCGGGTGGTCGAGGGCGCCGTACCGGGGCCGCGCCGAGCCCGGCGCCGCGTCGTACGCCCCACCGAAGATCTTCTGCTCCCATCGCCAGCGGTCTCCGCCGGGATGGGCGGTGAGGCCACCGTTGCTGGTCCCGGTCTCGAACTGGGAGCGGTAGACGCCGTCGTGGGCGAGGGACTCGAGGACGGTCTGTCCGCCCGGCACGGCCCGGCGGTCGGGGTGGAGGTTCAGCGTCACCCGCAGCCCGCGGTCGAGCGGGGGTGCGGCGGGCTTTGACCTCGCCGCGACGTGCGCCAGCGCGCGTACCGACGGGCTCGAGGTGTCCGGAAACGTCATCTCGACGCGCCGCGAGCGTCATCTCGGCTGTCCGCGAGCGTCATCTCGGCGGTGACGAGGACGGCGGTGGTGGCGAGGTGGAGGCGGCCGTCGACGACCAGGTCCGCGACGTGGCGCTCGTACGCCTCCCGCATCCGCCGCTGGACCTCCGGCGTCTGCGCGAGCAGCGTCGCGCCCTGGCCGCCGATCCCGGCCGAGGCGCCCGCCCAGACCATCCCCGGGTCGCAGACGTGGGTCCACGCCACCAGGCGGGCGTCGAGGACGGCGAGCCCCGACCCGGCCACGACCGCGGCCAGGCCGTCGACCGTGCGGGGGAAGTCCAGCTCCGGCGCCAGGCGCACCCCCGGCGGCGGCACCGCTCCCGCCTCGGCCACCACCTGCTCCCACAGCCGCGACTGCGGCGTGGCCCCCGACGGCCACACCGTCACCGCGACCCGCCCGCCGGGCGCCGTGGCCCCGGCCAGCGCAGCCAGCCCCGTCCGCGGGTCCGGGAGGTGGTTCAGCACGAAGGCGGCGAGGACGGCGTCGTAGGCCCGGTGCGGCAGCCCGTCGAGCGGCAGGTCGGGCAGGCCGCCCTCCTCGACCGCCGCGGTCGGCGCCGCCGAGCGGGCCAGCGCCACCATCCCCGGGTCCGGGTCGAGGGCGGTGACGTCCGCGTCGCGCGCGGTGGCGGCCGCGGCGAGCCCGCCGGGGCCGCACCCGACGTCGAGCACCCGGGTGCCCGGCCCGACCAGCGCCGCGTCGAGCAGCGGCTCGTGCGCGCCCGCGCAGAGCCCGGCGAAGGTCGCGGCGTACGCCCGCGCCACCCCCGACCATCCGCCAGCCATGCCGCGGAGGCTACCGAGGGCCGCGGGCCACCCCTTCGACCCCTTGTGGTCGGTGTCACAAGGGGGCCTAGTCTGAGCGGGACGATGTCCCCGATCCGCTGAGAGGTCCCCGTGACCAACCTGGCCCAGGCCCTGACCGACACCGCCGCCGAGCACGGGAGCCGTCCGGCGGTGAAGCTCGACGACCTCGTGATCGACTACGACACCCTGCTCGACGGAGCCCGCCGGGTCACGGCGATGCTCAAGGACCGCGGGATCGGCCCGGGCGACCGCGTGGGGATGGTGCTGCCGAACGTGCCGCCGTTCCCGGTGCTGTTCTACGGCGCCGTGGCCGCCGGCTGCGTGGTGGTGCCGATGAACCCGCTGCTCAAGGCGCGTGAGGTGCAGTACTACCTCGAGGACTCCGGGGCCTCGATCGTCTTCTCCTGGCACCAGATGGCCGAGGAGGCCACGAAGGCCGCGGCCGAGGTCGGCATCGACTGCGTCAGCATCGACCCCGAGGGCTTCACCGGCCTGCTCGGTGGCTTCGAGCCCGACGACGAGGTCGTCGAGCGCGACGACGACGACACCATGGTGCTGCTCTACACCTCCGGCACGACCGGCCAGCCCAAGGGCGCCGAGCTCACGCACGGCAACATGACCAGCAACGCCGCCACCAGCGCTGAGACCCTCGTCGAGCTCGGTCCCGAGGACGTCGTGATGGGGTGCCTGCCGCTCTTCCACTGCTTCGGGCTGACCTGCGGGCTCAACGCCAGCGTGCGCAGCGGCTCCTGCCTCACCCTGATCCCGCGCTTCGACGCCACCAAGGCGCTCGAGGTCATCGGCCGCGACCAGGTCACGGTCTTCGAGGGCGTCCCCACGATGTACGCCGGGATGCTCCACGCGCCCGACGCGGAGTCGTACGACGTCTCCAGCCTGCGCACCTGCATCTCCGGCGGCTCGGCGATGCCGGTCGAGGTGATGAAGAAGTTCGAGCAGACCTTCGACTGCATGGTGCTCGAGGGCTACGGGCTCTCCGAGACCTCCCCGGTCGCCTCCTTCAACCAGCCCGGCAAGGAGCGCAAGCCCGGCACCATCGGCCTGCCCGTGCGCGGGGTCGAGATGAAGGTCGTCGACGACGAGCGCCAGGAGGTCGCCCAGGGCGAGGTCGGCGAGATCGCGATCAAGGGCGAGAACGTGATGAAGGGCTACTGGGGTCGCGAGGAGGCCACCGCCGAGTCCATCCAGGACGGCTGGTTCCTCTCCGGCGACATGGCCACCGTCGACGAGGAGGGCTACTTCACCATCGTCGACCGCAAGAAGGACCTCATCATCCGGGGCGGCTACAACGTCTACCCCCGCGAGGTCGAGGAGGTCCTGTACGGCCACGACGCCGTCGCCGAGGTGGCCGTGATCGGCCTCCCGCACGACGACCTCGGTGAGGAGGTCGGCGCCGCCGTGGCCCTCAAGGAGGGGCAGTCGGCCACCGAGGACGAGCTGCAGGCCTTCGCCAAGGAGGCCCTGGCCGCCTACAAGTACCCCCGCAAGGTCTGGCTCGTCGACGACCTGCCCAAGGGCCCCACCGGCAAGATCCTGCGCCGCGAGGTCACCGCCCCCGAGGAGCAGTCATGACCACGACCGAGGAGGAGGCGGCCGCGGCCGCCGAGGGCAGCAGCCTGGCCGAGGAGCTCTCCACCCCGCTCGACCTGCTGCTCGCCGACGCCGGCCGCAGCCCGATCCGCCGCTTCCTGCCCGGCATGTCCGGCGTGCGGTTCGCCGCCGGGCTGGCCCGTCGCCCCCACAAGGTCGTCGGCCGCACCGCCGGGCTCGGCGTCGAGCTGGCGAAGGTCGGGCTCGGCCGCTCCGAGCTCGCCCCGGCGCCGAAGGACCGCCGCTGGGCCGACGAGGCCTGGGCCAAGAACCCGCTGTTCCGACGGACGCTGCAGGGCTACCTGGCCTGGGGCCAGGCCGTGCGCGGCCTGGTCGACGACGCCGATCTCGACTGGGGCGACGGGCACCGGATCGGCTTCCTGGCCGACAACCTGGTCGAGGCGATGGCACCGACCAACAACCCCGCGCTCAACCCCAAGGTCCTCAAGCGCACCCTCGACACCGGCGGCGGCAACCTGCTGGAGGGCGGCAAGCGCCTCGTGCGCGACTTCGCCACCGCACCGCGCGTGCCGTCGATGGTCGAGGCCGACGCCTTCGAGGTCGGCAAGGACATCGCGGTCACCCCCGGGGCGGTCGTGCTGCGCACCGACGTCTTCGAGCTCATCCAGTACTCGCCGCAGACGCCCCAGGTGCGCGAGGTCCCGCTGCTCATCGTCCCGCCGACGATCAACAAGTACTACGTCGTGGACCTCGCCGCGGAGCGCTCGATGATCGAGCACCTCGTGCGCAGCGGGCTGCAGGTCTACTGCATCTCCTGGCGCAACCCCGACGCCCGGCACGCCGCGTGGGACCTCGACACCTACGGCCAGGCCGTCCTGGACGCCCTCGACGGCATCGAGCAGATCAGCCGCCAGGACAAGACCGCCCTGCTCGGCATCTGCTCGGGCGGGATGATCGCCTCGATGGTGATGGGCCACCTTGCGGCCACCGGCAAGCTCGACCGGGTCGCCGCCTTCAGCCTGATGGTCACGGTCCTGGACCAGGAGCGCGCCGGCGTCACCAGCGCCCTGCTGTCCCACAAGGCCGCCGCCGCCTCCACGCGGGCCTCGGCCGAGAAGGGCTACCTCGACGGCCGGGTGCTGGCCGAGGTCTTCGCGTGGCTGCGGCCCAACGACCTGATCTGGAACTACTGGGTCAACAACTACCTGATGGGCCACGCCCCGAAGGCGTTCGACATCCTGTTCTGGAACGCCGACCCGGTCCGGATGAGCGCGGGCATGCACCGCGACTTCATGGACCTGGCCTTCCGCAACGCCCTGGTCGAGCCGAACGCCGCCACGATGCTCGACACGCCCGTGGACCTCGGGAAGGTCACCACCGACAGCTACGTCGTGGCCGGCATCGCCGACCACCTCTGCCAGTGGGAGTCCTGCTACGCCTCCACCCAGCTGCTGGGCGGGACCAGCAAGTTCGTGCTGTCGACCAGCGGCCACATCGCCGCCATGGTCAACCCGCCGGGCAACCCGAAGGCCAACTTCCGCACCGCCGAGCAGAACCCGCCCGAGGCGCAGGACTGGCTGGCCGGCGCGCACCAGGTGCCCGGCTCGTGGTGGGACGACTACGCGGGCTGGCTGGCCGAGCGGTGCGGCGACGAGCGCGGCAAGCCCCGCCGACTGGGCTCCGCGCAGCACGAGCCCCTCTGCGAGGCTCCGGGGACCTACGTCCATGACCGCTGAGCCGACGACCGACGAGCGGCCGCAGGCCGCCCCCGACCGGGTCCGCAACATCACGGTGCGCGGCGTCACCGCCCGGGTGTCGGTACGACCCGGCGTCGGCCGCCACACCGAGGCCCCGCCGCTGCTGCTGTGCAACGGGATCGGGCTGAGCCTGGAGGGCCTCCAGGGCTTCGTGGACCACCTCGACCCCGAGCGCGGCGTCGTCCGCTTCGACGTCCCCGGCGTCGGCGGCTCCGCGCTGCCGCCGCTGCCGTACACCATCGCCGGCCTCTCGTCCTGGGTGACCGCGCTGATGGGCCGCCTGGGGCACCGACGCTTCGACGTCCTGGGGATCTCCTGGGGCGGCGGCCTGGCCCAGCAGCTGGCCGTGCAGTCCCCGCGCAAGGTCCGCCGCGTGGTGCTGGTCGCCACCGGCACCGGCATGCTCATGGTGCCGGCCTCGCCGAAGGTGCTGCGCATCATGTCGACGCCCCGTCGGCACCGCGACCCGGCGTACGCCCGCGAGGTCGCCGGCACCATCTACGGCGGCAGCATGCGCACCGACCCGGCGCACGGCGCCTCGTTGCTGCACGCCGCGACCCGCGCCGGACCCAAGCGCGGCTACTACTACCAGCTGCTGGCGATGACCGGCTGGAGCAGCACGCCGTTCCTGGGCCTGCTGCGGCAGCCGACCCTGGTCCTCGGCGGCGACGACGACCCGATCATCCCGGTCGCCAACCCCCGGCTGCAGGCGCGGCTGATCCCGCGCGCCCGGCTCCACGTCTACCGCGGCGGGCACCTCGACCTGATCACCCAGGCCCACCAGCTCGCGCCCGTGGTCGACGCCTTCCTCGACGAGAATGAGACCCATGGCTGACGCCCGCTCCGACGACCCCCGCGACCCCACCTCCGGCCCGGACACCGACGCCGGTGCCCGCCCCGCGGGGTCGGTGGCACCGGTCGCGCCCGACCTGACCGACGTCGAGCTCACCGACTCCCCGTTCTCGGACTTCCTGGGCTTCGAGCTGCTGCTCTCCGACGACGACCGGGCCCTGCTCGGCCGGGTCCGCGCGTTCATGAACCGCGAGGTCGAGCCGGTCATCAACGACTACTGGACCCGCGCGGCCTTCCCGCACGAGCTCGTGCCCGGCATCGCCGACCTCGGCATCGCCGGCCTGGCCTACGACGGGCCCGGCTGCCCCGCCCGCGGTGCGCTCGTCGACGGCATGGTCGCCATGGAGCTGGCCCGCGTCGACCCGTCCATCGGCACCTTCATGGGGGTCCACGGCGGGCTGGCGATGGGCTCCATCCAGCTCTGCGGCTCCGACGAGCAGCGCGAGCGCTGGCTGCCGGCGATGGCCCGGATGGAGCTGATCGGCGCCTTCGGCCTGACCGAGCCCGACGTCGGCTCCGCGATCTCCGCCGGCCTGGCCACCTCGGCACGCCGGGACGGCGACGGCTGGGTGCTCAACGGGGAGAAGAAGTGGATCGGCAACGCCGCCTTCGCCGACCTCGTCATCATCTGGGCGCGCGACGAGGACGACGGCCAGGTCAAGGGCTTCGTGGTCGAGAAGGACACCGAGGGGATGACCTTCGACAAGCAGGAGGACAAGATCGCGCTCCGCGTGGTCCAGAACGCCGAGGTCCACCTGCGCGACGTCCGGGTGCCCGAGGAGAACCGGCTGCAGAAGGCCGAGAGCTTCCGCAGCACCGCCGACGTGCTGCGCGTGACCCGGATGGGCGTGGCCTGGCAGGCCGCCGGCTGTGCGCGGGGTGCCTTCGAGCACGCCCTGCGCTACACCAAGGCGCGCGAGCAGTTCGGCCGCCCGATCGCCTCCTTCCAGCTCGTCCAGGACCTCCTGGTCAAGATGCTCGGCCACGTCACCGCCGCCACCGCGATGAACACCCGGGCCTCCCAGCTCCAGGACGCCGGGCTGCTGCGCGACGAGCACGCCAGCCTGTGCAAGGCGCAGGCCACGGCCAAGATGCGCGAGACCGTCGGCTGGGCGCGCGAGGTCCTCGGCGGCAACGGCATCCTGCTCGAGCACCACGTCGGCCGGTTCGTCGCGGACGCCGAGGCGATCTACTCCTACGAGGGCACCCGCGAGATCAACACCCTCATCGTGGGCCGCGCGATCACCGGCGAGAGCGCCTTCGTCTGAGCCGGCTCGAGCTGCGCTACCTGCTGGCCCTGGTCACCGGGGCCGGCGGGTCGCCCGGCCACGAGGTGGCCGTCGCGCTGTCGCGGGCCGGCGCCGCGGTGCTGTGCGCCGACCCGGACCTCGCCGCCGCCGAGCGCACCGCCACGCTGGTGCGGCAGGGCCGGGTGGCTGCCTGGGCGGTCCAGGGTGCCGTCGACGACGAGGTCGACGTGGCGCTGCTGGCGGCGCGTGCTCGCGACCTCGGCGGGGCCGACCTGCTCGTCGTCGCCGGCGGGGGAGCGGCCACGACCACGCTGGTCGCGGCGGTCGGCGCCGGGCGCACCGTCGTGCTGGACCCCGGCGAGGTCGACGCCGACGTGGTGCTCGCGCGGCTGCGCTCGGGGTGAGCGCTCACCCGGGCGGTGCGGGTAGGCATGGGGCCATGGCCATCATCAACAGCAACGGGTACGCCCACGTGCGGCTCACCGTCACCGACATCGCCCGCTCGAAGAAGTTCTACGACGACGTCTTCGGGTGGCCGGCGCAGATCGACATGTCCCACGAGGTCAACGAGCCCGGTGCCACCGAGGACCCGCAGAAGTTCTACGCCGGCACCATCTACCTCACGCCGTCCGGCGCCCTCTTCGGGCTGCGCCCGGTCGGCGGGCAGACCTTCGACTCGACCACCACCGGCCTCGACCACGTCAGCTTCACCGTCGACTCCCGCGACGACCTCGAGGCGGCCGTCAAGGGCCTCGACGAGCTCGGCATCGCGCACGGCGACATCATCGACATGGAGGGCGCCGGCCTGGCGATCCTGTCCTTCCAGGACCCCGACGACATCAACCTCGAGCTCACCGCCCCGATCTGACCGCCCGGATCTGAGTCTCAGCCCAGCGGCTGGAGGGGGTGGATCGCGACCTCCCCCTCCAGGTGCGGGCCCAGCACCTCGAACGCCCGCGCGATGTGCGGCGTGGTCATGTGCTGGTCCAGGTCGGCCTGGGCGCGCCACTCCTCGACGGTGACGAACAGGCCCGGCGCCGCGCCGGACTCGTACGCGGCATAGGACAGGCAGCCCTCCTCGGCCTGCGTCGCGGTGGCCAGCTCGGCCAGGGCCGTGCGGGCCAGCTCCACGCCGTCGGCGCGGATCGGGATGGTGGCCACCACGTGCAGGGTGGCGGAGGTCGCGCTGCTCTCGGTCATGTGCGGAGGGTACGCCGGGTGCGTGTCGTTCATCACGTGTCCACCTCGACGAGGTTTCATCGGACCATGACCTCTCGGACCCGTGCGCTCGGCGCGCTCCTGCTCCCGCTCGTCCCGCTGTCCCTGGCAGCCACGCTGCTGGCCCCGCCGGCCCAGGCGGCGGCGCCCGCCGCCAGCCAGGCGCCCTCCGAGGGCCCCGGCCGCGGGATCGAGCAGCTCTCCCGGCCGCTGGTCGTCGGCCACCGCGGCGCCTCGGGCTACCGCCCCGAGCACACGCTGGCGGCTTACCGCCTGGCCGTGCAGCTCGGCGCCGACTACATCGAGCCCGACCTCGTGCCCACCAAGGACGGTGTCCTGGTGGCCCGGCACGAGAGCTTCATCAACGAGACCACCGACGTCGAGGAGCACCCGGAGTTCGCCGACCGGCGCACGGTCAAGTCCATCGACGGGGTGGAGTACGACGGCTGGTTCACCGAGGACTTCACCCTCGCCGAGCTGCGCACCCTGCGCGCCACCGAGCGGCTGCCGGCGGTGCGTCCCGACAACACCCGCTACGACGGTCGCTTCCGGGTGCCGACCTTCGACGAGGTCCTCGCCCTGGCCAAGAAGCTCTCCCGCGAGACCGGCCGCACGATCGGTGTCGCGCCCGAGACCAAGCACCCGACCTACTTCGACTCCCTCGACCTGTCGCCCGAGGAGCCGATGCTGCGCGACCTGCGCCAGGCCGGGCTGGACGGCAAGCGGTCAAGGATCTTGATCCAGTCCTTCGAGGTCAGCAACCTACGCCAGCTCGACCGGCGTACCGAGCTCCCGCTCGAGCAGCTGATGAGCCCCACCGGTGCGCCCTGGGACCAGCAGGTGAAGGAGACCGGCGTGACCTACGCCGACCTCACCACCCGCGCCGGGCTGCGCGGCGTCGCGGCGTACGCCGACTGGATCGGCCCGGAGAAGACCATGGTCATCCCGCGGCAGGAGGACGGCTCGAGCGCCGAGCCGACCGCGCTGCCGCGCAAGGCGCACCGCCAGGGCCTGCGCGTGGTGGTCTACACGATCCGCGACGAGAACCAGTTCATGGCCACCGAGTACCGCAGCGGTGAGGGCCCGGACGCCAAGGGCGACGTCTTCGCCGAGGTGGCCGACTTCCTCGACGCCGGCGTGGACGCGGTCTTCGCCGACCACCCGGACTCCGCGGTCTTCGCCCGCGACAACTGGGTCGCCGCACGCTGATCTCCCCCCGGGGGCGGGTCGCACGCGGCACACTGCTGCGGTGACGACCCGCCCCCGCCGCACGTCCCTGCTCGTCGCCGCGCTGGTCGCGGCCCTCGCCGGCCCCCTGGGCGCCGCCGCCGCACCGGCCGCCGCAGCGGACCCGGTGCCGACGACGCTCACGCTGAGCGGCAGCCGGGCCTACGCCGGCACCGCCACGACGCTGCGGGCGACCCTCCTCGACGACGCCGGCGCCCCGGTCGCCGACGCCCCCGTCGTCGTGGAGCGCCGCACCGCCGACGACTGGCGCGAGGTCGCCACGCTGACCACCGGTGCGGGCGGGGAGGCCGTGCTGGAGGAGGTGCTGGACCGCACCCCGCGCACCAACGCCTTCCGGGCGTCGTACGCCGGCGACGCCGTCCGGGCCGCGGCCGCCTCCGGGCCCACGGAGGTGACGCTGCGCAGGCGGCACAGCGTGCTCCGGGTCCTCGGTCCGGACTCCGTGGTCGACGAGCGCAGCGCCACCCTGCAGGTCCAGTGGCGCACCCGGCAGGGCGAGGGCGTCCCCGGCCGCGTGGTGCTGATGCGCCGCGACGCCGGCGGGACGTGGCGCACGGCCCGCCGTCTCACGACGGGCGAGAACGGCAACGTCTCGCTGGAGATCGCCCCGCGCGTCGACACCCGGTGGAAGGCGCGCGGCGCGGGCCAGGTCTGGGTGCGTGCCGACCGCAGCGGGGTCCTCGCCGTCGACAACCTGCCGCCGGGCGAGCCGGTCCGCCTGCCGGCCGGGGCTCCCCGGCCGCGGATCGACCTGCCGTCGCAGCCCCGCGCCGTGGGCGACGGCGCCAACCCGGTCGTGACCCGCATCCCCGACGGCGTGTGGGGCCAGATGACCGGTCGCAGCTGGCACGCCGGCTGCCCCGTCGGCCGGGCCTCGCTGCGGCTGCTGCGGGTCAACTACTGGGACTTCACCGGCTACCGCCGCCGCGGCGAGATGGTCCTCAACGCCGACGTCGCCGGCCGGGTCGCGGGCGCCCTGGGCGCGATGTACGCCAAGAAGCTGCCGATTCGCGCGATGTACCGCGTCGACCGGTTCGGCTGGTCCGCGCGCGTGCGCGGTGCCGACGACCACGCCTCGATGGCGGCCGACAACACCTCCGCGTTCAACTGCCGCGACGTGGTCAACCGCCCCGGCGTCCGCTCGCCGCACTCGTACGGACGGTCGGTCGACATCAACCCGTGGGAGAACCCGTACCGCTCGGCGACCGGGCTCGTGCCCAACACCTGGTGGCAGTCGCGCACCCACCCGCGGGTGGCCTGGCGCTCCTCGCGGCACCCGGTGGTCTCGACGCTGGCGGCCCACGGCCTGGGCTGGACCTACGGCACCAGCGACAACCACCACTTCGACGCCCGCCCGGCCGGGATGGCGCGGCCGCTGCCGACGCCGGACTGCGGACCGGTGGCCTGCGAGTGACCCCTGGCTGCGTCTTCTGCGCGGTGGTGGCGGGGGAGTCCCCGGCCGACGTGGTGCTCGACGAGCCCCACCTGGTCGGCTTCCTCGACCGGCGCCCGGTGTTCAAGGGCCACGTGCTGCTGGTGCCCCGCACGCACGTCGCGACGCTGCCCGACCTGCCGGCGGCGCTGCGGGACCCGTTCCTGGAGGCCGCCCAGCGGCTGGCGACCGCGGTCGTCGACGGGCTCGGGGCGCAGGGCAGCTTCGTGGCGATGAACAACACCGTCAGCCAGTCGGTGCCCCACCTGCACCTGCACGTCGTGCCCCGCACGAAGGGCGACGGGCTGCGGGGGTTCTTCTGGCCCCGGACCCGGTACGAGGACGGCGAGGCCCCGACGTACGCCGCCCGGCTCCGCGAGACCCTCGCCGGCCCGGTCGGGGCCGGGGACTAGGGTCGGACGCGGTCGAGGTTACCGATCAGTCACCTCGCCCGTCACCGGCTGGAGCACCAGCTGGGCCCCCCAGCACCAGGAGGAGAACATCATGGGTCGATTCGACGGGCGCGTCGCCGTCGTCACCGGAGCCGCCCGCGGGATCGGGTTCGGCACCGCCGTCCGCTTCGCCGAGGAGGGCGCCTCGGTCGCGATCGTCGACCTCGACGAGGCCGCCGCCGTCGAGGCGGCCGGCCGGCTGCCGCTGGTCGAGGGCGCCAGCGCGGTCGGGATCGGGTGCGACGTCAGCGACGCCGCCGCCGTCGACGCCGCGGTGGCCCGGACGGTCGCCGAGCTCGGCGGGCTGCACATCCTGGTCAACAACGCCGGCATCACCCGCGACAACCTGCTGTTCAAGATGTCCGAGCTGGACTGGGACCTGGTGATGAACGTGCACCTCAAGGGCGCGTTCCTGATGACGAAGGCCGCCCAGGCGCACTTCGTGGAGCAGAAGTACGGCAAGGTCGTCTGCCTGTCCAGCGTCTCGGCGCTCGGCAACCGGGGCCAGGCCAACTACTCGGCCGCCAAGATGGGCATCCAGGGCTTCGTGCGCACCCTCGGCATCGAGCTCGGCCGCTACGGCGTGAACGCCAACGCCGTCGCCCCCGGCTTCATCGCCTCGGAGATGACCGACGCCACGGCCACGCGCGTCGGCATGAGCGTCGAGGACTTCCGCGCCGCCGCGGCCGACCGCAACCCGGTCAAGCGCGTCGGGTTCCCCGAGGACATCGCCGCGGCCGTCGCCTTCCTGTGCAGCGACGAGTCCTCCTACATCACCGGCCAGACGATCTACGTCGACGGCGGCGCCAAGCTCGTCAGCTGACCCCGACCGGTCGTCGGGCCTGCCGGGCCCCCGTCCCGGCCCCACCTGGCACCGGCCCGGGCGCGCCTGCGCGCGCTCGGCCGGTGCCGGGTCACACTGGGGTGGCTGACCCGCCCCACCCGATCGGAGCCCCCCG
>NZ_LR733215.1:2728233-2908802 GCF_902506435.1 Nocardioides sp. AX2bis | reverse complement strand
CCCCCCTCCTGATGACCGCCGTCGTGTCCGGGAGCCTGCTGCTCGCCGGGTGCGGCGGGGGCGACGAGCCCGCCGCGGAGGGAACCCCGGCGCAGGTCGCCGAGGGCACCTCGCTGGAGCAGCTGCAGACCTGGCCGCTCACCGGGGAGCGCGTCGGTGGCGACGGGACGGCCGAGAAGGACCGGCCGGTCCTGGTCGTCAAGATGGACAACACCTCCTCGGCCGCCCCCCAGCTCGGCCTCTCGCAGGCCGACCTCGTCGTCGAGGAGCTCGTCGAGGGCGGCAGCACCCGCCTGGCGGCGTTCTTCTACGAGTCGCTGCCGGACAAGGTCGGCCCGGTGCGGTCGATGCGTGCCACCGACATCGGCATCGTGCAGCCGGTCGGAGCGGCCGTCGTGACCAGCGGCGCCGCCTCGCAGACCGTCGCGCGGGTCGTCGACGCCGGGATCACCTTCTTCAACGAGGGCGCGCCCGGGATGTCGCGCGACACGGCCCGCGTGGCGCCGTACAACCTGTTCGACGACCTCACCGTGACCGCGCAGGAGGCCGAGGGCAAGGCTGCCCGGCCCGACGACTACCTGGACTGGGGCAGCGCCGACGACCTGCCCGAGGGCCGCCCGGCCGCTGCGTTCTCGGCGGTCTTCTCCGGCGGCCACACGACGGACTGGCGGGCCACGCCCGACGGCTACGTCAACGACAACACCTACGCCGCCGACGGCGACGAGTTCCCGGCGCAGAACGTGCTCGTCCTGCGGGTGCAGGTCGGCGACGCCGGCTACACCGACCCCGCGGGCAACCCCGTGCCGGAGACCGACCTCACCGGCAGCGGCGCGGCCACGCTCTTCCACGACGGCCGGATGGTCGAGGCCACCTGGACCAAGCCCGACCTGGGCTCGCCGATCGAGCTGACCACCGGCACCGGCAAGGCCGAGGAGACCCTCGAGGTGCCGGCGGGCCACACCTGGATCGAGCTGGTGCCGCAGCAGGGCGGCGACCTGACGGTCGGCTGAGCCTCAGCCCGGGTCGACCAGGCGCAGTCGCGTGAGCACCTCGGGCACGGGGACGTCGGTCTCGGCGAGGATCCGGAAGCCGGCCAGGATGAACCCGATGGCGCCCTCGACCCGGGCGGCGGCGGCCTCCTTGTCGACCGCGCCGGCGACCTCCTCGCCCGCGGAGACCACGGCGCCGAAGAAGATCCGGGCGAAGGTCTGCACGGTCTCGTCGTCCAGCTGCCACGTCCCCGCGCCGACCATGGCGGCGACCAGGCTGACCACGGTGGCGAGGGTCGAGCGCTCCTCCTGCTCGCGGTAGCGCTCCCGCCCGAGGACCGCCGGGCCCTCCAGGATCACCACCCGTCGGTAGCGCTCCTCCTGCACGACGTCGAGGAAGACCCGCAGCCCCGCCTGGGCGGCCTCCCACGGGTCGTCCCGGGAGGCCACGGCCGCGCGCACCCGCGCGCTGGCGTCGTCGGCGACCCGCTCGAAGACGGCCTCGAAGAGCGCGACCTTGCCGCCGAAGTGGTGGTAGAGCGCCCCCTTGGTGACCGCGGCCCCGGCCACCACCTGGTCCAGCGACGTGGCGGCGTAGCCCTGCAGGGAGAACAGGTCCTCGGCGACGTCGACCAGCTTCAGCTTGGTGGAGGCGGAGTACTGCTGGCGCCGGGTGCCCGGGACCCCCGGCACGCCGGGCAGCTTCGGGACCTTGGGCGCGAGCTTGGAGACCGGGGACCGAGGCACCGGTGCAGTCTAGGACGCCGACGTGGCGCGGATCACGGCCGTTGTCGGAGGGATCACGTCCCGCCCCGGCTCTCCGGGGGTGTCCCCAGGGAAATCGCCGCATACTGTGAGTACGTACTCGCAGTATGCAAAGACGACCCCCGAGGAGCCAGCCATGAAGCAGCAGGTCCAGCACCGCCGCGCCCAGGTGCTCCGCGCCGCGCTCGCCGCGGTCGAGGAGCGCCGCGACACCTCCGTCCCGACCGACCTGCCCGGCGTCGACGCCACCTTCGGCGACGAGCTCTCCCTGCTGGGCGCCCTCACCCTGCGCTGGCACACCCGCCTGACCGGGCTCGTCGAGCGCGAGCAGCAGCGCACGCCGCGCGACCTGGCCGGCGCCACCGAGCGCGCCTGGGCCCGCGCCGCCGACGAGATGCCCGGCCTGCGGGCCCTGCTCGACCACCACCGCGAGCACCCGCGCGACGACCGGACGGCCGAGGCGATGGCCCGGGCCACCGCCACGGAGCACGCGCTGCTGGCCGTCGCCGCCGGACGTGCCGGGGTCGGCGACCCGCGTGCCGCCCGCGCCGGCGTGGCGGTCGAGCAGGCCGCCCGAGCCCGCCGCCTGGCCGGGCTGACCGCCCTGGCCGCCCGTGCGGCGGACGACGGTGCGGCGGTCGCCCTGGCGGCGTACCGTCCGCGTCGCGGGCTCCTCGGGCGGCTCCGGTCGCTCGTCGCCGCCTGAGCCGTCACACTGGCGGCATGACCGAGCCCCCCGTCGCGCCCCGCCCCGGGCCGGTGCCGCCCGGCGCCGGGATGCTGCTGGTGGCCGCCCCGGCGCTGCTCGACCCGAACTTCGCCGACACGGTGGTGCTCCTGCTCGACGTCAACGACGAGGGTGCGCTGGGGGTCGTGCTCAACCGGCCCTCCCCGGTGCCGGTCGCCGAGGTGCTGCCCGAGTGGGGCGCGCTCGCGAGCGAGCCCGAGGTGCTCTTCCACGGCGGCCCGGTGGGCCCCGACGGCGCCCTCGCCGTGGTGCTGGTCGGCGGACCCACCGACGACCCCGCCGGCCGGGTCGGCTTCCGCGAGGTCGCGGGCGGCGTGGGCCTCGTCGACCTCGAGACCCCCGTCGAGCTGGTCGCCGAGGGCCTGGCCGCGCTGCGCGTCTTCGCCGGGTACGCCGGATGGGGCGCGGGCCAGCTCGAGGACGAGATCGCCGAGGGCAGCTGGTACGTCGTCCCCGGCGAGCCGCACGACGCCTTCCACCCCGACACGGGCGGGTTGTGGCGCGAGGTGCTGCGCCGCCAGCCCGACGAGCTGGCCTGGGCCTCCACCCGCCCGGCCGACCCCGGCCTGAACTGACCCCGGCCGGAACCGACCCGGACCTGATCTAGACTCTGACGCGTGACCACCATCGGATTCTCGACAGACCAGGACGTCCGCGAGGACCGCCGGACGGTCCCGACGGACGAGGGTGACCACGAGCGCTTCTCGCACTACGTGGAGAAGGACAAGCTCACCGAGGCGATGATCATGGGCACCCCGGTCGTCGCGCTGTGCGGCAAGGTCTGGGTGCCGAGCCGGGACCCGCAGAAGTTCCCCACGTGCCCCGAGTGCCAGGAGATCTGGGACTCCATGAAGGACGACCAGGGCCCCGAGGCGTGAGCGGGGGCGAACCTGCCCGCACCGACCACGACGACCTCTTCTCGACACCCGCGGCCCCGGTCGCGGACGCCCTCACCCCGGCCTGGCCCGAGCGGGCCGCCTGGGGGACCGCACCCTCGCTGCGGGCCTGGCAGTCCGCCGCGCTGCGCGACTACCTCGACCGCCAGCCCCAGGACTTCCTGGCCGTGGCCACGCCGGGCGCGGGCAAGACGACGTTCGCGCTGTCGGTGGCCTCGGAGCTGATCGGGCGGCGCATCGTCGACCGGATCATCGTGGTGGCCCCGACCGAGCACCTGAAGAACCAGTGGGCCGAGGCCGCGGCCCGGGCCGGCATCCCGATCGACCCGGCGTACTCCGCGGGCAAGGGCCGGATCGCCAGCGACTACCTCGGGGTGGCGGTCACCTACGCCGGCGTCGCGGTGAACCCGCTGGCGCTGCGCATCCGTACGGAGCGCTTCAAGACGCTGGTCATCCTCGACGAGGTGCACCACGCCGCCGACGCGCTGTCGTGGGGCGAGGGCGTGCAGGAGGCCTTCCAGCCGGCCGCGCGCCGCCTGGCCCTGACCGGCACCCCGTTCCGCTCCGACGTGAACCCGATCCCGTTCGTCACCTACGCCCCCGGCAAGGACGGCGTGCCGCGCTCGGTGGCCGACTACACCTACGGCTACGCCCACGCGCTGGCCGACCACGTGGTGCGGCCGGTGCTGTTCCTGGCCTACTCGGGCGAGATGAGCTGGCGTACCCGGGCCGGGGACGAGATCGCGGCCCGGCTCGGCGAGCCGATGACCAAGGACCTGACCAACCAGGCGCTGCGCACCGCGCTGGACCCCGCCGGGTCGTGGGTGCCGTCGGTGCTCGAGGCCGCCGACCGGCGCCTGTCGGAGGTGCGTCGCCACGTCCCGGACGCCGGTGGCCTGGTGATCGCCACCGACCAGGAGTCGGCGCGGGCCTACGCCAAGACCCTGCGGGCGATCTCGGGGGAGGCGCCGACGCTGGTGCTCTCCGACGAGAAGGCGTCCTCGAAGAAGATCAGCACCTTCACCGACGACGGCTCGCGGTGGATGGTCGCGGTCCGGATGGTCTCCGAGGGCGTCGACGTGCCCCGGCTCGCGGTCGGCGTGTGGGCCACCACCACCGCCACGCCGCTGTTCTTCGCCCAGGCCGTCGGCCGCTTCGTCCGCGCCCGGACCCGGGGGGAGAGCGCGTCGGTGTTCCTGCCCTCGGTGCCGGGGCTGCTGTCCTTCGCCTCGCAGATGGAGGTCGAGCGCGACCACGTCCTGGGGCGCAGGGTCACCGACGAGGACGACCTCCACGCCGCCGAGGACGACCTGCTGGCCCAGGCGAACGCCGCCGAGAAGGCCTCCGACTCGCTCGCCGACGACGGGCTGCCGTTCGAGGCGCTCGGGTCGCAGGCCAGCTTCGACCACGCGCTCTACGAGGGCGCCGCGTTCGGACACGAGGGCGAGGTGCAGGTCGGCTCCGAGGAGGAGATGGACTTCCTCGGCATCCCCGGCCTGCTCGAGCCCGGCCAGATGCGCGAGCTGCTCCAGCACCGGCAGAGCGAGCGGCGCCGCACCCAGAGCGCCCAGCGCGCCGCGCGGCCGGACCCGGACGCCGCGGAGACGGTCCGGTCGGTGTCGACCCACGAGCAGCTGGCGCTGCTGCGGCGTGAGCTCAACGGGCTGGTCGGCGCCTGGCACCACCGCACCGGCCAGGCCCACGGCATCACCCACGCCGCGCTGCGCAAGGAGTGCGGCGGGCCCGCGGCCGCGGTGGCCAACGCCGAGCAGCTGCAGGCCCGGATCGACCGGGTGCGCGACTGGGCGGCACGCCGGACGTCCTGACCGCTGCCGCACCGCGGTGGTGCGGCAGGCTGGGGCCATGGACCAGACCGAGCCCGCACCGCCGCCGCCCGTCCTCGCCACCATGACCGGGATGGAGCAGCTGCAGGCGATGATCGAGGGCCGGCTGCCGCACGCCCCGATCGCCGACACCCTCGGCCTGGTCGAGTTCGGGGGCGAGCAGGGCTCGATCTCGGTCGCGCTCGTGCCCGAGCGTCGTCACTACAACCCGCTCGGGACGGTCCACGGCGGCGTGCTGTCGACCCTGCTCGACACCGCGGCGGCCTGCTCGGTGCACTCCACGCTCGCGGTCGGCGAGCGTTACACCTCGCTCGACCTCACCGTGAAGTTCCTGCGCGCGGTCACCGAGGACACCGGTCGGGTCCGCGCGGTCGGGCGGGTCCTGCACCGCGGGCGGCGGACGGCCCTGGCCGAGGCCACGCTGACCGACGAGGCCGGTCGTGTGGTCGCCCACGCCACGTCGAGCTGCCTGATCATGTCCTGACGCGGCCGGGGCCGGGCGTCAGGTCGCGGCCCGCACCAGCGGGCGTACCCGGTGGGGGACCAGCGTGGCCAGCGCGACCACGGTGGCCGAGCGGACCACGCCCTCCAGCGAGACCACGCGGTCGATGACCCGCTGCAGGTCGGGGTTGCCGCGGGCGACCACCCGGCACCACAGGTCGCCGACCCCGGTGATCGTGCAGACCTCGAGCACCTCGGGGATCTCGGCCAGCCGCGCCGCCACCGCGTCGTGCCCGCCGGCCTGGCTGATCTCGAGGGTCAGGAACGCGGTCACCCCGTAGCCGAGCGCCTCGGGGGACAGGTCCGGGCCCCAGCCGGTGACCACGCCGCGGGACTCCAGCTTGTCCAGCCGGGCCTGCACGGTGCCGCGGGCGACGCCGAGGCGACGGGAGGCCTCCAGCACCCCCACCCGCGGCTCGGCGGCGAGCAGGTCGATCAGGTTGCGGTCCAGGTCGTCGAGCATCCGGCCCTCCGGTGGTCAATCTGTCCAGTGTTTCGGGCAACGGTGGCACAGGTTGCCCCGCCGGGCCACCCTGGGCGCATGACGCTGACCCACGACGAGCTCAAGGCCGACCTGACCCTGGACCAGCTGCACGACCTGGTCGGGCTGGTGGAGTACGACGCCAGCCGCGACCCGTTCCCGGTGACCGCGATGGACGCGATCGGGTTCGTGGTCGGCAACGCCACGCAGGCGGCGTCGTACTACCAGCTGGCCCTGGGCATGGAGCTGGTCGCCTACCGCGGCCCCGAGACCGGTCACCGCGGCGAGAAGTCGTACGTCCTGCGCTCGGGCAGCGCCCGGTTCGTGGTCTCCGGCGGCGTCACCCCGGACAGCCCGCTGCTGGACCACCACCGCCGGCACGGCGACGGCGTCGTCGACCTCGCCCTCGAGGTGCCCGACGTGGACCGCTGCGTGGAGCACGCCCGCTCGGTCGGCGCGACCGTGCTGGTCGAGCCGCACGACGAGACCGACGAGCACGGCACCGTGCGCACCGCGGCGATCGCGACCTACGGCGAGACCCGGCACACGCTGGTCGACCGCAGCGGCTACGACGGCCCGTACCTGCCCGGCTACGTCGCCCGCAGCAGCACGCTGGTGCGTCCCGCGGGCGCCCCGAAGCGGCTCTTCCAGGCCGTCGACCACTGCGTCGGCAACGTCGAGCTCGGCCGGATGGACGAGTGGGTCGAGTTCTACCGCCGCGTCATGGGCTTCACCAACATGGCCGAGTTCATCGGCGACGACATCGCCACCGACTACTCCGCCCTGATGAGCAAGGTCGTGGCCAGCGGCAACCACCGGGTGAAGTTCCCGCTCAACGAGCCGGCCGTGGCCCGCAAGAAGTCGCAGATCGACGAGTACCTGGAGTTCTACGACGGCGCCGGGTGCCAGCACCTCGCCCTGGCCACCGGCGACATCCTGGGCACCGTCGACGCGATGCGCGCCGCCGGCGTCGAGTTCCTCGACACGCCCGACTCCTACTACGACGACCCGGAGCTGCGGGCCCGGATCGGGAAGGTCCGGGTGCCGATCGAGGAGCTGCGCTCGCGCGGGATCCTGGTCGACCGCGACGAGGACGGCTACCTGCTCCAGATCTTCACCAAGCCGGTCGGCGACCGCCCGACGGTCTTCTTCGAGCTGATCGAGCGGCACGGCTCGCTCGGCTTCGGCAAGGGCAACTTCAAGGCGCTCTTCCAGGCCATCGAGCGCGAGCAGGAGCTGCGCGGGAACCTCTAGGACGCGGGGCCCTAGTCCAGGTCGCCGACGGCGACGGCCTGGCCCTCGGCCTCGCTGAGCGCGTCCGGGAGGTGTTCGCCGCGAAGGTGCCTGGCGCCGACGGCGAGCACCACCATCGCGACGACCACGACGCCGGCCCCCATCCAGAACGGCGCGTGGACGCTGAGGTCCTCGCCCAGCTTCCCAGCCGCGAAGGGGGCCACGGCGCCGCCGGAGAAGCGCACGAACGAGTACGCGGCCGAGGCGACGGGGCGCTCGACCGGGGCGGCGCCCATCACGGCCTCGGTGATCACCGTGTTGTTGACGCCCAGGAAGGCCCCGGCGACGACCACGCCGACCACGAGGACGGTCTTGGAGTCGGTCCAGACCGCCATCGCGACGAAGTCGAGCGCGAACAGCGCCAGCGAGCCGAGCACGGTGGGCACGGCGCCGAAGCGGCGCTGCAGGCGCGGGGCGAGCCAGACCGAGGAGACGGCCAGCAGGATGCCCCAGCCGAAGAACACCAGGCCCACCTGCTGGGCGGTCATGTCCAGCGGGAACGGGGTGAAGGCCAGCAGCGTGAAGAAGCCCATGTTGTAGAACAGCGCGGTCAGGGCGATGGTCAGCAGCCCGGGGTGGCGCAGCGCCCGGATCGGGTCGGCGAGCGACGTACGGGTCCCGGTGCTCGGCGTGGCCGGCAGCAGGACCGCGGTGGCCACGAGCGCGACGAGCATCAGCACGGAGACGCCGAGGAACGGGGCGCGCCAGCTGATCGAGCCGAGGGCGCCGCCGAGCAGCGGGCCGGCCGCGATGCCCAGGCCGAGGGCGGCCTCGAACAGGATGATCGCCTGTGCGGTGGAGCCCCGCGCGGAGACCACGATGGTCGACAGCGCGGTGGCGATGAACAGCGCGTTGCCCAGGCCCCACCCGGCGCGGAAGCCGACGATCTCGCCGACGGAGCCGGACAGGCCGGCCAGCCCGGCGAAGACGATGATGAGGGCCAGGCCGAGCAGCAGCGTGCGCTTGGCGCCGATCCGGCTGGAGACCACGCCGGTGACCAGCATCGCCACGCCCATCACGGCCATGTAGCTGGTGAACAGCAGCGAGACCTGGCTCGGGGACGCGTCCAGCTGGTCGGCGATCGGCTTGAGGATGGGGTCGACCAGGCCGATGCCCATGAAGGCGATGACGCAGGCGAAGGCGACCGCCCAGACCGCGCGGGGCTGGTTGAGCAGGGAGCGCGGGCCGGCCGGGGAGCCAGTCCTGGGGTCGGTGGTGGCGGTGGTGGTGGTCACGGTGTCCTCTCGGGCTCGGTGGGCGGGGTGAGCAGGTCACGCAGCACGGCGACGGCGGTGGCCAGCTCCTCGGGGGTGCGGCCGGGGTGGGCGGCCAGGCGGTCGGCGACGTCCTGGCCGTTGGTGCGGCGCACGGCGCCCAGCTCGGCGCGCCCGTGCGTGGTGAGCGCCACGACGCTGCTGCGTGCGTCCTCGGGGTGCGGCCGCTTGTCGACCAGGCCGGCCTCCAGCAGCCGGCCGACGCTGGCCGACATCGTGGGCTGGGCGCAGCCGTCGAGGGCGGCCAGCGCGGTGACGGTCAGCGGACCGTGCTCGTCGAGGAACGACAGCACGCGGACCCCGCCGGGCAGCGCGTGGTCGCGGCGCACCTGGCGGACCAGGCGCGCGGCGTACATGACCAGGTCGCTGCCGAGGTCGGCGGTCGTCGGTGAGCTCACGTGACGAATCTACATAGGGAGGCTATGTAGTGCCAGTGGACGTGAGCGGGGTCACCGACTTGGATGGTCCGGTGGCGGACTACGTGGCCTTCCTCCGGGCGATCAACCTCGGTGCGACCCGGAAGTTCGACAAGGCCGCGATCGTGGCGGCCACCGAGGGGGCCGGGTTCACTGGCGTGGCCACCCACATCAACACCGGCAACGTGCGGCTCACGACCCGGCTGCGCTCGCGGGAGCGGGTGCGCGACGTGCTCGAGGCGGCGTACCTCGCCGACCGAGGGTTCGCGGTGCCGGTGGCGGTGCTGACGCCCGAGGAGCTGCGGCAGGCGGTGGTCGACGGCCACGCCCTGGCCGCGACGATGCCGGAGGGCTGGGACGGGCGGGCCTACGCCTCGCTGCTGCGCGACGAGCCGACGCCCGAGGGCGTCGCCGCGCTGGAGGCGTGCAGCACCGAGGACGAGCTGGCGGTCGTCCGCGGCCGCGTGGCCCACCTGATGGTGCGCGGGTACGGCACCTCGCGGATGACCAACGTGGCGGTCGAGCGGCAGATCGGGGTGTCGACCAACCGGGCGCTGTCGGTGGTCGAGCAGGTCGTCACGAAGTGGTGCTGAGCGCCTCGTCCGGGGCCGGGGCGGTGGGTCGGTCGGCGCGGCGCAGTCCCCGTACGGCGGGGGAGAGCAGCACCAGCACGCAGACCACCACGTGCACGGCGCCGGCGGCCAGGAGCACGTCGCGGAACCCGAAGGCGGCCGCGAGCGGGCCGAAGGCGACCTGCCCGACCGGGATCGCGACGAAGGAGCCCAGGGCGTCGTAGGAGTAGACCCGCGAGAGCATCTCGTCGGGCACGTGCTCCTGCATGGCCAGGTTCCAGCCCATGCTGAACAGCTCGATGCCGGCACCGGCGAGCAGGGCCAGGCCGGCGAGCAGGAGCAGCTCGGGGCGCGCGCCCAGGGCGACCAGGGGTGGCGCCATCAGCAGCATCCCGACCATGCCCAGCAGCAGCGGGCGCTCCAGCCGGGTGCGGAGCAGGACCAGCGTCATCAGCAGCAGGCCGGCGCCCTCGGCGGAGACCACCAGGCCCCAGCCCTGGGCGCCGATGGTGTCCTGGGCCCGGGCCGGTCCGAGCGTCGTCCACGCCCCCGCATGGAGGGCGTTGAGGGCACCGAAGGCCAGGACGACGACCCACAGCCACGTCGTCGACCGCACGAACGACCAGCCCTCCCGCAGCTCGGCGAACGTGCCGGGGGCGGCCTCGTCGGACGGTCGGGCCACGCGCGGGGGGACCCGGACGAAACCGAGCAGGACCGCGGCGACGAGCCAGGCGGCGGCGTCGACCGCCAGCGCCCAGCCGGCGCCGGCGGTGACGACGAGCAGCGCCCCGATGCTCGGGCCCAGGACCACCAGCGCGGAGCGGGCCAGCGAGACCAGCGCGTTGGCCTGCTGGAGCTGCTCGCGCGGCACCAGGCTCGGCATGATCGCAGCCATCGCGGGGAAGCCGAAGGCGCTCGCCGTGCCGTGCAGCAGGCTGAGCACCACCAGCATCCAGATCTCGGCCACGCCGGTCAGCACCAGAGCGGCGACGAGGCCCTGGGTGAGGGCCGAGGTGAGGTTCGAGACCTGGAGCACCGCCGTGCGGCGGAACCGGTCCGCGACCACGCCGCCCCAGAGCACGAAGACGATCATGGGCACGGTGTGGGCGGCCAGGACGTACCCGAGCGCGGCCGGGTCGTCGGTGATGCCCAGCACCGCGAACGCCAGCGCGACCGAGGCCATGAAGGTGCCGGCCATGTTGACCACGCGCGAGGCGTAGTAGAAGCGGAAGGGGCGGGCCGCCAGCGGGGCCAGTGAGGCGCCGGTCCTCACGAGGGGTCCGTCGGGGTCGGCTCGTCGGACATGGCGAAGGTCCAGGTGGTCTGGGCGACGTGGACCGTGCCGGGGGTGCGCGGGGGGCGGTTGGCGGCGTGCAGCAGCCGGCTGGCCTCGAGCAGCAGGTCGCGCGCCCGCTCGTACGTCCCCGGGTCGACCCAGCCCTCGAGGTCGCTGTGGAAGCCCCGTCCGGCGTGGCGCCGCGCGCGACGCTCGAGCTCGACGGCGACGGCGCGGACGTACGCGGCCTGCTCGTCGGGCGTGGCCCGGGAGCCGCCGTCGGGCGGCGTCGTCGACTCCTGCTCGGCGCGCTCGTGGGGGTAGCGGTAGCGCTTGGCCACCCCGCCGCGGATCCGCTCCTCCCCGGCCTCGACCAGCTCACCGACGTCGCGCAGCACGCGCAGGTGGTAGGAGGCGTTGGCGTGGGTGATCCCCAGCTCGCGCGCCACCTCGGCCGCGCTCATCGCGCTCCCGGTCAGCAGGCTCAGCATCCGCAGGCGTACGGGGTGGGCGGTCGCCCGCAGCGCGGCGATCCGCTGCTCGTCGTCCGTCACGGAAACCTCCCAAGAAGTCGTTGGGAGTCAGTCTGTGGTGGGTCCCGCCGACTGTCAAGCAGTCGTTGGGGGGTGGTGCGAATAGCAGCGGATCGGTGTCACGTGGTGGCAGTGATCCAATGCTGTCGTGCCGCGACCGACCGGGGCCTCAGTGCCCGCGGAACTCCGGGCGCCGGCGCTCGGAGAACGCGCGCATCCCCTCGGCCGCGTCGTCGGTGCGCAGCAGCAGGGACTGGCCGCTGCGCTCCCTCTCGAGGGCGGGGTCGAGCTCGACGAGGGTGGCGGCGTTGACCGCGCGCTTGGTCGCGGCCAGCGCCAGCGGGGGACCGGCGGCGAGTCGGCGTACGACGTCCTCGGCCGTCTCCGCGAGCGCCTCGTCGTCGACGAGGTGGCTCACCAGGCCGGCGGCGTGGGCCTCCTCGCCGGACAGCGGCTCGGCCAGCAGCGCCATCCGCATCGCCCGGGCCCGGCCCACGGAGGCGGCGACGGTCGCGCTGGCCCCACCGTCGGGCATCAGCCCGATCCGCGCGAAGGCCAGCAGGAACCGCGCCGACCGCGCCGCCACGACGAGGTCGCAGGCCAGGGCCAGCGAGCAGCCGACGCCGGCGGCCACCCCGCCGACCGCGGCCACGACCGGCTTGTCGAGGGCCACCACGGCCCGCACCAGCCGGTTGGCGCGGTCCAGCGCCCGGTGGTCGAGCCGCTCGTGGGCGTCGGTGCCGCCGATGTCGGCGCCCGCGCAGAACGCGCCGCCGGAGCCGCCCAGCAGCACCACCCGTACGTCCTCGCGGGCCACGGCGCCCTCGAGCTCGGTGGCGAGCGCGTCGTTCATCGCGTCCGTCATCGCGTTGAGCGCGGCGGGCCGGTTCATCGTCAGCCGCAGCACGCCGTCGGTGCAGGAGACGAGCAGGTCGGTGGCGGGCTCGGAGCCGTCGTGGGCCATGGCCGGGAGTGTGCCACCATGACGAGGTGTCAGCCCCGAGCCCCGTCGAGGTCGAGCCGACCCGGGTCCCGGACGAGCTGGTCGTCCCCGCGAAGCCGTGGGTGACCATCGTCTGGAACGACCCGGTGAACCTCATGTCCTACGTGACCTACGTCTTCCGCACCTACTTCGGCTACAGCAAGAAGAAGGCCGAGAAGCTGATGATGGAGGTCCACGAGGACGGCCGCTCCGTGGTCAGCAACGGCTCGCGCGAGGAGATGGAGCGCGACGTGCAGGCGATGCACGAGTACGGCCTGTGGGCGACCCTCTCGCAACAGGACTGACCCCCCACCCCGAGGACCGCCCCATGACCGGCTTCACCCGCCACCGCCGCAGCCGGCGCGTGATCGCGACCTTCTCCGGCTTCGAGGCCGACCTGCTGCGCTCGCTGGCCGGCCAGCTGGTCGAGCTGCTGCGCAACGAGGCCGCCGTGCCCGACGAGGGGCGCGACCCGCTGGAGGCGATGCTGGACTTCTCCGGGCCCACCGACGCCCCCGAGGACCCCGTGCTGGCCCGGCTCTTCCCGACGGCCTACGCCGAGGACGACGAGGCCGCCTCGGAGTTCCGCCGGTTCACCGAGGGCGGTCTGCGCGACGGCAAGGCGCGCGCGGCGGCTCAGGTCATCGACACCCTCGAGGAGGCCGGGCTGCCCCCGCAGCTCGAGGAGGACGGGCTGATGATCGACGTCGAGCTCGACGAGGCCGCCGCCCAGACGTGGCTGCGCTCCTTCACCGACGTACGCCTGGCCCTGGCCGTCCGCCTCGGGGTCGAGGAGGGCGACGAGGAGGTCTGGTTCTCGATGCCCGACGACGACCCGCGCGCCCAGGCGCACGACATCTTCGAGTGGGTCGGCTACCTCCAGGAGACCCTGGTCCAGGCCCTCACCGACGGCTGAGCCGCCCGCCGTGGACCGTCGCCACCTCGAGTACTTCCTCGCCGTCGCCGAGGCCGGCAGCTTCACCCGCGCCGCCGCCCGGCTGACCATCGCGCAGCCCTCGCTGTCGCACGCGGTGCGCCTGCTCGAGCGCGAGCTCGGCGCGGACCTCTTCGAGCGCGGCGGTCGCGGCGTCCGGCTGACCCCCGCCGGCGAGGCGCTGGTCGCCCCGGCCCGGCGCACGCTGCGCTCCTTCAGCCTGGCCGCCGGTGCGGTCCGCGGCGCGAGCGACACCGGGTACGGCCGGGTCCGCGTCATCACCAACACGCTCTGGGCGATGGACCCGCTGGTGCGCGTCATCGGCGCCTTCCGGCAGGTACGCCCCGGCGCGCGGATCGTGGTGGTCGACCCGGTCCACCGCAGCGACGTGCTCGAGGCGGTCCGCTCCGGAGAGGCCGACCTCGGCCTGGTCGGCGGCACCCCGCCGGGCGGCCCGCTGGCCACGCAGTGGCTCGGCGACCAGGACCTGGTGGCCGTCGTGCCGCGGGCCCGGTCCGGCCTGCCCTCCCCGCTCGGCGTCGCCGACCTCCTGCCGCTCGGGCTGGTCACCACACCGGCCGGCACCGCCCTGCGCGAGTACGTCGACGCGCTGCTCGCCGAGGCAGGGCTGCCCGAGGAGGCGGCGGTCGAGACCGCCCACCTCGCCGCGGTCGTCCCCCTCGTCGCGGCCGGGGCCGGGGCCGCGCTGCTGCCGGTCGGCCTGGCGGCCGGGCTCACCGCGGGCTCGCCCGGCGGGCCGGACGCCGGCGTCGAGATCCTCCCGCTGGCCGGCGCGCCCCGGACCTCGGTGCACCTCGTCTGGCGCCGCGACGGGCTGCCGGAGCTCGCCGCGCACTTCCTCGAGGTCGCGCGCTCTCTGCACGCCGACGACCGCGCCGTGGCGCATGACATAGCCACAAACTATGGGCGCACCAGACAACGCGACTGAGGAACGGTCGTGCTCGGCCTTGCGATCGACCTAGCCTCTGAGGGTGGGGGCAGACTGCCTCCGGCGACAGAGGGGGACCAGTGCGCGACCACGACCACGACCACCAGGGCAAGACGCTGGGAACGGGTCCGGACGCAGAGCACGACCACGGGCACGACCACGGGCTCGACCAGGGGCACGGCCACGGCCACGGGCACCCGATGTGCGGCGGCCTCGACCACCACACCGGTGACTACACGCCCCAGCAGCGCGCCGACCTCGACCTCGTCCTCGGCCTGAACGACCGGCTGGCCACCGCCGTCGACCAGGGCCGCGACCTGACCGACGTGCTCGACTTCCTCGACCCCGACCCGCTGCGCTACATGTGGGTGGACGAGGGCAAGGGCCGGGTGGCCGACACGGTCACCGCCGCCGACCGTGTCCTCGCGCACGTCCCGGCGCTCGACGGGCACGGCCGCGTCACCGCCGTCCCGGTCCCCGGCTCCACCCAGGCCTCGCGGCCGGCCCTGGCCCGCGGCGGTCCGGGCGGCACCGTCGTCGTCACCGCCTGGATCGAGTGGGTCCCGGGGGAGGGCGAGGTCGTCCGCGCCCTCCTCGGCGGCGCCTCCGCGGAGCCGGAGGACCAGGAGCCCGACACGCTGACCCCCGTCGTCGCCGACGTCGTGCGCCCCCGCGCGGCGGTCACCGCCGACGGCACGCCCTGGGTGGTCTGGGGCTCCCGCCCGATCGGCCCGACCGAGCCCGGCGGCGGCGCGCTGGTCCTGGCCAGCGCCCACGTCGACGGCAGCTGGACCGCTCCCGAGGTGGTCAGCCTCGGCGACGCCCCGGCCTTCAACGCCGAGCTCGCCGCGCACGAGGACGGCTCCCTCGAGCTGGTCTGGCAGGGGCGGGTCGAGGGCCGCTTCGGCGTCCACGCCCGGCGCTTCGCCGACGGCGGCTGGGGCCCGGCCACCCTGGTCACCGAGGGCGTCGAGGCCAACGTCTGGGACCCGACCGTGACCGCGCTGCCCGGCGGCGCGGCGGCGTACGCGTGGTCGGAGTACCGCGACGCCACCTACCGCGTGGTCGTCCGCCGCCGGGACGCCGACGGCGTGCTCGCCGACCCGGTCGAGGTCACCGCCGGCCGCGACTACGCGCTGCACCCGAGCCTGGCGGCGACGACCGACGGACAGCTGTGGTGTGCCTTCGACGTGATCACCGTCGTCGGCCACGGCGGCAGCGGGCCGACCCGGCTCCAGCCGGCCTCGGCGCTGACCGGGCACCCCGACGCCGGTGGTGGCAGCGGTGCCGGCGAGGCCGGTGAGGCCGTGCCGCCCGAGCTGCTGCCCGAGGTCAGCGCCTCGCTGCGCGTGGTCGCCGTCGAGCAGGACGGCGTCCGTACGCCCCCCGGCGAGCTGGCACCCCGTCTCGACGTCGTGCCGTCGGCGATGCCGCAGCTGGTCGCGACCGACGACGGCGGGCTGGTGGTGGCCTACCGGGTGCACCGCCGGCTGCCGCTGATGACCTACTACTGGGAGGTCGCCGTCCAGGCCCTCGGGGCCGACGGCTGGGAGCCGCCGACCACCCTCCGCGGCAGCGACGGGACCCTCGAGGAGGCCGGCCTGGCCGCGGAGGCCGGCGGCGTCCGCGTCGCGGTGCAGACCGACGCCCGGCTGGCCCGCGCGCTGCAGTGGACCGAGGGCTTCGGCGGTCGCGAGTGCCCCACGCTGCTCGAGCACCACGGATCGGTGGTCTGGCACGGCATCCACGGCCTGGGCACCGTCGCGGTCGCCCACGTGCCCTCGGTCGGACCGGTGCCGACCGCGACCGCCCTGGCCGCGACCGCCCCGCTCGCCGGCACCCTGCTGTCCGACGACCGCCGCGAGGCGCGCCGTTGGGCCGAGGCGCGCACCGCGGGGCCAGGGGCCACCGTGCCGGAGCGCTACGTCGCCGAGGTCGGCGACCACCGCTGGACGCTCTACTGGGGCGACCTGCACCGCCACTCGCTGGTCAGCCGCTGCACGGCCGGCGACGAGCCGAGCCTCGAGGACTTCTACCGCTACGCCTGGGACGTCTGCGAGTACGACTTCTGGGCCGTCACCGACCACGCCGAGAACTCCTCGGACCACCAGTGGTGGTCGCTGCAGAAGATCGCCGACCTGTTCCACGTCCCCGGCCGCTTCGTCCCGCTCTACGGCTTCGAGTGGACCTCCGCCGACACCGGCCACCAGAACGTCATCTACGGCGACGTCGAGCGCGGCGCCCCGATCTTCTCGGCCTTCGCCGAGGGCACCACCACCCCGCGCGGGCTCTGGGACGCCCTGGCCGAGCACCCGGCGTACCCCGCCGTGACCATCCCGCACCACCCCGGTGCCGCGATGGTGCACCACGACTGGGGCTTCCACGACGAGCGGTACGGCCGGCTCGTCGAGGTCTTCCAGGCCTGCCGCGGCAGCTACGAGAGCGACCGCGCGTTCCGGCAGTACGCCGACGGCACCCGCCAGGGCACCTTCGTCGTCGACGGGCTGAAGGCCGGGCACAAGGTCGGCATGATCGCCTCCTCCGACCACGGTCACGGCGCGTCCTACGTGGGTGCGTTCGCCGAGACCCTCGACCGCGGCGACGTGTTCGACGCGCTGCAGTCGCGCCGCACCTTCGCCGCCACCACCCGCGGCGTGGTGGTCGACCTCCGCGCCGGCGAGCACGGCGAGGTCTTCATGGGCCAGGAGGCGCCGACCGGCACCCGCCGCCGGCTCACCGTCCACGCCGAGGGGTACGCCGACCTCGCCCGCGTCGACCTGCTCCGTGACGGCGAGGTCGTCCACGAGCTGGTGCCCGACCTGCACGCCGCCCTCGACCTGCCGACCGGGTGGCGGCGCGTGCCGCTGCGCGTGGAGTGGGGCGAGGCCGAGTCCACGACCCGCTGGGACGGCAGCCTGCAGGTCCTCGGCGGCCGGGTCCTGCGCACCGACTTCTGGAGCCCCGAGGTGACCGCGGTCGACGACCGCGGCCTGGCCTGGGAGGCCACCACGCACAGCTTCGGCGAGCCGTACGGCGCCCAGCGCGGCGGCGTCGAGGTCACCCTCCTCGGCCCCGACGACGCCGAGGTGCGGGTCTGCTTCGGCGACGCCGAGGCCGGCACCGTCCGGCTCGGCGACCTCGCCGACACCCTGGCTGCCGGCCGCGACCACGCCCTGCTCGCCCCGCTCGGCCACGCCCGGCTGCAGCACGCGTACGGCGGCCTCACCAGCCTCGGCTCGACGGCGACCGACCTGGTCTGGGACGACGACGCCCCCGACGACGGCGCGGAGCACTTCTACTACGCCCGCGTCGTCCAGGTCGACGGCGAGGCCGCGTGGTCCTCGCCGATCTGGGTCTGAGAGGCATCGGGTCGCGATCTGGTGCCACCTGACGGCACCAGATCGCGAGTCGTGGGCGCGCGGCCCCTGTCGTGCTGGCCCCTGTCGTGCTGGCCTCTGTCGTGCTGGCCTCTGTCGTGCTGGCCTCTGTCGTGCTGGCCTCTGTCGTGCTGGCCTCTGTCGTGCTGGCCTCTGTCGTGCTGGTCTCTGTCGTACCGGCCCCTGTCGTGCGGGCGGGAGAAGGTGTCGTCGGCCTGGTCGGCCACCAGGAACGTCGTGACCAGCACCAGGATCGCCGTGGCCGGCACCGCGAGCGCCGTCGCGACCATCCGGGCGCCACGGAGCCGGCGTTCCACCGGCGGCAGGAACAGCACGACCGCGACCAGCAGCAGGACGGCCTGCACCACCCATCCCGCGACCAGGACTGCCTGCGTACCGGAGCAGTCAGCGCCGGACAGGCCGCACGGCAGGCCCGTCAGGAGGGACACGGTCCAGGAGCCCGCGGTGGCCAGCACGCTGGTCACGCCGAGAGCGAGGACCCGGGACAGGGCGGTCGGCCAGGTGGTCGAGGTCATGGCCCTACGGTGCGCGTCACGAGCCCCGGGAGCATGAGCACTCCTGCTCACCTTGGTCGATACGTCGATCGCACTCATGGCTGAACGTCGACCACCCACCGACCGGGTTAGCGTCTCCCCGTGCCGACCCCCGCCTTCATCCTGGCCCTGCGCGAGGACGTCGGGAACGCCGAGCTGTGGCTGCCGGGCGCGACGGCGGTGGTCCGCCGTGAGGGCGCTGGCGGCCCCGAGGTGCTCCTGGTGCGTCGGGCGGACACCGGCGAGTGGACCGCGACCGGCGGCATCGTGGAGCCGGGGGAGGACCCCGCGGCCGCCGCGCGTCGCGAGACCGAGGAGGAGGCCGGCGTGGTGATCAGCGTGGACCGCCTCGCGTCGGTCGGTGCCGCGGCGCCGCACACGTTCCCCAACGGCGACCGCGTCGTCGTGCTCGACCACACCTTCGCCTGCACCTGGGTGTCCGGCGAGGCGCACGTCGCCGACGACGAGTCGGTCGAGGTCGTGTGGTTCCCCGTCGACGACCTGCCCCCGATGGCACCGCGCTTCCGGGAGAGGGTCGAGGCGGCCCTGTCGGACGAGGTCGCCACCCGGTTCGTCTCCTAGCCTGGGCCCGTGCCGACCCCCGACTTCATCCTGGCCCTGCGCGAGAAGGTCGGCCACGCCGAGCTCTGGCTCCCCGGCGTCACCGCCGTGATCAGGCGTGAGGGCGCGAACGGCGCCACCGAGGTGCTGCTGGTGCAGCGCTCGGACAACCGCGCCTGGACCCCGGTCACCGGCATCGTCGACCCCGGCGAGGACCCCGGGGTCGCGGCGCGGCGCGAGGCGCTCGAGGAGACCGGCGTCGACATCCGCGTCGACCGGCTGGCCCAGGTCACCGCGGGGGAGCAGGTGGCCTACCCCAACGGCGACCGCAACGTCTTCCTCGACCACACCTTCGCCTGCACCTGGCTCGGCGGGGAGGCGCACGTCGCCGACGACGAGTCGGTCGACGTCGGCTGGTTCACCCTGGCCGGCGCTCCGCCGCTGAGCGAGCGGATGCGCCAGCGGATCGAGGTCGGGCTCTCCGAGGAGGTGGCCGCCCGGTTCCGCGCCTGAGCCGGCGGGGGCAGGGGTGGTCGGGCCTCGCTAGGCTTCCGGGGTGCTGACCATCGACCAGACGACGTACGACGGCATCGTCGCGCACGCCAAGCGCGACCACCCCGACGAGGCGTGCGGCGTGGTCGCCGGGCCCGAGGGCAGCGACCGGCCCGAGCGGCTGGTCGAGATGGTCAACGCCGCGGGCAGCCCGACGTTCTACGAGTTCGACTCCACCGACCTGTTCAAGCTCTACCGCGAGATGGACGACCGGGACGAGGAGCCGGTGGTGGTCTACCACTCCCACACGGCCACCGAGGCCTACCCGAGCCGCACCGACATCGGTCTCGCGCAGGAGCCGAACGCCCACTACGTGCTGGTCAGCACCCGTGAGCACGGGAATAACGACGGCGCTGTGGAGTTCAGGTCGTACAGGATCGTGGACGGCACGGTGACCGAGGAAGAGGTCGCCGTCGTCGACGCGCTCCCACCCCGCACCCCCTGATCCCGATCCGCACGAGGAGATCCGAAGCATGGCCATCGAGGTCCGAATCCCGACCATCCTGCGCACCTACACCGGCGGCGAGAAGGCCGTCCAGGCCGAGGGCGCCAGCTTGACCGCGCTGATCGAGGACCTGGAGGCCCACCACCCGGGGCTGAAGGACCGCCTCGTCGAGGACAAGAACGGCTCCGACGAGCTGCGCCGCTTCGTCAACGTCTACGTCAACGACGAGGACGTCCGCTTCATCGGCGGCCTCGGCGCCGAGCTCTCCGACGGCGACCAGGTCGTCGTGCTGCCGGCCGTCGCCGGCGGCTGACCCCCGACCCCCGGACCGGACCCGCTCCCATGCGCTACGACAGCCTCCTGGCCTCCGTCGGCGACACGCCGCTGGTGGGGCTCCCGCGACTCTCGCCGTCGGCCGACGTGCGGCTGTGGGCCAAGCTCGAGGACCGCAACCCGACCGGCTCGATCAAGGACCGGCCGGCGCTGCGGATGATCGAGGAGGCCGAGAAGGACGGGACCCTGCGGCCGGGCTGCACCATCCTCGAGCCGACGTCGGGCAACACCGGCATCTCGCTGGCCATGGCGGCCAAGCTCAAGGGCTACCGGATCGTGTGCGTGATGCCGGAGAACACCTCCGGGGAGCGCCGCCAGCTGCTGCGGATGTGGGGCGCCGAGATCATCTCCTCGCCGGCCGCCGGCGGGTCCAACGAGGCCGTCCGCGTGGCCAAGCAGGTCGCCCAGGAGCACCCGGACTGGGTGATGCTCTACCAGTACGGCAACCCCGCGAACGCCCTGGCGCACGAGGACGGCACCGGCCCCGAGCTGCTGCGCGACCTGCCCTCCATCACGCACTTCGTGGCGGGCCTGGGCACCACCGGCACCCTGATGGGCACCGGCCGCTTCTTCCGCCGGGCCAAGCCCGAGGTACGCATCGTGGCCGCCGAGCCGCGCTACGGCGAGCTCGTGTACGGCCTGCGCAACCTCGACGAGGGCTTCGTGCCCGAGCTCTACGACCCCGACATGATCGACGGACGGTTCTCGGTGGGCCCGCGCGACGCGGTCCGCCGCGTCCGCGAGCTGCTGGAGCTCGAGGGCATCTTCGCCGGCATCTCGACCGGCGCGATCCTGCACGCCGCCCTGGCCCAGGCCGCCAAGGCGGTCAAGGCCGGCGAGAGCGCCGACATCGCCTTCATCGTCTGCGACGGCGGCTGGAAGTACCTCTCGACCGGGGCCTACGAGGGCACCATCGAGGAGGCCGAGGAGCGGCTCGAGGGCCAGCTCTGGGCCTGAGGCCCGCAGGCGCGCCTCAGCGCACCCGCAGGTCCTGCTTGTCGTCGAACCGGCTGTCGGGCACCGCACCCAGACCGAGCAGGTCTAGGCTGAGGTTCGCGACGTCGCCGTTGCGCACCGGCTGCCGGCGGGCGCCGTAGCCGACCTGCTCGCGTCCCGGGTCGGCGTACGCCCTGCCCTGGAGGTCGTAGAGGTCGCCGGTGCCGACCTGCGGCCCCCACACGACGAACGGCACGCGGTAGTTGGCCCGCTTCTCCGGCTCGCGGTGGCTCTCCCCACGGCCGCCGTGGTCGGCCGTCAGGACGATCGCGGTGCCCTCGAGCTGCGGCCGGTGGCGCACGGCGTGCTCGAGCCGGCCCACCAGCCCGTCGAGCCGGCCGACCGTGTCGATGTACTCCGGCGACATGAACCCGTTCGCGTGGCCCGCCGCGTCGGCCCCGCCGAGGTGGACGAACGTGAACGCGCGGTGGTGCCGGACCAGGTCCTTGCGGGCCGCGTCCGCCAGGGTCTCGTCGCGGTACTGCACGGCCACCTTGTCCAGCGCGGCGGACCAGGAGCGGCCGAACAGCCGCAGCTTCTCCTTGGTGGTGAAGAGCGCCGACGAACGGCCTGCGTCACCGACCTCGGCGAACACCGAGCCGACGTCCTCGCCGGCGGCCTCCTGGACCGTCGCGGGGTCCCGACGCTCGTCGTTCCAGGTCACGCCGTGCCCGTTGCGGTCGCGCTCGATCGCGCGTCCGGTGACCATGCTCGTGTGGTTGGGCAGGGTGTCGGTCAGCTCGACCGACGCGCGAGCGTCGAAGGTGTGCACGCCGTGGTCGATGAGCCGCCAGATCGCGGGGGCGCCGTCGCGCCCCAGCCGCTTCAGCGCGTCGGGGTTCAGGCCGTCGATCGAGATCGCCAGCACCCGTTCGACCTGCTGCCGCGCCGCGGGACCCGTGGGAGCAGCGGCGGACGGTGCAGAGGCGGCGGACGCCGTCGGCGCCGACGACGCGGCTCCCGCCGGGGGTGGCGGTGCTGAGGTGCACGCCGCGAGCGCGGCGACGGCGACGGCGAGCGGGAGCAGGGCACGGCGGACCGGTGACTCAGACGACCTCATGGGCGCCAGGGTAGGTCCCGGTCCCGGCCGGTCCCGGCCGGTCCCGGCCGGTCCCGGCCCTGTCCGCGGCGTCCGGCGGCGTGATGTCCGTCGCCCCGGGGGCCGGGGACGTGCGGGCGGCGGGGCCGAGGACCTAACGTTGCGTTCCGTGCCCCCCCGCCCGCGACCGTCCGAGGCCGACCTCGCCGTGCTGCGCGAGGCCCCGATCGGCATCTTCGACTCGGGCTTCGGTGGGCTGACCGTGGCCCGGTCGGTGATCGACCAGCTGCCGCACGAGTCGCTGGTCTACCTCGGCGACACCGCGCGCCAGCCGTACGGGCCCAAGCCGATCGCCGAGGTGCGCGAGTACGCCCTGGAGTGCCTGGACCACCTCGTCGGCCAGGGCGTCAAGGCGCTGGTCATCGCCTGCAACTCCGCCAGCGCCGCGATGCTCCGCGACGCCCGCGAGCGCTACGACGTGCCCGTCGTCGAGGTGATCTACCCCGCGACCCGCCGCGCGGTCGCGGCCAGCCGCAGCGGGCGGATCGGCGTGATCTGCACCGAGGCCACCGCCGCCTCGATGGCCTACGACGACGCGTTCGCGGCCGCCCCGCAGGTCGACCTGCGCACCCGCGCGTGCCCGTCGTTCGTCGACTTCGTCGAGTCCGGGGTGACCGGCGGCGAGGAGCTGCTGGCCGCGGCCCACGAGTACCTCGACCCGCTGACGGCCGCCGGCGTGGACACCCTGGTCCTGGGCTGCACGCACTACCCGCTGCTGACGGCGGTGATCTCCTACGTCATGGGTGAGGAGGTCACCCTGGTCTCGAGCGCGGAGGAGTGCGCCAAGGACGTCTACCGGGTGCTGGCCGACACGGGGCTGATGCGTGCGGGGGGTGACCCCGCGTACCGTTTCTGGACCACCGGCTCGCCCGAGCAGTTCGAGACGATCGGGCGGCGCTTCCTGGGTCCCGAGATGGTCTCGGCGGCGCAGTACGCCGGTGGACCCACACCGGTCGGGGGGAGACCAGGATGAGGCTGACGGTGATCGGGTGCTCGGGGTCCTACCCCGGGCCCGACAGCCCGGCGAGCTGCTACCTGCTGGAGGCGGACGGGGTCGACCCCGCCGCACCGGACGCAGGACCGAGGCCCTGGCGGGTCCTGGTGGACCTCGGCAACGGCGCCCTCGGCGCGCTGGCGCGCTACGTCGACCCGCTCACCATCGACGCCGTCCTGGTCTCGCACCTCCACGCGGACCACTGCCTGGACCTCTGCGGCTACTACGTCATGCGCAAGTACCACCCGCGCGGGCCGCAGCCGCGGATCCCGGTCTACGGACCCTCCGACACCGCCGGGCGGATGGCGCGGGCCTACGACCTGCCCGAGGACCCCGGGATGACCGAGGAGTTCGACTTCCGGCCCTACGACGGCGCGTTCACCCTCGGCCCGTTCCTGGTCGAGCCGATCCGCGTCGAGCACCCCGTCGAGGCGTACGGCCTGCGGGTCACCGCCGACGGGCACGTCCTGGGCTACTCCGGCGACACCGCCCCGTGCGCCGGACTGGACGCGGTGGCCGCCGACGTGGACCTGCTCCTGGCCGAGGCGTCCTTCCGCACCGGCGACGACAACCCGCCCGGCGTCCACCTGACCGGCGCCGACTGCGGCGACGTGGCCGCCCGGGTGGGGCTGGACCGCCTGGTGCTGACGCACGTCCCGCCGTGGTTCGACCGCGAGGAGATCCTGGCCGAGGCGCGCGCGGTCCACCACGGCTCGGTCGAGCTGGCCCACCCCGGCGCGACCTACCTGCTGGGCTGAGCCGGCTCAGCCGCCTCGCCGCTCAGCCGGCCCGGGCGTCGTGCACGCAGATCGCGATCTGGACCCGGTTGACCACGCCGAGCTTGTCGAAGAGCCGCGAGACGTGGGCCTTGACGGTGGCCACCGACAGGAAGAGCTCGGCGGCGACCTCGGAGTTGCTCAGCCCGCGGGCCACCGCGTCGGCGACCTCGGCCTCACGGCCGGTCAGCCGGGTCAGGCGCGCCCGGGCCTCCTGGCCGCGGTCGTCGGCCGGGCGGCGGCGGGCGGCGGCGACCAGCGCGCGGGTGGCCGAGGGCGACAGCATCGGCTCGCCCGCGGCGACCGCGCGGACGGCCGCGACGATCGCGGCGGGCGGGGTGTCCTTGAGCAGGAAGCCGTCGGCGCCGGCGCCGACCGCCTCGACGACGTAGTCGTCGGCGTCGAAGGTGGTCAGCACGATCACCCGCGGGGCGCCCGGCGTGGCGCACAGCGCGCGGGTGGCCTCCAGCCCGCCCATCACCGGCATCCGGATGTCCATCAGCACGACGTGCGCCCGGGTCTCGGCCGCCCGGGCCAGGGCCTCCCGGCCGTCGGCGGCCTCGCCGACCACCTCGAGGTCGGCCTCGCCGCCGAGCATCAGCACCAGCGCCGAGCGCACCAGCGCGTCGTCGTCGACCACGAGCACCCGGGTCGGCCCGGCGACGTCTCCCGCGCTGCTCACGCCGACGCCCAGGGGAGCCACGCGTGCAGCTCGAAGTCACGGCCCGAGGTGCCGGACTCCAGCCAGCCGCCGCGCAGCACGGCCCGCTCGCTCAGCCCGACCAGTCCGAGGCCGGCCCCGCTGGTGTCTCGGTGGCCGAAGCCGCGCGGGTTGCTCAGCCGCACCGTCATCCCGTTCTCGGGGCACCCGTCGAGGTCGACGGTCAGCAGCGCGCCGGGGGCGTGCCGCCCTGCGTTGGTCAGCCCCTCCTGGACGATCCGGTAGACGGTGCGGGCGACCGGGTCGGGCACCGGGTGCCCGGCGTCGACGCGGTCGACGACCTGCACGTGCTGGCCGGCCGCCCGGGCCTCGGCGACCAGACCGGGGAGGTCGTCCCAGGTCGGCTGGGGACGCTCGAGCGCGACCCCGGTCCCGGGGTCGCGCAGCACGCCGAGCACGCCGCGCAGGTCGGCCAGCGCCTCGTTGGCGGCGGTCTGGATGACCTCCGCCTGCCCGCGCAGCTGGTCGGGGCCGAGGTCGGAGCGGTAGGCCAGCGCCCCGGCGTGCATCGAGATCTGGGAGATCCGGTGGGCCAGCACGTCGTGCATCTCCCGGGCGATCCGGGCCCGCTCGTTCTCCCGGGCGCGGGTCGCGCGGAGCTCCTGCTCGGCCTCGGCCCGCTCGGCGCGCTGCCGCAGCGTCCAGAGCAGCTCCCGGCGCGAGCCGAGGTAGAGGCCGAGGGCGACGGTGGCGACCAGGGCGATCACGGTCACGGTCGCGTCCAGCCACGGCTGGCGCACGTCCGTGCTCGGCGTGGTCTGGATGTAGACCATCCCGCCGGCGAAGGCGACGAGCGCGACCGCGGTGATCGGCAGGGCCCGGCGTCGGGTGGCCAGCGAGACGAGGGCCAGGGTGGCCGGCCCGGCGGCGGCGCCCGAGACGACGGTGGCGGCGTTGAGCGCCAGCGCGACGGGCAACGGCCACCGTCGCCGCCAGAGCACGGCCACGAGGGCGAGCACGCCGACGGCCCCGTCGATCCAGAACAGGGTGCGGCTCTGGTCCCACTGCGCCTCGGCGTACGGCGTCCAGGCCAGCGCGCCGATCAGGACGCACACCACGAGCCGCCACACCTGGCCCCACGCGGTCAGCGGGGGCTGGTGCTGCTGCTCGGGTCGGTCCGGGGCCACGTACCCAGGCTAGGGACTCCGGGCCGCGGGCGCCTGCGGCCCCGGTCGCGCGCGCACCCCTTCTTAGGTAGGGGGTGTGTCGGGACGCGGGGCCGATGCGCGGCGGGCCGTCCGGGGCCAGGCTGGGGGCATGATCACGGTCGAGCACCTCACCAAGAAGTACGGCGGCTTCGCCGCCGTCGACGACGTCAGCTTCACCGCACGCCCGGGCCGGGTCACCGGTTTCCTCGGGCCGAACGGAGCGGGCAAGACCACCACGATGCGGATCATGGTCGGGCTCACCCCGGCCACCTCCGGCAGCGTGCGCGTCGGCGGCCTGCCGTACGCCGACATCCCCAACCCCGGGCGCCACGTCGGCGTCCTGCTCGACGCCTCTGCCCAGCACGCCGGGCGTACCGGCCGCGAGGTCCTCACCATCGGGGCCCGCACGATGGGCCTGCCCGACTCCCGGGTCGACGAGATGCTCGAGCTGGTCTCGCTGAGCGGCACGGAGTCCAAGCGCCGGGTACGCAACTACTCGCTCGGGATGCGCCAGCGCCTCGGCATCGCCCACGCGCTGCTCGGTGACCCGTCGGTGCTGATCCTCGACGAGCCGGCCAACGGCCTGGACCCCGCCGGCATCCGGTGGATGCGGGGCCTGCTCGGGGGCTACGCCGACCGCGGCGGCACGGTGCTGCTCTCCAGCCACCTGCTGCACGAGGTCGAGATGATCGCCGACGAGATGATCCTGATCGGGCGCGGCCGGATCGTCGCGCAGGGCGACAAGAAGTCGCTGCTCGCCGGACGGGCCAGCGCCACGCTGGTCTCCTCCGAGGACGACGCCGCGCTCGGCGCCGCGCTCGCCCGGGCCGGCTACGAGCCGACCCCGGCGGGGGAGGGCCTGCGCGTGCCGTGCGCCCCCGCCGAGGTCGGCCGGGCCGCGCTGCAGGCCGGCGTGGTCCTCACCGACCTCCGTTCGGGCTCCGGGGGCCTGGAGGACCTGTTCCTGGAGCTGACCGAGGACACCCAGCGCGAGGGCCACCCCGTCGCCGCGACCCACCAGGGAGCCACCGCATGAGCACCGACACGACCGGCCCGACCGGCACGACCGCACCGACCCCCGCCGGCGTCCTCGACGTCAGCGGCACCCCCGCCGTCCCGTTCACCCGCCTGGTCTCGGTCGAGCTCCGCAAGGCCCTCGACACCCGCGCCGGGCGCTGGTTCACCGCCTCGATCGTGGCGCTCTGCCTCGTCGTGGTGGTGATCTACGCCTTCGCGGCGCCCGAGGGGGCCACCGACTACGGCGACGTCATCGGCGTCTCCGGGGCGGTCCTGGGCTACTTCCTGCCGGTGCTGCTGATCCTGATGGTCACCAGCGAGTGGAGCCAGCGCACGGGCCTGACCACCTTCACCCTGGAGCCGCACCGCGGCCGCGTGGTCGGGGCCAAGTTCGTCGCCGGGCTCATCCTGGGCGCCGCCCTGATCGCCGTCGCGGCCCTCGTCGCGGTGGTCGGCACGCTGCTCGGTGGCGGCGACTGGTCGCTCACCGCCGACATCCTCGTCAAGGGGTTCCTGGTCGCGAACCTGGTCGGGATCCTCACCGGCTTCGCGATCGGGATGCTCCTGATGAACAGCGCCGCGGCGATCGTCACCTACTTCATCTACACGCTGGTGCTGCCGATCGCGGTCGGCATCCTCTCGGCGTTCCAGGAGTGGTTCGCCGACCTCGCGCCGTGGATCGAGTTCAACACCGCGCAGGGCGTGCTGTTCCAGGAGGAGGGGGCGCCCAGCGGTGAGCTGGTCGCGCAGCTGCTCGTCTCCGGCACGATCTGGCTGGTCATCCCGTTCGTGATCGGCCTGCTCCGCCTGCTGCGCGCGGAGCCGAAGTAGCCGCCGTCGGCCCGACCGCAGCGACCAGTAGCGTGCACGCATGACGACGAAGCGTGCAGACGGTCGGGCCGACGACGAGCTCCGCCAGGTCAAGATCACCCGGAACTGGCTGGACCACGCCGCCGGCTCCGTGCTGGTCGAGTTCGGTCAGACGAAGGTGCTCTGCGCCGCCTCGGCCTCCGAGGGCGTGCCGCGCTGGCGCAAGGGCTCCGGCCTCGGCTGGGTGACCGCCGAGTACGCCATGCTGCCGGCCGCGACCCACACCCGGTCGGACCGCGAGTCGGTCAGGGGCCGGATCGGCGGACGCACGCACGAGATCAGCCGCCTGGTCGGCCGGTCGCTGCGCGCGGTCGTCGACTACAAGGCGCTGGGTGAGAACACCATCCAGCTCGACTGCGACGTGCTGCAGGCCGACGGGGGCACCCGGACCGCCGCCATCACCGGCGCCTGGGTCGCCCTGGCCGACGCCGTCGACCACCTGCGCGCGGCCGGCTCGCTCAAGGGCGAGCCGCTGACCGGGTCCGTGGCCGCGATCAGCGTCGGGATCATCGACGGCGTCGCGCGCCTGGACCTGCCCTACGAGGAGGACGTGCGCGCCGAGACCGACATGAACGTCGTGATGACCGGCACCGGTTCGTTCGTCGAGGTCCAGGGCACCGCCGAGGGCGCCCCCTTCGACCGCGCCGAGCTGGACGCGCTGCTCGGCCTGGCCGAGAAGGGCTGCGCCGACCTCACCCGCCTCCAGAAGGAGTCGCGGGCGTGACGACGAAGGTCCACCTGGCCTCGCGCAACGCCAAGAAGATCGCCGAGATGCAGCGCATCCTCGGCGACGTCGTGCCCGACCTCGAGGTCGTGGGGCTCGACGCGGTGGACGCCTACGACGAGCCGGTCGAGGACGCCCCCACCTTCGCCGGCAACGCGCTGGTCAAGGCCCGGGCCGGGTTCGCGGCCACCGGCCTGCCGACCATCGCCGACGACAGCGGCCTGTGCGTGGACGCCCTGAACGGGATGCCCGGGGTGCTCTCGGCCCGCTGGGCGGGGCCGCCGAAGAGCGACGAGCGCAACAACGCGCTGCTGCTCGACCAGCTCGCCGACGTGCCCGACGCCCGGCGGCGCGGCCACTTCGCCTGCGCGGTCGCCCTGTGCCTGCCCGGGGGGCGCGAGCTGATCACCGAGGGCGTGATGCCCGGGTCCGTACGCCGTGAGGTCGTCGGCAGCGGCGGCTTCGGCTACGACGTGCTGTTCGAGGCCGACTCGGCCCCGGGCCGGACGACCGCCGAGCTGTCGCCGGAGGAGAAGGACGCCATCTCCCACCGCGGCGAGGCGCTGCGGCTGCTGGCCCCGCTGGCCCGCGAGGCGCTGACGGCCTAGGTGGAGCAGCGCCGTCCCGGGAGTCGTGTGCCTGTAGACGCTCAGGAGGCCGTGCTGAGGCACACGACTGCGCTGGAGGCACGGTGACCCGGACCCGGATCGCCGTTGCTGCCCTGGTGCGCGACGGACTCGTGCTCCTGGGGCACCGCCACCCGTCGCGTCGGAGGTATCCCGACTGCTGGGACCTCGTCGGCGGTCATGTCGAACGGGGTGAGTCGCCCCACCAGGCGGTCGAGCGCGAGTGCGTCGAGGAGCTCGGTGTGCGCGTGCTCGACCCGCTACCCCTCCCGATGGCCGTGAGTGACCCCGACCTGGAGATGCACGCCTTCCTCGTCATGCGGTGGGAAGGCGAACCCGTCAACGCCGCACCCCAGGAGCACGACGACCTTCGCTGGTTCGCGCCCGGCGGTCTTGCGGACCTGACGTTGGCGCACCCGACGATCCTGCCGAGCATCCTGGGTGTCCTCCACGAGATGGGCGACCAGTCGTAGCGTGCTGTCCGGCGCTGCGACGCGGTCCCCGTCCTGTCACGGGGACACGGACACGGACGCGTCCAGGCGGCGGACGCCGCCCACTACAGTCCCTGCGTGGCCCGACCCTTCCTCGTCCGACGCTCGCTGTCCCGCCTCCTGCTCGGCGCCGTGCGCTGGCGCGCCGTCGGCGAGGTGCCTCGCCGGGGCGTGCTCGTGGGGGCGCCGCACACCTCCAACTGGGACTGGGTGCTGACGCTGCTCCTGGCCTGGGAGAGCAAGATCGTGATCCGGCTCCTGGTCAAGAAGGAGCTGTTCGTCGGCCCGCTCGGCCCGCTGCTGCGCGCGACCGGCGCGGTGCCGCTGGACCGCAAGGACCCGGGCGGGACGATCCGCCGCCTCGTCGCCGACGCCCGCACCGAGGACTCGTTCCTGCTCGGGCTGGCCGCCGAGGGCACCCGCAGCAAGGCCGAGCACTGGAAGTCCGGCTTCTACCGGATCTCCCAGCAGACCGGCCTGCCGGTGACCCTGGCCTACATCGACCGCCCCACGCGACGGGTGGGATGGGGCCCCACCTTCGAGCTGTCCGGCGACGTGCGCGCCGACATGGACCGGATCCGGGCGTTCTACGCCGACAAGACCGGCATCCACCCCGAGCTGACCACGCCGCCGCGGCTCAAGGAGGAGGACCGCGCCTGACGCGCGGTCGCACCGTGCCGGAGACGGGACTCGAACCCGCACACCCGAAGGCACAGGAACCTAAATCCTGCGTGTCTGCCAGTTCCACCACTCCGGCGTGAGCGGCCCGATCCTAGGCCGTGCCGCCGCGCGGGGCCGCCGGCGGCTCAGGCCAGGCCGAGGTCGCGGCGCAGCTTGGCGACGTGGCCGGTGGCGCGCACGTTGTACTGCGCCAGCGTCACCACGCCGTCCTCGTCGAGCACCAGGGTGGACCGGATGACGCCCTGCACGACCTTGCCGTAGTTCTTCTTCTCCCCGAAGGCTCCCCAGGCGGTCATCACCTGCTTGTCGGCGTCGGCCAGCAGCGTGATCGACAGGCCGTCGCGCTCCCGGAAGCGGGCCAGCTTCTCGGGGCTGTCGGGGGAGACCCCGAGCACGGTGTAGCCCTGTGCCTCCAGCGAGCCGAGCGACTCCGAGAAGTCGCAGGCCTGCGTGGTGCAGCCGGGGGTCATCGCGGCCGGGTAGAAGTAGACGACCACCTTGCGCCCGCGCAGCGCGGAGAGCGTGACCTGGTCCCCGGTGTCGGTCGGCAGGGTGAAGTCGGGGGCGACGTCGCCGGGGGAGAGACGGGCGGGCTGGCTGACGGGCTGGCTGGCGGGCTGCGTCACGGGAGAGGATCCTGTCCGGTCGGATAGTTGCTGCGAACTGGTCGCAATAGCGTACGTTGGGCGTGCTCGACCCAGTCCAACCTAGTGACCTGCGGAGGTCCCCCGTGCACGTGCCCGACGGTTTCCTCGACGCCCCCACCTCGGTGGCCACCGGCGTCGTCGCGGCGGCCGGCATCGCCGTGGCCCTGCGCAAGGCGCGCGGGGAGCTCGACGACAGGACCGCGCCGATGGCGGGCCTGGTCGCGGCGTTCGTCTTCGCCGGTCAGATGATCAACTTCCCCGTGGGCGCCGGCACCAGCGGCCACCTGCTCGGCGGTGCGCTCGCCGCGGTGCTGGTGGGGCCGTGGACCGGGATGCTGTGCCTGAGCGTGGTGCTGCTGGTCCAGGCGCTGTTCATGGCCGACGGCGGCATCACCGCGCTCGGCACCAACATCACGCTGATGGGCGTGGTCGGCTGCTTCGTCGGGTACGCCGTGTTCCGCCTGGCGCTGCTCGTGCTGCCCCGTCGGCTCGGCTCGGTGGCCCCGGCCGCCGCGGTGGGCGCCCTCGTCTCGGTGCCGGCGGCGGCGACCGTCTTCACCCTGCTCTTCGTCATCGGGGGCAACGCCCCGATCGACACCGGCGCGGTCCTCACCGCGATGCTCGGCTGGCACGTCGTGATCGGCGTGGGCGAGGCGGTCGTGACCGGCCTCGTCGTCGGCTCGGTCGTCGCGGTCCGCCCCGACCTCGTCCACGGCGCGCAGCGGCTGGTCCAGGCGCGCACCCTCGAGGTCCGTCCCTCCGGGCTGGCCGCCCCGGCCCGGGCGGGCGAGGTCGCGTGAGCGGGCGTCGCCTGGCCGCCGTGGCCCTGCTCGTCACGCTCCTGCTCGCCGGTGGCCTGAGCTTCTACGCCAGCAGCCACCCCGACGGCCTGGAGTACGTCGCGGACAGGACCGGCTTCCTCGACAGCGCCGAGGACTCCGCCACCGCCGACTCGCCCCTGGCCGACTACCAGACCCGCGGCGTGGAGGACGAGCGCGTCTCCGGCGGCCTGGCCGGCCTGATCGGCGTCACCGCCGTGCTGGGGCTCTCCGGCGGGCTGTTCTGGGCACTGCGACGCCGCGGCGACCGCGGCGAGGACGGGGACGGGGGCGGCCCGCCGAGCCCCGGGCGCCGCTCCACCTCCGTCGACGCCGGGCGCTGATGGGCGCCGGGCACGGCCACCGGCTCCACTACCACGGCCACAGCCGGGTCCACCGGGCCCCGGCGCACCTCAAGCTCCTCGCGCTCCTCGGCTTCGTCCTGCTCGCGGTGGCCGTCCCGCCCGGGTGGTGGGCGGCGTACCCGGTGCTGCTCGCGGTCCTGCTCGGGGTCGTCCTGCTCGCCCGGGTGCCGCTGGGCTACCTGGCGCGGCGGATGTGGATCGAGGTGCCGTTCCTGGTCTTCGCGGTGCTGCTGCCCTTCGTGGCCACCGGCCCGCGGGTCGAGGTCGGCTTCCTCTCGCTCTCCGAGCCGGGTCTGGTCGCCGCCGGCGGCCTGGCGGCCAAGGGCACCCTGGGCGTGCTCGCCTCGCTGACGATGGCGGCCACCACCGAGCCGGCCGACGTCCTGCGCGGGCTGCGTCGGCTGCGGATGCCGGACCTGCTGGTCCAGATCATGTCGTTCATGCTGCGCTACCTCGACGTGGTCACCGCCGACCTCGCCCGGATGACCACCTCGATGCGCTCGCGCGGCTGCGACCCGCGCTCGCCGCGGCACTGGCCCACGCTGGCGCGCTCCATGGGAGCCTTGTTCATCCGGTCCTACGAACGCGGCGAGCGGGTCCACCTGGCCATGCTGAGCCGCGGCTACGACGGGGAGCTGCCCCGATGACCGTCCCGACGAGAGGACCCACGTGACCACGCCCGTGCTGGACGTCCGGGGGCTCGCCTTCGCCTACCCCGACGGCCACCAGGCCCTCTTCGGGGTCGACCTCCACGTCCACCAGGGCGAGCGGGTCGCGCTGCTCGGACCCAACGGTGCCGGCAAGACCACCCTGGTGCTGCACCTCAACGGCATCCTCGGCGGCGGGGCCGGCACCGTCCACGTCAGCGGGCTGCCGGTCGAGAAGAAGAACCTGCAGGAGGTCCGCCGCCGGGTCGGCATCGTCTTCCAGGACCCCGACGACCAGCTGTTCATGGGCTCGGTCCGCGCCGACGTCGGCTTCGGCCCGGCCAACCTCGGGCTCAAGGGCGCCGAGCTGGACCGCCGCGTCGCCGCCGCGCTCGAGCAGGTCGGGATGGCCGAGTACGCCGACCGCCCGCCGCACCACCTCTCCTTCGGCCAGCGCCGCCGCGTCGCGGTGGCCACCGTGCTGGCGATGGAGCCCGAGATCCTCGTGCTCGACGAGCCGTCCTCGAACCTCGACCCGGCCTCGCGGCGCGAGCTGGCCGACATCCTGCGCTCGCTGGACGTGACCGTCCTGATGGTCACCCACGACCTGCCGTACGCCCTCGAGCTGTGCTCGCGCGCGGTGGTGCTCAGCGACGGCCAGGTCGTCGCGGACGCCCCCACCCTCGAGGTGCTGACCGACGACGACCTGATGGCGACCCACCGCCTCGAGCTCCCGTGGGGCTTCGACCCCCGGCGCATTGGTAGCCTTCCCCGGTGAGCAACCAGATGTCGGACCTCGAGCGCGAGATCGAGGAGACCCGGGAGCGCCTGGCGACGACGATCGACCAGCTGCTCTACCGGTCCCACCCCAAGACCATCGCCCAGCGTGAGGTGGCGGCCGTCAAGGGCCACTACGTCGACGCCGCCACCGGCGAGCCGCGCACCGACAACATCCTGAAGACCGTCGGTGCCGTCGCCGGCGTCGTGCTGCTCTTCGTCGTGGTGCGCAAGGTCGCGTCCTGACCCCCATCCGGATGCTCCACGACCGGGTGCTGGTCGAGGTGGACCCGCAGGAGGGCGAACGGCGCTCGTCCGGTGGGATCGTCATCCCGGCGACCGCGGCGATGGGTGCCCAGCGCCTGGCCTGGTCGCGGGTCGTCGCCGTCGGCCCGCACGCGCGGGCGGTCGAGACCGGCGACCGGGTGCTCTTCGACCCCACCGAGAAGGCCGAGGTCGAGGTGCAGGGCGAGACCTACGTGGTGATGCGCGAGCGCGACGTCCACGCCGTGGCCGCCGAGCGGCTCGAGCCCGAGAGCACCGGCCTCTACCTCTAGGCCGACCGGCGGGCCGCCGATCCGCAGGACCCGCACAGGCAGCCCGCAGCACCCGCCCAGCAGGGCGGCGCAGGCTCGGTCCCACGAGCCCCGCGACCCGCGCGGGGTGCGACCGAGGAGCCTCACGTGAGCGACGACGACGACCAGACCCGACCCCGGTGGCGGACCCGACCGACAGGTCTGCGCTGGCGCCGCCACGGCCTGGCCGGGGGCATCGCCGCCGGGCTGCTGCTGGCCGGCGGCGGGGCCGGGTACGCCGCCGGGTCGACGCTCGGCGAGGACGAGCGGACGCCGGCCGTCGAGCAGGTCGAGGACGGTCGACCCGACGGGACCCCGCCCCATGTCCCGTCGGGTCGACCGTCCTCGACCTGCTCGACGGCCGGCGTCCTCCCGCAGGCCTGAGGCGCACAGCGCCTCCACAGCGGACGCACAGGTCGAGCGGGCAGCATGGCCCCATGGAGCTGACCCGGGCCGACGGCACGCCGCTGCGCGTGCTCGTCGTCGACGACGAGGAGAACCTGGCCGAGCTGGTCGCGATGGCGCTGCGCTACGAGGGCTGGCAGGTCGCGACCGCGCACACCGGGACCGCGGCCGTGTCCACCGCGCGCGACCTGCGTCCGGACGCGGTGGTGCTGGACATGATGCTGCCCGACATCGACGGTCTGGAGGTGCTGCGGCGCCTGCGCGCGCAGGACGACGCGGTCCCGGTGCTGTTCCTGACCGCCCGGGACGCCGTCGAGGACAGGGTGGCCGGGCTGACCGCCGGTGGGGACGACTACGTCACCAAGCCCTTCTCGCTCGAGGAGGTCGTCGCCCGGCTGCGGGCGCTGGTGCGTCGGGCGGGAGCGGCGCAGGCCAGCACGTCGTCGGTGCTGACCGTCGGCGACCTCCAGATCGACGAGGACAGCCGGGAGGTGACCCGTGCCGGCGAGGAGATCAGCCTGACCGCCACCGAGTTCGAGCTGCTGCGGTTCCTGATGCTGAACCCGCGCCGGGTGCTGAGCAAGGCGCACATCCTGGACCGGGTCTGGCACTACGACTTCGGCGGGCAGGCCAACGTGGTCGAGCTCTACATCTCCTACCTCCGCAAGAAGGTCGACGCCGGGCGCGAGCCGATGATCCACACGATGCGCGGCGCGGGCTACGTCCTGAAGCCGGCCGCGTGAGGCACCCGCGCACGCTCACCGCCCGGCTGGTGGCCACGGTGGTGGTGCTGACGGTGCTGACCACGCTGGTGGTGGGGGCGGTGGCGACCCTCGCGACCCGGTCCTACCTGCTCGAGCGGCTGGACCGCGACGTCACCCGGTCGCTCGAGCGGATCCCCGGACCCGGCGAGGTCTTCGGCAGCCCCCCGCCGCAGGGAGACCTGCCCCAGGGGGTGCCGCTCGGGGCGGTGACCGCGGTGCGCACCGACCAGGGCGAGGTCGGCGGCGGGATCCTGGGCCCCGACGGCGACGAGGAGCTCCCCGACGACGCGCTGGCGGTGCTGACCGAGGTGCGGCCGGACGGCGAGGCCCGCCAGGTCGACCTGCCGGGCCTCGGCTCGTACCGGGCGGCTGCGGTGTCGACGTCGGGCGGCGTGGTGGTGAGCGCGCTGCCCGAGGAGTCGGTCACCGAGGTGGTGACCCGGCTGGTCCTCGTGCAGGCCGGCGTGGGGGGCGCGGTCGCCCTGCTCGCGCTCACCGCCGGCGGCTGGCTGGTCCGGCGCCAGCTGCGCCCGCTGCGCGAGGTCGCAGGGACCGCCCGGGGCGTGGCCGCCCTGAGGCTGGACTCCGGCGACGTCGACCTCGGCGAGCGGGTGCCCGCCCACCTCGTCGACGACCGGACCGAGGTCGGCCAGGTGGGCGCCGCGCTGGACACGCTGCTCGACCACGTCGGGGCGGCGCTCGCCGCGCGGCAGCGCTCGGAGCTCCAGGTCCGCCAGTTCGTCGCCGACGCCTCCCACGAGCTGCGCACGCCGCTGGCCACCATCGCCGGCTACAGCGAGCTGGCCCGCCGGCGGCCCGACGACGCGGTCGCCGCACGGACGGCGCTGGCGAAGGTGGAGGAGGAGTCGCACCGGATGACGGCCCTCGTCGAGGACCTGCTGCTGCTCGCCCGGCTCGACTCCGGCCGGCCGCTGGAGCAGGCCCCGGTCGACCTCAGCCGGCTGCTGGTCGAGGCGGTGGCCGACGCCCAGGTCCTGGCCCCGGGCCACCGGTGGCGCCTGGAGCTGCCGGCCGAGCCGCTGGTCGTCCCCGGCGACGTGCTGCGGCTGCACCAGGTGGTGACGAACCTGCTCACCAACGCCCGCAAGTACACCCCGGACGGCACCGAGGTCACCGTCGTCGGCGACCCGGCCGGCTTCACCGTGCACGACGACGGGCCCGGGTTCGACCCGGCGGTGGCCCCCCACGCCTTCGAGCGCTTCGTGCGCGGTGACCCCGCACGGCACCGCGGGACCGGGGTCGGGCCCGGTCCGGGAGGGGTCGGGCTCGGCCTGTCGCTCGTCCAGGCGGTGGTCACCGCCCACGGGGGCACGGTCGCGCTGCGCAGTGCGCCGGGGGACACCACGATCGACGTGCGGCTGCCGGGCGCGGTGTCCGTACCACCGTCCGCCGATCCGGCCTGATCCTGCTGGTCCGGTCCCGGGCGTCCGGGCCGGGTGCGAGGATCGGACTCCTCGGGGCACGGTGACGCCGCGAGTCGAGCGTCCGGGGAGGGTCATGAGGCACTGGTGGTCCGCCGGTCTCCTCGTCGTCGTCGGGCTCGTCGGGTGGTGCGCGGTCCTCACCGCCCCCGAGGGGCTGCGCGGCGGCGACCTGTGGCCGGTCGGGGTCGCCTCGGGCGTGCTGCTGCTGGCCGGGCGCCGGGCCTGGGCCTGGCTCCCGCCGCTCGCCGTCGTCGCGTTCCTGGGGACGTGGGCCGGTGGCCGGCCGGTCGAGGCCGCCGCGGGCTCGGCCCTCGGGATCGCCGCCGAGGTGACCGTCGTCTGGCTCGTGCTCACCGCCAGCGGGCGGGAGCGACCGCGGCTGCACAGCTTCGCCGACCTCGACCGGTACGCCACCGCCTCCGTGCTCGGGGCGGCCACCGCCGCCCTGGTGGCCCTGGCCACGACGGCGGCGACGGGGTACGGCGACCCGCCCCTGGTGGCGCTGGCCGTCGGGGCCACGCACCTGTCCTCGCTGCTGGTGGTGCTGCCGTTCTTCCTCTCCCCGGTGGTCGAGCCACCCGGCGCCGAGCGGCGCGAGCAGGTGGTCGCGTGGCTGGCGGTCCTGCTGGTCTCCCCGATGGTCTTCGTGGTCGACGAGGTCCCGGCGCTCGGCTTCCTGGTGATGCCGCTGCTGGTGTGGGGCGCGCTGCGGCTGGGGACCTGGCAGGCCCTGGCCCAGGTGCTCGTCGTGGCCGGCATCTCGTGCGTCTTCTACACCCTCGGGCGCGGCCCCGCCGCGTGGCTGCCGCCGGGGGCGTCGCCCGAGGTGCTCGCGGTGCTCCTGCAGCTCTACGTCGTGGGGTGCGCCCTGGTGGTGATCCCGCTCGTGCTGATGGTGAGCCTGCGGCGCACCTCGGACCGGGAGGCCGCCAGCGAGCGCGACAAGCTGGCCAGCGTCGTCGACGCCGCCCGCGGGGTCGCGATCATCGGCACCGACGACGGGGGCCGGATCACCCTGTTCAACCCCGGTGCCGAGCGGCTCCTGGGCTACCGCTCGGAGACCGTCCTGGGCCGCACCGGCCGCTTCCTGCACTCCGAGGAGGCGATCCGGGCCAAGGCCGCGGAGCTCGGGGTCCCGGCGGAGTACGAGGCCGTGCTCAGCGCCCTCGTCGACCGCGCGCACGACCGCACCCTGCTGGCCTACCGACGCAGCGACGGTGAGGAGCGCGTGCACCTGACGACGCTCGCCGAGATCGTCGACGACCGGGGCCGGGTCAGCGGCTGGGTCAGCACCTCGGAGGACGTCACCGAGCAGCTGGAGACCCAGCGGTCCACCGAGCGCGCCCTGACCAGGATGAAGGAGGTGGACGCGCTGAAGGACTCCTTCATCTCCACGGTCAGCCACGAGCTCCGGACACCGGTGACCAGCATCGTGGGCTACCTCGAGATGCTCGGCGACGGCCAGTTCGGCGAGCTCTCCCGCAACCAGCGCGGTGCGGTGGCCCGGGTCGAGGCCAACAGCGGCCGGCTGCTGGCCCTGGTCGACGACCTGCTGACCCTGGCCCGGATGAACGACGCACCCGACCCGGTGGGCTCGGGGGAGCCGGTGCCCCTGCTCGAGGTGGTGCGCTCCGGGTGCGCGGTCGTGGCGCCGCAGGCCGACCAGGCCGGCGTCACCCTGCGCCAGCCCGGGTCGCGCGGGCCGGGCCCGGTCGTCAGCGGCGACCGCCAGGCGCTGGAGGGCGTGGTGATCAACCTGGTCGGGAACGCCGTGAAGTTCACGCCGTCCGGGGGCGAGGTGATCATCGAGATCGAGCAGGACGAGGCCGACGACGCCGGGGCCGTACGCCTGTGCGTCCGTGACACCGGCATCGGCATCCCGGCCGAGGAGCTCGAGCTGCTCTTCACCCGGTTCTTCCGCTCGTCGACGGTGCGGGACACCTCGATCCCCGGGAGCGGGCTCGGCCTCGCCATCGTCCAGGGGGTCGTGCAGCGTCACGCCGGGACGATCGAGGTGGAGTCCGAGGTCGGGGTGGGGACGACCTTCGTCGTCACGCTCCCGCTGGCGCCGGCTCGCTGACCTCGTCGTCGCGGACGTCCACCGCACCGCTGCGGTGGAGGTCGGGCACGCGGGTGGCGGCCAGGGTCGCGAGGAGCAGGAAGAAGGCCAGCACCGCGAACCCGATCGTGTAGCCGCTCTCGGCGGGGAAGCCGCCCGGTCCCGTACGCGCGGTCACGACGCCGGCCATGACCGCCGAGCCGATGGACCCGCCGATCGTCCGGATGTTGGCGTTCATCCCGCTGGCCACGCCGGTCTGGGAGGCCGGCACGGAGGCGATGACGACCGAGGCGCTGCTGGAGATGACCAGCCCGGTGCCGAGGCCCTGGACGGTGATCCCGACCAGGATCTGGAGCACCGTGTCGTGGAAGAGCGCGAGGCTCAGGTAGGACAGCCCCGAGATCAGGGCGCCGGTGAGGATGACCGCGCGGGCGCCGAAGCGGCCCATCAGCCTCGAGGTGGAGAAGCCGACCAGGAAGCTGGCCACCGCGGAGGGGAGCAGCAGCTGGCCGGACACGGTCACCGACGCTCCGAACCCGTACCCCGAGGACTCCGGGGTCTGCAGGAGCTGGGGCAGGAAGCCGAAGGACGCGAAGAGCCCGAAGCCGACGAACAGCGTCACCAGGTTCGTGGTCCACACCCCGCGCCGGCGCATCATGTGCATGTCGATCAACGGGACGCGCACGCGGGTCTCGAGCCGGATCCAGGCCGCGGCGAGCACCGCCGAGAGGGCGAGCAGCCCGATCACGCGGGGCGAGCCCCAGCCCCAGGTGTTGCCCTGGCTGACGGGCAGCAGCAGCGCGACCAGCCACCCGGCCAGGAGCACGGCCGGGGCCAGCGGCAGGCGGGTGGCCGCCCCGCGCGGGGACTCCGGCACGAAGCGCGCGGCGCCGGCCGCCGCGAGCAGGGTGGCGCCCATCGGGAGCCAGAACAGCCAGTGGTAGCCGAGGGCGTCGACGACCGGACCGGCGACCACGATGCCCAGCCCGAACCCGACGGCGGTCAGCGAGGCGAGCACGGACAGCGCTCCGGTCATCTTGTCGCCGAACTCGTCACGGATGATCCCGAACGACAGCGGCAGCACCCCGCCCCCGGCGCCCTGGACCACGCGGGCCGCGATCAGCCAGCCGATGCTCGGCGCCAGCGCGGCCAGCAGCGAGCCGACCGCCAGCGCCATCAGCGTCACGACGAGCATCCGCTTCTTGCCGACCACGTCGCCGATCCGGCCGAGCAGCGGCGTCGCGACCGAGGCCGAGAGCAGGTACGCCGTGAGCACCCAGGTCACCGTCGACTGGTCGGTGTCGTACTCGACCTGGATCAGCGACAGCACCGGCACCACCATCGACTGGAGGAGGGCGAAGGCGCCGACGGCGACGGTCAGCACGGCGAAGGTCACCCGCTGTCGGCGGCGCGTGGCGGGGGACACGGTCAGGAGCTCCTCGGAGGATCGGGTGCAGGAGGCTGCCGAGACGGTTGTCCAAAGCAACGATGTCCGAGCCTAGGTCCGCCCCGGCGGTGCGGTCACATCCGGGGCGGGGTGAGGTGCGCGACGTGTCGTGCTACCTGCGGCGCATCTCCCGGACGAAGATCCAGATCAGCCAGAGGCCCCCGGTGAGGAGGGTCAGGACGGCGTCGAACGCGAACTTGACCAAGCCGTACTGGCGCTGTGCCATGGGGGAGCCTCTCGTCGTGCTGCATCGGATGCGTACCGGTGCCCGCGAACGACGAAGGCCCTCCCCGGTCTACCTGGGAGGGCCTGCCTGCTTCGCTGTCGGTACGCCATGTAGGACTTGAACCTACAACCCGCTGATTAAGAGTCAGCTGCTCTACCAATTGAGCTAATGGCGCATGCCGCGGTGCTGCGCTGCGGCGAGGACAGACGTTACCAGCGTCCCCGCCGCGGCGTGAAATCAGCCGGAGGTGATCCTGCGCTCACCCGGCGTTCAGCGCGTGGCGTCCCCGTCGAGGTCCTCGAGCGCGGCCATCGCGGCGCTGTGGCCGCCGAGCCCGGAGACGGCGCCGCCGCGGCGCGAGCCCGACCCGCAGACCAGGACCGCCTCGTGGTCGGTCTGCACGCCCCAGCGTCGCGCCGGGGTGTCCAGCAGGGCGCGCCCCGGCGCCCAGGGCCAGTCCAGGTCGCCGTGGAAGATGTGGCCGCCGGGCATGGCGAGGTCGCGCTCGACGTCCTGCGGCACCTTCGCCTCCAGGCACGGGTCGCCGTTCGCGTCGCGTGCGACGCAGCTCATCAGCGGCTCGGCGAGGTGCTCGTCCAGCGAGGCGATCGCGCGCTCGACGGCCAGCTGCTTGCGGCTGCCGTCGTCGCCCTCGAAGAGCCGCGCCGGGGTGTGCAGCCCGAAGTAGGTCAGCGTGTGGGTGCCGACGGGCACGTCGCCGAGGATAGAGTCGTCCGACAGCGAGTGGCAGTAGACCTCGCCCGGCAGCCGCGCGGGCACCCGCCCGGCCGCGGCGTCGTCGTAGGCCGCCTGGAGGGCGCTCCAGGACTCCCCGAGGTGCAGCGTCCCGGCGAACGCCACGGCCGGGTCGACCCCGGAGCGCAGCCGTGGCAGCCGGTCGAGCAGGAGGTTGATCTTCAGCTGCGAGCCCTCGGGCTTCAGGGCCGGCTCCTCCGGCTCGCCCCGCAGGATCGACAGCACCCAGGGCGAGACGTTCGCGAGCACGCGCGTCGCGCCGACGGTGCGCTCCCGGGTCCCGTCGTGCCAGGTCACCTCGGCGCCCCCACCGGCCTCGCCGGCGGCACCCGTACGGATCGCGCTGACGCCGGCGCCGGTGACCACCTCGGCGCCGGCCTCCGCGGCGGCCCGCGCGAGGGCGTCGGTGACCGCGCCCATCCCGCCGACGGGCACCCGCCACTCGCCGGTCCCGTTGCCGACCAGGTGGTAGAGGAAGCACCGGTTCTGGGCCAGCGACGGGTCGTGCATCGAGGCGAAGGTGCCGATCAGGGCGTCGGTGCCGACGATGCCGCGGACCAGGTCGTCGGAGAAGCGGGCCTCGATCGTCTCGCCGAGCGGGCGCTGGACCAGGTCGCGCCAGACCCCGGCGTCGACCTGGTCGCGCACGGCGCGCTCCGCGGGCAGCGGGTCCATCAGGGTCGGTGCGACGACCGCGGCGAGCCCGGCGACGTCGGCGTAGAAGCGCTGCCAGGCCTCGTGCTCGGTGCGGCCCCGCTCGGCCCCGAGGAGGTCGGTGAAGGAGCGTCGGGTCGCCTCGCCCTCGACCGACTCGACCAGGAGGCCGGCAGCCCGCCCGTCACGCTCGTCGGGGGAGTAGGAGGCGGTGTCGCGCGAGACCAGGCGGAGGTCGAGGCCGAGCTCGGTGACCAGGCGGGTCGGCATCAGCGAGACCAGGTAGGAGTAGCGCGACAGCCGGGTCGGCACGCCGGGGAAGGCCGGCGCCGAGACGGCGGCGCCACCGGTGTGGTCCAGCCGCTCGAGCACCAGCACCGAGCGTCCGGCGCGGGCGAGGTAGGCGGCCGCGACGAGTCCGTTGTGGCCGCCCCCGACGACCACGACGTCGTAGTGCGAGCGGGACGGGGTGGAGGCGTTCACGGCGACAACCTAGCGCCGCCCAAGATGCTTGAAGGTTCAACCAAGACGACGTACGATCGGGGCATGCCCGCGATCACCGTCGACGACCTGACCGTCCTGCCCCGCCTGTCCGCGCCCGGTCTCGGCGACCAGCCGCGTCCGGTGTGGTCGGTGACCACCGCGCCGCAGGGCTACGAGGGGGAGGGCTTCCCGGTCCGCCGCGCCTTCTCCGGCATCGACCTGCGCCAGCTCGACCCGTTCATCATGATGGACCAGATGGGCGAGGTGGAGTACGCGCCGGGCGAGCCCAAGGGCACCTCCTGGCACCCGCACCGGGGCTTCGAGACCGTCACCTACATCATGGACGGCACCTTCGACCACCAGGACTCCCACGGCGGTGGCGGCACGATCACCAACGGCGACACCCAGTGGATGACCGCCGGGTCCGGGCTGCTCCACATCGAGGCCCCGCCGGAGTCGCTGGTGCAGTCCGGCGGGCTCTTCCACGGGCTGCAGCTCTGGGTCAACCTGCCCCGCGCGGCCAAGATGAGCGCCCCGCGCTACCAGGACCTGCGCAGCACCGACGTCGCCCTGCTGACCACGCCCGACGCGGGCGCGCTCGTCCGGGTCATCGCGGGCTCGGTCGGCGGCCACGACGGTCCGGGCTCGACGTACACCCCGATGACGATGGTCCACGCCACCGTCGAGGCGGGCGCGCAGCTCGAGCTGCCCTGGACCGTCGAGTTCAACGCCCTGGTCTACGTCCTCAGTGGCCGCGGGACCGTCGGCGTCGACCAGCGCCCGATCGTCGCGGGCCAGGCCGCCGTGATGGGGGCCGGCGACTACCTCGGCCTCGCCGCGTCCGGGACCCAGGAGAGCCGCTCGCCGTCGATGGAGGTCGTCGTCGTCGGCGGGCAGCCGATCCGCGAGCCGCTGGCCTGGGCCGGGCCGTTCGTGATGAACAGCAAGGACGAGGTGCTGGCGGCCTACCAGGACTTCCAGCGCGGCGCGTTCGGGCACCCCGTCGGCGCCTGAGCGCCGGTCCGGTCCGCGCGGCTAGCGTGCGGGCATGGCCCGCCTCTTCCGCGACGAGCACGGCGTCCCGCACGTCCGCGCCGGTGACGTGCTCGACCTCGCCCACGGCCAGGGGGAGGTGACCGCGCGGGACCGCGCCTTCCAGCTGGAGTGGCTGCGCCGCCGGGCGACCGGCACGACCGCGGCCGTCGTCGGCCCGGCCGGCCTCGACTGGGACGTGCTGGCCCGGCGTACCCGGCTGGTCGACGTCGCCCGCCGCGGCTGGGCCGCCCTGGAGGAGGAGTCCCGTGCCTTCGTCTCGGCCTACGTCGACGGGGTCAACGTCGGCCTGGCGGACCCCGGCCACGCCGAGGTGCCCGAGCTCGCGGCCCTGGGCACGACGCCCCAGCCGTGGGAGGAGTGGACGCCGCTGGCGGTCTTCCTGGCCCAGCACCTGCTCTTCGCCAACCTCGGCGGCAAGCTGTGGGGCCAGCGGACCCACGAGGCGCTCGGCGACGGTGCCGACCTGCTCGACCCCGAGGGACCCGAGGGCGGGAGCAACGCCTGGGTGGTCGGTGGCGCGCGCGCCGCGAGCGGGTGGCCCCTGGTCGCCGGCGACCCGCACCGCGTCATCGAGTCGCCCGGTGCCTACCTGCAGGTGCGGCTGGCGTGCGAGGACCCCGACGACGCCTTCGACGTGGTCGGGTTCGCCTTCCCCGGGGTGCCTGGGGCGCCCCACTTCGCGCACGCCGGCGAGGTCGCCTGGGCGATCACCAACGCGATGGCCGACTACCAGGACGTGTACGCCGTGCGCCTCGACGCCGCCGACCCCGCCTCGGTCACCGACCACCACGTCGAGGTGGTCGAGGTCGCCGGGCAGGAGCCGGTCCAGGTCGAGGTGGTCCGGACCCCGTGGGGCGACGTGATCGAGGGCGGCCTCGCCGAGGGGCGCGGGCTGGCCCTGCGGACGGCCGTCTCCGAGCTCGGTGACACCGGTCTGGGGGCGCTGCTCGGGCTGCTCCGCGCGCGCAGCGCCGACGACGTCGAGGCCGCGTTCGCCGGCTGGGTGGAGCCGGTGAACAACCTGGTCGTGGCCGACCGCGGCGGTGCGGTCCGCTACCGCCTGGTCGGCCGGGTCCCGCTGCGCGACGACGCCAACCGGCGCCGGCTGGCGGACCCCGACGACCCGGCCGCCGAGTGGCGCGGCTGGCTGGACCCGCCGCGCCCCGACGACGTCGGCCCGGACGGCGCCCTGGTCACCGCCAACGACCGGCGCGGCCCGGAGAGCGAGGACGTGGGGGCGCTGTTCGCCGGCCCCTACCGCCGGGACCGGCTGTGGGCGCTGCTCGAGGACCGCCGCGACCTGACGGTCGCCGACCTCGCGGGCTTCCACGACGACGCCCTGCTCGACCCCCGCGCCCGGCTCACCGTCCTGACCGACGGCTGGGACGGCTGGCTCGCGGGCTGGGACGGCCGGATGGAGGCCGGGTCGGCCGACGCCGCGCTCTTCGCGGCCTGGCGCTCGTCCCTGACCCGTCGGGTCGTCGCCGAGCCGGTCCTCGACCCGCTGCGCGTGCCCGCGCCGAGCGCCGTGCACGCGCCCTCCCTCGACCTCACGGTCCGGGTCGGGCGGGCGCTGCCGACGCTGGCCGCGACGGACCGGCCGCTCGGGATCGACCTCGTGGCCCACGCCGAGGCCGCCCGCGACGAGGTGCTCGCCGCCCGTGACGCCGCCCGCGCGGCCGGCCGGCCGGCGGACACCTGGGGCGACACGCACGTCTTCGCGCCGGTCCACCCGCTCGGCGTCGCGGCCCCGGCCGTGGCGGCGGTGCCGGCCGTGCCGCTGTCGGGCGACACCGACTGCGTGCGGGCGTGCGCGTCCTACCCGGGACTCACCGACGCCTGCGGGCGCGGCTCCGTCGCGCGGTACGCCTGGGACCTCGCCGACGTGCAGGCCTCGGGCTGGGTGGTCCCGACCGGGACCCACGCGGACCCCCGCAGCCCCCACCACCACGACCAGCTCGACGCCTGGGCGGCCGGGCGGCTGCTGCCGGTCGTCACGGACTGGGACCGGCTGGCCGAGGAGCCGCTCAGCGGGCGGCGGGACCGGGGCTGAGCAGGTCCTTGGCGAACCACGCCTGGGCGTGCGGGTTGTCGTTGTACGCCTCGACCCGCGCGTACCCGGCGCGCTCGTAGAGCCCCACCGCCTCGGTCAGGACGAGGTTGGTGTCCAGCACGACGCGCAGGTGGCCGAGCAGGCCGGCCAGCGCCTCGAGGTCGCGGAGGAGCCGTCCGCCGAGACCGGTGCCGCGCCAGGCCGGGTCGACCCACATCCGCTTGACCTCGCCCGCGCCGCGCTGGGGCCCGGAGGTCACGGCGACCACGCCGCCGTACGCCACCGGCCGGGACGGGTCCGCCCCGTCGCGCCCGAGCAGCCAGTGCCCGGCGTCCGAGACCGGGCCGGGGTCGAAGGTGCCCTCGAAGCGTGCGGCGACCTCGGCGAGGTACGCGCCGAGCGCCTCCCGGGCGAGCGGGTCGCGGGGGTCGACCTCGGCGATCGACGCGGCGGGGGCGGGGGAGCTGGTCACGGACCGACCCTAGGAGGGGGCGGTCGGCCGCAGCGCGCCCTACCGCCCGTGACCCCGGTCACCTAGACTTGCCGACCGATCGGTCAGGTATGTCGCGCAGCGAGGAGCAGCCCATGGAGGACCTCAGCCCCCGACCCGGGGACCTGGAGGCGATCGAGACCGCGTCGGTCGACGAGCTGCGCGCCCTGCAGACCGAGCGGCTGCGCTGGTCCGTGCGGCAGGCCTACGAGAACGTGCCGCACTACCGCGCGGCGCTGGACGCGGTCGGGGTGCACCCGGACGACGTGCGCGAGCTGGCCGACCTGGCGCGGCTGCCGTTCACCACCAAGCCCGACCTGCGGGAGAACTACCCGTACGGCATGTTCGCGGTGCCGCGCGAGCAGGTGGTGCGGGTGCACGCCTCCTCCGGCACGACCGGACGACCGACGGTGGTCGGTTACACGCGCGACGACATCGAGACGTGGGCCCACGTGATGGCGCGCAGCATCCGCGCGGCCGGCGGCCGGGCGGGGCACGTGCTGCACAACGCCTACGGGTACGGCCTGTTCACCGGCGGCCTCGGGGCGCACTACGGCGCCGAGAAGCTGGGCTGCACCGTCGTGCCGGTGTCCGGCGGGATGACCGAGCGGCAGGTCCAGCTGATCGTCGACTTCGAGCCCGACCTGATCATGGTCACGCCGTCCTACATGCTCGCGATCGTCGACGAGATGGAGCGCCAGGGCGTCGACCCCCGGGCGACGTCGCTGCGGGTCGGGATCTTCGGCGCCGAGCCGTGGACCAACGACATGCGCCGCGAGATGGAGCGGCGCCTCGACATGCACGCCGTGGACATCTACGGGCTGTCGGAGGTGATCGGCCCGGGCGTGGCCGCGGAGTGCGTGGAGACCAAGGACGGGCTGACGGTGTGGGAGGACCACTTCTTCCCCGAGGTCGTCGACCCGGTGACCGGCCAGGTGCTGCCCGACGGCGAGGAGGGCGAGCTGGTGCTGACCTCGCTGACCAAGCAGGCGATGCCGGTCCTGCGCTACCGCACCCGCGACCTCACCCGGCTGCTGCCGGGGACCGCGCGCACGATGCGGCGGATCGAGAAGATCACCGGCCGCACCGACGACATGATCATCCTGCGCGGCGTGAACCTCTTCCCCACGCAGATCGAGGAGCTGATCCTCTCGCTGCCGGTGCTCTCGCCGCACTTCCAGTGCGTGCTGGAGAGGACCGGCACGCTGGACTCGATGGTCGTCGTGGTCGAGAGCCGCGAGGGCGTGGAGCCGGCGGCGGCCGAGCGGGCCGGGCTCGAGCTCCAGAGGCTGGTCAAGAACCGGATCGGGGTCAGCGTCGAGGTGCGGGCCGTGGCCCCGGGCTCGGTCGAGCGCTCGATGGGCAAGATGCGACGGATCGTGGACCGGCGGGCGGCGCGGTAGGAGTCGCCGGGCGTCGGTGGGTGGGCCGACGCCCGGCCTACCGCCTGATCTTCTTCAGGACGTACTCGCGGCCTCGGTGTCGGCGCATCTCGTAGGCGGGGTCGTGGGCTCTGCGGTGGTGGTGTCCGCACAGGGGCAGGGCGTTGCGGAGGTCGGTGGGGCCGCCGCGGGACCACTCGAGGAGGTGGTGGAGCTCGCACCAGGCGAAGGGTCTCTCGCAGCCGGCGATGCCGCAGGTGTCGTGCAGGGTGTTCAGGGCGTAGCCCTGGTGGCGGGTGAACTTGCGCCGGGACTTCCCGACATCGACGGGCATGGAGTCCCCGCCCAGGACGACGGGGAGGTGGCCGGCGTTGCAGGCCAGGCGCCGGATCGAGCGGATGGAGATGACCTCGCCGGTGGCCAGGGTCCCGGTCCCGACGCCGGCGGCGATCTTGTCGAGGGCTGCGGTGATGAGCAGGCCGATGGTGTTGCCGTGGTCGAAGCCCGTGGTGGGCAGGTGCTCGATGAGCTCGCAGAACCCCGCACCGATCTTCTCCCCGTAGGAGGTGCCGTGCTGTGCCGACTCGTCGGTCAGGGGCGTGCCGTCGGTGTCGCGGGTGTGACGCCTCGGTGCGGTGAGCTTCTCCAACGCCGCCTGCAGGATCCTGCCGTGCAAGGTGGGGATCACGAACGTCCCACGGAAGGTCCCATCACCCCGGTCGTTCAGGGACAGGTAGCACTCCCGGTGCGCTTCGTGCTCCTCATCAGCGACGTCGTCGCCCTCGGCGGTGTCGGCCTCGGCCTTCGACGGGAGCATGTTGGCGAACACCCGCCGTGCCTCGTCACGGAGCCTCTTGGCCGACATCGGCCGGCCCTTGCCCTTCGTGGGTGAGGACTCCCCGGTCGCGGTCAGGACCAGTGATTCCTCCGCCGACTCGATCTGCTCGGGGGTCAACGCCTTGGGGGCGCGTTCGGCGGCACGGACGAGGACCTTGGCCTGCGAAAGGCGGAGTGTTCCGGCTTCGAGGGCGCGGCGGGTGTGGTGGTACCGGGTCTGCAGGAGGGTCGCGATGTAGGTCCCTCCGCGGAGGACCTCGGTGGGGTCGCCGGTGAGCTTGGCGAGCCAGGAGGCGGGGTCGGGGTCGGCTTCGTCGCCGACGGGGCCTTGTTGTCCGCGGTCGCGGGCTTCGGCGAGGACGGCGAGCTTGTAGGCAGCGACCTGGGACTCCAGGGCGGTGATCTCGTGGGCTGCGGTGGTCAGGTCGGTGTTGGATAGTGCGGTGGTCGACACCCCGGCTGCGGCTGAGACCGCACCGCGGGCGTCGAGGAGGGCGCCGGTGATGCGGACCCCGGGACGTACCCGTGTCGGCCCCGGCACCCACGGTCCGTCACATCCGAGGTCGGCGGCCTCGGTGTGGGTGTCGTGGGTGGTGGTGGTCATGGGTCTACTCAAGCACTGACCGCCGACAGCCCTGCCGTTCAGAGGGCCTTTCCTGACCACATGGGAGTAACAGTAGAACAAACGTTCGGTGATCGGCTGTGATCGGGTCGGGAGGGGTGTCCGGAAACGTCATCTCGAGGCGCCGCAAGCGCCATCTCGGCGGGCCGTAACGTGCCCCGACGTGAGCGCCCAGGCCCCGTCCGCCGTCATCCTCGTCCGCGCAGGCAAGTTCCTGCCCAACCCGGCCACGGCCGCGGACAACGCCTTCCAGTCGGTCGTGCCCGCGGGCGAGACGGACGCGGCCGTCTCGGCCCGCGCGCTCGGCGAGATGGACGCGGTGGCCGAGGCGCTGCGCGCGGTCGGCGTCCGGGTCCACGTCTTCGACGACCAGGACCACACCAGGCCCGACAGCGTCTTCCCCAACAACTGGGTCTCCACGCACGCCGGCGGGGCCGTGGCCGTCTTCCCGATGTACGCCTCGAACCGCCGCCACGAGCGGCGTGCCGACGTGCTGGAGATGCTGAAGTCGCAGTACCGGGTCCAGACGATCGTCGACTACTCGGGCCTCGAGCCGGACGGGATCTTCCTCGAGGGCACCGGGGCGATGGTCCTCGACCACGTCTCCCGGGTCGCCTACACCGCGCGCAGCCACCGCGCCGACACCCAGGTCCTGGAGCGGTTCTGCACCGACTTCAACTACGAGCCGATGGCCTTCGACGCGGTCGACGCCGGCGGCGTGGCGGTCTACCACACCAACGTCATGGGCTGCGTCGGCACCGACGTCGCCCTGATGGCGTTGGGGATGATCCCCGACGAGCGGCGCCGGGAGCAGGTGCGCGAGCGCCTCAGCGTGAACGGCCGGTCGGTCGTCGAGCTGACCGAGGAGCAGGTCCGCGAGTTCGCCGGCAACGCGGTCGAGCTCTGCGGCCGTACGCCCGAGGGTCGGCGCAGCTACGTGATGGTGATGTCGGCGCGGGCCCGGCGCAGCCTGCGTCCCGACCAGGTCGCCGTCATCGAGGAGTCGTGCCGGATCGTCGCCGTCGACATCCCGACCATCGAGCTGGCGGGCGGGTCGGTGCGCTGCATGATCGCCGGGGTCCACCTCGACCGGCGCCCGGACGACGTCGCGCCCGGGCTCACGCAGGCCGTGGTCGCGATCAACGAGGACCACCCCGTCACCCCCGACGGCCACCTGGTCGACGCCGAGGGCCGCGGCGGGGCGTGAGGCGTTGCGCCGCCGTCGGCCGCGTGCGAAACTCATTCCTGACCGTTCGGTCTGTTAACTGAGCGGACGCCGACCCCGGAGGTAGCGATGACGGCGCAGACCCAGGAGACCCGCCCCGGCGACGAGGGCCCCGACGAGCGTCCGGACGAGGCCGCCCTGCTGGCCGCCTTCGACGCCACCATCGCGCGGCACGACCGGATCGAGCCCCGGGACTGGATGCCGGAGAAGTACCGCTCGACGCTGGTGCGCCAGATCGCGCAGCACGCGCACTCCGAGATCATCGGGATGCAGCCCGAGGGCAACTGGATCACCCGCGCTCCCTCGCTGCGTCGCAAGGCGATCCTGCTGGCCAAGGTCCAGGACGAGGCCGGCCACGGCCTGTACCTCTACTCGGCCTGCGAGACCCTCGGGGTCTCCCGCCAGGAGCTGACGCTGAAGCTGATCGAGGGCAGGCAGAAGTACTCCTCGATCTTCAACTACCCCACGCTGTCCTACGCCGACGTCGGCACGATCGGCTGGCTGGTCGACGGGGCCGCGATCTGCAACCAGGTCCCGCTGTGCCGCACGTCGTACGGGCCGTACGGCCGCGCGATGATCCGGGTCTGCAAGGAGGAGTCCTTCCACCAGCGCCAGGGCTTCGAGCTGCTCTCCACGATGATGCGCGGCACCGAGGCGCAGCGCGCGATGGTGCAGGAGTCGGTCGACCGGTTCTGGTGGCCGGCGCTGATGATGTTCGGTCCGCCCGACGACGACTCGCCGAACACCGAGCAGTCGATGGCGTGGGGCATCAAGCGCGACACCAACGACGAGCTGCGCCAGAAGTTCGTCGACATGTCGGTGCCGCAGGCCGCGGCGCTCGGCGTGACGCTGCCCGACGCCGGCCTGGTCTGGAACGCCGAGCGGGGCCACCACGACTTCACCCAGCCCGACTGGGAGGAGTTCTACGCCGTCGTCAAGGGCTCGGGTCCGTGCAACGCCCAGCGGATCGCGCACCGCCGCCGCGCGCACGAGGACGGTGCCTGGGTGCGCGACGCCGCGACCGCGTTCGCCCGCACGCAGCAGGAGACCGCGTCGTGAGCGACGGGGCCCCGGCACCGGACGGGGGACCTGCGGAGAAGGACTTCAACGCCGGTGGCGGCCACGGCGCCGTGCCGCTGGAAGGGGTGCCGACCGCGATCGGCGAGGCGCCGCAGGGGGAGTGGCCGCTCTACGAGGTGTTCGTGCGCGGCAAGCGCGGTCTCAACCACGTCCACGTCGGCTCGCTGCACGCCGCCGACGACCAGATGGCCGTGCGGCACGCCCGCGACGTCTACACCCGGCGCAACGAGGGCGTGAGCATCTGGGTGGTCCGTTCGTCGGAGGTCACCGCGAGCAGCCCGGACGAGAAGGACCCGTTGTTCGCGCCGGCCGGCGACAAGGTCTACCGGCACCCGACCTTCTACGACATCCCCGACGACGTCCCCCACATGTAGGGAGTGGCCATGACCGACCACGACAACGCCTACGAGGGCCTGCTCGGTGGCGACGACTCGCAGTGGGCCTTCGGGACCGACTTCGAGGACCCGCTGGCCGGGGTCGACACCACGATCGCCGACGGCGTCGACCCGGCCGGGCTGGCGGCGTACTGCCTGATGCTGGGTGACGACGCGCTGGTCTACTCCCACCGCCTCTCGCAGTGGGCCAGCAACGCCCCCGACCTCGAGGACGACATCGCGCTGGCCAACATCGCCCTCGACCTCCTCGGTCAGGCGCGGCTGCTGCTCGCGCGGGCCGCAGCGGCCGACCCCACGGTCGTCCCGGTGCTGCCCGAGGGGTCACCGGTGCCGGCCGAGGACGCGCTGGCGTTCTTCCGCGACGAGGCGGGGTTCCGCAACGTGCGCCTGGTGGAGCCCGAGGACGCCGACTTCGGGGTGACGGTGGCCCGGCTGCTGCTGTTCTCGACCTACCGCCTGGCGCTGCTGGAGCGGCTGCGCTCGAGCAACGACACCGTGCTGGCCGCGATCGCCACCAAGGGCGTCAAGGAGGTCGCCTACCACCGCGACTACGCCGCCCGGTGGTTCCTGACGCTCGCGCAGGGCACGGACGAGTCCCGGCGCCGGCTGCTCGCCGGGCTCGCGGTGGTCTGGCCGCTGCGCGCCGAGCTGTTCGAGACCCACCCGGTCGAGGCGACCGCCGCGGAGGAGGCCTTCGGCGTGGACCCGGCCGTCGTCGCCGACGAGGTCGACCTGCTGCTCGAGCAGGTGCTGTCGGTGAGCGGGGTCGAGCGGCCCGACGTGCGCCCCACCGGCCCGCTCGGTCGGGGCGCGGGCCGCGACGGCCGGCACACCGAGGCCATGGGCCGCATGCTCGCCGAGATGCAGGTCGTCGCCCGGGCGCACCCGCAGGGCCGCTGGTGACCACGACACGCACCGCGCCCGCGCTCGAGACCGCGAAGCGGGTCGCGGCGCAGGTCACCGACCCCGAGATGCCGATGCTCACGCTGGCCGACCTCGGGGTGCTGCGCGACGTCGCGGTCGAGGACGACGCGGTCACGGTGACCATCACCCCGACCTACTCCGGCTGCCCGGCGATGGCCACGATGCGTGACGACCTGGTCCACCGCCTGCTCGACCACGGCTTCGACGACGTACGGGTCCGGGTCGCCCTGACCCCGGCCTGGTCCAGCGACTGGATCAGCGAGCGCGGCCGGCAGGCCCTGCGCGACCACGGCCTCTCGGCCCCCGGGCCGGCGCCGGCGGCCGGGGGACCGGTGCCGCTGACCCTGCGACCGACCCGGCGCGACCTGGCCTGCCCGCGCTGCGGCTCGTCCGCGACCGCGGTGACCTCGGAGTTCGGCCCGACCGCCTGCAAGGCGATGTACCGCTGCGAGGACTGCCTCGAGCCGTTCGAGCACGTGAAGGAGATCTGAGGATGACCGCCGTCGAGCCCGAGGTCCGCGCCCGCGCCGGCCGCGCCGCCTTCCACGAGCTGACCGTGAGCGCCGTCGAGCGGCTCACCGACGACGCGGCCGCGGTCACCTTCGCCGTGCCGGACGAGCTCGCGGAGGCGTACGACTTCCGGGCCGGCCAGACGCTGACGCTGCGGCGCCACCTCGACGGGCAGGAGCACCGGCGGTCGTACTCGATCTGCGCGCCCGCCGGCGCCGCGCCCCGGGTCGGGGTGCGTGAGATCCCGGGTGGTCTCTTCTCCTCCTGGCTGGTGCGCGAGGTCGCCGTGGGCGACGTGGTGGAGGTGCAGACCCCGACCGGCAGCTTCCGGGCGGAGCCCACGAGCCGGACCCGCCATCTGTGCATCGCCGCGGGCTCGGGGATCACCCCGATGCTCTCGATCGCCAGCACGGTCCTGACCGACCCGGACTCCCGGGTGACCCTGGTCTACGGCAACCGCCGCACCAGCACCGTGATGTTCGCCGAAGAGCTCGCCGACCTCAAGGACGTCCACGGGCCGCGTCTGGACCTGATCCACGTGCTGTCGCGCGAGCCGCGCGACGTCGAGCTGTTCTCCGGGCGGCTGGACGCCGACCGGTTGCGCCGGCTGCTGGGGGCGCTGGTGCCGGTGGGCGCGGTCGACCACGTCTGGCTGTGCGGGCCGTACGGCCTGGTCGCCGACGCGCGCGAGGTGCTCGAGGAGCTCGGCGTGCCCGCCGAGCGGGTGCACGCCGAGCTGTTCTACGTCGACGAGGCGCCGCCGGAGGTCAGCCGCGAGGAGGCCGTCGTCGAGGGCGAGACCACCGACGTGACGATCGTCCTGGACGGGCGCACGACGACCGCGGCGATGCCGCGCGGGCAGAGCGTCCTCGACGGCGCCGCCGCGACCCGGCACGACCTGCCGTTCGCCTGCAGGGGCGGGGTCTGCGGCACCTGCCGGGCACACGTCCCCACCGGTGAGGTCGACATGCGGCGCAACTACGCCCTCGACGACGACGAGGTCGCCCGCGGCTACGTCCTGACCTGCCAGAGCTTCCCCGTGGGTGACGAGGTCACCGTGGACTTCGATGCCTGACGGGACGCGGGCCGACGCCGAGGAGGAGGTCGCGCGGCTCAGCACGGAGGCGATGTGGGCCGGTGACGCCGCGAGCCGGATGCTCGGCATGGAGGTCACCGCGTCCGGGCCCGGCACGGCCAGCGTGACGATGACGGTGCGCGAGGACATGGTCAACGGGTGGGGCACCTGCCACGGCGGCCTGCTGGCCACCCTGGCCGACAGCGCCTTCGCCGTGGCCTGCAACTCCCGCGGCACCGTGACGGTCGCGGCCGGCTTCGACGTCGTGTTCCTCGAGCCCGGCCGCCTCGGCGACGAGCTGGTCGCGACCGCGCGCGAGGTCGTGCTCCGGGGGAGGTCCGGGATCTTCGACGTCCGGGTCGCCCGGAGCGCCGACGGCGCGACGATCGCGGAGTTCCGCGGCCGCAGCCGGAGCACCGGGCGACCCAGCCCGGCCCTGTCCGACCCGCCGCCGTCCTAGCCGGCCGGCGGGACGCGGAGCCCGTCGAAGGCCAGCACGGCGATCGACCGCGCCAGGGTGTCGACGTCCACCGGGCCGTCGGGGCGGTACCACTCGACGAGGGAGTTGACGAGGCCGAAGAGCAGCCGGCTGGTCAGCTCGGGGGCGATGTCGGAGCGCACCGCACCCTCCTCCGCCGCCTCGGCGACCAGGCCGGCCAGGTCCTCGTCCAGCTTCCGCCGACGGCGCAGCGCCGCGAGCTCGACCTCGCTGTTGCCGCGCACGCGCAGCAGCAGCGTGACGGCCGGCCGGTGGGTCACCAGGATCCGTACCGAGCGGTGCACGACGTCCTCGAGCCGCGTCGACGCGGGGTCCGTCGACGCCGGGTCGACGGCCTGCTCCACCGCCGCGGTCAGCTCGTCCAGCGCCTCGTCGAGCGCGGCGGACAGCAGCTGCTCCTTGCTGTCGACGTGGTGGTAGATCGCGGACTTGCTCAGCCCGAGCTCGCGGGCGAGGTCGCCCATGCTGGTGGCGTCGTAGCCCTGGCGGTTGAACAGCTCGACGGCCCGCCGCAGCACCGTCTCCTGGTCGTAGCCGGGCCGACCGCGCCGTGCGGGAGGCGGCGCCGGCGGCTGGGCCGCGCTCACTAGTACGGCCGGCCGAACGGCTGGGTGTCGTCCGGGCCGTAGGACGGGCCGTAGGACGGGCCGTAGGACGGGCCGTACGGCGGGGCCGCCGGCGGTGCCCACTGCGGCGGCGTCGGCGCGCCGTGCGGCGGGCCGTACTGGTTCGCGCCCGGCGTCGAGGGCCGCACCATCAGCACCAGCCAGGCGATCGCCGAGAAGAGGGCGGCCACGGCCGCCACGCCCAGCAGGACCAGCCCGACGGTCAGCGCCGCCCCGCCGTCCGAGCCGTCCGGGGCCAGGTCGGAGCCCTGGACCGCGCCGACGACCAGGGTCACCACGGCGACCACCGACACGACGGCCGAGGCCAGCCCGAGGCCGTAGACCAGCAGCACCCACCACCCGCTGAGCCCGCTGTCGTGCAGGCGGCGGACGGTGACGGCGAGGGTGGGCAGGAAGAGGGCCAGGGCCAGCAGCAGGTTGAACGGCGAGACCCCGACGACCGCCGCCACGGCGAGGTCGACGGTCCCGGCGACCAGGCCCAGCACCAGGGTGACCAGGAACCACCACCAGAACTCCGAGCGGGGTGCACGGCCGGAGAACCCGGCGTACTGGCGCAGCACGCTGCGCACGGCGTCGGGCAGGGACACGGCGGCTCCTCGGGGTGGGCGGGGCCCGATGCTATCCGTCGGGCAGGGCGCGCCCCGACCGCTCGGCGCGTCAGTGCGCGGCGCGCGACCACTGCTCGGTCTGGGTCAGCCGGAGCAGGTAGGCCAGCGGGGGCAGCACCAGGACGGCGGCGAGGCCGAAGGCCACCAGCAGCCCCTGCAGGGTGGCCGTCGCGCCGGCGGCGTCGACCACCGTGACCTCGTCGACCAGCAGCCAGGGCAGCTGACCGACGCCCCAGCCGCTGACCACGGACGCCACGGCGACCACCGCGGTCAGCCGGGCCAGCGCGTAGCGCCGCACCAGCAGCAGCCCCAGCGTGGCCAGGCCGGCCACGAACGCCACCAGCACCAGTGGCAGCGCCCGGCCGGTCAGGCCGTCCCACAGGGTCGGCGCGTCCGCACGCAGGGGCAGCAGCCCGGCGAAGACGACCAGCCCGGTGACCAGGCCGACGCCCAGGGTGCGTCGACGCAGCGTCTCCGCGAGGTCCTCCTCGCCCCCGCGTCGGGCGTCGGCGACCAGGAAGCAGCCGGCGAGGAAGACGCAGGTGCCGACGGCCACGAGTCCGCCGATGACCGAGGTGGGCGTGAGCCAGGACGACCACACGTCCTCGCGGCCGTCGAGGGACACCCGCCCGGACGCGATCGCTCCCGCGGTGGCGCCGAGGAAGAACGGGGTGACCAGGGACGACCCGGCGAAGACGACCCCGAAGAAGCGCGCCTGGCCGAGGGTGGCGGCGTACTTGCGGAACGCGAAGGAGGACCCGCGCAGCACGATCCCGAGCAGGGCCAGCAGCATCGGCAGGATCAGGGCGTCCATCGCGGCCGCGAAGGCGGTCGGGAAGGCCGACCACCAGGTCACCAGGACGAAGATCAGCCACACGTGGTTGGCCTCCCACACCGGCCCGATGCTGTGGTCGATCCGGGTGCGCAGGGCCGCCCCGGCGCGGTCGCCGCCGGCGGTGAGGTCGAAGAACCCGGAGCCGAAGTCCGCGCCGCCGAGCACGGCGTAGGCCAGCACGCCGGTGAACATCACCGCGGCGACCACCAGCTCCAGGCTCATCGGGCGGTCTCCGCACCGGCCGGCTCGACCTCGGCGTCACCGGGCTCGGGGCCGTACGGGCTGGGCAGGTCCTCCTCGCCGTCGCGCCACCGGCGGGCCATCGAGCGGAGCACCAGGACCGCGCCCACCGTCATCGCGGTGTAGACGACGGTGGTCGCACCGAGCAGCCACCACAGGCCGGAGTTGTCGCCCGCGGCCTCGGTCGTGCGCATCACCCCGTAGACCACCCAGGGCTGCCGGCCGACCTCGGTGGCGATCCACCCGGCCTGCAGCGCGACGACGGACAGGGGGGCGCAGGCGACCACGGCGCGCAGGAACCAGCGGTTCTCCAGCAGGTCGCGGCCCCGCCAGCGGGCACCCCAGAAGGCGAGCACGACGAGCACGAAGAGGCTGCCGATCCCGATCATCGTCTGGAAGGCCAGGTGCACCACGTTCACGGGCGGCTGGTCCTCGGGCGGGATCGTGTCGAGGCCCTGCACCGGCTCGGTGAAGGAGTTGCGGGCGATCACCGAGCCGAGCACCGGGACGTCGATCGACCCGACGACCTCGCCGTCCACCACGATGCCGCCGAGCCGGAGGGGGGAGGGGCTCTCGGTCTCCAGGGCGAGCTCGAAGGCGGCCAGCTTGGCCGGCTGCGTCTCGGCGACCCGCAGGCCGAGGAGGTGGCCGACGAAGGGCTGCATCAGGGCGGCCACGGTGGCGAAGGCGAAGGGGACCATGAAGCCGAGGCGGTGGTGGCGGTCGCGGCGCCCGCGGAGCATGCCGGCGGCGTAGACGGCCGCGACCGCGAACCCGGCGACCATGAAGGCGGCCAGCCACATGTGCAGGAACTGCATCCACACCTGGTCGTTGGTGAAGACCGCCCACGGGTCGATGTTGACGACCTCGCCGTCGACGATGTCGAAGCCGACGGGGGCGTTCATCCAGGCGTTCACGCTCAGGATGAAGAACGTGCCGGAGATGCCCGAGACGGCCATCGGCACCAGCATCCAGAACTGGTGGCGGGGGTCCATCCGCCCCCAGGCGTAGAGGTACATCCCGAGGAAGATCGCCTCGACGAAGAACGAGAGCCCCTCGAAGGCGAAGGCCAGGCCGACCACGTCGCCGAAGGTGCCCATCAGCCCCGGCCAGAGCAGCCCCATCTCGAAGCCGAGCACCGTGCCGGACACCGCGCCGATCGCGAACAGGACCGCGGACACCTTGCCCCACCGCTTGGCCAGCAGCAGGGCGCCCTGGTCGCCCCGGAAGGCGCCGCGCCAGTGCACGACCGCGATGATCGTGGGCAGGGCGACGCCGAAGCACGCCAGCACGATGTGCCAACCCAGGGACAGGGCCATCTGCTGTCGGGCCGGGAGCAGCCCGGCGGGCTCGGCGGCAGCGCCGGCGACGTCGGAGGCCAGCGTGGTGAGGAGGGGGGCGAGGGTGGTCAGCACGGGGTCCACACCTCGGACGGTACGACCGGGACGAGGTCTTCCGAGACTCTTGTGAATGTTTTCACAAGACCGCGACGTCGTAGCATCGTCGCCCGGCGGCCCGTGGCCGCGGACCCGCCCCCGACCTCGGTGAGGAGCCTCCACGATGGGCGCGCACCACCCCCGGCACGCCGTGCCGGAGACCCGTCGGATGCGCCGTCTCGCGCTGTCCGTCATCGTCCCGATCGCTGCCCTGACCCTGGCCGCGATGGTCTGGCTCTGGCCGGGCGACGGGGTCGCCGCGCCGCAGCAGCAGGGCGGTGCCGAAGAGCTGACCGGGGAGGTCGTCGCGATCCAGGCCGAGGAGTGCGCCGAGGAGCTGCCCGACGACGTCAACGGGTGCGGTTCGGCCACCGTGCAGGTCACCGGGGGTGCGGACCGGGGCGAGGACCTCGAGGTCCCGCTGCCCAACGGCACCGGCGCGCCCGAGGTGGCCGAGGGCGACGACGTGGTGCTGATCCGCACCGGCCCCGACGGCGACACGTACTCGATCGTGGACCAGCAGCGCGGCACCGGCCTGTGGGTGCTGGCGGCGGCGTTCGCCCTGGCCCTGGTCGCCTTCGGGCGGTGGCGCGGGCTCGCCGCGCTGGCCGGGCTGGGGGTGACGTTCGCGCTGCTGCTGCTCTTCGTCGTGCCCGCCATCCTGGCCGGGGAGCCGCCGCTGCTCGTGGGGTCGTGCGCGATCATGCTGACGGTGCTCTACCTGACCCACGGGTTCGGGTTGTCGACGACGGTGGCGGTGCTCGGGACGCTGGTCAGCCTGACGCTCACCGGGCTGCTGTCGTCGCTGGCGGTCGGGGCCCTGCACCTGACGGGCGTCACCGACGACCTCTCCGCCTCCGTCGGCACGTCCCAGGGCATCAACACCCAGGGCCTGCTGCTCGCCGGGATCGTGATCGGCTCGCTCGGCGTGCTCGACGACGTCACCGTGACGCAGTCGGCGACGGTCACCGAGCTCGCGCGGGCCAACCCGTCGTACGGCCTCGGGCAGCTCTACCGCGCCGGCAGCCGGGTCGGGCGCTCCCACATCGCCTCGGTGGTCAACACCATCGTGCTGGCCTACGCCGGGTCGGCGCTTCCGCTGCTGATCCTGATCGTCGCGAACGACGACTCCCTGGGCGGTGTCGTGACCGACCAGGTCATCGCCCAGGAGATCGTGCGGAGCGTGGTCGCGACGCTGGGGCTGGTGGCCGCGGTCCCGCTGACCACCGGGCTGGCCGCGCTGACTTTCCGCAAACGGGTCTGAGAGTGCTCGACGCGGAGGCATCTGCGGGATAATGTTCGGCTCGATGCCGCACATGAGAGTTCGAGATGCCGCCGCCTACCTCGGCGTCAGCGACGACACCGTCCGCCGCTGGGTCGACCGGGGCCTGCTCGCCGCCTCGACCGACGAGTCCGGCCGCAAGGTCGTCGACGGCTATGACGTCGCCCTCGTCGCCCGCCAGCACTCCGCCCCGCCGGGACCGCCGGACGGCGTCGTCAGCTCGGCCCGGAACCGCTTCGTCGGCCTGGTGACCCACATCGAGGTGGACACGGTGATGGCCCAGGTCGAGCTGCAGTGCGGCCCGTTCCGGGTGGTGTCGCTGATGAGCAGCGAGGCGGTGCGCGACCTCGGGATCGAGCTCGGGTCCGTCGCGGTCGCGGTCATCAAGTCCACCACCGTCATCGTCGAGACCCCTCAAGGACAGTCGTGAAGAAGACCAGCGCCCTCGCCGTCACCGCCCTCGTCGCCCTGGCGGCTGCGGCCTGCGGGTCCGGCGGCGACGAGTCCGACGCGGGAGCGGACGGCGGGACGACCACGATCACGGTGTTCGCCGCTGCCTCGCTGACCTCGACCTTCGAGGAGCTCGCCACCGACTTCGAGGCCGAGAACGACGGGGTCGAGATCCAGTTCAACTTCGCCGGCTCCTCCGACCTCGTCGCCCAGCTCCAGGAGGGTGCGCCGGCCGACGTCCTGGCGACCGCCGACGAGGCGAACATGGACAAGGCGACCGCCGACGACCTCGTGGGCACCCCGACCCTGTTCGCCTCCAACACGCTCGAGATCGCCGTGCCGCCGGGCAACCCGGCCGGCATCACCTCGGTCGACGACCTCACGGCCGACGGGCTCAACCTCGTGCTCTGCGCTCCCGAGGTCCCCTGCGGCGCGGCCGCCGAGGCCGTCGCGGAGGCCGCCGACCTCGACCTCTCCCCGGTCAGCGAGGAGCAGTCCGTCACCGACGTCCTGGCCAAGGTCGGCACCGGCGAGGCCGACGCAGGACTGGTCTACGTCACCGACGTGATCGCGGCCGGCGACGACGTCGAGGGCGTGGAGGTCCCCGACGACGTGAACGCGGTGAACCTCTACCCGGTCGCGACGGTCGCCGAGAGCGAGGAGGCCGACCTCGCCCAGGCGTTCGTGGACCTCATCCTCGCGCCGACCGGTCAGGACGCGCTCGCCGACGCCGGGTTCGCGCCGGCGCCCTGACGTGGCCCGCGCTCGGCACCAGGACCAGGTGGGCGTACCCCGCTGGTTGTTCGTCCCCGCCTTGCTGGGCGCGGCCTTCGTGCTGCTCCCGCTGGTGGCCATCGTCGCCCGGACCCCGTGGAGCCGGTTCCTCGAGCTCATCACGTCCGAGTCGTCGCGGGAGGCGCTCGCCCTGAGCCTACGGACCTCGGCGACCAGCACGCTGATCTGCGTGCTGCTCGGCGTCCCGATGGCGGTCGTCCTGGCCCGGACCAGCTTCCGCGGCCAGGGGATCCTGCGCTCCCTGGTGCTGCTGCCGCTGGTGCTGCCGCCGGTCGTCGGCGGGATCGCGCTGCTCTACACCTTCGGCCGCCGCGGGCTGCTCGGCGAGACCTTCGAGGTGCTCGGCCTCCAGGTCGCCTTCTCGACTACCGCGGTGGTGCTGGCCCAGACCTTCGTGGCGATGCCGTTCCTGGTGGTCAGCCTCGAGGGGGCGCTGCGCAGCGCCGGTCGACGGTACGAGGCCGTGGCAGCCTCGCTGGGAGCCCGACCGACCACGGTGTTCCGCCGCGTCACCCTGCCGCTGGTGCTGCCCGGGCTGGCCTCGGGCGCCGTGCTGGCCTTCGCCCGCTCCCTGGGCGAGTTCGGCGCCACGATCACCTTCGCCGGCAGCCTCCAGGGCATCACCCGGACCCTGCCCCTGGAGATCTACCTGCGCCGCGAGACCGACGCCGAGGCCGCCGTCGCGCTGTCCCTGGTGCTCGTCGTCGTCGCGGTCGTCGTGATCGGGTTCGCCCGCCAGAGCAGGAGCGCGGTGTGACCCTCACCGTCGACGCCACCGTCGACGAGCGAGGGGTGGACGTCGCGCTCGAGGTCGCGGAGGGCGAGACCGTCGCCCTGCTCGGCCCGAACGGCGCCGGCAAGTCCACCGTGCTGTCGGTGCTGGCGGGCCACCTGGTCCCCGACCGCGGCCGTGTCGTCCTGGACGGGCGGGTGCTGACCTCCCTGGGCCGCCCCGGCGAGCGGCGTACGCAGGTCGCGCCCCACGACCGCCGCGTCTCCCTGCTCGCCCAGGAGCCGCTGCTGTTCCCCCACCTCACCGTCCTCGACAACGTCGCCTTCGGCCCGCGCAGCACCGGCGTGGGCCGCTCGGGGTCCCAGGAGACCGCCCGGCGCTGGCTCGAGGAGGTCGGCGTCGCCGACCTCGCCGGACGCCGTCCCTCGGAGATCTCCGGGGGGCAGGCGCAGCGGGCGGCCGTCGCGCGCGCCCTCGCCGCGACCCCGTCCCTGATGCTCCTCGACGAGCCGATGGCGGCCCTCGACGTCGACGTGGCCCCCCAGCTGCGGCAGACCCTGCGCCGGGTGCTGGCCGAGCGCACCGTCCTGCTGGTCACCCACGACGTGCTCGACGCGCTGCTGCTCGCGGACCGCGTCGTCGTGCTCGAGGACGGCGCCGTCGTCGAGCAGGGCCCGTGCGCCGAGGTGCTCTCGCGCCCCCGCAGCACCTTCGCCGCCCGGGTCGCCGGGCTGAACATGCTGCGTGGCACCTGGCGCGACGGCGCGGTCGAGGTCGTCCACGGCGGCCGGTCGATGCGGGTCGAGGGGATCGCGGCCGACCCCGTGCCGGGCGAGGGGGAGGAGGCGGTGGCGGTCTTCGGTCCGTCGGCGGTCTCGGTCTTCCTCGAGGCGCCCCACGGGAGCCCGCGCAACCTGATCGAGGTGACCCTCTCCGACCTCGCGCCGCACGGCGGCCAGGTGCGGGTGCGCGCCGACACCCTGAGCGCCGACGTCTCCGTCCGGGCCGTCAGCGAGCTCGACCTGGCGCCGGGCACGCGGGCGTACTTCGTGGTCAAGGCCTCCGAGGTCGCGGTCTACCGCACCCGCTGAGGACGCGTCGAGCCCCCGACCCTGGACCGGGTCGGGGGCTCTGACGACTGGGGTGAGTAACGGGACTTGAACCCGCGACATCCGCCACCACAAGGCGGCGCTCTACCAGCTGAGCTATACCCACCGCGCGGTCCGCGGACGCACCGCAGACCGGAGGCGACTATAGGACATTCAGGCCGTGGCGCCCGCATCGGGGGACGGCGACGTGTCCTCGCGGCCGAGGCCGGTCACGGCGCCCCCGTGGCGCGCCGCGACCTCCTGGGCCCGGCTGGAGTCCGGGCCGGGGGCCGGCACGAAGACGGCCTCGCGGTAGTAGCGCAGCTCCTCGATGCTCTCCTGGATGTCGGCCAGCGCCCGGTGGTTGCCGCGCTTGGCCGGGGCGGCGTAGTAGGACTTCGGGAACCAGCGCTTGGCCAGCTCCTTGATCGAGGACACGTCGACGATCCGGTAGTGCAGGTAGGCGTCGAGGTCGGTCATGTCCCGGGCCAGGAACATCCGGTCGGTGGAGACGGTGTTGCCGGCCAGCGGCGGGCGCGAGCCCGAGGGGCACTGCGCGGTGATGTAGTCCAGCACCTGCTTCTCGGCGTCGGCCAGGGTCGTCCCGGCGTCCAGCTCCTCGAGCAGCCCGGACTTCTCGTGCATCTCCCGCACCAGCGGGATCATCTGCTCCACCGCGCCCGGCGGGGGCTTGACCACCACGTCGACACCCTCGCCCAGCACGTTGAGGTCGGAGTCGGTGACCAGGGCGGCGACCTCGATCAGGGCGTCCTTCTCGAGGTCGAGCCCGGTCATCTCGCAGTCGATCCACACCAGTCGCTCACTCATGCGGCGCACCCTACGCGCGCGGGCGGGGTGGCCCTTCTCAGGACGCGTTCAGCACCGCTCACTACGGTGGTGCCCGTGTCGAAGAGTTCTGATCAGGAGTCCCGGGCCGCGCGCACCCAGCGCACCGCCGCCGCGCTGGAGGCCGAGCGCCGCCGCAACCGCAACCGCCAGCTGGCCTCGGTGGGGGCGGTGGTCCTCGTGGTGGTGCTGGTCGTCGGCGCGCTCTACTTCTTCTGGCCGAGCAACGACAGCAGCGACGTCGACGCCGCACCGGCCGGCGCCAGCGACTACGCCCTGGGCGTCGGCGACCCCGAGGCCCCGACGCAGGTCGTGGTGTACGAGGACTTCCTCTGCCCGTTCTGCGGCCAGTTCGAGGCCGCCAGCGGTGAGGAGCTGCAGCGTCTCGCCGACGACGGCCAGGTCTACGTCGAGTACCGCCCGATCAACTTCCTGGCCCGCATCGGCGACTACTCCCAGCGCGCCACCAACGCCTTCGCCGCCGTCCTCGACTCCGAGGGCCCCGAGGTCGCCAAGACCTTCCACGACGAGCTGTTCGCCAACCAGCCCAGCGAGTCCGGCCCGTTCCCCGACGACGACGCGCTGGTCGACCTCGCCGTCTCGGCGGGTGCCGACGAGGACTCGGTCCGGCCCGCGATCGAGGACCTCGCCTTCGAGGACTGGGTCGACGGGGCCACCTCGGAGGCCACGGACGCCGGCGTCCAGGCGACGCCGACGATCCTGGTCGACGGGGAGCCGTTCACCGACGGCCAGACCGTCGAGGAGCTCGCCGCCAACCTCGTCAGCACGATCGAGCAGGGCTGAGGCGGGTGGGCGCGACGCCCGCCGGAGCCGGGGACCTCGCCGGCTTCATCGCCGGGCTGCCCAAGGCCGAGCTCCACGTCCACCACGTCGGGTCGGCCTCGCCGCGGATCGTCGCCGAGCTCGCGGCGCGGCACCCGGGCCGGGTGCCGGCCGACCTCGAGGAGCTCCGGGCGTTCTTCGACTTCCGGGACTTCGCGCACTTCATCGAGGTCTACCTCAGCGTCGTCGACCTCGTCCGCACGCCCGAGGACGTCCGCACCCTGACCTACGAGGTCGCCCGCGACCTGGCGGGCCAGCAGGTGCGCTACGCCGAGCTGACCTGCACCCCCTTCACCTCGGTGGTGGTCGGCGTGCCGATCGAGGGCTACACCGAGGCGCTCGAGGACGCCCGCCTCGCGGCCGAGCGCGAGCTCGGCGTCGTCCTCCGGTTCGTCTACGACATCCCGGGGGAGTCCGGCGTCCCGGCGGCCGACGCCACCATCGAGTACGCCCTGCGCCACCGCCCCGAGGGCCTGGTCGGCTTCGGGCTCGGCGGCCCGGAGGTGGGCGTACCGCGGCCCCAGTTCGCACCGCACTTCGACCGCGCCCGCGCGGCCGGGCTGCACAGCGTCCCGCATGCCGGGGAGACCACCGGCCCGCAGACGGTGTGGGACGCCCTGGATCACCTCGGCGCCGAGCGGATCGGCCACGGCACCTCGGCCGCCCAGGACCCGGCGCTGCTGGCGCACCTGGCCGAGCGGGGGATCGCCCTGGAGGTCTGCCCGTCCTCCAACGTCGCGACCCGCGCGGTCCCGTCCCTGGCCGAGCACCCCCTGCCGGCCTTCGTCGAGGCGGGCGTCCGGGTCACGATCGGCTCCGACGACCCGCCGATGTTCGCCACCACGCTCAACCGCGAGCACGAGATCGCGGCCGATCTGCTGGGCCTCGACGAGGCCGGGGTGGCCGAGCTGGCTCGTGAGGGCGTCCGTGCGTCCTTCGCGCCGGAGGGCGTGCGGCAGCGTGTCCTCGGCGAGATCGACGCCTACGAGCAGGCCTGCCTCACGCGGTAGCGCCGCCGGTCAGGACTGGGCCGGGACCGGCGCCGGCTCCAGCACGTGGAGCTCGACCGAGCCGGCCAGGTGTGCCAGCCGGGTGCGAAGCACCTCGGGGGAGCGGAACTGGCTTGCGTGCGCGGCGATGGCGGCGACCTTGCGGTCGCGCTCGGCGTCGGTCAGGGCGAGCTGGACCATCCGGTCCCACGGCGCCTCACCGGCGTGGGTGTCGAGCCACAGGCGCACCGGGAACTCGATCAGCCGGGCGCCGGCGGCGGCGGCGGCGGTCGCAGCGGCGCGGCCCGCCGAGCGGTGGTCGGGGTGCGGGTCCTCGCGCCAGGGCGCTGCGACCAGGGTCCGGCTGCCCTGACCGAGGGTCTCGGTGAGGTAGGCGGCCACGTGGGGCTCGCACTCGTCGAGGTGGCCGTCCTGGGCGCCGAGGAAGACCACGGGGGCGCCGGGGGCGAGCACGCCGACGGCCTCCTCCATCTCCGCCAGCCGCATCCGGGCCAGGGCGTGCCGGCTGCCGTCGGTCACGGTCGGGTCGGCGGCCTCGCCCGCGGTGAGCAGGGCGACGTAGACCTGCATGCCCCGGTCGTGGGCCCGGGCGATCAGCCCGGCGGCGCCGATGCTCTCGTCGTCGGGGTGGGCCGCGACGACCACGAGCCGGTCGTACCCGCCGTCGAGCTCGAGGTCGGGGAGCCGACCCCACCGGGGATCAGCCTGGAGCCCCCCCACCTCGTTCACGCTCACCCCCAGGACGTTAGTCCTCTGAGGCGTGGGAAGAAACCTCCCGTCGGGTGGATCGGGCCCGACCCGCCTCAGCCCAGCTCGACCAGGGCCACGCCGGCCAGCACGACCACCATCCCGGCCACCATCGGCGCGTTGAGCGGGTCGCGGAACAGCAGCCGCCCCGCCACCGCGGTGATCACGATGCCCAGCGCCGCCCACACGCCGTACGCGACCCCCACCGGCATCCCGCGCTGCAGGACCAGGGCGAGCAGGCCGAAGGCGAGCAGGTACGCCCCCGCGGTGGCCGCGACCCAGCCGGGCCGGCGCAGCCCACGGGACTGGCGCAGCGAGAGCGTGCCGGACACCTCGGCGACCGCGGCCAGCACGAGCAGCGCGGCGGTCACCGCTCCGCCCCGGTCGGCCGCGTGGTCGCACGGTGGGAGCCGAGCTCGACCACGACGACGCCGACGACGATCAGCGCGATGCCGACGCCCGCCGTCGGGCTCAAGGACTCGCCGAACAGCGGCACCGCCAGCACCGCGGTGGCGGCGACGCCCGTCGCCGCCCACACGGCGTACGCCACCCCGACCGGCATCCCGGCCTCGAGGGTGCGGGCCAGCAGGCCGAAGGCGGCGAGGTAGCCGACCACGGTCAGGGCGTACCAGGCCGGCTGGTCGACGGCGGCGCGCAGGGCGAGGGTCGCGGAGACCTCACTGACGATCGCCGCGGCCAGCGGCAGCCAGGTGCTCACGGGGCGGCTCGCGGGCCGGCTCACGGGGCCGGCTCCAGCAGGCGGCGGACCTCGGCGACCACGGCGTCGAACCCGGGCTGGCCGTCGGCGCCCGGGGCGAACAGGCCGGTGGCGCGCGCCAGCCAGAGGCCGTCGGCCGCGAGCCGGGCCGCGCAGAGCCGGGCGCGGAGGTCCGGGTCGGCGCAGTCGGAGAGGTCGAACCAGGGGGCGAAGACCTCGCGCCAGGGCCCCGCGTGGTGGGGGCGGTAGAGGGCGTCGGCGAAGACCGCCACGTCGGCGGTGCTGAGGTCGCCGCCGACCGCGACCTCGACGTAGGCCCGGGTGCGCGCGGCGGGGGAGAGGCCCTCGGGACCCCCGCCGGCCACGGCGCGCATCGCGGACTCGCAGCGACGGGCGGCGTGCCCGACGACGCCGAGGACGAGCTCCTCACGGGTCCCGAAGTGGTACATCACCCCGGCCTTGGTCAGCCCGGCCTCACGGGCGGTCGCGTCGTAGGAGATCTCGGCGCCGCCCTCGCGGTCGAGCAGCCGCAGGGCGGCGTCGAGCACGGCGGTGCGGTGGCTGGGCCTCATGTCGCTAACTTTACCGTACGTATGGCTGAGTTAGGGGTGGTGGGCGGCCGGGAGGGCGGTGGACGGCCGTCCGCAACTCCGGTAGTCATGGTCGGTCGGTCGATCACCGGCCGGCTCGAGAGGGCCGTCGCACCACCCCCGGAGGCCCCCACATGCCGAAGTACTCGTCCGCCCAGAGCCTGCAGGACGGCCTCGACGTCCGCCCCCAGTTCAGTCGGGACGGAGCGGTCGTCGACATCCCGCGTCGGCGGATGGCGGAGAACTCGGTCGACCCCGAGACGGCGTACCACGTGATCGCGGACGAGCTGATGCTCGACGGCCACGCCCGCCTCAATGTGGCGACGTTCGGCACGACCTGGATGGAGCCGCAGGCTGAGAAGCTGATGGCCGAGGCCGCGGACAAGAACCTCGTCGACCGCGACGAGTACCCGCAGACCGCGCAGCTCGAGGACCGCTGCCTCGACATCATCGCCGACTTCTGGAACGCCCCCGAGCCGGACAACCCCATCGGCTGCTCGACCATCGGCTCCTCCGAGGGCTGCATGCTCGCGGGCATGGCGCTGAAGTGGCGCTGGAAGGAGCGCCAGGAGAAGGCCGGGCGGTCCAGCGCGAACCCGAAGCTGATCGTCGGCGCGAACGTGCAGGTCTGCTGGCACAAGTTCTGCCGCTACTGGGAGGTCGAGCCCGTCGAGGTCCCGATCCGCCCGGGCGAGACCACCCTGCACCCCGAGGACGTCGCCGCCGCGTGCGACGAGGACACGATCGGCGTCATCGGCATCCTCGGCTCCACCTTCGACGGTGCCTACGAGGACATCGCCGGGATGGCCAAGGCGCTCGACAAGCTCGAGATCGAGACCGGCACGTACGTCCCGATCCACGTCGACGCCGCGTCCGGCGGGCTCTTCGCCCCCTTCGTCGACCCCGAGCTGGTGTGGGACTTCCGCATCGAGCGGGTGCAGTCGATCAACGCCTCCGGCCACAAGTACGGCCTGGTCTACCCCGGCGTCGGCTGGGTGCTGTGGCGCAACGAGGAGGCCCGCCCCGAGGGCCTGGTCTTCCGCGTCGACTACCTCGGCGGGGACCACCCGACGATGTCGTTGAACTTCACCAAGCCGGGCTCCGGCGTCGTGGCGCAGTACTACCAGTTCGTGCGCCTGGGCTACGAGGGCTTCAAGCGCGTGCACCAGCACAGCCGCGACATCGCCCAGATGATGGCCGCGGCCATCGACGGCATGGACGAGTTCGAGGTGATCGCCGACGGCAGCGACCTGCCGGTCGTCGCGTTCTGCTTCAAGGGCGCCAACACCACGTCCGGGAAGCCGAAGAAGGACAGCTACGCCGCGAACGTGCAGTACACGTTGAACGACGTCGCGGACTGGATGAAGCAGGGCGGCTGGGCCGTCCCGGCGTACAACTTCTGCGCCGACCGGGAGAACCTGGAGATCATCCGGATCGTGGTCCGCAACGCCTTCAGCCGCGACCTGGCCCAGATGTTCCTGATGGAGCTCGGGCGGGCCGTCGGCCGCTGCGACGGCACGGGCGAGGACGCCGGGCGGGCGTTCCGGCACTGATCGACCGTCCTCAGCCACAGTGCAGCGGATCGGTGCTGGATGTTCGCACCGATCCGCTGCACTGTCGCACGTGGCGACGAGCAGCGCCCCCGGCAGGACTCGAACCTGCGACCGGCGGATTAGAAGGCCGCTGCTCTATCCAGCTGAGCTACGGGGGCGGGGGACCGGAGCGACGGCCGGGAGGATCCTGGGGAGAGCTCGACCGTCGTTCGACCCGGCGCCATCATGCCCGATGTGGATCGATGCTCGAAGAAACGAGGCGGCCATGGCGCCGGCTGCTCCCACAGTGACAGCGAGACCAGCGGCGTGAGCGACCCAGGGGCGTTCTGGTTCATCGGGGCGAGGTCCACAGCGTCGGACACCCGGATCGGCGCTCCTCGCCCCGCCGACCCAGCAACGGCTGGGACGGCAGCGACGTCTTCTGGCGGGACGGGCCCTTGTTCTGGACGATCCTCGCGACCGACCGCGTGCGGCAGGCGCTGACGGACGCGGGACTGGAGCGACTGGTGATCGAGAGGCCCTACACCTGAAAGGACGAGGGCAGCCGACCACGGACTGCAACCGCCGCCGCCCCCCTCAGCGCCCCCGCGACCCGTCCACCACGTACACCGTCCGGGTCACCCGCTCCTTGCCTTCGCCGGTCCGGACCGTGACCCGGAAGGTCACGGACTCGCGCGGCTCCGCGCGGCGGTCGACCCGGGTCGGCAGCGTGACGACCGTCGAGGTCTCCCCGGCCGGCACGAAGGTGCCGAGGAGGACACCGGCCGACCCGAACGGGTCGCCAGGAGCGGTCCCGCGATCGACGCCCGGCACCCGGCCGACGTCGGCCACGTCCACGTCGGGACGTGGGCCGCGCACGACGGCGGCCTGGACCCCGACGGAGTAGTCGACGGGCGCGGCCAGGCTGACCCGCAGCCGGACGTCCCGGCCCTCGGGCACCGACCGTCGGACCGGCCGGACCGTCACCGCCGGGGTCGGGTCGTCGTCGACGACGCGCGCGTCGCCGAGGTAGGAGTCGGTCATCACGCCGCGCGCGGCGTAGGCGACGAGCTGCACCCGGTCGCCGTAGACGTCGTCGAGGGCGTCGGCCTCGTAGGTGAAGGGGAGGGAGCCCGAGGTCTGACCGGGTGCCAGGTCGAGGGTGAACCGGTCGCGCCCGGTGCTGCCGGCCATGACGACCACGGCGCGCCCCGGTCGGTCGAGTCCGCGCACGGTGAAGGGCACCTCGGCCTTCTCCCGGCCGGGTCCGTCGCCCTCCGGCACCCGCACCGAGCCGAGGTCGATCGTGCCCGCCCGCCGCTGCGGCACGGGCGCCAGCGACGACGGCGCGGCCGCCACGTCGGCGACCCAGACCCGGCCGGCGTCGGTGCCCGAGACGAGCTCGACCGCGGTGACCCGGGTGAGGTCGAGGCCGGCTGCCGCGGCCGGGTCGACCACCAGTGCCTGCCCCCAGGCCTTGGGGAGCGCGCGCGGCAGGGCCGGCAGCACCCCCTCGTCCTCGGGCACGACCTCGGCGGTCGCCCCGTCGGCGTCGGTCAGCCGGACCGCGAGCCGGACCGGGCCGGAGCGCGGGTCGAGCAGCGTGCGCAGCTCCAGGCGGTCCTGGCTCAGGTCGAGCGGCTCCTCCAGCAGCATGCCGCCGACCTGCCCGGCCGCGTCCCAGCTCATCTCGAAGAAGCGGCGGGTGGGCGTCGGGTCGTACGAGGCGGTCCAGTGCGGGCTGACCTGCCGCCGCGCGGTGTCCGCCCCGCAGGCGCCGACGCCGTCCTTGAGGACGCCCACGCAGAACGACGTGCGGGCGCCCTCGGCCAGGGTGAGGCCGGTGTCCACCGACGGCCGCCGCACCTCGCGTCCCCCTCCGAGCGCGTGGCTCAGCACGGTGGCGTCGCCGATCGAGGGCACCGAGACGCGGGTGCCGTCGAACATCGCCAGGACGTCCTGGGGTCCGGTGAACATACGCACCGCGCCCGCGACGTAGGCCGCGCCCACGTCGCGCTGCTCGGCGCCGCTCAGCCGTCCCGGGTGCGCCGTGCCGCACGGGGCGTCGTCCGGCCCGTACCAGTCGTCGTTCGCCGGCGCGGCCGCGACGCCGGGCGTCCACTCGGTGTTGAAGAAGTTGTGGTTGGCGCCGAGCACGAGGACCGAGCTCTTCAGCGACGTGTCGTCGTCGGCGAGGTCGCGCGAGACGTCGGTGAACTTCTGCCCCTGCAGGTCGGAGACGTCGCCGTCGCAGTACGGCAGGAGGGTCACGGTCGGCACGTACGGCGCGGTCTGGCTGCCGAAGTCGGTCGGCGCGACGAGCACCTGACCGGCGATCCGGTAGGGCGCGGAGAGCGGGATCCGGATCGAGGCCCGGTCGACGCCCTCCCCGCCGCTGCTGTGCCCCACGAGCACGACCTGGTCGAGATCGACCTGGTGCTCCTCGGCGAGGCCGGTCCAGTGGTCGAGGTGCCGGGTGATGATCTCCGCCCGGGCGCCTGCGCCGCCGTCGGGCAGCCGGTAGTCCTGCGCGTTGATCCCGTTGACCCGGACCGAGACGGTGACGTAGCCCTGGGAGGCCAGCAGCCGCTGGACGTAGTCGTAGCCGAGGTGGCTCGGGATCTCCGACAGCGGTGCCTGGCACGGCCAGGCCTGGGAGTCCGGACGACCGGTGCCGGTCTTGTAGCAGACGGCGTGGCGGCCGTGCTGGAACAGCACGAGCGGGGTGGTGCCCTCGACCTCACCGGGCGCGGGCTCGACGACGTGGCCGACCATCTCGATGGGCTCGGGCATCCCCGGGAGCTTGACCGGGTCCAGCTCGTAGTCGCTGGTGACGGTCTCGAAGGTGCCGGGCTCGCCCGGGTCGACGGGCAGCTCGACCGCGTCGGCGGGGTCGGGGGCGAGCCGGCTCGTACGGCCGTCCGGTCCCGCCGGGGCCGCGCGGCGGTCGTCGCCGGGCTCGTCGAGGCGTTCGCCGGAGAGCACGACGTCGAGGTCGGCAGCGACCGGTGCCGTGGCGGCACGGACCGTCGCGGTGACGGTCCGGCCGTCCCGGGACACCGTCGGGGGACCCACCACGACGTCGGCGGCGGTCGGGTCGGCCGGGCCCACCGTGGGCCGGTCGGAGGTCAGCGGGAAGCGGGTGGGGGAGCGCCACGACACCGTGTACGAGTCGCCGCCCGCCGGCTCGACCAGCCAGCCGCCGGCGTCGGGAGCGGGGCCGGGAGCGGGGGCGGAGGTCGCTGCCGCGCCAGCCGGCAACAGGGGCAGCGACGAGGCGGTGAGAGCCAGGGAGAGAGCGCCGGCGCCCGCCAGTCTCGTCAGGAAGGTGCTCGGCATCGTGGTCGTCCGTCCGTCCGGGGCGTGCGGTCACGCCGTCGTCGAACATAGACGCAACGGTCGACCGCGCGGTTGCCCCACGTGGCTGCTTTCTTGCCGAGGACGTCCGACGACCGCGTATCGAGGTCGTGGTGACGCGGCAGATCGGCGGCAGGTGCTCGCCCCAGACGACCCATGCCAGCACCGCCCTTCCCGAGACCGCCCATCTCTGCGACACTTTCCCGACCGGTCGGGAAAGTAACCAGAAGGCAGGCAGCCATGACAGCGCAGCTCGATTCCGAACACCTCGACTTCGAGGCGATGTGTCGCGCCTTCACCGACAAGCAGGTCCGCCCTCTCGTGGCCGAGGCCGAGGCCAAGGGTTTCGCCTCCCCGGACCTGTGGCGCGAGATGGGCGCCGCCGGCCTGCTCGGGCTAATGACGCCCGAGGAGCACGGCGGCAGCGGTCAGGACCCGCTCGCCGTCGCGATCGTCTCCGCCGAGCTCAGCCGGGCCGCCGGCGGGATGGCCATCGGGCCGATGGTGAGCGCCTACATGGCCGGGACCCACATCGTCGAGCACGGCACCGCCGAGCAGCGTGAGCGGTGGTCGGCCCCGCTGGCCGCCGGTGAGGCGATCGCCTCGATCGCCGTCACCGAGCCCGGCGCCGGCTCCGACGTCGCCGGCATCACGACCAGGGCTGTCGAGACCGACGAGGGCTACCGGATCAGCGGCCAGAAGATGTACATCACGAACGCTGGGTACGCCGACGTGGTCATCGTGGGAGCCAAGACCGAGCCCGACCTCGGGCACCGCGGCATCACGACGTTCCTCGTCGCGGCCGGGACTCCGGGCCTCTCGGTGGGGAGTCCGCTGGCGAAGATGGGGTGGCACTCTTCCGACACCCGCGAGGTCGTGCTCGAGGACGTGCTTGTTCCGCACTCGGCGGTGCTCGGCGACCTGAACCGCGGGTTCTACCAGATCATGACGGCCTTCCAGCTCGAGCGCATCGTGCTCGCAGCCATGGCGGTCGGACACGCTGCCGAGGCCCTCGAGCTGGCGACGCGCTACGTGCGCGACCGCGTCGCCTTCGGCGCACCCCTGATCGAGAAGCAGGCCATCAGGCACAAGCTCGCCCTCATGGAGATCGACCTGGACACGGCGCGCCTGATCACCCATCTGGCGGCCTCCCAGCTCAGCTCCGGCCACCCCGACGCAGCGAGGACGGTCGCCAAGGCGAAGTACCACGCGGCGGTCGCGGCGGCCCGGGTCGTCGACGACGCCGTCCAGCTCCACGGCGGGTCCGGCTACGTCGAGGAGTCCGACATCGCGCGGCACCACCGCGACGTCCGCATCCTGCGCATCGGCGGCGGCGCGGACGAGGTGCAGCTCGACATCCTCGGCAAGGCCTTCGTCTCGAGCTAGCTCCGACCCGCCCACCACCGGCAGCCGTCGGCCCACCCGTTCGAGGAGGAACCCATGTCCGACAACCTGAGTGCGCTCATCGCCGCGGAGCTCGTCCCGCTCCGTCCGGAGTGGATCTCGCAGCAGTACCAGGACGAGGCCGCCGAGGCGCGTGCGCTCGACGCCCAGGACCCCGACCTGTACTGGGAATGGGTCGCTGCCCGGCAGCGCTGGCAGCGCCCCTGGACGACGTTGCGGCGGGGCGAGCTCGGGGACTTCGAGTACTACGTCGGTGGCCGCATCAACGTCGCAGACAACTGCGTCGACCGGTGGGCCGAGGACCCGGCGGTCCGCGACCGGCCGGCGGTCATCTGGGAGGGCGAGCCGGGCGACACCCGCACCGTGACCTACGCCGAGCTCGCCGACCAGGTCGGGCGACTGGCTGCCGGGTTGCTCGAGCTGGGCGTGAGACGCGGCGACGTGGTCGCGATCTACCTGCCCAACACGATCGAGGCGTTCGTCGCGGTCCACGCCTGCAACAGGATCGGGGCGATCTACACGATCCTCTTCTCGGGGTTCAGCGAGGAGGCGACCCGGTCGCGACTCGAGCAGGCCGAGGCCACGGTCGTCATCGTCGCCGACGGCAGCTACCGCCGCGGCCGGGTCGTGCCGCTCCTCGAGACGCTGAGGGCCGCACGAGCGAGGCTGGCGGTGCAGCCGACCACGGTCGTGCTCGACCGGACGGGGTCGGGGACGGAGCTCGTCGCGGGCGAGGTGGACTACGGCCGGCTGGTCGACGCCCAGACCGAGTGGGCGCCGATGGAGGAGATGGACCCGAACGAGCCGGCCTTCCTGATCTTCACCAGCGGCACCTCGGCCAAGCCCAAGGGGGTCGTCCACAGCGTGGGCGGCTTCCTCGTCGGCACGTGGGCCAACGCGCACTGGCAGGTCGGCCCCGAGGAGGGGGACGTCTACTGGGTGGCCGCCGACGTCGGCTGGCTGACCTTCCCGATCCAGGCGGTCGTCGGCGGTCTCGCGAACGGCATGACCGTCCTGTGCTACGAGGGCGCGCTGGACACCCCCACCGACGAGCGGTTCTTCGAGGTCTGCGAGAAGCACGGGGTCACCAAGGTCCTCGCGGCGCCGACCATCCTCCGGGTGCTGCGCGGCGTCGACCCCGACAAGCGCGCCGCCCACCCGCTGTCCCCCCTGAAGCTCGTCACCGCGCAGGGGGAGCCGCTCGACAGCGAGTCGTTCACCTGGGCGACGGAGAACCTGGGCGGTGGCGTGCCGGTGATCAACGCCTACGGCCAGACCGAGACCGGCTCGACCTGGACCTACCCGATCTACGGGGTCGACGCGCTCAAGGCCGGGTCCGCCGGAACGCCGGTGCCCGGCCACGAGTACGCCGTCGTCGACGCCGCGGGCCGACCGGTGCCGGCCGGGGTGAAGGGGGACCTGGTCATCACCCGGCCGTTCCCGACGCTGGCCCGCACGGTGTGGAAGGACCCCCAGCGCTACCACGACGCCTACTTCAGCCGCTTTCCCGGCATGTACGCCACCAACGACGAGGCCGTCGTCGACGGTGACGGCCACCTCTGGGTCCTGGGTCGGTCGGACGACGTCATCAACATCGCCGCGCACCGCATCTCCACGATGGAGATCGAGGAGGTCGTCGGCGGCGTCCCCGGTGTCCTGGAGGCCGCCGTGGTCGGGGTGCCGGACCCGACCAAGGGCACCGTGCCCGTGGCCTTCGTCCGCCTGGCCCAGGACGCGCCCGCCGGCACCGAGCAGGCGATCCAGGCAGCGGTGCCCCGGGAGCTGGGCAGGTACGTCCAGCTGGCCAGGGTGTACGTCGCCGGCGCGCTGCCCCGCACCCGGACCGGCAAGACCATGCGCAGGCTGCTCCGCGACGTCGCCACCACCGGACGGGCGACCGGGGACACGAGCGCGGTCGAGGACGTCGCGGTCCTGGACGAGATCATCGCCCTGGTCTCGAAGCCCTCCGCGGACGAGGAGGCAGGCACGTGAGCGGGCCGCGCACCTCCCGGGGGCTGTGGTTCGAGGAGCTGCAGCCCGGCACCACCGTGCACCACGCGGTCCGGCGCACCGTCACCGAGACGGACAACGTCATGTTCACGACGATGACGATGAACACCGCGCCGCTGCACCTTGACGCCGCCTACGCCGCGACGACGGAGTTCAAGAAGCCGCTGGTCAACAGCATGTTCACGATGGCGCTGGTCGTTGGCATCTCGGTCACCGAGCTGACCCTGGGCACCATCGTCGCCCAGCTCGGGATCTCCGAGGCGACCTTCCCCGCCCCGGTCTTCACCGGCGACACGATCCGCGTGGAGACCGAGGTCGTCAGTGCGCGGGAGTCGAGGTCGCGCCCGGACGCAGGGCTCGTCGTCTTCGAGCACCGCGCCCACAACCAGCACGACCTGCTGGTGTGCCGCCTGCAGCGCACCGGTCTGATGCTCAAGGAGCCCGCCGATGACTGAGGAGTCCCGGCCGCAGGTGCTGGAGAGGATGGAGGTGGCGCTCGCAGGGAACGACGCCAGCCGCTGGGCGGACAAGATCCCGGTCCGCGACCGGATCGCGCTGCTGCTGGACCCGGGCACCTGGGTGGAGGACGGCCTCCTGGCCAACGCGACCGTCGACGGGATGGCCGCCGACGGCGTCCTGACCGGGGTCGGGGAGGTCCACGGCCGCAAGGTCGCCGTGATCGCACACGACTTCGCGGTCAAGGCCGGGTCGTGGGGCGCGCTGAACGTCGAGAAGCAGATCCGCATCCTCGAGCGCGCCGACCGTGACCTGCTGCCGGTGTTCTACCTCGTCGACTCCGCGGGCGGACGCCTCACCGACCAGTACGGGTTCTTCCACGGCCGCCGCGGTGCGTCGAGGATCTTCCAGCTCCAGGTGGCGCTCTCGGGCCGGGTGCCGCAGATCTGCTGCCTCCACGGGCCGTCGGCGGCCGGCGGCGCCTACATGCCGGCCTTCACCGACTGGGTCGGGATGGTGGCCGGCAACGCCTCGATGTACCTGGCCTCTCCCCGTGTGGCCGAGAAGGTCACGGGGGAGAGGACCACGCTGGAGGAGATGGGCGGGGCGATGATGCACGCCAGCGTGTCGGGCTGCGGCGACGAGGTGTTCGACTCCGACTGGGAGGTCGTCGCGGCCGCCCGCCACCTGCTGGGCTACCTGCCCGACAGCTGGGAGCAGGCACCGGCCCGCCGCGAGCCCCTGCCGCCCACACCTCTCGACTGGCCCGCCGACCTGATCCCCGAGGACCCCCAGGCCGGCTACGACGTCCGCGAGGTGATCGACCGCTTCGTCGACGCCGACAGCTTCTTCGAGGTCAAGGCGCGCTGGGCCACCGAGATGGTCGTCGGCCTGGCCCGGCTGGACGGCGACGTTGTCGGGATCGTGGCCAACCAGCCGTCGGTGCGCAGCGGCGCGATCTTCGTGGACTCCGCCGACAAGGCCGCCCGGTTCATCAGCATGTGCGACGCCTACAACATCCCTCTGCTCTTCCTCCAGGACGTGCCCGGCTTCATGGTCGGTGCGGCGATCGAGAGACAGGGGATCATCCGGCACGGCGCGAAGATGGTCACCGCCATGGCGAGCGCGGAGGTCCCCAAGATCACCGTCGTCCTCCGCAAGGCCTACGCCGCCGGCTACTACGCGATGTGCGCGCCCGGCTTCGAGCCGCGGGCGACGCTGGCCCTGCCGGGATCAGCGATCGCGCCGATGTCCCCGGAGGCCTCCACCAACGCGATCTACGCGAGACGGATCGAGGCCATCGACGATCCGGAGGAGCGGGAGGCGTTCGTGGCCGAGAAGATCGCCGAGCAGGCGGCCGGTGCCGACCTGGTCGACGTGGCGAGCCGGCTCGTGGTGGACGCCGTGGTACCGCCCCGGCAGCTCCGTGCGGAGCTGGTCGCCCGGTTCCGCGCCGCCGCAGGCTGGACCCGCCTGCCGCCTCGGCGGCACCACGTGATCAGCCCGGTCTGATGCGGCCGGCCACCTGCAGACCGACCACGACCTGACCCCCAGACGAGGAGTGCCCGTGCCGAGCGCGCTGACCGCACCCAGGAGCATGCTGTTCATGCCGGCCGGCCGGCCGAGGATGGCCGCCAAGATCCCGGAGATCGGCCCCGACCTGGCCGTGCTCGACCTCGAGGACGCCGTCGCCACCGAGGCGAAGGCAGCAGCCAGGCAGGCCGTGCGTGACTGCCTGGCGGACGGGGTGGTCCTCGGTGGCAGGTCGGTGGTCCTGGTCCGTGTCAACGAGGTCGGCAGCCCCTGGTTCGAGGACGACCTGGCCCTGGTCCGGGAGCTCGCCGGCACGTCGGGAGCGGTCGGTGTGGTCGTCCCGAAGGTCGAGGGGCCGCAGGACGTGGCCACCGTCCGGGACGTCCTGCCCGACGCGCCTCTCGTCGTCGGCCTGGAGAGCGGGCTGGGCGTGCTCGAGGCACGCTCCATCCTGGCGTCGGGGCCGGACGGGTGCTACTTCGGAGCCGAGGACTACATCGCGGACCTGGGCGGACGCCGGACCGAGGGCGGAGCGGAGGTGCTGTACGCGCGCAGCCAGGTCGTCCTGGCCGCTGCCGTCACCGGCCGGTTCGCAATCGACCAAGCGGTGGTCGCGGTGCGTGACGACGACCGGTTCACCGCGGACGCGGAGCGAGGACGCGACCTCGGGTACATCGGCAAGATCTGCCTCCACCCCCGTCAGGTCGAGCTGGCCCACCAGAGCTTCACCCCGACGCCCGCGGAGCGGGAGCACGCGCGTCGGGTCCTGGAGGCCGCAGCCGAGGGTGTCGGCGTCGTCGACGGCCTCATGGTCGACCGCGTCCACCTCGAGCAGGCCCGTGCCCTGCTGCAGCGCGACCAGGGCTGACGCCGTGCGCGGCAGCCCCCCCACCACCGAACCGGACGGAGTCCCCATGAACGACCGACGCGAGCTCGTCCACGGCGCGTTCGACAGCGTCCTGGTCGCCAACCGCGGAGAGATAGCCGTCCGCGTCCTCCAGGCGGCGCGCGACGAGGGTCTTCGCGCGATCGCGGTCCACTCCGACGTCGATGCCGACGCCCTCCACGTGCGGACCGCCGACGAGGCGCACGCGCTGCACGGAGTCCTGGCCAAGGACACCTACCTCCACGCCGACAAGCTCATCGACGTCGCGCTCGCTGCCGGCGCGCAGGCCGTCCACCCGGGTTACGGCTTCCTCTCCGAGAGCGCCGACTTCGCGGAGGCCGTCATCGCCGCCGGGCTCGTGTGGATCGGCCCGTCACCCCGGGCCATCGACATCCTGGGAGACAAGGTCGAGGCCCGCGCTGTCGCCCGGAGCGTCGGGGCACCCCTGGCCCCGGGCACCGAGAAGCCCGTCGCCACCGTGGCCGAGATCGAGCTGTTCGTCGAGGCGTACGGCATGCCGATCGCCATCAAGGCCGCCTTCGGCGGCGGAGGCCGCGGGCTGCGCGTCGTGCGGGACAGGGCCTCGATCGCCGAGGACTTCGACTCCGCCACGCGCGAGGCGGTCGCGGCGTTCGGACGCGGCGAGTGCTTCGTCGAGCGCTACCTCGAACACCCCCGGCACGTAGAGGCACAGCTGCTCGCCGACCGGTACGGCGACGCCGTCGTGGTGGGGACACGGGACTGCTCCCTGCAGCGCCGGCACCAGAAGCTGGTCGAGGAGGCGCCCGCACCGTTCCTCACCGAGGAGCAGACCACCACCATCGTCGAGGCCTCGGTCGCGATCGCCCGGTCGGCCGGCTACGTCGGCGCCGGGACCGCGGAGTTCCTCGTCGGCGACGACGGCGTGATCTCCTTCCTCGAGGTCAACACCCGGCTGCAGGTCGAGCACCCCGTGACCGAGGAGACCACCGGAGTCGACCTGGTGAGCGAGCAGTTCGCGATCGCCCGCGGCGAGCACCTCCGGGTCCGCGAGACCCCCGTCCCGCGCGGCCACAGCATCGAGCTGCGCATCAACGCCGAGGACCCGGGCCGGGCCTTCGCTCCGTCACCGGGCCGCGTCACCACGTGGGACGTCCCCCGTGGTCCCGGCATCCGCATCGACACCGGTGTCGTGGCCGGTAGCGTGGTGACCGAGTTCTACGACTCGATGCTCGGCAAGCTGGTCGTCTCGGGCAAAGACCGCGCGACGGTGCTGGCCCGGACGCGGCGCGCGCTCGACGAGCTGCGCATCGTCGGCGTCGCGACCGTGCTCCCGCTCGACCGCGCCATCCTGGCTCATCCCGACTTCACCGGCGGGGGAGACGGTTTCAGCGTGCACACCGGGTGGATCGAGGAGCACCTCGACGAGCTCCTCGACGGCGGGGCGGGGGGTGGCAGTTTCGATGTCGAGACACCCGACGCGGTCGACGTCCTGATCGGCCGGCAGGTGCACCGGGTCGCCCTGCCCGGGCTGGCCACGCTGGGCGAGCGGGCGGAGCCGATCCGGCAGAGCGTGCGTGAGCAGGTCTCGCCCGCCGAGGCGGGCGACGACGTGCGCACGCCCATGCAGGGCACGGTGGTCAGGGTCGCGGTGAACGACGGCGACCAGGTCGAGGAGGGCGACCTGATCGGTGCGGTCGAGGCGATGAAGATGGAGAACGCGATCAGGGCACACCGGTCAGGGACCGTGAGTGAGGTCAGCGTCGTCGTGGGAGACGTATGCGCCCAGGGATCGCTCGTGTGCCGGATCGAAGCGAACGAGTCACCGGGGCCCGTCCCACGTCCGTGACAGCCGGAGGGGCCTCGTAGGGTTGCGGTCACATCGGCTGAGAGGACGACGGTGATGGGACGTCCCAGCCGGGCCCACGAGGTCAGGCGGCTGATCCTCGACGGTGCCGCCGACATCTTCAGCCGCCGCGGCTACCGGGCGACGTCCATGAACGAGATCGCCGCGGCCGTCGGTCTGAGCAAGCCGACGCTCTACCACTACTTCCACAACAAGGAAGAGATCCTGGTGCGCCTCTACGAGGAGGTGATGAGCGACGCCGTGGACAACGCCGTCGAGATCTCCGAGGCGGTGGACGAACCGCTCGAGGTGCTCCGCCGTCTCCTCGTCTACCGCGTCCGCACGACCTGTGAGCGCCAGTCGATCCACAAGGTGTTCTTCGAGGAGGAGGAGGAGCTCCCGCGCGACCTCGTCGAGACCGTCATCGAGCAGCGCCGACGCTACGAGGACGTCTACCGCACCCAGGTGCGCCGCTTCCTCGACGCCCACCCCGACCCGCCCGACATCGACGTCACCGTGTTCGTGAACACGTGCCTGGGCGCTGCCAACTGGGTCTACAAGTGGTACCGCTCGGACGGCGCCAGCACCCCGGAACAGCTGGGGCACCAGATCGCGGCGTACGCACTCCACCCGCTGGGAACGTCGTCGTTGCCCTCCCACCGCTCGAGGGCGACGGACGACAGTCCGCAGTAGCCCTCGGCCCATCACCCATGGCTGCCGATCACGCGCTTGACGTTCGAACAGACGTTCGATAGCATCGTTCCATGCCGATCGTCACCACCCCTCTGCTGCCGGCGGCCGACGCCGCGGCCGCGACCTGGGTGTCCGGTGTGCGTGAGGAGATGGCGGTGCTGCACACGCGGGTCGGTGACGACGCGGGCCGGGTCGAGGCGCTGCGTGCGCTGGAGGAGTTGAAGTCGGCCGCCGCCGCAGCGCAGGCCCGGATCACCGCAGCCTTCGCGACGTCCCAGCGCGCCGAGCAGGCCGCCGCGGGGGTGCCGGCAGCGCGCCGGGGCAGGGGCGTCGGGTCCCAGGTCGGGCTCGCGCGGCGCGAGTCCCCGCACCGGGGCCAGGTCCACCTCGGACTGGCCGGGGTGCTGGTGGGGGAGATGCCGCACACCCTGGCCCGGATGACCGACGGCCTCGTCACCGAGTTCCAGGCCACGCTGCTGGCGCGGGAGACGGCGGTGCTGACGGCCGAGCAGCGGGCGCTCGTCGACGAGAAGCTCTGTGCCGACCCCGCCACCCTCGACGGCCTCGGCGACCGGGGGATCGCCGCCGCCGCGCGACGGCTGGGGCAGAAGCTGGACCCGGCCGCAGCCGTACGCCGTGCCGCCAGGGCCGCCTCGGACCGTCGGGTGACGACGCGGCCGATGCCGGACACGATGGTCCAGGTCAGCGCCCTGCTCCCGGTGGCCCAAGGGGTCGCGGTGTTCGCGGCCCTGAAGCGGGCGGCGGACTCCGCCCAGGCCGGCGGAGACCCCCGGGGGCGTGGCCAGGTCATGGCGGACACCCTGGTCGAGCGGGTCACCGGCCAGGTGGTGGCCGACGCCGTGCCGGTCGCGGTGCACCTCGTGGGTGCCGGCGGCTCGTTCTTCGGCGGCACCGGGTTCGCCGGTGCCGCGGGGGACGACCTGCACGAGCCCGTGCTGCTGCCGGGGTACGGCACCGTCCCCGCGGCGTGGGCGCGCGACCTCCTGGTCACGGCGGCGGCGCACGATGACTCCCGCCTGGCCTCCTGGATCCGCAGGATCGTCACCGACCCGCGCTCGGGTGCCGTGGTGGCGATGAGCTCGACCCAGCGCGGCTTCCCGGAGCAGCTCGCCGACCTGGTCGCCGTCCGGGATGCCGGGATCTGCCGCACCCCGTGGTGCGACGCGCCCATCCGACACTCCGACCACGTGGTGGCCGTCGCGGAGGGCGGTCCCACGAGCGAGGAGAACGCCCAGGGGTTGTGCGCCGCCTGCAACTGGGCCAAGGAGGCGCCGGGATGGACTGCCCGGCCCCGTCCCGGTCCGGCGTCCGGCAGCGGCCGGCACGAGGTGGTCACCACCACCCCGACCGGCCACGAGCACGCGTCGTCGGCCCCCCGGCTCCCCGGAGCGCGATGGCCGGTGCGCATCGCGGTCGACTACGTCGCCGCGGCCTGAGCCCGCCCTGCCACGATGACGGGCATGAGCGAGAGGATCTTGAACCGGGGCTTCAGCAACGGGCAGCCCTGGGACCGGACCCCGCTGCGCAAGGCGATGATGCTGCTGGTCCTGCCCCTGGCCGCCCTGGTCATCGCCGTGGCAGGTGCCACGATCATCTACGACGACGTCACGGCGGACTACCCCATGGGCTATGTCGTGTCGAGCTCGGAGGACTGCACGCTCGTCGTCGCCGAGCGCCCCGACGGACCACCGGTCGCCACCGTCCAGCAGAGCAGCGGTGGGCGCTTGGGGACGTGCGGCGGGCTGGACGAGAACCAGGAGGTCTACTACGACGTCGGGCGCGGGGTCCAGGCGTTCGGGCCCGACAACAACGTGGTCGGGATGGTCGTCCTGCCCGTCGTCGTCCTGCTCGTCGCGGTGCCCGGGGCCCTCGCGTGGACGCACACGCTGCAGAAGCGGCGCGCGCGGGCGACGTCGTGCCGACGGGTCGGGACGGGGCAGTAGCGTCCTCGGCACCACCGAGGACCGACAGAGGACGCCCATGGACACCCCCACCCGTCGCAGGATGCGATCGACCACCGTCGCGATCGGCGTGACCGCCGTGATGGCCAGCGGCCTGACCGGCTGCTCGTCCTCGGCCGACTACGCCGCGGTGTGCGTCGACCCCGAGACCGAGGAGCGCGTCGACGACGAGTCCTGCGACGACGAGCAGGACGACTACAACGGCACCGGGTCCGGCTTCTTCTGGTACTACCTGGCGGCGAGCCGGACGGTGCCCGCGCTCGGCTCCGGGGTCTCGGGAGGGACGTTCAACGGGTCTTCGCTGTCCGGGACCGTCCAGCGCGGCGGGCTGCCCACCACGGGCGGCAGCACCGTGAAGTCATCGACGACCAAGGGCGGGTTCGGCGGCATCAGCCGCGGCATCTCATCCTGACCAGCCCGCACCGACAAAGGACCGACCCCTGATGACCTTCCTCGACCTCTTCGTCGCGCTCTACCACGCCGTCGTGTACGCCGTCATCGCCGGAGCGATGCTCGTGGTGTCCTACTACGTGCTCGACCTGGTCACCCCCGGCCACCTGGGCTCGCACCTGCGCGGTGTCGACGAGACCGGCACCGAGTCCGTGCACGCCCAGTCCCGCTCCGCGGGCCTGGTCACCTCGGCCTGGCTGGTCTCGAACGCACTGGTCCTCTTCACCGCCATCTGGACCAACGGGGAGACCGACCTCGGGTGGGCGCTGCTCTGGACCGTGTCGTTCGGTGCGCTCGGCATCCTGCTCAACACGGTGATGTTCTTCGCCATCGAGGCGATCACCCCGGGCAACCTGCGCAAGATCGTGTGCGAGCCGGGCCCGGTCCGGCCCCTCGCCTACGTGGCCTCGGCGACGGCGGTGTCGGTGGCGGCCATCGTGAGCGCGAGCATCGCCTGATGTGGCGCCACCGGATCCGGCCCCGCAAGGACTGGGAACGGATCGTCACCGAGCAGGGCCTGATCTTCCCCGTCACCACGAAGGACGACGGCAGCACCGTGCCCTACTGGAACGAGTCGGCCTGGTACGAGGTCACCATGGACGAGGTCGAGCGCCTGGAGTCGGCCACGGAGGAGCTGTGGGCGCTCTGCATCGACGCCGTCGCCCACATGGTCTCGCCCGGGTCCGGGATGACCGATGCCCGGCTCGGCCTGCCGGCCGGCAGCCTGGACCTGGTCCGCCGGTCGGTCGAGGCCGGCCACCCGTCCGTCTACGCCCGTTTCGACCTCGTCTACGGCGCCGACGGCTCCCTCAAGATGCTCGAGATCAACGGCGACACCCCCACCGGGCTCGTCGAGACCGCGGTCGCCCAGTGGCGCTGGCTCGAGGACGTCCTCCCCGACGCCGACCAGTGGAACTCCGTGCACGACCGGCTGGTCGCCCGGTGGGCCGAGCTGCGGGCCTCCGGGGCCATCGAGGGCGACCACGTCCACTTCGTCTACCACCTCGGCGGCGGCGCGGAGTACGACGACGGCGAGCTCGAGATGACCATCCACTACATGATGGACACCGCCATCCAGGCCGGTCTGACGGTGATGGCGCACCCCGTGTCCGAGGTCGGGTGGAACCCCGACCACCGCGAGTTCCGCGACGCGCACGACCTCCCCCTGCGCAACGTGTTCAAGCTGTACCCGTGGGAGGACATGCTGGGGGAGCGGTTCGGTCAGATGCTCCTGGAGGGGCGCGAGGCCAGGCCGGTCACCTGGTTCGAGCCGGCCTGGAAGGCCCTGCTGTCGACCAAGGCGATCCTCCCGGTGTTGTGGGAGCGGAACCCGGGCCACCGGCACCTCCTGCCGGCGTACTTCGACGAGCCGCGCGACCTGCTGCAGTGGGTGGCCAAGCCGCTCCACGGCCGGGAGGGCGACAACGTCCGCATCCACCTCGCGGACGGCAGCGAGGACGTGCAGATGCCGGGTGCGTACGGCGCCGAGGGCTTCGTCTACCAGGGGTACGCCGAGCTGCCGAGCTACGAGGGCAACCGCGTCGTCATCGGGTCCTGGATCGTCGGCGGTGAGGCCGCCGGCATGCTCGTGCGCGAGTCCGACGGCCTCGTCACCGACTACTACAGCCGGGTGGTCCCGCACGTCATCAGCGACACCGTCAGCCCCGACCCGGCCCAGGTCCGGGCCTGGCTGGCCGACCGCGTCGGTGCCGACGTGCCCACCCTGCCGGCCTCCTGACCGCCATGGCCACCGCCGAGGACATCCTCAACAAGGGGTTCAGCAACGGGCAGCCCTGGGACCGCACGTGGTGGCGCAGGCTGGCCCTGCTCTGGGTGTGCCCGATCGGCGCCCTGGTCATCGGTGTGTCCGGTGCGTTCCTCGTCCGCGACCGGCTGGCCGCGGACTACCCGGTCGGCTACGTCGTGTCGAACGACGCTGACTGCACGCTGGTCGTCGCCGCGACGCCGGGCGGCCCCCCGGTCGAGACCGTCGAGCAGAACAGTGGCGGGCGCCTGGGCACGTGCGGAGGCCTGGACCTCGACCAGGAGGTCTTCTACGACCCGGGCCGAGGGATCCAGGTCTTCGGCGACGACGACACCGAGGTGGGGTTCGTGGTGTTCCCGGTCATGGCGCTGATGGGCGCGGTGCCGGGTGCCCTCGCCTGGACCGCCACGGTGCAGAAGCGCCGGGCCCGCCGCCGGCTCGTCGCGAACGGCGGGTGACCAGGCATGCCCACCATCGAGTCGATGCTCGACAAGGGGTTCGGCACGGGTGGCAAGCCCTGGGACAGCACCGCGTGGCGCAGGTTCGTGCTGCTGTGGCTGTGCCCGGTCTGCGCCGTCGTGATCGGCGTCTCCGGTGGCTTCATCCTGCACGAGCGCCTCGCGGCGGACGATCCCTCCGGCTACGTCGTGTCGAGCTCGCCGGAGTGCGTGCTGGTGATCGCCGACCGTCCTGACGGGCCGCCGGTCGAGGCCGTCCGGGAGGCCAGCGGTGGGCGGCTCGGCACGTGCGGGGGCCTGGAGGAGAACGCTCTCGTCCACTACGACCCGGGCGAGGGGATCCAGGTGCCCGGTCCGGACGACACCAGGGTCGGGTTCGTCGCGTTCCCCCTGTTCACCCTGCTGGCCGGCGTCCCGGGGGCCCTGGCCTGGACCCACACCCTCCAGAAGCGCCGGGCCCTGCGCCGGTCGGCGTCGCACACCCCTGGGGACCGCCCACGGCACTGACACCATGACGACCATGAGCATCGCGTTGTCCCTGGTCGGTGGTGTGCTCCTGATCGGCCTGATCATCGCGGCCAACGGCTACTTCGTGGCCCAGGAGTTCTCCTACATGGCCGTGGACCGCTCCCGGCTGAACTCCCTGGCGGAGCAGGGCGACAGGTCGGCCAAGCGGACGCTGCAGATCACCGACCGCACGTCCTTCATGCTCTCCGGAGCCCAGCTCGGCATCACGGTCACGGGCCTGCTCGTCGGCTACACCGCCGAGCCGCTGATCGGGTCCGCCGTCGGGGAGCTTCTCGGCGGGGTCGGCGTACCGACCGGGACCGGCATCGCGATCGGCACCGTCGGCACGCTGGTGGTGGCCACGTTCGCGCAGATGCTCTTCGGGGAGCTGTTCCCCAAGAACCTCTCGATCGCCCGGCCGTACCCCGTCGCGCAGCGCCTCTCCGGGTCGACCCTGCTCTACATGCGCACCTTCGGGTGGGTGATCCGCTTCTTCGACGCGGCCTCCAACGGCCTGCTCCGCCTGCTGCGGATCGAGCCCGTCCACGACGTGGCCCACTCGGCCAACCTGCACGACCTGCAGCGCATCGTCAGTGCGTCCAAGGACGCCGGCGAGCTGCCGGCCGACCTCAGTCTCGTCCTGGACCGGATGCTCGACTTCCCCGAGCGCGACGTCGACCACGCCCTGGTCCCGCGCTCGCGGGTCGACGTCTTCGACGCCGGCACCGACCTGCGCGACGTCCTGCAGGTGATGGAGGGCGGCCACTCCCGCTACCCCGTGCTCGACACCCACGGCGAGGTCGTCGGCGTGGTCCACCTGGTCGACGTCATCGAGGCGCTGCGGCCCTGCGAGGACCGCGCCCACGAGGGCCCGACGGTGACCGTGCGCGAGGTCAGCCGCGACGCGACCGTGCTGCCGACGCTGATGCGCCTGCCCGACGCCCTGGCGGAGATGACGGAGGCCGGTGACCAGCTGGCCTGCGTCGTCGACGAGTACGGCGGGTTCGCCGGCATCATCACCCTCGAGGACCTCGTGGAGGAGGTCGTCGGCGAGATCACCGACGAGCACGACGGCGACGAGGAGCCGCACCTCGTGCCCGAGGACTCGGCCCGCGCCTGGACCGTGCGCGGGGACGCCCCGCTCGACGAGGTGGAGCGCGAGGTCGGCGCGGTGCTGCCGCGCGGCGACTTCGAGACCGTCGCCGGGATGGTGATCGCCGAGCACGGGGCGCTGCCGGAGGAGGGAGACGTCGTCGAGGTCCACCTCCCACCGGACCCGCTCGAGCTCGCCCACTCCGAGCACCCGCCGGAGCGGACCCTGCGCGCGGAGGTCCTCGAGGTCGCGCACCACGTGCCCGCCCACCTGCGCCTGGAGCTGGTCGGCGCGCCGCTGCCCGGGCAGGACACCGAGGACGACACCACCGAGACCACCGAGCAGACCGAGGAGGTCAGCCGATGACCGGGCTCGCCGCCATCCCCGCGACCGTGGCGATCATCGTGCTGAGCGCGTTCTTCGTCTCGGTCGAGTTCGCCAGCATCGCCTCGCGCCGCACCCGCCTCGAGGAGGCCGCCACCCACAGCAAGGCCTCCCGCGCGGCGCTGCGCAGCGCCTCGGAGGTCTCCGTCCTCCTGGCGGGCTGCCAGCTCGGCATCACCGCCTGCACCCTGGCCCTGGGCGCGATCACCGAGCCGGCCATCGAGCACGCCCTCGAGCCGCTGATCGAGCAGGTCGGCCTGCCGGGCTGGCTGTCGTACGCCGTCGCCTTCGGCCTCGCCCTGGTGATCACCACCTTCCTGCACCTCGTCGTGGGGGAGATGGCGCCGAAGTCGTGGGCGATCAGCCACCCCGAGAAGTCGGCGACGCTCTTCGCGATCCCGATGCGCGGCTTCATGTGGCTCTTCCGTCCCGTGCTGACCCTGCTCAACAACGCCGCGAACGGGCTGGTCCGCCGGGTCGGCGTCGATCCGGTCGACGAGGTGGCCATCGAGCAGAACCCCGACGACCTCCGTCAGCTGGTCCTGCACTCCGCCGAGACCGGCGACCTCGACGCGCGGTCCTCCGAGCAGCTCTCCGGGGCGCTGGAGACCTCGCAGGCCACCCTCGACGACATCACCAGCAGCTCCCGGCTGGTGGGCGTGCCAGCGGACGCCACCGTCGCCGACGTCCAGCAGCAGGCCCGCGAGTCGGGCCACCTGCGGATCCTGGTCGGCCCCGCCGAGGACCCCAGCGGTGTCGTGCACGTCCGCGACACCCTCACCGCCGCCGCGCAGGAGCCGGTCGCCGCCTACGTCCGGGACCTGCACCAGCTCGACAGCGACGTGAGCGTCCTGGACGCCATGACGACGCTGCGCGCCGCCGGCACCCAGATCGCGGTCGTCCACCGCGCCGACGGCGGCTCGACCGTGGTCACGCTGGCCGACCTGCTGTCCCGGATGATGCCGGCCTCGGCCGGGGCCGAAGGGGTCCGCGAGCGGTAGCGGTCCTCAGCGCCGGAGGCGCGCCATCCATGCCTCGACCTCGTCGGCGCCGCGGGGCAGGGACGCCGACAGGTTCTCGCTGCCGGTGGCGGTCACCAGGACGTCGTCCTCGATCCGGATCCCGGTGCCGCGCAGCTCCTCGGGCACCAGCAGGTCGTCCTCCTGGAAGTACAGACCCGGCTCGACGGTCAGGACCATCCCCTCGGCGAGCACCCCCTTGGCGTACGCCTCCGGCGCCGCCCGCCCGCAGTCGTGGACGTCCATCCCGAGCATGTGGCTGGTGCCGTGCAGGGTCCACCGGGCGTACACCTTCGACTCCGGGTCGAGCGCCTCCTCGGCGCTGACCGGGAGCAGGCCCATGTCCGCCAGCGCGTGCGCCAGCACCTCCATCGAGGCCTCGTGCACGGACGCGAACCGCGCCCCGGGCCGGACGGCGTCGATGCCGGCCTGCTGGGCGGCGAGCACCGCGGAGTACAGCTCGCGCTGGCGGGCGGTCCAGCGGCCGTCGACGGGCAGGGTGCGCGTCACGTCGGCGGTGTAGAGGTTGCGGCCCTCGACGCCCATGTCGAGCAGGACCAGCTCGCCGGGCGTGATCGACCCGGAGTTCTCGATCCAGTGCAGCGTGGTCGCGTGCTTGCCGCCGCCCACGATGGAGTCGTAGCCGATGTCGTTGCCCATCGCCCGCGCGCGGCGGAAGAAGGTGCCCTCGATCCAGCGCTCGCCGTGCTCGAGCACGTTGTCCCACTCCCGCACGGAGTCCTCGAACCCGAGCGTGGTGACGTCGCAGGCCTCCCGCAGCTCGCCGACCTCCCACTCGTCCTTGACCAGGCGCATCTCCGAGGCCACCCGGCCGAGCTCGTCGTCGAGGCCGGCGTCGGGGGTCACGATCCGGTCCACCGCCGAGGAGAGGCCGCGCAGCACCCGCGTCTTCGTGGACCCGCGGCGCTGCAGGTCGTCCTCGAGGCTGTCCAGGTGGCGCACCTCGAGGCCGAGCGACGAGGACATCTCGTGCATGGACGGCCGGCGCCCGGCCCACAGCTCGCCGTACTGGCGGTCCCGGAAGAACTCGTCGGTGTCGCGCGAGGAGCGCGGGCGGGCGTACAGCACCTCGGTGCCGTCCTCGACGACCAGGACGGCGTCGGTGGTCTGGTTGCCGGAGAAGTAGGTGTGCGCGGTGTCGGGGCGGAACCGGTAGTCGGTGTCGTTCGAGCGGACCTTGAAGGTGCCGGCCGGCAGCACGAGACGCTCCCCGGGGAACGCCTCGGCCAGACGGCGGCGGCGTGCGGCGGCGTACGGCGCGACCGGGTGGGCAGGCAGGTCGAGCTCGCGCTCGCCCCAACCGGTGCGCATGAAGTCGCGGTAGGCCGGCGGCACCGCCGGGTCGTGCGACTCCGTGCCCTGCTCGGGCTCGGCGGCGGTCGGGGCAGCGGTCTGGTGCTCGTCCTTGCTCACCCGGCCAGCCTACGGCGGCCGGGCCCGGGGCCGCTCTTCGTTAGGCTGCGCCCATGCCGGCCCCCCGCCGCGACAGCGTCGCCTTCACGGTCATCGTCACCGTCCTCGTGGTGCTCGGGGCGCTCGCGGTGCTGCTGGTCCTCGCGCTGTCCGGCGCACCCGCGATCACGCTCGTCGCCGCGGTGGCCGCCGCGGTCCCGGTCGTCCCGCTCGTGGCCTGCTACCTGTGGCTCGACCGCTACGAGCCCGAGCCCCGCGGCCTGCTCCTGGCCGGCCTCGCCTGGGGCGCCTTCGTGGCCACGGTCGCGGCGGTCGTGCTCGGCGGCATCGGCGGGCTCGTCATCGGCTACGGCCAGACGGCCTCGCTGGCCGTGGTGGCCCCGGTGACCGAGGAGGCCAGCAAGGGCCTCTTCCTGCTCCTGCTGCTGTGGTGGCGCCGCGCCGAGCTCGACGGGCTGCTCGACGGCCTCGTGTACGCCGGCATGGTCGGCATCGGGTTCGCCTTCACCGAGAACATCCTCTACCTCGCCGCCGCCTACAACGGCACGGACGGCGCCGGGCCCGGGGGAGTGGCCGGGCTGACCACGCTCTTCGTGGTGCGCTGCGTGCTCAGCCCCTTCGCCCACCCCCTGTTCACGGCCTTCATCGGGATCGGCGTGGGCCTGGCCGTCTCCAGCCGCTCCCGGTCGGTACGCCTGGGCGCGCCGCTGCTCGGCTACGTCGCCGCGGTGCTGGCCCACGGCCTGTGGAACGGCTCGACCGTCGCCGGTCTCGGCGGCTTCGTCGGCGTCTACGTCGTGCTCATGCTCCCCGCGCTGGCCGGGATCGTCGCGCTCGCGGTCTGGGCACGCCGCTCCGAGCGGCTGCTGCTGGCGGCTGCGCTGGGCGACGCGGCGCAGCGCGGGCTGGTGCCCGCCACCGACATCGGGTGGGTCGTCGACCTGCCCGCGCGACGGGCCGCACGCCGCCACGCCCGGGCGACCGAGGGCCGCCCGGCGGAGCGGGCGATGCGCGACTACCAGCAGGCCGTGATCGAGCTCGGCTTCCTCCACCACCGCCTGCTGCGCGGCACCGCGCCCGACGACTGGCAGGCTCGGGGGCAGGCCCACGTCCTCCGCATCCGAGCGGTCCGACCTGCCGTAGCCTTCCCCGGACAGGTGGTACCGACCCGATGACCCAGATGGTGACCGCGCTCGTGCGGCTCCGCAGCGCGCTCCAGGCAGCCGAGCTGCCCCTCGACCTCCCCGGGGTCGAGGCGCTGCGCGACTCCCGGCGCGCCATGGTCGACCAGCTCGAGGACTACGTCATCCCGCGCCTGATGACGCTCGACGCCCCGCTGCTCACGGTGGTCGGTGGCTCCACCGGCGCCGGCAAGTCGACGCTGGTCAACTCCCTGGTCGGCCACCGGGTCACCACCCCGGGGGTGCTCCGGCCGACGACCCGCTCGCCGGTGCTCGTGCACCACCCCGACGACGCGGCGTGGTTCGGTCAGGACCGGCTGCTGCCGGACCTCGAGCGCGTCACGCACTCCACCAACGACCCCGCCGCGCTCCAGCTGGTCGCGACCACGGCCGTCCCGGCCGGGCTGGCCGTGCTCGACGCCCCCGACGTCGACTCCGTCGAGGAGCGCAACCGGCAGCTGGCCGCCCAGCTCCTGGCCGCCGCCGACCTCTGGCTCTTCGTCACCTCGGCGGCCCGGTACGCCGACCAGGTCCCGTGGGGCTTCCTCAAGCAGGCTGCGGAGCGCTCGACGGCCGTGGCCGTGGTCCTCGACCGCACGCCCGAGGACGCCGTCGCCACGGTCTCCTCCCACCTCGCTCGGATGCTGGCCAGCCGCGGTCTCAAGGACTCCCCGCTCTTCACCGTCGCCGAGGGCCCCGTCGACGACGAGGGCCTGCTGCCGCCGGCCCACGTCGCTCCGGTCCGGGCGTGGTTGGAGAACCTCGCCGGTGACACGGCCGCGCGCGCCGCGGTGGTCCAGCAGACCCTCGAGGGGGCCGTGCGCGACGTCGCGCGGCGCGCGTACCCCGTCGCCGACGCGGTCGCCGAGCAGGCTCGCGCCACCGACACGCTCCGCGACGACGTGGACCGGGCCTACGAGGAGGCCGTCGACGCCGTCAACCGCGCCTGCGCCGACGGGACGCTGCTGCGCGGCGAGGTCCTGGCCCGGTGGCAGGAGTTCGTGGGCACCGGCGACCTGCTGCGGTCCTTGGAGGCCAAGGTCGGCTGGCTGCGCGACCGGGTGGTCAGCACGGTCAAGGGCAAGCCCCGGCAGGCCGAGCAGGTCACGGTGGCCGTCGAGTCCGGCCTGGAGACGCTGATCCTCGAGCACGCCGAGGCCGCCGCCGAGCGGGCCGAGTCCGCCTGGCGGCAGAGCCCTGCCGGACGCACGCTGCTCGAGCGTGGCGACCGCGACCTCGGCCGCGCCTCGCGTGACCTGCGCCGCCAGGCCGAGCGCACCGTGCGCGAGTGGCAGTCCGACGTGCTGGAGATGGTCCGCACCGAAGGCGCCGACAAGCGGACCACGGCGCGCTTCCTGGCCTTCGGCGTGAACGGTCTCTCCGTCGCGCTGATGGTGGTCGTCTTCGCCAGCACCGCCGGGGTCACCGGCACCGAGGTCGGCATCGCCGGCGGCTCGGCCGTGCTCGGCCAGAAGCTGCTCGAGGCCGTCTTCGGCGACCAGGCCGTACGCCGCCTCGCCGACCGCGCCAAGCGCTCCCTCGACCAGCGCCTGCGCGCGCTGCTCGAGGGCGAGCGGGCCCGTTTCACCGACCTGCTCGACGAGCAGGGGCTGGCCCCCGGTGCGGCCGACCGGCTGCGCGAGGCCGCCCGCAAGGTCGACGACCAGCGCTTCGCGGCCCGCCGCCACGGCGGCGTGGCCGCGCCCCCGAGGACCACCCAGGAGAGGACGACGTGACGACGCTGCTGGAGGGGGCCCGCCGACTGGTCACCCGGGGCACCGAGCTCGGGACCCGGATCGAGGCCCTGGAGGTCGCCGCGCAGGGCGCGCGCGGACGGCTCGACGACGGCCTGGTCGACGAGGCCGCGGCCGCCGCGGACCGCGCGGCGTCCCGGATGCGTCTCTCGGCCCGGCACACCGTGGTCGGCCTCGCCGGGGCGACCGGGTCGGGCAAGTCGTCGACTTACAACGCCCTGACCGGCCTCGAGCTCTCCGCCGTCGGCGTCCGCCGCCCCACCACCTCGTGGGCCTCGGCCTGCATCTGGGGCCACGAGGACGCCGAGGAGCTGCTGGAGTGGCTCGGCATCCCGCCGCGCCACCGGGCCACCCGCGACTCGATGCTCGACGCGCGCCGCGACGACGGCCAGCTCGACGGGGTCGTCCTGCTCGACCTCCCCGACCACGACTCGACCGAGGTCAGCCACCACCTCGAGGTGGACCGGCTCGTGCAGCTCACGGACCTGCTCGTCTGGGTCCTCGACCCCCAGAAGTACGCCGACGCCGCGATCCACGACCGCTACCTCGCCCCCCTGGTGTCGCACCGCGACGTGATGGTGGTGGTGCTCAACCACATCGACACCGTGCCCGAGGACCGGCGCGAGGCGATGGTCGCCGACGTCCGCCGGCTGCTCGTGGCCGACGGGCTGCCCGACGTCCCGGTCTACGCCGTCAGCGCCCGGCACGGCATCGGGATCGAGGACCTGCGCAGCGAGATCGCCGGACGGGTGCGCGACAAGGCCGCCACCCGGCTGCGGCTCGAGGCCGACCTGCGCACCGTGGCCGACCGGATGGCCGAGCACAGCGGCGAGGGCCAGGCCCGCAGCCTGTCCGAGCAGCGGGTCCGCGAGCTGGAGGACGCCCTGGCCGACGCGGCGGGCGTTCCGACGGTCGTCGAGGCCGTCGAGCGGTCCACCCGGGTGCGCGGCGGTCGCGCCACCGGCTGGCCGGTCGTCAGCTGGGTCGCCCGGCTGCGCCCGGACCCGCTCAAGCGGCTGCACCTCGACCTCGGCGACGCCGGTCGCCAGTTCACCGGGCTCTCCCGCACCTCCCTGCCGGCGACGACTCCCGTCCAGCGGGCGCGGGTCGACACCGAGGTGCGCGCCCTGGCCGACGAGGCCGCTGCCGGCCTCGGCCGGCCGTGGGCGGCCTCGGTCCGGCGCGCCTCGACGTCGCGTCTCGACGACCTCGGCGACCGGCTCGACGCCGCGATGGCCTCCACCGACCTCCAGGTCGACCGCCTGCCGTGGTGGACCGGTGTCGTCCGGGCGGTGCAGTGGGTGCTGCTGCTGACCGGTGCCGCGGGGCTGGCCTGGCTGCTGGTCCTCGCCGTGCTCGGCTTCCTCGGTCTCCCCGAGGTGTCGACGCCGTCGGCCGGCGGGCTCCCGGCGCCCACGGTGATGCTGCTCGGCGGGGTGCTGCTCGGGGTCCTGCTCGGCCTCGCAGGCCGCGTCCTGGTCCGGTTCACCGCCCGCTCGCGGGCCAGGACGGCCGACAAGCGGCTGCGGGCGGCGGTCGGCGAGGTCGCCACCGAGCTGGTCGTGACGCCGGTCTCCGCCGAGCTGGCCGCGCACGCCCAGGTGCGCGAGGCGCTCGCGACGATCCGGCGCGGCTGACCCCCGCCCCGCCGAGGGCCCCGGACCGACCGGGATCCGTCCACAGCGCCGCGTCCGGACGGCCCGTCCACCGGTGCCCCCGGCCCGGTCGCCCCGGCGCGGGCACCGGCCGCAGGCTGGTGCCGTGCCCGTCGCCGGCGGGCGGGGAGGACGGACGCATGAGCAACGAGACCCTGGTGACGCTGCAGGGCTGGATCGGCGGGGAGGTCTCGCTGCGCCTGGCCGGCGACATCCCGGTGACCAGCTTCCGGGTGGGCTGCACCCCACGGCGCTGGAACCGGCGCACCGAGACCTGGGGCGACGCCGAGACGCAGTGGTACACCGTGAACGCCTGGCGCGGCCTGGCCGAGAACTGCGCCGCGTCGCTCCACAAGGGTCAGCCGGTGGTGGTCCACGGACGGCTGGCGGCGCGTACCTGGACGGGCAAGGACGGCGTCGCGGTCACCACGCACGAGGTGGAGGCGGTCCTGGTGGGCCACGACCTGGCCCGCGGCAGCACCGTCTTCACGCGGACCGCGGCCGCCACCCCCGCGGAGCCGGGGGAGCACGTCGCTGCGTAGGCTCGTGAGCATGGCGGAGTATGTGTTCACCCTGCACAAGGTGCGGAAGGCCCACGGCGAGAAAGTCATCCTCGACAACGTCACGATGTCGTTCCTGCACGGAGCGAAGATCGGTGTCGTCGGCCCCAACGGGGCCGGCAAGTCGACCCTGCTGAAGATCATGGCCGGGCTCGACCACGCCAACAACGGCGAGGCCGTCAAGGACCCCGACGCCACGGTCGGCATGCTCCAGCAGGAGCCGCCGCTGACCGAGGGCCGCACGGTGCTGGAGAACGTCCAGGAGGCCGTGGGCGAGGTCAAGGGCAAGCTGGACCGCTACAACGAGATCTCCGAGGCGATGGGCGACCCGGAGGCCGACTTCGACAAGCTCCTCGCCGAGATGGGCGACCTGCAGACCGACCTGGACAACGCCGGCGCGTGGGACCTCGACTCCCGCCTCGACCAGGCCATGGACGCGCTGCGCTGCCCGCCCGCCGACAGCCTGGTCGACCACCTCTCCGGTGGTGAGCGACGCCGCGTCGCGCTGTGCAAGCTGCTGCTCCAGCAGCCCGACCTGCTGCTCCTCGACGAGCCCACCAACCACCTCGACGCCGAGTCGGTCCAGTGGCTCGAGGGGCACCTGAAGAATTACCCCGGCGCCGTCCTGGCCGTCACCCACGACCGGTACTTCCTCGACAACGTCGCCGAGTGGATCGCCGAGGTCGACCGCGGCCAGATCCACGGCTACGAGGGCAACTACTCCACCTACCTGGAGACCAAGAAGGACCGGCTCAAGATCGAGGGCCAGAAGGACGTCAAGCGCGCCCGGATGCTCGAGCGCGAGCTCGAGTGGGTGCGCTCGAACGCGAAGGCCCGCCAGACCAAGAGCCGCTCGCGCCTGGCGCGCTACGAGGAGATGGCCGCCGAGGCCGACCGGACCCGCAAGATCGACACCTCCGAGATCAACATCCCCGCCGGCCCCCGGCTGGGCGACGTGGTCCTCGAGGCCCGCGACCTGACCAAGGGCTTCGACGACCGGGTGCTGATCGGCGACCTGTCCTTCTCGCTGCCGCGCGCCGGGATCGTCGGCGTGATCGGCCCCAACGGCGTCGGCAAGACCACGCTGTTCCGGATGATCACCGACCAGGAGCAGCCGGACGAGGGCAGCCTCGACGTCGGGCAGACGGTCAAGATCTCCTACGTCGACCAGAGCCGCGGCGGCCTCGACGGGACCAAGAACGTGTGGGAGGTCGTCTCGGACGGCCTGGACTACATCAAGGTCGCGAACTTCGAGATGAACTCCCGCGCCTACGTGGCCTCGTTCGGCTTCAAGGGCCCCGACCAGCAGAAGAAGTCCGGCGTGCTCTCGGGCGGTGAGCGCAACCGCTTGAACCTGGCCCTGACCCTGAAGATGGGCGGCAACCTGCTGCTGCTCGACGAGCCGACCAACGACCTGGACGTCGAGACGCTGTCCTCGCTCGAGGACGCACTGCTGGAGTTCCCCGGCTGCGCCGTGGTCACCTCGCACGACCGGTGGTTCCTGGACCGCGTCGCCACCCACATCCTGGCGTGGGAGGGCGACGGGGACGAGCCCGGCCGCTGGTTCTGGTTCGAGGGGAACTTCGCGTCGTACGAGGAGAACAAGATCGAGCGCCTCGGTGCCGACGCGACCCGCCCGCACCGGGTCACCCACCGCCGCCTGACCCGCGACTGAGCGGCCCCGGCTGCTCGACCCTGCTGCTCAGCCCTCCCGGATCTCCATCTCCGGGTGCCCGGCGATGAGGTGGTCGCAGACCGCGTCCATGACGCGGCCGAGCGCGGCCACCTCGCCGGGCCCGGCGAGGTCGAGCAGGTGGCGGCGCACGCCGCGCACGTGGGTGGGCGCGGTCCGCTCGAGCACGGCCAGCCCCTCCTCGGTCATCACCGCGTCGACGCCGCGGCCGTCCTCGGGGGAGTCCTCCCGGCGGACCAGCTGGCGGCCCTCCATCCGCTTGATGGTGTGGGTGACGCGGCTCCGGCTGTGCGCCAGCGCGTCCGCGAGCTGCGCCATCCGCATCCGGCCGTCCCGCTCGGAGAGCCGCACCAGGATCGAGTACTCGGTAAAGGTCAGCCCGTGCCGGCGCTCGAGCTCGTCGTTGAGGCGGCCGAAGAGGAGCTCGGAGCCGAGGACCAGCGCGCGCCAGGCGTGCTGCTCGTCGTCGTCGAGCCACGGGGTCGGGGTACGACCGGCCTCGGCGGCCGCCTCGTCCCCGGCCCCGGGCCCGGGCGTCAGACCCGCTCCAGGATGAGGGCCATGCCCTGGCCGCCGCCGACGCACATGGTGATCAGGCCGGTCGACTTGTCGTGGAAGTCCAGCGAGTTCAGCATCGTGTTCTGCAGGCGCGCGCCGGTCATCCCGAACGGGTGGCCCACGGCGATCGCGCCGCCGTTGACGTTGAGCCGGTCGAGGTCGATGCCGAGGTCCTGGTAGGACGGGACCACCTGGGCCGCGAAGGCCTCGTTGATCTCGACCAGATCGATGTCGCCGATGCTCATCCCGGCCAGGGCCAGGGCGCGCTGGGTGGCCTCGACCGGGCCGAGGCCCATGATCTCGGGCGAGAGGCCCGACACGCCGGTGGACACGATCCGGGCCAGCGGGGTCAGCCCGAGCTCGGCGGCCTTCGTGTCGGACATGATCACCACGGCGGCCGCGCCGTCGTTGAGCGGGCAGCAGTTCGCGGCGGTGACGACGCCGTCGGCGCGGAAGACCGGCTTGAGGTCCTTGATCGCGTCGTAGGTGACGCCGGCGCGGGGACCGTCGTCGGCGGTCACGACGGTGCCGTCGGGCGTGGTGACCGGGGTGATCTCCCGCTGCCAGAACCCGTTCGCGATCGCCTTCTCGGCGAGGTTCTGCGAGCGGACACCGAACTCGTCGAGCTCCTGCCGGCTCAGCCCGCGGCTGGTGGCGAGGTTCTCCGCGGTCTGGCCCATCGCGATGTAGACGTCGGGCATCGCGCCGTCCTGGCGGGGGTCGTGCCACGGCGCGTTGCTCTCCGCGGTGGCCTTGGTGCGCGACTGGGCGTCGTCGAAGGCGTGGTTCACGGTGTCGGGCAGGTGGTCGGAGGTGCCCTTGAAGAAGCGCGAGACCATCTCGACGCCGGCGGAGACGAACACGTCGCCCTCGCCGGCCTTGATGGCGTGGAAGGCCATCCGGGTGGTCTGCACCGACGAGGCGCAGTAGCGGGTGACGGTGGCGCCGGGCACGCTGTCCATGCCGTTGAGCACGTTGACGACCCGGCCCATGTTGCTGCCCGACTCGCCACCCGGGAGGCCGCAGCCGAGATAGAGGTCGTCGACGGTGCTCGGGTCCAGGGCGGGGACCTTGTCCAGGGCGGCCCGGACGATCGTCGCCGCCAGGTCGTCGGGGCGCAGGTCCTTCAGCGAGCCCTTGTTGGCTCGGCCGATGGGCGAGCGCGTCGCGGCGACGATGACTGCTTCGGGCATGGGTGAGGCTCCGATCTGCCGGGGGCGACGTCGGCTCCGACGCCTCCGGCCACCCTAGAGGAGCCGACTTCTGACAGCATCGGTCCGTGCGCCACACGTACCTGTGCCCTCTGCGGTGGGCCGACCTCGACGAGCTCGGTCACGTCAACAACGTCGTCTACGTCGACTACCTCCAGGAGGCCCGGGTCGAGCTCCTCCGCCTGCTGCGTCCCGGGGTCGTGCCGGGCTCGCCCGACGAGGCGTCGTCGGGGGAGGCCGCCCTGGTGGTCCGCCACGACATCGACTACCTCAAGCCCCTCGTCCTCGACCGCGGTCCGCTGCACATCGAGGTCTGGGTGACCGAGGTGAGGGCCGCCAGCTTCACCCTCGGCTACGAGCTCTTCCACCCCGGGTCGGACGAGCCGGGCGCGCCGGACGCGGGCCGTCGCGTCTACGCCCGCGCCACGACGCTGCTCACGCCGTACGTCTTCGCCAGCGGCCGGCCGCGCCGGCTGACCCCGGCCGAGCGCGAGGTGCTCACCGGGTTCCTCGAGCCCGACGACCGCCCGGCCGGGGCCCGACCGGGAGCCGTCGACGCCGAGCGGGCCACGACCTACGACCTGCGGGTGCGCTTCTCCGACGTCGACGTCTACCGCCACGTCAACAACGTCAAGTACGTCGAGTACCTCCAGGAGGCGCGGATCGCGATCGGCGACGCGCTGTGGCGCGACCCCGGCTCCGACGCCACCGGGGTGGTCGTCGGTCGGGCCGAGGTGGACTACCACCGCCCGATGGTGCTGCGCCCGGAGCCCTACACCGTGCTGACCACGGTGTCGCGGCTCGGGACGCGCTCGATGGACCTGTCCTCGGAGATCCGCGACGGGGACGTGGTGTGCGCCCGCGGGCGGGTGGTGATGGTCTTCTTCGACCGCGAGCATGGCCGCTCCGTCGAGCCCTCGGCCCGGTTGCGCGCGCGCCTGGAGGAGGCCCTCGCGCGGGGTCGCGCCTATTGATCCTGCTGGTCGAAGGTGTTGACCATGAACTGCGCGGCGTGGGTGACGTAGTCCCAGAACTGCGCGTCCTGCTCGGGGGTCAGGTCGACCGAGTCCAGGCCGGCCCGGAAGTGCAGGAGCCAGTGGTCCTTGGCGACCGGGTCGACCTTGAACGGGGCGTGCCGCATCCGCAGCCGCGGGTGGCCGCGGGCCTCGGAGTAGGTCGTCGGGCCGCCCCAGTACTGCATCAGGAAGGTCGCGAAGCGCTCCTCGGCCGGGCCGAGGTCCTCCTCGGGGTAGAGCGGGCGCAGCACCTCGTCGTCGGCCACGCCCTCGTAGAAGCGGTGGACGATCGCCCGGATGACGGGCTCGCCGCCGATCTCGTCGTAGTAGGTGCTCACGGCCCCATCATCGCGTGCCGTGCTCACGTGCCGGAGGCGGGCTGATCGGCGGCGGCCTCGCCTCCCGGGCGCCACATCATCCGCTGCAGGTTCGGGATCTCGATGCCCTCGGCGTCGAAGCGGGCCTTGATCCGCTGGCGCATCTCACGCGCGACGGCCCACTGCTCCAGCGGCGCGGTCTTGAGCACGACCCGGACGTCGACGCCGTCGGGGCCGAGGTTCTGCACGCCCCAGACGGACGGCTCCTCGATGATCTTGCCCTCGAAGGCCTCGTCCTCCCACAGGTCGTGGGCGACCGACTCCAGCACGCTGCGCACCCGGGCGAGGTCCTCGTCGTAGCCCACGGTCACGTCGAGCACGGTCTGCGCCCAGTTCTGGCTCTGGTTGCCGACCCGGGTGATCGAGCCGTTGGGGACGTACCAGACGGTGCCGTTGATGTCGCGGACCCGGGTGATCCGCAGGGTCACCGCCTCGACCGTGCCGATGGCCTCCCCGAGGTCGACGACGTCGCCGACGCCGTACTGGTCCTCGACGATCATGAAGATGCCGGACAGGAAGTCGGCCACGAGGGACTGGGCGCCGAAGCCGACCGCGATGCCGATGATCCCGGCCGAGGCGATGATCGGGGCGATGTTGACGCCGATCTCGCTCAGCATCATGGTGCCCACGACCGCGGTGATGACACCGGTGCTCACGCTCTTGAGCAGGCTGCCGACGGTCTGTGCGCGCTGCGTGCGCCGGGTGCTGCGGTGCTGCTGGCCGGGGGCGGCGGCGGGCCCCTTCTCGGCCCGCAGCACCACCCGGCCGATGAGCCGGTGGACGACCCACCGGACGACCAGGGCCAGCACGAGGTAGCCCACGAGCTGGAGCGGGGTCCCGATGACCAGGTCGGCGGCCGCCGCGAGACGGGAGTTGCCCGACCACTCCCAGACGGTGGTGCAGACCTGTTGGCCCTCGGTGCAGGGGTTGGCGACGCCGGTACCCCGAGGACCGACGACGAGGTCGAGGAGGGTGTCGAGGCCGGGGACGGCCACGGCGAGGGGGAGGGCGGGAAGCATCCCCCGTGTGTAGCAGCCGACCGGTCCCGATCTCGACCCGACGGCGGGCCCGTCGCCGATGCACGGCCCCGGTGTGACCAAGGCGACGACGCGGCGGCGGTCCCGGTGGCCTCCGGGGGAGGCGATCGGGGTGGGGACCGATACCCTGGCGCCGTGACGCAGCACGCCAGCCCCGCCGCCCGCCCGCCCGGTGACACCCCGCGCCCGCTCCGTCGCGCGGCGCTCTCCGCGACCACCGCCGTGACGGCCGTCCTCGTCCTCGGGGTGGCCCTGGCCGCCCCCGCTGCGGCGGAGGTGCCGGCCCAGGGCTGGCCCGAGAACCCCCCGGTGAACATCCTCGACGCGCTGCTGCTGATCGGCGGGGTCACGCTCGCGGTGATCCTCGTGATCACCGTGCTCACCGTCGGCCCGGCGCTGGCCCGCGGCGAACGGATCACCCCGGGTGTCTCGGTCGCCGAGAACCAGTGGATCGGCGGTCCCCGCAAGGCGGCCGGCGAGCTCGCCGGGCCTGACCGTGAAGGTTCCGAGGCCGGGGGTGCCGGTGCCCGCTGGTGACCGCTCCTCCCACCTGACGGGCGCCGACCGGGCCGTGCTCGACGACACGATCCGACGTGCCGAGCAGGCCTGCCGGGCCGAGATCTCGGTGTTCGTGGGGACCGCCGAGGGCGGTGCCCGCGCCTTCGCGACGTCGCTGCACAACTCGCTGGTCGCGCCGTCGCGCAGCATCCTGGTGATGGTCGACCCGACCGCCCGGGCCCTGGAGATCGTGACCGGCGGCTGGGTGCGCCGGCACCTCAGCGACAAGCAGGTCGAGCTGGTGGCGCTGACGATGCAGAGCGCCTTCGCCGAGGGTGACCTCATCGGCGGGCTGCGGCGCGGCGTCACGATGCTCGGCGAGCACGCCCGGGCGCCCCGGACGCTGCACTCCTCCACCGAGGACTGAGCGACCGGGGCCGGGTGCCCGCTGCCGGGCCGTCCCGCTACCGGGCCGCGTCCGCCTCCCGCGCGGCCAGGGCCCGGACGACCTCGGAGCGGCCCTCGGTGACGTAGCGGACGGCGTTGGCGTTCGCCTGGTTCGTGGTCAGCCACGCGTCGACGTCGGCGAGCAGGGCCGGCGAGGCCAGCAGCGTGGGGAAGCCGAAGCGCAGCGCCGTCGAGGCCCGCTGGGTCCCCAGCTGCTCGTAGGCGGTGCCGGCCACGTCGAGGAAGCGCCCGACGTACGGCGCCAGGACGTCGGCCTGCCCGTGCTGGAAGAACGAGGTGACGATCGAGCGCTGGGTCTCGTTCGGGGTCCCGGGGTCCAGGAACGCCTGCTGCCAGGCGGCCTCCTTGGCCTCCGGCGTCGGCAGGGCCGCGCGGGCGCCGGCGGCGTGCTCGCGACCCGAGATGGTGGCGTCGCGTGCCTCCTCCGCGGCGATCCGGTCCTCGCCGAGACGACCCCGCGCCGCGAGGGCGGTGACCAGGACCCAGCGCAGGTCCGTGTCGACCTCCAGGCCGTCGACGACGACGGTGCCGGCCAGCAGCCCCTCGAGCTCGTCGAGCACGTCGTCGCTGCGTGCCGCACCGGCCAGGGCGCGGGCGAAGGTCAGCTGCAGGTCGCTGCCGGGGGCGGCCTCGTGCAGCAGCCGGCGTACGCCCTGCTCCCAGCGCGCCACGAGCTCGTCGCGGTGGTCGGGCGCCGCGTAGAGGTTCGCGGCGGTGGCGGCGAAGCGCGGGATGACGCTCCCGCCGAAGGCGTCGGTCTCGGAGCCGACCGCCCCGAGGACGAGGTCGACGTAGGCCGTGGCGGCCAGCTCGCCGTCGCGGACCATGTCCCAGGCGGCGCCCCAGCACAGGGCGCGGGCCAGCGAGTCGTCCAGCGTGGCCAGGCCCCGCACGACGGTGGCCAGCGACTGCTCGTCGAGCCGGATCTTGGCGTAGGCGAGGTCGCGGTCGTTGAGCAGCAGCAGGTCGGGCCGGGGCTCGCCGACGAGCTCGGGCACCTCGGTCGTGGCGCCCTCGACGTCGATCTCGAGGTGCCGGCGCAGCACGAGGCGACCGTCGACGTCGTCGTAGAGGCCGACGCCGAGGCGGTGGCGACGCAGCGTGGGCCACTCCGGCACGGCGGTCTGGTGGACGGTCACGGAGGTGTAGCGGCCCTCGTCGTCGACGACGGAGACCGGGGCGAGCGTGTTGACGCCGGCGGTCTGCAGCCACTCCCGGGCCCAGCCCTGGAGCTCGCGGCCCGAGGAGCGCTCCAGGGCGGCGAGGAGGTCGGCGAACTCCGAGCTGCCGTAGGCGTGGTCCTTGAAGTACTGCCGCAGGCCGACCAGGAACGGGTCGAGCCCGACCCAGGCCACCAGCTGCTTGAGCACCGAGGCGCCCTTGGCGTAGGTGATCATGTCGAAGTTGACCTCGACGGCCTCGAGGTCGTGGTTGTCGGCCGCGATCGGGTGCGTGGAGGGCATCTGGTCCTGGCGGTAGCCGGTGACCTTGCGGGCGTTGGTGAAGCCGGTCCACGACTCCGTGAACGCGGTGTTCTCGACCGCCGCGTGGTAGCAGGCCCACTCCGCGAAGGACTCGTTGAGCCACAGGTCGTCCCACCAGCGCATGGTCACCAGGTCGCCGAACCACATGTGGGCCATCTCGTGCAGGACCACCGAGGCGCGGAACTCGTAGAACGCGCCGTCCTGACGGCTGCGGGGGAGGTACTCGTCGCGCAGGGTCACGCAGCCGGCGTTCTCCATCGCGCCCATGTTGTACTCCGGCACGTAGAGCTGGTCGTACTTGCCGAAGGGGTAGGGGAAGTCGAAGGCCTCCTCGAAGAACTCGAAGCCCTGCCGGGTGATCGTCAGCAGCTCCTCGACGTCGAGGTGCTCGACCAGCGACTGGCGGCAGTAGTGGCCCAGCGGGATCTCGCCGTGCGCGCCGACGTAGACGTCCTGCACCTCGTGGTACTCCCCGGCGACCACCGCGGTGATGTAGGTCGACATCGGCTTCGTCGGCTTGAAGTCCCAGCGGGCACGGCCGGCCCCGAGCGGGACGGGGTCGGGGGTGGGGGAGTTCGAGACCACCTTCCAGCCCTCGGGCGCGGTCACGCGGAAGGTGAAGACCGACTTGAGGTCGGGCTGCTCGAAGGTCGTGTAGACGCGCCGGGCGTCGGGCACCTCGAACTGCGTGTAGAGGTAGACGCGGTCGTCGACCGGGTCGACGAAGCGGTGCAGGCCCTCCCCGGAACGGGAGTACGTGCCGTCGGCGCGCACCACGAGCGTGTTCGTCGCGGCGAGGTCGTCCAGCAGGATGCGGCTGTCGACGTAGACGGCCGCGGGGTCGAGCGCGCGACCGTTGAGGGTGACCTCGTGCACCTCGGCGCCGACGAGGTCGGCGAAGGTGGAGGCGCCGGGGGAGGCGCAGGTGAACTCGATCGTCGTGGTCGAGGCGAAGGTCTCCTCGCCCGTCGTGAGGTCGAGCTCGACGAGGTAGGACCCCACGGTGAGGAGGCCGGCGCGGGTGGCGGCCTCGTCCCGGGTCAGGTTGGTTCCAGGCATGACCGCGATCCTGCCACCCGGTGGGGGTGGTGGCCCGGGCGGCGTCCGGCGGCCTCGGGCGCGGGGAGGATGGGGCGGCTGTGATGCATGGGAAAGTTGAGAAAATTGTCGCGTGTCGGCGTGTCGGTGCTTGACATGTGATTCCCTCCACCCTGTGACCCCCACGTCCAGCGTTCCCCGCACCCGCCCCGACGCCCTGCTGCGGCTTCTCGTCGCGGGCGTGCTCGCCCTCGCGCTCGGCGCGTCGACCCTGCTGCCGGTCGCCGGCACCGCCGCGGCGAAGGAGGCGGTCACCAGCAGCAGCAGCTCGTACCTCTGCACCGGCTACGACGCCTGCGCACGCGCCGGCTACGGCCACGCGGGCTACAAGGAGCGCGGTGGGACGATGTACTGGAACATGTACTCCGGCCACAACTGCACCAACTACGTGGCGTACCGGATGGTGCAGGCGGGCATGCCGAACGTGCGCCCGTGGTCCGGCAGCGGCAACGCGATGTTCTGGGGCACCTCGAACTCCTCGAAGACCGACCGCACGCCCGAGGTGGGGGCGGTGGCCTGGTTCCGGGCGAACCGGTCCGGCGTCTCGGGCTCCGCCGGTCACGTCGCCTACGTCGAGCGGGTCGTCAGCCCGACCGAGATCATCGTCAGCGAGGACAGCTGGGGCGGCGACTTCCACTGGCGCCGCTACAGCGTGGCGGCCGGCACCTGGCCCGACGGGTTCGTCCACTTCGTCGACAGCACGCCGGCGCTGGCGAACAAGACCGTGCCGAAGCTCGGCGGCACCCCCCAGGTCGGCGCGTCACTGGCCAGTGGCCGTGGCACCTGGAGCAACCGGGTCGACGGCGTCTCCCGGCAGTGGCTGGTCGACGGCGACGCCGTCACCGGCGCCACCGCGAAGCGCTTCACCCCGCGGCCCCGCGACTTCGGCAAGACCGTCGCCCTGCAGGTGACGGCCCGCAAGGACGGCTTCGAGCCGGCCACCGCGGTCTCGCAGCGCAGCGCCGCGGTCAAGCGCGGCCGCTTCGCGACCACCGCGCCCGTGGTCACCGGCACCCCCGAGGTGGGCGAGGTGCTGACGATGACGCCGGGCACGATGACGCCGGAGCCGGGACGCACCGAGGTCTCGTGGTTCGCCGACGGGGAGCTCGTGGAGGGGGCCACCGGGCCGCGTCTGACGGTGACCGAGGAGCTCCAGGGCGCCCGCCTGGTGGCCGGCGTCGACGGGTTCGGCAAGGGCTACGTCCCCGCCCGGACGCGGTCGGTGCCCACCGAGGCCGTGGCGGCCCCGTCGGTCGAGGTCGTCGAGCCGGCCCGCGTGGACGGCACGCCGCTGCTCGGCGAGGAGCTCGCCGTCGACCCGGGCACCTTCGCCCCGGCGCAGGCCGAGGTGCGCTACCGGTGGTTGCGCGACGGGACCCGGATCAAGGGCGCCCGCGAGGCGACCTACCCGGTCCGGGTGCGCGACGTCGGCACGTGGCTCTCGGTCGAGGTCGAGCTGGTCCGGTCCGGCTACCGCCGCACCACGCAGGTGGTCGAGGTCGACCGAGCGGTGCGGACCACCCCCGAGCTCGAGGTGGTGACCTCCGGCCGGGCCCGCAAGGCCGTGGTCACCCTCGCGCTGGACGCCCCGGGCGTGGACGCGCCGACCGGCGAGGCGCTGGTCACCGTGGGCGGCCGCCAGGTCCCCGCCACGGTGGTGGACGGCGCCGCGCGCGTCGTCGTCGAGCCGCTGCGCGCCGGCGAGCGCACGGTCCGGGTCGACTTCCTCGGCTCGGAGCTGATCGAGCCGACCTCGGTCGAGGTCCCGGTGACCGTGCTGCCGGCACGCTGAGCACACCCGTCGTCGGGCGCGCGGGAATAGCGCGCGCCCGACGACGGCTGCACCGGCATGACGAAAGCCGACTTCTGGTTCGACCCGCTCTGCCCGTTCGCCTGGATCACCTCGCGCTGGATGCTGGAGGTGGAGCAGGTCCGTGACGTCGACGTCACCTGGCACATCATGAGCCTCGGCTACCTCAACCAGGACAAGGAGATCCCCGAGGAGTACCGCAAGGCGCTCGAGGGCGCCTGGGGCCCGGTCCGCGTGGCGATGGCGGTGCAGCAGCAGCACGGTCGCGAGCACCTCCTGCCGCTCTACACCGCGATGGGCACCCGCATCCACGACCAGGACCGGGGCCGCGACAAGCCGGTGATGGTCGAGGCGCTCGCCGAGGTGGGCCTGCCCGTCGAGCTGGCCGAGGCCTTCGACGACACCTCCTACGACGAGGCCATCATCACCTCCCACCACGAGGGCATGGACCAGGTCGGCGAGGACGTCGGCACGCCCACCATCGCCATCGACGGCGTCGCCTTCTTCGGCCCGGTGATGACCCGGATCCCGCGGGGCGAGCAGGCCGGTGCGATCTGGGACGGCGCGGTGGCGATGGCCTCCTACCCGCACTTCTTCGAGCTCAAGCGGTCCCGCAACGAGGCGCTCGACTTCAGCTGACGGGTCGCCCCGGTCGCCGCCCGGACCCTCGGCGCGCCGCGCCGGGGGTGTGACGGGTTGGACGGATGTTGCTGGTGTGACGCATGATCAATCACCATGGACCTCCCGTCTCCCACCCGACGCACCGTCACCGTGGTCGCGACGGCGACCGTCGGCGCCCTCGTCGCCGTGCCCGTCATCGACGCCCTCTCCGGCGGGGGCGACGACCCCGGGACCGGTGACGGCGCCGCCCGGGCCCGCCTGTCGGGCGGTCGCACCGGCGTCGCCCTGACCACCGGTCCCGGCGGCGTCCGCGCCGCCGACGTGCCGCTGTCCTCGCTGGCCGCCGGGTCGGCCCGACGCAGCACGGGCGCCGCGGGGCTCGAGACCAGCACGGTCGAGACCGACCCGTTCTCCATGGTCGGGGTGACCTGGCGGGGCGACGAGACCACCGTCGAGGTGCGGACCCGCCCGGTCGGGTCGGGCACCTGGGGACGCTGGCGCACGTTGCGCTACCAGCACGACGGCCCCGACCCCGACAGCGGCGAGGGCGACCCCACCCTCCGGGCCACCGAGCTGACCTGGGTGGGTGCCAGCGACGCCCTCCAGGTCCGCACCAGCGGCGCCGCGACGGACCCCGCCCTGGCCCTCCTCGAGCCCGAGGTGCTCACCGCGCGGGCCCTGCCCCGCACGTCGACCCGGGGGAAGGGCCTGCGCCCGGCCATCCGGTCGCGCCGGGACTGGGGCGCCGACGAGGGGCTGCGCAGCGGGTCGCCGACGATCGACAGCACGATCCGGCAGATGCACGTGCACCACACCGTCAACTCGAACTCCTACGACCGGGCCGACGTGGCAGGCCTGATCCGCGGCATGTACCGCTACCACACCCAGAACCTCGGGTGGTCCGACATCGGCTACAACTTCCTCGTCGACCGCTACGGCCGGGTCTGGACCGGCCGCGCCGGCGGCGTCGAGCGCCCGGTGCGCGGCGCCCACACCCTCGGCTTCAACACCGACTCCTTCGGCGTCGCGGTGATCGGCAACTTCGAGGAGGGGCCGCCGAACAAGCGCATCATCAAGGGCCTGGCCAAGATCGCGGCGTGGAAGCTGCACAAGCACGGCCGGCACCCCCGCGCGCGCACCCGCGTCACCTCCTCGGGCAGCGACCGGTACGGCCCCGGCCAGCGGGTGCGGCTGCGCGTGATCGACGGTCACCGCGACACCAACGAGACCGCCTGCCCGGGCAGCGCGCTCTACGGGCGGCTGAAGTGGGTGCGCCGTCGGGCCGCCGGGAGGATCCAGCGGCTGGGCTGAGCAGGCGGGTCCCTAGGATCGCGGCATGAGCCACGTCCTGTCCGCCGTCGCCTGGCCCTACGCCAACGGCCCCCGCCACATCGGCCACGTCGCAGGCTTCGGAGTGCCCTCCGACGTCTTCAGCCGCTACATGCGGATGGCCGGCCACGACGTCCTGATGGTCTCCGGCACCGACGAGCACGGCACGCCGATCCTGGTCGCCGCCGACGCCGAGGGCGTCAGCGCCCGGGACCTCGCGGACCGCAACAACGCGGTGATCGTGCAGGACCTGCACGACCTCGGGCTCTCCTACGACCTGTTCACCCGCACCACGACGGGCAACCACTACCTGACGGTGCAGGAGATGTTCCGCACCGTGCACCGCAACGGCTACCTGGTCGAGCAGACCACCCAGTCGGCGATCAGCCCCTCGACCGGACGCACCCTGCCCGACCGCTACATCGAGGGCACCTGCCCGATCTGCGGCTACACCGAGGCCCGCGGGGACCAGTGCGACAACTGCGGCAACCAGCTCGACGCCACCGACCTGGTCGCGCCCCGCTCCAAGATCAACGGCGAGACGCCGTCCTTCGTCGACACCCAGCACTACTTCCTCGACCTGCCCGCGCTGGCCGACGCGCTGGGGGAGTGGCTCGACGAGCGCGAGGCCACCGGGCTCTGGCGCCCCAACGTGATCCGGTTCAGCCAGAACATCCTGAAGGAGATCCGCCCCCGCGCGATGACGCGCGACATCGACTGGGGCATCCCCGTGCCGGGCTGGGAGGACCAGCCCACCAAGCGGCTCTACGTCTGGTTCGACGCCGTGATCGGCTACCTCTCGGCCTCGATCGAGTGGGCCCGCCGCCAGGGCACGCCGGAGGCCTGGCGCGACTGGTGGAACGACCCCGAGACCCTGGCCTACTACTTCATGGGCAAGGACAACATCGTCTTCCACAGCCAGATCTGGCCCGCCGAGCTGCTGGCCTACGACGGGCGCGGGGAGCGCGGCGGCGAGCCCGGGACATACGGCGACCTCGTGCTGCCCACCGAGGTCGTCTCCTCGGAGTTCATGACCATGGAGAGCAAGCAGTTCTCGACCAGCCGCGGCCACGTGATCCTGGTCGGCGACATGCTGACGCGCTACCAGCCGGACGCGCTGCGCTACTTCATCTGTGCCGCCGGCCCCGAGACCTCCGACTCCGACTTCACCTGGGCCGAGTTCGTGCAGCGCACCAACTCCGAGCTGGTGGCCGGCTGGGGCAACCTGGTGAACCGGACGGCCACGATGATCGCCAAGAGCTTCGGCGAGGTCCCGCCCCGCGGACCGCTCGAGCAGGTCGACGAGGACGTGCTGGCCACCGTGCGCGCCGGGTTCGACTCCGTCGGCGGGCTGATCGGCCGGCACCGCCAGCGCGCCGCGATCGCGGAGGCGATGCGCTGCGTCGGCGAGGTCAACAAGTACCTCACCGTCACCGAGCCCTACAAGATGAAGGACGAGGCGCAGCGCGAGCGCCTCGGCACCGTCCTGCACGTCGCCGCGCAGTGCGTCCTGGACTGCAACCTGCTGCTCGCGCCGTTCCTGCCCCACGCCGCGAACCGGGTGTGGGCGGTCTACGGCGGCGAGGGAGAGCTGGTGCCGATGCCGCGCATCGAGCAGGTCGAGGACCTCGACCCGGGCGCCGGCGCCGGCCTCGGGCCGTACCCGGTGATCACCGGCGACTACACCGCCACGCCACGCTGGGAGTCCCGTCCGGTCGTTGTCGGGACGCCGGTCGCCAAGCCGACCCCGGTCTTCACCAAGCTCGACCCGTCGGTCGTCGAGGAGGAGCGGGAGCGTCTCGCCACGCGCGAGGGCTGAACCGGCCTAGGATCACCGCCGTGACCGCCTCGATGTACCTGCCCTCGTTCTTCGTCAAGCAGAAGATCGCGATGACGACCAACCGCTACGAGCTCTACGCCGCCAACCCCGACGGCTCGTTCGGCGCGCTGATGGGCCTGGCCGAGCAGAAGCGGCTGGCGTTCAAGGAGCAGGTCACGTTCTTCGAGGACGCCTCCAAGACCCGCCCGGTGTTCGCGTTCAAGGCGCGCAAGCGGGTGGACCTCAACTCCGGCTACGACGTCACCGACGAGGCCGGCGCACCGCTGGGCTTCTTCCGCAAGGACTTCGGGGCGAGCCTGCTCCGCTCGACCTTCCACCTCGAGGGGCCGGGGTACGCCGGGACCGGTCAGGAGCGGAGCCTGCCGGTCGCGATCATCCGGCGCGTCACCGACCTGCCGTTCCTGCCGATCCACTTCGACTTCGTGGCCCCCGACGGCGCCCCGCTGCTCTCCGTCACGCGTCAGGGCTCGGTGCGCGACAAGTACACGGTCACGGTGCCGCACCCCGAGGTCGACTTCCGCGTCGCCGCCGCGGTCGCGGTGGCGCTCGACGCCCTGATGGCCCGCTGAGCGGGCGGACCCCGATGGCGCTGCACCCCCAGGCCCGGGCCGCGCTGGCGGCGGCCGCCGGCGACGTCCCGGTCCGGGACCCGGCCTTCGACGTCGACCGTGCCCGGGCCGAGTCCCGGGCCGCCGCCGCGGCCGAGCCCCGCGAGGACCTGCCCCACGTCGAGGACGTCGACGCGGGCGGCGTCCCGTGCCGGCTCTACCTGCCCGTCGACCCGGACGACGCCCCGGTGGCCGGGCTGGTCCTGCACCTGCACGGCGGCGGCTTCGTGCTCAACGACGTCGAGGTCCACGACGCCGCCAGCCGGCGCCTGGCCCGCTCCAGCGGGCACGCCGTGCTCAGCGTCGACTACCGGCGCCCGCCCGAGCACCGGTTCCCCGCAGCGCCCGACGACGTCGACGCGGTGCTGTCCTGGCTGGCCGCCGAGGGGCCCGCGCGTGGGCTCGACGTCCCGGTCGTCGTCCACGGCGACAGCGCCGGCGCCAACCTGGCCCTCGTCGCGGCGCTGCGCCACCCCGGCCGCTTCGCCGCGACCGTGCTGATCTACCCCTTCCTCGACCCCACCGGCTCGTTCCCGTCCTTCCGCCGCGAGACGCACGGCTTCGACCCGCGCGACGCCGACTGGTACTGGGCGCAGTACGCCGCGTCGCCGGCCGACCTCGCCGACCCCGACCTCGCGCCGCTGCTCTCCGACCACCTCGCGACGCTGCCCCCGACGCTGGTGCTCACCGCCGAGCACGACCCGCTGCTCGACGAGGGGGAGCACCTGGTCGCGCTGCTGGCCGAGGCCGGTGTCGAGGTGACCGGCACCCGCTACCTCGGGATGCTGCACGGGTTCTGGCGGCACCCGGCGGCCTACGACGCCGCGACCACGGCCGTGCAGCAGGTCGGTGCCTTCGTCGCGCACCACCTGCCCACCACCCGTCCGGCACCGGGGGCCTGAGAGGATCGAGCCATGCGCGTCCACGTCGGATCCGACCACGCCGGGCTCGAGCTCAAGGACCACCTGCTGGCCTGGCTCGCCGACCACGGCTTCGAGGGCGTCGACCACGGGCCGTTCGCCTACGACGCGCTCGACGACTACCCCGTCTTCTGCCTGCGCGCGGCCGAGGCCGTCGCGACCGAGCGGGCCGAGGGCCGCGACAGCCTGGGCGTGGTGGTCGGTGGCTCGGGCAACGGCGAGCAGATCGCGGCCAACAAGGTGCGGGGCGTCCGCTGCGCGCTGGCGTGGTCGGAGGAGACCGCGCGCCTGGCCCGGCAGCACAACGACGCCACGGTGGTCTCCGTCGGCGGGCGGCTGCACCCGCTCGAGGACATGACCCGCTTCGTGGAGGTGTTCCTCGCCGAGCCGTTCAGCGGCGACGAGCGCCACGTGCGCCGCATCGAGCAGCTCGCGACCTACGAGACCGGGGGCGGGCTGCCGCCGCTGCCGGCCTCCGCACGACCCCCCGCAGAGCAGGGCTGAGGACGTGCCCGAGGGCCACACCCTCCTGCGGCTCGCGCTCGACCTCGACGCCGCCTTCGGCGGCCGCCACGTCTCCGTCACCAGCCCGCAGGGCCGCTTCGAGGAGTCCGCGGCGATCCTGGACGGCCGGGTGCTGCGCGCCGCCGAGGCCACCGGCAAGCACCTGTTCCTCGACTTCGACGAGGAGGACGTCGTGCACGTCCACCTCGGCCTCTACGGCAAGCTGCCGGTCCACGCGGGACTGCCCGGCCTGGACGCGGTGCCGGGCCCCGTCGGAGCGGTCCGGATGCGTCTGGTCGCCGACGGCGCCGACGGGCACGGCGCCGGCACGGCGTACGGCGACCTGCGCGGCGCCACGCAGTGCGCGCTGGTCACCTCCGCCGAGCGGGCCGCCGTGCTCGACCGGATCGGGCCGGACCCGCTCAAGCCGGACGCCGACCCGGACCGGGCCTGGCAGCGGATCCGCCGCAGCCGGGCCCCGATCGGGGGTCTGCTGATGGACCAGTCCGTGCTGGCCGGCGTCGGGAACGTCTACCGGGCCGAGGTGCTCTTCCGGCAGCGGCTCGACCCGATGCGCCCCGGCCGGACCCTGCGGGTCAGCCAGTGGCAGGCGGTGTGGGACGACCTGGTCGAGCTGATGGCCGCGGGTGTCCGCAGCGGGCGGATCGAGACGCTGCGCCCCGAGGACCGTGCTGCGGCCCGCCAGCGGCCGGCCCGACGGCGTACCGGTCAGCACTACGTCTACCGCCGCGACGGGCAGGAGTGCCTGGTCTGCGGGGCGACGGTGCGGACCAAGGAGCTCGCGGCGCGGAACCTGTTCTGGTGCCCGCGTTGCCAGCCCGTGTTCCGCTCCCGCGCCGTAGGGTGAGCGCTCCCAGCGAGCGAGCGGAGGCCGTGCCGCGATGAGCACCCCGACCCGGGACGTGCGCCCGGAGCGCCTGCTCGCGCCCCGGAGGGGGTTCCGCTCGCTGCGCCGGCACGGCGTGAGCCCGGAGACGCGTCTCTCGCTCGGCCTCGGTGCGCTGTCGACCGTGGTGGCCCTGCTCGTGGTGGCCTTCTACGGGATCATGCCGTTCACCAGCCTGATGGTCCCGCTGCTGGTCGGCAGCATCTTCCTCGGCCCCCGCACGCTGCCGTGGTTCGTGATCTACCTGATGGTGCTGCTGACCGCGCAGGTCGCGCTCGTCGGGAACTCCGGACCGCGCATCGTCGGCCCGACCACGGTGCAGTTCACGATGGGGCTGATCGTGCTCTTCACCTCCTTCCGCCGCTCGCAGCTCGGCGTCGGCGGCCTGCGGGGGGAGTCGATGCTGGTCGACCTCCGCGACCGGATCCTCACCCAGGGCGGCATCCCGGCGCTGCCCGCGGGGTGGCAGGTCGACTCCGCGATCCACTCCGCGGGAGGCACGCCCTTCGCGGGGGACTTCGTGGTGGCCACCCGGGTCGACGACCCGGGCCGCCCCGAGCTGCCCGGCCGTCTCGAGCTGGTGGTCGTGGACGTCTCCGGCAAGGGTGCCGACGCCGGCACCCGCGCGCTCCTGCTCTCCGGCGCCTTCGGCGGCCTGCTCGGGGCCACGCGTCCCGACGGGTTCCTGCCCGCGGCCAACGACTACATGGTGCGCCAGGACTGGGACGAGGGCTTCGCGACCGCCGTGCACCTCTCCCTCGACCTCGCCACGGGGCGCTACGAGGTCCGCTCCGCCGGCCACCCGCCGGCCCTGCACCGCTCGGCCGGGTCCGGCCGGTGGGGGCTGCTGGACAGCGAGGGACCCGTGCTCGGGCTGATCGAGGGAGCGGACTTCGTGGCGGCGTGCGGCGTGGTCGGCCCCGGCGACAGCCTCCTGCTCTACACCGACGGCATGGTCGAGGAGCCCCGGCGCGACATCGACCTGGGCATCGACCGGCTGCTCGGCGCCTCGGAGCAGATGCTCCGGGCCAGCGTGGACGGGGCCGCGACCCGGCTGGTGACCGCGCTCGGATCACCCGACGACGACCGGGCGATGATCGTGGTCCACCGCTCCTGAGCCGGACCCGATTGGGTGCCGTCCCGGCGTTGTGCGAGGATTCCCGGGGTGTACGGGGCCCGATCCCGCGCCGGCGGATGTAGCTCAATGGTAGAGCCCCAGTCTTCCAAACTGGCTACGCGGGTTCGATTCCCGTCATCCGCTCCAAGGAGCTGCCGGACGACCTGTGCGGGTGACCGCGCAGGCGGCCAGGGCCTCTTGGCGGGGCGTAGCGTAGTGGCTAGCGCGCCTGCTTTGGGAGCAGGAGACCGCAGGTTCGAGTCCTGTCGCCCCGACCACCGTCCCAGCACCACCCACCCGAGCACACCTGAACACCGAGGAGACAACCTGTGAAGAGCGCCGTCGAGACCTTGACCCCGACCCGGGCCAAGCTGACCGTCGAGGTGCCCTTCGAGGAGCTCAAGCCGAGCCTCGACGCGGCCTACAAGAAGATCGCCCAGCAGATCAACGTCCCCGGCTTCCGCCGGGGCAAGGTCCCTGCCGCCATCATCGACCGGCAGGTCGGCCGCGAGGCCGTGCTCCAGGAGGCCGTGCAGGACCTGGTGCCGCAGAAGTACATGGAGGCGCTGCAGGAGAACGACCTGCAGCCGCTGGCCCAGCCCGAGATCGAGGTCACCAACCTCGCCCCGGACGAGCAGCTGGAGTTCACCGCCGAGGTGGACGTCAAGCCGACCATCGAGCTGCCGGAGTACGACGGCATCGAGGCCAGCGTCGAGGACCTCGAGGTCAGCGACGCCGACGTCGAGGAGCAGGTCGCCGCGCTGCGTGAGCGCTTCGGCACCCTCTCCGACGTCGAGCGCCCCGCAGCCGACGGCGACTTCGTGGTCATCGACCTGCTCGCCACCCAGGGCGGCGAGGCCGTCGAGGGCGCCGAGGTCAGCCAGATGAGCTACCAGGTCGGCCGCGGCGGCATGATCGAGGGCCTCGACGACGCCCTCGTCGGGCTGTCGGCCGGTGACGACAAGGTCTTCACCACGCAGCTCGTCGGTGGCGACCTGGTCGGCGAGGACGTCGAGGTGAGCGTGCGCGTCAGCCAGGTGCAGGAGCAGGAGCTGCCCGAGCTCGACGACGACTTCGCGCAGGAGGCCTCGGAGTTCGACACCTACGAGGAGCTCACCGAGGACGTCCGCGGCCGGCTGCGCAACGGCAAGCGCCTCGAGCAGGCCGCCGCCGCGCGCGACGCCGTCCTCGAGGTCCTCCTCGACAAGGTCGACGTCCCGCTGCCGGAGTCCGTCGTGGCCGAGGAGCTCACCGCCCGCCGCCAGAGCGTCGAGCAGCAGCTCGCCCAGGCCGGGATGACGATGCAGGCCTACCTCGACGACGAGGGCCAGACGGTCGACGAGTTCGAGGCCGACCTGGAGAAGCGGGTCCGCGACGCGGTCGCCGCCCAGTTCATCCTCGACGAGATCGCCAAGAAGGAGGAGCTCGGCGTCGACCAGAACGAGCTCTCCCAGCACCTCGTGCGTCGCGCGCAGCAGTCCGGCCAGGACCCGCAGGAGTTCGCGAACCACATGTTCGCGCACAACCACATCCCCGACCTGGTCCAGGAGATCCTGCGCGGCAAGGCGCTGGCCTCCATCGTCGAGTCCGCCACCGTCACCGACGAGTCCGGCAACGTGGTCGAGATGCGGAACCTGCGCCCCGACGGCAGCATCGCCTCCGCCGAGGAGGTCGCCGCGGCCGAGGCGGCCGAGCAGGACGCCGCCGGCGACGAGACCGCCGACGAGACCGTCGAGGACAGCGCCGCCGAGGCCGAGCCCGCCGAGGGCGACGCCACCGAGGACGACGCCACCGAGGACGACGCCGAGAAGTGAGCCGCCGACCGGTCCGGTGCACATCTGTGCACCGGATCGGTTAGCGTGGTGGCATGAGCTCCGCCGCCCCGGGTGCGTCCGTGCTGGACGCGTTGTCGCTGCTGGCGCAGGTCGCCGACGAGGTCGTCGTGCGCAGCGCCCGCGACACGCACCTGGCGATCGCCGACCGGGTGCGCTGCGTGACCCGCAAGGCCACCTTCGGTGCCTCCACCGTGCCCGAGGTGGCCCACCGCAGCATCGCCTCGGCGGTGTACGCCGGCATCGGTGCCGGCCTGCAGGTCACCTCGACCGGCCTGGACCGGCTCGCCGCGACCGGCGTCGGGCCCCGGCTGGAGGACCACCCGCGCGGTCGGTTCCTGGCCTCGGCCGTCAACGGGCTGATCGGGGACCGGCTGCTCCGGGAGCGGCCGCAGATGGCGATCCCGCTGGCGGTGCGCGTGCGGCACCGTGACGTCGAGCCCGACCCGGCGCCGCTGGCCGAGGCGTTCCCGGCGGCCACCGGGGACCTCGTGGTCTTCCTGCACGGGCTGTGCGAGAGCGAGGAGGCCTGGGACCTCCACCGCGAGAGTGTGGGCACGACCTACGGCGAGGCGGTGGCCGCCCGCGGCTGGACGCCGCTCTTCCTGCGGCTCAACTCCGGGCTGCCGCTGCGGGAGAACGGCGTCGCGCTCGCCGCCCTGATGCAGCGCCTGGTCGAGGCCTGGCCGGTCCCGGTGCGCCGGGTGGTCCTGGTGGGCCACTCCATGGGTGGTCTGGTGGTGCGGGCCGCCGGTGCCGTGGCCGCCGCCCCGCCGGAGTCGGGACGGCCGTGGGCGGACCTGGTCAGCGACGTCGTCACCCTCGGCACGCCCCACCTCGGCGCTCCGATCGCGTGGGGGGTCGGCCACGGCTCGCGCGGGCTGGGGCTGCTCCCCGAGACCGCGGCGTTCGGCCGCATCCTCGACTGGCGCTCCCAGGGCGTGCACGACCTGGTGGCCGGCCTGACCGCCGACGTGCCGCCCTGGCCGCACGCGCGCTACCACCTGGTGGCCGCCACCCTGACCCGCGAGCAGCGTCACCCGGTGGGCGACCTGGTCGGCGACGTCCTGGTGCGGCCGCGCTCGGCGTACGGCCGGGACCGTCGCGGCGCGGAGCTCTTCCCGGGCGCCGACGTGCTCCACGTCGGCGGCACCGACCACTTCGGCCTGCTCAACCACCCCGACGTCCACGCCGCCCTGGGCCGGTGGCTCGACGCCGCCGGGGCCGGCCGGGGATGATCGCGCGATGACCTCCGACCCCGCCGCGTCCACGTCACCCGACCCGTCACCCGCTGCCCGCGAGCTGCGCGCGGAGCGGGTGGTCGACGCCCCGCCCGCGGTCGTCTGGGCCACGGTGTCCGACGTGGCGCGGATGGGGGAGTGGAGCCCGGAGCTGGTCACCATGCGCGCGCTGCTGCCGGGCGGGCTGCGGGTCGGGCAGCAGTACCTCGGGATCAACCGGCGCGGGGCCGTGGTCTGGCCCAGCCGGTCGGTGGTGGCCGAGCTGGAGCCGGGGCGCCTGCTGTCGTGGGACACGCGCACCAGCGGCGCCCGCTGGATCTGGGAGCTGGAGCCGACCGACGACGGCCGGACCAGGGTGGTGCACCGCCGGCCCGTGCCCCGGGGGCTCACCGGGCTCAGCCGGCTGGCGGCGCCGCTGCTGCTGGGCGGCAGCGACGCCCACGCCGACGAGCTCGAGGCGGGCATGGCCCGCACGGTCGAGCGGATGGGCGCCGCGGCGTCCGCGTCCGCTGTTGGCGAACAGGGGTGGATCACCCGTGGTTCGGGGCCCGACGCGGGCTAGTGTCGGCCGGGTGAACGACTACGAGACCCGACCTGGCGAGGGCCTCCCGCAGATGAACGGCGGGGCAGGGCTCAACGTGCTCGACGACCACATCTACCAGCGGCTGCTGCGCGAGCGGATCGTGTTCCTCGGCTCCGAGGTGCGCGACCAGAACGCGAACGCGATCTGCGCCCAGCTGCTGCTGCTCTCGGCCGAGGACCCCGAGGCCGACATCTTCCTGCACATCAACAGCCCCGGTGGCTCCGTGGACGCCGGCATGGCGATCTACGACACCATGAACTACATCCCCAACGACGTCGCGACCGTCGGGATGGGCCTGGCGGCCTCGATGGGACAGTTCCTGCTCTGCGCCGGCGCGAAGGGCAAGCGCTACGCCCTGCCGCACGCGCGGATCATGATGCACCAGCCCTCCTCGGGCATGGGCGGATCCGCCTCGGACATCAAGATCCAGGCCCAGCAGTCGCTGCACATCAAGAAGGTGCTCCTCGACCTCATCGCCGAGCACACCGGCCAGGACATCGACCAGGTCATCGCCGACGCCGACCGGGACCGCTGGTTCACCGCCGAGCAGGCCATGGAGTACGGCCTGGTCGACAAGGTGGTCAAGAACGCCCGCGACGCCGCCGACGAGGGCCGCCCGGCCCACACGAAGGACTGACGACATGAACTACTACATCCCCCAGTGGGAAGAGCGCACGTCGTACGGCGTGCGGCGCATCGACCCCTACGGCAAGCTGTTCGAGGACCGGATCATCTTCCTCGGCACCCCGATCTCCGACGACATCGCGAACGCGGTGATGGCCCAGCTGCTGTGCCTGGAGTCGCTGAACCCCGACCAGGACATCCAGATCTACATCAACTCCCCGGGCGGCTCCTTCACGGCGCTCACCGCGATCTACGACACGATGCGGTTCATCAAGCCCGACGTGCAGACCGTGTGCCTGGGGCAGGCCGCCTCCGCGGCCGCGATCCTGCTCGCGGCGGGGGCCCCCGGCAAGCGCCTGGCCCTGCCCAACAGCCGGATCCTGATCCACCAGCCCTACACCGAGGGCACCTTCGGCCAGACCTCGGACATCGAGATCCAGGCCAACGAGATCCTGCGCATGCGCGAGCTGCTCGAGAAGATGATCAGCGAGCACAGCGGCCAGGACATCGAGCAGGTCAGCCGCGACATCGAGCGCGACAAGATCCTCACCGCAGCCCAGGCCAAGGACTACGGCCTCATCGACGGTGTCCTGGACTCACGCAAGGGCACGCCGGCACTCGCCGGCACCTGAGCACCGCCCCCGTGTCACCCGCCGGTCCGGGGGTGGCACGGGGTACCGTTCGATGGTTGTACGTCCGTCTAGAGGGGAGATCGCCGGTGGCCCGGATCGGTGACGGGGGTGACCTGCTGAAGTGCTCCTTCTGCGGGAAGAGCCAGAAGCAGGTCAAGAAGCTGATCGCCGGCCCCGGCGTGTACATCTGCGACGAGTGCATCGACCTGTGCAACGAGATCATCGAGGAGGAGCTGAACGAGGGCTCCGAGGTCGGTCTCGAGGAGCTGCCCAAGCCGAAGGAGATCTTCGACTTCCTCAACTCCTACGTCATCGGGCAGGAGCAGGCCAAGAAGTCCCTCGCGGTGGCGGTCTACAACCACTACAAGCGGGTCCAGGCCGGCGTCGCGCCGGCCGGGGGCAAGCACAGCAAGGACGAGGTCGTCGAGGTCGCCAAGTCCAACATCCTGGTGATCGGTCCGACCGGGTGCGGCAAGACGTACCTCGCCCAGACCCTCGCGCGGATGCTGAACGTGCCGTTCGCCATCGCGGACGCCACGGCGCTGACCGAGGCCGGCTACGTCGGCGAGGACGTCGAGAACATCCTGCTCAAGCTGATCCAGGCCGCCGACTACGACGTCAAGAAGGCCGAGACCGGGATCATCTACATCGACGAGATCGACAAGGTGGCCCGCAAGGCGGAGAACCCCTCGATCACGCGTGACGTCTCCGGTGAGGGCGTGCAGCAGGCCCTGCTGAAGATCATCGAGGGCACCAGCGCCTCGGTGCCTCCGCAGGGCGGGCGCAAGCACCCGCACCAGGAGTTCATCCAGATCGACACCACCAACATCCTCTTCGTGGTGGGCGGCGCCTTCGCGGGCCTCGAGCACATCGTCGAGCAGCGGGTCGGCAAGAAGTCCCTGGGCTTCACCGCCGAGGTCCGCGGCCAGGCCGAGCGCGAGGCTACCGACCTGCTGTCGCAGGTACGCCCCGAGGACCTGACGAAGTTCGGCCTGATCCCCGAGTTCATCGGCCGCCTCCCGCTGATCGCCAGCGTCAACAAGCTCGACCAGGAGGCGCTGGTCCAGATCCTCACCGAGCCGCGCAACGCGCTGGTCAAGCAGTACAAGAAGCTCTTCGAGCTCGACGGCGTCGAGCTGGAGTTCACCGACGAGGCGATCCTCGCCATCGCCGACAAGGCCATGGAGCGGGGCACCGGCGCCCGTGGGCTGCGCGCGATCATCGAGGAGGTCCTCCTCTACGTCATGTACGACGTGCCGTCGCGCGCCGACGTCGCCAAGGTCGTGATCACCCGCGAGGTGGTCGACGACGAGGTGCCTCCGACGTTGGTGCTGCGCGAGGCCGAGACCAAGAAGAAGAAGTCGGCCTGAGCCTCCGCACGGTCCCGGGTCGTCCCGGGTGCGTCGGCTGCTAGTCACTTCGAGTCATTTCTCCCGTTCTGGTCTGCGGGGGCCCGAGGTCGCGAGAGGATGTTCCCGGGTCCTCACGACCTCATGACCTGCGGGGGCAGCGGACGAGATGAGCAAGAACCAACGAGCACCGTTCCTGGTGTTCTGCATGGTGGCGGTGCTGTGCGGCTTCGTCATGGTCGCGACGGCGTCGCGTGGCGACGGGTCGCGGACCCCGGGGGTGCCCTTCGACGGGCGCGCCTACGCCACCGAGCTGATCCAGCGCACCCCGCTCGGCGGGTCCCTGCTGCAGGAGTCCGGGCCGGCCGACGTGCCCTGGGAGGTGCCCGCCGAGGACGGCGCGGGGTCGGTCGTCGACACCACGGACACCACGGACGGTTCGCTGGCCGCGGGTGAGCCGCCGATGACGGCCGCCACCGGCGCCGCGGCCGCGACCGCCGGCGAGTGGTCCGCGCCGGACGCGACCTCGGGCGGACCCGCGGGCCGTGGGCCCGCAGCCTCCGGTGCGGGCTCCCCGGCCGACCCGGGATCCTCCGGTCAGGGGCCTGCGGGCTCCTGGTCCGCCTCGACGGACGGAGCCGGTGGTGCGGACGTGGCCGACGACGGCGGCGAGGACGCCGGGGACGACGACACGTCGGCCGAGGGGCCCGACCAGTCCGCCGGCCCGACCCCGGCGCCCGGGCCGGCCCCGGCCGCACCCGGGTCGCCGCCCGTGAAGGGCGCCCCGACCCTCGGCGCGCCGGACGGTGGCGGCGACGACGGCTCCGACGAGGGCCCCTCGGTCGGCGAGAGCCCGGCACCGCCGCCGGCACCGGGGGCCCCGGCCCTGCCCACGCTGCCGATCGTGCCGCCGACCCCGCCGATCGTGTGCGAGCCGCGCGTCGAGGAGGAGGGGCCGACCGTCGTCCCGGTCGAGCCCGCGGTCCCGGCAGAGCCCGCCGCGCCTGCGGAGCCCGCGGAGCCCGCCGTACCGACGGAGCCGGCCGCGCCCGTCGCCTGACCACACGACCCCTGCCGGTACGACAGCAGCGGATCACTGCCACCAGGTGGCAGTGATCCGCTGCTGTGTCTCCCGGGCGGTGCTCCGCCGGGCTCAGCCCTGTGGGGCCTCGGGCGCCTCGGGGGCGACCTCGGCCGTGACCAGGATGTCGGTACGGCTGTCGTCGCCGACGAAGGTCATCTCACCGGTCACCCGGCCCGTGGCCCGCAGGTCGCGCTCGGCGGTCGCGGCGGCGTCGACCAGCTGCTGCGGGCCGCGCACCTCGACCCGCGACAGCGGGGTGCGCATCGAGACCTTGGCCTGGGACTTCGCGCCGCGGATGCCGGTCAGCGTGGCGGCGACGGCCTCCAGGGACGAGGCGTCGGCAGCGGCGGGCGCGCCGAGGTCGGCCACGACCGGCCAGGCGGCGCGGTGCACCGAGCCCGGTCGCCACCACGACCAGACCTCCTCGGTCACGTAGGGCAGGAACGGCGCCAGCAGCCGGAGCTGGACCTCGAGCGCCAGTGCGAGCGTGGCGCGGGCCGAGGCGGTGGGGGAGCCACCGTCCTCGGCGTAGGCCCGCTCCTTGACCAGCTCGAGGTAGTCGTCGCAGAACTCCCAGAAGAAGCGCTCGGTCACCTCGAGGGCGGTGGTGTAGTCGTAGGCCTCGAAGGCGTCGGTCGCGCGGGTCACCACGCCGGCCAGCCGGCCCAGCAGCGCGCAGTCGACCGGCTCGGCGACCTCGAAGGCGTTCAGCGAGGTGGCGCCGACGTTGCCGAGCACGAACCGCGAGGCGTTGAGGACCTTCATCGCCAGCCGGCGTCCGACCTTCATCTGGCTCTCGTCGAACGGCGAGTCCAGGCCCGGGCGCGACATCGCGGCGCGCCAGCGGACGGCGTCCGCACCGAACCGGTCGAGGATGTCGGTCGGGACGACGACGTTGCCCTTGGACTTCGACATCTTCTTGCGGTCGGGGTCGACCACGAAGCCGGAGATCAGCGCGTGGCTCCAGGGGGCGACGCCGTTCTCGAAGTGCGCGCGCACGACCCGCGAGAAGAGCCAGGTCCGGATGATGTCGTGGGCCTGGGTGGCCAGGTCCATCGGGAAGACCCGCTCGAACAGGTCGGGGTCGCTCTCCCAGCCGCCGGCGATCTGCGGGGTCAGCGAGGAGGTGGCCCAGGTGTCCATCACGTCGGGGTCGCCGACGAACCCGCCCGGCCTGCCGCGCGTCGACTCGTCGTACCCGCGCGGGGCGTCGGTCGAGGGGTCGACCGGCAGCTCGGCCTCGCTCGGCATCAGCGGGTGGGCGTGGTCGGGCTCGCCGTCGTCGTCGAGGGGGTACCAGACCGGGAACGGGATCCCGAAGAACCGCTGCCGCGAGATGAGCCAGTCGCCGTTGAGCCCGCCGACCCAGTTGTCGAAGCGGTGCCGCATGTGGGTGGGGACCCAGGTGATCTCGGCGCCACGCTCGAGCATCTCGGTGCGCAGGCCGACGTCGCGGCCGCCGTTGCGGACGTACCACTGCCGGGTGGCGACGATCTCGAGCGGCTTGTCGCCCTTCTCGTAGAAGTTCGCCATCCGCTGCGTCGGTCGCGGGTCGCCGTCGAGGTCGCCGGCCTCGCGGAGCAGCCGCACCGTCTCCTCGCGGGCCGAGAAGACGGTCTTGCCGGCCAGCCCGTCGTACGCCCCGGCGCCGTCGCCCTCGAGCCAGGCGGGGGTCTCGCGCAGGAAGCGGCCGTCGCGACCGATCACGGTGCGCACGGGCAGCTGCAGCTCGCGCCACCAGGTGACGTCGGTGAGGTCGCCGAAGGTGCAGCACATCGCGATGCCGGCGCCCTTGTCCATCTCCGCCGCCGGGTGGGCCAGGACCGGGATCTCGACGCCGAAGACCGGCGAGGTCACCGTGGTGCCGACCAGGTCGGCGTACCGCTCGTCGTCGGGGTGCGCGATCAGTGCCACCGCGCTGACGATCAGCTCGGGGCGGGTGGTCTCGACGTGGACCGGGGTGCCGTCGGCACGGTGGTAGGCCACGCGGTGGTAGGCGCCCGGGTAGTCACGGGCCTCCAGCTCGGCCTGGGCCACGGCGGTCTGGAAGGTGACGTCCCAGAGCGTCGGCGCCTCCTGGAGGTAGGCCTCGCCGCGGGCGAAGTTGCGCAGGAACGCGCGCTGGCTGGCGACCTGGGCCTTCGGCCCGATGGTCGTGTAGTGCTGGCTCCAGTCCACCGACAGCCCGAGCCGGCGCCACAGCGCCTCGAAGACCTGCTCGTCCTCGACGACGAGGCGCTCGCACAGCTCGACGAAGTTCGGCCGGCTGACCGGAACCTGCTTCTTGGGGTCGGGCTTCTCGGGAGGCGTGAAGTCGGCGTCGTAGGGCAACGACGGGTCGCAGCGCACGCCGTAGTAGTTCTGCACCCGGCGCTCGGTGGGCAGGCCGTTGTCGTCCCAGCCCATCGGGTAGAACACCGACTTGCCCTGCATCCGCTGGTAGCGCGCGATCAGGTCGGTGTGGGTGTAGGAGAAGACGTGCCCGACGTGCAGGCTCCCGCTCACCGTGGGCGGCGGGGTGTCGATCGAGAAGACGTTGCTGCGCGGCTGGGTGCGGTCGAAGGCGTAGGTGTCGTCGGCCTTCCAGCGCGCCGACCAGGTCTCCTCGAGGCCCTCCAGGGCCGGCTTGTCCGGTACGACGACGGCACCGCGCGCGGTGCTCGTCGGGTCCGGGGCCTGCTGCTGGGTGTCGGTCATGACGACCAGCCTACGGTCGGGAAACCCGGTGCGCCGCCGCAGGTCCGCGTCCTAGCCTCGACCGGTGGACACCGCCGAGCCGCACACCCTGACCTTCACCGAGGACCCCGTCTCGTTCCTGGAGCAGACCGCGGCGCTGCTGGCCGCCGAACCGGTCCTGACCACGGTGCTGTCGTCGTGGACCCGCCGGGCCGCGGCCGGCGAGGTCGCACCCCCGTCGCCCGGCGTCCCGCGGTGGTGGCTGGCGGTGCGCGGACCGGACGGCGAGCCGGTCTCGGCGGCGATGCGGACGATGCCGCACCCGCCGTACGCCCCCTGGGTGCTGGCGATGCCCGACGAGGCCGCCGTCTCGCTCGCCCGCGCCCTGCACGACCGCGGGGAGGAGCTGGCGGCGGTGAACGGAGCGCTGCCGACCGCGCGGGTGGTCGCCGAGGAGACGGCACGGCTCACCGGTCGGACGGCGCGGGTCGCCGAGCACCAGCGGCTGCACGTGCTGGGGGAGCCGCGTGCTCCCCGTCCGACGACCGGGGCGCTGCGTCCGGTGCGGGAGGACGAGCTGGACGAGCTGGCGCGGTGGTGGTCGTCCTTCGGTCTCGAGGTGGACCTGGCCGCCGGGCGCGCCCCCGACGCCGGGCACCCGGCGGATCTCGACGACCTCCGGGCCCGGGTGCGGGCCGGCACCCAGTGGTGGTGGGAGGACGAGGGGCGCCCGGTCTGCCTGGTCGGGGCCAACCCGCCCGCCGACGGGGTGGCCCGGATCGGCCCGGTGCTGACGCCCACCGTCCTGCGCGGGCGGGGGTACGCCGGCAACGCCGTGCACCAGGTCGCAGCAGCGCTGCGGGCCGGCGGCTCGCAGGTGTGCCTGTTCACCGACCAGGCGAACCCGGTCTCGAACCGGCTCTACGCCGGGCTCGGGTTCGAGTCGTACGCCGACACCGCGGCGCTGCGCGTGGAGTGAGCCAGCGGGCGTGCTGGCCGCGGGGCGTACCGGCCTAGACTGGGCGGTGATGACAGACGTGCCCGACCTCGACGCCCCCCGCCTCGCCCAGACCCTGGCCGAGGTGGAGGACGCCCTGCTCTCCCGGTGGCCCGAGACCCGGCTCGAGCCCTCGCTCGACCGGATCCGTGCGTTCACCGAGCTGCTGGGCGAGCCCCAGCGCGCCTACCCGGTGATCCACCTGACCGGCACCAACGGCAAGACCTCGACGGCCCGGATGGTCGACGCCCTCCTGCGCCAGCTCGACCTGCGGACCGGGCGCTTCACCAGCCCGCACGTCGAGAACATCACCGAGCGGATCAGCATCGACGGCGAGCCCCTGGACGCCGACGGCTTCGTGCGCGCCTTCAACGACGTCGCCCCCTTCACCCACCTCGTCGACGCCGCCGAGCCGCACCCGCTGTCGTTCTTCGAGACCGTCGTCGCGATGGCCTTCGCCGCCTTCGCCGACGCCCCCGTCGACGTCGCCGTCATCGAGGTCGGGATGGGCGGCTCGTGGGACGCCACGAACGTCGCCGACGGCACGGTGGCGGTGCTGCTGCCGATCGCCGTCGACCACGCCCGCTACCTCGGCGACTCCGCCGCCGCGATCGCCCAGGAGAAGGCCGGCATCATCAAGCCCGGCGCCACCGTGGTCGTGGCCGACCAGGAGCCCGACGTGGTCGCGGTCCTGCTCGCTCGCGCGGTCGAGGTCGGCGCCACCGTGGCCCGCGAGGGCCTGGAGTTCGGCGTGGTCTCGACCCTGCCGGCGGTCGGCGGACAGATGGTCTCGCTGCAGGGCCTGCGCGCCCGCTACGACGAGATCTTCCTGCCGCTGCACGGCGCGCACCAGGCCCAGAACGCCGCGGTCGCCCTGGCCGCGGTCGAGGCGTTCGCCGGGGACCAGCCCCTCGACGGCGACCTGGTCGCCGCCGCCTTCGCCGAGGTGACCTCGCCGGGCCGGCTCGAGGTCGTGCGCCGCAGCCCCACGATCGTGCTCGACGCGGCCCACAACCCGCACGGGGCCCGGGCGCTGTCCCAGGCGATCGACGACTCCTTCACCTTCGCCCCCCTGATCGGGGTGGTCGGGCTGATGGACGACAAGGACGCCGAGGGGCTGCTCGCCGAGCTCGAGCCGCACCTCGCCCACGTGATCTGCACCCAGAACTCCACCTCCCGTGCCCTGTCGGCCGACGCCCTGGCCGAGGTGGCCCGCACGGTCTTCGACGAGGACAAGGTGACCGTGGCACCCCGCCTGGCCGACGCCCTCGACCAGGCCGCGGCGCTGGCCGAGGCCGGGGAGGCCTTCGGGGACCCGCTCGGGTCCGGGGCGGTGCTGGTCACCGGCTCGGTCGTCACGGTGGGCGAGGCCCGCACGCTGCTGCTGCCCCCCGGCGCCCGGGGAGGACGCGAGCGATGAGCACCGCCGAGGAGCCCGTGCCCCCGACCGCCCCCGCGACGCGGCCCCAGCGCTCGCCCAAGCGCGGCATGGCCGCGGCCGTGCTGTCGCTCGAGGCGGTCACGCTCGGGCTCACCACGCCGGTGCTGATCGTCATCGCCGAGGTGCCGACCGGCCCGGCGCTCGCCGTCGGGCTCGGGCTGGCCCTCGTCTGCGTGCTGCTGGCCGGGATGCTGCGGCGCCCCTGGGCCTACGGCCTCGGCTGGGCGGTCCAGGTCGTCGCGATCGCGCTCGGCCTGGTCATCCCCGCGATGTTCCTGCTCGGCCCGGTCTTCGCCGCGCTCTGGGCGGGCGCGGTGCTGCTCGGCGACAAGATCGAGCGCGAGCGCGCCGAGGCGTACGACGCCTTCGACCGGGCCCGGGCCGCCGGCGAGGCCTGAGCCCCGCTGCCGCTGCGCTGCCGTACGTCCGTGTGGCAGATCGGGCCGGTGAGCCACACGAACGTGTGGCAGCGTCGGTGGCATGAGCACCCCGCTGTCCCCGACCGACCGCACGACCGTCCGCCGTGGCCACGCCCGCGCCGCCACGGACCGGGAGGTGCTGCACGCGCTGCTCGACGACGCGCTGGTGGCGCACCTGGGCGTGGTGGTCGACACCGACGGGGCGCCGTACCCCGTGGTGCTGCCGGTGGCCTTCGCCGTCGACCTCGACGGGCCCGACGACGGCGGCACGCTCTACGTCCACGGGTCCGTGGCCGCGCGCTGGCTCGGCCGCTCCGAGGGGACGACGGTGTGCGTCACGCTCACCGAGGTCGACGGCCTGGTCGCGGCGCGGTCGGCGTTCCACCACTCGATGAACTACCGGTCCGCGGTCGTGATCGGCGCGGCCCGGGTCGTGGGCGAGGCGGGGGAGAAACAGCACGCCCTGGACCTCACCGTGGACCACATGGTGCCCGGGCGGGCGGCCACGCTGCGCCCCAGCACCCGCAAGGAGCTCGCGGCGACCGCGGTGCTGGCCGTGCCGCTGGCCGAGGCGTCGGTCAAGGTCCGCGCCGAGGGCCCGGTCGACGACCCCGAGGACGTCGCCGCCGGCACCTGGGGAGGGGTGGTCCCGCTGCGGCGGGTGGCCGGGGTGCCCGAGCACGGCGCCGACTCCCACGACCGGGTGCCCGAGGACGTACGACGGCGGGCGGTCGCCCTGGGTGCGCCGGCCGACCACTAGGCTCCGCCCCATGACCCAGCGCACCCTGGTCCTGCTCAAGCCCGACACCGTCCGCCGCGGGCTCGTGGGCGAGGTGCTGGGGCGGTTCGAGGCCAAGGGCCTGAGCCTGGTGGCCCTCGAGCTGCGCACCATCGACGGCGCGCAGGCCGACCGCCACTACGCCGAGCACGTCGAGCGCGACTTCTACCCGCCGCTGCGCGACTTCGTCACCAGCGGCCCGCTGGTGGCGCTGGTGCTCGAGGGCGACGAGGCGATCGAGGTGGTCCGCGCGATCAACGGCGCCACCGACGGCCGCAAGGCCGCCCCGGGCACCGTCCGCGGCGACCACTCGCTGTCGAACCGCGAGAACCTCGTGCACGGCTCGGACTCGCCGGAGTCCGCCGAGCGCGAGATCGCGATCTGGTTCCCGGGCCTGTAGGACCTCCCGCCACGCGCGGCGCGGCGAGCCTGCGCCGATCGGCGGCCGGGCGAACCTAGGGTCGCACCCGGGTGCGTCGGGACCGTGCGCGCGGCGCGCTCACTTCCCCGGTCGCGCGGACCCCGCTGCGAGGCAATCCCGGATGGCTTCTTCACTGATCGGCCGCGACATGGCGGTCGACCTCGGCACGGCCAACACCCTCGTCTACGTGCGCCGCAAGGGCGTCGTCCTCGACGAGCCCAGCGTGGTGGCCATGAACGACACGACCGGCGAGGTGCTCGCGGTCGGCCACGAGGCCAAGCGGATGATCGGGCGCACGCCCGACAACATCACCGCGATCCGGCCGCTGAAGGACGGCGTCATCGCCGACTTCGAGGCCACCGAGCAGATGCTGCGCTTCTTCATCCACCAGGTGCACCGCCGCCGCTACTTCGCCAAGCCGCGGATGGTCATCTGCGTGCCCAGCGGGATCACCGCGGTCGAGCAGCGCGCGGTGAAGGAGGCCGGCTACCAGGCCGGCGCCCGCCGGGTCTACATCGTCGAGGAGCCGATGGCCGCCGCCATCGGCGCCGGCCTGCCCGTGCACCGTGCCACCGGCAACATGGTGGTCGACGTCGGCGGCGGGACCACCGAGGTCGCGGTCATCAGCCTCGGCGGCATCGTCACCTCGCTGTCGATCCGGACCGCCGGGGACGACCTCGACCAGGCGATCGTGGCCTGGATGAAGAAGGAGTACTCCCTGATGCTGGGGGAGCGCACCGCCGAGGAGGTCAAGATGACCCTCGGCTCCGCCTTCCCGATGTCCAGCGAGCCCGAGGCCGAGATCCGCGGGCGCGACATGGTCACCGGCCTGCCCCGCACCGTGACCGTCTCCAGCGCCGAGATCCGCCAGGCCCTCGAGGAGCCGCTCCACGACATCGTCGACGCGGTGCGCGCCACCCTCGACCAGACCCCGCCCGAGCTGGCCGGCGACATCATGGACCGCGGCATCGTGCTCACCGGCGGCGGCGCCCTGCTGCGCGGCCTCGACGAGCGGCTGCGCCACGAGACCGGGATGCCGGTCCACGTCGCGGAGGACCCGCTGACGTCGGTCGCCCTCGGTGCGGGCCGCTGCGTCGAGGAGTTCGAGGCGCTCGCGCAGGTGCTCGTGTCGGACTCGAGGCGTCGCTGATGGCCCGCACCTCCCCGTTCGCGCGTCGTGGCTCCGGCCGCACCCGCGGGCTCGGCCGTGCCAGGGGCGACCGGCGCTGGGGCGAGCAGCCGCTCGGCTCCGGCCAGCGCCCGCCGACCTCCCTGGTGGTGGCGCTGGTGATGGCCTGCGCCAGCCTGATGGTGCTCGACACCCAGGCCGGCGACTCCTCGCCGGTCGAGCCGGTGCGGCGCGCGGTCGGCGAGGTGGTCGGCCCGGCCGAGTCCGCCGTGGCCGCCGCGGTCCGCCCCGCGGCCGTGGTGCCGCAGTGGTTCCGCTCCCACTCCGCGCTGCGCGCCGACGTCGACGCCCTGGAGGCCGAGAACGCCGAGCTGCTCTCCCAGGTCCGCACCGCCGGCTACGACCGCAACCGCCTCGCCGAGCTGGAGGGCCTGACCTCGTCGGCTCGCGACCTGGGCCAGGCCCTGGTGCCGGCCCGCGTGGTCGGCTTCGGCCCCTCGCAGTCCTTCACCGGCACCGTGACCATCGACGCCGGTTCCTCCTCGGGCCTCGGGCCCGACATGACCGTGGTCAACGACGACGGCCTCGTCGGTCGGGTGCTGCGGGTCACGAGCACGACCGCCACCGTGCTGCTGGTCGTCGACTCCGGCTCGACCGTGGGCGCCCGTGTCGGCGAGAGCATGGAGATGGGCTTCCTGCGCGGTCGCGGCGAGGCCGGCGAGGGCGGTGACCTCGACCTCGAGCTGGTCGACGCCGCCGAGACCCCGGCCAAGGACGACACGGTCGTCACCTGGGGCAGCCGCGACGGGTCGCCGTACGCCGCCGGCATCCCGATCGGCCGCGTGACCGCGGTCTACGAGAGCCTGCGCGAGTCCACCAAGCGGGTCGTCGTCGAGCCCTTCGTCGACGTCGGGTCCTTGGACGTCGTCGGGGTCGTGGTCCCGTCCGGGACCGAGTCCGACCGCGGCCTCGTCGAGGCCGACGGGAGCCTGCGGTGAGCGCCGTGCGCGTGCTCGCCGCGGCCGCGGCGGTGCTGCTCGCCGCCCTGCTGCAGGTCTCCGTGCTGTCCCAGGTCGCCTGGCACGGCGTCGTGCCCAACCTGGTCCTGCTCGTCGTCGTGGCGGCGGGCCTGGTGCGGGGCGCGTCGTTCGCGATGGTCCTCGGCCTGGCCGCCGGCCTCCTGCTCGACCTGGCCCCGCCGGCCGACCACGTGGCCGGGCGGTGGGCGCTGGCCCTGGTCCTGGTCGGTCTCGTGGCCGGCCAGGTCAACCGCGAGGCGCGGGGCAGCGCCGGCGCGGTGGTCGCCACCGTCGCCGTCTGCTCCCTGCTCGGCACCACCGTCTTCGCGCTGACCGGCGCGCTGCTCGGCGACCCGATCACCTCGGTGGGCTCCGTGCTCGGCGTGGTCGGGCTGGCGCTGCTGCTCGACGTGGTGCTCACGCCGCTGGTCCTCCCGCCGCTGATGGCGATGTTCCGCCGGCTCGAGCCGGCGCGGGGGCTGGCGTGGCAGCGGTGAGCCCGGCCCACCGGAGCCGGTTGCGGCTCGTGGTGGTCCAGGCCCTGGTCTTCTCGTTGTTCGCCACGCTCTTCGTGCGCCTCTACTACCTCCAGGTCGTCTCGGGCGACGAGTACACCGCGCGCGCCGCGGCCCAGTCGGTGCGCGAGATCGTCGTGCAGCCCGAGCGGGGCCTGATCGTCGACGACCAGGGCCGGCCCCTGGTGGCCAACCGCACCTCCTGGACGGTCGCGGTCGACCGCACCGTGCTCGACAAGCTCTCGGGCAGGCAGGACGACCAGCTGCTCGACCGGCTCTCGACCGAGCTCGACGCCGACCCGGCCCGTCTCGAGGACCGCCTGGTCACCTGCGGCGAGGCCGGCAGCATCGCGGACCGGTGCTGGAACGGCTCGCCGTACCAGCCGGTGCCGGTCGCCGAGGACGTCGACCGCGAGGTCGCGCTGCGGCTGCTGGAGCAGAACGAGGACTTCCCGGCCGTCGTGGTCGACCAGCAGAGCGTGCGGTCCTACCCCGAGCCGTACGGCGTGAACGCCGCCCACCTGCTGGGCTACCTCAGCCCGGTGACCTCCGACGAGCTCGACGAGGCCGAGGCCTCCGGCGACCGCTCGGTCAACGGCGCCTCGGTGGTCGGCCGGGCCGGCGTCGAGCAGGAGTACGACCGGTGGCTGCGCGGCATGCCCGGCTACCGCAGCGTGGCCGTGGACTCCATGGGCCGCGTCCTGGGCGACGACGAGTCCCTGGCCTCCCAGCCCGGCGACACGCTGGTCACCTCCCTGGACGCCAAGGTGCAGGGGGTCGTCGAGCGCCAGCTCAACGAGGCCATCACGACCGCCCGGTCGACCTTCGACGAGGTCACCGGACGCAACTACGTCGCCGACTCCGGCGCCGCGGTCGTGCTCGAGGCCGACACCGGCCGCGTCGTGGCGATGGCCAGCCAGCCCACCTACGACCCCGGCACCTGGGTCGGCGGGATCAGCGACGACGAGCTGGCCCGGCTCTACTCCGAGGACGCCGGCACCCCGCTGCTCGGGCGCGCCACCCAGGGGCAGTTCGCCCCGGGCTCCACCTGGAAGCCGTTCATGACGGCCGGGGCGCTCACGCACGGCTACAGCCAGGACACCCGGCTGGACTGCTCGTCTGGCTTCGCGGTCGGCAACCGGGTGTTCAAGAACTACGAGTCCGGCGCCTACGGCTCGATCGGCTTCGACAAGGCGCTCGAGGTCTCCTGCAACACCTTCTTCTACCGGATCGGCTACGACTACTGGTCCCGGCTCGGCTCCGACGTCGACGACGTCGACGCCCCGGACCCCCTGGTCGAGGAGGCCAAGGAGTTCGGCTTCGGCTCCGAGACCGGCATCGACCTGCCCGGCGAGGCCTCCGGCCGGATCGCGGACCGGAAGTGGAAGCTGGCCTACTACGAGCAGATGAAGGACTACTACTGCGGGATCGCCGACGCCCCGCAGGACGCCGAGACCAGCGACTTCGTCTACACCTTCGCCGGGGAGTTCTGCGTGGAGGGCTACGCCTACCGCGCCGGCGACGCCGTGAACTTCGCGATCGGCCAGGGCGACACGATCGTCACGCCGCTCCAGCTGGCCCGGGCGTACGGCGCGCTGGCCAACGGCGGCACGCTCTACGAGCCCCGGGTGGCCAAGGCCGTGGTGGCCGAGGACGGCACCGTGCTGCGCCGCTTCGCCCCCGAGGTCGCCGGCACGGTCGACGTCCCCCAGGACACGCTGGACTACATCGACGGTGCGCTGAAGAACGTCACCAGCGTCGGCACGATGGCCTGGCGGATGGGTGGCTTCCCGCTCGCCGAGGTCCCGATCCGGTCCAAGACCGGCTCCGCGGAGGTTTACGGCAAGCAGTCGACCTCGTGGGTCGCCTCCTACTCCAAGGACTACGTCGTGGTCATGATGGTCAGCCAGGGCGGCACCGGCTCGGGCACCTCCGGCCCCTACATCCGCAAGATCTGGGAGTCGCTGTACGGCATCGAGGGCAGCGAGGTGCAGCCCGACGAGGCCGCCATCCCGGGGACCACCCCGCCCGAGCAGCTGCCCACCTTCGCCCGCGACGGGTCGATCCTGCCGCCGGCCCGCGAGGAGACCCGATGAGCTCCGTCCCCCCCGCCCGCGGCCTGCGGGTCCCCGGGCTCGACTGGCTGCTGCTCGGCAGCGTGCTCGCGCTGTCGGTGCTCGGCTGCCTGCTCGTCTGGTCGGCCACCAGCGGGTCGGACGCCACCGCCGGCGACGGCTACGTCACCCGGCAGGTGGTGAACCTGGGCGTCGGCCTGGTCCTGCTCACCGTCGTGCTCGTCGTCGACCACCGCTGGGTACGCATCCTCGCCCCGCTGGTCTACGTCGCCTCCGTGGTCGGCCTGGTCCTCGTGCTGGTGATGGGCACGACCATCAACGGCTCGCGCTCCTGGCTGATGCTCGGCGGCCTGTCCGTGCAGCCCTCGGAGTTCGCCAAGCTCGCGGTGGTGATCGGGATGGCGCTGGTCGTCGCCGAGCGCACCGAGGGCCGCTGGCGCGCGCAGGTCGGGCTCAGGGACGTCGCGCTGATGCTGGCCGTGGCCGGCGTCCCGGCCGTGCTGATCCTGGCCCAGCCCGACCTCGGCACGATGCTCGTGCTGACCGCGACCGTCTTCGGGGTGCTCGCGGTCTCCGGTGCCCCGCGGCGCTGGCTGGCCCTGCTGGCCGGCGGTGGCGTGACCGCGGCGGCGGCCGGGGTGGCGCTCGGGCTGCTGGCCGACTACCAGGTCGACCGGTTCCTGGCCTTCACCAACCCCGACCTCGACCCGCAGGGCGCCGGCTACAACGTCGAGCAGGCCCGGATCGCGGTCGGCAACGGCGGGCTCTTCGGCCAGGGCCTCTTCGACGGCTCGCAGACCCGGGCCGGCTTCGTGCCCGAGCAGCACACCGACTTCGTCTTCACCGTCGCCGGTGAGGAGCTCGGCCTGTTCGGCGCCGGCCTGGTGATCCTGCTGCTCGCGGTCGTGCTGTGGCGGGCCCTGGTGATCGCGGCCAACGCCGACGACCTCTTCGGCCGGATCGCTGCGGCCGGGATCGCCTGCTGGTTCGGCTTCCAGGCCTTCCAGAACATCGGGATGTGCCTGGGCATCATGCCGGTCACCGGCGTCCCGCTGCCGTTCGTCTCCTACGGCGGCAGCTCGCTGTTCGCCGGCATGCTCGCCGTCGGCCTGCTGCAGAACATCCACCTGCGCTCGGCCTCGGGCCGGCAGGCGCGGCTGCGCCCGCCCTCGCGGGTCCTCGTCCGCGCCTGACCTCAGGCACGGCCCCGGGCGAGGTCGATCAGCCGGTCCAGCACGCGCGGGTCGCGCAGCCCGTTGTGCAGGTACTCGTTGGTCAGCCAGGTCCGCCCCCGCGGGAGCAGGGCCGCGGTCTCCTCCGAGAAGCCGCGCACCACGAACGGGTCGTCGGCGTAGACCGCCGCCGCCACGGGGACCTCGGCCGCCCGCAGGGCGTCGGCGTCGTAGAGGCGCGGCCAGGGGTGGTCGGCGAGCAGGTCGGCGACCTCCTTCCACGGCGCCAGCGTCGCGTCGTCGGTGAAGTGCCAGGGGAACAGGTGCTCCCCGGTCAGCAGCAGCGCGTCCGGCGCGGTCGCCTCCACCGGCGCGGTGCGGTCCGCGGCCCACGACGTGGGGTGGCCGTCGGCGTAGCTCGACTCGTGGACCAGGGCGTAGAGCGGGTTGCGGGCCTGGAACGGGAACGCCGCGGCGAGGTCGTGGCGGAAGGCGGGGGAGCGGTGGTCCCGCTCGAGGAGGTGGTGGACCTTCTCGGCGCCGCCGTCCATCCCCAGTGCGTTGCCGACCGTGCGCAGCAGGCGCCGGCTGACCGGGTGGCCGGCCGGTGTCAGCACCTCGCCGGCGTCGCACCGGTCGAGCAGGCGTGCGAGGCGGTCGCGGTCGCCGGGGAACTGCCGGTGGTAGCGCGCGTCGAGATCCTGCTGCACCGCCCAGGTCGCGGCGTACACCTCCGCCGGAGCCCGCCCGACCGGGCTGAGGCCTCCGGTCACGAACGCCTCGGCCAGGCTGTCGGCCGCGGTGGAGAGGTAGTGCAGGACGCAGAAGCCGCCGAAGGACTGCCCCAGCACGCTCCACCGTGCGGCACCGAGGTGCTCGCGCAGGCACTCGGCGTCCCGCACGATGCTGTCGGCCCGCAGGTGCGTCAGCCGGGCGGCGTCGGCGGCGGGGTCCGGACCGGGGCCGCCGTACGGCGTGGAGAGGCCGGTGCCTCGCTGGTCGAGCATGACCACCCGGTAGTCGGCCAGCGCCCGGGGCAGCCAGCCCGGCGTCGCCGGGTCGTGCACCGCGCGCGGCGCCTCCTGGCCCGGCCCGCCCTGGAGGAACAGCAGGTACGGCCGGTCGCCGCCGTCGGGGGCGGCGACCTCACGGGCGAAGACCTCGATCGACTCCCCGCCGGGGTCGTCGTGGTCGAGGGGGACGGTGATCCGGTGGTCGTGGGTGACGAGGCCGCGCTGGTCCATGGGGACCAGGCAACCACGTCACCCACGCCGGTCAGGGGAACTCGGGCACGTAGCTCGGCTGCCCGGAGCGGGTCGCGTCGACCTGGTCCCCGGTGTCGTTGACGACGTGGCGGATGGTGCCGGCGTCCAGGTTCACCGTCAGCAGGTGGTGCATCCGCACCCCGGGGGTCACCGGCACCTCGAAGCCGCGCGCCGAGACAATGTCGGGGTTGTTGCGGTTGAAGACGTAGGACCCGCCTCCCCAGAGCTCGTGGCGGCGGACGTCGTCGTCCACCTTGTAGCCGGCCCAGCCCAGGGTCCCGTCGGGGCGGGTCCAGTCCGCCTGCGTCGGCGGGTCGTAGGGCAGCTCGTTCTGGTAGAGCACGACCCGGCCGCGCTCGCCGCGCCAGACGGTGTTGAACCGCTGGTAGTGCTCGACGAAGAGCCCGGTCGCGGTGACGCGGTCACCGGTCACCACGACCCCGGTGCGACCGGTGTTGGTGTTCCACCGGTCGGTGTCGCCGCGCACGCCCGCGGTGAAGTCCTCCACGCCGTGGTCGGCACGCCACACCCACGTGTGGTCGACCAGCACGTGGTCGGCGTCGATGCGCATCGAGACGTCGGCCTTGCCGACGTGGGGCCCGCCGACGCGGAAGTAGACGTCGCTGAGGGTCAGCGGGTCGGCCGCCGAGGACTGGTTCGGTCCGCCGGAGCCGGCACGGCCCGCGCCCTGCCTGCCCACGGCGAGCAGCGTCGGCGAGAGCTCCTCGCCGGCGTCGATGGTCACGCCCGCCACGACGGTGCCGGCGCGGTCGCGCACCCGCATCGGCACGGCCCCGTCGACGGCGGTCAGCGTGGCGTGACCCATCCCGAGCACGACGGTGCCGGGACGCGTGACGCGGATGGTCTGGTCGACGTCGTAGAGGCCGGGTGTCAGCAGCAGGTGCTGGCCCCGGGCGAGCGCACGGTTGATGCGCTGCACGGGCTCACCGGGCCGGGCGACGTGGAAGCGGGAGAGCGGGATGGTGCGACCGGGCGCGGTGGTCTCCCCGGTCCAGCTGGCCCCGCGGGTGCCTCGGGCGGCCTCCGGCACGCGCACGGCGTACCCGCCGCGCGGCGGCGCGACGAGGTAGGGCTTCTCGCGGCTGACCGGGGTCTCGTCCAGGGTCGTGTACGGCGGGTCCGGGAAGGTCGCGTCGTCCGGGGCGCCGACGACGCCGGAGAAGACCTGGTTCCACACGCCGTTGGACCAGGAGCCGATCTCGGAGTTGCGCGTCAGGTACTGCTGCTGCGAGCCGTTGACGACCTCGCCCGCGACCCGCGAGTCGGCCAGGAACCCGCCGCTGGCGAACTGGGGACCGGCGGTGCAGTAGTCCATCAGCGACAGGGTGCCGCCGACCACGTCGACGCGGCGCAGCGAGGCCGCCTGCGAGGCCGCCCAGAAGTTCGCCGTCTGCCGGCAGCCGTCCTGGCCGGTGCCGTTGACGTCGATGGTCAGGTTGGACAGGGTCCGCCAGAAATTGTCCAGGGCGATGCAGCTGGTGCCGCCGTCGTCGGTGGGGCGGCACCGGTTGTAGACCTCGACCTTGCCGTTGATCACGACGTCGGACGGCGAGGCCCCCAGGCCGGCGACCTCGGTGTAGTAGCCGACCTGGATCTGCAGCGGCTCCTCGTCGGTGCCGTAGGTGCCGGGCAGGAACAGCATGCTCCAGCGGTTGGTGCCCATCTCGTCGTCGACCTGCTGGGCCGTGATGCGGTCGGCGGCGGCCTGGATGTCGGCGGTCGGCATGCTCGGGTCGAAGACCAGCACCCGGGGCCCCAGGCCCGCGCGCTCGGCGGGGGTCCCGCCCGGGGCGGCGACGGACGCGGTCGCCGGGGCGGCTCCGGCCGCCGGGCCGGTGCTCACCAGGCCGGCCAGGGCCGTGGCCGCCGCGGCGAGGGCGGCCACCACCGGGGCGGCGCGGCGGCGCGAGGGATGCGTGGGCGGGCGGGTCATGCGGACCTCCGAGAGTGACGGCGGCGGGGTGCGCCGGGGGAGCCCTACCGTAGTCCCAGGTGACGGGCGTCACGCCACGAGGCCTTGGTCCCGGCAGCGGGGCCCGCGCGGCGCCGGAGTTCGTCCGGCGCCCCGCCCCGCCGTACCCTGTCCGGCATGACTGCGTCGCTCTTCCCCCGACTCGAGCCCCGCCTGTCGTCGGTCTCCAAGCCGATCCAGTACGTCGGCGGCGAGCTGAACTCGACGGTCAAGGACTGGGACTGCGCCCCGGAGGGCGAGGAGACCGTCCGCTGGTCGCTGATGTACCCCGACGCCTACGAGGTCGGCCTGCCCAACCAGGGCGTGCAGATCCTCTACGAGGTGCTCAACGAGCGCGACTGGATCCTCGCCGAGCGCACCTACGCGGTGTGGCCCGACATGGAGGCCGTCATGCGCGAGGAGCAGATCCCGCAGTTCACCGTCGACGGCCACCGCGCGGTGCGCGACTTCGACGTCCTCGGGATCAGCTTCGCCACCGAGCTGGGCTACACCAACATGCTCAACGCCCTCGACCTGGCCGGGATCGCCCTGCACGCGGTCGACCGCGGCGAGGACGAGCCGATCGTGCTCGGCGGCGGGCACGCCGCCTTCAACCCCGAGCCGGTCGCCGACTTCATCGACGCCGCCGTCCTCGGCGACGGCGAGCAGGCCGTGCTGCTGATCTCCGACGTGATCCGGGAGTGGAAGGGCGAGGGCCGCCCGGGCGGCCGCGAGGAGCTGCTGCGTCGCCTGGCGATGCTCGGCAGCGTCTACGTCCCGCGCTTCTACGACGTCACCTACGGCGAGGACGGTGCCATCGAGGCGGTCGTGCCGAACCGGCCGGGCATCCCGTACCGCGTCACCAAGCACACCCTGATGGACCTCGACGCCTGGCCCTACCCGGCCAAGCCGCTGGTCCCGCTGGCCGAGACCGTGCACGAGCGGTTCTCGGTCGAGATCTTCCGCGGCTGCACCCGCGGCTGCCGCTTCTGCCAGGCCGGGATGATCACGCGCCCGGTGCGCGAGCGCTCCATCAGCACCATCGGGGCGATGGTCGAGAACGGCATCCGGGCCTCCGGCTTCGAGGAGGTCGGCCTGCTCTCGCTGAGCTCGGCCGACCACACCGAGATCGGCGAGATGGCCACCGACCTCGCCGACCGCTACGAGGGCACCAACGTCTCGCTGTCGCTGCCGAGCACCCGCGTCGACGCCTTCAACATCACGCTCGCCAACGAGTTCTCCCGCAACGGCCGACGCTCGGGGCTGACCTTCGCCCCCGAGGGCGGCTCGGAGCGGATGCGCAAGGTCATCAACAAGATGGTCTCGGTCGACGACCTGATCGACACCGTCGCGACGGCCTACTCCCACGGCTGGCGCCAGGTGAAGCTCTACTTCATGTGCGGGCTGCCCACCGAGACCGACGAGGACGTCCTCGAGATCGCCGAGCTCGCCAAGCGCGTGATCGCCACCGGGCGCGAGGTCTCGGGACGCAACGACATCCGCTGCACCGTGTCGATCGGCGGGTTCGTGCCCAAGCCGCACACCCCGTTCCAGTGGGCCCAGCAGCTCGACCACGAGACGACCGACGAGCGGCTGCGCAAGCTGCGCGAGGACGTCCGCGCCGACAAGAAGTACGCCCGGGCGATCGGGTTCCGCTACCACGACGGCCGCCCCGGCATCGTCGAGGGACTGCTGTCCCGCGGCGACCGCCGCGTGGGCAAGGTGATCGAGGAGTCCTGGCGCGCCGGCGGCAGGTTCGACGGCTGGAGCGAGCACTTCTCCTACGACCGGTGGGCCGCCGCCGCCGAGGTCGGCCTGGCCGGCACCGGCGTCGACCTCGACTGGTACACCACCCGCGGCCGCGAGCAGGACGAGGTCCTGCCCTGGGACCACCTCGACTCGGGCCTGGACAAGGACTGGCTCTGGTCGGACTGGGAGGACGCCCTGGCCGCCGGCGAGGACCCCGACGGCCCGGCCGGCGAGGTCGAGGACTGCCGCTGGACGCCCTGCTACGACTGCGGGGTGTGCCCCGAGATGGGCACCGACATCCAGATCGGGCCGACCGGGCAGCGGCTGCTGCCGCTCGCGGTGGTCTGACCCGGGCGGTGCGCACCGTCCCCGACCGCGAGCGTCGGCACCGCCTCGGCCGGCGGCACGCCGTCGCCCCCGAGCGCCGGGTCGGCTCGGTCGAGCAGGCCGTCCGCGCCGTGGCGGTCCTGCACGCCACCGAGCCCGCGACCGTCCACCTGTCGGTGGTCGCCCGCGCCGACCTCGGTCGCGACGACGTCGAGCGGGCGCTCCACGACGAGCGGAGCGTGGTCAAGCAGCTGGCGATGCGGCGCACCCTGTTCGTCTTCCCCCGCGACGTCCTCCCCGCGGCCTGGGGCAGCGCGTCGGCCCGGGTCGCCGCCGCCGAGGGGGCGCGGCTGGCCAAGGAGGTCGTCGCGAGCGGGGTCGCCGCCGACGGCGGGGCCTGGCTCGACGACGCCCGCGTCCGGGTGCTGGAGCACCTGCGCGCCCACCCGCAGGGACTGACCGCCGCGGAGGTCCGCCCGGTCCTGCCCGGACCCGACGGCCTGCACTCCCGGGTGCTGACCCACCTCGGCCTCACCGCCGACGTCGTCCGCGGCACCAACACCAGCCACTGGCGGGTCTCCCGGCCCCGGTGGACGGCCGTCGAGCACTGGCTCGACGACGTCCCGGCGGCCGCGGCCCCCGAGGACGGGTGGGCCGAGCTGGTCCGGCGCTGGCTGGACCGGTTCGGCCCCGGCACCACCACGGACCTGGTCTGGTGGCTGGGCGCGACCCAGGGGATCGTCCGCACCGCGCTCGCCGCGCTGGGTGCCGTCGAGGTCCGCCTCGAGGACGGCCGCCCCGCCTGGGTGCTGGCCGAGGACGAGGACCCCGAGCCCGAGGTCGCCCCGTGGGCGGCGCTGCTGCCGGTGCTCGACCCGACCGTGATGGGCTGGAAGGAGCGCTCCTTCTACCTCGGCGACCTCGGTCCGCAGCTCTTCGACCGCAACGGCAACGCCGGCACCACGGCCTGGTGGGACGGCCGCGTGGTCGGCACCTGGGTGCAGGACCCCGACGGCGTCGTCGTCCCGAGGCTGCTGACCGACGTACCGGCGCCCGGACGACGCGCCCTGGCGGTCGAGGCCGCGCGACTGACGACCTGGTTGTCGGGGGAGCGGGTCGGGACGGTCTACCCTTCACCGGCGATGAAGGCAGCACGAGACGACCTCGGGACCCGCGCGTGAGCCGCGCCCAGCCCGAGCAGCAGGCACCCCCGGTCCAACGGCTCCGCGTCCGGTACGCCAAGCGCGGCCGGATGAGGTTCACCAGCCACCGCGACTTCAGCCGCGCCTTCGAGCGCGCGCTCGTGCGGGCCCGGGTCCCGATGGCCTACTCCTCGGGCTTCAACCCGCACCCGCGCATCTCGTACGCCGGTGCGTCCCCGACGGGGTCGGCCAGCGAGGCGGAGTACCTCGAGATCGGGCTCGCGCAGGTGCTCGACCCGGCCGACGTCGCCCGCACCCTCGCCGGCTCCCTGCCGCCCGGCCTCGACGTGGTGGAGGTCGCCGACGTCGCCACCGCGCGGACGGGCGGCCTGACCGAGCTGCTCCAGGCCAGTCGCTGGAGGGTCGAGACCGACCTGCCGGTCACCACGGCACGCGCCGGGGTGACGGACTTCCTCGCCCTGGAGTCGGTGCCGGTCGAGCGGATGACCAAGAAGGGCCTGCGCACCTTCGACTGCCGTACGGCGGTGCTCCACCTGGAGGTCGAGGACGCCGAGGTCGACGCCGCGGGGAGGCCGGGCAGCACGCTGGACCTGCTGCTGCGGCACACGGTGCCGTCGGTGCGACCCGACGACGTGCTGACCGGGATCCGGTCCTGCTCCTCGCTGCCCCTGCCGGACCGGGTGCTCCTGACCCGGCTGGCCCAGGGACCCCTGACCCCGGCCGAGGACGGGCTCGAGGACCCCCTGAGCGCGGCCCCGGCCCCGGGCTGAGCCTGGCCCCGACCGGGCGCGTGATGCCCGGCCGGCCCGGCCTCTGTGCGATACTCCCCACAGGACGGGCCGTAGCGGGAGACCGCGAGGGCCCGGCCCGACGACGTTCTCGCCGGCCCCGCAGGGGGCGGCACGGTGGGTGCAGGTCGTCGCCAGACCGCGACGCGGACCGGGTGATCGGTGAGAGCGACCACTCACGGGCCAGCGACCGCGGCAGGCGATGGCGGGCGCCCAGCGACGCACAGCGGAGGGTGTCGCCGCCCCGGAAGACTTGACGCCACGGCCCCCGCACCGCGGGAACCGGGCACGACCCGCCCAGGAACGCGCGAGCGCCCGGGCCAGGAGCACCACATGGCTGACGACCAGACCCCCACCACGTCCTCGGACGACACGGGCGAGGCCCCTCCGGCCCCCGCGGTGAAGAAGACCACCCGCAAGCGCACGACCCGCAAGGTCGCCGCCACCTCGGTCGACACGCCGGTCGACACGCCGGTGGAGGCCCCGGCGGACACCCCCGCGGAAACCCCGGCGGAGGGCGAGGCTGACGCGGCCGGGACGCCCGCCCCGGCGAAGAAGACCGCGGCCCGCAAGACCGCGGCGAAGAAGACCACGGCCAAGAAGGCCGCGGTCAAGAAGACCACCCGGACCCGGAAGAGCGCCGCGGCGCCCGTCGCGGACGCGGCGGACGAGCTGCCGCTGGAGCCCGCCGTCGAGCCTGTGGTGGAGCCCGTGGTGGAGGTGGCCGCTGCCGCCGACTCGGCCCTGCCCACCGACACCGCCGAGCAGGCCCCCGCCGAGCAGGCCCCCGCCGAGCCCGCGCCGGCCGCCAGCGCGGTCCCGCTGTTCCAGGCCCCCGTCGTGACGAAGACGACCCGCAAGCGCACGACCCGCAAGGTCGCCGCCGCCCCGGTCGCCCCGGCCGAGGACGCCGCAGTCGAGGAGGCCCCGGTCGCCGAGGCCCCCGTCGAGGTGCCCGCCGAGGTCGTCGAGGAGGCCGTCGAGGCCGAGGTCGAGGCCGTGCTGCCCGTCGAGGAGGCCGAGCAGGCCGGTGTCGACGCCGAGGACGACGAGGCCGAGGACGACACCGACGACGCCGAGGGCGAGAGCGGCGCCGGCAACGGCCGTCGCCGTCGTCGGCGCGGCGGACGCCGCCGCCGCAAGGGCGGTTCCGGCGGCTCCGGCGACGGGGACGAGGCCGGCGAGCAGGCCGAGCGGTCCGGCGCGGCAGCGGAGGACGAGACCACCGCCACGAGCGGCGACGGCGAAACGGACGCCGCCGGCAGCGACGAGCAGGACGACGACCAGGACGGCCAGGACGGCCAGGACGGCCGGCAGCGCCAGGGGCGCCGACGCAGCCGCGGCGGCCGTGGCAGCCAGGGCGGCCGGGGCGGCCAGGGCGGTCAGGGCGGTCGGCAGGACCAGGAGCAGACCGGTGACGACACCGCCGGCGACCCCGCCGGCGAGTCCACGGACCCCGAGGACGCCGACGCGACCGAGGGCACCGACCGCGGTGACGGCGAGGGCGGCCGCAGCGGCTCCTCGCGCCGCCGGCGCCGCCGCCGTCGCGAGGGCGACGGTGGGGACGACAAGGGCGACGACGCGAACACCGTCACCCGGGTGCGCAAGCCGCGCTCGGCCGAGGACGAGATCACCGCGGTCAGCGGCTCGACCCGCCTCGAGGCCAAGAAGCAGCGCCGACGCGAGGGCCGCGAGGCCGGGCGTCGCCGCGCGCCGATCGTGAGCGAGGCCGAGTTCCTGGCCCGCCGCGAGTCGGTGGACCGCACCATGGTCATCCGCCAGCGCAGCGACCTCACCCAGATCGGGGTGCTCGAGGACAAGGTGCTCGTCGAGCACTACGTGGCCCGCGAGTCGCAGACCTCGATGATCGGCAACGTCTACCTCGGCCGCGTCCAGAACGTGCTGCCGTCGATGGAGGCCGCCTTCGTCGACATCGGCAAGGGCCGCAACGCCGTGCTCTACGCCGGTGAGGTCAACTGGCAGGCGCTGGGCCACAAGGAGGGCACGGCCCGCAAGATCGAGTCGGTGCTGTCCTCGGGGCAGACCATCCTGGTGCAGGTCACCAAGGACCCGGTCGGCCACAAGGGTGCCCGCCTCACCAGCCAGGTCAGCCTGGCCGGCCGGTTCCTGGTCTACGTGCCCGACGGCACCACCAACGGCATCTCGCGCAAGCTGGCCGACACCGAGCGCAACCGGCTGAAGGCGCTGCTCAAGCAGATCGTCCCGGAGAGCGCCGGCGTCATCGTCCGGACCGCCGCGGAGGGTGCGAGCGAGGACGAGCTGACCCGCGACGTCGAGCGCCTCAAGGCCCGCTGGGAGGACATCGAGGCCAAGGTCGCCAAGGGCAACTCCCCGCAGGTGCTCTACGGCGAGCCCGACCTGATGCTGAAGGTCGTGCGTGACCTCTTCACCGAGGACTTCGCCCGTCTCGTCGTCCAGGGCGAGGAGGCCTGGCAGACGGTCTCGGAGTACGTCGGCCACATCGCCCCCGACCTCGCCGAGCGCCTCGAGCGCCACGAGTCCGAGACCGACGTGTTCACGACCTACCGGATCGACGAGCAGATCGCCAAGGGCGTCGACCGCAAGGTGTGGCTGCCCTCCGGCGGCTCCCTGGTCATCGACCGCACCGAGGCGATGACCGTCGTCGACGTCAACACCGGCAAGTTCACCGGCTCCGGCGGCAACCTGGAGGAGACGGTCACCAAGAACAACCTCGAGGCCGCCGAGGAGATCGTCCGGCAGCTCCGCCTGCGCGACATCGGCGGCATCATCGTCGTCGACTTCATCGACATGGTCCTGGAGTCCAACCGAGACCTGGTGCTGCGCCGGCTCGTGGAGTGCCTGGGCCGCGACCGCACCCGCCACCAGGTCGCCGAGGTCACCTCGCTCGGCCTGGTGCAGATGACGCGCAAGAAGATCGGCACCGGTCTGCTCGAGGCGTTCAGCCACAGCTGTGAGCACTGCCAGGGCCGCGGCCTGGTCATCCACGGCGAGCCGGTCGAGCCCCCGCGCCAGGACGACGACGGCCGACGTCCCAAGCGTGGCCGTGGTGACAGCGGCGGCAGCGGCGGCGGCAACAGCGGTGGCGGCAACGGCGGTGGGAACGGCGGCTCGAACGGTGGCGGCCGCAACCGCGGCGGTGGCCGTGACGGTGGTCGTGACGGCGAGCAGAACGGTCGCGCGCCCTCGCCGGCCGACGTGGCCGCGATGGCCCGCGCCGCCGAGAAGGCCGCGGCCGACGACGCCCCGGCCGAGCAGCAGCCCTCCGCCTCCGACCCGGCCATGGCGCCGGGGGAGGTGACACCCCAGGACAGCCCCGTGACCGAGGCTGCCCCGGAGCCCGTCGCCGAGCCCGTCGCCGAGCCCGTCGCCGAGCCCGCCGCCGAGCCCGCTGCCGAGCCCGCTGCCGAGCCCGTCGTGGAGCCGGTGGTCGAGACCGAGCCCGAGCCGGCACGGGTGGTGACGCGGTCGCGTCGGCGTAGCGCCAGCCGGCCCGCCGGTGGACCCGAGCAGGGCGCCGAGCCCGTGGTGATCACCGCCCCCGCAGCCCCCGAGCAGCCCGAGCAGCCGGTGCAGCCCGCGCCGACCGCCGACGAGCCGGCCCCGGCCGGCCCGCGGGTGGTCACCCGTACCCGCGGCTCGCGACGACGCGGCGGCACCGTCCCCTCGCTCGACGAGGCCGCGGCGAGCGGTGGGATCGGGGGCACCCCGCCGGACTCCGGGCGGGTCGAGCCCGGGACGGCCGAGGCCGAGCCCGGCCGTTCCTGACGGGGCGCCCGGGGTCGCCCGAGGGCGACGTTTTGCGCTGGGCGCCGCGGGGTCCGTACTATGGACCCTCGGCGCACCAGGTGTGCGCCACCGCTGCATGGCATCCCGCTCCTCGCACTCCCGGAGGACGTGCCGGCGTGCCGCAGACCTGGACTGAGTGTTCTGAACCGACGAAGGAGATCCGCGGTGTACGCGATCGTGCGAGCTGGCGCAATCCAGCAGAAGGTCGCCGTGGGCGACGTCATCTCGATCGACAAGATCGCCACCCCGGTCGGTCAGACCGCGTCCCTGCCGGTGCTGCTGGTGGTCGACGGTGAGTCGGTGACCTCGGCCGGCCTGGACAAGGCCGCGGTGACCGTCGAGGTCCTCGGCGCCACCAAGGGCCCCAAGATCATCATCCAGAAGTTCAAGAACAAGACCGGCTACAAGAAGCGCCAGGGTCACCGCCAGAAGTACACCCAGGTCAAGGTCACCGACATCTCCCTCTGAGACGCCGCCGGGCTCTCAGCGCAGAACACGAAGGATGTAACTCATGGCTCACAAGAAGGGCGCCGCGTCCACCAAGAACGGTCGCGACTCCAACTCCCAGTACCTCGGTGTGAAGCGCTTCGGCGGCCAGGTCGTCGGCGCCGGCGAGATCATCGTGCGCCAGCGCGGCACCCACTTCCACCCGGGTGCCGGTGTCGGCCGCGGCAAGGACGACACCCTGTTCGCCCTCATCCCCGGTTCGGTCGAGTTCGGCCGCAAGCGCGGCCGCCGCGTCGTCAACATCCTCGCGGGTCAGTGACCCGCCCCGGGGGCACAGCCCCCGGGACCCCGGCCCCGGCCGGACCTCGAAGGCGCTCCTGACCGGGGCGCCTTCGCGCATTTCACCGAGCAGCACCCCCGAGAGGAATCCCATGGCCGTCCCCACCTTCGTCGACCGCGTGCGGCTGTTCGTCAGCGCCGGTCGCGGCGGCAACGGCGTGGCGTCCGTGCACCGTGAGAAGTTCAAGCCCCTCGGCGGCCCCGACGGGGGCAACGGCGGGCCCGGCGGCTCGGTGATCCTGCGCGTCGACGCCGGTGTCACCACGCTGGTCGAGTACCACCACAGCCCGCGGCGCACCGCCGACCACGGCGGCCACGGCGCCGGCGCCCACCGCAACGGCGGCCACGGCGGCGACCTCGTGCTGCCCGTCCCGGACGGCACCGTCGTCACCCGGGCCGACGGCACCCCGATCGCCGACATGGTCGGCCCCGGCGCCGAGCTCGTGGTGGCCACCGGCGGGGCCGGCGGGCTCGGCAACGCGGCCCTGGCCTCGACCAAGCGCAAGGCGCCCGGCTTCGCGCTGCTCGGCGAGCCCGGGGACGAGCTCGAGGTCGTCCTGGAGCTCAAGGTCGTCGCGGACATCGGCCTGGTCGGCTTCCCCAGCGCGGGCAAGTCGAGCCTGATCGCGGCCATGTCGCGGGCCCGGCCCAAGATCGCGGACTACCCGTTCACCACCCTGGTGCCCAACCTCGGCATGGTGACCGCCGGTGACACCACCTTCACCGTGGCCGACGTGCCCGGCCTGATCGAGGGCGCCAGCGAGGGCCGCGGCCTCGGCCACGACTTCCTGCGCCACGTCGAGCGCTGCGCGGCGCTGGTGCACGTCGTCGACACGGCCACCTTCGAGCCCGACCGGGCCCCGGTCGAGGACCTCGACATCATCGAGAACGAGCTGGCCCGCTACGGCGGCCTCGAGGACCGCCCCCGGCTGGTGGCGCTGAACAAGGTCGACGTGCCCGACGGTCGCGAGATCGCCGACATGGTCCTGGCCGACCTGACCGCCCGCGGGCTACGGGTGTTCCCGGTCTCCGCGGCGTCGGGGGAGGGCCTGCGCGAGCTGGGCTTCGCGATGGCCGAGATCGTCCAGGCCGCGCGCGCCGAGCGCGAGGCCGTGGTCGCCGAGCGGATCGTGCTGCGGCCGCAGGCCGTGCGCGAGGAGGACTTCACGGTGCGCGCCACCGGCGCCGGCTGGCGCGTGCGCGGCACCAAGCCCGAGCGCTGGGTGCGTCAGACCGACTTCTCCAACGACGAGGCCGTGGGCTTCCTGGCCGACCGGCTGGACCGGCTGGGCGTCGAGCGCAAGCTGGTGGCACTGGGCGCGGTCGAGGGCGACGCCGTGCTGATCGGCGACCCCGAGGACGCGGTGGTCTTCGACTTCCGCCCGGGCATGGACGCCGGCGGCGAGATCCTCTCCCGCCGTGGCGAGGACGTCCGCCTCACCGAGGACCGGCCGGCCGCCCGCCGTCGCCGGGCCATCGACGAGGCGATGCCCGACCGCGGCGAGAACGAGACCCGCGCCGACGTCGCCCGCCGCTACGACCGGGGCCCGACCTCCTACGAGATCGGCTCCGACGCGGACCCCGACGCCGCCCCCGCCGACCCGTCGGGCCCGGGCGGCTCCGAGCGACGATGAGCACGGCGCCGTCGGGCGCCCGGCCCGAGGTCGTCGCGGCGCGCCGCGTCGTGGTCAAGGTCGGCTCGTCCTCGCTGACCACCGCCGCCGGCGGCATCGACCCCGACCGGGTCCGTGCGCTGGTCGACGTCGTCGCCGCGGCCCGCGACCGCGGGGTCGAGGTCGTCCTGGTCTCCTCGGGCGCGATCGCCGCCGGGCTCGCGCCGCTCGGCCTGCGTCGGCGCCCCAGCGACCTGCCCTCCCAGCAGGCCGCCGCCTCGGTCGGCCAGGGGCTGCTGGTGCACCGCTACACCGAGGAGCTCGCCACCCACGGCGTGACCGCAGGACAGGTCCTGCTGACCGCCGACGACGTCGTACGGCGCACGCACTACCGCAACGCCCACCAGACCTTCGCGCGGCTGCTCGAGCTCGGGGTGCTGCCGATCGTCAACGAGAACGACACCGTGGCCACCAGCGAGATCCGCTTCGGCGACAACGACCGGCTCGCCGCCCTGGTCGCGCACCTCGTGCACGCCGACCTGCTGGTGCTGCTCAGCGACGTCGACGGCCTGTACGACGGCCCGCCCGCCGAGGCCGGCTCGCGGCGGCTGCCGGTCGTGGACTCCGTCGAGGACCTGACCGGGGTGCGGCTCGGTGCCCCCGGCGACGCCGGGGTCGGCACCGGCGGGATGCGGACCAAGGTCGACGCCGCCATGATCGCGACCGGCGCCGGGATCCCGGTGGTGCTCAGCGCCGCCCCGCAGGCAGCCGAGGCCCTCGGGGGCGCCGACGTCGGCACCCTGTTCCGGGCCACCGGCAAGCGCCGACCGACCCGGCTGCTGTGGCTCGCGCACGCCACCGAGCCCCAGGGCCGCCTCGTGCTCGACGACGGCGCCGTCCGTGCCGTCACCCAGCGGCACACCTCCCTGCTCGCGGCCGGCGTGACCGGCGTCGAGGGGTCCTTCGCGGCCGGTGACCCCGTCGACCTCGTCGACCCGGCCGGAGCGGTCCTGGCCCGCGGGCGGGTCGGCTTCGACGCCGACGAGCTCCCGGCGCTGCTCGGCCGCTCGACCCCGGACCTCGTGGCCGAGCTCGGTCCGGCCTACGACCGCGAGGTCGTCCACCGCGACGACCTCGTCCTGCTGTAGGAGGTCCTGGCCGTTCACCGCGGCGTCGCCGGGGCGACGCCGCGGGGCGGTCGGCGGTGGCCACCGGGTCGGTACGTTCGCAGTCATGCCGACGCCCCCCGCCGTGGTCCGTGCGGCGCTGACCGTGGTGCTGGTGCTCCTCCTGGTCCCGGCCGGTGCGCTGACGGTGCTCCGGCTGACGGACCCGTCGGCGGGGCTGCTGGTGCAGGCGCAGGCGTTCACGCCGTTCGCCCTGGTGCCCTACGCGCTGGCGGTGGTGGTGCTCGGCGTCCTGCTCGCCCGGCGCGGCCGGCGCCGTCTGGTGCCGGGTGTGGTCGCGGTCCTGGTCCTCGCTGCGGCGGGCCTGCACGTGAGCTGGCTGCTGCCGTCCTACACCGGGGAGGGACGCGACCCGTCGCCCGCCGCCGGGCCGGGGGACGAGGTGGTGGTCCTCAGCACCAACCTGTACTTCGGGCGGGGCGACGGGGCCGCGGTGGTCCGCGAGGTCGCCGAGCGGGACGTCGACGTGCTGGTGGCCAGCGAGGTCACCCCGCGCACGCTGGCCGCCATGGAGGACGCCGGGCTCGACGCCCTGCTGCCGCACCGCACCGGGCGGACGGGGGAGACCTACGAGGGCACGATGGTGTTCTCGGCCGAGCCGTTCCAGCGCGCCGAGCCCGTGGCGGGCACGCGGTTCGACAACCTGCTGGTCCGCACCGGCGGCCTGGACGTGCTGGCCGCCCACCCGGCCGCCCCGCTGGACCCCGACGACTGGGCCGAGGACCACGCCGTGCTGCTCGACGTCGTCGTCTCCGAGCGTCCCGACGTGGTCGTGGGCGACCTCAACGCGACCCTGGACCACGCGCCCGTCCGCGCCCTGCTCGCCGAGGGCTACCGCGACGGCGCCGAGCTGCTCAACACCGGGCTCACCGCCACCTGGCCGGTCAACGGGTACTTCCCGGTCCTCGGCCTGCTGCCGCCCACGGCGCCCATCGACCACCTCCTGCTGGCGCCGGGCTGGACCGTCACGAGCACGGGCACGGTCGCGGTGCCCGGCACCGACCACCTGGCGATCGTGGCCACCGTGGTGCCCTCGGTGGACCAGGGCTGAGGCGCCCGGTCCGGTGCCGGGGGGCGCGCGTACGCTGGTCGGTGCGATGTCCGAAGCCCTCCTGCGCCCCGAGGCCAGCGTCTACCTCGACCACGCCGCGACCACGCCGATGGTCGAGGCCGCGGTCGGGACGCTGGTCGCGCGGTTGCGCGAGGTCGGCAACGCCAGCTCCCTGCACGCCTCCGGTCGCCGGGCCCGCCGGGTCGTCGAGGAGGCCCGCGAGTCGCTGGCCGGCTCGCTCGGCTGCCGCCCCGGCGAGGTGGTCTTCACCTCCGGCGGCACCGAGTCCGACAACCTCTCGCTGAAGGGCCTGGCCTGGGCCCGACGTGCGGCCGACCCCCACCGCGTCCGCCTGCTCACGACCGCCGTCGAGCACCACGCCGTGCTCGACCCGCTCGACTGGTTGGCCACCGACCAGGGCGCGGTCGTCGACCACGTCGCGGTCGACGACCGGGGGCGCCTCGACGTGGACGCCCTGCGGGCCTGTCTCGAGCGCGACCCCGGCTCCGTCGCGGCGGTGTCGGTGATGTGGGGCAACAACGAGGTCGGCACCCTCCAGCCCCTCGACGACGTCGTCGCCCTCGCCGCCGAGCACGGCGTGCCCGTGCACACCGACGCCGTCCAGGCCGTCGGCGCGGTCCCGGTCGACTTCGCCGCCTCCGGCGTCGACGCGCTGACGCTGACCGGTCACAAGGTCGGGGGACCGTACGGCGTGGGCGCCCTGCTGGTGCGCCGCGAGCTGGACCTCACCTCGCTGGTCCACGGCGGTGGGCAGGAGCGCGACGTGCGCTCCGGCACCCTCGACCCGCCCGCGATCAGCGCCCTGGCCACCGCCGTCGAGCTGGCCGTGGCCGGCCAGGCCGACCACGCGGCCCGGATGTCGGCGCTGCGCGAGCGACTGGTGCGTGGCGTGCAGCGGGTCGTGCCCGAGGCGGTCCTGAACGGCGCGCCCCTCGACGACCCCGGCGCCGGCCTGCCCGGCATCGCCCACCTGTCCTTCCCCGGCTGCGAGGGGGACTCCCTGCTGATGCTGCTCGACGCCCGCGGCATCGAGTGCTCCACCGGCTCGGCCTGCTCGGCCGGGGTCCCGCAGCCCTCCCACGTGCTGCTCGCGATGGGCCGGGACGAGCAGGTCGCGCGCAGCTCGCTGCGGTTCTCGCTCGGCCGCACCTCGACCGAGGCCGACGTCGACGCGCTCGTCGCCGCGATCGGCCCGTGCGTCGAGCGGGCCCGCGCGGCGCGCCGGTGACCGCCCCCGGCGGCCCGGGGCCGCTGCGGGTCGTGGCCGCCATGTCCGGCGGGGTCGACTCCGCGGTCGCGGCGGCGCGTGCGGTCGAGGCCGGCCACGAGGTCACCGGCATCCACCTCGCGCTGTCGCGCAACCCCGCGTCGTACCGCTCCGGGGCGCGCGGCTGCTGCACGGTCGAGGACGCCAACGACGCGCGGCGGGCCGCCGACGTGATCGGGATCCCGTTCTACGTCTGGGACCTCTCGGAGCGCTTCCACGCCGACGTCGTCGAGGACTTCATGGACGAGTACGCCGCCGGCCGCACGCCCAACCCGTGCCTGCGGTGCAACGAGAAGATCAAGTTCGAGGCCGTCCTCGAGCGCTCGCTCGCGCTGGGGTTCGACGCCGTCGCCACCGGGCACTACGCGCGGCTGCGCCGGGCCGGTGACGGCACCGTGGAGATGCACCGGGCCGAGGACGACGGCAAGGACCAGTCGTACGTCCTCGGGGTGCTCGACCAGCGCCAGCTCGCGCACTCGCTCTTCCCGCTCGGGGACACGCCCAAGTCGCAGGTGCGGGCCGAGGCCGCCGAGCGCGGGCTGCTGGTCGCCGACAAGCCCGACTCCCACGACATCTGCTTCGTCGCCGACGGCGACAACGCCGGCTGGCTGCGCGAGAAGCTCGGCGACCGCGCCCCGAACGAGGGCGGCGACATCGTCGACGACGCGACCGGCGAGGTGCTCGGCCGCCACGAGGGCACCTACGGGTTCACCGTCGGGCAGCGCAAGGGCCTGCGGATCGGGCGGCCGGCCCCGGACGGCCGCCCCCGGTTCGTGCTCGACATCGAGCCGGTCTCGGGCACGGTGACGGTCGGCCCGCACGAGCGGCTGGCGGTGGACCGGCTCACCTGCACGCATCCCCGCTGGTGCGGTGCGTCGCCGGGCCTGCTGCGCGGCACCGTGCAGCTGCGCGCCCACGGTGCCGAGCTGCCCGCGGTCGTCCGGGTCCACCCGGACGGCGAGCGGGTCGAGGTCGAGCTGCTGGAGCCGGCCTACGGCATCGCGCCCGGCCAGACCGCGGTCGTGTACGACGGCACCCGCGTGGTCGGCAGCGCCACCATCGACCGCACCGGCGCCGGTGCCGGTGCGTCACCCCGGCAGGAGCAGCAGCGATGACCCGTGCGACTGCGGTCGGCTCCATGCCGGGCGAGGACCAGCGTTCCTTCGACCACGCCGTCGGCCTGGTGCTGGGTGAGCTGGTCGGCCAGCTGCCGCACCTCCCCGAGGTGCCGGGCCGCGGCGCCGCCGCGGCGATGACCGGCCGGGCGCTGGCGCTGGTGGCCGAGCTGGGCGCCGACCTGCAGCCGGCGGGCTGGCGGCTCACCGGGCAGGGTGCGTCCGGGGTCGACCAGCGTCGTGCCCGCAGCCTGGTCGGTCAGGACCTCGACAGCCTCGAGGAGCAGGCGCAGGGTCTGACGGGGTCCTTCAAGATCCAGGTGACCGGTCCGTGGACCCTCGCCGCCACGGTCGAGCGCCCGCGCGGCGGGGCCGTCCTCGGGGACCACGGAGCCCGGCGCGAGCTGGCGCAGGCGCTGGCCGAGGGCCTCGTCGACCACGTCGCCGACGTACGGCGTCGGCTGCCCGGCGTCGAGCGGCTCGTCGTGCAGGTCGACGAGCCGGCGCTGCCGTCGGTGCTCGGCGGGCAGGTGCCCACCGCGTCGGGCCTGCACCGTCACCGCAGCGTCCATCCGCCCGAGGCCTCCGACACCCTGGCCGCCGTGCTCGAGGCGGTCGCGGGAGCCGGGGGCGAGCCGTGGGTCCACGCGTGCGCCCCGCGTACCCCCCTCGACCTGCTCCGCGGCGCGGGAGCCCGGGGCCTCGTCGTCGACCTCGACCAGCTCGCCGCCGAGGACCACGACCAGCTCGGCGAGGCGCTCGAGGCGGGGGAGTCGGTCGTGCTCGGTGTGCTGCCCTCGACCGATCCCGTCGCCCGGCCCTCCGACAAGGACGTCACCGCCCGGGTCGAGCGGTGGCTGGAGATGCTCGGGCTCGACCCGGAGGTCGTCGGGGACCAGCTCGGCATCTCCCCGACCTGCGGCCTGGCGGGCGCGTCGGCGGGGTGGGCGCGGGACGCGCTGCGGCTCGCCGCGGCGACCGCGCGCAACCTCACGCCGTAGGGGTCGGGCGCCGCGCGAGCAGGCGCCGGCCGACGAGGGCCGCTGGCACGCCGAGGAGCACGGCGACCAGGGCGAACGGCAGCAGCGCGCCGACCACCACGGCCAGGCCGGCGCCGAGCGAGCCCAGGGCCTCCCACCCGTCCTTCAGGCCGCCGACGAACGCGAGGTCGTCCTCCTCGGGCGCCGGCGGCACGGCCGCCGGCTCGGACTGCTCGAGGTAGACGGTGATCGTGGACAAAGTGGTCTGGTCCTGCAGGTAGGCCAGCTGGCCCTTCAGGGAGTCGAGCTCGGCCTGGCGCCGGCTCAGCTGGGCCTCGATCGAGACGATGTCGCCGATGTCCTGGGCCTGGCCGAAGAGCACCTCGATCCGCTGGAGGCTCTGCTCCTGCGCCCGGATCCGCGCCTCGGTGTCGATCACCTCGCCGGTGACGTCCTGGGCCTTGCGGGTCGACTCGGTCACCTTCCCCAGCTCCCCGATGCCGGTCATCGCGGCGTCGAACTCCGCGCTGGGCACCCGCAGCTCGACCCGCGACAGCCGGACGTCGCCCTCGTCGCTCGCGGTGGTCTTCTCGTCCGCGACCGACCCGCCGTAGGTGTCGAGGAGCTTGTCCAGGTCGAACCGGGCCCCGGCGACGTCGTCGCTCTCGACCGTCAGGGTGCCGGTCTGGATGATCGCGGGCTCGGCTCCGGGTTCGGTAGCGGGGGAGGTGTCGACCGCCTTCCCGGGCGCGGCGACCCGGCTCGCGGAGTCCGCGCTGAACGACAGGGAGCCGTCCTGGAGGGCGTCCGGGCGGGTGCCGGCCGCCTGCTCCTCGCCGACCTCGGTGTCGGCGCTGCCGAGGCTGGCGGCGCTGTCGGCGCTGTCGGCCCCGGCGGAGGAGGACTCCGAGCCTCCCGACGAGCACCCGGCGAGCCCGAGCCCGGCCGCGAGGAGGAGGGCCAGGCCCAGGGACGGCAGCCGCTTCGCGGTGACGGTGGCGGAGGTGGTGACGGCGGTGGTGACGGAGGTGGTCATGCGGCTCGGACGGCCGGACCCCCCACCCGGTTCCGCCGAGGTGACGCTCGCGGACAGCCGAGATGACGCTCGCGGCGCCTCGAGGTGACGATTCCGGACAGGGCGGTGCCCTGGTGGTCGAGGGCGCGCGGCACCCGGTGATCGTGGGCGCGCCGATCCGGCCGGTGGTCGAGGAGGGAGCGACCCCGGTGGTCGAGGGCGCGCAGCACCCGGTGGTCGAGGAGCGAGCGAAGCGAGCGTCACGAGACCCCGTACGCAGAACGGGTCGGCCTATGTCCTTCGGTGGAAGGTGACCTTGTCGTCGGGATGGATCGTCATCTCGTAGGCGGGGTCGTGGGCGCGGGCGTGGTGGTGCGGACAGAGCAGCCGTCCGTCCTCGATATCGGTCTTCCCACCTTTGGCGAACATGGTGTCGTGGTGGGCGTGGCAGAGCCCGGGTGGCCAGTCGCAGCCTTTGGCGGTGCAGGACTTGTCGCGGGCGTGCATGGCGTAGGTCTGCGCGGCGGTGTACTTGCGTCGGGCCTTGCCTTGGTGGAGGACCTCACCGTTTCCGCCGAGGACCACGGGGATGATCCGCGCCTCACAGGCCAGCCGCATGGCTTGGGCGGCGGTCATCGGTGTGCCGTCGTCCAACGTGGCGGTCCCGAGCGCGGTTGTCAGGAGGTCGAAGGTGGTGGTGGCGATGAAGGTCCCGTCGGTGCGGCCGAGCTTGGGTGCGTTCTGTCGGGGGTAGTTCTCGATCAGCTCACAGAACGCCTCACCGAGCTTCTGCGGACCCGGCCGACCCTTGACCCAGTCGCGCTTCTCCCCGGACTCATCGGGGGTGCAGTTGATCTCCTCGGCCTGGATGAGCAGGGCTGCGTCGAGGTCCTCGGGGAGGTCCTCCAACGCGTTCACGACAACGCGGACCTGGTCGGCGTTCATCGCCCCTGAGGCCAACGCGTCGCGGACCTTGGTCCACCGCGACTCCAACGCGGTCGCGAGCTTCACTTGGGCCGCACACACGTTCTTGCGGGACCTCGTGGCGTTCGCGGCCCACACCCCGGTCGAGGTGCACCCGGTGTCGGAGCCGACCTGGACCTCGTCGGCGTGGGCGAGGACGGCGAGCTTGAGGGAGGCGACCTTCGATTCCAGGACCGCCAGCGCCTGGATGGTGTCGCGGGTGGTGGCGACGTCCAACGCGAAAAGCGGCCGCTCGGCCAAGGCCGTCACCGAGGCCGACAGTGCGCGGACACTGCACGGGACGGGGTGCCCGGTGGTGGTGTCCTTGATGGTGGCCATGGATCAATCCAAGCACTGGCCGCCGACAGTCCTGGGGTGTTTCCACAGGTCAGAGGCGGTTCTGCACAACCAGGAAAGGCACATTCGATCAAACGTTCAGTAACACTCGCAGTAAGGGTCTCGTGACGCTCGCTTCGCTCGCTCCTCGACCGCCGGGGGGCTGCGCTGACTCCTGCGACCTCCGGGGGGCTGCGCTGGCTCCTGCGACCTCCGGGGGCGGCGCTGGCGCCTCGCCCCCGGCGACGCTGCCTCAGGCGGTGCGGCGTCGACGCAGGAAGGGGTCCTGGAGCGACGGCGGCGCGTACCCGGCGTCGTCGCGGGCGAGGTTCACGCCCGGCGGGACGATCTCGTCGATCCGGTCGAGCACGTCGGTCGACAGCGTGACGTCGACCGCGCCGAGCTGGGTCTCGAGCTGCTCCATCGTGCGCGGCCCGATGATCGGGGCGGTGACGCCCGGGTGCTGCATCACGAAGGCCAGCGCGAGGTGCACCAGGGTCACACCGGTCTCCTCGGCCAGGACCGCCAGCGCCTCGGCCGCCTCGAGCTTGGCCTGGTTCTCGGGCCGCGCGAGGTCGTACTGGGACGAACGCATCCGCGAGCGGTGGTTGTCGGGGGCGTCCTGTCCCGTGCGGAAGCGACCGGTCAGCCAGCCGCCGTTCAGCGGGCTCCACGGGATGACGCCCATGCCGTACCGCTCGGTGGTGGGCAGCAGGTCGGCCTCGATCCCGCGGGCCAGGATCGAGTACGGCGGCTGCTCGGTCACGAAGCGCCCCAGACCGCGACGCTGGGAGATCCACTGCGCCTCGACCACGTCGGCGGCCGGGAAGGTCGAGCAGCCGAACGCACGGATCTTGCCCTGCCGCTGGAGGTCGGTCAGCGCGGCCAGGGTCTCCTCGACGTCGGTCTCCCGCTCGGGGCGGTGCACCTGGTAGAGGTCGATCCAGTCGGTGCGCAGCCGACGCAGGCTCGCCTCGACCTCCTGGACGATCCAGCGCCGGGAGTTGCCGCGGTTCAACGGGTTGCCGGTCTCGCCCATGTCCACGTCCATCGGCCCGTGGAACTTGGTGGCCAGCACGACCTCGTCGCGGCGGCCCTCGAGCGCCTTGCCGACGATCTCCTCGGACTCGCCGCGGGAGTAGATGTCGGCGGTGTCGACGAAGTTCACCCCGGCGTCGAGCGCGCGGTGGATGATCCGGGTCGACTCGTCGTGGTCCGGCTCGCCCCACGCGCCGAACATCATCGCGCCGAGGCAGAGGGGGCTGACCATCATGCCGGTGGGTCCGAGGCTCCTGTAGTCCATGGATGCGACGGTAACCCGGCTGGCAGCATGGACGGCACCAGTCCTGGGGGTCACGATGCACGTCAGCCGTTCCCGAACCGCCGCCGTCGCCGTGCTGCTCGTGCTGCTGGCCTCCTGCCGGGGCGGGGCCGCGGACCGGGAGCCGACGGGGGGCGTGCCGCTGACCCAGCGCGCGGTCGCCGCGGTGGCCGCCGAGCACCTCCGGGTGGTCCCGGCCTCGGCGCGCTCGACCGCTGCCCGACTCGGCGACCCGCCCGGGGAGGTCGGCGCCGAGCTGGGCCTCCCCGCCGACGGGTCCGGCGCGGGGTCGGTCGTGCGGGTGGTGGTCAGCCCCGAACCGGGGGCCCGCACCTGCCGGGGTCGAGTGGACGAGAGCGGGTGCACGGTGACGCCGACCGACGGGGGCGTGGTCCGGCTGACCTGGGACCTGCTGACGCCCGAGGAGGACCCGGGGTACGTCGCCGTGTCGATGGTGCGTGACGACGGGTCCACCACCGTCGCCCTCGCGGGGCCTCCGATCACGCGGGACCCCCGCGGGCGGACCTGCCGTTCTCCGTCGAGGACCTCACCGCGCTGGCCGAGGACCCCCGGCTCCGGCTGACCACCACCGCGGAGGCGGCGGCGCTCGGCGACCGGCTCACGACCTGGGAGGGCGGGGTCCCCGACCCCCGGGGTCTCGAGCGGGTCCGCGCCGACCCCGCGGTGCTGGCGGACGTCTGGGCCCGCTCGGTCAGGACCTCCGGCGGGCCGGCTCCCCGCGTGCGTGGGTCGACTCCCTCGCCCCTGGTCGCCGGGCGCCCCGGGTGGTCCCCACGGACGGTGTCGGCGCGGGTGACGCTCGACCCGCAGGCGCGAGCCCCGTACACCGTCGTCGACCTCGTGGTGACCCGCGGCCCGGTGCCGGGGCGGCCGGAGGGGGACTCCTGCGACGTGGTGCCGCCGGCCCGTTGCGCGGACCCGTTCCTCGGCGCGGGCAGGTACGTCGTGCGGTGGGTCCCCGGCCCCTCCGGCCGGGTCGAGGTGCTGCTGCGTCGCGGCCCCGACACCGTGCTCGTCCGGTTGGCCGGGTGGGACGTGCCGGTCGGGTACGACGCCGTCGTCGCGCAGACGAGCTGGGTCGGGCTGACCGCGGTGATGGCCGACCGCGAGCGGTTCGCCCCGCTCACCCCGCGCCGGGTCGCGGAACGGTCCGAGACCTAGGTCACCGTCGCGGGGACCCGGTTTGACCTGACCGCTCCGGTGCGGTTGCGTCAGGGGGTGCCCGAGCTCTTCATCGCCGGTCGGTGGCGCGACGCCTCCGACGGCTCCACGCGCCAGGTCCGCTGCCCCGCGGACACCACCCAGGTCGTCGCGGAGGTCTCCGAGGCCACCGCCGAGGACGCGGTCGCGGCCGTCGTGGCCGCGCGCAGCGCCTTCGACAACGGTCCCTGGCCGCGTACGCCCGCGCCCGAGCGGGCCGCCCTGCTGCACCGCCTGGCCGACCGGCTCGTGGCCGACAAGGAGGAGGTCGCCCGGCTGGAGTCGCTCGACACCGGCAAGCGGATGCTGGAGTCGCGCCTCGACGTCGACGACATCGTCGGCGTCTTCCGCCACTACGCCGGGCTGGCGCAGGCCGACGCCGGCCGCGTGGTCGACACCGGCATGCCCGACGTCGTGAGCAAGGTCGTCCACGAGCCGGTCGGCGTGTGCTCGCTGATCACCCCGTGGAACTTCCCGCTGCTGCAGACCTCCTGGAAGGTCGCCCCGGCGCTGGCCGCGGGCAACACCTTCGTGCTCAAGCCCAGCGAGCTCACGCCGTCGACCGCGATCTGGCTGATGCGCGCGCTGACCGACGTCGGGCTGCCCGACGGCGTCGCCAACCTCGTGCTCGGTGCCGGCGATCGGGTCGGGCCGACGCTCACCACGGCCCCCGAGGTCGACCTCGTCTCCTTCACCGGCGGCCTGGTCACCGGGCGTCGCGTGATGGCCTCGGCCGCGGAGACCGTCAAGAAGGTCGCCCTCGAGCTCGGCGGCAAGAACCCCAACATCGTCTTCGCCGACGCCGACCTCGAGACCGCGCTGGACATGGCGCTGACCGCGGTCTTCCTCGACTCCGGCCAGGTCTGCTCCGCCGGCGCCCGGCTGGTCGTGGAGGACTCGATCCACGACGAGTTCGTCGAGGCCCTGGTCGCGCGCACCGAGCAGATCCGGCTCGGCGGTCCCTTCGACGACGACGCCGAGACCGGCCCGCTCATCTCCGAGGCGCACCGCGCGAAGGTGGAGGCCTACGTCGCGGCCGGCCTCGCCGAGGGCGCGGTCCTCCGGGCCGGTGGGTCGCGGCCCGAGGGGGAGGCGTACGACCGGGGCTGGTTCTACCGGCCCACGATCCTCGACGGCTGCGCGGCCGACATGAGCTGCGTGCAGGACGAGTCGTTCGGACCCGTGCTGACCGTCGAGACCTTCACCGGCGCGGACGCGGACGGTCTCGAGGACGCCGCGGTCTCGATCGCCAACGACACCATCTTCGGCCTGGCGGGCGCGGTCTGGACCCGCGACGCCGGGCGCGCCGAGCGGGTCGCGGCGCGGCTGCGCCACGGCACGATCTGGATCAACGACTACCACCCGTACGTGCCCCAGGCCGAGTGGGGCGGCTACAAGCAGAGCGGCGTCGGTCGCGAGCTCGGGCTGGCCGGCCTGGACGAGTACCGCGAGACCAAGCACGTGTGGCACAACACCCGCCCCGTCCCCCAGGGCTGGTTCGGACCGAGCGAGGGAGACGCGTCATGAGCGAGCGCTACGACTACGTGATCGTGGGGGGCGGCTCGGCCGGCTCCGCGCTGGGCAACCGCCTCTCGTCCGACCCCGGCACCCGGGTGCTCGTGCTGGAGGCCGGCCGCACCGACACCAAGCTCGACCCGTTCATCCACATGCCGGCCGCGCTGCCGTACCCGATCGGGAACCGGCTCTACGACTGGAAGTACACCTCCGAGCCCGAGCCGCACATGGGCGGCCGGACGGTCTACCACGCCCGCGGGAAGATCCTCGGCGGCTCCTCCAGCATCAACGGGATGATCTTCCAGCGCGGCAACCCGCTCGACTACGAGCGCTGGGGCGCCGACGCCGGGATGGAGCACTGGGACTACGCCCACTGCCTGCCGTACTTCAAGCGGATGGAGACCACCACCGCGGGCGCCGACGCGTGGCGCGGCGGTGCCGGGCCGCTGGTGCTCGAGCGGGGGCCGGCGTCGTCGCCGCTCTTCGGGGCCTTCTTCGAGGCCGTCCAGCAGGCCGGCCACCCGTTGACCGACGACGTCAACGGCTACCGCCAGGAGGGCTTCGCGCCCTTCGACCGCAACGTCAGTCGCGGTCGGCGCCTCTCGGCCAGCCAGGCCTACCTGCACCCGGTGATGAGCCGGCCCAACCTCGACGTCCACACGCTCGCGCAGGTCACCGGCCTGAGGGTCGCCCGCGAGGCCGGGGGCCCCCGCGTCACCGGGGTCGACTACGTGCGCGGCGTGGGGCGGCGCGGCGCGCGGCGCAGCGTCGAGGCCGGCGAGGTCATCCTCTGCGGTGGTGCGATCAACTCCCCGCAGCTGCTGCAGCTGGCCGGGATCGGCGACCCCGAGCTGCTCAAGCGCCTCGACATCGACGTGATTGCCGACCTGCCCGGCGTCGGCGCGAACATGCAGGACCACTTGGAGGTCTACATCCAGCACGCCGCGAAGCAGCCGGTGTCGATCGCCCCGTGGCTCAAGCACCGTCACAAGCCCCGGATCGGCGCCGAGTGGCTCTTCGGCCGCCGGGGCGTGGGGGCCTCGAACCACTTCGAGGCCGGCGGGTTCCTGCGCAGCAACGACCGGGTGGACTACCCGAACCTGATGTTCCACTTCCTGCCCATCGCGATCCGGTACGACGGGTCGCAGCCGGCCGCCGAGCACGGCTACCAGGTGCACATCGGCCCGATGTACTCCGACGTGCGGGGCAGCCTGAAGATCCGCAGCACCGACCCCTTCGAGCACCCGGCGCTGCAGTTCAACTACCTCTCGACCGAGAACGACCGGCGTGAGTGGATCGAGATGGTCCGCGCGGCGAGGACCATCCTCGAGCAGCCGGCGTTCGCGCCGTTCTCGGCCGGGGAGATCTCGCCCGGCCCCGGGGTCAGCACCGACCAGGAGATCCTGGACTGGGTGGCGGCGGACGCCGAGACCGCGCTGCACCCCTCCTGCACCGCGCGGATGGGCACCGACCCGGACTCCGTCGTCGACCCCTCGACCATGCGGGTGCACGGCGTGGAGGGGCTGCGCGTCGTGGACGCCTCGGTGATGCCCTACGTCACCAACGGCAACATCTACGCCCCGGTGATGATGCTCGCCGAGAAGGCCGCGGACCTCATCGCCGGGAACACGCCACTGGCGCCCGAGGACGTGCCGTTCTACCGTCACGGAACCGGCATGCCGCTGTACCCGCAGGGGGACCCGCGCAACGACGCGCGGCCCGGCACCGTCCAGGTCCACTGAGCGCCGGCCCCGCGGGGCCGGCGAGGTGAAGAGGAGAACAGCGATGACCGATCTCGACTCACGACCCGGGGTGGCCGGGCCGGTCCCCGAGGAGCCCGCCTCCCGGCTCAACCTGCCGGTGTTCGTCCCGGCGGCGCTGATCACCCTGGCGGTGACGATCTGGTGCGTGGCCGCTCCCGAGCACGCGTTCGACACGTTGGAGTCGCTGGTCGGCCGGGTCTCCAGCGGCTTCGGCTGGTTCTACATCGCGCTGACCACCTCGGTGCTGGTGTTCGTGGTCTACCTGGCGTTCTCCAAGTACGGCTCGATCCGGCTCGGTCCCGACCACTCGCGACCAGAGTTCTCCACCGGGGCGTGGGCCGCGATGCTGTTCGCGGCCGGCATCGGCACCGACCTGATCTTCTACTCCGTCTACGAGCCGGCGGTGCAGTACCTCGACCCGCCCTCGATCGAGGGCGGCACGGTCCAGGCCGCGCGCGAGGGCACCGTGTGGACGCTGTTCCACTACGGCCTGTCCGGCTGGGGCATGTACACGCTGATGGGGATGGCCCTGGGCTACTTCGCCTACCGGATGAACCTTCCCCTGGCGGTCCGCTCCGCGCTGTACCCGTTGATCGGCAAGAAGGTCGATGGCCCGATCGGCCACGCCACCGACATCGCCGCCGTGCTCGGCACGATCTTCGGCGTCGCGACCTCGCTCGGCATCGGCGTGGTCAGCCTCAACGTCGGGCTGAACATCGTCTTCGGCCTCCCGCAGGGACTGGCCACGCAGGCGGCGCTGATCGTCCTGGCGGTCGTGATCGCCGCCGTCTCGGCCACCACCGGCGTCGAGAAGGGGATCAAGGTGATCTCCCAGGTCAACGTGCTCCTGGCCATCGGCCTGGCCCTGTTCATCCTGGTGACCGGGCGGACGGCGTACCTGCTGGACGCGCTGGTGCTCAACGTCGGCGACTACGCCCGGCTCTTCCCGGAGATGACCAACCAGACCTTCGCCTTCGAGGACAACAGCAGCTGGATGGGGCTCTGGACGCTGTTCTTCTGGGCGTGGTGGGTGGCGTGGTCGGCCTTCGTCGGGCTGTTCCTGGCGCGGATCTCGCGCGGGCGCACCATCCGGCAGTTCGTGCTCGGCGCCCTGATCATCCCCTTCACCTACATCGTGATGTGGGTGAGCATCTTCGGCAACGCGGCCCTCGACCAGATCCGCGGAGGCAACGCGTCGTTCCAGACGGTCATCGAGGAGGGCGTCGACCCCTCGGAGGGACTGTGGGCCCTGCTGCAGGAGTACCCCGCCTTCCCGGTGGTCGCGACCCTGGCGATCCTCGTCGGCCTGCTTTTCTACGTCACCTCCGCCGACTCGGGCGCGCTGGTGATGGCCAACCTGTCCTCGACGCTGCGGACCACCGCCGACGACGGTGCGGCCTGGCTGCGGATCTTCTGGGCGGCCGCGACCGGCGCGCTGACGCTGGCGATCCTGGCGGCCGGCAACATCTTCGCCCTGCAGTACGCCACGATCATCGTGGGGCTGCCGTTCGCGCTGGTGCTGGTCCCGGTGATGTGGGGCCTCTACCGGGCGCTGTCGGTCGAGGGCCAGGTCGCCGAGAGCAGGACCGGGATGCTGCCGGGCATGCTGTCCGGCCGCAGCGGGTCCGCCGAACCCACCGGCCGGCCCAGCCACGTGCCGTGGCAGGCCCGGGTTCGTCGGGTGATGACCTTCCCGGACCGCGCCAAGGCCGACGACTACCTCGCCTCGGTGGTCGCCCCCGCGCTGGCGGAGGTCGCCGACGAGCTGCGCAGCCAGGGCGTGGGCGTCGACGTGGTGGACCGCCCCGACGAGGACGGCCACCCCGGGACCGAGCTGGTCACCGACGTCGGCGCCGAGCTGCCCTTCGTCTACCGGGTCCAGCACCGCGACCAGCCGATCCCGGCGTACGGCGGGTGGGCGCCCCGCGGCGACGAGCGCTACTCCCGCCTCGAGGTGCACCTGCGCGACGGCGGCCAGGGCTACGACGTGATGGGCTACAGCCGGACCCAGCTGATCGACGACGTGCTGGACCAGTACGAGCGTCACTTGGAGTTCCTGCGCCTGCACGACGGCGCCGGGACCTGATCGGGCCGGCGACACGCCTTCCAGTCCGGGACACGCCCACCCGGCCGCTGCGTGGCGAAGAGCGCTCAGCCGGTCGTCCGGTCGCCGAGCAGGGCCAGGCAGGAGGCCGTCGCGACCTCCTCCCAGCGCTCGACACGACGCAGCATGTAGTGGCCGACCCGGCCCATGTCCTCGAAGCCCGTCGAGGAGGCGACCGGGCCGGCGCGACGCACGTAGTCGCGCGTCATCCGGGCCGAGGTGATCCGGTCCGCGCGGCCGTGGGCGGCGCGCAGGTGGCGGCCGCGGAGGGTGGAGACGGGGTCGGAGCGGTCCCACCACGGCGCCAGGGCCACCACGCCATCGACCGAATCGTGGTCGGCGACGTGCACGGCGGTACGTGCACCCATCGAGTGCCCGAGGAGGACGACCGGCACGTCGCCGAGCTCGTCCCGCACCTGGTCCAGCGCCCAGCGGGCGTCCTGCGTGGCCGAGGCGCCGGTGCCGTTCCAGCCGCGCTCGCGGTAGCGCAGCAGCCACGAGGCGGCGCCGGCCCCGTGCAGGCGGGGCGTGACCGCCCGTTGGAGCGCGGCCATCCGGCGCCAGGACGCGCTGCGCGCCCCGACCTCGTCGCGGCCGTGGGGCTTGCCGCCGTGCAGCAGCAGGACGACGGCGCGCGGGGGAGTGGTCGGGTCGAGACGCGTCAGCGAGGGAGCGGGCACGCCTGCCAGTGTGTCCGGCCGGCGGTGGGGCGCCGTCGCCCGCACGGGCGAGCGGGCTGTCGGCGGGACCCGGCAGGATGAGCCCATGAGCACGCCCGAGCCGGCGCCCACCGAGGCCCGCGACGAGCACCGTCAGCTGGTCGAGGACGTCGAGGACGCGCGCTGGCGCTACTACGTCCTGGACGACCCCACGCTCGACGACGCCGACTTCGACCGCCGGATGCGGCGCCTGGAGGAGCTCGAGGAGGCGCACCCCGAGCTGCGGACGCCGGACTCCCCGACGCAGAAGGTCGGCGGCGCGGTCTCGACCGAGTTCACCGCGGTCGACCACCTGCGCCGGATGGAGAGCCTCGACAACGCCTTCTCCGACGAGGAGCTGGCCTCCTGGCACGCCCGGCTCGCCCGCGACGGCGTGGTGGACCCGCAGCTGCTGGTCGAGCTCAAGGTCGACGGTCTCGCGATCAACCTGCTCTACGAGCGCGGCCGGCTGACCCGGGCGCTGACCCGCGGCGACGGGCGCACCGGGGAGGACGTCACGCCCAACGTCCGCACCATCGCCGGCGTCCCCACCCGGCTGAGCGGCACCGAGGAGCACCCGGTGCCCGACCTGGTGGAGGTGCGCGGCGAGGTGTTCCTGCCGACCGCGGCTTTCGAGCGGCTGAACGAGACGATGACCGAGGCCGGCAAGCCGGTCTTCGCCAACCCGCGCAACGCCGCCGCGGGCTCGCTGCGGCAGAAGGACCCGCGGGTCACCGCCACCCGCGCGCTGGGGATGGTCTGCCACGGCATCGGCGCCCGCGAGGGCTTCGAGCCGGGGTCGCAGTCGGGGGCGTACGACGCCCTGGCCGCCTGGGGCCTGCCGGTCTCCGACCGGGTCCGGGTGCTGGACAGCCTGGCCGAGGTGCACGAGTTCGTCGAGCACTACGGCGAGCACCGCCACGACGTCGAGCACGAGATCGACGGCGTCGTGGTCAAGGTCGACGACTACGCGCTGCAGCGCCGGCTCGGCTCGACCAGCCGCGCCCCGCGGTGGGCGATCGCCTTCAAGTACCCGCCCGAGGAGGTCAACGCCGAGCTGCTGGCGATCGAGGTCAACACCGGGCGCACCGGCCGGGTGACGCCGTTCGGGCGGATGGTGCCCACCCGGGTCGCGGGCTCGACGGTCGAGATGGCCACGCTGCACAACGCCCACGAGGTGCGCCGCAAGGACGTGCGCCCCGGCGACACCGTCGTCCTGCGCAAGGCCGGTGACGTCATCCCCGAGATCGTCGGGCCGGTCCTCGCGCTGCGGCCCGAGGGACTCCCGGCGTGGGAGATGCCGACCGAGTGCCCCTCCTGCGGCACCCCGCTGGCCCAGCAGAAGGAGGGCGACAAGGACCTGCGCTGCCCCAACCACCGGGCCTGCCCGGCCCAGGCGCTCGAGCGGGTCTTCCACGTGGCCGGGCGGGGCGCCTTCGACATCGAGGGGCTGGGCTCGGAGGCGGCGTACGCCCTGCTCACCGCGGGCGTGATCACCGACGAGGGCGACGTCTTCGACCTCGACGAGGACAAGCTGCTGCGCACCGAGCTCTTCACCCGCGCGGCGAAGAAGGGGGAGGACGCCGACGAGCGCGGCCGGGTCCTGTCGGCCAACGGGCGCTCGCTGCTTGCCGGGCTCGCCGCCTCCCGCGAGGTCCCGCTCTGGCGGGTGCTCGTGGCGCTCTCGATCCGCCACGTCGGCCCCACCGCCGCCCGCGCGCTGGCCACCGAGCTCGGCTCGATGGAGGCCATCCGCGCGGCCACCGAGGAGCAGCTCGCGGACGCCGACGGCGTCGGGCCGACGATCGCCGAGGCCGTCACGGAGTGGTTCCGCGTCGACTGGCACGCCTCGATCGTCGACCGGTGGACCCGTGCGGGGGTCTCGATGGCCGACGAGCGCGACGAGTCCGTCCCGCGGACCCTCGAGGGCCTCACCGTCGTGGTGACCGGCTCGCTCGAGGGCTACAGCCGCGACTCGGCCAAGGAGGCGATCCTGTCCCGCGGCGGGAAGGCCTCGGGGTCGGTCTCGAAGAAGACCGACTTCGTCGTGGTGGGGGAGAACGCCGGCACCAAGGCGGAGAAGGCCGAGCAGCTCGGCGTCCCCGTCCTCGACGAGGCCGGGTTCACCGCGCTGCTGGCCGACGGCCCGCCGCCGGCCGTCGAGCCTGACCCGGAGCCGGACCCGGAGGCTCAGGACTCGTAGGTCCGACCGCCGAGACGCAGCTCCTGGCTGTAGTCCCGGGCCGGGGTCCCGCCCTCGGGGTCGGGCAGGTCCTCGATCTCCAGGGCGGTCTCCGCGCACGTGCCGTCCACCGGCGAGCAGGCGACCAGCGTGTCCCCGGTGACGACGAACGGCTCGCCCTCCGGGGTCCAGCCGGGCAGGCCCTGCCCGATCTCGGGAGGGAGGCCGACCGTCGCGCCGGTGCCGACGTCGACGACGGAGACCTCGCCCGCAGCGGACCCCAGGGTCGTCATGACGTCCGGCTCCGAGACGAGCAGGGCGTACCGGCCGTCGGGCGAGAGCTGGACGTCGACGAAGACGCCGTCCTCCGTGGGCACCGCGAGCAGCACCCGACCGGTGGCCGCGTCCACGACGCTGCTGCCCTCGCGGTCCGTGGTGACCGTGCGACCGCCGGCCACCTGGGGGAAGAGGGTGTCCAGGCCGCTGTCGACCACCTCGCCGGAGCGCCAGTCGACGGCCCAGGTGGTGCGGCCGCCGCCGACGTAGACGGTGTCCCCGTCCAGTGACACGGGCGGCGGCGACCAGCTGAAGCGGCCGGGGACCGGCACGCGGGCGACCTCGACGTCGGTGTCGACGTCGTGCACGACGACCTCGGCACCGTCGGGCGTGGCCTCGGCCCAGGCCAGGTAGGGCTGGGCGGGGTCGGTGGCGTGCGCGGTCTCCTCGGTCTCGACCGAGACGGGGCTGACCGAGCCGTCGGGCCGGACGAGGGAGAAGCGCTGGGGCCCGCCGCCGTCGCTGGCGGGGTCGTCCCCGTGACGTACCAGGACTCCCGCGGAGGTGTAGTAGAGCGACTTCACGACCGTGTCGTCGACCCGCGCGGACGCCGCACCGTCGTCGAGGTACACCGTGCGACCGACGGAGAAGACCGCACCGGAGCCGGCTGCCGGGTCGGAGGCGGTGTCGGGGGAGGGCCCGCCCCGGTCGAGATGGCCGAGCCCCACGGCAGCACCCGCGACGGCGACCGTGAGGGCACCCGCGGCGGCTGCGGCGGCGCCGGTGCGGCGTCGTCGGCGTCGTCGACCGGCCTCCAGCACGGCCCCGGCGGGGGCCGGGGGGACGGTGAGGCCGTCGGCCTCGTCGCGGAGCATCTGCTGCAGGCGGTCAGTCACGGGTGGCTCCCAGGGAGGAGGGGACGACGGCGTCGCCGAGCTGCGTGCGCAGGCGGGCGAGAGCGTCGGAGGTCTGGCTCTTGACGGTGCCGTCGCCGATGCCCAGGAGGCGGGCGGTCTCGGCGACGGAGAGGTCCTCGTAGTACCGCAGGACGACGACCGCGCGCTGCCGCGGGGCGAGCGTGGCCAGGGCCGCGACCAGCAGGGGGCGGGCGTCGGGGTCGCCGACGGGACCGGCCCGCTCGGGCAGGACGTCGCGCGGCGACTCGGCGTTCCACGACCGGCGCCGGAACCACGACGTCGCGGTGTTGACCAGGGTGGTGCGGGCGTACCCCGGTGCGGCTGCGACGTCGCGCACCGAGGACCACGAGGCGTAGGTCTTGGCGAGCGCGGTCTGGACGAGGTCCTCGGCCTCCCCGCGGTCGCCCACCAGGAGGTAGGCGGTGCGGTAGAGCGAGGGCCACGAGGCGTGCACCAGGGCGGTGAACTCGTCGTCGCTGGGGGATCGGGGCATCCGGACCTCCTCGGTCGGTCACCCTCCCAGATGCGGCGGACCCCCGGTTCGGTTGGGCAGGACGCAGCACGACCCGCCACCGGGGGACGGTGGCGGGTCGCGGTGCTGCGGGTGCTCGGCTCAGGCGGTGAGCTTCGAGGACACCGAGATGCAGCGGGTGACCAGGTGGTCGATGCTCGCGTGGTCGTCGTCGGTCAAGTCGCTGCCGGCCCCGGTGACCTTGCCGACGCCGTACGGGTTGCCGTCGGTGGCGCCGAACTTGATCGGGTCGGTGTAGCCCGGGGGCACGATGATCCCGCCGAAGTGGGCGAACGTGGTGTGCATCGCCTGGAGCGTGGACTCCTGGCCGCCGTGCAGGGTCTGGCTGGCGGTGAAGGCCGAGTAGACCTTGTCGGCCAGCTTGCCGGCGCCCCACAGGGGGCCGAGGGTGTCGATGTAGGACTGCAGCTGGCTGGTGACGTGGCCGTAGCGCGTGCCCGAGCCCATCAGGACCACGTCGGCCCAGTCGATGTCGTCCGGCGTGGCGGTCGGCTGGTCGGCGACCTCGTCGACGTGGGCCTTCCAGGCGTCCTGGGACTCGACGGCCTCGCGGGGGGCGGTCTCGGCGACGTGGCGCAGCCGCACCTCGGCCCCGGCCTGCTCGGCGGCGTGCGCGGCGCGCTGCGCCATCGCGTGGACCGCGCCGTAGCCGGAGTAGTAGATGATGGCGACCTTCGTCATGGGACGTCCTCCTGATGGGGTATGAACTTGAACTTTCAACTGACTGTACGCACCGGCCCCTGAGGAACGAGCGGCGGCGCGGTCCTAGGATGACCGGCATGCCTGACGCCCGGATCACCCGCGAGGAGGTGCGCCACCTCGCCGACCTCGCCCGGATCGACCTCGACGACGCCGAGCTGGACCACCTCGCCCCCCAGCTGTCCGTGATCCTGGAGTCGGTGGCCTCCATCGCCGGGGTCGCCGGCGACGACGTGCCGCCGACCTCGCACCCGCTGCCCCTGACCAACGTCTTCCGTGCCGACGTCGTCGAGCCCGGCCTGACCCCGGAGCAGGCCCTCGGGGGCGCGCCCGAGACCGAGCAGCAGCGCTTCTCGGTGCCGCGGATCCTGGGGGACGAGCAGTGAGCACCGACGCCACCCGCAGCAGCGCCGCCGCGCTCGCCGCCGCCCTGGCCGCCGGCGAGACCACCTCGGTCGCGCTGACGCAGGCCGCGCTCGACCGCACCGCCGCGGTCGACGGCAGCGTGCGCGCCTACCTCCACGTCGACGCCGAGGGCGCGCTCGCCCAGGCCGCCGCCTCCGACGACCGGCGCGCCGCCGGGCAGCCGGCCTCGCCCCTGGACGGCGTGCCCGTCGCGGTCAAGGACGTGCTGGCCACGCAGGGCCTGCCCACCACCTGCGGCTCGCGGATCCTGGAGGGCTGGCGCCCGCCGTACGACGCGACCGTGGTGACCCGGCTGCGCGCCGCGGGCCTGCCGATCCTGGGCAAGACCAACATGGACGAGTTCGCGATGGGCTCCTCCACCGAGCACTCCGCCTACGGCCCCACCCACAACCCGTGGGACCTCGACCGGATCCCCGGCGGCTCCGGCGGCGGGTCGGCCGCCGCCGTGGCGTCCTTCCAGGCCCCGCTGGCCCTCGGCACCGACACCGGCGGCTCGATCCGCCAGCCCGGCGCCGTGACCGGCACCGTCGGGATGAAGCCGACGTACGGCGCGGTCAGCCGCTACGGGCTGGTCGCGCTGGCCAACTCCCTGGACCAGGTCGGTCCGGTGACCCGCACCGTCGAGGACGCCGCGATGCTGCACGAGGTCGTCGGCGGCCACGACCCCCGCGACTCGACCTCGGTCGTGCAGCCGCTCACCGGTCTGCTCGACGCGGCCCGCCAGGGCGCCCAGGGCGACCTGACCGGCGTCCGCGTGGGCGTCATCCGGGAGCTCGGCGGCGAGGGCTACCAGGCCGGTGTCCTGGCCCGCTTCACCGAGACCGTCGACCTGCTCGTCGGGGCCGGCGCCGAGGTGGTCGAGGTCTCCTGCCCGAGCTTCGAGCACGCGCTGGCCGCCTACTACCTGATCCTGCCGGCCGAGGCCTCCAGCAACCTGGCCAAGTTCGACGCCATGCGCTACGGCCTGCGGGTGCTGCCCGAGGGCGTCGACTCCCCGTCGGCCGAGCAGGTCATGCGCGCCTCGCGCGACGCCGGCTTCGGCGACGAGGTGAAGCGCCGGATCATGATCGGCACCTATGCCCTGTCCAGCGGCTACTACGACGCCTACTACGGCCAGGCCCAGAAGGTGCGCACCCTGATCAGCCGCGACTTCGCCGCCGCCTTCGAGCAGGTCGACGTGCTGGTCTCGCCGACCGCGCCCACCACGGCGTTCAAGCTGGGCGAGAAGCTGGACGACCCGATCGCGATGTACCTCAACGACCTCGCGACGATCCCGGCCAACCTGGCCGGGCTCCCGGGCATCTCGGTGCCCAGCGGCCTGGCCGACGAGGACGGGCTGCCCGCCGGCTTCCAGGTCCTCGCCCCGGCGCTGGCCGACGACCGCTGCTACCGCGTCGGCGCCGCCGCCGAGGCCCTGCTGACGCAGCAGTGGGGCGGCCCGCTCCTGGACCGCGCCCCCGCCCTGACCACCCCTGGAGGATCGCTGTGAGCGACACCCTGGTCGCCTGGGACGACGTCCTCGCGGCGTACGACCCCGCCCTCGGGCTCGAGGTGCACGTCGAGCTGAACACCGCCTCGAAGATGTTCTGCGGGTGCGCCACGGAGTTCGGTGCCGAGCCGAACACGCAGGTCTGCCCGACCTGCCTGGGCCTGCCCGGGGCGATGCCGGTGGTCAACGCGACCGCGGTGGAGTCGGCGATCCGGATCGGCCTGGCGCTGAACTGTGACATCGCCGAGTGGTGCCGCTTCGCGCGGAAGAACTACTTCTACCCCGACATGCCGAAGAACTTCCAGACCAGCCAGTACGACGAGCCGATCTGCTTCGACGGCTACCTCGACGTGGCCGTGCCGACCGAGGACGGCGGCACCGAGACGGTCCGGGTCGAGATCGAGCGCGCCCACATGGAGGAGGACACCGGGAAGTCGCTGCACGTCGGCGGTGCCACCGGTCGCATCCACGGCGCCGACCACTCGCTGGTCGACTACAACCGCGCCGGCATCCCGTTGATCGAGATCGTCACGCGGCCGGTGATGGGCACCCGCTCCCGCGCCCCGCACGTCGCGAAGGCCTACGTCGCCGCGCTGCGCGAGATCCTGCTGGGCCTCGGCGTCTCCGACGTGCGGATGGAGCAGGGCTCGCTGCGCTGCGACGTCAACCTGTCGCTGGCGCCCAAGGACGAGGGCGGGCTCGGCACCCGTACCGAGACCAAGAACGTGAACTCGCTGCGCTCGGTCGAGCGGGCCGTGCGCTACGAGATGCAGCGCCACGCGGCCGTCCTGGGCGCCGGTGGGTCGATCCTCCAGGAGACCCGGCACTGGCACGAGGACACCGGGGTCACCACCTCGGGCCGCGAGAAGTCCGACGCCGAGGACTACCGCTACTTCCCCGAGCCCGACCTGGTGCCCGTCGCGCCGTCGCGCGAGTGGGTGGAGGAGCTGCGCGCCACGCTGCCCGAGCCGCCGGCCGTACGCCGGGCGCGCCTGCGGGAGGTCTGGGGCTTCAGCGAGCTCGAGATGCGCGACACCGAAAACGCCGGTGCCCTGGGGGTGGTCGAGGAGACCGTCGCCGCCGGCGCGTCGCCGCAGGCCGCGCGCAAGTGGTGGCTGGGCGAGCTGGCGCGCGCCGCCAACGACTCGGGCAAGGACATCGCCGCGCTCGGCGTCGCCCCCGCCGACGTCGCGCGCGTGCAGGCGCTGGTCGACGAGGGCACCCTCAACGACAAGCTGGCCCGCCAGGTGATCGACGGCCTCGTGGCCGGTGAGGGCACCCCCGACGAGGTCGTGGCCGCCCGCGGCCTGGCCGTGGTCTCCGACGAGGGCGCGCTCTCGGCCGCCGTCGACGCCGCGATCGAGGCCAACCCCGACGTGGCCGACAAGATCCGGGCCGGCAAGCACGCCGCCGCCGGTGCGCTGATCGGCGCGGTCATGAAGGAGATGCGGGGCCAGGCCGACGCGGCCAGGGTGCGCGAGCTGGTCCTCGAGAAGCTGGCGTAGGCGCGCGCGGATGTAGAGTGCGCACCGCACCAACCTTGCACGCCCGTGGCGGGGAAAGCCGGTCGAACTCCGGCGCTGACCCGCAACCGTAGGCCCCTTCGTGGGGCGAGCCGGAACGCCTGCCACGACGCGTCCTGATCACATCGCTGTCGTGGAAAGCAGCGGGGATCGACCCGCGGCACCGGCCCGCGTGCGACCTCCCGCTGTGCAGCGGGAAGGAACCACCGCACATGTCTCGCACCCTCCTGCGTCGCGCCGGGATCACCCTGGCCACCGGCGCCCTCGCCGTCACCGGCGTCCTCACCTCCGCCCCCACCGCCTCCGCGGCCCCGGCCGACGACGCCGCGGGCTGGCTGGGCGGTCAGCTCAAGGGCGGGGTGATGTACAACCCGGACTTCGGCGGGTTCAACGACTACGGGCTCACCGCCGACGCGGGCTTCGCGCTGATCGAGGTCGGCGGGAAGGACCGCAAGGTCCAGCAGATCCGCAAGGGCCTGCAGGCGAACGTCGACAGCTGGACGACCGGGGTCGACTTCGGGAGCGACGACGTCTACGCCGGGTCCGTGGCCAAGGCGCTGGCCTTCGCGACCGAGGCGCCGAAGGCGCGTCCGCGCAGCTTCGGCGGCGTCGACCTGGTCGAGCGTCTGGAGGCCCGGGTCACCGACGCCGGCCGTCTGTCGGACTCGGGTGCTGAGGACTACGCCAACACCATCGGCCAGGCCTTCGCCGTGCGTGGGCTCACCGAGACCGGGTCGAGCGAGGCCGGGGCCGCGACCTCCTTCCTGCTGCAGCAGCAGTGCGCCGAGGGGTTCTTCCGCCTCGACTTCTCCGCCCCGGGCGCGGCGGACCAGGGCTGCGACGCCGCGGGCGGCGAGGCCGATCTCGACGTCACCGCGCTCGCCCTGCTGAACCTGCAGGAGGTCGACGACCCCACCCGCGCCGTGAAGCGCGCCACTGCCTCCGGCCTGGCCTGGGTGGCCGACCAGCAGCGCCGCAACGGCAGCTTCGCCGGCAGCGGTCCGACCGCGGTCCCGAACGCCAACAGCACCGGGCTCGCCGCCTGGGCGCTCGGCGAGGCCGGGCGCTGCCGCCCGGCGGCGAAGGCCGCGTCCTGGGTCCGAGGGCTCCAGCTCGGCAACGGCGCGATCGCCTACGACCGGGCCGCGGCCGATGCCGGCGTGACCCCGCAGACCCGTGACCAGTTCCGCCGCGCGACCGCCCAGGCCGCCCCCGGGCTGGAGTACCTGCGTGTGAAGGCCTGCCGGGCGTGAGCGTCGCCCGCCTCGCCCGTTCCGCGGCCGCGCTCGCCCTCGCCGTGGCCGGCCTCGCCGTCCCCGTGACGGCCGCGTCGGTGCTGACCGCCGGTCCTGCCGCCGCCGCCACGTGCGGCGGCGGCCCGGGGGTGACCGTGGTCGTCGACCGGGCCGGTCTTGGCGGCGGTACGACGACCGGGTGCGACGGTGACGGTGGGAGGGCGACCGACAACTTCGCCGACACCGGGGTAGGCCTGACGTACGCCCAGCGGGATCCCGGGTTCGTCTGCCGGGTGGGAGGTGCCCCCGCCAGCGACCCGTGCGTGAACACCTCACCGGCGGACGCCTACTGGGGCCTGTGGTGGTCCGACGGCACGTCCGGCACGTGGCGGTACAGCAGCGTCGGCGTCGGGAGCCTCACGGTCCCCGCCGGCGGCTCGGTGGCGTTCCGCTTCAACGACGGCGACAGGACCCCGCCGTCGGTGGCCCCGCCCGTCAAGGCCGCCAGCAGCGGCTCGGGCGGCGGCACCTCGGGCGGCGGCACCACGGGCGGCGGCGGCGGAACCTCGAGCGGCTCGGGATCCGCGGGCGGAGGCGCCACACCGCCTCGCCCCGCACCGTCCACCCCCACGGCCACGCCGTCCTCGAGCGCGACCGCGGTGACCCCGACGCCGACCCCCACGGCCTCGGCCGCTCCCGGGGCGCAGGACGACCGCGGTGACCGTCGACGGGCGGCGCCGGGCGGCGGGCTCGACCGCGACCGTGCCGACCGGAAGACCGAGCCCGACGATGACCGGAAGGACGCGCGGGACCGTCGCGACACGTCGCCGACCCCGGCGGCCGAGCCGGAGACCGAGCAGGAGACCACCCTGGTCGACGACCCGGTCGACCCCCAGGCCTCCCAGAGCGCGGCCGCCGACGGCCTGCCCGTCTGGGTCGCCCCGGCGCTGGTGGCGGGGCTCCTGCTGGTCGGTGGCGCCGTGGCCGGCGTCCGACGGTTCCGGGGAGCCCCGGGCCGCCCGTGAGCGCGCGCCTGCCCCGCGACCTGCACCCCGTGGCCTGGTGGCTGTGGGCGATCGGTCTCGCGGTGGCGGCGTCGCTCACCACCAACCCGTACCTCCTGCTCCTGCTCGTCGGCACCGCGACGCTGACCGTCCTGGCCCGCCGCGGTGACCAGCCGTGGAGCCGGTCCTTCCGGCTCTACCTGTGGCTCGGGCTGGTCGTCGTGGTGGTCCGGGTGGTCTTCCGGGTGCTCGTCGGCAGCGGGTACCCGGGCACCGTCGTGCTCGACCTGCCGTCGTTCTCCCTGCCGCTGCCCGAACCGGTCCTCGCCATCACCTTCCTCGGCCCGGTGACCCTCGAGTCGCTGCTCGGCGGGCTGTACGACGGGATGCGGCTGGCCGCGATCCTCGTCTGCGTCGGCGCGGCCAACGCGCTCGCCAACCCCAAGCGGCTGCTCCGCTCGGTCCCGCCCGCGCTCTACGAGATCGGCACCGCCCTCGTGGTCGCGGTCAGCGTCCTGCCGCAGCTGGCCGACAGCGTGCGCCGGGTCCGCGCCGCCCAGGCGCTGCGCGCCGGCGACCCCGGGAGCCGTGGTCGCGTGCGCGGCCTGCGACGGATCGTGGTCCCGGTCCTCGAGGACGCCTTCGAGCGGTCCCTGGCCCTGGCCGCCGGCATGGACACCCGGGGGTACGGCCGCGCCGGCTCGGCCACGCCGGGCCAGCGCCGCACCACCGGTGCGCTGATGCTCGCCGGCCTGCTCGGTGTCTGCGTCGGGACGTACGCGCTGCTCGACCAGACCGGGGCCGTGTCGCGAGACATCGGGCGCGGGTTCCTGCTCGGCGGGCTGCTGCTCGCCGCCGGCGGCCTGGTCAGCGCCGGACGCCGCGTCGAGCGCACCCGCTACCGGGCCGACCGGTGGCGGTGGCCCGAGCTCGTCGTCGCGGTCAGCGGGGCGACGGTGGCCGTGGCCGGCGTCGCCCTCGCCCGGGGGATCGAGATGGATGGCCGGTTCCTCCTCGCGCCCCAGGTGGCAGTGGCCTACCCCGACCTCTCCGCCGTCCCGCCGGTCACCCTGCTGGCGCTCGTCGGCCCGCTCGTCGGCCTGCTGGCCGCGCTCGCCGCGCCCCCGCCGGTCCTGGCCGCCCGGCCCGACCCCGTCGCGCTGCGACGCCGCGAACCGGCGGTGGCCGCGTGATCGAGCTCCGCGGCGTCGCGCTGCGCTACGACCCCGCCGACCCGTCCGACCACGACGGACCCCTCCGGTCCGCGCCGGCGCCGGTCCTGGACGGCGTCGACCTGAGCGTCGAGGAGGGCGAGCTGGTCCTCGTCTCCGGGCCGACCGGGGTCGGCAAGTCCACCCTGCTCGGCGTGGTCACCGGCCTGGTCCCGCGCTTCTCCGGAGGCCGCCTCGAGGGCGACGTCCTGCTCGACGGCACCAGCATCGTCCGCACGCCCCCGCGCGAGCGGGCGCACGCCATCGGCTACGTCGGCCAGGACCCCGCGGCCGGGTTCGTCACCGACACGGTCGAGGAGGAGCTGGCGTACGGCATGGAGCAGCTCGGCCTGCCGCCCACCACGATGCGGCGCCGGGTCGAGGAGACCCTCGACCTGCTCGGCGTGGCCGACCTCCGTTCCCGCGACCTGCGCACGCTGTCCGGCGGGCAGCAGCAGCGGGTGGCGCTGGGCTCGGTGCTGACGATGCACCCCCGGCTGCTGGTCCTGGACGAGCCGACCTCGGCCCTCGACCCGACCGCGGCCGAGGAGGTGCTGGCCACCCTGACCCGGCTGGTGCGCGACCTCGGCGTCTCGGTGCTGCTCGCCGAGCACCGCCTCGAGCGGGTCGTGCCGTTCGCCGACCGGACGTGCCTGATGACCGGCGACGGCCGGGTCCGGGTGGGGGAGACCGCCGAGGTGCTCGCCGGCTCCCCGGTCGTCCCGCCGATCGTCGAGCTGGGCCGGCTGGCCGGCTGGTCCCCGCTCCCGCTCGACGTCCGCGACGCGCGGCGCCGCGCCCGCGGCCTCGCCCTGGGCGACCCCCCGGCGTACGACGACTCGCCGCCCACCGGCCACGACGTCCTGACCGCGACCGGCGTGACCGTCGTGCACGGACCGACCGTCGCGGTGCGCGACCTGGACCTGAGCCTGTCGGCCGGGGTGGTGACCGCCCTGATGGGCCGCAACGGCTGCGGCAAGTCCTCCCTGATGTGGACGCTCCAGGGCTCCGGCGACCGCCGCGCCGGGAAGGTCCGCGTCGAGGGCACCGACACCGCGGACGCCGACGCCGAGCGGCGGCGCGCGCTGGTGGGGCTGCTGCCGCAGAACCCCGCCGACCTGCTCTACCTCGAGACGGTCGCGGCCGAGTGCGCGACCGCAGGTCCCGGCGCGCGCGAGGTCCTCGACCAGCTGGCCCCGGGCATCCCCGACGAGCAGCACCCACGCGACCTGTCCGAGGGCCAGCGGATGGCGCTGTCCCTGGCCGTGGTGCTCAGCGCCACCCCGCCGGTGCTGCTGCTCGACGAGCCCACCCGCGGCCTGGACTACGCCGCCAAGGCCCGCCTGGCCGTGCTGCTGCGCCGTCTCGCCGGCCACGGGCGGACGGCTCTCGTGGCCACGCACGACGTCGAGTTCGTCGCGCTCTGCGCGGACCGGGTCGTGGTGATGTCGGAGGGCGAGGTGGTCTCCTCGGGCCCGGTACGCCGGGTCGTCGCGGAGTCCCCGGCCTTCGCGCCCCAGGTCACCAAGGTGCTCGGTGCCCCGTGGCTGCGCGTCGACGAGGTCGCCGCCGCGATCGGGGCCCGGTCGTGAGCGCCCCGGCCCGCCCGGCCGCGGTCCCGGTCACCCGTCGTACCGCCGCCGTGCTCGCGCTGGCCTCGGTCGGTGGGTTGATGATGCTCGGCTGGCCGCTGCTGCTCCAGCCCGCGGCGGGCGACCGCGTCGACCCGCCGTTCCTCTTCCTGGCCCTCGTGCCGCTGGTGCTCGTGGTCGTGCTCGCCGAGATCTCCGAGGGTGGCCTCGACCCGCGGGTGCTGGCGGTGCTCGGGGTGCTCAGCGCCCTGGTCGCGGTGCTGCGCGGCGTCTCGGCGGGGACCGGCGGGATCGAGCTGGTCTTCTTCCTGCTGATCCTCGCCGGCCGGGTGCTCGGACCCGGCTTCGGCTTCGCGCTGGGGTGCACCGCGCTGTTCGCCTCCGCCCTGATGACCGCCGGGGTCGGCCCGTGGCTGCCCTTCCAGATGCTCGTCTCCGCCTGGGTCGGGATGGGCGCCGGCCTGCTGCCGCAGCGGGTCCGCGGTCGCGGCGAGATCGTGATGCTGGCGGCCTACGGCGTGCTGGCGGCCTACGCCTACGGTCTGCTGCTGAACCTCTCGGACTGGCCGTTCGTGCTCGGCATCGGCGTGCCCGGCGTCTCCGGCGACCTGACCTACGTGCCCGGTGCGCCGCTGGGGGAGAACCTGGTGACGTTCCTGCGCTACACGCTGATCACCTCGACCGGCAGCTTCGACACCGGTCGGGCGATCACCAACGCGGTGGCGATCGCGCTGCTCGGGCCGGCCGTGCTGGCCACGCTGCGGCGCACCGCGCGCCGCGCCACGGTGGTCGGGACCGTCGCCGGACCTCCGTGACGCGGGCCGTCGCGACGGAAGAACGTACAGTCAGTCCGTTTCGGGACGGGCGCACCGCACCGCACCCTCCTGACCTGCAGTGATCCAGAGCCCGACCGCGACGGTGAGGCTTGTGTACGTTCTTCCGTCGTCGGGAGCCGGCCCGGTGGTCAGTCGAAGACGCGCGGCAGGTCGGAGGCCCGGCCGGTGAAGCGGGGGGTGCGCTTCTCACGGAAGGCGGCCACCCCCTCCTTGCCGTCGGTGATCGAGGCGTGGAACATCGCCAACGAGTCCGACAGGTGCGCCTCGAGCGGGTCGGCGGCGGCGCTGTTGCGGTACATCAGCTGCTTGGCCAGGCCCAGCGCGACGGGGGAGCGGTCCTTCACGAAGGAGCGGGCCAGCTCCTGGGCGGCGCCGAGCAGGTCCTCGGGCTCGTGCAGCGAGCGGAGCAGCCGGCCCTCGTGGGCCTGCTGCGCGGTGAGCACGTCGGCGGAGTAGACCCACTCGAGGGCCTGGCTGATGCCGACGATGCGGGGCAGGAACCAGCTCGACGCGGCCTCGGGCACGATGCCCAGGCGGCCGAAGACGAAGCCGATCCGGGCCTTGGTGGACGCCAGTCGCAGGTCCATCGCCAGCGTCATCGTGGCGCCGATCCCGACGGCGGCGCCGTTGATCGCCGCGATCACCGGCTTGGGCAGCGCGTGGATCGCCAGCGTCACCTTGCCGCCGGTGTCGCGCACGCCGTCCTGGTACGGCTCGTCGGTCAGGTGCGCGCGCAGGTCCTCCGGGGTCGGGTCGAGCGACTCGTCGAGCCCGAAGACGTTGCCCTCGGCCGACAGGTCCATCCCGGCGCAGAACGCCCGGCCGGCACCCGTCACCACGACGGCGCGGACGGCGTCGTCGTGGGCGTCGACGGTGAAGAAGTGCAGCAGCTCGCGGGCCATGGTGACGGTGAAGGAGTTCATCGCGTCGGGACGGTCGAGGGTCAGGGTGGCGACCCCGTCGTCGTCGACGCTCACGCTCAACGTCTCGTAGGTGGTGGCTGCGGTGGTCGGGCTGGTCACTGGAGTCCTCCGGTCGGGCTGCAGAGCTCGGGGGTGATGCTCTCGGTGTCGTCCTCGATGATGGCCTGGAACATCTGCGGGGCCCGCTCGGGGTCCCAGTCGACGTTCAGGTTGGCGATCGGGACGCCGCAGGTCAGGCCGGAGTCGCCGTTGACGTTGGTCATCGCGCTGGCCCACATCGCCGCGCGGACCGGGCCCATGCCCTCGCCGACCGCGACGGCGTCGGCGCCGGCGTTGTTCAGCCGCCAGTAGCGCCACGGGTTGACCACGGTCCACGGCGAGACCGCCTCCGCGCCGATCGCGGAGATCACCTCGCGCTGGCGGCGGGCCCGGTCGATGTCGCCGAGCGCCGAGATCTTGCGGGAGCGGGCGTAGCCGAGCGCGGTCGCGCCGTCGGCCTCCTGGCAGCCCTTCTCCACGTCCAGCTTGGCCAGCGGGTCCTGCATGGCCTCGCGGGGGCAGATCTCCACCCCGCCGACGGCGTCGACGACGTCGACGAACCCGCCGAAGCCGATCTCGACGTACTCGTCGACCCGGATCCCGGTCTCGTTCTCGATGGTCTGCGTCAGCAGGGGCGCGCCGCCGAAGGCGAAGGCGGCGTTGATCTTGGTGGTGCCGTAGCCGGGGACGTCCACCACGGAGTCGCGGGGGATCGACATCAGCAGGTTCGGGCCGGAGCCGGTGTGCAGCAGCAGGATGGTGTCGGTGCGCTGGCCGGCGGCGTCGCCGGTGCCGAGCGCCCTGCGCTCCTCCTCGCTGAGGTCGCCGCGGGAGTCGCTGCCGACCAGGAGGTAGGTGGTGCCGGGCTGGTCGTCGGGGCGGTCCCCGTCGGGGGTGAACGGCACCTCCTCGACCTGCGACCACGCATAGATCGGGACCCCGACCAGGAAGACCAGCCAGGCCACGAGCAGGAGCAGCAGGTGCCGGACGCGGGGGCGCCAGCGGCGTCCCGAGCGCGACCGTCGCGGGGACGACCCGGACGGCGGGGGAGCGGGTCGCACCGGCGCCGGCTCCGGGCGCCGCGGCGCCTGGTACGGGCGCTGCTGCGCCCCCATCACCTGCGTGCGGTCGTCGTTCCCGGGCGGGGGCGGCGGCTGCTGGCGCGGCTGGCGGG
>NZ_LR733215.1:2603641-2728188 GCF_902506435.1 Nocardioides sp. AX2bis | reverse complement strand
CCCTGCCACCACCCCGGGGTCCCACCCCTGGGGGTCGCGCCGGACCGGCGCGGCACGTCTGACATCTGTCATGCCCCGGCCGTGCGCTGCTCATCGCGACCGGTGACGGGGTGCACTGTCGGAAGACCGGGAGTCGCGGGAGCGTGGAGCCATGACCACGACAACGCCCCCACCCGCCGTCCGGATCGAGGGCCTGCGACGCCGCTACGGCTCGGGCAGCTCCGGCTTCGAGGCCGTCCGCGGTGTCGACCTCGACGTCACCGCCGGCACGATCACGGCCCTGCTCGGCACCAACGGCGCCGGCAAGACCTCCACGCTCGAGGTGGTCGAGGGCCTGGCCCCGGCCACCGAGGGCCGGGTCGAGGTGCTCGGGCTCGACCCCGTCGCCGACCGGGGTGCGGTACGGCGTCGCACCGCGGTGCTGCTGCAGACCAGCGGCTTCTCCGGCGACCTGACCGTCCGCGAGACGCTCGCGATGTGGAACGCCACCGTGACCGAGGCGCGGACCGTCGACGAGGTGATGGACCTCGTCGGCATGCGCGACCGGGCCGACGTCGCCGTCCGCGCGCTGTCGGGCGGGGAGCGCCGCCGGCTGGACCTGGCCTGCACGCTGACCACCCGCGCCGAGGTGGTGCTGCTCGACGAACCCACCACCGGGCTCGACCCCGAGAGCCGTCGCCAGGTGTGGCGGGTGCTGGAGGACCTGCGGGCGGACGGCGTGACGGTGCTGCTCTGCACGCACTACCTCGAGGAGGCCGAGGTGCTCGCCGACCACGTCGCGATCCTCCACGAGGGCCGCCTCGTCCGGGTGGGCACCGTCGCCGAGATCACCGCCGACGCCCCGTCCACCATCCGGTTCCGGCACCCGGAGGACGCCGGTCTGCCCGACCTCCCGGTGCTGCCCGGTGCCGGGGTCACCCGGCACGAGGAGACCGTGACCGTCCTGAGCGACGACGTCCAGCGCGACCTCGGGACGCTGCTGGCCTGGGCCGACGAGCACGCGTTGCGGCTGCACAGGCTGGAGGCGCGCGCCGCGTCGTTGGAGTCGGTGTTCCTCGACATCGCCGCCGACCGGACCGACCGGACCACCACGGACCAGCACCCCACGACGGAGGAGACCCGATGAGCAGCCCGACCCACCGCCAGGCGAGCGTCCGGCGCGTCGTCGCCCTGGCCCGCGCCAACGCGCTGCTGATGGCGCGCAACCGGCTGACGCTGGTCTACGCCGTGGTGGTCCCGCTGCTGCCGCTCGGCCTGCTGCTGGCCCAGGACCTCTCGGACCCCGCGGCGGGCGCGGGTGCGCTGATCACCTCGCTGGTCCTGGTCCTGCTCTTCCCCGTCTACTACAACCTGCTGTCGGTCGTGGTGACCCGCCGCGACGAGCTGGTCCTCAAGAGGCTGCGGACCGGGGAGACCCGTGACGTCGAGCTCGTCGTCGCCCTCGCCCTGCCGGGTGCGGTGCTGGCGGTGCTCATCTCGCTGCTCACCGCCGGGATCGGGATCGCCTTCGGGCTGCCGCTCCCGGTCAACGCGCTGCTGTTCCTCGTCGCGGTGGTCGCCGGCATCGTGATGATCGCCGCACTGGCGCTGTGGACCGCGGCGTGGACCCGCAACGCCGAGGCCGCCCAGCTGACCAGCGGTCCGGTGCTGTTTCTGATGATCCTGGGCCAGACCGCCGTGGCCTACCCCGACCCGGTCCGGGAGTTCTTCACCTGGACCCCGGGGACCGCGATCGTCTCGTTGGTCCGGACCGGGTGGTTCGGCCTCGAGCCGGTGACCGGTGACGCGCTCTCCCAGGAGGCCACCCTCGGCTTCGCCTCCAGCTGGGCGCAGGCCGGACAGCCGCTGCTGGTGCTCGGGGCGTGGACCGCGGTCGCCCTGTGGCTGGCCGCCCGCTCGATGCGGTGGGAGCCGCGTACGTGAGCCCCGAGGGGCCGACCGCCCGAGGGCGTCAGGTCCCCGCCACTAGCCCAGCAGCTCGACGAGATAGCTGCCGTACCCGCTCTTGAGCAGCGGCTCGGCGAGGGCGTGGAGCTGGTGGTCGTCGATGTAGCCCATCCGCCAGGCGACCTCCTCGGGGGCGCCGACCTTGGTGCCCTGGCGCTTCTCGATCGCGCGGACGTAGTTGCTGGCGTCGTTGAGGTCGTCGAAGGTGCCGGTGTCGAGCCAGGCGGCGCCGCGGGGGAGGACCTCCACGTGCAGGCGCTGCTCCTCGAGGTACATCCGGTTCAGGTCGGTGATCTCCAGCTCGCCGCGCGCCGACGGGCGGAGGGTGGCGGCCTTCTCGACGACGTCGTTGCCGTAGAAGTACAGGCCGGGCACGGCGTAGGAGCTGCGGGGGTTCGTCGGCTTCTCCTCCAGCGACACCGCGCGTCCGGAGTCGTCGAAGTCGACGACGCCGTAGGCGGTGGGGTTGCTGACGCGGTACCCGAAGATCGCGGCGCCGTCGATGTCCTCGAACCGTCGCAGTCGGGTACCGAGGCCGGCGCCGTAGAAGATGTTGTCGCCGAGCACCAGCGCGACCGGCTCGTCGCCGATGTGCTCGGCGCCGATGATGAAGGCCTGGGCGAGGCCGTCGGGGGTGGGCTGGACGGCGTAGGTGATGCGGATCCCGAGGCTGCTGCCGTCACCGAGGAGTCGGCGGAACTGCTCGGCCTCGTGGGGGGTGGTGATGACCAGGACGTCGCGGATGCCGGCCAGCATCAGGGTGGTGAGGGGGTAGTAGATCATCGGCTTGTCGTAGACCGGCACCAGCTGCTTGCTGAGGGCGTGGGTGATCGGGTGCAGCCGGGATCCGGTGCCGCCGGCCAGGATGATGCCGCGCATGGTCAGCCTCGTCGGGTCGGGGATCGGCGGTCAGCGGAACCCTAGACTGCGCCGCGTGCGCCGCATCCTCGTGACCGGTGGGGCCGGGTTCATCGGCTCCAATTTCGTCCACTACCTCTCGGAGAACACCGACTGCACCATCACCGTGCTGGACAAGCTCACCTACGCCGCCTCCCGGGAGGCCCTCGAGGGTCTGGATGTGCAGCTGGTGGTGGGTGATGTCGCGGACCCGGCCGTGGTCGACGACCTGGTCGGGCGTCATGACGCGGTGGTGCACTTCGCGGCGGAGTCGCACAACGACAACTCGTTGAGCGACCCGGGTCCGTTCATCGCGACCAACATCGTGGGCACGTTCTGCCTGCTCGAGGCGGCACGGCGCCATGACGTGCGGCTGCACCACATCTCGACCGACGAGGTCTACGGCGACCTGGCGCTGGAGGACCCGGCGCGGTTCACCGAGGCGACGCCGTACAACCCGAGCAGCCCGTACTCGGCGGCGAAGGCGGGCTCGGACCACCTGGTCCGGGCGTGGGTGCGGTCCTTCGGGGTGCGCGCGACGATCAGCAACTGCTCGAACAACTACGGGCCGTGGCAGCACGTGGAGAAGTTCATCCCGCGTCAGATCACCAACGTCCTGGGTGGTGGGCGGCCGAAGGTCTACGGGACCGGGGCGAACGTGCGGGACTGGATCCATGCCGCCGACCACTCGTCCGCGGTGTGGGAGATCCTGCAGCGCGGCCGGATCGGGGAGACCTACCTGATCGGCGCCGATGGGGAGCGGGACAACCTCACGGTGGTGCGGGAGATCCTGCGTCAGCTCGGCCGCTCCGAGGACGAGTACGACCTGGTCACCGACCGGGCCGGGCACGACCTGCGCTACGCCATCGACAGCACCAAGCTCCGCACCGAGCTGGGCTGGGCGCCGGCCTATGGCGACTTCGAGGCCGGGCTGGCCCAGACCATCGGCTGGTACCAGGCCCATGAGAGCTGGTGGCGAACCCACAAGCAGGCCACCGAGGCCGCCTACGCCACCCGGGGCCAGGCATGACGCCCCCGGTGGTCGAGGAGCGAACGTCCTCCCCGGTGGTCGAGGAGCGAGCGCAGCGAGCGTTGTTCCCGGTGGTCGAGGAGCGGGCGTCGCCCCCGGTGGTCGAGGAGCGAGCGCAGCGAGCGTCACGAGACCCTCACCGCAACCGAGAAGGGGCCGTGTCGTGAACGAGCTCGCCGTAGAGACGACCCTCATCCCGGGCCTGCTGGTCGTCCGGCTCCCTGTCCATAAAGATGCGCGTGGGTGGTTCAAGGAGGCCTGGCAGCGTCAGAAGATGGTCGACCTGGGCCTGCCCGACTTCGCCCCCGTCCAGGCCAACGTGAGCTTCAACAACACCCGCGGTGCCACCCGCGGCCTGCACGCCGAGCCGTGGGACAAGCTGGTGTCGGTCTCGACCGGGCGGGCCTTCGGGGCCTGGGTCGACCTGCGCGAGGGGCCGTCGTTCGGTGCGGTGTTCACCATCGAGCTGACCCCCGAGGTGGCGGTCTTCGTACCCCGCGGGGTCGCGAACAGCTACCAGACGCTCACCGACGCCGTGGCCTACTCCTACCTCGTCAACGCCCACTGGCGACCCGGGGTGCCCTACCGGGCGGTGGCGCTGGACGACCCGACGTGCGCCATCGGCTGGCCGGTGCCGCTGTCGGAGGCCGAGATCTCGGACAAGGACCGGACCAACCCACGCCTCGAGGACGTCGAGCCGGCTGTGCGGCGGCGGCCGTTGATCCTCGGCGCGAACGGCCAGCTCGGTCGTGCGCTGCAGGTCGAGTTCCCCGACGCGGTCGCCGTGGGGCGTGCCGAGCTCGACGTCGCCGACCTCGAGGCGCTCGAGGCGTGGGGGTGGGACGACCACGACGTCGTCCTGAACGCAGCGGCGTGGACCAAGGTCGACGCCGCCGAGACCCAGGAGGGTAGGCGCGCCTGCTGGCGCCTGAACGCCGACGTCCCGGCACGGTTGGCGGCGCTGTCCCGTGAGCACGGGTTCACGCTCGTGCACTACTCGACCGACTACGTCTACGACGGGACCGAGCCAGAGCACTCCGAGGACGAGCAGGTCGCCCCGCTCAACGCGTACGGCCAGTCGAAGGCCGCCGGCGACCACGCGGTGCTGGCCGGCGCCCCTGACGCGTTGGTGCTGCGTACGTCGTGGCTGATCGGGGACGGACCGAACTTCGTGGCCACGATGCGTCGTCTCGCGCTGGAGGGGAAGTCCCCGAGCGTCGTCGACGACCAGTATGGACGCCTCACCTTCTGCGACGAGCTGGCCGCCGCGACCCGGCACCTCCTGGACGGTGCTGAGGCCGGCCTGTTCCACGTCAGCAACGGGGGAGAGCCGACCACCTGGTTCGCGCTGGCGCAGCACGTCTTCAGGGCGTGCGGGCGCGAGGCGGGGTCGGTCGTCCCCGTCAGCACCGAGCAGTTCGCGGCCGGCAAGGCCCTGGCGGCGAGGCCCGCGTCCGGCGTCCTCGCCCTCGACCGTCTCCGGCGGGCCGGCTTCGAGCCGGCCTCGCAGGTCGACGCCCTCGAGCGCGCCCTGGCACGGGCGCAGACGTCGTCGACGTGCTGAGGGCGACCGATCGTCCACCGCCGTCCGACCCGCGCCACTAGCGTGGGCGGTGTGATCCCGCCCGCGCTCCGTCCCGCGTCACCGTCGCGGTGGCGGGGCTGGGCCGCGCGGAGCCAGGTGGAGCGGGTCGAGCTGTACGCCGTGCAGTCGCTCTACTCGGTGCTGGTGGGACTGCTGCTGCTGGTGAACCTCAGCCTCGTCGCCCGGTTGTCGCCGGGCCAGGCGCCGGTCGGGCTGGCGGTGGCCGCGGTGGCCGTCGTCCTCGGGGGCGTGGGGTGCTGGGTGCTCCGCGCGGCCACCCGGCTGTGGCCCCGCCACGGACCGCTGCCCCGCCGGCCGCTGGTCGTCACCGCCGGAGTCTGCGTCGCCGCGCTCGCGGTCGCGGCCGCGCTCCCGGAGGACCCACGTACCGCGGTCGTGCTCAGCGTGTGGGGCGTCCTGGCGGTCGGCGTCGGGGGCTTCCGCGACCCCCGCGTGACCGGTGTCGTCGTCGTGGCCCTGCCGCTGGTGCTCGGGGTGCCGGCGGGCGAACCGATCGTCTACGCCTACGGCCTCGGCGCCGGCCTCTTCATGCTGTTCACCGTCCGGGCCTCGCTCTGGATCTACGGCGTCGTCCGCGAGCTGGACGGCGCGAAGCAGGCCCAGACGTCGCTCGCGGTGGCCGAGGAGCGGCTGCGCTTCTCCCGCGACGTGCACGACGTGCTGGGTCGGAGGCTCTCGGAGATCGCGGTCCAGGCCGAGCTCGCCGCCCGGCTCGCCGAGGCCGGGGACGCCTCGGCGCCGGCCCGGATGGAGCAGGTCCGCGAGGTGGCGCACGACGCCCTGCGCGAGGCCCGGGCCCTGGCCCGCGGGTATCGCGGCACCGACCTCGACCAGGAGCTCGAGGGCGCCCGCTCGCTGCTCTCGGCCGCCGGCATCACCACCGAGGTGGCCCTGGACGGGCTGCCCCACCAGTGGCGGGAGCCGACCGGGTGGGTGGTGCGCGAGGCCGTCACCAACGTGCTGCATCACTCCCGCGCCGCTCGCGTCCGGGTCACCTGGACGCCGGGTCCGACGCCGGACGGTGCCGGGACCCTGCAGGTGCGCAACGACGGTGCCGGTGACGCCACGACCGAGGGCACGCCCGGCAGCGGTCTGGCCGGCCTCGCCGAGCGCCTGGCCCCGCTGGGGGCCCGGCTGGACGCCGGGCGGCAGGGCGACACCTTCGTCGTCGAGGTCGTGGTGCCGGCGGCGGACCGGACGGCGGTGGCGTCGTGAGCACGCCGATCCGCGTCCTGCTGGCCGACGACGAGCACCTGATCCGCGAGGCGCTGGGGCAGCTGCTGGGGCTGGAGGACGACCTCGAGGTGGTGGGCCAGGCCGCGTCGGGCGACGAGGCCGTGCTGCGCGCCGACGGCGTCGACGTCGCCGTGCTGGACCTGCAGATGCCCGGCCTCGACGGGATCGCGGTGGCCGAGCAGCTCGCACGGACCCACCCGGCCTGCGGGGTGGTCATCGTGACGAGCCACGGGCGCCCGGGCCACCTGAAGCGGGCGCTGACGGCGGGTGTGCGCGGGTTCCTGCCGAAGACCACGTCGGCCAGGACGCTGGCCGAGGTGGTCCGGCGCGTCCACGCCGGCGGGCGCCACGTCGACCCGGAGCTGGCGGCCGAGGCGATCGCGGCGGGGGACAGCCCGCTGACCCCGCGGGAGGCCGACGTGCTCGAGCTGGCCTCGGACGGGGCGCCGGTGGAGGAGATCGCCGCGCGGGCCGCGCTGTCGCCGGGCACGGTGCGCAACTACCTGTCCAACGCGGTCGGCAAGCTGGGTGCCGCCAACCGGCACGACGCGTGCGCGGTCGCGCGTCGGATGGGCTGGATCTAGCGCGAGGGTCGCCGCGGTCGGCGTACTGGGTGGGCGTGTCCCGGGGTTCGCGCGCCTTGCAAGGCGCGCGGAGCCGGGGAATCCCCGCCCGGGCGGGGATTCCTGGGACGGGCGGGGCGCGTGGGAAGCGGTCGCCGGTCGCCGGTCAGAGGGCGAAGATCAGGACCGCCCCGACCAGTGCCGGGACCAGCCCGAGGCTGAGCCACGGCGAGGCGATCGGGCGCCGGTGGATGGCCAGGCCGGCGGCTGCCGCGACCACGCCGAACGCCCCGGCGATCACGACCAGCCCGACCCGCTCCACGACCAGGTCGGCGTCGATGACGGCGGCCGAGATCAGCAGGCCGACCGCCAGGTGGAGGATCGTGGTGACGGCCAGCACCGACATCACCCAGGTCTGGACCCGCACCACGCTCGCGGAGTTGGGCCGGTCCACCCGCGGGTTCGCGGGGTCCATCAGGTGGCGGGCCCGCTTCGGGGCCGGCCGCTCGACCGCGGAGCCGGGCCGGACGCCGGGCTCGTTCACGGCGTGCCGCTGCCCGGGCCCGCGTCGTCGGTCGGGCCGGCCGTCCCGTCGCCGGGGCGCACGAGCTGCGAGGTGTCGAGCCCGGACACGGCGTCGATGACCTGCTGCAGAGCCTGGGCCGGGAGGGCGCCGGGCTGCGAGAAGACCAGCTTGCCGTCCTTGAAGGCCATCAGCGTGGGGATCGAGGTGATCTGCGCGGCGGCGGCGAGCTCACGCTGCGCCTCGGTGTCGACCTTGCCGAAGACGATCTCGGGGTGGGCCTGCGAGGCCTGCTCGTAGACCGGCGCGAACTGGCGGCAGGGGCCGCACCAGGACGCCCAGAAGTCGATCAGCACGATCTCGTTCTCGGTCACGGTCTGCTCGAAGGTCGCGGCCTCGAGGTCGGTGGTCGGCACGGCGGTTCCTCTCGTGGTGGTCAGGCGTACGACGGCCCAACGGTCGCGGGTCGGTCGATGTTCCGCAGCGCCCCGCGCCCGCGTGAGGAGACGCCCCGGGAGGGTGGGGACGCCGTGGTCTGATCGGCTCATGAGCACCTCACGCACCCTGGAGATCCAGACCGACGCCGGCCCCGCGGAGGCCTACCTCACCGGCGAGGAGGGCCGGCCCGGCGTGCTGTTCTTCGTCGACGCGATCGGGCTGCGGCGCCAGACCCGCGAGATGGCCGACCGGATCGCGTCCTGGGGCTACGTCGTGCTGGTGCCGCACGTCTTCCACCGCGACGGCACCGCCGAGGAGCTGGCGCCCCAGGGTGACCTGCGGGAGGCCGGGGCCCGGGAGGAGTTCTTCGCCTCCGGCGTGATGGACCGGATCGGGGCCCTGACCCCGGACCTCTCCGGCCCGGACACCGAGGCGTGGGTGCGCACCCTGCTCGAGCACGCCGGCGACGGCCCGATCGGCACGACCGGCTACTGCATGGGCGGTCGTCTGGCCGTCCGCGCGGCCGCCGACCACCCCGGCACCGTCGGCGCCGTGGGCGGCTTCCACAACGGGGGCCTGGTCACCGACGAACCGGACAGCCCGCACACCCTCCTCGGCGCCACCACGGCGGAGTACGTCTTCGGCCACGCCGACCAGGACTCCTCCATGCCGATCGAGGCGGTGGCCACCCTCGAGGAGGCGCTCGACTCCGCCGGTCGGCCGCACCTGAACGAGGTCTACGAGGGCGCGGCCCACGGCTACTCGATGGCCGACACCTCGATGTACGACGAGCGCGCCGCCGAGCGGCACTTCCACGAGCTGCGGCGACTGCTCGACCGGGTGCTGCTCGCCGACTGACCGGTGACCCCGGACCCGGGTCAGGGCTCGATGCGCAGGATCCGGTCGTCGTCGGGAGCGGGGTCCCCGCGGCCGTCGCGGTTGCTGGTCATCACCCACAGCGAGCCGTCGGGGGCGGCGGCGACGGTGCGGAGCCGGCCGTACCGGCCCTCGAGCAGCGGGACGGGCCTCCCCGTCGTGCCCTCGTCGTCGACCGGGACCTGCCAGAGCCGCTCGCCGCGCAGCGCGGCCATCCACAGGGAGCCGTCGGCCCAGGCGAGACCGGAGGGGGAGGCCGCCGCGGGCGACCAGGTGCGCGCGGGGTCGAGCAGACCGGCCTCGCGGGAGGCGCGGTCGCCGGTGCCCTCGACGTCGGGCCAGCCGTAGTCCCCGCCGCGCTCGACGAGGTTGAGCTCGTCGGCGGTGTCGTCACCGAACTCTGAGGCCCACAACCGGTCCTGGTCGTCGAAGGCCAGGCCCTGCACGTTGCGGTGGCCCAGCGACCACACGAGACCGCCGCCGGGGTTGCCCGGCGCGGGCCGGCCCTCGGTGGTGATCCGCAGGATCTTGCCGGCCAGTGAGGCAGGGTCGCGGGCCAGGGACGCGTCCCCGGTCTCACCGGTGGAGACGTAGAGGTAGCCGTCGGGTCCGAAGGCGAGGCGTCCGCCGTCGTGGACGAAGCCCTGGGGGATGCCGTCGAGGACGACCTCGGGCGTGCCGAGCACACCGCCCTCGAGCTCGGCACGCACGACCCGGTTGTCCCCGGCGGTGGTCAGGTAGAAGTAGACGCCGCGGTCCTCGGGGTAGTCGGGGGAGACGGCCAGGCCCAGCAGCCCGCCCTCGCCCTCCGGTGCGGCGGCGTCGAGCGTCCCGACCTCCTGCACCACCCGTCGTTCCCCGGTGACCCGGAGCACGCGGGCGGTGTCCCGCTCGGTGACCAGGGCGTCGCCGTTGGGGAAGAAGTCCACGCCCCAGGGTGCCGCCAACCCGCGGGCGACCGTCTCGACGACCCGCGGGGCGTCCCCGCCGGTCTGGTCCCGGTCGTCCGGGAGCCTGGAGGCGGGAGGCTCCTCGACGGGCGCCGACGACGGGGCCATCGGCTCGGGCGCCTCGGAGCCGCCGGGGGTCGGCGACAGCGTCACGGAGGTCTGGTTGCCGTCCTGTCCGCAGGCGGTCGCGGTGAGGGCGAGCAGCGCGGTGACGAGGACCGTCGCCGGCCGACGGCGGGCCCGGGTCACGCCCGGTCGACCCGGTCGATCAGCTCGCGCAGCAGCTGGTGGACGCGGTCCGGGTGCTCCATCTGGACGAAGTGGCTGGCGCGCAGGCGGACGTACCGGGCTCCGGGCATGCGACGTGCGGCGGTCCCCATGTCGCGGGAGCCGGCGAGGATGTCGTGCGTGCCGGCCACGAACGTCGCCGGGACCTGGACGCGGCTCAGCGGGACGCGGGGGTGGCGGGACGTGGTCAGCGCGAGGTGCATGTACCACTCGACGGGCGTGGAGAGCATCTCGGCCATCGCCATCGCCGCCAGCTCGGGGTCGGGCACGCGGCCGATGAACCCGACCTTGGTCAGCGCCTCGAGCGAGCGCGCGCCGAACGGGTAGCGGGTGGTGACCGGGCTCAGGCCCCAGCCGCCCAGGCGCAGGCCGCGGGCGAGGGTGACGGTGACGGCACGGGCGACCGGGTGGGGCAGGTGCAGCGCGCCGAGCATCGTGGCGAAGGTGTCCCCGGGGACCCCGGCGACCGCGAAGATGCCGGCCACCCGCTCGGGGTGGCGCACGGCGAGCTCGAAGGCGGTGTTGACGCCCATCGACCACCCCATCACCACCGGCCGCTCGAGGTCGAAGTGGTCCATCACCGACAAGGCGTCCTCGACGAAGTTCTCGATCCGCACCGCGCGAGGGTCGCGGGGGCGGTCCGAGCCGCTGACGCCGCGGTGGTTCCACGACACGACCCGCACGCCGCAGTCGCGGCGCAGCAGCGCCGGCCAGTGCAGCGGGTTGGTGCCGAGCCCGTTGCAGAGCAGCACCGTCGGGCCGTCAAGGCGTCCCTCGGGGTCGTTGGTCCAGGCACGCAGCATCGTGCCGTCGTCGGACAGGACGTCGCGGTAGGCGATCGTGGGAGCCAGCGCGGCCCGCGCTGCGGAGGTCGGCATGCGCCCAGTGTGCCCGAGGACGGTGCCGTGGTGGGCGTGTCCTGACAGTGGGTCCGGTCAGCCCTCGGCGACCCGGTCGGCTGCCCGGTCGGCTGCCCGGTCGGCTGTCGGGGGCGGAAGCGCCTCCTCGACGCGGCGACCGGCCCGGCGGGCCAGGAAGTCCTCGACGTCCTCGCGCTCGGCGCGACGCTGGGCGCAGTCCGTTGCGGCCACCATCGCGTTGCGCCGGGCCCGTTGCTGGGAGCCGACCGACCAGGTACGCACCCGGGTCGCAGCCAGGGCCGCGGGCCGGGTCACCAGCCTGGTGGGGATCAGCATCGGACGCTCCGAACGGGTGGAGAGGTGGCGGTGACGACGGGTCTGGCCGACGGGTCGAGCCTACGGCGCCCGACCCGTCACGGGCCATGCCTGCGGTATGACGTTCCCGTGAACGCGGGCCGTCCCCGGGGCTGCGGCGCGGCCGCCGGACTCAGTCGGGGACCGGGCCGCCGAGCCGGGCGCCGGCGCGGGTGGCGCCGGCGCTGGCCACGACCACGCAGCCCACCGCCACCCACTGCAGCGCGGCGAGCTCCTCGCCCACCACCGCGATCCCGACCAGGGCGGCCGCCGCGGGCTCCAGGCTCATCAGGACCCCGAAGGTGGCCGCGGGCAGGGTGCGCAGCGCGACCAGCTCGCAGGAGTACGGGACCACCGAGCTCAGCAGTCCGACGGCGAGCCCGATCAGCAGTACGCGCGGCGACGTCAGCGCGTCGGCGTCGGCGACCAGGGCGGCGGGCAGCAGCACGCCGGCGGCGACCACGCTGGCCACGGTCAGCCCGCTGATGCCGGCCCAGCGCTGCCCGGTCCGCGCCGAGAGCAGGATGTAGCCGGCCCAGGCCGCCCCGGCGAGCAGGGCGTAGGTCACTCCTACGGGGTCGAGGTCGGCACGCTCCAGGCCGAGGGCCGCCACGCCGAGGGCCGCCAGCCCCACCCAGGCCAGGTCGCGCCCACGGCGCGAGGACAGCAGGGCCAGCGTCAGGGGGCCGACGAACTCGATGGTGACCGCGATCCCGAGCGGGATCCGCGCGAAGGACTGGTAGATCGCCCAGTTCATCAGCCCCAGGCACGCACCGAAGGCGATCACGACCAGCCAGTCGTCGCGGCTGTGGCCGCGGAGCAGCGGGCGCGCGAGGACCGCGAAGACCAGGGCGCTGGTGGCCAGCCGCAGCCAGACGAGCATCGTCGGGTCGACCTCGTCGAAGAGCAGCTTGGCGAAGCCCGCGCCGAGCTGGACCGAGACGATCCCGACCAGCACCAGCCAGACCGGTGAGGATCGGGGTGTCACCGGGTCAGGCTAGGCATCAGGGGACACGACCGACGCAGGAGGGCCAGATGACCGACGTGGAGTCCGACACGGGATCCGACTTGGGAACCGACAGGGAAACCGACATGGAGACGGTGCTGCTGGTGGGCACGCGCAAGGGGTTGTGGATCGGGCGCTCCGACGCCGCCCGACGCGACTGGGACCTCACCGGGCCCCACCACGACATGGAGGAGGTCTACTCCTGCCTGGTCGACACCCGCGGTGAGCGGCCACGGCTGCTGGTCGGGGCCTCGTCGAGCTGGGTCGGTCCCCAGGTCCGGCGCTCCGACGACCTCGGCGCGACCTGGGCGGAGACGCCGGGCGGAGCGGTGCGGTTCCCCGACGACGTGGACGCCAGCGTCGAGCGGGTCTGGCAGCTCGCGGCCGGCAGCGCCCCCGGCGTGGTCTGGGCCGGCACCGAGCCCGGTGCGGTCTTCCGCTCGACCGACGGCGGTGAGAGCTTCGCGCTCGAGCGGGGACTGTGGGACCACCCGCACCGGCCGTCGTGGGGAGCGGGGTTCGGCGGGCAGGCCTTCCACACGCTGCTGCCCCACCCCGACGACCCCACGTCGCTGATGGCGGCGATCTCGACCGGCGGCGTCTACCGCACCGAGGACGACGGTGCGTCGTGGGCGCCGTCGAACCAGGGCGTCCGCGCGGAGTTCCTGCCCGAGGGGCAGCAGTACCCGGCGTACGGCCAGTGCGTGCACAAGGTCGCGCGGCACCCCGACCGCCCCGACCGGGTGTTCCTGCAGAACCACGGCGGTGTCTACCGCTCCGACGACGGCGGCGCGAGCTGGACCTCGATCGCCGCGGGCCTGCCGACCGACTTCGGGTTCCCGGTGGTGGTCCACCCCCACGAGCCGGACACGATCTTCGTCTTCCCGCTCGGTGGGGGCGAGGGCGGCATCGGCAGGTACGCCCCCGAGGGGCGTCCGCTGGTCTGGCGTTCGCGGGACGCCGGCGAGACCTGGGAGGGGCTCGGCCGGGGTCTGCCGGAGCGGGCCTACGTCGGGGTGATGCGGGACGCGATGTGTACCGACGACCACGACCAGGCCGGGCTGTACGTCGGCACGCGCGCCGGGTCGGTCTGGGCCTCCGTCGACGGGGGCGGGTCGTGGAGCACGCTGGTCTCGGACCTGCCCGACGTGCTCGTGGTGCGCGCCGCCCGGGTCCCTCGGGCCTAGGTCGTCGCCACGTGCGGGCCCACCGGCGGCGCCGTCGGTGACCCGGGCGCGGGGCCGATGCCGTCCGGGCCGGAGCCGTCCCGCTCGGCGCCCGGCAGGCTGGGCTCGGGGACCCCGGCGGTGATCCGGGTGCCGTCGGCGCGGCGACCGCCGATCAGGGGCGTGTCGCCGAGCTCGCCGTCGATCCGCAGGCCGTGGCCGTCGAGGTCGACGTGCAGCGGACGGTCCGCGGACACGGCGTACCGGGTGCCGCGGACCCAGAGGGCGACCTCGTCCTCGGCGCCGGCCTGGAGGACCTCGACGGCGAGGTGGTCGCCGGTGACCTGCACCTGGAGCCGGGCTCCGCGCCAGCGCAGCGGGAAGGTCAGGGAGGGCCACTCCTCGGGCAGGCGCGGGTCGAAGCTGATCACGCCGCCGTGGTCGCGCATCCCGGCGAAGCCGAAGACGAGCGCGCTCCAGACGCCGCCGCAGGAGGCGACGTGGAGGCCGTCGACGGTGTTGCCGTGGAGGTTGTCGAGATCGACGAAGAGCGCCTTCCAGAAGTACGACAGCGCGACCTCGTGGTAGCCGACCTCGGCGGCCATCACCGACTGCACGACCGCCGACAGCGTCGAGTCGCCGGTGGTGATCGGGTCGTAGTACTCGAAGTCGGCGCGCTTCTCCTCCGCGGTGAACCGGTCGCCCTGCAGGAACAGCGCGAGCACCACGTCGGCCTGCTTGAGCACCTGGAAGCGGTAGATGACCAACGGGTGGTAGTGCAGCAGCAGCGGCCGGTTCTCGGCCGGGGTGCGGGACAGGTCCCACACCTCGCGGTCGAGGAAGTGGTCGTCCTGCTGGTGGATGCCCATGCCCTCGTCGAAGGGGATCGTCATCCCCTCGGCGCACCGGCGCCACTCCTCGGCCTCCGCCGGGTCGAACCCGAGGCGGTGGCGCATCCGGTCGTACGACGCGGGGTCGGTGTCGCGGACCAGGTCGACCGCGCACGCGGCGCGCTCGAGGTTGTAGCGCGCCATGACGTTGGTGAAGAGGTTGTTGTTGACCACCGTCGTGTACTCGTCGGGCCCGGTGACGCCGTGGATGTGGAAGGTGTCGGAGCCGTTGCTGCGCCAGAAGCCGAGGTCGGCCCAGAAGCGGGCCGTCTCGACGAGGATGTCGATGCCGTCGCGGAGCAGGAAGCCGACGTCGCCGGTCGCGTCGACGTACTTCGACAGGGCGTAGGCCACGTCGGCGTCGATGTGGACCTGCGCGGTGCCGGCGGCGTAGTAGGCCGAGGCCTCCTCGCCGTTGATGGTGCGCCAGGGGAACAGCGCCCCGGTCTGGGCCAGCTCGCCGGCCCGGGCCTTGGCCGCCGGAAGCATCCGGGCCCGGAAGTGCAGCGTGTTCCGGGCGAGGTCGGGCTGGGTGTAGGTCAGGAACGGGGCGACGTAGACCTCGGTGTCCCAGAAGTAGTGACCCTCGTAGCCGGAGCCGCTGACGCCCTTGGCCGGGACGCCCTGCTGGTCGGCCCGGGCGCTGGCCTGGGCCAGCGAGAACAGGTTGTAGCGGATCGCCTGCTGCACCGACGCGGCGTCGGGGGCGCCCTCGTCGAGCACGACGTCGGTGTTCTCCCAGAACCGGTCGAACCAGTCGTGCTGCACCCGGTGGTAGTGCTCGACGCCGTGGCCGGCCGCGCGGTCCAGGGTGCGGTCGCAGCGGTCGGCGAGCTCGCGGACCGGCACCCCGCGGGAGGTGTGGTAGCTGGTGTGCTTGTCGAGCCGGATCGGGTGGCCCTCGCGGGCCTCGACCCGGAAGACGACCTTGGCGAGGTCGTCCTCGTGGGAGGCCCGGACCTCGTGGACGTCCTGGCAGTCGAAGACGTGGTCGGCGGCGACGCAGACGGTCATCTCCGAGTGGGCGGTGCGGTAGCCCAGCACCATCCGCTCCGGGGTGGCCGAGGCCGTCCGGGGGAGCAGGACCCGGTCCTCGAAGGCGCTGGCCTTGCGGGGGTCGACGCCCTCGCCCATCGCGGCGTCCGGGACGTGGTACTCGTCCTTGCCGTCCTGGCGGTTCAGCAGCTGCGAGGAGATCACGATCGGGGCGTCGCCCTCGAGCATGGTGACCTCGAGGCGCATCACGACGAGGTGCCGCTCGACCATGGAGACCATCCGGCTCGACTCGACCCGGACCCGCTTGCCCGACGGCGTGCGCCAGACCAGGCTGCGGCGCAGCACGCCGTCGCGGAAGTCCAGCGTGCGCTCGTAGTGCTCGAGGTCGGCGGTGCCGAGGATCAGCGGCTCGTCGTCGACGTAGATCTTGAGGACCTTGGCGTCGGGGGCGTTGACCAGCGTCTGCCCGGTGCGCGCGAAGCCGAACGCGGCCTCGGCGTGGCGGATCGGCCAGGTCTCGTGGAAGCCGTTGACGAAGGTGCCGTGCGCGTAGGCGTCGCGGCCCTCCTCGGGGTTGCCGCGTAGGCCGAGGTAGCCGTTGGCGGTGGTGAACAGGGTCTCGGTGACGCCGAGGTCGGCCGCCGAGTGCGAGGTCTCGACCAGGCGCCAGGGGTCGGCGGGGAAGCGGCCGCGGTCCAGCGGGTCGCTGGTGGCGTCGTGGGCGATCACGAGGCGCCCGCCTCGGTGGCGTCGGCGGGCACCAGCTCGGCGAGGTCGGTGACGACCAGCGTCGCGCCGGCGGCGGTCAGCGCGTCGGCCCCCACGCCGCGGTCGACCCCGACCACGTCGGCGAAGCCGCCGGCGGCACCGGCCCTCACGCCCGACACGGCGTCCTCCAGGACGACGCAGCCGGCGGCGGACGCGCCGAGCTCCACGGCGGCGGCCAGGAACGTGTCGGGGGCGGGCTTGCCGGGCAGGCCGCGCTCGGTGGCCACCACGCCGGACATGACGAAGGCGAACCGGTCGAGCAGACCGGCGGCCTCCAGCACGGCTGGGGCGTTGCCCGAGGACGACACGACCGCGAGCGGCAGCCCGAGGTCGCGGAGGTGGTCGAGCAGGGCGACCGAGCCGGGGTAGGCGGTGACGCCGTCGCGCTCGAGCACCTCGTTGAAGGAGTCGTTCTTGCGGTTGCCCAGCCCGCAGACGGTCTCGGCGGAGGGCTCGTCGGACGGGTCGCCCTCGGGCAGCTCGATCCCGCGTGCGGCCACGAGGTCGCGGACGCCGTCGTAGCGCGGCTTGCCGTCGACGTGGGCGAAGTAGTCGGCGTCGGTGTACGCCGAGAGGTCGGCGGCGGGGGCGGCGCCGGCCTCGCGGAGGCCGTCCAGCCAGGCGTTGAACATGTGCGACCAGGCGCGCATGTGGACCTCGGCGGTCGGTGTGACCACGCCGTCGAGGTCGAAGAGGACGGCCTCGTGGGCCGACCAGGACTGCGCGAGGTGGATTGGCACGATCCAAGGGTATGGGCAGGGAGCGTCCTCCGGGCCCGCGCGGTGGTGTGGGACGTGTCATGGGGGTCGGCGCGGCCGCCGCCCGGCGGGGGAGACTGGCGCCGTGAACGACTCCCCGCCGTCCTGGGCGCCCCCGCTGCTCGCGGTGCAGTTCCTGACCCGGGTGCCGGTGCCGGGCACCGCCGCGCTCACCGCCGAGCAGGTCCGGACCGGCCTCGGCCGCAGCCTGGTGTGGTTCCCGGTGGTCGGTGGACTGGTCGGTCTGGTCACCGCCGCGGTCGTGCTCGGCGCGGGCGCCTGGTGGCCGGCGTGGGTGGCGGTGCTGCTGGCGCTGGTGGTGGAGGCGCGCCTGACCGGGGCGTTCCACGAGGACGCGGTCGCCGACACCTGCGACGCGCTCGGTGGCGGGACGACCCGCGAGCGGACCCTCGAGATCATGAAGGACAGCCGGATCGGCTCGTACGGCGCGCTCGGGCTGGTGCTCGCCGTCGGCCTGCGGGTCGCGCTGCTGACCACGCTGGCGGCCACGGCCGGCGCCGGCCTGGTGGTGGCCGGGGTCGTCGCCTCGGCCGCGCTCGGGCGCCTCGGCGCGGTGACGGTGATGCGGCTGGTGCCGCCGGCGGACCGTCCCGCCGGACTGTCCAAGGACGTCGGCGGCCGGGCGTCCGGGCGGACCCTGGCCGCTGCTGCGCTGCTCGCGGTGCCGTTCGCGGTGCCGCTGGCCGTGCTCGACCCCCTCGGGCTCGTGCTCGGCGCGATCGGGTCGGCGCTGCTGCTCGTGTGGTGGGGGCGCGTCCTGGTGCGCCGGCTCGGCGGGCAGACCGGCGACTGCCTGGGTGCCGCGGTCTACGGCGTGCAGCTGGTCGTGCTGCTCGCGGTGACCGCGGGCTGACCTGCGGCGCCGGGACGCCGGCGGGCGTCGTAGCCTCGCCCCATGAGCACCACGGTCGACGGCCCCGAGAGCAGCACCACCACCGGCACCCAGGGCGCCGAGCCCGGTGTGGACATCAAGCCGCGCAGCCGCGACGTGACCGACGGCCTCGAGAAGGCCGCCGCCCGCGGCATGCTCCGCGCGGTCGGCATGGACGACGACGACTTCCTCAAGCCGCAGATCGGCGTCGCCTCGTCCTGGAACGAGATCACCCCCTGCAACCTGTCGCTGGACCGGCTGGCCAAGGCGGTCAAGAACGGCGTGCACGCCGCCGGCGGGTTCCCGCTCGAGTTCGGCACCATCTCGGTCTCCGACGGCATCTCCATGGGCCACGAGGGGATGCACTTCTCGCTGGTCTCCCGCGAGGTCATCGCCGACTCGGTCGAGACCGTGATGATGGCCGAGCGCCTGGACGGCTCGGTGCTGCTGGCCGGCTGCGACAAGTCGCTGCCCGGGATGCTGATGGCCGCGGCCCGCCTCGACCTGGCCAGCGTCTTCCTCTACGCCGGCACGATCATGCCGGGCAAGGTCGACGGCGAGGACGTCACGATCATCGACGCCTTCGAGGCCGTCGGTGCCTGCCTGGCCGGCAAGATCACCCGCGAGCAGGTCGACAAGGTCGAGCGCGCGATCTGCCCCGGTGAGGGTGCCTGCGGCGGCGCCTACACCGCCAACACCATGGCCGCGGTCGCCGAGGGCCTCGGCATGGCGCTGCCCGGCTCGGCCGCCCCGCCGGCCGTCGACCGCCGCCGCGACAAGATCGCCCACCAGTCCGGGATGGCCGTCGTGGAGATGCTGCGCCACGGCATCACCGCGCGCCAGATCATGACCCGGGAGGCCTTCGAGAACGCGATCGCCGTGGCGATGGCGCTCGGCGGCTCCACCAACGCCGTGCTGCACCTGCTCGCGATCGCCAACGAGGCGGAGGTCGAGCTGACCCTGGACGACTTCACCCGGATCGGCGAGAAGGTCCCGCACCTGGCCGACATGAAGCCCTTCGGCAAGTACGTCTGGGTCGACCTCGACCGGGTCGGTGGCATCCCGATGGTGATGAAGGCCCTGCTCGAGGCCGGCCTGCTGCACGGGGACGCGCTGACCTGCACCGGGCGTACCGTCGCGGAGAACCTCGCCGACATCGCGCCGCCGCCGGTCGACGGCACGATCATCCGCCAGCTCCGCTCGCCCATCCACGCCACCGGCGGGCTGACCATCCTCAAGGGCTCGCTGGCCCCCGAGGGCGCCGTGGTGAAGTCGGCCGGCTTCGACGAGTCCGTCATCACCGGCACCGCACGGGTCTTCGACGGCGAGCGCGCCGCGATGGACGCGCTGACCGCGGGCGAGATCACCGCCGGCGACGCCGTCGTGATCCGCTACGAGGGCCCCAAGGGCGGTCCCGGCATGCGCGAGATGCTGGCGATCACCGCCGCGATCAAGGGCGCCGGCCTGGGCAAGGACGTCCTGCTGCTGACCGACGGCCGGTTCTCCGGCGGGACGACCGGCCTGTGCGTCGGCCACGTCGCCCCCGAGGCCGTCGACGGCGGCCCGATCGCGTTCCTGCGCGACGGCGACACGATCACCCTCGACGTCGCCCGACGCCTGCTCGACGTCGACGTGGACGAGGCCGAGCTGGCCTCGCGCCGCGAGGGCTGGGAGCCGCTCCCGCCGAAGTACACCCGCGGCGTGCTCGGCAAGTACGCCAAGACCGTGCAGTCCGCCGCGGTCGGGGCCGTCACCAGCTGAGGGTGGATAGTCCCTGACGAAATCGTCGCCGATCGCCAGGATCGAGGACGATCTCGTCAGGGACTACCTCGACCTCCGGGGTTGGGGAGTCGTTCCTCACGCCGGGGGACGGAAGACGACGGCGACCGGTCCGGTTGGGGCTGTCATGACCACACTCGCCATCATCGGAGCAGGAAGCGGCCTCGGCGCCGCCGTCGCACGTCGGTTCGGCCGGGAGGGCTTCTCGGTCGCGCTGATCTCCCGCAACCAGGCCCGGCTCGACGCGCTCGCCGCGGAGCTGGCCGGCGACGGGGTGCAGGCCCAGGGCTTCACCGCCGACGTCCGCAACCCCGCGTCGCTGCGTCGCGCCCTGGACGACGCCACGAAGGAGCTCGGCCCGATCGAGGTGCTGCAGTACAGCCCGCTGCCGGACAAGAAGTTCATGCGCCCCGTCCTCGAGACCATGCCGCGGGACCTCGTCGGCCCGATCCAGTTCTCCATCTACGGCCCCGTCGCGGCCGTGCACGAGGTCGTCCCCGGGATGCGCTTCCTGGGCGAGAACCGCGGCACGATCCTGTTCGTCAACGGCGGCTCGGCGGTCAAGCCCGGCCGCGCCGTGACCGGCACCTCGGTCGCCTTCGCGGGGCAGGCGGCGTACGCCCAGCTGCTCCACGAGGAGCTGAAGGAGGAGGGCATCCACGTCGGGCAGCTCATCATCGGCGGCGCGATCGAGCCCGGTGGCGAGAAGGACCCCGAGGTCCTCGCCGACCGCCTCTGGACGATGCACACCGAGCGCGGCGAGTTCCGCCACCAGGTCTCGACGGACTGAGACCCACCGGCTCGGACCGACGCCCCGCTCCCGTCGAGGAGCGGGGCGTCGCTCGCGTCTAGGGTCGGCCGCGTGCCCGAGCCGACCCCGCCGTCCGACCCGACCGACGCCCGCGCCCTCGACGCCGCCGACCCGCTCGCGGCCTGTCGCGACCGTTTCGTGGGCGCCGAGCAGCCGCTGGTCTACCTCGACGGGAACTCCCTCGGTCGCCCGCTGCGGGTGACCGGCCCCCGGCTCGCGGCGTTCGTCGACCAGGAGTGGGGCGGACGGCTCATCCGTGGCTGGGACGAGCAGTGGATGGAGCTGCCGACGCTGCTCGGCGACCGGATCGGCGCCGCCTGCCTCGGCGCGGCCCCCGGCCAGACGGTGGTCGGCGACTCGACCACCGTCCTGCTCTACAAGGCGATGCGCGCGGCCGTGGCCGCCCGGCCCGGGCGGCACGAGATCGTGATGGACAGCGACAACTTCCCGACCGACCGGTACCTGGCCGCGGGCGTGGCCGCCGAGCTCGGGCTGCGGGTCCGGTGGATCGACGTCGACCCCGCGGCCGGCGTCACCGCGGACCAGCTGGCCGCGGTCCTGGGTCCCGACACGGCGCTCGTGGCGCTGAGCCACGTGGCCTACCGCTCGGCCTGGATCGCCGACGGTCCCGCCCTGACGGCCCTTGCCCACGAGGCGGGCGCGCTGGTGCTCTGGGACCTCTCCCACTCCGTCGGGTCGGTCCCGCTGGCCCTCGACGCCTGGGGCGCCGACCTGGCCGTGGGCTGCACCTACAAGTACCTCAACGGCGGCCCCGGTGCGCCGGCGTTCGTCTACGTCGCCGCCCGGCACCTCGAGGGGCCCGACGCCCTGACCCAGCCGGTGCGCGGCTGGATCGGCCACGCCGAGCCCTTCCGGATGGGGCCCGACTGGGCTCCGGCCGCCGGGGTGCGCCGCATGCTGTCGGGCACCCCGCCCGTGGTCGGGATGCTCGCGCTCGCCGACATGCTCGACCTGCTCGAGGAGGTCGGGATGACGGCGGTGCGAGCCAAGTCCGAGGCGCTGACCCGGATGGTGGTCGCGCTCGCCGACGCCGAGCTGGGGGAGCACGGCGTCGAGCTGGCCTCCCCGCGCGAGGCGCACCTGCGCGGCGGCCACGTGACGCTGCGGCACCCGGCGATGCAGGAGGTCACCCGGCGGCTGTGGGCCCGCGACGTCGTCCCCGACTACCGCGACCCCGGCGGCCTGCGCCTGGGCCTGTCGCCGCTGTCGACCTCCTTCGCCGAGGTCCGCGCCGGGATGGACGCGATCGCCGAGGAGCTCGCCCCGCCGAGATGACGCTCGCGGACAGCCGAGATGACGCTCGCGGCGCGTCGAGATGACGGTTCCGGACACCCTCGTCGGGACGTGGCGCGGTGGTCAGGTGTCGGCGGGCCGCCCTAGCCTCGGGTCATGGACCAGCGCCTCAGCTTCGTGACCCTCGCCGTGCCCGACCTCGCCGCAGCGCGGGCCTTCTACGTCGACGGGCTCGGCTGGCACGCCGACGTCGAGGTGGGCGACGTGATCATGATCAGGGTGGCCGACCGGGTCGTGCTGTCGCTGTGGGAGCAGGCCTCCTTCGAGAGCGAGGTCGGGGCCGTACGCACCGGGCCGGGCCTGGTACCGGTGACCCTGGCCCACAACGTCGCCTCGCGCAGCGAGGTCGACCTGGTGCTCCAGGACGCCCGGGTGGCCGGCGCGAGCGAGGTCGGTCAGGGCGCCTCGCGGGAGTGGGGCGGCTACACCGGCTACTTCGCCGACCCGGCCGGCATCCGCTGGGAGGTCGCGTTCAACCCGGGCCCGATCGGCGCCTCGGTGCTGCCGTGACGAGGCGATCCCACCCCCACAGGGCTGTCCCTGCGAGGTCCGCGCGGGACAGGGTGAGGCGATGAGCGACGAGAAGCAGCAGGACGACCAGGTCGACCAGGCCGACCAGGACCGCGACGACACGCAGGACGGGCAGGACGAGACCCCCGAGGAGCCGCAGGAGGTGCACGCCCCCGACGGCCGCGACGCCCACGAGAAGGGCACCGCGACGGTGGAGGAGCCGGACCCGAAGGTCGTCCTGGGCGGCCACGGTGTCGAGGCGGCCCTGCTCGACGACTGGCGCGTCATGTTCGACCAGCTCCACGCCCGGTTCGAGACCGGCGACTTCGCCACCGGCCTGACCCTGGTCGACCACATCGGCAAGGCGGCCGAGAAGGCAGACCACCACCCCGACGTCGACCTGCGCTACGGCTTCGTCGAGGTCCACCTCAGCAGCCACGACGTCGGCGGGGTCACCAGCCGTGACGTCGACCTGGCCCGCACGATCAGCGACCACGCTGGCCGGCTCGGCGCCCGCGCGGCCACCGAGAAGCTCCAGGTGCTCGAGATCGCGCTCGACACCCGCGACCTGGACGCGGTCCGCCCCTTCTGGGCGGCCCTGCTCGCCTACGACACCCCGGAGGACGACGACGCCGTGGTCGACCCCGACGGTCGCGGGCCCACGCTGTGGTTCCAGGTCACCGACGAGCCGGTGACCGAGGCCGACCGCCAGGCGGCCGCGTCGCCCGTGCAGCGCTTCCACCTCGACCTGCGGCTGCCCCCCGAGGACGCCGAGCGTCGGATCAAGGCCGCGCTCGACGCCGGCGGCACCCTCGTGGACGACGCGATGGCCCCGCGCTTCACCGTGCTGGCCGACGCGCAGGGCAACAAGGCCTGCGTGACCACCTGGGTGGGGCGTGGCTGACGCGTGATCCTGCCCCCTCCGCCGTCGGTCGCCGACGGCGCCGAGCAGCACGACGTCGTCTCCTGGGTCGCCGAGCACCTCGGTGACCTCGCCCTGGAGGGGCCCGACGGGATCGCCGCCGGCGGGCTGAGCGGCGGGCAGTCCGCGGCCGACACCGCGCTGGCCACGCTCGACGTCACCGGGTACGCCTCCCGCCGCAGCACCGTGCTGCCGGAGTCCCGGCGTGGCGCGAGCCGGATGTCGCCCTACATCCGGCACGGCCTCCTGCAGCTGCGCGAGGTCTGGGACGCCGCCGGTGCCGCACCGGCCCGGGACCGCCGCAAGTACCGCGACGAGCTGCTCTGGCAGGAGTACGCCCGGCACCTCTACGCCCGGGTCGGCACCGACCTCGGCGCCTCCCTGCGCCACGACCAGCCCCGCTCCGCGCCCGGTGCCGCCGCGGCCGGTCCGATCAGCGTGGCGGACCCCTGGCCGGTGCAGATGAGGTGCATGGACGCGGTCGTCGGCGAGCTCCACGACGACGGGTGGCTGGTCAACCAGACCCGGATGTGGCTGGCCTCGCAGTGGGCGGTGCGCGCCGGTGCCGACTGGCGCGACGGCGAGCAGGAGATGTTCGTGCACCTGCTCGACGGCTCGCGGGCGGCCAACCGGCTCGGCTGGCAGTGGACCACCGGCACCGGCAGCGGCAAGCCGTACGGGTTCAGCCGCTGGCAGGTGGAGAAGCGGGCGCCGGCCCTGTGCGGCTCCTGCGCGCTCTCCCACGCCTGCCCCGTGCAGTCCTGGCCGGACGCCGACCGCGGTCCCGCCGTCGACGGCCCCGACCTGTCCCGCGGCGAGATCCCGGCCGGCCCCGCGACGGTCGAGGGCGACGGGGGAGAGCGGGTCTGGCTGACCGCCGAGTCCCTCGGCGAGGGCGACCCGGCGCTCGCCGCGGACCCCGCCCGGCCGGCCGTCTTCGTCTTCGACGAGCCGCTGCTGCGCCGCCTGACGCTCTCCGGCAAGCGGCTGGTCTTGCTCGCCGAGACCCTCGGTGAGCTGGCCGTCGGACGCGACCTCGAGGTCCGCCGGGGTGCGGTCCCCGAGGAGCTCGGTCCTCGCCCGCTGGCGGCGACCTGGGCGCCGGTCCCCGGCTGGGCCCGCCACGCCGCCCGTGTCGACGTCGTCGAGGCCCACCCCTGGCCCTGGCTGGCTCGTCCGCGTCCGGCGGCGGTGCAGTCGTTCTCGGCGTGGCGCAAGGGCATCGGCGCCCCCACGCCCTGACCGCACCGGAACCGCACCGGGACCGCACCGGGACCGCACCCAGGCGTCCACGTGGTGGGACCCTTGTCTCACCATGTGGCCGGTCGCGCGTAGGCTGCTGACGCGGCCAGGGGCACCGGGCTACGGTGGCGACATGCGCCACCTCCTCGTACGTCCTCGACGCGTCGGCTAGTCACACCGCCAGCGCGTCACCCCTCGTTGCCCGGGCAACCGAGGGGTTTTTTGTTGCCAGGACCAGCCCCGAGAACGGACCAGACATGACCCAGCAGAGCACGACGACGACGTCGGGCACGATCACCGGCGCGCAGAGCCTGATCCGCTCGCTCGAGGCGGCGGGCACCGAGCACGTGTTCGGGATCCCGGGCGGCGCGATCCTCCCGGCGTACGACCCGATGATGGACTCCTCGATGCGCCACATCCTCGTCCGCCACGAGCAGGGCGCCGGCCACGCCGCGCAGGGGTACGCCGCCGCGAGCGGCCGGGTGGGCGTCTGCATGGCGACCTCCGGACCCGGCGCGACGAACCTGGTCACCCCGCTGGCCGACGCGCACATGGACTCCGTGCCCCTGGTCGCGATCACCGGCCAGGTGGGCGCCTCGATGATCGGGACCGACGCGTTCCAGGAAGCCGACATCCGCGGCATCACGATGCCGATCACCAAGCACAACTTCCTGGTCACCGACCCCGCCGAGATCCCGCGCGCCGTGGCCCAGGCCTTCCACATCGCCTCCACCGGCCGTCCCGGGCCGGTCCTGGTCGACGTGGCGAAGTCCGCGCTGACCGCGCAGACCACCTTCACCTGGCCCACCGACCTCGGCCTGCCCGGCTACCGCCCGGTGACCAGGCCGCACGCCAAGCAGGTCCGGGAGGCCGCCCGGCTGATCCTCGAGTCGCGCAAGCCGGTGCTCTACGTCGGCGGCGGCACCATCCGCTCCAACGCCTCGGCCGAGCTGCTGCGCCTGGCCGAGATGACCGGCATACCGGTCGTGACGACGCTGATGGCGCTGGGTGCCTTCCCCGACTCCCACCCGCAGCACCTCGGGATGCCCGGGATGCACGGGACCGTGGCGGCGGTGGCCGGCCTGCAGAAGGCCGACCTGCTGATCACCCTCGGCGCCCGCTTCGACGACCGCGTGACCGGCAACCTCGACTCCTTCGCGCCCGGCGCCAAGGTCATCCACGCCGACATCGACCCGGCCGAGATCGGCAAGAACCGCCACGCCGACGTGCCGATCGTGGGTGACGTCCGCGAGGTCCTCGCCGACCTCATCGTCCTGCTGCAGGCCGAGGCGGACCAGGGCACCACCGGCGACTACGAGGGCTGGGTCGACTTCCTGGCCGGGGTCAAGAAGACGTACCCGCTGGGCTACGACGTCCCCGCCGACGGTGCGCTCTCCCCGCAGTACGTCATCGAGCGCCTCGGCGCGATCGCCGGCCCCGACACCATCTACACCTCCGGCGTCGGGCAGCACCAGATGTGGGCCGCGCACTTCGTGAAGTACGAGAAGCCGCGCACCTGGCTCAACTCCGGCGGCCTCGGCACGATGGGCTACTCCGTGCCGGCCGCGATGGGCGCCAAGGTCGCCTGCCCGGACAGCACCGTGTGGGCCATCGACGGCGACGGCTGCTTCCAGATGACCAACCAGGAGCTGGCCACCTGCGCGATCAACGACATCCCGATCAAGGTCGCGATCATCAACAACGAGTCGCTGGGCATGGTGCGGCAGTGGCAGACCCTCTTCTACGAGGAGCGCTACTCCAACACCGACCTGCACTCCAAGCGGGTCCCCGACTTCGTGAAGCTCGCGGAGGCGTACGGCTGCGTCGGCCTGGCCTGCGAGCGTCCCGAGGACGTGGACGCCACGATCGAGAAGGCGATGGGCATCAACGACATGCCCGTCGTGGTCGACTTCCGGGTCTTCCGCGACGCCATGGTGTGGCCGATGGTCGCCGCCGGCACCTCGAACGACGACATCAAGCACGCGCGCGACCTGGCCCCCGAGTTCGACGAGGACGAGCTGACATGAGCATGCACACGTTGAGCGTCCTCGTGGAGGACAAGCCCGGTGTCCTGGCGCGCATCGCCGGGCTGTTCAGCCGCCGCGGCTTCAACATCGAGTCCCTGGCGGTCGGCCCGACCGAGCACGTCGACGTCTCCCGGATGACCATCGTGGTCAACGTGGAGTCCACGCCGCTCGAGCAGGTCACCAAGCAGCTGAACAAGCTGGTCGAGGTGATCAAGATCGTCGAGCTCGACCGCGACACCTCGGTGACGCGCGAGCTGATGCTGGTCAAGATCGCCGCCACGCCCGAGACCCGCGGCCAGGTGCTCGACACCGTGCAGCTGTTCCGCGCCAAGGTCATCGACGTGGCCAGCGAGGCGCTGACGGTCCAGATCGTCGGCAACCGCGACAAGCTCGGCGACTTCCTGCGCGTGGTCGAGCCCTTCGGGGTCCGCGAGCTGGTCCAGTCGGGCATGGTCGCGATCGGTCGCGGCCAGCGCTCGATCTCGGAGCGCTCGCTGCGCCCCGTCGCGCCGACCCGGGCCGTCTGAGCCCTCCCGCACGCACCACCCGACGTACCCACCCATCGAAGGAGAGGCCCACCTGTGGCTGAGATGTTCTACGACGACGACGCCGACCTGTCCCTGATCCAGGGCAAGAACGTGGCGGTGATCGGCTACGGCAGCCAGGGCCACGCGCACGCGCTCTCGCTGCGCGACTCGGGCGTCGACGTCCGCATCGGCCTGCAGCCGGGCTCGAAGAGCCGCGCCAAGGCGGAGGCCGAGGGCCTCCGTGTGCTGACCCCGGCCGAGGCCGCGGAGGAGGCCGACGTCATCGTCATCCTCGCTCCCGACCAGCACCAGCGGAAGCTCTACGCCGAGGAGATCGAGCCCCAGCTCGCCGAGGGCGACACCCTGGTCTTCGGCCACGGGTTCAACATCCGCTTCGGCTACATCACCCCGCCGGCCGGCGTCGACGTCTTCATGGTCGCGCCCAAGGGCCCCGGCCACCTCGTGCGTCGCGAGTACGTCGACGGGCGCGGCGTCCCCGTGCTCGTCGCCGTCGAGAAGGACGAGTCCGGCGACGCCTGGCCCCTCGCCCTGGCCTACGCCAAGGCCATCGGCGGCCTGCGAGCCGGCGGCATCCGGACGACCTTCACCGAGGAGACCGAGACCGACCTCTTCGGCGAGCAGGCCGTGCTCTGCGGCGGCGCCAGCCAGCTGGTCATGTACGGCTTCGAGACCCTGATCGAGGCCGGCTACCAGCCCGAGGTCGCCTACTTCGAGTGCCTGCACGAGCTGAAGCTGATCGTCGACCTGATGTATGAGGGCGGCATCGCCAAGCAGCGCTGGTCGATCTCCGACACCGCCGAGTACGGCGACTACGTCTCCGGGCCCCGCGTCATCGACCCGAGCGTCAAGGAGAACATGAAGGCGGTGCTGGAGGACATCACCAACGGCTCCTTCGCCCAGCGCTTCATCGACGACCAGGACGCCGGCTCGCCGGAGTTCACCGCGCTCCGCGAGAAGGGCGCCGCGCACCCGATCGAGTCCACCGGCAAGGAGCTGCGCAAGCTCATGGCGTGGGTCAAGAGCCACGACTCGGACTACGTCGAGGGCAGCTCGGCGCGCTGAGCCCCCACGGTGGCCCCGGTCGTACGACCGTCGGTCACCGCCCGCAGCACCTCGAGCCCGTCGCCGGGAACACCGGCGGCGGGCTCCTGCGTTGTGCCGGCATGCGTATCGAGATCTGGTCCGACGTCGTCTGCCCCTGGTGCTACGTCGGCAAGCGCCGGCTGGAGAAGGCGCTGGTCGCCCTGGGCCAGGAGCACCCGTCCGCCGCCCCCGGAGGACCGGAGGCACCCGAGGTGGTGTTCCGCTCCTTCCAGCTCGAGCCGGGCGCGCCCACCACGCCGACGGACTCGCTGGCCGAGCACCTCGGTGGCAAGTACGGCGGCGGAGCCGAGAACGGGCGCAGGCTGATCGACCAGATGGAGGCCGTCGCGGCCGAGGAGGGGCTGCTCTACCGCCTCGGCGACGCGCAGCGGGTCGGCACGCTGGACGCCCACCGGCTGCTGCACGCCGCCCTCGAGGTCTCGCCCGCGGTGCAGGCCGACCTCAAGGAGCGGCTGATGGCCGCCTACATGATCGAGGCCCGCAACGTCGCCGACCACGACGAGCTGGTCACGATGGCGGGGGAGTCGGGCATGGACGAGGCGGTGGCCCGCGAGGTGCTCGGCAGCGGTGCCCACGCCGACGGCGTGCAGGCGGACGTCGAGCAGGGCGCGGCGTACGGCATCTCCGGGGTGCCCTTCACGGTGGTCGACGGCCGGTACGGCGTCTCCGGCGCGCAGCCGGTCGAGGTGTTCAGCCAGACCCTCGAGCGGGCCTGGGCCGACGCCCACCCCGAGCCCGCTCCGCTGCTCACGACGGTCGGCGGGGCGGCCGAGGGTGGGGCCGACGGAGCGGCCTGCGGGCCCGAGGGTTGTGCGATCTGAGTGTGACCCAGGTCGCAGGTGCAGATGAGAGGACTCTCATCTAAGGTGAGCCTCACCTAAGTTGCCAGGAGGCGCCGCCGTGCTCGCGAACTACCTGATCGGGCTCCGCGAGGGGCTCGAGGCCGTGCTCATCGTGAGCATCCTGGTCGCCTACCTGGTCAAGACCGACCGCCGCCACCTGCTCCGCCCCATCTGGGCCGGCGTCGCGCTCGCGGTGGCGGTCAGCCTCGCCTTCGGCGCGCTGCTGACCTACGGCCCGCGCGGGCTGACCTTCCGGGCCCAGGAGCTGATCGGCGGCAGCCTGTCGATCGTCGCCGTCTGCTTCGTGACCTGGATGGTCTTCTGGATGGCCGGCGCCGCCCGGGGCCTGAGCGGTCAGCTGCGCGGCCGCGTCGACGCGGCCGCCGAGGGCCGTCCGTGGTCCCTGGTGGTGGTCGCGGTCCTGGCCGTGGGGCGCGAGGGCCTGGAGACGGCGCTGTTCCTGTGGGCGGCCACCCAGGCCGGCACGGACGCGGCCGTCGTCGGCGCGCCCGCGCCCACCTGGCAGCCGCTGCTCGGCGCCGGGCTCGGCATCCTCACCGCGGTCGTGGTCGGCTGGCTGCTCTACCGCGGCGCGGTGACCATCAACCTGTCGGTGTTCTTCACGTGGACCGGCGCCTTCCTGGTCGTCGTCGCGGCCGGGGTGCTGTCCTACGGCATCCACGACCTGCAGGAGGCCGGCGTGCTGCCGGGCCTGAACACCCTCGCCTTCGACGTCTCCGAGGTGATCGAGCCCGGCGCCTGGTACGCCGTGGTGCTCAAGGGCGTCTTCAACTTCTCCCCGGCCACCACCGTGCTCGAGGCCGTCGCCTGGGTGCTCTACCTCGTCCCGACGATGACGCTCTTCCTGCGCTTGGTGCGACGCCGCGACGCCGGCGGGCCGCCCGCAAGGGAGCCCGTCCCCGCCGCGCCCGCCGCCTCGGCCTCCTGACCCTCTCCCGCCTCCCGAAGGAACCCGCCCCATGACGCACCTGCGCCCGCTCACCGCCACCCTCGCCGCGCTGGCCCTCGGCGGCGGGCTGAGCGCCTGCACCGAGAACGCGCCGGCCGGTGACGCCGCCGGGGGCGAGGGACGGGCGCTCAGCGTGTCGTCGACCTCGGACGCCTGCGAGGTCTCCGCCGAGGAGGCCCCGGCCGGCACCCTGACCTTCGACGTCACCAACGCCGGCGACGAGGTCACCGAGTTCTACCTCCTCGCCGAGGACGGCCTGCGGATCGTCGCCGAGGTCGAGAACGTCGGTCCGAACCTGTCGCGCCAGCTCGTCGTCGACGCCCCCGCCGGGGAGTACGTCACCGTCTGCAAGCCCGGCATGGTCGGGGAGGGCATCCGCTCGGCCTTCACCGTCACGCCCTCCGACGAGGAGGTGGTGGTGTCGGCCGACGAGCAGCAGCTCGTGGACACCGCCGAGACCAGCTACCAGGCCTACGTCCAGGACCAGTCCGACCAGCTCGTCGTGGGCACCGAGGCGTTCGTGGCGGCGTACACGAGCGGCGACGACGACCGCGCCCGGGAGATCTACCCCGAGGCCCGGACGCACTGGGAGCGGATCGAGACGGTCGCGGAGTCCTTCGGCGACCTCGACCCGCAGATGGACGCCCGCGAGGCCGACCTCGAGCCCGGTCAGGCCTGGACGGGCTGGCACCTGCTCGAGAAGGACCTGTGGCCGCAGCGCGCGCAGGGCTACACGCCGCTCACCGAGGCCGAGCGCGCGCGCTACGCCGGCAAGCTGATGGACGACACCGAGACCCTGGACTCCCGCCTCGGGGAGATGGAGTTCACCGTCGACCAGATCGCGAACGGCTCCCGCGGGCTGCTCGAGGAGGTCGCGACCGGCAAGGTCACCGGCGAGGAGGAGTACTGGTCGCGCACCGACCTCTACGACTTCCAGGCCAACGTCGACGGCGCCCGGGTGGGCTTCGAGGGCGTCGAGCCGCTGCTGCAGGAGAAGGACCCCGAGCTCGCGGCCCAGCTCGACCTGCGGTTCACCGACCTGCAGGACCTGCTCGACGAGCAGCGACGCGGGGACGGCTTCGTCGGCTACGACGAGGTCCCCGCCGGTGAGGTCAAGCAGCTCGCCGACGCCGTGAACGCCCTCTCCGAGCCGCTGTCGCGCCTGACCGCGGCCGTGCTGGCCTAGGGCGGCGCGCGTGGTGCGGGGGGTCTCCCGACGCGGCCTGCTCGGCGGCGGCGCGGCTGCGGTCGGGCTGGCCGGGGCGTACGGCCTCGGGCGCGTCGAGGACCCCGCGACCGGGGCCGCGGGGGCCGGGGAGGAGCGCTATCCGTTCCGCGGGGAGCACCAGGCCGGGATCGTGACGCCGGCCCAGGACCGGCTGCACTTCGCGGCGTTCGACGTCACCACCGACTCCCGCGACGAGCTGGTCGCGCTGCTGCAGCTGTGGACCGCGGCCGCGGAGCGGATGACCGGCGGTGGACCGGCCGGCCCGGTCGGCCCCGTCGAGGGCGCGGCCGACCTGCCGCCGGACGACACCGGCGAGGCGATCGGACTCCCGGCCAGCGGGCTGACGCTCACCTTCGGCTTCGGGCCCGGGCTGTTCCGCGACGCCGGCGGCACCGACCGGTTCGGGCTGGCGGACCGGCAGCCCGCATCCCTCCAGGACCTGCCGCACTTCCCGGGCGACCAGCTCGTGGGGCGGCGTACCGGGGGAGACCTGTGCGTCCAGGCCTGCGCCCAGGACCCCCAGGTCGCGGTGCACGCGATCCGCAACCTGGCCCGGATCGGCTTCGGGACGGTGGCGATCCGGTGGTCCCAGCTGGGCTTCGGCCGGACCTCCAGCACCACCGCGGCCCAGGACACCCCGCGCAACCTGTTCGGCTTCAAGGACGGCACCGCGAACGTGCGCGCCGAGGACGACACCGCCCTGGGCGAGCACGTCTGGGTCGGCGCCGACGACGACGCCGCGGGGTCCTGGCTGGCCGGCGGCTCCTACCTGGTCGCCCGGCGGATCAACATGACGATCGAGACCTGGGACCGCCAGACGCTGGCCGAGCAGGAGGGGATCGTCGGCCGCGCCAAGGGCACCGGCGCCCCGCTGTCGGGCGGCGAGGAGACGACCCCGCCTGACTTCGCGATGCCCGGCAGCAACGACCAGCCGGTGATCCCCGTCGACGCCCACGTCCGGGTGGTGCACCCCTCGTCGAACGGCGGCGCGCAGATGCTGCGGCGCGGCTACAACTTCGTCGACGGCACGAACGAGCTCGGCGGCCTCGACGCCGGCCTGTTCTTCCTGGCCTTCGTCCGCGACCCCGCGACCGACTTCGTGCCGGTGCAGCTGGCGATGGCGCGCAGCGATGCGCTGATGGAGTACCTCAAGGTCACCGGCTCCGCGCTCTTCGCGGTCCCCCCGGGCGTCGGCGAGGGTGAGCACGTCGGCCAGGCCCTCTTCACCTGACCCGCCAAGATGACGCTTGCGGCGCGCCGAGATGACGTTCGCGGCGCGTCGAGGTGACGATTGCGGACAGGTCGAGCACCCGGTCCACCCCGACCGCGTCCAGGAACGGCTGGTCGTGGCTGGCGACGACCAGCGCACCGGCGTAGCCCTGCAACGCCTCGACGAGGGCGTAGTACGACGCGAGGTCGAGGTCGAGGTCGTTGGTCGGCTCGTCGAGCAGCAGCAGGCGGGGGGCGGGCGCGGTCAGCAGGACGGCGGCCAGCGCGGCCCGGAACCGCTCGCCCCCCGAGAGGGCCGCGACGGGTCGATCGGCCGCGGCGCCGCGGAACAGGAACCTCGCCAGGGCCGCCCGCACGTCCTGGACCGGCGTCCCGGGAGAGCGCTCGGCCACGTTCTCGGCCACGGTGGCGCCGGGGTCGAGGTCGTCCCGTCCCTGGCGGAGCAGCCCCACCGGCACCAGCACCTCGACGGTCCCGGCCGCCGGAGGCACCTCGCCGACCAGGGTGTGCAGCAGCGTGGACTTGCCGGACCCGTTGGCGCCGACGAGCGCGACCCGCTCCGGACCGCGGAGGTCGAGTGCGACGGGGGCCCCGGTACGCAGCACGAGGTCGCGGCAGCGGAGCACCTCACGTCCACGGGGCACGGCCGTGCCGGGAAGGTCGACGCGCAGGGTGCGGTCCTCGCGGAGCCGGTCCTCGGCCTGCTCGAGCCGGTCGCGCGCGCCGCTCTCGCGGTCGGTGTGCACGCCGCGCAGCTTCGCCGCCGATCCCTCGGCCTGGTTCTTCTTGGCGTCCACGACGCCCTTGGGCAGGCCCTGGGTCGCCTCGGCGCGCCGGGCGACGCGCTTGCGCCGGGCCAGGACGAGCTCGGCGTCCATCCGGTCCTGCTTCTGCCGACGCAGGTCGGCTCGTGCCGTGGCCACCGCCTGCACCGCGGCTCGCTGCTCGGCGCCGACCTGCTCGACATAGGACGACCAGCCCCCGCCGTACCAGCGGACGCCGTCGGCGCGCAGGTCGCCGATCCGGTCGACGTGCTCGAGCAGCGCGCGGTCGTGACTGACCACCAGCAGGGTCCGCGGCCACGTCGCGACGAGCTCGTGCACCCGGAGGCGGGCGTCGCGGTCGAGGCTGTTGGTGGGCTCGTCGAGCAGCAGCACCTCCGGACGTGCCAGCAGCTGCGCGGCCAGCGAGACCCGGACCAGCTCGCCACCGGAGAGATCGGCGGCGTGGCGGTCGAGCACGGTGGTGTCGAGACCGAGCCGGGCCAGCTCGGCGGCGGTCCGCTCGGCGACGTCCCAGTCGTCGCCGATCGTCTCGAGCAGCGTCGTCAGCCGGGCGGGATCGGTCTCTCCGGCCTCGAGGGCGCTCAGTGCGCGCACGACGTCGCCGATGCCGAGGAGGTCGACGAAGGCACGGTCCCCGGCGGCGGCCGCGAGGTCCTGGCGGAGGTGGCCCACCCGCCCGTACGCCCGGACGTGCCCGCTCGTCGGCGCGAGGTCGCCGGCGAGCAGGCGCAGCAGCGTCGACTTGCCCGACCCGTTCACGCCGACCAGGCCGGAGCGGCCCGGGGGGACGAGGAGGTCGAGGTCGTGCAGGCACGGGGTGCCGTCGGGCCAGGTCAGGCCGAGGCCGGAGGCGGTGAGGACCGCGGGGTCGGTGGTGGGCACGGGGGCTCCTGAGGACGCGGGTCGGACGACCACCCGGGGGGTGGACGCGGCGGACGGCGGCTCAGAGCTTCAACGTGGGGCACCTGGTGGTCGGGGACGGGACGGTCGCAGCGTGGCACGGCGCGAGAGGCACCGGCCACCGGTTTTCCGGACGGCGCGGGGCGCCGGAACCGTCACCTCGACGCGCCGCAAGCGTCATCTCGGCTGTCCGCGAGCGTCATCTCGGCGGGCGGTCCTGCCGTCAGGCGACCATCACCCGGCGGCGGGCCCGCGGGGGGCGGCCCTGCTGCGCCCCGAGCGACTCCCACGCCTCGGCGAGCACCTCGACCGCGCGCTCGAGCTCGTGCGCGGGGCGGGTCCACGGCACGCGCACGAACCGGTCGAGCCCGCCGCCGGGGGCGAACATCGGGCCCGGGGTGACCGCGACACCCCGGCGCTCGGCCTCGGCGGACAGCGCCGTCGCGCTGCCGTGCGGCAGCTCGCACCACAGGGCGAGGCCGCCGCCGGGGACCACGAACCGCCACTCCGGCAGCCGTCCGCGCAGCGCCGCGACCAGCCCGTCGCGCTGCTCGCGCAGCCGGTCGAGGTGGCCCGGCAGCACCGGTCCGCGCGCCAGCAGCCGGGTCAGCACGAGCTGCTCGAGGACGGGGCTGCCGAGGTCCATGCCGAGCCGGGCGTCGGTCAGGTCCGCGACCAGCGCGTGCGGCGCGCGCACCCAGCCCAGGCGGAGGCCGCCCCAGAAGCTCTTGCTGGCGCTGCCGAGCGTGATCGCGTCGGCCGCGAACGCCGCCATCGGCGGCGGCATCTCCTGCCCGTCGAGCGCCAGGGCGGCGTGCGCCTCGTCCACGACGGGCACGGTGCCGGCGCGGCGCATCGCGACTGCCAGCCGCTCCCGCCCGCTCGCGTCCATCAGGTGCCCGGTCGGGTTCTGGAAGTCCGGGATGAGGTACGCCAGCCGCGCCCGCGCCTGCTGCACGACCCGCACCGCCGCGTCCACGTCCCAGCCGCCGGGGTCCACCGGCGAGGGGAGCAGGCGAGCGCCGCGGCGCGACAGCGCCTGGGCGGCGTTGGGGTAGGACGGGGAGTCGACGACCACGCGCGCGCCGGGTCCGCCGAGGGCCTGCTCGACCAGGGCCGCGGCGGCCAGGGCGCCGGGGACCACCAGCACCTGCTCCGGGTCGGTCGGGAGGCCGCGCGCCTCGTACGACGCGGCGACCGCGGCCTGCAGCACCGGCAGGCCGGCCGGGAAGTAGCCGTGTCCGGCGAGGTACGGCGGCAGGTCGGCGGCGGCGTCGGCGTAGGCCGCGGACAGCCCGGCCGGGGCCGCGGCCGCGGAGCAGGACAGGTCCACCCCGCCCTCGACGTGGCGGGGCTGGAGCGCCCGGTCCAGGCGCCGGGACGGTCCGCCGGGCATCCGGACGAAGGTGCCCGCGCCCTGCCGGGCCTCGGCGTACCCGCTGTCGCGCAGGGCGGCGTACGCCCTGGTCACCGTGGTCCGGGAGACCTCGAGCACGCCGGTGAGGTCGCGCTCGCTCGGCAGCCGCGTGCCGTAGGGAACCCGGCCCGACCCGACCAGCTCGACGACCGCGTCGGCGAGACCGACGTAGGCCGGGGCGCGGTCGAAGCCCTCGACCAGGGTCGCGAGGCGGGTCGCGGAGATGGACTGCTGCATGCAGTCCACCGTCTCACGATTGGCTATGGAGCAGAAGGCCAATCACGCGCAGACTTGGAGCATGCGCAGCGACACCACCGTTCCCGCCCGTCCCCGGGCCACCGCGGGCTCCGGGCTCGCCGACCTCGGTCCGATCGAGCAGCTGCGCGCCGGTCGCCTCGGTCGTCGGCTGGTGCAGCTCGCCGTCGGGCTCGCGCTGTTCGGCGTCTCGGTCGCACTCATGGTCGACGCCGGGCTGGGCGCGATGCCGTGGGACGTCCTGCACGTCGGTGTCGCCGGCAACGGCCCGCTGAGCGTCGGGCAGGTCATCGTGCTCGCCAGCTTCGTGGTCCTGCTGCTGTGGATCCCGCTGCGCGAGAAGCCCGGCCTGGGCACCTTCGCGAACGCCGTCCTGGTGGGCGTGACGGCCGACCTCACGCTGCGCGTGCTGCCGGCCAGCAACGACCTGCTGTGGCGGATCCCCGAGATGCTGGTCGGCATCGTGCTCTGCGCGGCAGCGGGTGCGCTGTACATCGGCTCCCAGTTCGGCCGGGGCCCCCGCGACGGGCTGATGACCGGGCTCAACCGGCGTACGGGCCTGTCGCTGCGGCTGGTGCGCACCGGCCTCGAGGTCACCGTGGTCGCGCTCGGGCTCCTGCTCGGCGGGGTCGCCGGCGTCGGGACGGTGCTCTACGCCCTGGCGATCGGCCCGCTCACGCAGCTGATGCTGCCCTGGGCGACCGTCGCGCTGCCCTCGCCCGACCGCGCGCGCCGTCCCGACTGACCGGAACCGTCATCTCGAGGCGCCGCGAGCGTCATCTCGGCTGTCCGCGAGCGTCATCTCGGCGTCAGCGGCGGGTGGCGATGATCGCGGCGGCGTCGGAGGCGACCATCACCTCGGAGGCGGTGAAGCGGGGGTCCGAGAGCCAGCGCTCGCGCATCGCGTCGACCCGGCCGTCGGCCATCGGCGGCCACTGCTCGCACGGCACGAAGTCGTCGAGGACCACGATGCCGCCGGGCTCGACGAGGTCGGCGACGGCCTCGACCGAGACCGCGGTCGGCTCGCCGGAGTCCAGGAAGAGCAGGGAGAACGGGCCCTGGTCGCGCAGGGTGTCCCAGTCGGCCGAGCGGACCTCGACCTGGGGGTCGTCGACGAAGATCTCCGCGGCGGCCTCGGCGAGCTTCCCGTCCAGCTCCGCGGTGAGGATGTGGGCGTCGCCGCGCAGACCGGAGCGCAGCCAGGCCGTGCCCACCCCGCAGCCGGTGCCGAACTCGGCCATCGTCCCGGTCCGGGTCGCGGCCAGCGTCGCGAGCAGCCGGCCGGTCTCGTTGCGGCAGAAGGAGACGTACCCCGCCCGGCGGGAGACGTCGAAGGCGCGTCGCACCACGGCCGGCAGGTCGAGGGGAGCGCTCATCGGTCGATCCTCGCACCCGTGAGACGGCCGTCCCAGCCCGCGGACGGGCTCGTGGCACGATCGCGGCATGGCCCGCTCGGAGGACACCTCGCTGCTGGAGGTGCTCGCGATCCCCGCCATGGTGGGCGTGGGCGCCCTGATCGCGGTGCAGTCGGAGATCAACGGCCGCCTGGCCACCGAGCTCGGGGGAGGGGCGAAGGGCGGGGCCGCCGCCGCCGTCGTCAGCTTCGGGCTCGGCCTGGTCGTCCTCACCACCGTGGTCCTCGCCGCGCCGCGCCAGCGGGCCGGGGTGGTCCGCATCCTGTCCGCGGTCCGGGGTGGCCGGCTCCCCGCCTGGCAGCTGCTGGGCGGGGTCGCCGGAGCGTCCCTCGTCGCCTCGCAGGGACTGGCGGTCGGCACGATCGGCGTCGCGCTCTTCACCGTGGCGATGGTCGCGGGCCAGACCTCCAGCGGCCTGCTGGTCGACCGCGCCGGGCTCGGCCCGTCCGGCCCGCAGGCCGTCAGCGCCGGCCGGGTCGTCGGCGCCACCCTGACGGTGGGGGCCGTCGTCCTCGGCGTGGCGGGCCGCCTCGGTGGAGGGGACCCGCTGACCGTGGGCGTCCTCCTGCTCTGCCTGCTGCCGCTGCTCGCCGGCGCGGCCACCTCGTGGCAGCAGGCCGTCAACGGCCGGGTGTCCGCGGTCGGCGGGCCGATCGCCGCGGCCTTCAACAACTTCGTGGTCGGGCTGACGGCGCTGGTGACCTTCCTGGTCGTGGTGCTCCTCGTGGCGCCGGGCGACCTGCAGGGCCTGCCGGGCACCTGGTGGCTCTACGCCGGCGGACCCGTCGGGGTCCTGTTCATCACGCTGTCCGCCCGTCTGGTGAGCGTCCACGGCGTCCTGGTCCTCAGCCTGTGCACCGTGGCCGGCCTCGTCGTCGGCTCCCTGCTGATCGACGCCCTCGGGCCGGACTCCCACCTGGGCCCGCTCACGGTCGTCGGCGCCCTGCTCGTCCTGGCCGGGGTCGCGGTGGGGGCGGTCTCGAGCGCCCGCGCCGCCCGGGCACGCCGCGCCGCCGCCGTGGCGCAGGCGCCCGTCGCGCCCTGACCGACGCCCGACCGACGCCTGACCGGTGTCCGGCCGGTGTCCGGCCCGCAGTACGGTCGTCCCGCATCGTGAGATGTTCGGGGTGTCCCGGTGCGCGGGACGGTGAGGCCGTCGTACCGTCTCCTCACCATGCGGACCGTCCTCGTACTCATCGAGCGCCGCGACGGGGCCCAGCAGTAACAGCACTGCTCGTGAGGCCACCTCGTCGCGGTGGTCCTCAACGACGGCTTCACGACCCTCTCTGACGTCGCCCCTCGTGGCGGGTGTCCCCGCAGAGCGCGTGATCCGCAGCCTGCCGGTCTCTCCCGTCCGTGCGATCCACGGTCGTCCTCGCCCGCTCCGCGGGGCGACGTCAGCAGCGGCACCCGGGCCAGGTCCGGGCCGGCCGCTGACGCACACGACCCGACCGCACGACCACCACGCACCGGAGGAGAGACCGATGTACGACATGTACCCCGAGTGGGGCCCCGCCAGCCACCTGCCCGAGAACCCCCGTTCCTTCGAGGCCGTCCAGGCCTCGCTCGACCTGCGGGACAACGGCGGCCAGCGCCCCGACGACAACTAGGTTCGTCCCCATGCCGCAGACCCCCCAGACCCCCCGTCCGGACCTCGTCCACCTCGCCGTCATCCCCGGCGACGGCATCGGACCGGAGGTGACCGCCGAGGCCGTGAAGGTCCTCGAGGTCGCCGCTCCCAGCGGGGTGAAGGTCGAGCAGACCCGCTACGACCTCGGCGCCGAGCGCTACCTCGCGACCGGCGAGGTGCTGCCGGACAGCGTCCTCGCGGAGATCCGCGGGCACGACGCGATCCTGCTCGGCGCCGTGGGGGGCCGGCCGGGCGACCCCGCCCTGCCGCCCGGCCTGCTCGAGCGCGGCCTGCTGCTGAGGCTGCGCTTCGAGCTCGACCACTACGTCAACCTGCGCCCCTCGCGGATCTACCCCGGGGCGACCTCACCGCTGGCGAACCCCGGGGAGGTCGACTTCGTCGTCGTCCGGGAGGGCACCGAGGGGCCCTACACCGGCAACGGCGGCGCGATCCGCCCCGGCACGCCGCACGAGGTCGCCACCGAGGTCTCGCTGAACACCGCCTACGGCGTGGAGCGCGTCGTGCGCGACGCCTTCGCGAGGGCCCAGCGCCGCCGGGCCAAGAAGCTGACGCTGGTCCACAAGACCAACGTGCTCGTGCACGCCGGGGCCGTGTGGTGGCGGATCACGCAGGAGGTCGCCGCGGAGTTCCCCGAGGTGACCGTCGACTACATGCACGTCGACGCCGTGATGATCCACCTCGTGACGAACCCGTCGCGCTTCGACGTGATCGTCACCGACAACCTCTTCGGTGACATCGTCACCGACCTGGCCGCCGCCATCACCGGTGGCATCGGCCTCGCGGCGTCCGGCAACGTCAACCCCGACCGCACCGCGCCGTCGATGTTCGAGCCGGTCCACGGCTCGGCGCCCGACATCGCCGGCCAGGGGATCGCCGACCCGACCGCCGCGATCCTCTCGGCCGGGCTGCTGCTCGACCACCTCGGCTTCACCGACGAGGCGGCCGCGCTCGAGGCGGCGGTGGTCGCCGACCTCGCCGAGCGGGACCCGGCCGTGCCGCGCCGCACGAGCGAGACCGGTGACGCCGTCGCCGCCCGCCTGGCCTGACCCGCCTGACCCGCCCGACCCGCCCGGCCTGATCCGACCCGCCGAGACCGAGGGGACTACCGTGCCTGCCATGCAGATCAGCACCACCCGGACCAGCGCCCCGACCGCCGACGACGTCCTCGCCGGGATCCTCGCCGAACCCGGCTTCGGGACGCACTTCACCGACCACATGCTCACCGTGGAGTGGACCCCGACGACCGGCTGGACCGACGCGCGCGTCACGCCGTACGCCCCCCTCACGCTCGACCCCGCGACCGCGGTCCTGCACTACGCGCAGGAGATCTTCGAGGGCATGAAGGCCTACCGCCGCGACGACGGCTCGGTGTGGTCCTTCCGGCCGGAGGAGAACGCCGCGCGGATGGTGCGGTCCTCGCAGCGGCTCGCGCTGCCCGAGCTGCCGGTGGAGGACTTCGTGGCCTGCGTCGACGAGCTGGTGCGCGTCGACGAGCGGTGGGTGCCGGACGCCGCGGGGGAGAAGAGCCTCTACCTGCGCCCGTTCATGTTCGCCTCCGAGGCGTTCCTCGGGGTGCGCCCGGCCCAGCACGTGACCTTCATGGTGATCGCCAGCCCGGCCGGCTCCTACTTCAAGGGCGGGGTCAACCCGGTCTCGCTGTGGCTGACCGAGGAGTACACCCGCGCCGGACGTGGCGGGATGGGCGCCGCCAAGACCGGCGGCAACTACGCCTCCTCCCTGGTCGCCCAGCAGGAGGCCACCGCGCACGGCTGCGACCAGGTCGTCTTTCTCGACGCCCAGGAGGGGCGCCACGTCGAGGAGCTCGGCGGGATGAACCTCTACTTCGTCCACGACGACGGCCACGTCGTGACCCCCGAGACCGGCACGATCCTCGAGGGCATCACCCGCGCCTCGATCATCGAGCTGCTCGGCACGCTCGGCCACACCGTCGAGGAGCGCCGCTTCTCGATCGACGAGTGGCGCGAGGGCGTGTCGTCGGGCCGGATCACCGAGGTCTTCGCCTGCGGCACCGCCGCCGTGGTCACCCCGGTCGGTGCGCTGCACTGGGACGGCGGCTCCACCCCGGCGCCGGCCTCGGTCGACCTGACGACCCGGGTCCGCCAGGCCCTCGTCGACGTGCAGTACGGCCGGGCCGACGACGCGTTCGGCTGGATGCACCGCATCGTCTGAGGCACCCGGCGCCGCGTGCGGGACTGGTCCGCGCGACCGGCCGTGACGATGATGGGGCGATGACGCACCCGATCATGTTCGACGAGGACGACCCGGTCCTCGCCCGGCTGCGCGACGCCGCGGCCCGGCTGCCCGACGTGCACGAGAAGGTCTCCCACGGCCGGCCGGTGCTGACGGCGGGGGAGAAGGGCAAGGTCTTCGCGGTCTACGGCGGGGGCGTCAAGGTCCGCCCGGGCGAGCACGAGCGGCACGACCACGCGGTGCTGCTCAAGCCCGACCCGGCCGAGGCCGGGGCGCTCGCCGAGGACGACCGCTTCTTCAGCCCGGCCTACTACGGTCCGTCCGGCTGGGTCGGCCTCGACCTGGACGGCGCCGCGCACGACGTCGACTGGACCGAGGTCGGCGAGCTGCTGGAGTCGTCGTACCGCACCGTCGCCGGCAAGCGGCTGCTCGACCGGCTCGACGCGGACACCTAGCTCGCCGGTCCCGGGTCGCCGCCCGTACGTCATGCGCCCCGGACCCCGGTCGGGCGCGCCGCCGTACGACGTCCCGCGACTCGGCCCCCGACGCTGAGCGCCTCGCACGCCCGCCGCGGATACCCTCGGTGCGTGACCTCGACCCACTCCTCGCCCCCGGTGCGTCCGCGCGTCGGTGACTACGAGCTGATCGTGAAGATCGGCGAGGGCGGGATGGGCGTGGTCCACCTGGCCCGCCGCCCCGGCGAGGACCGGGTCGCGCTCAAGGTCCTGCGCCCGCACGTGGTGGGCGACCAGGAGGCCCGGGCGCGCCTGGCCCGCGAGGTCTCCTCCCTCGGACGGATCCGCAGCCGCTGGGTCGCCGAGATCGTCGACGCCGACCCGTGGGCCGAGGTCCCGTACGTCGCCACCCGCTACGTGCCGGGTCTGTCGCTGCACGACCACGTGCTCGAGGACGGCAAGGTGACCGGCCGCGACCTGACCTGGTTCGCCGGCTGCCTGGCCGAGGGGCTGGCCAGCGTCCACGCCGCCGGGGTCCTGCACCGCGACGTGAAGCCGTCCAACGTGCTGATGGAGGGTCGGACCCCGATCCTGATCGACTTCGGCCTGGCCCGGGTCGCCGACGACCCCAAGCTCACCCACACCGGCTGGCTGCTCGGCACCCCCGGCTACCTCGCGCCCGAGATCCTGCACGGCGACGAGCCCACGCCGGCCGCCGACGTGCACTCCTGGGCGGCGACGGTGGCCTATGCCGCGACCGGTGCGCCGCCGTTCGGGCGCGGCCCGGCGATGGCGATCATGGACCGCGTCCGCCGCGGCCAGCACGCCCTCGACGGTCACCCCGACCTCCCCGAGCCGCTGCGCTCGGTCGTCGTCGCCGCCCTCGACCCGGACCCCGAGGAGCGCCCGGACCTCGCGAGCCTCCTGGACTGGCTGCGCCCGCAGTCCACCCGTCCGCACGACCGGCCCGTGCCGCCCCCGCTGGGACCGTCCGGCCAGGACGCGTGGACGGGCCTCGACGCCGACCTCGACGAGCCCGCCGAGGAACCCGGCTGGGCGCACGAGACCGCCCCCGTCGGGCTGCACCACTGGCACGAGGACACCACGCTGCGGGGTGCGCCCGACCCGGACGACGTCCACGACACGCGGGTGCTGACCGCCGTCGACGACCGTGACGCAGCGCCCGGGCGGGACGACACCTGGCTCCCGGGCGCCTGGCAGGACGCTCCGCCGCCGACCCGCTACGACGACCGGGCCGGGCTCCAGGACGACCGCCGTGACGACCGGTGGGGCGGCCAGGGGGACGGCCGGTGGCAGGGGGACGGCCGGTGGGACGAGCAGGACCCCGAGCAGGTCTGGGAGCCCTGGCAGCCGCCCCGCGCCACGGCGGCCGAGCGTGCCCGCCGCGGGTCGCTCGTCCTGCTGACCGGGGCCGCCGTCGCCGCCGGCGTCGCCGCCTTCCCCTGGCTCGCCACGATCACCGTGCTCCTCGTCGTGTGGGTGCTGCGCAGCGGCTCGGCGGCCCGCTCCCGGGTCGCTGACCGACGCCTGCGCCGCGGTCGGTCGAGCTGGTGGGAGGGTCCGGCCCTGGTCGTCGGCAGCCCGCTCCACCTGCTCCGGGGCCTGCCCAGCACGGTCGGGCTCGCCCTGGTCGCCGGGGCGCTCGCGGCCTCGGCCGGCCTGGTCGCGGTCGCCGCGACCGGTGAGATGCCCCGTGCGCTGGGCGTCGCCGGCGCGGCCCTGGCCCTCGCGCTGTGGTGGGGCCCGGGGGCCAGCCGGGTGCGCGGACCCGTCGGCTCCGTCGTACGCCCGCTGGCGCACCGGCTGCCGGTCTGGCTGCTCGCCGTCGTGCTGGTCGGTGGGGCGGCGGCCGGCCTGGCCGCGCTGGCCTCGGCCGGGCCCGACTGGACCCCCGGCGGCGCGCCCTCGCTGACCGACCCGATCGGGTCGCTCGGCGCCGGCGGCTGACGTCCGACCGCGTGTCTGCACCGACCGGATCCTGAGACCTCTGTCCACATCGCGGGCGCCGTGGCACGATGACGCCATGAGCACCCCGTCGCGGCCCCTGCCGCACCGCCTCATCATTCGCTAGCGCGTCGAGCACCTCGACGCGCCCACCTCTCGTCCGCGGGAGGTTTTTTTGTGCCCCGACCCAGCCGTTCCGCCAGCCGTACCCGACAGCCCAGGAGGGCCCGCCCGATGGACCTGCACGGCGACTTCCACGTCTACGACACGACGCTGCGCGACGGTGCGCAGCAGGAGGGCCTGACGCTGTCGGTGGCCGACAAGCTGTCGATCGCGCGGCAGCTCGACGGGCTCGGGGTGGGCTACGTCGAGGGTGGTTGGCCCGGGGCCAACCCCAAGGACACCGCCTTCTTCGCCCGGGCCAGGGACGAGCTGGACCTGCGCCACGCCAAGCTCACCGCCTTCGGCGCGACCCGGCGTGCCGGCGTGGCCGCCGCCGACGACCCGCTCGTCGCCGCCCTGCGCGACAGCGGGGCGGGCGTGGTCACGCTGGTGGCCAAGAGCCACGACCGCCACGTCGAGCTCGCGCTACGTACCACGCTCGAGGAGAACCTGGCCATGGTGCGCGACACCGTGGCCCACCTGCGCGCGGAGGGTCAGGAGGTCTTCCTCGACGCCGAGCACTTCTTCGACGGCTACCGCGCCAACCGGGCCTACGCCCTCGAGGTGCTGCGGACCGCCACCGAGGCCGGCGCGTCCGTCGTCGCGCTGTGCGACACCAACGGCGGGATGCTGCCGGGCTGGGTCGGCGACGTCGTGCACGACGTGGTCGAGTCCACGGGCGCCCGCGTCGGGATCCACTGCCACAACGACACCGGTTGCGCGGTGGCCAACACCCTGGCCGCGGTCGACGCGGGCGCGAGCCACGTGCAGGGCACGGTCAACGGGTACGGCGAGCGCACCGGCAACGCCGACCTGGTCGCGGTGGTCGCCAACCTGCAGCTGAAGCTGGGACGCCAGGTGCTCCCGGAGGGGCTGCTGCGCGAGGCCACCCGGATCGCGCACGCCGTCGCGGAGGTCACCAACGTGCCGCCGGCGTCGCGGCAGCCGTACGTCGGCACCTCGGCGTTCGCCCACAAGGCCGGGCTGCACGCCAGCGCGATCAAGGTCGACCCCGACCTCTACCAGCACATGGACCCCCTCGGCGTCGGCAACGACATGAGGCTGCTGGTCTCCGACATGGCCGGGCGGGCCTCCATCGAGCTCAAGGGCCGCGAGCTGGGCTTCGACCTCAGCACCGACTCCGCCGAGGGTCGCGACCTGGTCGCCCGGGTCACGGGCCGGGTCAAGGAGCTGGAGCTGCGCGGGCACACCTTCGAGGCCGCCGACGCCTCCTTCGAGCTGCTGCTGCTCGAGGAGCTGGAGGGCGCCCGGCCGTCGTACGTCGAGGTCGAGTCGTGGCGCGTGATCACCGAGACGCTGACCCACGCCGCCCCCGGTGAGGAGGCGATCTCGGAGGCGACGGTCAAGCTCCGGGCCGGCGGCGTCCGCTACGTCACCACCGGCGAGGGCAACGGGCCCGTCAACGCCCTCGACCAGGCCCTGCGCACCGCCATCGGGCAGGCCTACCCGCAGGTGACCCGCTTCGAGCTGATCGACTACAAGGTCCGGATCCTCGACCAGGGTCACGGAACCGACGCGATCACGCGGGTGCTGATCGAGACCAGCGACGGGGAGTCGTCCTGGGTCACCGTCGGGGTCGGCGCCAACGTGATCGAGGCCTCGTGGGGTGCGCTGCTCGACGGGCTCACCTACGGACTGCGCCGTCAGGGCGCCTGAGCGTCGCAGGTGGGACCCGACGAGCTGACCGACCCCGGGACGCTGGCCACCCTGAGGCTGGTCCTCGACGTGGTCGGCGTGTTCGTGTTCGCCCTGTCCGGGGCGCTGCTGGCCGTGCGGCGCGGGCTCGACCTCTTCGGCGTGCTCGTGCTGGCCTGGGTGGCCGGCCTCGGCGGCGGCACCCTGCGCGACGTGCTCCTCGGGCTCACGCCGCCGGCCGGGGTCAGCGACGGCCGGCTGGTCACGGCCGCGCTGCTGGCCGGGCTGCTGGTCTTCGCGCTGTACGGCGCCTACCGCGACCTCGCCCGGCGGCACCCCGACGTGCGCTGGGGGCGGGCGTCGTACGCCGTGCGCGTGCTGGACGCGGTCGGGCTCGGTGTGTTCGCCGTCAACGGCGCCCTGCTGGCGCTGGCGGTCGGGGCCGGGCCCCTGACCGCGACCATCGTCGGTGGGGTGACCGCCATCGGTGGCGGCCTGCTGCGCGACCTGCTCGTGGGGCAGGTGCCCGAGGTGCTGCGACGCGAGCTCTACGCCGTGCCGGCCCTCACCGGCGCCGGGCTGGTCGTCCTGGCCGACCACCTCGGGGTGCTGTCCTCGGCGGTGGCGGTCGGCTGCGCCGGGCTGGTCACCGTGGTCCGGCTGGTGGCGGTGGGCCTCGACCTCAACGCGCCGCGGGCGCTGCGCACCGAGGGCCCGATCAGGTGGCCCCGCCGGGAGGAGTGACCGCCGGGCGGCCGACCACGCGGCGCACCAGGTCGGCCCAGCCGGCGAGCACCCGCTCGACAGGCAGCCCGTCGAGGCGGACCTGCTGCTCGAGCACCGGCACCTCCAGCGGCGCCAGGAGCGCGACGGCGAGCAGGGGCAGGTCGCCGTCGACCTCGAGCTGCGTGAGCAGGTGGCGCACGTGCAGGGCGGCGAATGAGTGCGCCCCGCTCGCGCGGGCACCCTCGGCCCCGGCGGCCCGGATGAGAGCGGCGTGCTGGAGCGTGGTGCGCAGCCGCGAGTCGCCGAGGGCCAGCAGACGCTCGAGCGGGGGCGCGCCCGGGCCGAGCGGCGGGGGGCCGGAGATGACCGCGGCCTGCCAGGCGCGCTCGGTGTGGTCGAGCAGCGCGGCCATCAGCCCGCCACGGCTGCCGAAGCGCCGGAAGACGGTGCCCTTGCCGACCCCGGCCCGGGCGGCGAGCGCGTCCATCGTGACCTCGTCCGCGCCGAGCTCGGCGACCATCGCGGCCGCGGCGTCGAGCAGCAGCTCGCGGTTGCGTGCGGCGTCGGCGCGCTCGGGCGCGGCCTGGTCGGCCAGCGGGAGGAGCCGGCGGGCGGGGTCGGAGGTCATCGTGGGCCGAGTGTGGCAGAGCCCACCCCGGGTGGCGGGGTGGGCGGGAATACAAACGGACCGTGGTCCGTTTGGGCCTCCATGACTCACACCACCGTCGCCGTCCTGGTCGGCAGCCTCCGCGCCGACTCCGTCAACCGCCGCCTCGCGCTCGCCCTGCGCGACCGTGCCCCCGAGGGCGTCGTGCTCGACGTCGTCGACGACCTCGGCACTCTCCCGTTCTACAACGAGGACGTGGACTCCGACGCCGTCGCCGTCCCGGCCGCCGCCGTCGCGCTGCGCGAGCGGGTCGCCGCCGCCGACGTCGTGCTCGCGGTCACCCCGGAGTACAACGGCACCATGCCGGCCGCGCTCAACAACGCCATCGACTGGCTGTCGCGCCCGTACGGCGCCGGCGCCCTGGTCGGCAAGCGCTTCGGCGTCGTCGGCACCACCCCGACCCCCTACGGCGGCCAGTGGGCGCACGCCGACACGCTGCGCTCGGCCGGCATCGCCGGGGCCCTCCCGGTCGAGGACGTCACCGTCTCGCAGCCGGGTATCGACGTGGACCCGGTCGAGGACGAGGGTGTCCGCGCCCGCCTCGACGCCGCGCTCGCGACCCTCGTCTCCCGCGAGGACGCAGCCGCCTGACCCAGCCGAGATGACGCTCGCGGACAGCCGAGGTGACGCTCGCGGACAGTCGAGGTGACGCTCGCGGACACCCGGTCGACCCCGTGATCCCAGCCGCCTGACGGCGCGAGCCACCGGCCCTACCCTGGGCCGGTGGCCACCGCTCCCGACCTTCCGCCGCCCGCTGCTGCCCCCGCACCCGCGGCCGGGCGGCGCACCGCCGACGTCGTCGTCACCGTGGTGCTGCTCCTGGTGACCGGGGCGCTCGGCCTGGTGGCGGCGTTCTTCGGGATGTTCACCGGGATGGTCTCCGACGGGTGCTTCGGTGACGACCTGTGCGGCTCCCGGGTCGGCACGGGCACCCTCATCAACGTCCTCGCCCCGGTCGTCTGCTGGATCGCTGCCGTGGTGGTGTGCGCGCGCCGCCTGGCGCGGCGGCAGCCGGCGTGGTGGGTGCCGCTGGTCGCGGTGGTGGCGTGGTTCCTGCTGGTGCTGGTCGGCTCCGCCGTCGCGACCTCGGCGATGCCCTCGTGACGGGCGGTCTGCACGACCTCACCGCGCTCGAGCAGGGCGCGCTGGTCGCGGCAGGTGAGGTGCTCCCGGTCGAGCTGGTCGACCACTACCTGGACCGGGTCGACCGCCTCGACGACGTCGGGGCGTTCGTGACGGCGACGCTCGCGCTGGCCCGGGAGCGGGCGGCGGCCCTGGGCGTACGCCCGGAGGGTGCGGGCCCGCTGTGGGGCGTCCCCACCGCGGTCAAGGACCTGAACCCGACCGCGGGCGTCGCGACCTCCTTCGGGTCGACGGTCTTCGAGGGCTTCGTGCCGGAGCAGTCCGACGGCGTCGTGCTGTCGCTGGAGGCCGCCGGGACGGTCAGCCTCGGCAAGACCAGCACGCCCGAGCTCGGGTCGCCCTGCTACACCGAGCCGGAGGGCCGTCCGCCCGCGGTCACGCCGTGGGACCGCACCCGGATGGCCGGCGGGTCGTCGGGCGGCGCGGCGGCGGCGGTCGCGGCCGGTCTCGTCCCGCTCGCCCAGGGCTCCGACGGCGGCGGCTCGATCCGGATCCCGGCGTCCTGCTGCGGGCTGGTGGGGCTCAAGCCGACCAGGGGACGGATCAGCGGGTGGCCGTCGTACGGCGACCCGGTCGGCCTGGCCACCGCCGGGACGCTGGCCCGCGACGTCCGGGACGCCGCCGCCCTCCTGGACGTGCTGGCCGGGCGCCGGACCGGCGACCCCACGTGGGCCCCGCCGCCGCGGGGCACGTTCCTGGCCGCCTGCGACCGCGACCCCGGACGGCTGCGGGTGGCCCGCTTCGCGGCGCCCGTGATCACCGATGTCGACGTCGACCCGGAGTGCCTGCAGGCCTGGGAGGACGCGTCCCTGCTGCTGGAACGGCTCGGCCACCAGGTCGAGGACGTGCCCGTGCCGCTGCCGCGCGCGGCCGTCGCCGACTTCGAGACCTGCTGGGCCGTTCTCACCGCGCTCACCCCCGTGCCGCCGGAGCGCGAGCACCTGCTCCGCCCGCTGACCCGGTGGTTGGCCGCGCGCGGTCAGGCCGTGAGCGGCCAGGCGTTCGGCACCGCCGTCGGGGCGGTGCGGCGCCACGCGGCGACCGCGCTGGAGGCGCTCGCGCCGTACGACCTCGTGCTCACGCCGACGCTCGCCTCGCCGCCGCTGCCGGTCGGGGCGATCCGTGACGACGCCGACCCGGCGGCCGACTTCGAGGCGCAGAAGGCCTTCACCCCGTGGACGTCGGCGTGGAACGTGACCGGGATGCCGGCCGTGTCCCTGCCGCTGCACCAGACCGCGCCGCTCCCGGGAGCGCCCGGCGGGCTCCCGGTCGGGGTGATGCTCGCCGCTCGCCCGGCCGAGGAGGAGCTGCTCCTCGCGGCGGCCGCCCAGGTCGAGGCCACCGCCCCGTGGCGCGACCGTCGCCCGCCGGGCTGGTGACCGCCGAGGTGACGCTCGCGGCGGGCCGAGATGACCCTCGCGGCGCTTCGAGGTGACGATTCCGGACAGCTTCCGCCCGGTGTCCACGACTCAGGTGATCGCCCAGGCGGCGCGGAACTCCTCCGGGTCCAACCGGACCAGGTCGTCGCGCACCTCCTGCAGCACCCCGGTCGCGTGCTGCGGGGGACCGGCGGCCAGGCGCAGCTCCTCGACCCCGTCGTGGCGACGCCGTACGACGACGTCCCCGGCGCTGCTGAGCTCCATCAGGCCCCCGAAGCTCGCGCACCACAGGTCGAGGGCGGCCTCCAGGACGCGGCGACCCCGCGGGCGGGGGTGCGGCTCGATCCCGGCGACGTAGACCTCGTCGGCGGCGACGGGGTCGAGGGTGTCCGGGGCGATGCTCACGTGGCCAGCCTAGGTCGGACCCCGCGGGGTCTCAGCCGAGGAGCGCGACGACGACGATCACGACGGGGACGCACGCCACGGTGCTGACGAAGATGGCGTCGCGCGCGAGCAGCACCGCCCGGTCGTAGCGCTGCGCGATCACGAAGACGTTCTGCGCCGTGGGCAGTGCCGACAGGACGGTGACGGCCAGCAGCGCCCCGTCGTCGAGGCCGAGGAGGCTCCCGATCACGTACGCCGCCGCGGGCTGGACCAGCAGCTTGAGGCCGACGGCGAGGCCGAGGTCGTACGCCGGGACCCCGCGCCCCGGGAGCGGACCCAGCCGCAGCGCGACGCCGTAGGCCACCAGCATCGCCGGCACCGCCATCGCGCCGAGCAGCTCGACGGGGTCGGCGACCACCGACGGGACGTCGACGCCGGTCAGCGCGACGACCAGGCCGAGCCCGGAGCCGACGGTGATGGGGTTCTTCAGCGGGCGGAGCAGGACGCGGCCGACCGACAGCCGGGTCGGGCTGACCGCGACGTCGAGCAGCGTCAGCGCGAGCGGCTGCAGGAGGAGCAGCTGGATCAGCAGCACCGGCACCACGAGGGCGGCGTCGCCGAGCACGTAGAAGGCGATCGGCAGGCCGAGGTTGCCACCGTTGCAGTAGGACGACGACAGGGTCGCCACGACACCGGTGCCGAGGTCGGTGCGTCGTACGGCCAGGACCGAGACGTTGAGGACCACGGTCACCACGATCGCGCCGGCGATGGCCACCAGGTTGCCCGAGAAGAGCGCGCGGACGTCGCTGTCCTGCAGCGTGGTGAAGAGCAGGGCCGGACTCGCGACGTAGAACGCCACGGTGGACAGGGTGCGCTGGCCGGACTGGTCGACCAGGCGCAGGTGGCCCAGCAGGATCCCGACCCCGACGACGACGCCGATGGTGGCGAACCCTGCGAAGACCCCCGTCACGTGCCACGACCCTACGAGGACGGGCCGCCGGGCTCAGTCGTCGCCCACCCCGCGGGCGTGCAGGGCGTCGCCGGTGGCGCGGGCGTGCGAGACGACGCGGACGACGAGGGGCACCAGCCGGGCGCGCGGGCTGCGCTCCAGCCCGCGGGCGACCGCCGCGTCCCGGGTCTCCTCGGCGATCGCCACTGTGGTCGGGATCGCGCGCAGCGCCAGCGAGATGGTCAGCGCCACCCGGTCGGGGTCCACGCCGAGTCCGCGCAGCGGCCCCAGGGCGCGGACGAGGGCGTCGAGCACCTCGTCGACGGGCGTCGTGAGGGTGAGCACGGTGGCCAGCACGACCAGGGCGAGCAGGTCCCCGACGGACTCGACCGCGCGCGCCCACCCGTTGTTCCACACCTGGAACCCGCCCAGCAGGACGGCGACCAGGAGCAGCCCGCGCAGGGTCCGCAGGCCCTCCCGGGCGGTGAGACCGGCGTACGCCCCCAGGCCGACCGCCACCACCAGCGCGACGACGGCGCTCACCGGTCCGCGCACCAGCACCACGACGAGGCCCAGCACGACCAGCCCCAGCAGCTTGGCGCCGGCCGGGAGCCGGTGCAGCCAGGTGGTGCCGGGACGGTGCATCCCGAGCAGCAGGCTCACGCGACGCGCCGGTAGTGCTCGACGACCTCGCGGGCCGCGCCGTCGGCCACGACCCGTCCGTCGGTGACCAGCAGCGCCCGGTCGCAGCGGGCGGCCAGCTCCAGGTCGTGCGTGACCAGGACCAGCTGCTGCGGCAGGCCCAGCAGGAGGTCGCCGACCCGGCGGCTGTTGCCGAGGTCGAGCAGGGTGGTGGGCTCGTCGGCGACCAGCAGCGACGGGTCCGTGGCGAGCACCCCGGCCAGGGCCAGCAGCTGCCGCTGGCCGCCGGAGAGCCCGTGCACGCTGCGGTCGCCCAGGCCGTCGAGGCCGGCGTCGGCCAGCACCTGGAGGGCGGCGCGCCGGCGTACGTCCTTGTCCCGGTGGGTGCGGCGCAGCGAGAGGGCGACGTCCTCGACGGCGGTCGGCATCACGAGCTGGGCGGCGGGGTCGGTGAAGACGAACCCGACCCGACGACGGACCTCGCGGCCGTGGCGCGCCACGTCGAGACCGTCGACCAGCACCCGCCCGGTCGAGGCGGTGACCAGGCCGTTCAGCAGCCGCGCCAGGGTCGACTTGCCGGAGCCGTTGGGGCCGACGAGGGCGATCCGGCGCTCGGACAGGGCGAGCGAGGTCGGGTGCAGGACCTGGAGGTCGCCGTCGGCCAGCGGGACCCGGACGGTGACGTCCTCGAGGTCGGCCCGGCTGCGCGCGGTGCTCAGGCCGCGCGCCGGCGGTGCAGCAGGTCGGGGAACGCGCGGTGCACCGACGTGGCGACCAGGGCCATCGCGACGTTCTTGACCACGTCGCCGATCCAGAAGACCTTGTCGACGTCGAAGGCCTGCGCCCAGGTCAGGTCGGCGCGCAGCACGAGACCGGCCATGCCGAGGGTGTGGATGAACACCGCGCTGCCGACCAGGCCGCAGAGAAAGACCAGCGGGACGTTGCGGGCCGCGGCGCCGCGGGGGAGCCGGGCGACGAGCAGCCCGGTCAGCGCGGCGGCCAGCGGGAAGCCGATCAGGTAGCCCGCGGTCGGCCCGGCCAGCACGCCGAGGCCGGCGGCTCCGCCGGAGAAGACCGGCAGGCCGGCGGCGCCGAGCGCGAGGTAGAGCAGGACGGCTAGGAAGCCGCGCACCGGTCCCAGCACGGCGCCGGCCAGGAGCACGCCGAAGGTCTGCAGCGTGATCGGCACGATCCCGGTGACGTTGATCGCGGGGAGCGCCGAGCACACCACGACGAGGGCGGCGAAGCCGGCCACGAGCGCGAGGTCGGTGGTGTCGAGGCGGCGCGTCCGGGGCCTGGTGGGCTGCTGGTCGGTGCTGGTCATCGTGGTCCTCAGGATCCTGACGGGGTCGTACGACCCGGAACTGAACGGTGTTCAGGTTAGGGTGGTGCGCACCACCGGGTCAACGTGAGGGGGAGGACGTGGCGCACCGCCGCGAGGACGTCGTACGCACGGCGCTGGCCGTCCTCGACGCCCACGGCCTGGCCGACCTGACCATGCGGCGGCTCGCCGCCGAGCTCGACGTCCGGCCCTCCGCGCTCTACCACCACGTGCCGAGCAAGCAGGTGCTGCTGGCCGCGGTCGCCGACGAGGTCCTGCGCCGCGGGCCGCGCGCCGAGGTGGTCGGCCCGGCCGCGACGTGGCCGGCCCGCCTGACCGACGTCTGCGGCGGGTTGCGGGAGGCGCTGCTGGCCTACCGGGACGCCGCCGAGCTCGTCTCCACCGTCGTCGCGTTCGGGCTCGGCGCCGACCAGCCGTACGCCGACCTGCTCACCGTCCTGGACGACGCCGGGCTGCCCGACGGCCTAGCGCCGACGGCCGCCCGGACCGTGCTCCACTTCGTGCTCGGCCACACCTTGGACGAGCAGACCCACCTGCAGGCCGGCGCCGCCGGGGCGATCGCCGACGCCCCGCGCCCGGGCTCCGACTTCGGCGTCGGGCTCGGGCTCGTGGTCGACGGCATCGCGCTCCGCGCGTCGGTCGGCCGCCCCGGCACCCCCGTCCGGGGCGAGGTCGACGACCGCCCCTGACGCCTCGGCCAGCAGGACCGCGCCCGCATGTCGGCCGGGCCAGGTCGGCCCCGCGGGCGACACCCCGCGCCGCCGGCCGAGCACCCGCCACGGCCGGGTCGTGCGGGGCTCGAACGCCGTGCCGGTCAGCCTGCAGCCCTCGGAGGTGGCGTCGAAGAGGGTGCAGCCGCGTAGCGGACGAACCGGACATCGGCGAGGTCGGTGGCGTCCCGGTCCGCGCCGCGCCAGGTCTGCTCGACGTGCTCCCGCGGCTCGCTCGTGACCGGCGGGCTAGACGGCGGACCCGACACCACCGGAACGGACACCACCGGCGCGGACAGCGGGCGGTGCGGCCGCCACCCGCGAGCGCCCGAACGGGTTCTCCAGCTCCCCGGCCCACATCAGCGACGACGCCTGGTCGCCCAGGTCGACCATCTCCCGGTGGTCGCGCAGCTGGAGCCGGTTCAGGCAGGAGTGGCGGAAGCTGTCGCGCCGCAGGTCGTAGGCCGCCGCGGCCGCGGCGAGCTCCGGGTGGTCGGCGGCGTGCCGGTCCAGGCACGCGGCCACCTCGGCCCAGAAGTCGTCCTGGTCCACGACGCCCTCGGTGTGCAGCAGCGCCGCGAGGTGGCGCAGCACGCCGTCCACCGCGTCGGTGTGCAGCGACAGGGCGCCCAGGTCGGGACCCACGTCGGCCCGCGCCCGTTCCACCGGCTCGGGCAGCGGCCGGTCGTGCATCAGTGCGACCTCCTCGCTCCGCGAGGGGGATCTTTCACCGCGCTCCGCGCGGGTGCGGTGCTGCCGATGCGCGAGCGTCGAGCGCCGCTGCGGGAGGCGAGAAGCGAGCGCGGCGAGGGTCACGAGACCCCCGCCCGCAGGTGGTCGAGGAGCGAGCGAAGCGAGCGTCACGAGACCCCCAGAGGATATTACTGAACGTTTGATCGAATGTAGACGCGCTGGTTGTGCATAACCGCCTCTGAGCTGTGGAAACAGGCCAGGGCTGTCGGCGGCGAGTGCTTGGATTGATCCATGGCCACCACCGAGGACACCACCACCGGGCACCCCGTGCCCTGTGCTGTCCGCGCATTGTCGGCCTCGGTGACGGCGTTGGCGGAGCGGCCGTTGTTCGCGTTGGACGCCGCCACCACCCGCCAGACGATCGTGGCCCTGGCCGAGCTGAAGTCCCGCCTCGCGGCCTACGAGTACGCCGTCCTCGCCCACGCCGAAAAAGTCGCCGTCGGTGCTGACACCGGCTGCACCTCGACCGGGGTCTGGGCCGCGAATGCGACCCGGTCACCGAAGAACGTGTCCGCCGCCCAGGTCAGGTTGGCGACCGCGCTCCAGACGAGGTGGCACCGCGTGCGTGACGCCCTGGCGAACGGGTCCATGAACGCCGACCAGGTCCGGGTCGTGGTGAACGCGTTGGAGGACCTCCCCGAGGACCTCGACGCCGCCCTCCTGGCCCAGGCCGAGGAGGCGTTGGTCGCCTACGCCGCGAACTTCGACCCCACCGAGCTGCGGCAGCTCGGCGCGCACATCCTGACGTTGATCGCACCCGAGGTCGGCGAGGAGATCGACCGCAAGAGGCTCGAAGCAGCCGAGGCGAGGGCCGCGCAGAAGCGGCGGCCGACGCTGTCCTTCGACGGCCACGGCTCCGCCCACGGCCGGTTCACCATCCCTGAGGTCCAGGGCAAGATGCTGCAGAAGCTCCTCCACGGGTTTGCGGCCCCCGGCCACGTCAACTGCACAAGTGATGCCGAGGGCGAGAAGCGGGAATGGGTCAAGGGTCGCCCGTCGGCGCAGAAGCTCGGTGAGGCGTTCTGCGAGCTGATCGAGAACTATCCCCGCACGAGCGCACCAAAGGTCGGCGGGACGTCGGCGACGGTCGTGATCGCGACGTTCCTCAAGGACCTCCAGGACGGCATCGGTACCGCCACCCTCGACACCGGCGGGGAGATGACGGTCGCGCAGGTCAGTCGCCTGGCGTGCGAGGCCGAGATCATCCCTGTGGTCCTCGGTGGTGACGGGGAGATCCTCGACCTCGGCGACGGCAAGCGGTTGTTCTCGACTCCGCAGCGGATCGCGATCGCGCTGCGCGACAAGACCTGCACCGCCCGAGGCTGTGACTGGCCGGCGTACCTGTGCCACTTCCACCACGACACCTGGGTCTCGAAGGGCGGCAAGACGGACCTGAAGGACGGGCGGCTGTTGTGCCCGAACCACCACGCCCGGGCCCACGACCCGGCCTATGAGATGACGATCCACGCCGACAACAAGGTCACCTTCCACCGACGGACATAGGCCGAACTGTTCGGCGGGCGTGGTCTCGTGACGCTCGCTTCGCTCGCTCCTCGACCACCGGGGCGGGGTCTGGTCTCGTGACGCTCGCTCACTGCTCGACCACTGTGGCGCGCTCGCTCCTCGACCACGGTGTCGATGTGCGGATCGCATGCACCAGGTAGACGCGATCCACACATCGACCATCGCCCTGTCCGGAAACGTCACCTCGACGCGCCGCGAGCGTCACCTCGGCTGTCCGCGAGCGTCATCTCGGCGGGTGGGGTCAGGAGGCGAGGAGGCGGTCGCACTCGGCGACCAGGCGGGCGCGCAGGGGCGCCGCGAGTTCGGCGAGCTCCGCCTGCGCGGCGGCGTACTCGCGCTTGCCGGCGGCGGTCTCGATCCGCACCGGTTCGAAGCCGAGGTCGGCGAGGTCGTAGGGCGCGGCGCGCATGTCGAGCTGCCGCACGTCCCAGGCCAGCTCGAAGCAGTCGGCGACCAGGTCGGAGCAGATTATCGGGCTGAGCCGGAAGGCGTGCTTGTAGAGGTCCATCCCGGCGTGCAGGCACCCCGGCTGCTCGAAGGCCGGGCGGTCGTCGGCGGTCGGCGACAGCGTGTTGAGGCCGCGCGCGGGCGGGGTGAAGAAGCGGAACGCGTCGAAGTGCGTGCACGTGATCCGGTGCTGCTCGACGACCGTGTCGGTGCCTGCGCCGCCGAGCCGCAGCGGCCAGTCCGCGTGCCGCGTCTCGTCGTCGGCGAGGCGGTAGACCATCGCCCACTCGTGCAGCCCGAAACACCCGTACGACGCCGGGCGCGACGCGGTCGCCGCGAGGAGGCGCCGCAGCGTGGTCAGCAGGACCCGCTGGCCCGCGACGTGGTCGTCGGTGACGCGCGCACCGCCGTCGTCGGTGACCTCGTACCCCTTGAGCCCGCCGTGGGACGCGGCGCCGCCGGCGAGCGTCGTGCCGTGCCCCGGGTGCCAGCGCCGCAGCTGCCCGGGGCGCTGGGAGTAGTAGCCGAAGAGGAAGTCGTGCACCGGGTGCTTGACGCCGGCGTCGCGGCGGGCGAGGTGCGGCCCGACGTACGCCTCGACCCGTGCCTCGTGCGCGGCGGCCCGGGCGCGCCAGGTCGTCTCGTCCAGCACCCGCTCGCCCACACCGGCAGGCTAGCCCCCGCCCGACCCGGCTAGGGTCGCGCCGTGCGCATCGTCAGATTCACCACGGGCGACGAGCCCTCCTACGGCGTCCTCACCGGCGAGCTCGACGAGTTCGGGCAGCCGGAGGAGGACGCGGTCGTCGTCGCCCTCGCCGGGGACCCGCTCTACGTCGGGATCAAGCTGCTCGACACCGAGCACCGCCTGGAGGACGTACGCCTGCTGGCGCCGGTCCTGCCGCGGAGCAAGGTGGTCGGCATCGGGCGCAACTACGCCGCCCACGCCGCCGAGCTGGGTCACGACCTGCCGGCGGAACCGCTGATGTTCCTCAAGCCGAACACCTCGGTGGTGGGCCCGGGCGACCCGGTCTACTACCCGCGCCAGACCAGCGACCTGCACTACGAGGGCGAGCTGGCGGTCGTGATCGGCCGGATCTGCCGAGACATCCCCGCCGAGCAGGCCACCGACGTCATCCACGGCTACACCATCGCCAACGACGTCACCGCCCGTGACCTCCAGCGCAGCGACGGCCAGTGGGCGCGGGCCAAGGGGATGGACTCGTTCTGCCCGCTCGGTCCGTGGGTCGAGACCGACCTCGACCCCGTCCGGTTCACCGAGGGGCTGAAGGTCCAGACGCACCTCAACGGCGACCTGAAGCAGGACGGCACCACGGCCGACATGATCTTCGACGTGCCCGCACTCGTGGCGCACGTCTCCGCGGCGATGACGCTGCTGCCCGGCGACGTCATCCTGACCGGCACCCCCGAGGGCGTCGGCCCGATGGAGGTCGGCGACGAGGTCGAGGTGTCCATCGAGGGCCTCGGCACCCTGACGAACAAGGTGGTCCGCCGATGAGCGCCAGCCCCAGCACCCCCGACCGCGTCCTCGGCGACCTCGCCCCCGAGCAGGTACGCGTCCGGTTCCCCCCGTCGCCGACCGGGTTCATCCACGTCGGCAACGTGCGCAGCGCGCTCTTCAACTGGGCCTTCGCCCGCCACTACGGCGGCACGCTGGTGCTCCGCATCGAGGACACCGACACCGCCCGCAACACCGAGGAGGGCTACGACTCCATCCTCGGCTCGCTGCGCTGGCTCGGCCTGGACTGGGACGAGGGCCCGGAGGTCGGCGGCGACCACGGGCCGTACCGCCAGTCCGAGCGCCGCGAGGTCTACGACGACGCCGCGGCCCGGCTGCGCGAGAGCGGCAAGGCCTACGACTGCTTCTGCACCACGGAGGAGGTCGACGCGCGCCGCAAGGCCTCCGGCTCCAAGATCCAGGGGTACGACGGCTTCTGCCGCGACCTCGGCGCGGACGCGCGCGCCGCCTTCGAGTCCGAGGGCCGGCGCCCCACGCTGCGGCTGCGGATGCCCGACGCCCCGATCGTCTTCGACGACCTCGTGCGCGGGGAGATCACCTTCCTGCCCGAGAACGTGCCCGACTTCGCGCTGGTCCGTGCCAACGGCGACCCGCTCTACACCCTGGTCAACCCGCTCGACGACGCGCTGATGGGGATCACCCACGTGCTGCGCGGCGAGGACCTGCTCTCCAGCACCCCGCGCCAGATCGCGCTGCACGAGGCGCTGGTCGAGCTCGGCCTCGGCAGCGGCGTGCCCCGCTACGGCCACCTGCCGATCGTGATGGGGGAGGGCAACAAGCGGCTCTCCAAGCGCGACGCCGGGTCCGGGCTCACCGAGTACCTCGACCGCGGGTTCCTGCCGGCCGGGGTGCTCAACTACCTGGCGCTGCTCGGCTGGGGCATCGCCGCGGACCGCGACGTCTTCACGATGGAGGAGATGGTCGAGGCCTTCGACATCACCCGGGTGAACCCCAACCCCGCCCGCTTCGACCTCAAGAAGCTCGAGGCGATCAACGCCGCCCACATGCGCACGGTCCCGGTGGAGGAGATGACGCACCTGGTGGTGCCGTTCCTGCAGCGTGCCGGCGTCGTCTCGGAGCCGCTGTCGTCGGCCGACGGGCAGCTGCTGGAGCTGGCGATGCCGCTGGTCGCCGAGCGGATCAACACCCTCGGTGACGCCGTCGCGATGCTCGACTTCCTCTTCGTCGACGAGGCCGACTTCGTCCTCGACGAGAAGGACGCCGCCAAGCTCCTCGACGAGACGGGCACCGACGTCGTCCGAGCCTCCCACGACGCCCTGGCCGCCCTCGACGAGTGGTCGACCGCCGCGATCCAGGACGCCCTGCAGCGCACCCTGGTCGAGGAGCGCGGGCTCAAGCCGCGGGTGGCCTTCGGACCCGTACGCGTCGCGGTCACCGGCCGCCGGGTCTCCCCGCCGCTCTTCGAGAGCCTCGAGCTCCTCGGTCGCGACCCTCGTCGTGTCCGCGCTGCTCCCGGCGCAGGCCGACGGCGCGACCGTCTCGACGGACCTCAACTCCTTCACCTCGACCACGCGCGACTTCGTGCTGGTGGTGCTGCTGCTGACCCCGCTGCAGGCGGCGGGGGAGGAGTACCTCTTCCGTGGCTACCTCACCCAGGCGCTCGGCGGGGTCTTCGCCAACCCGCGNCGCCCCACCCGTACGCCTACGGCACCGACCCGCAGGCCGGCCCGTACGCCGCGCCCTACGCCACCGCGAACCCGTACGGTGGTCGCCCGATGGGTGCGCCCGCCGCCCCGGAGCAGCGGCCCAGCGAGGTGCCCTACCACCGGATACACCGGATCGGGTCCTACGGCCGGCACGGCTGGTGGCGCGCACTGGTCGGGGTGCTGCTCGCGGTGCTGGGGATGCTCCTGCTGATGCCGCTCGTGGTGCTGCTCGTCTTCGTGGCGTACTTCCTGCTCACCGGCGGCGACGTCGCCGACCGGACGCTGAGCCTGGTCGACACCACCGACGTCACGCCGGCGGGCCTGGCGTACCTCAACCTCAGCCTGGCCGCGATCATCCCCGTGGTCTGGTTCGTGACACGGGTCCTCCACGGCCTGCGCCCGGGGTGGCTGAGCTCGGTGCGCCCGCGGATCAGGTGGGGCTGGTTCGCGATCAGCCTGGGCCTGTCGGTGGCCGCACTGGTCGCGACCCTCGTCGTGTCCGCGCTGCTCCCGGCGCAGGCCGACGGCGCGACCGTCTCGACGGACCTCAACTCCTTCACCTCGACCACGCGCGACTTCGTGCTGGTGGTGCTGCTGCTGACCCCGCTGCAGGCGGCGGGGGAGGAGTACCTCTTCCGTGGCTACCTCACCCAGGCGCTCGGCGGGGTCTTCGCCAACCCGCGGGTGGCGGTCGTGGTGGCCGTGCTCGTGCCCTCGCTGCTCTTCGCGCTGGCCCACGGCGCCCAGGACGCGCCGATCTTCTTCGACCGGTTCGCCTTCGGCCTGGTGGCCGGCGTGCTCACCATCGCCACCGGCGGTCTGGAGGCCGCGATCGCGATGCACGTGCTCAACAACTTCCTGGCCTTCGGCCTGGCGCTGGCCTTCGGCGACATGAGCTCCGCGCTCAACCCGACCGGCGGCACCTGGTGGAGCATCCCGGTCACCCTGACGCAGTCGGTCACCTACACCGCGCTGGCGATCTGGGTCGCCCGCGCCACCGGCGTGGCCACCCGTACGGCCCCCGGCGCGCCGTTCGCGCGGGCCGGCGGGGCGCCCCAGGGCGCCGAGCGGGGGCCCGTTTTTGAGGGGACCGGACCCCGCGTGTAAGGTTCCCGACGGCTCGCAAGGCCGGGGTCGACCGCGAGGTCGGACCAGGTAAGACTTGCGTTCCGGTGGGGTATGGTGTAATTGGCAGCACGACTGATTCTGGTTCAGTTAGTCTTGGTTCGAGTCCAGGTACCCCAGCGAGATCGACAGCGTCGCCCCAGGTGAGACCCGGTTTTGTCGGGAGGGACGAGGTTCGCTAAAGTTCTCTCGGTCGTCCAAGCCAGGACGGTCGGACGCACCACATGAGCACGCCAGGCCCCCGTTGTGTAGCGGCCTAGCACGCCGCCCTCTCACGGCGGTAGCGCCGGTTCGAATCCGGTCGGGGGTACAGCACCACGAAGGGGCCCGGGTCACTGCGACCCGGGCCCCTTCGTCGTTCGTGGTCGGCTACTCCGTGTCGTACGGGCAGTCCGCCTTGAACTGCTCCCACTCGGGCGACGTCGTGGCGTCCTCACCCTCGGCGAGGTAGTTGGCCGGCTTGCCCTCGAACCCGTAGACGGGGCCCACGGCGAGCAGCTTGTGACCGTCGCAGCTGGTGGACTCGTTGACCGAGACGCCTTCGCCCTCGCACCCGTTCAGGGACAGCTCCTCGTCGATCACCTCGCCGTTCGCGTAGTCCGAGCACGGCGGGGGGCCGGTGTACCCACCCTCCGAGGCGGCGGGCGCGTCGTCGGAGCACCCTCCGAGAGCCATCGCCAGCACCGCGACACCTGCCGCAGCGGTCAACCTGATCCGAGTATTCATGCGGCGGACGCTAGCAGCGGAGGCAGCCCTGTGGACGCCACTTCGCCCATCCGGCACCACACCGCGCGGGTGGTCCGTGCGGGGCTCGTCGTGCCGCCGTCGTCTCGTCCTGCGTGCTCGACGACTGTCCGGCTGCGGCCGCCGGTGCCGCATGGTTACATGTGCCCGGCGGAACGGCGACCAGCGAGTGGGGGGCACATGGCAGAGCAGCAGCAGACAGCACTTCAGCGGTGGGGTTCCACGAAGAAGCCCTGGTGGTTCTGGCCGCTGGTGCTCGTCGTCGCCGTGCCGCTGATCATCGCCGCCGTCGTCTGGTTCGCGCAGCTCGGCGACAGCGTGCAGGACCGGCGGGTCGAGCTCAACGCCCGCTACGAGGAGCAGATCGACATCACGGGCTACCCGGACGGGAGCGGTGGTCGTAACTACCGGATCGTGATCGACGGCACGACGCGCGACGACTGCTCGGAGGACGACGGTGTCCTAACCTGCACCGACGACCCCCAACCCACCGAGCAGTAGGCCCGGCGGGTCGGGGACCCGTCCCACGACGTCACTGCGTCGGTGCCTCGATGGTGGCCGCGCCCGGCTTCACGGCGCCCAGTGCGCCGGTCCCGGTGCTCTGCAGCATGCTGTTGCGGAACTTCTGGGGATCGAGCTCGCCCGTGGTCAGCGTCTGCTTGAGGAGCTCGGTCTCGGCGTTCTTCACCACGTTCACACCGAGCTCCGCCGCGTGCCTGGCCAGGACCTGCTCCGTCGTGAGCCGTACGGCGTCCTCGCCCACCTCGGGTGCCACGGCGCCGAGGCGCCTCGCAGCGGCTGATCCAGCGGCGTCGCTCAGCGGGTTGAACTTCGCGGTCTGGCTGCCGCCGATCAGCCCGCCGCCGCCGCCCTGCAGGGTCTTGACACCCGCGTCGCCCCAGTCCCACCCCTTGCGGTCCTCGTCCACCGCGTAGGTCCCGAAACCCGACGCGGCCCCGACACCGGTCTCGACGGCGATGTTCGTCACGACCTTGCGGGCGACACCCATGCTGGAGGCCTTGATCACCGACCCAGCGCCACCACCCACCAGCCCGGCAGCCCCGGCGACGAGAACCTGGCCGACGTTGATCTGGCCGTCCCTGCCCGCCTCCGCCCGCTGCATGATCACGTCCGCACCGGCGGAGATGAGGGCGCCGCCGACAGCGGGACCCACGACCGGGATGAAGAGCGCCGCGACGCCGAGGGCCGCTATCCCCGCCCCGATGAGGTAGTCGGTGTTGTCCTTGGCCCACTGCTTCGTGCCGTCCCAGGCGGCCTCGGCCCACGACATGTTCGCAGCCTGCAGGTCGGCCTCGGAGACAGGCTTCAGCCCGGTCGGGTCCAGCGCGTGCAGGGGGTCGTTCCCGGCGTAGGCATAGGGATTGCCCGACCACCCGGCTCCCGTGACCGGGTCGAGGGGATCGGCGGCGAGGAAGCCGCGGCCGGCGGCGTCGTAGACCCTCGCGCCCAACCACTCCAGGTCCCCGATCGTCAGCTGGCCGGCGGGGCTGATCCCCACGCCGCCCGGCAGGCCGGGTCCGGCACCCGCGGTGCCGCCGAGCACGCTCCACACGTCCTCACCGTCGGCCCTGGACCCGCGCCAGCCCGGGGAGAGCCAGTCCTGGCCGACCGCGGTGACCGCACCCAGGGCCAGGACCGGGACGTCGCCGAGCTGGGCCAGCGGGGGAGCGTAGCCGACCGCCGTGTCCCAGAGGACCGACGTCCCGTCGATCGAGGCCAGCTCGGCGGAGGCGTCCACGTGCAGCTCGGTGCGGACCCGCTCACCACCGCTCTCGTCCACGATCGTGGCGAGCCACCCGGTGGGGGACCATGTCAGGTCCCGGGTGCGGCCGTCGGCCCAGGTCGTACGGGTGCGGCGCCCGAGCTCGTCGTAGGCGTGCCGGGTGGTGCCTTCCGGTCCCTCGACGGCCAGCAGCTGGCTGCCGGCGTCGTAGGCGAAGTCGCGCCGACCCTGGGGGGTGGACTCGCTCGTGATCCGGCCCGAGGGGTCGTAGCGCCAGTGGACGGCGTCACCACCGGTGCGCGACTCGACCACCTGGTGGGCGGCGTCGTAGTCGAACGAGGTCACCTCACCGTCGCGGTCGAGGCTGAGGATCCGGCCCTCGTCGTCGCGCTGCACGGTGGTGCGGGTCGCGCCCCGGCCATCGGCCGTGCGGTGGGAGGCGAGGAAACCGTCGGCGTAGGTCCAGCTCTGGCGGAGCTCGCCCGCCGTCGCTCCGGTGACCCGGCCGGTCGCGTCCCGCTCCATCGTGGCCCTCCCCAGGAGCGGGTGGTCCACCGCGGCCAGCCGGCCGGCCGCGTCGTAGGAGTAGGTGACCTGGCGACCGTCGGGCAGGGTCATCGACTCGCGCCGTCCCGACGCGTCGTGGCTCCAGCGCATGGTCTGGCCGTCCCGGGAGCGGCGCACGAGCTGGCCGCGCCGGTTCCACTCGGCCTCGTGCACGACCGGGCGGCCGTCGGGGCGGGTGGTGTCCGTGAGGGTCAGCGAGCGGCCGTGGACGTCCCTGCTGATCCGTGCCAGCGGGCGACCGTCCAGACTGACCGAGGAGACCCGCCCGGCCGAGTCGTAGGACCACTCGGTCCGACGGCCGCGCGCGTCCTCCTGCCAGGCCTGGCGACCGGCGGCGTCGTACCCGGCCCGGGTGGTCCTTCCCAGCGAGTCGGTCTCCGCGACGCAGCGATCCATCGCGTCGAACGCCCGACGGGTGACGCCACCCATCGGGTCGGTGACCGCGACCATCCGGCCCCGGACGTCGTGGTCGTAGCGGGTGACGCCGCCGTTGCCGTTGGTCGCGGACGCCAGCTGACCGACCGCATCGTAGGTGAACCGGCGGAGCCCGGAGGCGCTGTCCTGCGTCTCGACGATCCGTCCGGCCGCGTCGTAGGCGTGACGTACGAGGCCCTGGCCCGGACGGAACCCGGCGACGGGCCTCCCGCACTCGTCGAAGCGCGTCCAGCCGACCTCCCCGGTGGGGAGGACGACGCGGACCGGGCGGCTGTCGGCGTCGTAGCCGATCTCGGTGCGGGCACCGAGCGGGTCCACGACCGCGCTGCGACGTCCGCACGCGTCGTGCTCGAACCGGGTCACCTCGCCCGTGGGGGAGGTGACCGACACCGCGCGTCCACCGGCGTCGCGGTCGATTCGGGTCAGCCCGCCCTCGACGTCCAGCTGCTCCACGACGCGGCCGCAGCGGTCATAGGTGGCGACGGCCGCGGAGCCGTCGGACTGCTGCACGCCCAGCTGGCGGCCGAGGGCGTCGAAGCGGTGGATGACCTCCGCGGTGCCGTCCTGCGCGACGACCGTCCCGCGGGCGGTGTCGGTGGAGACGGTGACCCGGTCCCCGGTGGGGGCCACGGTCTCGGCCAGGTTGCCGACCGCGTCGTAGCGGCGCGTCCAGGTCTGACCGTCCGGCGTCGTCGTCGAGACGAGCCGGGAGAGGGCGTCGTGGGTGAAGTGCCAACGGCTGCCGTCGGGCAGCTCGACCGAGGCCAGGTTGCCGAGGTCGTCGCGCTGCTGCTGCACCGACCGGCCGAGCGCGTCGACGCGGCGACGCTCGTCCCCGTCGTCCCCGTGCTCGACCACGGCGCGGCCGCCCGTGGGGTCGACGACCGTCGCGAGACGGCCGCCGGCGGTGTACTCGAAGAGCCACACCGCGCCGTCGGGGTCCCGGCGCTCCGTCACCCCGGCCGGGCCGTGGAGGTAGGTGGTCCGGTGGCCGGACGGGGTGACGGCCGCCGTCACCCGGCCGGCCGCGTCGCGCTCGATCCGCGCGGTGTCGCCCAGGGCGTTGCTGGTGGCGACGAGGTCGCCGTGCACGTCGTGCTCGAGCAGGACAGGCACCCCGGTGGGGTCGACCACCCGCACGAGTAGTCCGCGCTCCCACTCGAAGCGGGTGTGTCCACCCTCGGGGTCGATCAGCAGCGAGGGGTTGCGGGACGAGCCGACGTAGGAGAGACGCGTCTCGGCGTCGTCGGCGGTCAGCACGCGGACCAGGCGGTCGAGGTCGTCGTGCTCGAAGCGCAGGTCGGCACCCGCGGGGCTGACCTCGCGCACCGTACGGCCGCGCTGGTCGTGCTCGCGGACGGTCACCGAGCCGTCCCGCGCGGTGAGCAGCACCGCGTTGCCGTGCTGGTCGTAGCTCGTCGACTGCCGGTGGCCGTCGGAGTCGACCAGGCCGATCAGGCGTCCGCGGCTGTCGTGGATCCACGTGTTGGACCGGGTCCCGTCAGGGTCGGCGACCTGCGTCACGTGGCCCGGCAGGTAGGAGTAGCGACTGGTGCGCCCGTGCGGGGAACGTTGGGCGGTCACCCGCGCCTGCTCGTCGTAGACGTTCTCCACCTCGACCACGCCGTCCGCGTCGATGACCGCCTCGACGAGACCGGCCTCGTCCCACCGGTAGGTGCGGGTTCCCAGGGCGCCGGTCGCGGCGACCAGCCGGCCCTCGTCGTAGGCGTAGTCGACCCGTCGTCCGTCGGAGGCGGCAGCGGCGACGACGCGGTCGCCGTCCCAGGTGAGGACGACGTGGCGGCCGCGCTCGTGCTCGAGCCGGACCAGGCGACCGTCCTCATGGACGAAGCCCACCATCGTGCCCTCGCCCCGGTCCTGCGAGAGAGGCGTGCCGGCGCGGCTGAAGCGCCACGTACCGCCGCCGTTGTCGGTGGCGCGCAGCTCGTCGGCGGCGGCGTCGCGCTCGAGCCACATCGACTCGCCGGTGGCGCGGTCCCAGCCCTCGCCGAGGCGCGGGAAGACGACGACCCGTCCGTCCGGCAGCGTCAGGTGGGCGGCCTCGTCGTCGAGGTCGAGCCGGGTCTCGGTCCAGCTCGACCAGCCGGGGCCGAAGGCACCCGCCGCGCGGTGGAAGGAGTTGTACATCCGCGTCAGCACCAGGGCGCCGCAGCCCCCGGAGAAGGCGAGATCGGTCTCCGGCTCGACGAAGTTGCCGGTGGCGGCGTTGACGGGGTCGTCGGCGTAGCCCGTGGTCGGGGTGATGCCGTAGAGCCGGGGGGAGGTCGGTGCGATGTCGAGCCGCGACACGCTGACCCCGGCGGCGCGCAGGGACGCAGCGAGCGCGGCGTTGGACAGGCTGACCATCCCGCCCGGGGCCTGGCCGCCGGCCTGCTCAAACGCCTCGGCGAGGGTGTTGACCCACAGCTTGTCCTGCCGGTTGAGCTGGCTGAAGGTGCGTAGGGCCGCGTAGACCGAGGCCCCGTCGACGCCGGAGGGCTCACCCGTGCCCCAGTCGAACCCGGTGGTGAAGGCGCTGTTGAGCCCCTCCAGCCTCCCTGGCCTACCGTCCAGCTCCTGGATCCTGCCCTCGACGCCGGTCACGAAGCCGCGCAGCTCGGCGGGGCGGGCGGAGGATGTGCCCGCGCTGTCCCCGCCGGCTCCGAGCGGGGGGTTCTCGCGGGTCGTCGCCGAGGCCGACATCACCTGCGGGGCGGGAGGTGATGTCGGGCCCTCCGGCGGGTCCTCGTCGCCGAGGAGGTCCCCGGCGGAGAGCTTGCTCTTGTCCTCGGCGCGACGCTCGGCCCACTCCCGGGCGGCGCGTCGGCGGGCGTTCTCGTCGGGCACGATCGAGACGAGGTGCCGGATCTGGGTGGCGACGTCCCTCAGCGCGACCGCGATCTCCTCGCTGTCGCTGTCCGCCGTGCCCTGGTTCTGCTCGAAGATCCGCGAGAAGCGGCCCTCGAAGTCCTGCAGCGCGTCGGTTGTCAACGACCGCCGGGTGCTCGCCTGTTCGCGCAGGAGGCGGGCGGCGTCCTCGCAGCCCGCGGCCAGCAGGTTCGCGGCCCCCTCGTCCATCTCGACGTCGGGCAGCCCGGCCCACCCGCTGGTGTCAACCACGGGTGCGCTCCCCGCGCGCCGCCTCGTCCGAACCGGTCCCGTACGTCCCCATGCCGTGCTCTCCCTCTGGTCGTGTCCCGAGCGCCGCCGCCGGGGCACAGTGTCACCCCTCGCCCGGGTGGCCGCTTCCCCTCACGCCGAACTGGGTCGACCGGTCTGGACGGGCTCAGGCGCAGAGGCCGGCGGCCAGGCGGGCCGTGCGCTGCGCCTCGGACTGGCCCGGGTCGGTCTCGGGGACCCGGGTGCCGGGTGCGTCCGGGCCGCCGCTGAGGCCGCGCACGGGCCCGCGACCGTGGTCGACAGCGTGCAGGACCGGCGGGTCGAGCTCAACGCCCGCTACGAGGAGCAGATCGACATCACGGGCTACCCGGACGGGAGCGGTGGTCGTGACTGCCGGATCGTGATCGACGGCACGACGCGCGACGACTGCTCGGAGGACGACGGTGTCCTGACCTGCGCCGACGACCCCCGACCCACCGAGCAGCAGAGGTCGGCGGGGCGGGAGCGCCCGTGGTCCCGAGCAGCCGCGGCAGCACGTATGCGGCCCGCCGGACCCGTCAGACGCTCGAGCCGTAGTCGCTCTGGTTGCGGTCGCGCACCGCGGCGACGGCGGAGACGATGGCCAGCCCGTCTTCCCCGATCCCGTTGACGATCTCCAGCCACCGGCGGGCGGCCTCCTTGGCCCGGTCCTTCGGCACGAACAGCTTGCTCGGGGTGCCGAGGAGGAGCGCGGCGAGGAGCAGGGCCGTCCGGTCGTCGGGCACCGACTCTCCGAGCAGCGCGGCCCGGACCCGGGCGACGACCTCGTCCCGGCCCGCGGCGGGAGTCGGGTCCAGCCGGCGGCTCGGGATGACCCCGAGCGTCCTGCCGGTCCCCTCGAGCAGCAGCCCCTCGGCGACCAGGCGCGTGGCGACCTGGTCGTCGCGGGGGAGGAGGCCGACGTTCCGCGCCACCGTGCGCCCGACACCTCCGGCGTCGAGGCCACGCAGCGCGGAATCGAGGTCGGGGTCCCCGAGCGGGGCCGAGTCGAGGACCCGGTAGCGGGCCTTCCTGCCCGCGCCCGCGACCGAGATCCTGCCCTCGTGCGCCAGCTCCAGCAGGACCGCGGCGGCGACCACGTACCTGGCGTTGTTGTTCCAGCGCCTGCCGGTCGCCGGGCTGATCGCCGCCAGGAGCGCCTGCCTGGCCAGCGGGACCACGGTGCGGTCCAGGGGCGGGGAGTGGGCCTCGGTGGGACGGTCCGTACCGCCCAAGGCCTTGCGCAACCGCTGCAGCACGTCAGTACCTCCGGGATCGGTCGGGACGGTTGGGGCGGTCGGGAACAGCAGCACGAAGGGCCGGGGTCACCCTGGACGCGGCCGGGGCGCCACGGGTCAGAGCGTCGTGCTGTCGGCGTTGCCGCTCACGACCGCGGCCTTGATCGCGGCGACGAGTCTCTGCTCGTGCTCCGGCAGGCCCTCCAGGATCTCCCGGGCGCGGCGGTCGGCCGCCTTGACGTGCTGCCGGCCGACCCAGTGCCTGAGGTTCGTGCTCGACAGCAGCACCACGACCAGCATCCCGGTCCGCTCATCGGGCACCGACTCGCCGAGCAGGGCGCTCCGCAACCGCCCCACGACCTCGTCCCGTCGCGCCGAGGGCGCGGGGTACCGGCGGGTGACGTTGAACATCCCGAGCTTCTGCTGCGACTCCTCCGTGACCCCGCCGGCGGCGACGAGGCGGTCGAGGACCTGGTCGGACGTGGGGAGGAACTCGACCAGGCGGGACACCTTGTCCCCGAACACCCCGGTCTCGACGGCCAGCAGCGCGTCGTCCAGCTCGGCGTCGCCGAGGGGGGTGAGGTCCCGCACGGTGACGCGTGTCTTCCTGCCGTCCCCCGACACCTCGAGCCGACCCTCCCGGACCAGCTCGAGCAGGAGCGCCCCGGGCACGGCGGCGCGACCGGACGGCATGAGCTTGCCCTCCTCCGGGTCGAGCGCCGCGACCACCAGGTCACGCGCGACCGACGGGACTCCGCGCGGGGGTGCCGCGGTGAAGCTCTCCTCGGCGTCCGCGAGGGCCTGCCGTGCCTTGCGCAGCCGACCCAGCATCCGATGCCCTCTCGTCCTGTGGTGCACCCGGCGTGCACCTCGCGCGCCCGGGGCCACCCCCGGGTCGGGGCCGTCAGCTCACGGCCGCGTCCGTCGCTGCGCTGAGTCCCTGCCCGACCGGACCGGAGCCCGTCGGGGAGCGGCCTGGACAGCCCGCTGCCGACAGCCTTGCCGCCGACCTTGCCGTCGTCAACGCCTTCGCCGCCGGTGAGACCGCTGGCCGCGCCGCTGCCGAACGCCTCCGTGGACAGCCGATCGGCCCCGCCGGCCACGGCCGAGCCGTATCCCTCGACGGTGCCGATCCCGGCCTGGACGGCGACCTTCGCCTTCGTGCTCATGCCCGCGACCTTGGCGCCGTTGACCAGGACGCGACCGCCCACGGTCAGGCCCTTCAGCTCCCGGCGGTGGGACGCGCGGGCCAGGTCGGTCGAGGTCACCGACCGCACCCGCGGGGACGGACGCGTCGGGCGCCGCACGACCGCCTGGACCCGACGCGGCCAGGTCCTGCGCCAGACCCGGGACGAGACCACGATGTCGTGGACCTACGACGCCGCCGGCCGCGTCGCCGCCGTGGACCACCCGCAGCACCCTGCGAGAACCATCGCCAGCACCGAGACACCCGCTGCTGCGGCCAACCTGATCCGAGTCGTCATGCGGCGGACGGTGGCAGCGGGCGCGGTCCTGTGGGCGTCACGTCAGACGCTCGAGCTCTCACCGCCCCCGCGACGGTCGCGCACCGCCCTGACAGCCATGACGACGGCCCGCACGTCGTCACCGATGCTCTCGAGCAGCTCGTCGCGACGACGGTCGGCCTCCCTGACCCGGCCCCTCGGCACGAACAGCGAGCACGGGATGCCGACGTGGAGGGCCACGACGAGCAGCGCGGTCCGCTCGTCCGGCACCGCCTCGCCCACCAGCGCGCTGCGGATCCTGGCCACGACCTCCTCGCGGCCCGCGGTGGCGGTGGGGAGGAGGCGACGCCTGGGCAGGACGCCGAGCACCCGGTGCGTCTCGTCGACGAGCAGGCCCTGGCCGACCAGCTGCTCGATCAACCGGTCGTCGCTCGGCATGACCGACACGTAGCGGGCGAGCTCCTTCCCGAACCCGGCGGCGTCGAGGCTCTGCAGGGCCTCGTCGAGGACCGGGTCGCCGAGCGGGGTGGAGTCGCGGAGGGTGTAGCGGAGGGCCTTGCCGGTGCCGGAGACCGTGAACCTCCCCTCGTGGGCCAGCTCCAGCAGGATCGCCGCCGCGACGGCGTACCTCGTGTTGGTGTTCCAGCGCCTGCCGGTGGTCGGGTTGATCGCGGCGAGGAGCGCCTCACGGGCCAGGGACGGCGTGCCGCGGTCGGGGGCCGGCGCGTGCACGGTCGCGGGCCCGTCAGGCACCCCCAGGGACTTCAGCAGCCGGTTCCACATGTCGATGACCCTCTCTTCGTGTCTACGGAGGGCTGCGGGTGCGCGACCGGTCAGGGGACGACGGCGTCGACACCCTCGCTGATCCCCTTGCCGGTCGGACCGGACACCCCTGTGGGGAGCGGCCTGGCGAGCCCGCCGCCGAGAGCCTTGCCGCCGACCCTGCCGTCGTCAATGCCGGGCTCGTCGTCGGTCACCTGACGGAACAGCTCGCCACCGCCGTCGCCGAGCCCCTTGTGCAGGCTGCCGACGGCGTTGCTGTGCACGCTGCTCACCACGTCGGCCTTGACGTCGATCAGTCCCCTCATGAAGATGTCGCGCCCTGCCGCCGTGGCCTTGATCCCGTCGTGGACCCGGGTGCGGGTCGCGCCCGCCAGCTCGTCCGCCCGCGCCCCGAGCGTCCCGGTGAGTCCGCCGGCGAACGCCTCCCTTCCCCTCGAGCGAAGTCGGACGACAGGTCTGGACGGGCTCAGGCGCAGAGGCCGGCCGCCACCCGGGCCGCGCGCTGCTCCTCGGACTGGGCTGGGTCGGCCTCCGGGACCCGGGTGCCCGGGGCGTCCTGTCCGCCACCGGCGGTGCTCGGGCTCCCCGACGGCGTCCCGCTGGGGGTGCCGACGTCGTCCGCGGCCGTGAGGCTGCCCTCGGCGAGGGTGCCGCCGAGGGGGCGGTCGGTGCGGATCAGCTTCCACAGCTGGTCGGCCTGGTCGGTCCAGACCAGGCGGTTGGGGTCGGGCTCGTAGGCCGCGATCGGCACCGTGATGAAGCTGATGTCGGTCAGGCCGGTGTCGCGGAACTGCATCGACAGGTCGACCAGGCGCCCGATCGAGTCGAGGTTCTCGTCGACGACGATGGACGACGTCGCGGCGTCGAGGAAGTCGAAGACCCGGGTCGGGCGCGAGAGCGTCCCGGCCGAGACGACCTTGTTGACCATGGAGGCGATGAAGGCCTGCTGGCGCTTCATCCGCCCGATGTCACCGGTGGACGACAGCACGGTGCGCTCGCGGACGTAGTTCAGCGCCTGGTCGCTGGTCAGGGTCTGGACGCCGGCGTCGAAGTAGATGTTGTGCTCGGGGTCCACGACGTCCTCCGGGATGCAGACCTCGACGCCCTTGACGGCCTCGACCATGTCCTTGAAGCCGTTGAAGTCCAGCACCAGGTAGTGGTCGACGTAGATCCCCGTCAGCGCCTCCACCATCTGCACGGTGCACAGCGGGCCGCCCAGCGCGAAGGCGGTGTTGAACATCTGCAGCTCGCCGCCGGGCACGGTCCCGTCGGGGGTCTTGCAGTCGGGGCGGGTGACCAGGGCGTCGCGGGGCAGGCTCACGCCGTACGCCTCCTGCCGGTCGGCCGAGACGTGCAGCAGGATCGTGGTGTCGGACCCGCCGCCGCCGGACTCGCCGTCGATGGAGTTGCCCTCGCCCGCGCGGGAGTCGGAGCCCATCACCAGCACGTTCATCGGCTGGAGGTCGGCCTCCTCGCCCTCCTCCTCGACGACGGGCTCGGGGGGCTCGACGAGGTGGTTGATCGCCTCGCCCTCGGCGATGTTGCCGTCGAGGCTGCGGTAGGCGAGCACCACGACGAGCGCGGTGACCATGGCGAGCACCACCTGGCTGGCCACGACCACGGTCCACACGCGCCGGCGGTGGTGCCGGGCGAGCGGGGCTGCGGTGCTGGGGGACGCAGCGCTGGGGGAGGAGGGAGAGGGCGTGCCGGCACCGGCCGGCGTCCGCTCGTCGTCGACGGCCACGTACCCAGTGTTGCCTATGGGCGGTGGATCCCGACGACGATCCGAAGCGTCGCCTGCCACGGCGCCGGTCGGCGGTCGCCGCCGCCGTGTCCGAATCCCGCCAGCACCGTCCGGGGGGAGCGGGGCAGGATGGGGGCGTGACCACCACCGACGACCTCCCCGAGCGGCCCGCTGAGGTGCCGGCCGACACGCTGGACCCGCAGGCCTGCTACCGGGTGGTGGAGTCGCGCGACCCCCGCTTCGACGGGGTGTTCTGGACCGCGGTGCGCACCACCGGCATCTACTGCCGCCCGTCCTGCCCGGCGCGGACACCGGCGCCGCGCAACGTCACCTTCCACGCCAGCGCGGCAGCGGCGCAGGCCGCCGGCTACCGGGCCTGCCGGCGCTGCCGTCCGGACGCCTCGCCGGGCAGCCCGGACTGGGACGTCGCCGCCACCACGGCCGGTCGGGCGATGCGGCTGATCGCCGACGGGGTCGTCGACCGGGAGGGCGTGCCCGGCCTGGCCGGACGCCTCGGCTACACCCCGCGCCACCTCACGCGGCTGCTCGGCGACGAGCTCGGTGCCGGACCGCTCGCGCTGGCCCGGGCCCGTCGCGCCCAGACCGCGCGCACCCTGGTCGAACGGACCGACCTGCCGCTGACCGACGTCGCGCACGCCGCCGGCTTCACCAGCGTGCGGCAGTTCAACCAGACCGTGCAGGACGTGTACGCAGCGACCCCCGGCGAGCTGCGCTCCCGACGCGGGCGCACGGGGCCGGGCGGCGGGCGGCGGGCGGTGCAAGAGGACCTGGACCCGCCCGGTGCGCTGACGCTGCGGCTGCCGGTCCGCACCCCGTTCGCCGGCCGCGAGCTGCTGGCCTTCCTGGCCTACCACGTGGTCCCGGGCGTCGAGACCGCCGGACCTGGCTGGTACGCCCGCACGCTCGACCTGCCCCACGCCCCCGGCACGGTCCGCGTCCTGCTCGACGACCCGGAGCCCGGCACGGGCACGGCGACCGTCGAGGCCGTCTTCGGCCTCGACGACCTGCGCGACCTCCCGGCAGCGGTCGAGCGCGTCCGCCGGATGCTCGACGCGGACGCCGACCCGGTGGTGGTCGACCGCCACCTCGGCGAGGACGCCGTGCTCGCCCCGCTGGGCGCTGCACGCCCGGGGCTGCGCGTGCCCGGTCAGGTCGACGGCGACGAGACCGCGGTCCGCACCGTGGTCGGTCAGCAGGTCAGCGTGGTCGGGGCGCGCACCGTCACCGCGCGGATGGTCCAGGCGCACGGCCGCCGGGTGGCCACGGGGGTCCCGGGGCTGACCCACCTCTTCCCGCGTGCGGACGTCCTGGCCGCCGTCGACCCGGAGACGCTCCCGATGCCGCGGGCCCGCGGGCGGGCGCTGGTGGGGCTCTGCGCCGCGCTCTCCGACGGGAGGGTCCGGCTCGACCGGAGCGTCGCGCGGGCCGAGACCCGGGCGGCGATGCTGGCGCTGAAGGGGATCGGGCCCTGGACGGCCGACTACGTCGCGATGCGCGCCCTGGGCGACCCCGACGTCTTCCTGCCCACCGACATCGGCGTCCGCAACGCGCTGACCGGGCTCGGCGAGGAGCCCGCGACCTTCCTGCCCCAGGTCACCGGGGACGGCGGGCGGTGGTCGCCGTGGCGCTCGACGGCGTTGATGCACCTGTGGGCCACCGTGATCCCGGCGCTGCCAGACCCCCGCCCCCGCACCGACCCCGACACCACCGAGGAGACCTGACATGTGGACCGTGACCGACAGTCCGGTGGGCCCGCTGCGGCTCGTGGAGCACCACGGCGCGCTGACCCACGTCGAGTTCTCCCCCCACGGCCCGGCGACCGACGGCCGACCGCGCGGGTCCGAGGACGCGACCGCGCCCGTCCTGGTGGAGGCCGCCTCGCAGCTCGCGGCGTACTTCGCCGGCGACCTGAAGGACTTCGACCTCCCGCTCGACCCCGGGGGGACCCCGTTCCAGCAGCGCGTCTGGGAGGCCCTGCGCGGCATCGGCTGGGGGGAGACCGCGACCTACGGCGCCGTGGCGGTGCGGCTCGGGATGACCCCGGCGGCCTCGCGGGCCGTGGGACTGGCCAACGGCCGCAACCCGATCCCGATCGTCGTCCCGTGCCACCGCGTGATCGGTGCCAACGGCACCCTCACCGGCTATGCCGGGGGCCTGGAGCGCAAGCAGCTCCTGCTCGACCTGGAGACCGCCGCCCTCTTCTGACCCGCCGAGATGACGCTCGCGGACAGCCGAGATGACGCTCGCGGCGCCTCGAGGTGACTGTTCCGGCGCTCAGACGCCGGCCGCGGCCGCCCGTCGCAGCGACTCCGAGAGCCGCTCGGCCGCGGCGAGCACCGCGGGGGCGTGCATCCGGCCCGGCTGGCGCGACAGCCGCTCGAGCGGGCCGGAGACCGAGACCGCGGCGATGATCTTGCCGCCGGGGGAGCGGACGGGCGCCGAGACCGAGGCGACACCCTGCTCGCGCTCGCCCACCGACTGCGCCCAGCCGCGCCGGCGGATGCCGGAGAGGGCGGCCGCCGAGAACGCCGCCTCCTGCAGGCCGCGGTGCACGCGGTCGGGGTCCTCCCAGGCCAGCAGGACCTGGGCGGCCGAGCCGGCCCGCATGGTCAGCTGCGAACCGATCGGGATGGTGTCGCGCAGGCCGGAGGGACGCTCGGCGGCGGCGACGCAGATCCGGGCCTCGCCCTGCCGCCGCCAGAGCTGGGCGGACTCGCCGGTGATGTCGCGCAGCCGCGCCAGCACGGGTCCCGCGGTCGCCAGCAGCCGGTCCTCGCCCGCGGCGGCCGACAGCTCGGCGAGCCGGGGACCGAGCACGAAGCGTCCCTGCAGGTCGCGGGCCACGAGACGATGGTGCTCGAGGGCCACGGCCAGGCGGTGCGCGGTCGGACGGGCCAGCCCGGTGCCGGCCACCAGGCCGGCCAACGTCGCCGGTCCCGACTCCAGCGCGGTGAGCACGAGCGCGGCCTTGTCGAGCACGCCGACGCCGCTGGAGGTGTCCATATGGCAATACTGCCGTCTCACTTCCTGGGACGCAAGTACTACGCTGTGCTGGTACCGGGCCGCCCCAGTGGCCCATCCCGCGACACAGCACGAGGAGCACCCATGGGCAGGACACTGGCCGAGAAGGTCTGGGACGAGCACGTCGTCCGCTCGACCCCCGGGGAGCCCGACCTCCTCTACATCGACCTCCACCTCATCCACGAGGTCACCTCGCCGCAGGCCTTCGACGGCCTGCGGCTGGCCGGGCGTACGGTCCGCCGCCCCGACCTCACCATCGCCACCGAGGACCACAACGTCCCGACGGTCGACTGGGACAAGCCGATCGCCGACCCCGTCTCCCGCACCCAGGTCGAGACGCTGCGCCGCAACGCCGAGGAGTTCGGGGTGCGCCTGCACCCGCTCGGCGACGTCGAGCAGGGCATCGTGCACGTCGTCGGCCCGCAGCTCGGCCTGACCCAGCCCGGGATGACCATCGTGTGCGGCGACTCGCACACCTCCACGCACGGCGCCTTCGGCGCGCTGGCCTTCGGCATCGGCACCAGCGAGGTCGAGCACGTGCTGGCCACCCAGACCCTCCCGCAGGCACGCCCGAGGACGATGGCGGTCACCGTCAACGGCAGCCTGCCGGCCGGCGTCACCGCCAAGGACCTCGTGCTGGCACTGATCACCCACACCGGGACCGGCGGGGGCCAGGGCTACGTCGTCGAGTACCGCGGCCCGGCCATCGAGGAGCTCTCGATGGAGGCGCGGATGACGATCTGCAACATGTCCATCGAGTGGGGCGCCAAGGCCGGGATGATCGCGCCCGACCAGACCACCTTCGACTACGTCCGGGGCCGCCCCGAGGCGCCGACGGGCGCGGACTGGGACGCGGCGGTCGAGCACTGGACGAGCCTGCGCACCGACGACGACGCCGAGTTCGACCAGGAGATCGTCCTCGACGCCTCCGAGATGGCCCCGTTCGTCACCTGGGGCACCAACCCCGGCCAGGGCGTGCCGCTCAGCGGCAGCGTGCCGTACCCCTCCGACTTCGAGGAGGAGGGCGACCGCGTGGCCGCGGAGAACGCGCTGCGCTACATGGCCCTCGAGGCCGGCACCCCGATGCGCGAGGTCGCGGTCGACACCGTCTTCATCGGCTCCTGCACCAACGGCCGCATCGAGGACCTCCGCCTGGCCGCCAGCATCATCGAGGGCCGCACCGTCGACGCCGACACCCGGCTGCTGGTCGTCCCGGGCTCGGCCCGGGTCCGGCTGCAGGCCGAGAGCGAGGGCCTCGACGTGGTCTTCAAGCAGGCCGGCGCCGAGTGGCGCGGCGCGGGCTGCTCGATGTGCCTGGGCATGAACCCCGACACCCTCGCGCCCGGCGAGCGCAGCGCCTCGACCTCCAACCGCAACTTCGAGGGCCGGCAGGGCAAGGGCGGTCGCACGCACCTGGTCTCGATCCCGGTCGCTGCGGCCACCGCCGTGCGCGGCACCCTCTCCTCGCCCGCCGACCTGGACTGATCGGAGCCCCTGATGGACGCGTTCACCACCCACACCGGAGTCGGCGTGCCGCTGCGCCGCAGCAACGTCGACACCGACCAGATCATCCCCGCCGTCTACCTCAAGCGGGTCACGCGCACCGGCTTCGAGGACGGCCTGTTCGCCGCCTGGCGCGGCGACGAGTCCTTCGTGCTCAACCAGGAGGCGTACGCCGCCGGGTCCGTGCTCGTCGCCGGCCCCGACTTCGGCACCGGCTCCTCGCGCGAGCACGCCGTCTGGGCGCTGCAGAACTACGGCTTCCGCGCCGTGATCTCCTCGCGCTTCGCCGACATCTTCCGCGGCAACTCCGGCAAGGCCGGGCTGGTCGCCGCCCAGGTCGACGAGAAGGTCGTCCAGCGGCTGTGGGACCTGCTCGAGGCCGAGCCCGGCGCCACCGTCACCGTCGACCTGGAGTCGCGCACCGTGCGGGCCGGCGAGGGTCCCGACGCCGTCGAGGACTCCTTCGACATCGACGACTACACGCGCTGGCGCCTGCTCGAGGGTCTCGACGACGTGAGCATCACGCTCACCCACGACGAGGACATCACGTCCTTCGAGGCCGGCCGTCCGGCCTGGAAGCCCGCGCTGACCTGACCCGACCGACCCTGCTCCAGCACGGCCTGCTCGAGCGCGGCCCGCGTCACCGCAGCGCGAGCTGGGTGCACCACGGCTCGAAGCCGAGCCCCCGGGCGACGGTGAGCGAGGCCCGGTTGTCGCTGAGGGCCCGCCACCGCGCCAGGCCGTGGTGGCGCACGGCGTACGCCGCCGCGTGGCCGCCGACCCGGGCGCCCAGGCCCAGGCCGCGCCACGGCGGCGCGACCAGCACCCCGACGTCGCGCGGGGCGCCGTCGAAGGGCGTCAGGTTCGCCGCTGCGACGACCGTCCCCGCGATCACCACCGCGAAGCAGTGGTCGGTGAGCGGGTCGACGTCGCGGAACCCCGACTCGCCCCACGCACCCGGCCCGACGCGGTCGCGGAGGTCGGTGAGGTCGCGCGGGTCCCAACGACGCACCTCGGCGCCGTCGGCGGCGGCAGACGCCGTCGTCGACACGACGGCCGGGGCGCGGTCCAGGTAGGCGTGGACCGACGGGCCGACCACCCGCAGCCGCCGCTCGCGCGCCACGGCCCGCCACACCGAGGGCTCCGTACGCCGGTGCGTGTCGCCGAGAAGCTCGTCGTCGGGCTCGCAGGCCCCCGGCGGCAGCGAGACGTGGAGGCCACCGGTCGACGACCAGACCACCCACCAGCCGCCGTAGACCGAGAGCGGGCTGGTGGGGGAGTGCGGGCGGAGGGTCGTGCCGCACCACAGCTCGTCGTCGGGCACGCCGAGCACCGTGGACCACCACCGCTCGACCGAGCGTACGGACGCCTCGCGCACGTCGGCACCGTAACCCGTGGTCGGCTCCGGCGGCTCCGACGAGGCCCCACCGATCACGAGGACAGCCCCTCCGGTCGTTGTGGAGCACCCCCGTGCATCCCTAGGTTGCACGGGACGTCGGGCAACAACGTCGGACGGCACTGCTCCCGGAAGGACACCACCGTGAACAAGTCTCAGCTGATCGATGCGCTCGCCGAGCGCTTCGAGGGCAACCGCAAGCAGGCGGCGCACGCCCTCGAGTCGGTCCTCGACACCATCACCCGCGAGGTGGCCAAGGGCGAGAAGGTGGCGATCCAGGGGTTCGGCTCCTTCGAGAAGAAGGTCCTCGGGTCCCGCAAGCCCACGAAGCAGTCCGGCAAGAAGTCCTCGTCGAAGAAATCGTCGAAGGCCTCGGGCACGGGGGCCGTGCCGAGGTTCAAGCCCGGCTCCGACCTCAAGGCCGTCGTCTCCGGGGTCAAGAAGCTGCCCGAGCTGACCGTTGCCGCGGGCACCTCCGCGGTCTCGGTGGCCACCGCCCCGGCGCGAGCCGCGGCCAAGGCGGCCCGCAAGACGGTGAAGGGGTCCCCGACGAGCAGCGCCTCCGAGAAGGTCTCCACCGCGGGGAAGGCGGCCTCCGAGGCCGGAGCAGCAGCAGCCGGTACCGCGTCCGCTCAGGCCGACAACGCCGTTGCCTCTGCTGCGAGCGCGGTGGAGAAAACGGCAGCGCCTGCGAAGAAGGCGACCGCGACGAAGGCGCCTGCCAAGAAGGCAACCGTCAAGAAGACGACCGCCAAGAAGGCGACCGCCAAGAAGGCGACCGCCAAGAAGGCGACCGCCAAGAAGGCGACCGCGACGAAGACGGCCGCCTCCGGTTCCTCCGCCGCCGGCTCGACGGCGAAGAAGTCCGCGCCCGCGGCGAAGACCACCGTGGCGAAGACCACCACGGCGAAGACCACCACGGCGAAGAAGGCTCCGGCGACGAGGGCACCCGCTAAGAAGGCCACGACGGCGACGAGCGCGGCCACCGCGACCGGGTCAACGAGCAGCGGCTCGACCGGCTCGTCCGGCTCGACCGGTTCGACCGGCTCGACCGGCAGCACCCGCTCGTCCAGCTGACGCCGTGCCGCCCCGCTCAGGTGAGCGGGGCGGCCACCGCGGTGGTGTGGGCGCCCACGCCGAGCGACAGCGCCCGTCGCAGGTCGGCGTGGTCGTCCACGTCGCAGCGCAGCGAGGCCAGGTCGCCCGTGACGGCCCGGGCGCCCGAGGCCTGGTGCGCCAGGCGGGAACCCACCCCGAAGCGGGGGGCGAACCCGGCGTACGGCGCGGTGTAGAGCGTGGTGCCGACCTCGTCCGCGTCCGCCACGAACCAGGCGCCACCGGCCGAGGCCACCTGGAGCGCGGCGCCGAGGTCCTCGGGCCGCAGCGCGGGGAGGTCGGCGCAGATCGCCACCGGCTGCAGCCGCGGCCAGCGCCGCATCGCCTCGAGCGCTGCCTGCTGCAGGGTCGCGTTCAGGTCGTGGGTGTCACCGTCCGGCATGCTCGCGCACCCCAGCGCCACCAGGTCGCGGGAGAACGCGGCGTCGTCGGTCACGACGAGGACCTCCGACACCTCGGGGCACGCCACCACGGCGGTCACGGTGTCCAGCGCGAACGCCCCGGCGAGGTCCCGGCGCCGGACGTCCTCGACGTCGCCCAGACGGGACTTCCCCACGCGTGGGGGCTTGACGGGCAGGATCGCGACGAACGAGGTGGAGGGCGGATCGGTCGGGTCGTGGGAGGCCATCACGAGGATCCTCTCAGGTCCGCGGTCCTGACGGCCGCCCACCGTCGCCGCGTCGGAGCCTCGGTGCCGCCCCGGCGGCGGTACCCTGCGTCCCGACCGGCACGCCGGTCCCCGCCCCCGGCCGGAGGCGAGGAGGAAGGGAGCACGTGAGCGTCCGCAAGCTGCAGCAGCGACGGGGTTGGGCCTTCGCCGTCATCGTGGTCCTCGTCAAGCCCGTCCTGCTCGTCCTGACCCGGCGCCGGTGGATCGACGGTGAGAACATCCCGGCCACCGGCGGTTGCGTGGTCGTGGTCAACCACCTCTCCCACGTCGACCCCCTCACCGCCGCGCACCTCGTCTACGACCACGGCCGCATCCCCCGCTACCTGGCCAAGTCCGGGCTCTTCCGCACCCGTGCGCTGGGGTTCTTCCTCCGCGCGGCCGGCCAGATCCCCGTGGAGCGGGCGACCAGCAGCGCCGTCGGGGCGTACGCCGCCGCGGTCGACGCGGTCCGCGCCGGCGAGTGCGTCGTGGTCTACCCCGAGGGCACCATCACGCGTGACCCCGACCTGTGGCCGATGACCGGCAAGTCGGGCGCGGCCAGGATCGCGCTGACGACCGGGTGCCCGGTCGTGCCCGTCGGGCAGTGGGGTCCGCAGGACCTGCTCGCGCCCTACTCCCACAAGCCCTCGCTGCTGCCGCGCACGCTGGTCACGATGAAGGTCGGGCGGCCCCTGGACCTGGCGCACCTGGCCGACGGGCCCGTGACGGCACGACGTGTCGCCCTGGCCACCGACCAGGTCATGGACGCGATCACCGGCCTCGTGGCCGACATCCGGGGCGAGCAGCCGCCCGCGGAGCGCTACGACCTGCGACGGCACCGTGCCGAGCAGACCCGGGAGGACGGAGCCTCGTGACCACCGACACAGCAACCCCGGGCGGCCACGGCAAGGTCGCCGTGTTCAGTGCCGGCTCGTGGGGGACCGCCTTCTCGATCGTGCTCGCCGACGCCGGCAACGAGGTCGTGCTGTGGTCGCGTCGGCCCGAGCAGGCCGAGGCGATCACCCGGGACCGCGAGAACGCCGACTACCTGCCCGGCATCGAGCTGCCGCGGGGGGTCACCGCGACCTCCGACGTGGCCCTCGCGCTCGAGGGGGCCGAGGTCGTCGTGCTGGCCACGCCGTCGCAGAGCCTCCGCCAGAACCTCGCCGGCTGGGCCCCGCACGTGCCCGACGACGCGGTCTTCCTGTCCCTGATGAAGGGCGTCGAGCTCGGCAGCGTGAAGCGGATGAGCGAGGTGATCGCCGAGGTCACCGGGGCCGGACCCGAGCGGATCGGTGTGCTCAGCGGTCCCAACCTGGCCAAGGAGATCGCCCGTCGCGAGCCGGCGGCCTCCGTGGTCGCCTGCGCCGACGAGGACGTCGCGCGTCGGCTGCAGGCGCGTTGCCACACGGCCGCCTTCCGGCCCTACACCAGCGTCGACGTCGTCGGGTGCGAGATCGGCGGGGCCTACAAGAACGTCGTCGCGCTGTGCGTCGGGATGGCCGTCGGGCTGGGCTTCGGCGACAACACGACCGCCTCGCTGATCACGCGGGGCCTGGCGGAGACCGCGAGGCTGGCGACGCGGATGGGGGCCAACCCGCTCACGCTGATGGGCCTGGCCGGGCTCGGCGACCTGGTGGCCACCTGCTCCTCGCCGCTGTCCCGCAACCGGACCTTCGGCGAGAAGCTCGGGCAGGGCATGTCGACCGAGGAGATCCTGGCCTCGACCCGGCAGGTGGCCGAGGGCGCGAAGTCGTGCTCCTCGCTGCTGGCCCTCGCACGGAGCTGGGGCGTCGACGCCCCGATCGCCGACCAGGTCGACGCCGTGGTCGCGGGACGCACCACGCCCTTCGAGATGATGGACGCCTTCATCAACCGGGACCCGAAGGCCGAGACCGACTAGGACCCGCCGTCCCCGCGCGGCGACCGGTCAGCGGGGACCGGGCACGTCGTCGACGAGCCCGTCGCGATCCAGCCACCAGCGCGCGGCCCCCCGGACCTCCTCGGGGAGCTCGTCGGCGTGGACCACCTTGTCCAGCCACGGGTCCTGGGTCATCCCGGCCGCGTAGAGGGCGCGCCGGCGGTGCCCACCGACCATCAGGGTGTCCAGCACCTCGCGCTCGACCCGCTGCCCGCCGTGCGCCAGCAGCACCGCGCGGGCCGAGAGGTCCGCGACGTCCCCGGCGGCCAGGGCCGCCATCGACCCGAGCCCGGGGCTGGGGGCCATCTGGGCGAGGCGGAACAGGATCGTGTGGCGGTCGCGGTCGGAGGCCTCGCGCACGGCGTGGTCGTGGAGCACGTCCACGACCCGGTCGGCGAACGGCACGGCCACCAGCAGCATGCTGGAGGTGAAGTGGTGACGGGGCCGCTGGTCGTGGATGACCTCGAACAGCAGCCGGGCCAGCAACGGGCGGTCGGGGAGGTTGTCGGGCTCCGCGACCCGCTCCGCGAGCTCGGTGGCGGTGCGCCACCTCCGGTCGGCCTGGGTGCGCTCGCCGAGCGCCGTCCGCGACGTCGCGGGCACCGGCGGGCGGGACAGCCGTCCGACCACGTCCCGGGCCTGGCGCTCCGGCAGGGAGGTGACCACGCCCGACAGCGTGTGGTGCCACGCCGCGTCGGCGCGGGACACCGCCCGCTCGTAGGCGGTCACCAACGGGTCCACCAGCAGGTCCCAGTCCTCCGGCTCGCCACCACCGGCCGCGGCCACGCCGTGCAGGGCGTGGCAGGCCGCGCGCACCGCCATCGGACGGTGGTCGGCGAGCAGCTCGGAGGCCCAGAGGAGGACGTCGGGGGTGGGGCGGTCGGCCGTCGCCGCGACGGTGTCGACGAGCACCTGCGCGTGCGGGTCGGCGACCGCGCGGCGGGCCGCCTCGAGCACGAGGTGCCCGTACGGGCTCGTCCGCAGCAGGCTGAGCGCCTCGTAGCGGGTGACATAGGCGGTGCCGACGCTGCGGCCCAGCTCGTCGACGAGCTCGTCGAGCCACGGTGCGGCCACCCAGGTCGGGAACCCGCGGGCCTCCGGCGCCGTGATGGCACGCGCCCACGAGAGCCACGCGCCACCGGTACGACGGGGCTGGCGCACCCGCTCGCCGCGCTCGGAGATCTCGTCCACCCCGAGCTGCTCGCCACCGATCGCGCGGCTCGCGTCGTCGCGGTCCGGCGGACCTCCCGGCAGCGCGCGGCAGAGCACGTCGACCGGGGCCCGCAGCTGTCCCTCGCGGAGTCCCAGGGCGCGCTCGTAGCCGTCGATGATGCGGCCGTGGCGGACCTTGCCGTTCTCGACCTCGGACATCAGCCGGGCGTGCGTGCGCACGCCGGTGGCCCGCAGGGCGGTGCCCACGGCGGCCTGGCTGTGACCGCCACCGGCGGTCAGTCGCGCCATCCGGAGCAGCCAGGCCACCCGGGACGCGACGTTCACGCGATCGGACCCGAGTGGCGAGTCGTCGCGCAGTGGAGTAAGCGGTGCCGGCACGTGAAACCCCCATTTTTCCCGGGACGGACTACGAGAAAGATGCCAAAGTCCCGGGTGGGGGCCCCCTGATGTTTCAATTCTCATCCGGGACAGAAATACTCCCGGGGGTCATCGACCGAGGCTCAGACCAACCCGTCCAGGCACCGGCGCAGGTCGGACCACAGGTCCTCGACGTCCTCGATGCCGACCGAGAGCCGGACCAGGCCCTCGGGGATGGTGGGCGCCTCGCCCTTCCACCGGCGCCGGCGCTCCAGCGTGGACTCGACCCCGCCGAGCGAGGTCGCGTGGACCCACAGGCGGGTCTTGCGGGGGAGCAGGTCCGCGGCCATCTCGCCCTGGGCCAGGACCGCCGAGACGATGCCGCCGAAGCCGGGGTAGCGCACCTCCGCGACCGCGGGGTGCTCGCGCAGCCGCTCCACCAGCACCTGTGCGTTGGCCTGGGCCCGCTCCACGCGCAGGTGCAGGGTGCGCAGCCCGCGCAGGGCCAGCCAGGCCTCCAGCGTGCCGGGCACCGCGCCGGCGAGGTCCCGGCGTTTCTTGAGCACGTCGAACAGCGCGTCGTCGCGGGTCACCACCGCCCCGATCAGGGCGTCGCTGTGACCGGCGAGGTACTTCGTCGCCGAGTGGAGGACGAGGTCGACCCCGTCCTCCAGGGGGCGGCGCAGCACGGGCGTGGCGAAGGTGTTGTCGGCCACCACGTAGGCCCCGGCGGCGTGTGCGGCCTCCGTGACTGCCCGGACGTCGGTGACCTCGAGCGCAGGGTTGGTGGGGGACTCCACCCACACCAGGGCGGCGTCCTCGCAGGCGGCGCGGGTGGCGTCGAGGTCGGTCATGTCGACCAGGACGCTGCGCGCCCGGCCCCGCGCCTCCAGGTCACCGAGGTAGGCCACGCTGCCCAGGTACGCGTGCTGCGGCATCACCACGCGTCCGTCCTGGCCGACCAGGTCCAGCACGGTCGACACCGCCGCCATGCCGGACGAGAACGCCAGGCAGCGGCCGCCCTCGAGCGCGCCGAGGGCGGCCTCGAAGGCCTGCCAGGTGGGGTTGCCGTACCGGCCGTACTCGCGCTCGCCACCCGCGACGTAGGTGGAGGCCATCGTCAGCGGCTCGTTCAGCGGTGCGTCGGGATCGTCCTTGGGGCGGCCGGCGGTCACCGCCAGCGTGGCGGGGTGCAGGGGTCGGTCGGCGGGTGCGGGCACGGGCGCGTCGTCGGGCATCCCCTGATCCTAGGAACGCTAGGGTCCGTGCGGTGACCCCGGAGCCCTCTGCGCCTGGCCAGACCGTCAAGCCACGCGTCGCCGTCGTCTTCGGCGGCCGTTCCAGCGAGCACGCGATCTCCTGCGTCACCGCGGGCAGCGTGCTCGCCGCGATCGACCCCGAGGCCTACGACGTGGTCCCGGTCGGCATCGCGCCCGACGGCCGGTGGGTGCTGGAGTCCGGTGACCCCGAGCGGCTGCGGATCACCACGCCCGACGCGCTCCCCGCCGTCGACGCCGGTGGTGCGTCCCTCAGCCTGGCTCCCGGCGGCGACCCCGACGGCCGTGCGGGTCTCGTCGTCACCGACCCGGGGTCGCCGCCGCGTGCCCTCGGCGACGTGGACGTCGTCTTCCCGCTGCTGCACGGGCCCTGGGGCGAGGACGGGACGCTGCAGGGCATGCTCGAGATGGCGGGCGTCCGCTACGTCGGCGCCGGCGTCCTGGCCTCCGCGGTCGGCATGGACAAGGCCTTCCTCAAGGTGGTGCTCCGCGACGCCGGGCTGCCGGTGATGCCGAGCGTCACGGTCACCCGCGCCGCCTGGGTGGCCGACGCCGACGAGGTGCTCGCCCGCGTGCTCGGGCTCGCCGACGACGGCGCGGGTCGACGTCGGCCGGTCTTCGTCAAGCCCGCCCGCGGTGGGTCCAGCATGGGGATCGCCAAGGTCGGCGACGCCGGGGACGGTGCCGCCGTGCGACGCGCGCTGGAGGGGGCCTTCGAGCACGACCCGAAGGTGCTGGTCGAGCTGGCCGCCGAGGGGGCCCGCGAGGTCGAGTGCGGCGTCCTGGAACGCCTCCCCGACGCAGCGGGCGGGCCCGGCGCCGGACCGGAGACCAGCATGCCGGCCGAGGTGCTGGTGGGCGACGACCACGACTTCTACGACTTCGAGGCCAAGTACCTGCCCGAGCAGTCCACCCGCACGGTGATCCCGGCCGACCTCGACCCGGCGCTGACGGCCCGGGTGCGCACGCTCTCCGCACGGGCCTTCGCGGCGGTCGGCTGCGAGGGCCTGGCCAGGGTCGACTTCTTCGTGATGCCGGACGGGGCGCTGGTGGTCAACGAGATCAACACGATGCCGGGGTTCACGCCGACCTCGATGTTCCCGCAGATGTGGGCGGCGACGGGGCTGTCCTACCCGGACCTGGTCGACCGGCTGATCCGCCTCGCGCTGGCCCGCGGGACCGGCCTGCGCTGAGGGGACGGGCGGCCTCAGCGGCAGGCGTCGACGAGCTCGGTCGCCCGCAGGACCGGACCGGCCACCTCGGCCGCAGCCGAGGAACCGCCCATGGGCCAGTACTCCGCGGGCACGACCAGCGAGACCCGCGGGCGGTAGCCGACGGCGGTCAGGGTGACCTCGGTCGGCTCGTCCTGCAGGTCGGCGTCGTCGACGAACCAGCCCACGCCGTCGATCTCCTGGCAGAGCTGGAACCGGTCGTACCCCTCGGGGGCGTCGACGCCGCAGGCGACGACGACCGCGGGGTCGCCCCAGGCGGCCGCGGTGGCGTCGGCAGGGTCGACGTCCACGCGGTCGAGGCCGTCCTCACCGAGGTCCTCGAGCCGGTCGGGCAGCGCGTCGATCAGCTGGTCGCACGCCGCCTGCTGCTCGGCGTCCAGGGAGGGGACGTCGACGTCGACCGCGCCCGAGCAGCCGCTCACGGCGAGCACGACGCCGAGGGTGGCCCCGAGCGCGACCGCGGCGCGGGCGCGCGGGCCGGACCGGGTCACCTCGGGCGCGTCGGCAGGCGGGTCAGATGTGGACGACGGGGCAGGTCAGCGTGCGCGTGATCCCGTCGAGGTTCTGCACCCGCGAGACCACGAGCTGGCCGAGCTCGTCGACGTTGCGCGCCTCGGCGCGCACGATCACGTCGTACGGGCCCGTGACGTCCTCGGCCAGCGTGACGCCCTTGACCTGCGCGATGGCAGCAGCGACCTCGGCGGCCTTGCCGACGTCGGTCTGGATCAGGATGTAGGCCTGGACGACCATGGGGATCTCCTCGTTGAGACGGGTGGGTCGTCGGGGCCCCGGGAGCCACGACGGGTCGACCACGCTGGTGGCGACCCGGGTCAACCTACCGCGCAGCGGCCTCTGGTGGGATGGGGGTCATGGCCCTCCCCGCTGACGCCACCCTCGCCGACGTCGGGGAGTTCGGACTGATCTCCGAGCTCACCGCGCTCTTCCCCCAGGGCGAGCACGTCCTGGTCGGTCCGGGGGACGACGCGGCGGTGCTGCGGGTGCGTACCGGGCACGTCGTGGTGTCCACGGACCTGATGGTGGAGGGCCGCCACTTCCGGCGGGACTGGGCCTCCGGCGCCGACGTCGGCCACCGTGCCGCGGCGCAGAACATCTCCGACGTCAACGCCATGGGTGGCCGGGCCGCCTCGCTGACCATCGGGCTGGCCGCCCCGGCCGACCTGCCGGTCGCCTGGGCGCTCGACCTCGCCGCGGGCTTCGCCGAGGAGTGCGGCCTGGTCGGGGCCAGCATCGTCGGCGGCGACCTCACCCGCGCCGACCAGGTCGTGGTCGCGGTGACCGTCCTCGGCACCTGCACCCGGTCGCCGGTGCTGCGCTCGGGCGCCGGGCCGGGCGACCAGCTGGCCCTGGCCGGGCGCCAGGGCTGGGCGGCCGGTGGCCTCACCGTGCTGTCCCGCGGGTTCCGCTCACCGCGCGTGCTCGTCGACGCCTACCGCCGACCGACCCCGCCGTACGACGCCGGGCCCGCCGCCGCCGAGGCCGGCGCGACCTCGATGATCGACGTCTCCGACGGCCTGCTGTCGGAGGCCGGGCACCTCGCCACGGCCTCGGGGGTCGCGATCGACGTGCGCACCGCGACGCTGGAGGTCGCCGAGCCCCTGGCCACGGTCGGGGCGGCGCTCGGCTCCGAGCCGTTGTCCTTCGTCCTCGGCGGTGGCGACGACCACGGCCTGCTCGCCACGTTCCCGCCCGGTCAGGTCCCCGACGGCTGGACGGTCGTGGGGGAGGTGCTCGACGGCGGCACGCCCGGCGAGGTCACCGTCGACGGCGCGGCCTACGAGGGCGCCACGGGGTGGACCCACTTCTGAGCCGTCCCGGACGGTGGCGCCGCCCCCCCGTCAGCGGAGCCGGTAGCCGAGGAACACGCAGCCCGTCGACGACCGGCTCGTCGTGACCAGCCTCAGCCGGCGCAGGCTGTCGGACCCGGTGAAGAGCCGGCGGCCGGCACCGGCGATGGTGGGGACGACGACGAGCTCGAGGCGGTCGACGAGGTCGGCGGCGACCAGGCTCTGCGCCAGGCGGATGCTGCCGTGGACGCCGATGTCACCGCCGGGGCTCTCCTTCAGCCGTCCGACGTGCGCCGCGAGCGGGCCGGTGACCGGCGTCGACCCCGCCCAGGCCAGCTCGGCCGGGTCGGAGGTGACGACGTGCTTGGGGGTGCCGTTGACGAAGTCGGCGAACGGCTGGACGTCGGAGGTCGGCCAGTAGTCGGACCAGTAGTCGTAGGTGCCTCGACCGAGCAGGACGTCGTCCTGGGTGCCGATGACGGAGGCCAGGTTCGCGAAGACCTCCTCGTCGGCCTCGAACATCCAGTCGCCCGGCTCCTCGGCGACGCCGTCGAGGGACAGCAGGGTGTAGACGACGACGTCGCGCACGGGGACTCCTGGGGCAGGCGGGTGGTGGCAGGAGGAGTGACCCGGGCGGTGCGCCGGATTCATCGGAGCGTCCCGCAGGACGCACGAAGGCCGCCTCCCGACGAGTCGGGGGCGGCCTCAGCGGACGTGCAGGGTCAGCGGGTGACCTTGCCGGCCTTGATGCAGCGGGTGCAGACGTTGAGACGCTTGGGCGTCCCGTTCACGGTGGCGCGGACCCGCTGGATGTTGGGGTCGAAACGGCGCTTGGTGATCTTGCGCGACCAGGGGCGGTTGTTGCCGAAGGTCGGCTTCTTGTCGCAGAGGTCGCAGACGGCAGCCACGGGTTTGTCTCCTGAACGGTTCGGTGAAAAGTGTGTGAGCCCGACGACGGGCAACCGCCCTAGCGTATCCGACGACCGAGCAGGCGTCGAAATCGTGCGGTGGCGGCCGGTGGCCGATCACCACGGCCGTCGGTGCCCCACCCTACGCTGGCCCTCGCCATGGAAGAGATCCCGCTCGAGGGCACGATCGCGCTGCGCACGCTCGCGCGGTTCGTCGACCTCGCCACCGACGCCCTCGGGTCGGCGAGGGAGGAGATCGACGCCCTCAACGTCTACCCGGTCCCCGACGGCGACACCGGCACCAACCTGCACCTGACCGTCTCGGCGGCCCGGGACGGCCTCACGGCCGCGCTGGAGGCCGACGCGGGGCGCGAGGCGGCGCTGGCGGCCCTGGCCCGGGGGGCGCTGCTCGGCGCTCGCGGCAACTCCGGCGTGGTCCTGAGCGAGATGCTGGGCGAGGTCGTGCGCCGCATCGGCCGCGCCCGCGTCGACGAGCGGGGCGCGGTGGTGATGGCCGAGGCGCTGGCGCGGGCCGCCGAGGCCGCGTACGCCGCGGTGGGCACCCCGGTGGAGGGCACGATGCTGAGCGTGGCCCGGGCCGCCGCGGACGCCGCGGTCGAGCGCGCCACCGACCCCGCCGCCCGCACCGGCGAGGTCGTCACCGCGGCGGCCGCCGCGGCCCGCGCCGCGCTCGCGCGCACGCCGGAGCAGCTCGACGTGCTCGCCCACGCCGGCGTCGTCGACGCCGGCGGGCGCGGGCTGTGCGTGCTCCTCGACGCCGCCGAGACGGCCTCGACCGGTCGCCGGGGCGGACCTGCACGAGGACGGCCCGTCCTACGAGGTGATGTACCTCCTCGACGCCCCAGCCGCTCACGCAGCGCGGGCACCGCGGCGGCTGGCCGCGCTGGGCGACTCGCTCGTGGTGGTGGGCGGCGAGGGCCTGTGGAACGTCCACGTCCACGTCGACGACGTCGGCGCCGCCGTCGAGGCCGGGATCGAGGCAGGTCGCCCCCACCGGGTCCGGGTCACCCACTTCGCCGAGCAGGTCGCCGCCCGCCGCACCCGGCACGGGCGCGACCGGGACCGTGCCGGCCGCGCGGTGGTCGCGGTCGCCGCCGGTCCCGGCCTGGACCGTCTCTTCACCGAGGCCGGGGCCACGGTGGTCCGGGGCGGCCCCGGCCACCAGCCCTCCAGCGCCGAGGTGCTCGCGGCGATCACCGGGTGCGGGGCGGCCGAGGTGGTGGTGCTCGCCAACGACGTCGACGCGGTCCGGGTGGCCCGCGCCGCCGCCGAGGCCGCCGAGGCCGACTCCGGCCTGCGCGTCGCGGTCATCCCGACCGAGGCGCAGGTGCAGGGCCTGGCCGCCATGGCCGTGCACGAGCCCGGCCGCTCCTTCGACCGCGACGTCGTGGAGATGACCGCCACGGCGCGCCACGTGCGGCACGGCGCCGTGACGGTGGCCACCGAGCGGGCGATGACCATGGCCGGGCCCTGCGAGCCGGGAGACGTCCTCGGCATGGTGGCGGGCGACTACGTCGTGGTGGGCGACGACGCCCACGCCGTGGCGACCGACGTGCTCGGGCGCCTGCTGGCCGGGGGTGGCGAGCTGGTCACGGTGGTGGTCGGCGCACCCACGGTCGCGCCGCCCGACCTCGGGCAGCGCACCGCGGCGTGGCTGGCCTCCGAGCACCCCGTGGTCGACCTGGCCGTCTTCGACGGCGGCCAGGACCGGTACGCGCTGATGCTGGCGGTGGAGTGAGCGTGCGGGCCGTCCGGGCCGGGCGCGGGAGGAGGACGCGGTGATCGCGCTGGAGACCCCGGTCGCGGCGGTGATGGGGGACAAGAAGGCCAAGCGGGAGAAGGTCGAGAAGGGCCTCGGCCTGCGCACGGTCGGCGACCTGCTCGCCCACCACCCGCGCCGCTACCTGCGCACCGGGGAGCTGACCCGGGTGGCCGACCTGCAGGAGGGGCAGCTGCTGACGGTGATCGGGGAGATCGTCCACAGCAAGGTGCACTCCTACACCGACCGTCGCACCGGCAAGCCGGCGTTCCGGCTGGAGACCCGGCTCAAGACGTCCGGTCCGTCGCTGTCGATGACCTTCTTCGCCAAGAGCGCGCACGTCTCGAAGTGGCAGGCCGGCCGCCTGGAGGTCGGCCGGACCGGTCTCTTCCTGGGCAAGGCGGGACGGTTCCGCGACGAGTGGCAGCTGACCAACCCCACGATGCTGGTCTTCGGCTGGGTCGACGAGGAGGAGACCCGGGCGACCGCCGACCAGATCCGCGGTCTCTACCCGCTCTACCCGCTGACCAGGGGCGTCGACCACTGGGACCTCCAGCGGGCGGTGACGTTCGCACGGTCCGTGGTCGACGAGCTGCCCGAGGTGGTCCCGGCCGCGGTGCGCGAGCGCTACGACGTGCTCGACGCCCACCAGGCGCTGGAGTGGATCCACGCCCCGGACGAGCAGACCCAGGTGGCACGGGCGCGGCGGCGCTACCGGTTCGAGGAGGCCCTGGTGACCCAGGTCGTCCTCGGTCGCCGGCGGCGGGCCGTGACGGCCCTGGGCGCGCGACCCCGCGACGGCGGCGACGGCGCGCTGCTGGCCGCCTTCGACGCCCGGCTGCCCTTCGAGCTCACCGGCGGGCAGCAGCGGATCGGCGACGAGGTCGCCTCCGACCTGGCCCGCCCGCACCCGATGAACCGGCTCCTCCAGGGCGAGGTCGGCTCCGGCAAGACCCTGGTCGCGCTGCGGGCGATGCTGCGCGTGGTCGACTCCGGCGGGCAGGCGGCCCTGCTGGCGCCGACCGAGGTGCTCGCCCAGCAGCACCACCGCTCGATCAGCGCGATGCTGGGCGACCTGGCCGACGGCGGGGTCCTGGGCAGCCCGGCCGGGGCGACCCGGGTCGAGCTGCTGACCGGGTCGATGAGCACCGCGCGCCGCCGCGAGGCGCTGCTGCGCCTGGCCAGCGGCGAGGCCGGGCTGGTCGTCGGCACCCACGCCCTGCTCGAGGACCGGGTCTCGTTCTTCGACCTCGGCCTCGTCGTGGTCGACGAGCAGCACCGCTTCGGCGTCGAGCAGCGCGCCGCGCTGACCGACAAGGCCGGCACCCCGCCCCACGTGCTGGTGATGACCGCGACCCCCATCCCGAGGACGGTCGCGATGACCGTCTTCGGCGACCTCGAGGTATCCACGCTGCGCGAGCTGCCCGCCGGCCGGGCGCCGGTGCAGACGACCGCGGTGTACCTCACCGACAACCCCGACTGGTGGGACCGGGTCTGGGCCCGGGTCGCCGAGGAGGTCGCGGCCGGGAACCGCGTCTACGTCGTGTGCCCCCGCATCAGCCCCGACGTCCCGGAGCAGGGTGAGCGCGACGCCCCCGAGGAGCTGCCCGAGGTCGACCCGTTCGAGGACGACCTCTTCGACGACCCCGACGCCGGCCCGCCCCTGCCCNCCCGGCACCCCGGCGCGCGAACGCCTCGACGCCGTGGCCTCGACCCGGGACGGGTTCGAGCTCAGCCGGGTCGACCTCGAGCAGCGCCGCGAGGGCGACGTCCTCGGCCGTTCCCAGTCCGGTGGCCGCTCGGGCCTGCAGGTCCTCCGTGTCCTGCGCGACGAGCAGACCATCACCGAGGCCCGGGAGGCCGCCGAGGACCTGCTCGACACCGACCCCGACCTGACCGGTGCGCCCGACCTGGCCCGTGCCGTGGACGAGCTCGAGCGCTCGACCGCCTCGGACTACATGGACAAGTCGTGACCCGGGTCATCGCGGGCAGCGCCGGCGGTCGCCGGCTCCGCACCCCGCCCGGCGACCGCACCCGACCCACCAGCGACCGCGTGCGCGAGGCGCTCTTCTCCGCGCTCGAGGTCGTCTGGGGCGGCTGGGGAGACCTGCGGGTCCTCGACCTGTACGCCGGGTCCGGGGCGCTGGGCCTGGAGACGCTCTCGCGGGGAGCCGCGGCGCTGACCGCGGTCGAGCACGACCGCGCCACCGCCCGGCTGGTCGCCGTCAACGCGCGCGACCTCGGGCTCGACCGGCTCACCGAGGTCGTCACCGGCTCCGTCGGCACGGTCCTGGACCGGGGGCCGGGGGAGCGGCCCGCGTACGACCTGGTGCTGGCCGACCCGCCGTACCCCCGCTCGGAGGAGGACCTCGCCCGCGACCTGCGGGCCCTGCCCGACTGGCTGGCCGACGACGCGCTGGTCGTCCTCGAGCGCTCCTCGCGCAGCCCCGAGCCGCCCTGGCCGGCGGGGTGGGAGGCCGAGCGCTCGCGCCGCTACGGCGAGACCGTGCTCTGGTACGGTCGCGCCGCCCTGCCGCCGAGACCCCAGGACGTGTGATGAGCCGCGCCGTGTGCCCCGGCACCTTCGACCCCGTCCACCACGGTCACCTCGACGTGATCACCCGGGCCGCCCGCCTCTTCGACGAGGTCGTCGTCGCGGTCGGGGTGAACCCCTCGAAGAACCGCCTCTTCGACGACGACGAGCGGATCGCGATGCTCGAGCGCGCCTGCGCGGACCTGCCCGGCGTCCGGGTGGTCGGCTTCACCGGGCTGCTGACCGACCTCTGTGCCGAGCAGGACGCCCAGGCGGTGGTCAAGGGCCTGCGCGGTCCGGCCGACTTCGAGTACGAGGCGCGGATGGCCGGCATGAACAGCCGCCAGACCGGCGTCGACACGGTCTTCCTGCCCACCGACCCCCGGTGGTCGTACGTGGCCTCCAGCCTGGTCAAGGAGGTCGCCGGCCTGGGGGGCGACGTGCGGGGCCTGCTGCCCGACGTCGTGCACGAGGCGCTGCTCGCGCGGCTGGCCGAGCGGGCCGCCCAGGCCGGGCGGTGAGGGGCCGGCCGAGCCTCGCAGGTGCGGTCGGGGAGGGCGTTTTGCCCGGTCACCGGCCGGGCGCGTACGCTCATCTCTTGATCTGCCCTGCCTGGATGAGAAAGTGAAGACGCTGAGCACCCTGGACCCGCGAGCACCGCTCGTGCTCGACACGCGCGAGCTCGGTCGTCGTCCCGGGTCCCAGCGCGAGGTGTCACGGACCGCCCCGGCGCCGGCAGATCTGGGCATCGAGGTCCTCTCGGTCGTCGAGGGGTCACCGGTCGAGCTCGACCTGCGGCTCGAGGCGGTCATGGAGGGCGTCCTGGTCACCGGGACCGCGCACGCCGACCTGGTCGGTGAGTGCGTACGGTGCCTGGAGCCGCTGCACGACGAGATCGACGTGGACCTGCAGGACCTGTTCGTCTACGCCGACAAGCACGACCAGCGTGCCCCGGACGACGACGACCAGGACGTCCGGGTGCTGGAGGACGACGTGCTCGACCTCGAACCGCTGCTGCGGGACGCGGTGGTGCTCGCCCTGCCGTTCCAACCGCTGTGCCGCGACGACTGCCCCGGCCTGTGCCCCGACTGCGGGGCGCGCCTGGCCGACGACCCGGAGCACCACCACGAGGACCCGATCGACCCGCGCTGGGCGGGGCTGACCGCCCTGGCCGAGCCCGAGAAGCCCTGAGACCACCCCGCACCACCGCTCCACCGACCGAGAACCGCACCAGGAGCCCGTCCGGGCCCCCGGCTAGCTGAGGAGAAGAAGATGGCTGTCCCGAAGCGCAAGATGTCGCGCAGCAACACGCGGCACCGCCGCTCGCAGTGGAAGGCCGTGGCGCCGACCCTGGTCACCTGTGCCAACCCGGCCTGTGGCGAGCAGCACCTGCCGCACCGCGCCTGCTCGGCCTGCGGCCAGTACGGCGCCCGCGGCGCCCGTCGCCAGGTGCTCTGAGCCGGACCCCGCACTGACCACCTACCCGGCACTGCGCTCGGCGCTCGGCGACCCCGTCCTGGACGCCGGGCTGCTCGAGCGCGCCCTCACGCACCGCTCGTACGCCTACGAGCACGGGGGCCTGCCGACCAACGAGCGACTGGAGTTCCTCGGTGACTCCGTGCTCGGCGTGGTGGTCACCGAGACGCTCTACCTGACCCACCCCGACCTGTCCGAGGGACGGCTGGCCAAGCTCCGCGCGGCCGTCGTGAACGCCCGGGCGCTGGCCGGGGTGGGTCGGCAGATCGGCGTCGGCGACCACGTCAAGCTCGGTCGCGGCGAGGAGGCCACCGGTGGTCGCGAGAAGGCCTCGATCCTCTCCGACACCGTCGAGGCGCTGATCGGTGCGATCCACCTCAGCGGCGGCGGCATCGAGCAGTCCGCCCAGGTCGTCCACATGCTCTTCGACCCGTTGATGGAGCAGGCCTCGGCGCTGGGTGCCGGCCTGGACTGGAAGACCTCGCTCCAGGAGCTGTCCGCCGAGCTCGGCCTCGGCGTGCCGGAGTACGTCATCGAGGACGACGGCCCGGACCACATGAAGACCTTCACCGCCCAGGTCCGCGTCGGCGACGCGCTCTACGGCGACGGCGCGGGCAGGTCGAAGAAGGAGGCCGAGCAGTCGGCCGCCGAGACCGCCTACGGCGAGCTGGCCCCGGCCGTGGACGGGACGCTCCCCGTCACGCCCGTCGTCGCGCCCGGCGACTGACGGCCGACGTGCCGGAGCTCCCCGAGGTCGAGGTCGTCCGCGCCGGCCTCGAGCGCCACGTCGTGGGTCGTACCGTCGAGCGGGTCGAGGTCCTGCACCCACGACCGGTGCGCCGCGACCCGGGGGGGCCCGAGGGCTTCGCGGCCGCGCTGACCGGTCGGGTCCTCGAGGGTGCCCGACGCCGCGGCAAGTACCTCTGGCTGCCGCTCGACGGCGGGGACGCCCTGCTCGGGCACCTCGGGATGAGCGGCCAGATGCTCGTCCAGCCCCGTGAGGCCGCCCCCGAGCGGCACCTGCGGGTGCGGATCGTGCTCGACGGGCCCCGCGAGCTGCGCTTCGTCGACCAGCGGATGTTCGGTGGGCTGTCGATGTCGACCGGGGGTGCCGACCTCCCGCCGGAGATCGCCCACATCGCGCGCGACCCGATCGACCCGGCCTTCGACGACACCGAGTTCGTGGCCAGGCTGCGTCGGCGCACGTCGGGGGTCAAGCGGCTCCTGCTCGACCAGGGCCTGATCTCGGGCGTCGGCAACATCTACGCCGACGAGTCCCTGTGGCGCAGCCGCCTGCACGGCGAGCGTCCCGGTGACCGGCTCACCCGGGCCCAGGCCTGGGAGCTGCTCGGCCACGTCCGGGCGGTGATGGGGGAAGCCCTCGCCCAGGGCGGCACCTCCTTCGACGCGCTCTACGTCAACGTCAACGGCGAGTCCGGCTACTTCGACCGTTCCCTGGACGCCTACGGCCAGGAGGGACGGCCCTGCAGGCGTTGTGGGACGCCGATCCGCCGGGTCGCGTTCATGAACCGCTCGTCGTTCTTCTGCGGGGTCTGCCAGCCCGTCCCCCGACGCCGCCGGGTCCGTCCCGCGCCCCCCGCCGTCCCGGATTGACCCTGGACAGGACGGGTGTCACCCTGGTAGACGGCCCGGTCACGGGTCCGACCGACGTGAACCGAAGGGACCGAGCCGATGGCCAAGGCACTGACCGGCTACCTCACCTCCCAGGCGCCCGACCCGCACCTGCGGGGCGACAACGTGCGGCTGCGTGCCCGCGTGGCCGAGCTGGAGACGCTGGTGCTGCGCCTCAGCGAGGAGAACGACCGGCTCGTGGCCGCGCGTGCCGCCGAGCTGCTCGACGGCCCGGCAGGGTCCTTCGAGCACCTGCAGCCCGTCTGACACGCCCGCCTGCGGCGCGCGGGGGCGTACCGGCGGTAGCGTGAGCGGCGGCTGAGCCCACGACCGAGGAGCCCGCGCGGTGTACCTGAAGAGCCTGACCCTCAAGGGCTTCAAGTCCTTCGCCTCGTCGACCACGTTGGCCCTCGAGCCCGGGATCACCTGCATCGTGGGCCCCAACGGCTCCGGCAAGTCCAATGTCGTCGACGCCCTGGCCTGGGTGATGGGCGAGCAGGGCGCCAAGAGCCTGCGCGGCGGCAAGATGGAGGACGTCATCTTCGCCGGCACCTCCGGCCGGCCGCCCCTGGGCCGGGCCGAGGTCGTGCTGACGATCGACAACACCGACGGCGCGCTGCCGATCGAGTACGCCGAGGTCACCATCAGCCGCACGATGTTCCGCAGCGGGGGCTCGGAGTACGCGATCAACGGCACGTCGTGCCGGCTGCTCGACGTCCAGGAGCTGCTGAGCGACTCCGGGATCGGCCGCGAGATGCACGTCATCGTCGGGCAGGGGCAGCTCGACACCATCCTCCACGCGACGCCCGAGGACCGCCGCGGGTTCATCGAGGAGGCCGCGGGCGTGCTGAAGCACCGCAAGCGCAAGGAGAAGGCGCTGCGCAAGCTGGACGCGACCGAGGGCAACCTGAACCGGCTCTCGGACCTGATCAGCGAGATCCGGCGCCAGCTGAAGCCGCTGGGCCGCCAGGCCGAGGTCGCCCGACGGGCAGCGACCGTGCAGGCCGAGGTGCGCGACGCCCGGTCGCGGCTGCTCGCCGACGACCTCGTCACGGCCCGGGAGGCCCTGGCCCAGGACCGCGCCGACGAGTCGGCCCTGGTCGAGCGGCGGACCGAGGTGGAGGGCGCCCTGGCCCGGGGGCGCGAGCAGGAGGCGGCCCTCGAGGCGGCCCTGCGCGAGGACCTCCCGGCGCTGGCCGCCGCCCAGGACACGCAGTCGTCGCTCACCGGGCTGCGCGAGAGGCTCCGCGGCACCGCCTCGGTCGCCGCCGAGCGTCGTCGCAACGCCACCGGAGCGGTGGAGAACGCTCCCGCCACCGGACGCGACCCCGACGAGCTCGAGGCCGAGTCGGTGCGGATGCGCGAGCGGGAGCAGCGCATCGCGGCCGAGGTCGAGCAGCGCCGCACCGCCCTCGAGCAGGCCGTCACCGCCCGCCGTGAGGCCGAGGACGCCGCCGCCGAGGAGGAGCGCCGGGTCTCGGCCCTCGTCCGCGCCGCCGCGGACCGACGCGAGGGACTGGCCCGGCTGAACGGGCAGGTCAACACCCTGCGCTCGCGCGCCCGCGCCGCCGAGGAGGAGACCGGCCGGCTCGGCCAGGCGCGCGAGGACGCCCTGGCGCGTGCCGCTCGGGCCCAGCGTGACTACACGGCGCTGGAGACCAGGGTCGCCGGGCTCGACGCCGGCGAGGAGGGGCTCGACGCCGAGCACGAGACGGCCGTGGCCCTGCTCGACGACCTCGAGGAGCGGCTGGCCAAGGCCCGGGCCGAGGCCGCCCAGGCCGACCGGGACCGTTCGTCGCTGGCCGCGCGCAAGGACGCCCTCGAGATGGGCCTGGCGCGCAAGGACGGTGCCGGTGCGCTGCTGGCCGCCACCGACGAGGTCTCCGGCCTGCTCGGTTCCGTGGCCGCGCTGGTGTCGGTGCGCGCCGGCTTCGAGACCGCCGTGGCCGGCGCGCTCGGCGCCGCCGCCGACGCCGTCGTGGTCGAGGGCCCCGACGCCGCGCTCGCCGCCCTGCGCCACCTCAAGGACGAGGACCTCGGCCGGGCCGGGCTGCTGGTCGCGGGCACCGACGGCTTGCCGGACCCCGGTGCGGACGACGGCGCGGACGACGGGGTCGACGTCGAGCCGCTGCCCGCCGGGGCCGTCGGCGTCCTGGACGTCATCGAGGCGCCGGCCGGGATGGGCTCGGCCCTGGCGGCGCTGCTGTCGACCACGGCCGTGGTCGAGGACCTCGCCGCGGCACGGGCACTGGTCGCGGAGCGTCCACGCTGGACGGCGGTGACCCGGGAGGGCGACGTGCTCGGCCTGCTGCAGGCCCGCGGCGGGTCGTCCTCCCAGCCGAGCCTGCTGGAGATCCAGGCGGCCGTCGACGACGCCACCGCCCAGCTCGGCGCGGCCACCGCCGCCGCCGAGCGGCTCGGCTTCGAGACCTCCCGGCTGGAGCGCGAGCGGCACGAGGCGCAGCAGTCCGTGGACGTCGCCCTGGCCCGGCTGCACGAGTCGGACGCGACCCTGGCCGCGGTGGCCGAGGAGCTCTCCCAGCACGGCTCGCTGGCCCGCTCCGCGCGCGGCGAGGCCGAGCGGCTGGACCGGGCGATCGCCGACGCGGAGACCGCCCGGGACCGCGACCTCGCGGGCCTGGCCGAGCTCGAGGAACGGCTGGCCCGGGCCGAGCACGCCCCGGAGGAGGAGCCCGACACCACCGAGCGGGAGGACCGCGCCGAGGCCGCCCGGACCGCGCGCCAGGGCGAGACCGACGCCCGGCTCGGCCTGCGCACCTCCGAGGAGCGCGCCCGGGCCCTGAACGGCCGCGCCGACTCGCTCGAGCGCGCCGCCCGCCAGGAGCGCGAGAACCGCCGGCGCGCCGCCGAGCGCCGGGCCCGGCTGGAGCGCGAGGGCCGTGCCGCGACCGCGGTGGCGACCGCCGTCGGCTGGGCGCTGGAACGGCTGGAGGTCTCGCTGGAGCAGGCGGCGGCCGCACGCCGCGAGGTCGAGGAGTCGCGCCGGGGACGGGAGCAGGAGCTGGTCGCGGTCCGGGGCCGACTGCGCGAGCTGGGCCGCGAGCACGACGAGCTCGTCGGCACCGCGCACCGCGACGAGGTCGCCCGCGCCCAGCAGCGGATGCGGCTCGAGCAGCTCGAGGAGAAGGTGCTCGCCGAGGTCGGTGTCGACCCCGACTCGCTGGTCGCGGAGTACGGCCCCCACCTCCCCGTCCCGGTCGACGCGGCCGTCGACGTGACGGCCGACACGGGCCGCGAGGACGACCCGGACGCGACGCCGGTCACCACGCCGTACGACCGTGACGAGCAGGCCAAGCGCCTGCGCTCGGCCGAGCGGGCGCTGGCGCAGCTGGGGCGGATCAACCCGCTGGCCCTCGAGGAGTTCTCGGCGATGGAGGAGCGCCACCAGTTCCTCACCGAGCAGCTGGAGGACCTCCGCAGCACCCGGCGCGACCTGCTGGACATCGTCAAGGAGGTCGACGTGCGCGTCGAGCAGGTCTTCACCGAGGCCTACGCCGACGTGAGCCGCGCCTTCGACGCGACCTTCGCGCGTCTCTTCCCCGGTGGGGAGGGGCGGCTGCTGCTCACCGCGCCCGACGACATGCTCACCACCGGCGTCGAGGTCGAGGCCCGGCCCCCGGGCAAGAAGGTCAAGCGGCTCTCGCTGCTCTCCGGCGGGGAGCGCTCGCTCGTCGCGGTGTGCTTCCTGGTCGCGCTGTTCAAGGCCCGGCCCTCGCCGTTCTACATCCTCGACGAGGTCGAGGCCGCGCTGGACGACACCAACCTGGGCCGACTGCTGCAGATCTACGAGGAGCTGCGCGAGAGCTCGCAGCTGCTCGTCATCACCCACCAGAAGCGGACGATGGAGGTCGGCGACGCGCTCTACGGCGTCACGATGCGCGGTGACGGGGTCTCCGCGGTGATCAGCCAGCGGCTGCGGGAGACCGAGCCGGCATGAGCGAGCGACCCCCCGCGCCGCACCGCGACGAGTACGTCGCCTGGCGCACCGTGACCACGCGCTGGCGCGACGACGACGCGTACGGCCACCTGAACAACGCGACCTACTACGAGCTGTTCGACACCGCCGTCAACGCCCACCTCTACGAGGCGACCGGGCTCGACGTGCGGCGGCTGCCCGCGATCGGGGTGGTGGCCGAGACGTCGTGCCGCTACTTCCGCGAGCTCGGCTTCCCGCGCCCCATCGAGACCGGCCTCGTGGTCGACAAGGTCGGCCGGTCCTCGGTCGTGTACCGGATCGGGCTGTTCCAGGGGGAGGGCGACCACGCGGCCGCCGAGGGACGTTTCGTGCACGTCTACGTCGACGACACCGACCCCGCCCGGCCGGTCACCGCGATGCCCGAGGAGATCCGCGCGGCGGTCGTGCCGCTCCTGCGGCCGCCCGGCTGACGCCCCGGCCACGCCGGTGGCCGCGATGGGTCGCCGGGGGAGGGCGGCCGACGACGCCGTGCTTGGATTGCGGGCATGGAAGCCCTCTCCCTGATCATCCTCGCGATCGCCGGCGTCGGCGTGCTCCTCGTGGGGGCCGTCGCCGGTCTCGTGGTGACCCGCCGGCGCAAGCCGGCGCCGCTGCCCGACACCCACACCGACGTCATCGTCCCGACGGACCCGGACGCCCCGCCGGTCGAGGTCAGCTCGCCGCCGGCCACGATCGAGACCGTCCCGGAGCTGGAGCCGGAGCCCGCCGCGGAGGCGCCCGCACCTGTCCTGGACAAGCCGGAGAGCACCGCCTCGCGCCTGGTGCGGCTGCGGCAGCGGCTGGCCGGCTCGCAGGGCGGGCTCGGTCGCGGCCTGCTTGCCCTGCTCAGCCGGGAGCGCCTCGACGAGGACACCTGGGAGTCCATCGAGGACGTCCTGATCGGGGCCGACATCGGTGTGGCGCCGACGCAGGAGCTGGTCGACCGGCTCCGCACCCGGATGCGCGTCGAGGGCGGCACGGCGGCCGAGGCCCGGACGGTGCTGCGCGAGGAGCTCATCAACCTCGTCGACCCGGGCGAGGGCCTGGACCGCCGGCTGAAGGTGAGCGGCGAGGACGGCCGCCCCGGCGTCGTGCTGGTCGTCGGCGTCAACGGCGCGGGCAAGACCACGACCGTCGGCAAGATCGCCCGGATCCTGGTCGCCGAGGACCGCTCGGTCGTGCTGGGTGCGGCCGACACCTTCCGTGCCGCCGCCGTCGAGCAGCTCGCCACCTGGGGCGAGCGGGTCGACGTCGACGTGGTCTGCGGCCCCGAGGGCACCGACCCCGCCAGCGTCGCCTTCGACTCCGTCCGCCAGGGTGTCGAGACCGGCGTGGACACCGTCATCGTGGACACCGCGGGCCGCCTGCAGAACAAGCAGGGCCTGATGGACGAGCTGGGCAAGGTCAAGCGCGTCATCGAGAAGCAGGCGCCGGTGACCGAGGTGCTCCTGGTGCTCGACGCGACGACCGGCCAGAACGGGATGATCCAGGCGCGGGTCTTCTCCGACGTCGTCGACGTCACCGGCATCGTGCTCACCAAGCTCGACGGCTCCGCCAAGGGGGGCATCGTGGTCGCCGTGCAGCGCGAGCTCGGCGTCCCGGTCAAGCTGGTCGGCCTCGGCGAGGGCGCCGACGACCTCGCCCCCTTCGACGCCGGCGCCTTCGTCGACGCGCTCCTCGGCTGAGCCCAGCCCCGCGTCCGTCCCCGCACCCATCCCCCCGGGGGTACGACGAAATGCGGTCGTAACGCGACGGAGTGGGTCGTTACCTCACCGCAACGAGGCGCGGGCGACGCCGAAATCTGGGCTGGACACAGTGTGCCGACAACGGGGTGGGCCCGGGGGACAGTGAAGTCCCGGGACGGACGCCTGCCCGAGACACCCCACTCCATGGAGGTCCTGTGGACGGCTATTACGCCTTCATGCTCGTCGCGACCGCGTTCGTGCTGATGATGACGGTCCCGGCGCTCGCGTTGTTCTACGGCGGCATGTCCCGCTCGAAGTCAGTGCTCAACATGATCATGATGTCGTTCGTCGCTGCGGCGATCGTCGGCATCCTCTACGTCGCCGTCGGCTGGTCGATGGGCTGGAGCGGTGAGGGCACGTTCTTCGCCGACCCGTTCGCGCTGGTGATGCTCAACGGCGTCGAGACCAGCGACTACATCTACGTGATGTTCCAGATGACCTTCGCGATCATCACCGTCGCCCTGATCAGCGGCGCGATCGCGGACCGGGTCAAGTTCTCGGCCTGGGTGCTGTTCATCCCGATCTGGGCCGTCCTGGTCTACTTCCCGATGGCCCACATGGTCTTCAGCTGCACCGACGACTCGCTCATCTGCGGCCGGATCGGCGCGCAGGACTACGCCGGCGGCACGGCGGTCCACATCAACGCCGGCGTCGCGGCGCTCGTCCTGGCCGTGGTCGTCGGCAAGCGCATCAGCTGGCCCAAGGACAAGATGCGTCCGCACAACCTGACGCTGACGATGCTCGGCGCGGGCATGCTGTGGCTCGGCTGGTACGGCTTCAACGTCGGCTCGATCGTCTTCTCCGAGGAGTCCCTGGCGGACGAGGGCCTGCTGATGGAGCAGTTCTACTCCGAGACCGGCCGCACCTTCGCCAACACGACCCTGGCCACCATGGCCGCCATCCTCGGCTGGCTCGTGGTCGAGCGGCTCATGCACGGCAAGGCGACCTCCCTGGGCGCGGCGTCGGGCATCGTCGCCGGCCTGGTGGCGATCACCCCGGCCGCCGGTGCGGTCGACATCGAGGGTGCGCTGGCCATCGGCGCCATCGCCGGCGCGCTGTGCGCCGTCGCGGTCGGCTGGAAGTTCAAGCTGGGACTGGACGACTCGCTCGACGTCGTCGGGGTCCACCTGGTCGGCGGCATCGCCGGCACGGTGCTGATCGGGTTCTTCTCCACCAGTGACGGCGCGGGCGGGGTCGATGGCCTTTTCTACGGCGGCGGCGCCGACTCGCTGGTCGCCCAGGTCCTCGGCGTGCTCGTCGCGGTCGGCTACAGCGGGGTGATCACCCTGGTGATCGCGATGGCGATCAAGTTCACCCTCGGCTGGCGCATGGACGAGGAGGACGAGGTCGGCGGTGCGGACCTGTCGCAGCACGGTGAGAGCGCCTACGACCTGCACACCGGGGTCGGCGGCGGCGTGAAGTCCAGCGTCGTGGCCGGTGCCACGGCGGCCGCCCCGAACACGGGAGCCCGGACGTGAAGCTCGTGACCGCGGTCATCAAGCCGCACAAGTGGGAGGACGTCCGCGAGGCGCTCGAGACCTTCGGCGTCACCGGGATGACCGTGAGCGAGGTCAGCGGCTACGGCCGCCAGAAGGGCCACACCGAGGTCTACCGGGGCGCGGAGTACGACATCGCGCTCGTGCCGAAGATCCGCGTCGAGATCGTCGTCGACGACGGTGACGCCGACGACGTCGTCGGGATCGTGGTGAAGACCGCGCAGACAGGCCGGATCGGCGACGGCAAGGTCTGGGTCTCCCCGGTCGACTCCGTCGTCCGAGTCCGCACCGGTGACCGCGACGCCTCGGCGCTCTAGTAAGGACACGCCGGTACGGCCCGGTCGCCCCACGGCGGCCGGGCCGTCCGGCGTCTAGGTTGGACCTCCCGGTCGAGCCCCGCGTTTGGACCACGCCACCCGCCCCACCCCTCCTGGTCTCGTGATGCTCGCTGCGCTCGCTCCTCGACCGCCGGTCCTGGTCTCGTGATGCTCGCTGCGCTCGCTCCTCGACCGCCGGTCCTGGTCTCGTGATGCTCGCTGCGCTCGCTCCTCGACCGCCGGTCCTGGTCTCGTGATGCTCGCTGCGCTCGCTCCTCGACCACCGGTCCTGGTCTCGTGATGCTCGCTGCGCTCGCTCCTCGACCACCGGTCCTGGTCTCGTGATGCTCGCTGCGCTCGCTCCTCGACCACCGGGGCTTGCGCTGGCTCCTCGACCACCGGGGCTTGCGCTGGCTCCTCGACCACCGGGGCTTGCGCTCGCTCCTCGACCACCGGAGCTGGCGCTCGCTCCTCGACCGCCACCCCGTCAGGCGCGGGCGGCCATCAGGTCGAGGAGGGCGGCGGGGTCGTCGGCGCGGAGGAGGTGGTCGAGGCGGTCGCGGCCCACGAAGCCCTCGTCCACGGTGTGCTCGACGAGGGCGAGGAGCGGGGACCAGTACGCCCCGGTGTCCAGCAGCCCGACCGGCTTGCGCTCCAGCCCGTGCAGGCCGAGCTGGGCCCAGGTGAGGGACTCGAAGAGCTCGTCGAGGGTGCCCAGGCCGCCGGGGAGCGCGACGACGCCGTCGGACAGCTCGGTCATCAGCGCCTTGCGCTCGTGCATGCTGCCGACGACGCGCAGGTCGGCCAGGCCGTCGTGGGCGACCTCACGGTCGGCCAGGCCCTGGGGGATGACGCCGACCACCTCGCCGCCACCGGCCAGCGCCCCGTCGGCGACGGCGCCCATCAGGCCGACGCGGGCCCCGCCGTACACCAGGCGCAGCCCGCGGGCCGCCAGCTCGCCGCCCAGCGCGGTCGCCGCGGCGGCGTACTCCGGTCGCCGTCCCGACGCCGACCCCGAGAACACGCAGACGCTCTTCACGCCACCACCGTACGGCGCCCCGTCGCCACGAGCGCGTACCCGCAGCCCACCAGGACCGCGCCCAGCACGACGACCTGCCCGGTCATCACCAGCGGCCGGCCCGGGTCGAGGGCGTCGTAGACGGCGAGGTCGGCGGAGACGTACCAGGCGAGGTAGGCCAGCGGCGCGATCGTCCAGGTCAGCGGGTGCCACCACCGCGCGGCCGCGCGCCGACGGCCGAGCACGTAGTCGAGGACGACGAGGACAGGCGTGACGACGTGCTCGAGCAGCGACCACGCCGTGAGCAGGTTGCCGTTCTGCTGCGGCAGGTAGGCCAGCGCCACCAGGCACATCGTGGCCGCGAGGGCGCCGGGGAGCCAGGAGCGGCCGGTGTCGCGCCCGGCGGCGGCCAGCACCGCCAGGGCGGCGTACGTCCCCGCGACCGCGAGGTTGGCCAGCTGCGACAGCGCCGTCCACCAGACGTCGTAGACCTGGGCGGCCAGCACCACGCCGAGCAGCCCGCTCGCGGCGACCGTCAACCGCCACGCGACGAGGAGAAGCGGGGACGGGAGCACCCGGTGGATCATGCCGCGTTCGGCCCACGTTCACCATTCGTTCATCCGAGCGCCCGGCCCCACCCGTGCGGAGGGTCCCCGCCCTGGGGGGCCCTGGCAGGGTCGTCATCGCGCCGCAGCCCGGTGGTCCCGTCTGGGGCCCCGCCGCCGCGCCCCCCTTCCCACGCGACGACAGGACCCTCATGACCGCCCTCCTCCTCGGCTCCATCAGCACGGTCGCCGACACCTCCGAGATCCAGCGCGACGCCTTCAACCGGGCCTTCGCCCAGCACGGCCTCGACTGGGAGTGGGGCCAGGAGGAGTACCGCGGGCTGCTCCAGGGCAACGGCGGCAAGGACCGCGTCGCCGACTACGCCCGCGAGCGCGGCGAGGACGTCGACGCCGCCGCCGTGCACGCCACGAAGTCCGAGCTGTTCCAGGCCGCGCTGGCCGAGGCCGACATCGCCCCGCGCGACGGCGTCGTCGAGACGATCCGCCAGGCCCAGGAGGCCGGCACCAAGGTCGCCCTGGTCACCACCACCTCCCGCGACAACATCGACGCCCTCGCCCGCGCGCTGGCCGCCCACGTCGACCTGTCCGCGCTGGACCTCGTCGTCGACGCGACCCAGGTCGAGACCTCCAAGCCGGACCCGGCCGCCTACCGCTACGCCCTGGAGCAGCTCGGCGAGGAGCCGGGCGCCTGTGTTGCGATCGAGGACAACGTCGGCGGCATCCAGGCCGCGAACGCCGCCGGGGTCCCCTCGGTGGCCTTCCCCAACGAGAACACCGCCGGCCACGACTTCTCGGGGGCCGCCGGGAGGCTCGAGCAGCTCACGCTGGTCGACCTCCAGGAGTACCTCGACGCCTCCTGAGCGTCGCCGCCCCCTACGCCCCCGACAGCACGACCCCCTGATGTACCCCTGCCGCCCCACCGCACTGCTCCACCGCACCCGTCCGGCCCGTGTGGGCCACAGGAGATCATCATGAGCGACCCCCAGGCCCGGCTCGAGGCCACCGAGAACGCCTTCCACGTGGAGGCCTACGAGAAGATCGACTACTCGCTGCTGCTCACGCCCCACGTGTTCGACCCCGCCCGCCCCGAGCTCGCCGACACGTTCCGCTCCTTCGGCCGCTGCCTGATGGTGGTCGACGAGCAGGTCCAGGCCCTCCACGGCGAGCGCGCGCAGGCGTACTTCGACCACCACGGCATCGACCTCACCGTCGTCGAGGTCCGGATCGCCGAGACCGCGAAGTCGCTGCGGACGCTGGAGGACATCGTCGACTCCTTCAGCGACTTCGGCCTGCTCCGCAAGGAGCAGGTCCTCGTCGTCGGCGGCGGCCTCACCACCGACGTGGCCGGGTTCGCGTGCGCCTCCTACAAGCGCACCACCGACTACGTGCGGATCCCGACCACCCTGATCGGGCTGATCGACGCCAGCGTCTCGATCAAGGTCGGCGCCAACCACGGCAAGTTCAAGAACCGCCTCGGCGCCTACCACGCCTCGAAGAAGGTCTTCCTGGACTTCTCGCTGCTGCAGACGCTGCCGATCGACCAGGTCCGCAACGGCATCGCCGAGATCATCAAGATCGCGACCGTCTCCCACGCCGGCATCTTCGAGTCGCTGGAGAAGTACGGCGACGAGCTGCTCCACAGCGCCTTCGGGTACGCCGAGGGCGCCGAGCACCTGCGCGAGGTCTCCGACTCGATCACCTACGACGCGATCCACACCATGCTCGAGCTCGAGGTGCCGAACCTGCACGAGCTCGACCTCGACCGCGTCATCGCCTACGGCCACACCTGGAGCCCCACGCTCGAGCTGACGCCCGAGCCGCCGCTCTTCCACGGCCACGCGATCGCGGTCGACATGGCGTTCTCGGCCACCATCGCCGAGCAGCGCGGCTACATCACCACCGCCGACCGCGACCGCGTGCTGGGCCTCTTCAGCCAGCTCGGCCTGGCCATCGACAGCCCGTACTTCACCGCCGAGCTGATCGAGCGCGCCACGGCCTCGATCCTGCAGACCCGTGACGGCAAGCTGCGCGCGGCCGTGCCGCGCCCGATCGGCACCTGCCACTTCGTCAACGACCTCACCGTCGAGGAGCTGGCCACGATCCTGGCCGAGCACAAGCGCGTCGCGGCGGGCTACCCGCGCGGCGGCGAGGGCGTCGACCAGTACACCTCGAGCGAGAAGGTCGGCCCGCGCGTCCCCGAGCTGCCCGAGGCCGCCAGTGCCTGACCCGCGCCCGGTCACGCCGCTGGGCATCGCGGCCGACCTGCTGGAGCGGGTCGAGCGGCGTCTGTCCGGGGTCGACGGCATCGACGACGACGTCCGGGCCGACCTGGCCCGGGCGACCTCGCTGGTCGCCGGTCTCGACCCGTACGTCGCCGCGGTGACCAGCCCGGCCTCGCCGGCCCTCGCGGCGCTCGAGACACGGACCCGCAGGGCCGACTGGGGCACGCGTACCGAGCAGGCCGGGCTCGTGCTCGAGCAGGAGATGCTCTCGGGCCACGTCGAGGGCCGCTTCCTGGCCTTCCTGGTGCACGCCACGAGGGCCCGCCGCGTGCTCGAGGTCGGCATGTTCACCGGCTACTCCGCGCTGGCCATGGCCGAGGCCGTGGGGGAGGGCGGCGACGTCGTGGCGTGCGAGCTCGACCCGGCGACGGCGGCCTTCGCGCAGGAGTGCTTCGCCTCGTCCACCGCCGGCGAGCGGATCACCGTCGAGGTCGGCCCCGCCGCCGACACCCTGGTCCGGCTCTCCGACGCCGGCGAGCTCTTCGACATGGTCTTCATCGACGCCGACAAGCCCGGGTACGCCGCCTACCTCGACGCCGTGCTCGGCACCGGCCCCGACGACGAGGGGCTGCTCGCCGACGGCGGCGTGGTCTGCGTCGACAACACCCTGCTCCAGGGCGAGCCGTGGGCCGAGGGGCCGGGCTCGGCCAACGGCCGCGCGGTCGCGTCGTTCAACGAGCGTGTGGCCGCCGACCCGCGGGTCGAGCAGGTGCTGGTGCCGCTGCGTGACGGCGTCACCCTGCTGCGACGGGTGTGAGCGTGGAGGTGAGGACGGCCGCACGCACGCTGGGCCGGACCGCGGGTGCGCTGGCGCTGCTCCAGGCCACGCTCCCGGTCGACTCCGTCGTCACCGCTGCGGCCCTCCTGCGCCGCCGCCGCGTGGAGCCCTCCCCGGCCGCGGAGCGCCGCACGGTCCTGGTCAGCGGCGGCAAGATGTCGAAGTCCCTGGTCCTGGCCCGCGCCTTCCACGCCGCCGGCCACCGCGTCGTGCTGGTCGAGTCCGGCCGCTACCGCCTGACCGCCCACCGGTTCTCCCGGGCCGTCGACGCCTTCCGGGTCGTGCCGCACGAGACCGACCCGGCGTACCCCGCCGCCCTGGTCGAGGTGGCCCGCAGCGAGGGCGCCGACGTCTACGTCCCGGTCTGCAGCCCCGCCTCGAGCGTGGCCGACGCCGACACCAAGGACGCGCTGGAGGCGGTCGGCTGCGAGGTCGTCCACCTCGGCCCCGCCGACCTGCGGATGGTCGACGACAAGGCGTCCTTCGCCGAGGCCGCGGTCGCCGCCGGGCTGGCCGTGCCGGACTCGCACCGGATCACCGACCCGCAGCAGGTGATCGACCTCGACCTCGAGGACCGGCCGCGGCCCTACATCCTCAAGTCCATCCCGTACGACCCCGTGCGCCGCCTCGACCTCACCCTGCTGCCCCGACCGACCCGCGCGGAGACCGAGGCGTTCGTGCGCTCGCTGCCCATCTCGCCCGAGCAGCCCTGGATCCTGCAGGAGTTCGTCGAGGGCACGGAGTACTGCACCCACGGCACCGTTCGCGACGGCCGGCTCCGGGTGCACGTGTGCTGCCGGTCCTCGGCCTGGCAGCTGACCTACGACCACGTCGACCACCCCGGCATCCGGGAGTGGGTCGAGACCTTCGTGGCCGCGCAGGGCGAGGGGTTCACCGGCCAGGTCTCGCTGGACTTCATCGAGGACGCCGGGGGCGTCGTGCGCGCGATCGAGTGCAACCCGCGCACGCACTCCGCGATCACGCTCCTCGACGGCCACCCGGGGCTCGCCGCGGCGTACCTCGAGGACGCCCCGGTCGGCGCGCCCGCGCTGGAGCCGGTCGGCGCGCGCCCGACGTACTGGACCTACCACGAGCTCTACCTCGGCCTGCGGCACCCGCGGTCGCTGCCGGCGCGGCTGCGCACCCTGCGCGGCGGGCGCGACGCGGTCTTCGACGCCGCCGACCCGGTGCCGTTCTGGTGGCTGCACCACGTGCACGTGCCGGCGCTGCTGCTGGGCAACCTGGTCCGGCTCCGGCCCTGGCTGAAGATCGACCTCAACATCGGCAAGCTCGTCGAGCCGGCAGGGGACTGACGTGACCACCACCGTGCTGCACCTCGCGGGCTCCTCGACCAGCGACTTCTACGCCGACGTCTCGCGGCTCTACGCCGCGGACTGCCTCGAGGCCACGGCGGGGGAGCGGTACGAGTTCCACGTCGCCTACGTGACGCCCGACGGCCGGTGGCGCTTCCCGACCGACCTGTCCGCCGCCGCGATCGACGCCGCGGAGCCGGTCGACCTGCCCGGTGCCGTCGCCCGCATCGCCGCGATCGCGCCCGACGTGATGGTCCCGCAGATGTTCTGCGTGGCCGGGATGACCCACTACCGCGCGCTCTTCGACCTGCTCGGCGTGCCGTACCTCGGCAACACCCCCGACGTGATGGCGGTGGGCGCCGACAAGGCGCGCGCCTCGGCCGTGGTCGGCGCGCGTGGCGTCCGGGTGCCGGCCTCCCAGGTCGTGCGGCCCGGCGACGAGGTCACCCTCGAGCTGCCCGTCGTCGTCAAGCCGGTCGACGCCGACAACTCCCTCGGCGTGACGCTCGTGCGCGACAGCGCCGACCTCCCGGCCGCCGTCGAGGCCGCCTGCGCGCATGCCGTCGGTGCCCGGCGGGCGCTGGTCGAGGCCTACGTCGAGCTCGGCCGCGAGGTCCGCTGCGGCGTCGTCGACGTCGACGGCGAGCTGGTGGCGCTGCCGCTGGAGGAGTACGCCGTGGACGCCACCACCAAGCCGATCCGCGACGAGGCCGACAAGCTGCGGCGCGCCGAGGACGGCGAGCTCGGCCTGGTCGCCAAGGACGCCGAGCACGCCTGGATCGTGGCCGACGACGACCCCGTCGTCGCGCGCGTGCAGGAGGCGGCGCTGCGCTGCTACGACGCGCTCGGCTGCCGGCACTACGGCCTGTTCGACTTCCGGGTCGACCCCGTCGGGGAGCCGTACTTCCTCGAGGCCGGCCTCTACTGCTCCTACGCCCGCACCAGCGTCGTGGCCGTGATGGCCGGCGCCGCCGGCATCGACCTTGACCGGCTGTTCGCGCTCGCCGTCGACGACGCCCTCGCCAGCCCCGCCGCCCGCCCTGCTGCCAGCCCTGCCGCCCGCCCCCGATCCCAGGAGTGACCATGCAGACCGAGATCCTCGAGCCCGTCGGCGTCCGCGTCACCGACGTCGACCTGTCCCGCCCCGACGCCGACCTCTGGGCGAGCCTGCGCGCGCTGCTCGCCGAGCACGGCGTGGCGGTGCTGCCCGGCCAGGAGATCGACGACGACGCGTTCCTCGCCTTCCTCCAGGGCTTCGGCGAGCTCACCTTCACCACGGGCGAGACGCCGCTGCCGGGCTACCCCGACCTGAACCTGATCAGCAACGTCGGGCGCGAGACGGCGCCGGTGAGCAACTTCCACGTCGACACCTCCTACGTCGCGCAGCCCCCGGCGTACACCGCGCTCCGGGCGGTCAGCATCCCCGCGGCCGGCGGCGCGACGCAGTTCACCAACCAGTACCGCGCCTACGAGACGCTGCCGGACGAGCTGCGTGAGCGGCTCGAGGGCCGCACGATCACCCACGTCGTGACCGGCGTCGACCTGGGCCCGGACGACGAGGCCGCCGCCGACCACCCGGTCTTCCGTCCGCACCCGGTCACCGGCCGCCCGGCGCTCTACCTGACCAGCCCGAAGCGCTGCTCGGCGATCAGCGGGATGACGCCGGCGGAGACCGAGGAGACCGTCGCGGCCCTGCTCGCGCACTCCACGCGCCCCGACAACACCCTGGACCACGCCTGGGCGCCCGGCGACGTCGTCATCTGGGACAACGCTGCCGTCCTCCACCGCGCCGACCACGCCGGCGTGGTCGGCGACCGGGTCATGCACCGCGGGATGGTCGGGGCGTACGCCGCGGGCTGACGCCACAGCTCCGCAATGGCGGAGTTGTGACTGATCCGCCCGACCAGAACCTGCAGGAACCGCGCAATCGCGCCCGTACGACAGCAGCCCCCGCCGACCGGCGGGGGCTGCAGCACGTCACGCAGGGCGGGCGGGGGTCAGCAGCACCGCCCCTGGGTCGCACCCTCCCGCAGGTGGTCGCGGTGGCGCTCGAAGGCGCGGCGGGTCATCGGCTCGGTGCCCTCCCGGGAGCAGCGGGCGAGGTAGTCGTCCCACTTCGCCTCGCCGCTGAGCTCCCGGGCGTACCAGCGGACGCCCGCCAGCGCCCGGCGTACGGGCCCCGGGCCCGTCGTGGTCCGGGCCGACGCGGCGCTCACCGGCGCGACCCCACGCCGTCGCGCTGCCGCTCGTCCCAGGCGCGCACGGCGTCCTTCTCCTCCGCGGTGGCGATGAAGTCGGCCGGGGCGACCAGCTGCGAGGGCTGGGCCGGGACCTCGGTGGTCGGCAGCGACCCGCGGCTGATGGCGCGCACCCAGATCAGCACGGCGTTGGCCAGGATCACCAGCACCAGCAGGGCGAAGCTGGCCTGGAGGACGCCGTTGACCGTGGAGTTGAAGATGACGGTGTCCATCTGGCTCGCGTCGGTGGCCGGGGCCAGCACCTCGCCGGCGTCCCGCGCCGCGCGGTAGCGGTCGGCCTGGGCGAAGTAGCCGATGAGCGGGTTGTCGGAGAAGACCTTCTGGTAGCTCGCGGTCATCGTGACCACGAGGTCCCAGACCAGCGGGATGCCGGGCACCCAGACCCACTTCAGCCAGCCGTGCTTGAGGAACAGCGTCACGCACAGGGTCAGCGCGATCGCGGCCAGCAGCTGGTTGGCGATGCCGAACAGCGGGAACAGCTGGTTGATGCCGCCCAGCGGGTCGGTCACCCCGACGTAGAGCATGTAGCCCCAGCAGGCGACCACGACGGCCGAGGCCGTCCACGACGCGGGCTTCCACGAGGTGTCGCCGAAGCGCTTCCAGACGTTGCCGACGGTGTCCTGGAGCATGAAGCGGCCCACCCGGGTGCCGGCGTCGACGGCGGTGAGGATGAACAGCGCCTCGAACATGATCGCGAAGTGGTACCAGAACGCCGCCAGCCCGCCGCCGAAGGCGGAGGTGAAGATCTGGGAGATGCCGAGGGCCAGGGTCGGGGCGCCGCCGGTGCGGGAGACCAGGTCCTCCTCGACCGCCGCCGTGGCGGCCTGGAGCGTCTCCGGGGTGAGGGTGAAGCCGAGGCCGTTGACGAAGTCCGTGGCCCCCTGGATCGTGCCTCCGGTCGCGGCGGCCGGCGAGTTGATGGCGAAGTAGAGGCCCTGGTCGATGACGCTCGCCGCGATCAGCGCGGAGATGGCCACGAAGGACTCCATCAGCATGCCGCCGTAGCCGATCATCCGGACCTGGTTCTCCTTGGCCAGCATCTTCGGCGTGGTCCCGGAGCCGATCAGGGCGTGGAAGCCGGACAGCGCGCCGCAGGCGATGGTGATGAACAGGAACGGGAAGAGCGACCCGGCGAAGACCGGGCCCTCGCCGCTCGAGGCGAACTCGGTGACGGCCTGGTTCTCCAGCACCGGGCGCGCCAGCACGAGCCCGACGGCGAGCAGCAGGATCACGCCGATCTTCATGAACGTCGACAGGTAGTCGCGGGGGGTCAGCAGCATCCAGACCGGGAGGATCGAGGCGACGAAGCCGTAGAGCACCAGCGCGATCGTCAGCGTCTCGGGCGAGAGGGTGAGGGTGTCGCCCAGCGCGCTGTTCTCGACGTAGCCGCCGCCGACGATCGCGGCGAGCAGCAGCACGACGCCGATCCCGGTGACCTCGAGGACCTTGCCGGGACGCCAGAAGCGCAGGTAGAAGCCCATCAGCAGTGCGATCGGGATGGTCAGCCCGATCGAGAACACGCCCCAGGGCGACTCGGCCAGGGCGTTGACGACGACCAGCGCCAGCACCGCGAGCAGGATGATCATGATCGCGAAGACCGCGATCAGGGCGGCGGTGCCGCCGACCACGCCGATCTCCTCGCGCACCATCTGACCCAGCGACTTGCCGTCGCGGCGCATCGAGAAGAACAGCACGACCATGTCCTGCACCGCGCCGGCGGCGATCACGCCCACGACGATCCAGATCGTGCCGGGCAGGTAGCCCATCTGGGCGGCCAGCACCGGCCCGACCAGGGGACCGGCGCCGGCGATCGCGGCGAAGTGGTGCCCGAAGAGCACGCGGCGGTCGGTGACCTCGAAGTCGGTGCCGTTCTCCAGCCGCTCGGCCGGGGTGGCCCGGGTGTCGTCGAGCCGCAGCACCCGCCGCGCGATGAAGCGGGCGTAGAAGCGGTAGGCGATCAGGTACGACGAGAGCGCCGCGAACAGGATCCACAGCGCCGAGACGGACTCACCGCGGCTCAGGGCCAGGACGACCCAGCAGGTGGCGCCGACGAGGGCGACGAGGACCCAGACGGCGATCGAGCGCGGGGTGGCGCGGTCGGCGCGGCGCGGCTGTGGCGCGGCGTCCCCGGGCGGTCGCGAGGTGGTGGACGTGGACATGGCGGTCTCCTCCGAGGCGGGTGGTGAGCGCCGTCACGTTACCTCCGCCTCGGCCCCGCACGCCGGACGCTGCTCGCCCCCGGGACGCGCCGGGGCGCCGAGGGGACCCGGAAGGGGGGTGAGCCCTTAGTACGGTGCCGCCATGTCCACCACGACCTGGCTCGTCCTGCTCGTCCTGGTGCTCGCGGTCCCGCTGGCCGCGTGGGCCGGGGTACGGATGCTGCGCGACCCGCACCGCAAGCGCTGACCACCCCAGGCCCGTCTTCCCCCACTGCAAGGAGTCCCTGCCATGACCCAGCCCCCTCCCGAGAGCCCCTACGGCAACAACCCGAACCAGCCGGGCCAGCCGAACCCGTACGGCAACCAGCCCAACCAGTACGGCAACCAGCCGCCGCAGTCCAACCAGTACGGCAACCAGCAGTACGGCGGTCAGCCGGCCAAGCTGAAGAAGGGCCTGGCCATCGCGGCGCTGGTCCTCGGCATCTTGGGACTCTTCGGCAGTCTCATCGTCTTCGGCGCCATCCTCAGCCTGGTCGCCGTCATCCTCGGCATCGTCGCGCTGGTCCAGTCCAAGAAGCCGACCCACGGGGGCAAGGGCTTCGCGATCAGCGGCATCGTGCTCGGCATCCTCGGCCTGGTCCTCGCCGCGGCGATCGGGCTGTTCGTCGGGGGCCTCGTCAGCGACATCACCCAGTGCGTCGAGGACAACGGTGGCGGTCAGTCCGCGATCGACAAGTGCGAGCAGGAGCTCAACCAGCAGTACACGAACTGACGCACCTCGTACGCCCACCGAGGCCCCCGTCGTCCGCGACGGGGGCCTCGCTGCGTCCCCGAGGGGTCAGCCGCGGAGCGTGAGGACGACCTTGCCGATCGTCGAGCCGGACGCGAGCCGGCGGTGGGCCTCCCGCAGCGTGGTGGCGTCGAGACCCTCGACGACCGTGGTCGCGGTGTGGCGCAGCGTGCCGTCGTCGACCAGGTCCGCGACCCGGTCCAGCAGCCGGCCCTGCTCGACGAGGTCGGCGGTGCCCTGCATCGAGCGGGTGAACATCAGCTCCCAGTGCCACGCGATGGACTTGCCCTTGAGCGGCAGCAGGTCGAGCTGCTCGGGGTCGTCGATCGCCACGACCTCGCCGAAGGGCCGCAGCACCTCGGCGAAGGCCTCGACGTTGCCGGCCGAGTGGGCGGTGAAGACGAGGTCGACCCCGTCCGGGGCGACCTCCCCCACCGCGGCCACGAGGTCGCGGCGGTCGACGACGTGGTGCGCGCCGAGGCCCTCCACCCAGGCCCGGCTCTCCTCGCGGCCCGCGGTCGCCACGACGGTGAGGCCGGTCAGCTGCCGGGCGAGCTGGACCAGCACCGACCCGACGCCGCCGGCGCCGCCGACCACGAGCAGCGTGCCGGTGCTGTCGGCAGCCAGGCCGAACCGGTCGAAGAGCGTCTCCCACGCGGTGATCGCGGTCAGCGGCAACGAGGCCGCCTGGGCGTGGTCGAGCGTGGCCGGCTTGCGACCGACGACCCGCTCGTCGACCAGGTGCAGCCCGGCGTCGGTGCCCGGCCGGGTCAGGTCACCGGCGTAGTAGACCTCGTCGCCGGGGGCGAAGCGGGTCACCTCGGACCCGACCGACTCGACCACGCCGGAGGCGTCCCAGCCGAGCTGCTGCGTCCCCTCGGCCAGGCCGGCGTGGACCTTGGTGTCGACCGGGTTCACCGACACCGCGGCCACCCGTACCCGCAGGTCGTGGCCCTCGGGCGCGGGCACCTCGACCGTGGTCTCGGTGAAGGCGTCCTCGTCGTCGGGCCCGCGGCCGCCGCGGGCCACCCAGGCGGTGGTCGTGGCGGGGCCGGTGGCGGGGGTGCTGTTCATGGGTACTCCTCGGTCGGTGACGTCGATGGTCGGCACAACCGAGCCCGCCGCGGGGATAGTCCCCGGCTATCCCCGCCCGGCCGTCAGGTCGCGCAGGACCGACGGCAGGTCGGCGGCGTCGGTGACCTCGTGCGCGGGGGCGGGGCCGTCGGGGTCGACGGCGTGGCCCGGACGGACCAGGCGGACGACGTCGATCCCGGCCTCGAGCGCGCCGCGCACGTCGCGGGCCGACGCCGCCACGTGCACCAGCCGGTCGGGTGCCGCCGCGTCGACGGCGGCGGCGTAGATCCGCGGGTCGGGCTTGAAGGCGCCGAGCCGCTGCGAGCTCAGGACGAGGGTCGGGTCGACGAGCGCGTGTGCCCGGGTCAACCGGGCCAGGTCGTCGTCGACGTTGGACAGCAGGCCCACCCGCGCCTGCTCGGCGACCGCCGCGACGGCGGCGGCGACGTCGGGCCACAGCGGCCAGTCGCCGACACCGGCGTGCAGCTCCCCGAGGTCGGCGCCGGCGAGCGCGGGGTCGACGCCGAGCGCGCCGTAGGCCTCCGCCAGCGCGTCGAGCGAGACGTCGCGGAACGAGGTCGGGTGCTCGGCGGTGCGCTGGGCCGCCTTGTTGCAGGCGTCCCACCGGTCGTAGAGCTCCTCGCCGGTCTGGGACCACCCGCGCCGCCGGGCGATCGCGCCGATTGTGCGGGAGGCTCCGGTGCGCGTGTCGGTGAGGGCGCTGAACAGGTCGAAGGTGACGATCACGCCCCCATCCTCACCGAGGCCGGTCGTCCTGCGTAGTGAAGGTGGAGCCACGGCCCGGGCTGCTCGCGTCGCTGCAGGTCAGCGGGCCGCCCCATCCGAGCGTCGCGCGATCACTACGCGGGACGACCAGGCGGATGCCGACGAAAGAACGTACACAAGCCGTCCCGCCGTGAGCGCGCCCGGAGACACACCCGGCTGACCTGCGACGATGCGGCGCCGTCGGCGGGCAGGTCGGGCCGGCGACGGGCTGTGTACGTTCTTTCGTCGGCGCCGTCAGCGCCAACCGCCCCAGCGCGCCTGGACGGTCACGTCGCCGCCGACCACCGTCAGCCCCGAGGCCGGGCGGGCGAGCCGGGGGTGCAGGTCCTCGCGTCCCCACCGCGCGGCGCGGCGCTCGGCGCGCAGCGTCGACCACGTCACGAGCGGAGCCCCGCCGCGGGTCACCGCGACGTGCCCCGCGGCGTCGGCGCCCCGCAGCAGGTCGGCGTGCTCGGTCCAGGCCGCGGGCGGCCCGCTGACCGCGGCGTGCAGGTGCAGGCGGCGCCACGCGGTCCGGGCGGGTGCCGCCGCGAGGTGGTCGGCCCCGGCGGGGTGCACCACCACGCGGTGGTCGCCGAGCAGCAGCGCGTGCTGCTCCGGCATGGCGAGCACCCGGGCGCGGGGGAGGGCGGCCAGCAGGCTGTCGACCGCCACCACCAGGGCGTCGCCGCCGAGCCCGGCGTCGAGGGTGACCAGCGGGTCGGCCGCGCCGTCGGGGGACAGACCGGCCGGGCCCAGGCCCGGCGCGGGGATCCGGGCGCCGACGGCGAGGGTCTCGGCCAGCAGCCGCTCCCGTCCCTCGCCCTCGGTGCCCCAGCCGGGCCGCTCGGCGCGGTCGGGGCCGTCGTGCCAGGCCACCGCCTCGGGCACGTGTGCCAGCAGCGCGCCGTGGGTCCAGGCGCGGTGCGCCCACTCCCAGTCCTCCCCGCCGTACCGGTCGAAGGTCTCGTCGAAGCCGCCGGCCGCCGCGAACATCGCCGCCGAGCAGGACACGACCGCGCCGAGCACCAGGCGCAGCGAGGTCTCGTCGGCGTCGAGCAGGTCCCTGCTCCACGCCAGCTCGTCGCGCAGCCAGGTGGGGGAGGCCAGCTCGTGCGCGGGACCCGCGACCTCGACGTCGGCGTCGGTCGGCACTCCCGACAGGTCGGCGTGCCGGCGCCGTCCGGTGGTGACGACCTCGGGGGCCAGGCCGGGCAGGCGGGCGACGCGGGAGACGTACCCGGGCTCCGGCGTGGTGTCGGCGTCGAGGAAGACCAGGACGTCGCCGGTCGCCGCCGCGGCGCCGCGGTTGCGCGCCTTCGCGGCCCCGAACCCGTCGTGGACGTGCGTGACCACCATGACCCCGGCGGGCACCCGCGGCGGCTCGGACGAGCCGTCGTCGGCGACCACCACCTGCAGCAGGTCGGCCGGGTGGTCCTGGCGGGCCAGCGCGCGCAGGGTCCGCGCCAGCTCGCGGGGCTGCTGGTAGTGCGTGACGACCACGGTCACCCTCGGGGGCGGCGCGGGAACGTCGGCCAGCAGGTCCCAGCGGTTGCCGGGGACGGTGCGGCCCCTCACCGCGACCACCACGCGCGGTACGCCGCCGCGACCTCGTCCAGGCCCGGTGCCAGACCGACTCCGGGGGCGAGCCAGGTGCCCGCCGGGTCGGCCGCAGCCCGGGCCAGCGCGGCGGCGAGGTCGTCGTCGACGAGGGTCAGCGTGCCGGGGCGCAGCGCGGCCATCTCCCGGGCGTACGTCCCGTCGGTGACCAGCGGCCGACGCCGCGCCGCCACCCAGCTGTTCATCGACCCCGACGCCGAGACGTGGTGGTGGGCGGCGACCGGGACGTCGACGTCGGTCAGCGCCGCCGGCAGGTCCGCGTCGGCGACCCAGCCGCTCACCTCGAGCCCGACGTCGAGGTCGGCGGCCAGCGCGGCGAGCTCGTCGAGCAGGTGGTCGTGGCCGGCGGCGACCCGGCCGAGGGCACGCAGGACGACCGGACCCGACCGGTCGCGGCGGACCCCGGCGCAGGCGCGCAGCACCTCGTCGTGGCCCTTGCCGGGGTAGACCCAGCCGAGGACGCCGACGACCAGCGGCCCGTCGGCCGGGCACGTCCGCGGGCCGGCGCCGTCCGGCACCGGCAGCGGCATCACCGGCAGCGGCACCACGGCGCCGTCGTCGGTCGGGGCGAGGTGGCGTCGCACCAGCGCCCGCTCGTGCTCGGAGCTGACCACCCAGCCGCGGGCGGCGGCGAGGACGGCGGCGTACGCGGGCACGCGCCGCGCGAAGACCGGTCCGTCGCCGGGCTGCGGGACGTCGTGCAGCGTGACCGTCATCGGCTGGCGCCGGCCGAGCGCGACCAGCCGGGCGGAGGTCTCCTCGCCGGTGGCACCGAGCAGGCGGTCGGTGACGTGCACGTGCACCGGCTGGGGCGCGAGGTCCAGCAGCGCGGTCAGGTCGAGGGTGTCCGCCCCGACCGCCGCAGCGACCTGCGAGGCGTGCAGCGTGACGCCGTGGCCGGGCAGGTCGGGGAGGAGGTGGACCGGTGGCGCGCTCACGACGCACCCCCCGGGAGCTCGAGCCCGAGCAGCCCGCACAGCGCGACCGAGCGGTCCAGGACGACGTCGAGCACGTCGGGGCGGGTGGCGTACCAGGCCAGGTGCGCGGCCTCGACCTCCGCGACGGGCACCGCAACCCCACCCAGCAGCCAGTGGTCGCGCGCCGGCTCGCCCGGGTCGAGCACGGCGGCGACCGAGGCCTCGCGCGGTGCGTGGACGTGGTCCAGCAGCGGCCGGGCGATCCGGGTCGGGCGGTCGGCCAGGCCCAGCGCCGCGCGGACCCGCCGTCCCAGCGGCTCCAGCAGGGCGTTGCCGGGGTGGTTGACCGTGCGCAGGTGCGCGAAGGTCGGGGCGAGCAGGAGGTCGTGGGCGACCACCGTGCCGTGCCGGGTCTCGCGCAGGGCCAGCTGGGCCTGCGAGTCCGCGCAGACCGCGGCCACCGTCGCGGCGTCGGGCGCCGGCCCGAGGGCGGCGCCCACCGGCGGCGGGGTGCGCCCGGCGCGCAGCCACGCGGCGCGGACGGCGGTGCGCACGTCGTGGTAGGCCACCAGCGGCGGGTCGGGGTCGGCCAGGCCGGGCGGGTGCACGACCAGGTGGCAGGGGTACGGCCCGGCGTGCCGCACCGGCGGCACCAGCACGTGCCGCAGGTCGGGGCGGGCCCGCTCGAGCAGCTGGGCGGTGCCCAGCGGGAGCCCGCGGTAGTCGGCGCCCACCGGCTGGCTCACCAGCAGGTCGAGCCGCGGGAGCAGCCGGTGCAGCGGTGCCAGGTCGCCGGGGCCGAGCTCGTGGATCGCGGGCAGCCGGACCGTGCGCACGTCGTCGTCCTCGAGCACCAGCCGCAGCGACTCCGCCTGGCAGTTGCCCATCACCGCGAGCAGCGGGACGCCCTCGCCGGGCGCGGGCGGGCCGTCGTAGAAGTCGCCGTAGTGCGCCCGCTCGGCGGGGGTACGGGCGGCCGTGCCGACCAGGGCGCTCACCCGACCAGCTCCCAGCCGTCGGGTCCGAGCCGGACCAGCCCGCGCTCGCTGAGCGCCTCCAGCCAGCCGGCCATCGGCCACCAGCCCCACCGGCGGTGGAAGAGGTGGGCGTTGCGCACGATGTCGGCGACGTGCTCGACCGGCGGGCTGCTGACCGGGTGGTGCTGGTGGTACGCCCGGGCGCCGCCGAGCCAGGTCAGCCCGAGCCCGGTGCGGCGCGCGAGCTGGGCGGCGTCGGTGTCCTCGCCGCCGTACCCGACGTACTCCTCGCAGAAGCCGCCGAGCGCGGCGAGGTCGTCGGCGGCCAGCGCGAAGGACAGCGACCAGAACAGGTCCCAGTCCTCGGAGTCCTCCTGCGCGCCCGGGGCCGGTGCCGGCCGGGCGGGGTGGGGCGCGTCGGCCTCGGGCAGACGAGCCAGGTCGTAGCCTTCCGGCGGGGCCGGGGGGAGGTAGGTGACCGGGCCGCACCACACGCGGCCGGGCCGGGAGCGGACGGCCGCGGCGTACGCCGTCACCAGGCCGTCGCCGGCCAGGCAGTCGACGTCGAGGTGCACGAGCACGTCGGCGCCGAGCTCGCGGGCGCGCCGGGCGCCGGCGTTGCGGGCCGCCGCGAGCGGCAGCCCGAGGGGGTCGCGGTCGACCTCGACCACGTCGGGGACGAGCCGGTCGGGGCGCCACCCGGCGACGGACGGGTCGTCCATCGCCACCACGACCCAGTGGTCGGGCGGGTCGGCCAGGAGCGAGGCGTGCTGGCGGCGCAGGTGCGCGGCCCGGCCGTGGACGATCGTGACGACGGCGGTGCTCACGGCCGCACCCCGGCCGTGAGGACGACGTCGGCCATCCGGGCGGCGGCGCCGCCGTCGACCCAGGCCGCCCAGCGGCCGCCGTCGAGGCGGGCCGCGCGTCGTACGAGGTCCGCCCAGTCGGCGGTGGCCGGGTCGTCGACGACCAGGGCCGGCCAGGCGTCACCGGCCAGGACGCGGCCGGTCGTGCGCTGCTCGTCGTGCGGGCGGTCCTGCGGGACGACCACGGCGGGGACGCGGGCGGCCGCGACCTCGGCCAGCGAGTTCTGGCCGGCCGCGGTGACCACCACGTCGGCGGCCCGGATCTCGGCCCACGGGTCGGTGCTCCACGACCCCGGTCCGAGCACCCGCCACGCCAGGTCCGGCGCCGCGGCGGCGCCGCGGGCGGCGGCCTCCTGCAGGACCTCGGAGCCGCCGCCGGTCCCGGCGAGCACCACGACCGAGCCCGAGGCTGCTCCCGCGACCGGGGACGGTTCCGGCGCGAAGCGGGACAGCCCGCCCAGCGGTCGCAGCCGGGCCGCGACGTCGTCGGGCAGCCCGGGCGACATCCCGTCCGCGGCGGGCGGCCAGAACGACACGACCTCGGCCGAGACGCCGAGCCCCAGGGCGTGGGCGGCGTCGTCGCGGCGGCCCGGCAGCACGACCGAGACGACGGGCACGCCGTGCAGGCGCGCCAGCAGGGTCGCCTCCTGCGAGACGTCGGTGACCACCACGTCGGGGTCGGCGTCGGCCAGCCAGGCCGACAGCTGCGCCGTACGACGGGCGAGGCCGCGGTGGTGCTGTGGCACCCAGTGCAGCCGTCCGTGCGCCGTGGCGTCCACCGCATCGGGGTCGGCGACGGCCGGGTCGTCGTCGCGGTCCAGCGCCACCCACTCCCCGGGCCAGCCGGTCGGGCGGGGTGCCGACGACAGCCCGGTGACCAGGGCACCACGGCGGTGCAGCTCGCCGGCCACGGCGGTGGCGCGGTGCGCGTGGCCCGAGCCGTGGTGGTGGACGTAGTAGCCGATCGTGACGGGGCGCCCGGTGCTCACGCGACCAGGTCGCCCTGGTCGGCGCGGGCGTAGACCCGCTCGTACGCGGCGAGCATGACGTCGTGGGAGTAGTGCCGCACCGCGTGCTCGCGGGCCGCGCCCCGGTCGAGCTGGGCCGCGGTCCTGATCGCCCGGGCCAGGGAGGCGACGTCGCCCGGCTCGGCGAGGGCGCCGACGCCGTCGGTGAGGATCTCCGGGAGCGCGCCCCGGGCGTAGGCGGCGACGGGGGTGCCGCTGGAGAGCGCCTCGATCGCGACCAGCCCGAACGGCTCCTCCCAGGCGGGGGTCACCACCGCCACGCAGGAGTGCGCGGCGACGTGGCGCAGCGCGGCCCGGCCGAGGTGGCCGAGGTAGCGGGCGTCCTCGGCCAGCAGCGGGCGCACCTGCTGCTCGAAGTAGGCGCGGTCGAGCACCGGTCCGGCCAGGTCGATGGCCACCCCGGCGGCGCGGGCCGCGAGCACCGCCTCGTGGGGCGCCTTCTCGGGCACCAGGCGGCCCGACCAGAGCGCGCGGCGGCCGCCCGGGCCGGCGTACCAGGCCTCGGTGTCGACGGCGTTGGGCACGACCTCGGCGTGCAGGGCGTGCCGCCAGGAGCGGGCGGTGGCGTCGCTGACCGCGACGAACCGGTGCCGCTCCGAGGCCAGCGCGGCGGCCGACTCCAGCCACGGCACGGGCGGGGTGTGCAGCGTGGTGACGACGGGCTCGTCGAGGACGTCGGCCATCGCGATCGGCAGGTGGTGCAAAGAGTTGTCGTGGACGACGTCGAAGCGGCGCCCGGTGCGGCGGCGCAGGCCGAGCATGAGGTCGAGGTACGCGTGGTGCTCGCGCATCCAGCGCTCCGGGGGCGCGCCGACGTCGGCGCGGGCCGCGGGGCTGCTGGCGAAGGTGTCGACCGCGAGGTCGACAGCGGCCAGGCGGGGGTCGCTGCCGGGGGCGGCGAAGACGGTGACCGCGTGGCCGCGGCGGCGCAGGCCGACGACGAGGGCGTGGGTGTGGGCCTCGAGGCCGCCGGCGAAGGGCTCGACCAGCGGGAAGCGGGCCGGCCCGATCACGGCGACGCGCAGCCGTGGTCCGGACCCGCCGCCGACGGTGCTCGTGGGCGGCGGGCCCGCCACGACCGCCGTCACGCGGCGCCCTCGCTCGCGCTGGTGCGGGCGGGACGGGCGGGACGGGCGGCTGCGGAGCGGACCGCGTCGCGGTAGACGACGTCGTGGGTGCGCGCGACGGCGACGCGCTGGGCGTGGCGGGCGTCCGCGTCCAGACCGGGCAGCCCGGCCGCGCGGGCGGCGAGCGCGCGGTGGACCGCGGCCACGACGGACGCGGTGTCCGCGCCCTCGCCGTCGGGGAAGTCCGCCTCGGCGGCGTACGTCGTGTCGGCCCCCTGCGTCGCGTAGTGGCCGGTGCTGGGCGCGACCACCGAGGTGCCGAGGTCGTGGCACATCTCGAGCCAGCCGGAGTGGGTGCCGAAGCGGTAGGGCAGGACCATCGCGTCGAGCCCGGCGACCGCCGACCAGAGGGCGGCGTCGTCCAGCGGCTCGTGCACGACCAGCTCGATCGTCCCGCGGGCGTGGGCGGCGTCGAGGGAGGCGACCAGGCGCGCGGCGCGGTCGTCGCGGGGCTGGTCGTGGGTGGCGCGGTGGATGCTGACCACCGGACGCACCCCGTCGCCCGCCAGGGCCTCCAGGGCCGGCAGCAGGCGCAGGACGTCGGTGTTGGCGCGGAGGTCCTTGACCGCGACGCCGACGCGGGGAGTGCTGGTGGGAGTGCCGGCGCGGGCCGCGCGCACCCGACGCATGACGTCGAGGTCGACCACGTGCGGGTGCGGCACCACGGTGGGGCGCCGGCCCCACCGGGCGAGGACCTCGTCCGCGGCGCCGTCGGTCAGGGTCAGCAGCGCGTCCGCGGCCGGTACGAGGACGTCGAGCTGGGCGATCAGGAGGGCGGGGTCGGTGTGGTGCGGGTTGCGGAGGTCGTGGACGGTCAGCACCAGCGCCCGGCGCCGGTCGCGCAGGGCGGTCACGAGGTCGTGCAACTGCGCCGGCGTGCGGTCGTCGAAGCCGAAGTGCACGTGCAGCAGGTCGACGTCGCGCGCGGGCACCCACTCCGGTCGCAGCATGGCCGGCGGCCACCAGCGGCCCTGCGCGGTGCGGGTCGGGTCGTCGGGGTGGTCCGGGTCCGGGTCGGGCAGGCGGACGACGGACGCGTCCTGGACGGTGTCCGGTGCGGCGAGGTGACGGACGTACGGGTGGTCGGCAGGCACGGACGCGACGACGAGCGGTGCCGGTGGCGCGGCGGCTGGGCGTGGGCTCATGACGTACCTCTCGGGCGCGGGCGCACCACTCGAGGACGAGGGTGCGCGGGGTTCAGGGCGGCCGGTGGGTCGGGGCACAGCACCTGCCTTCGCTGCAGCCCACGTTCGCCGGTCGGGGGGCTCGCGGCTACCCCCCTAGGTCCCCCTCTCCGGCCCGACCACGTCACAGCGCGGGCCGAGCGGTTCCGGCACCACGGCCCCGCGGCGGGCGTAGGCTCGCCGGTGTGGCCTCCCCC
>NZ_LR733215.1:2519508-2603541 GCF_902506435.1 Nocardioides sp. AX2bis | reverse complement strand
CCCCCGCCCCACCCGACAGGAGCACTGCCATGAAGCTGGTCACGGCCGTCGTCAAGCCGCACAAGTGGGAGGACGTCCGCGTCGCCCTGGAGTCCGTCGGGGTCACCGGGATGACCGTCAGCGAGGTCAGCGGCTACGGCCGCCAGAAGGGCCACACCGAGGTCTACCGCGGTGCGGAGTACGACGTCGCGCTGGTGCCCAAGATCCGGATCGAGGTCGTGGTCGACGACGCCGACGTCGCGGCCGTCATGGGTGCGGTCGAGCAGGGCGCCCAGACCGGGCGCATCGGCGACGGCAAGGTCTGGGTCTCCCCGGTCGACTCGGTGGTGCGGGTCCGCACCGGCGAGCGCGACGGCGAGGCCCTGTGAGCCCAGCCGGACCGGCGGGCACCTCGCCCGCGATGCCCACCGCGCCCGCCGCGGCGCGCCGGCCCCGGTGACCGCGGCCGACCGCGCCGCGCGTACCGAGGCCGCCGACCGGCGCTGCCGGGAGGCCTACGAGGGTGTCGGCGGGCCGGAGGAGGGCATGGCGCTGGTCGCCGTCGGCGGCTACGGCCGCGGCGAGCTCGCGCCGTACTCCGACCTGGACGTGGTGCTGGTCCACGAGGACGCGATCGACCCGGGCGAGGTCGCCTCCGGCGTCTGGTACCCGTTGTGGGACTCCGGCACCGCGCTGGACCACTCCGTGCGCGGCGTGAGCCAGATGCTCGAGGCCGCCGGGGCCGACCTCAAGGTGGCCCTGGGGCTGCTCGACCTGCGCCACGTCGCGGGTGACCCGCACCTCACGGTGCGGCTGCGCACCGAGCTGCTCGCGGCCTGGCGACGCGGGGCCCGTGAGCGGCTGCCCGCCCTGCGGCGGCTGGTGGTCTCCCGCCACGAGCTGATGGGGGAGCTGGCCCACCTGTCGGTGCCGGACCTGAAGGAGTCCGAGGGCGGCCTGCGCGACGCCGGGGTGCTCCGGGCGCTGAGCGCCACCTGGCTGGTCGACGTGCCGCACGCCGACCTGGAGCGCTGCCGGCGCACGATGCTCGACGTGCGCGACCTGGTCCAGGAGGCCGCCGGGCGGGCCAGCGACCGGGTGGTCCCCGAGACCTGGGCGGCGGTCGCCACGGGTCTCGGGCTGGCCGACGACCGCGCCGCGCAGCACCACGTGCGCGAGCTCGGCCGCCGCGTCACCCACCTGTCCCGCCTGACCTGGCGCCGCGTGGAGGACGTGCTCACCCGGCCGACCTCGACCCGTCGGGCCCGCCGGCCCGACCTCCACCCGATCGCGCCGGGTCTGGCCCTGGCGCGTGGCGAGGTGGTGCTGGCCGCGGGCGCCCGACCCGAGGACGACCCGGCCCTGCTGCTGCGCGCCGCCGCCGAGGCCGCCGAGCGCGACGTCGTGCTGGCACCGCCGACCGCTGCCCGCCTGGCCCGCGAGGGTGCGGCGCTGCCGGACCCGTGGCCCGCGGAGGCCCGCCAGTCCCTGGTCCGGCTGCTCGCGGCCGGCCGCGGCATGCTCGGGGTCTGGGAGACGCTCGAGGAGACCGGGGCGCTGGCCCGGGTGCTGCCCGAGTGGGAGCGGGTACGTCTCCTCCCGCACGCCTCGACCGTGCACCGGTTCACCGTCGACCGGCACGTCGTCGAGACGTGCGTCGAGGCCGCCGGTCTGATCCGCTTCGTCTCGCGTCCCGACGTGCTGGTGGTGGCGGCCCTGCTGCACGACATCGGCAAGGGTGGGCTGACCGAGCACAGCGTGGCGGGGGAGCCGATCGCCCGGGAGGTCGCGGCCCGGATGGGCTTCGCCCCCGACGCCGTGGACCTGGTCGCCCGGCTGGTGCGCTGGCACCTGCTGCTCGCCGAGACCGCGACCACCCGCGACCCCGACGACCCCGCGACCGTGGCGCTGGTGACCGACCGGATGGGCGACGCCGAGTCGCTGCAGCTGCTGCGGGCGCTGACCGAGGCCGACGCCAAGGCCACCTCGCCCAAGGCGTGGAGCTCGTGGCGCGCCGGGCTGATCCAGGACCTGGCCCGCCGCGGCCTGGCCGCCCTCGATGCCGGCACCGCCCCGCCGGCGATCACCACCGACGAGGTGGCCGTACCGGAGGAGGCGGTCCGCGGCGAGCTGGTCGTCTCGAAGACCGTCGTCGCGGACGGCTGTCGCCTCACCACCATCGCCCGGGACCGGGTCGGCCTGCTCGCCGACGTGGCCGCGGCGTTGGCGCTGCAGCGGGCCCCGGTACGGGCGGCGCGGATCTGGTCGCAGGGGGAGTACGGCGTGTGCGTGTGGGAGGTCGGTGACGAGCACCTCGACCCCGCCGTGCTCCGCGAGCGGTACGAGGCCATCGTCGACGGTCGGATCGACCCGGTCGCCCGGCTGCGCCCCGATGCGGGCAGCGCCCTGGAGCCGGCCGTGGTCGTGCGCCCCGAGGCCAGCGAGCACGCCACCGTGCTCGAGGTGCGCGCCGCCGACCGCCCCGGCGTGGTCTGGCTGGTCTGCCGGGCGCTGGCCACGCTCGACGTCACGGTCCGCTCGGCCCACCTCGACACGCTCGGGCCGCAGGCCGTGGACGTGTTCTACCTCCAGGAGGAGTCCGCGGGGGTGCTCTCGGAGACCAGGGCGGCCGAGGCGGCCCACGCCGTCCGGGCCGCACTGACCCGGCCCGGTTAGGCTGGGGCCTCCGCCCCGGCGGGCCGTCCCCGGCCCCGGGACCTCCCCACCGATCGTTTGAGGAAGCTCCGTGTTCGCCACACTCTCCGACCGCCTCGCCGACACCTTCAAGAACCTGCGGGGCAAGGGACGCCTCTCCGAGGCCGACATCGACGCCACGGCCCGCGAGATCCGCATCGCGCTGCTCGAGGCCGACGTGGCGCTGCCCGTGGTGCGCGAGTTCGTGGCCGCGGTCAAGGACCGTGCACGCGGCGAGGAGGTCAGCGGTGCGCTGAACCCGGCGCAGCAGATCGTCAAGATCGTCAACGAGGAGCTCGTCGGGATCCTGGGCGGGGAGACCCGACGGCTGCGCTTCGCCAAGAGCGGCCCCACCGTCATCATGCTCGCCGGGCTCCAGGGCGCCGGCAAGACCACGCTCGCCGCCAAGCTCGCGCTGTGGCTGAAGGAGCAGGGGCGCTCGCCGATGCTGGTCGCCGCCGACCTGCAGCGACCGAACGCCGTCAACCAGCTCCAGGTCAACGGCCAGCGGGCCGGCGTCACGGTCTTCGCCCCGGAGCCCGGCAACGGCGTCGGCGACCCCGTCGGGGTGGCCCGCGACGCGATGGCCGAGGCCCGCCGCACCCTGCACGACGTCGTCATCGTCGACACCGCCGGACGGCTCGGCGTCGACGCCGAGCTGATGCGGCAGGCCGCCGACATCCGCGACGTCGTGCAGCCCGACGAGGTCCTGTTCGTGGTCGACGCGATGATCGGCCAGGACGCCGTCACCACCGCCCAGGCGTTCCTCGAGGGCGTCGGCTTCGACGGCGTGGTGCTCACCAAGCTCGACGGCGACGCCCGCGGCGGCGCCGCGCTCTCGATCCGCTCGGTGACCGGTCGCCCGGTCATGTTCGCCTCCTCGGGCGAGAAGCTCACCGACTTCGACGTCTTCCACCCGGACCGGATGGCCTCGCGCATCCTGGACATGGGCGACGTGATGACCCTGATCGAGCAGGCCGAGAAGACCTTCGACTCCGACCAGGCGCTCAAGGCCGCGCAGAAGCTGTCCGGCCAGGGCGGCGGGGAGTTCACCCTCGACGACTTCCTCGAGCAGATGCAGCAGGTCCGCAAGCTCGGGTCGATGTCGAAGATCATGGGGATGCTGCCCGGGATGGGGCAGTTCCGCGAGCAGCTCGAGAACTTCGACGAGCGCGAGATCGACCGCATCCAGGCGATCATCCAGTCGATGACGCCCGCCGAGCGGGCCAACCCGAAGATGATCGACGGCTCGCGCCGCGCCCGGATCGCCAAGGGGTCGGGCCGTGCGGTGATGGACGTCAACCAGCTCGTCGACCGCTTCTTCGAGGCGCGCAAGATGATGCAGCAGATGGCACGCGGGGGCGGCATGCCCGGGATGCCGGGCATGCCCGGGATGCCCGGGATGCCGGGTGCCGGTGGGAAGCGGCAGAAGAAGCAGCCGCAGAAGAAGGCCAAGGGCGGGCGTCGCGTCTCCGGCAACCCGGCCAAGGCCGCGCAGGAGAAGGTCGCAGCCGACCAGGCGGCCAAGGAGAAGGCGGCCAGCGCCAACCCCTTCGGCACCCCCGGTGGCCAGGAGACCGACTACGAGCAGGCCGCGGCCGCGCTGGACCTGCCCCAGGACTTCGCGAAGTTCCTGAAGTGAGCGGGCGCTGATGGTGCGCCCGACGACCGTCCTGGTCGTGGACGGCGCCAACGTCGTCGGGGCCCGCCCCGACGGCTGGTGGAAGGACCGCGCCGGCGCGGCGACCCGGCTGCACGAGCAGCTGCTCGTCGCCGACGTGCCGCAGGAGAAGGTCGTCCTGGTGCTCGAGGGCGGTGCCAAGGCCGGTGTGCGCCCCGGGCGGGACGCCCACGTCACGACGGTGCACGCCGCCAAGGTCGGCGACGACAAGATCGTCGAGGAGGCCCGCCGGGCCGTCGAGGCCGGTCACCGCGTGACCGTCTGCACCGCCGACCGCATCCTGCAGGGCCGGGCCCTGCACGCCGGGGCCGAGACCATCAGCCCGTCCTGGCTGCTCGACCTGCTCTGAGCCGCCTTCCCGCGGGGTCAGGCCTGGGCGACCCGGGACAGCGCCAGCGACACCGCGCCCAGCACCTCCGCACGCTCCCCGAGCGCGCCGGCGCGCACCTCGAGCCCGGCGACCACGTCGGGGTCGGTGTGGTCGCGCAGCCCGGCCCGGACGCCGTCCAGCACGGGGGCGGCGCGACCTAGCGGTCCGCCGACGACCACCACGGACGGGTCGAGGGCGGTGACGAGATCGGCCAGCACGCGGCCGACCTGCTGCCCGGCGCGTTGCAGCACCCGGCGTACGTCCTCGTGCCCCTGCTCCGCGAGCCCGACGAGGTCCTCGACGGCCGCGCCGTGGACAGGGCGCAGCAGGTCCTGGAGGTGGTCGGTGGAGACCTCGGTCTCCAGGCAGCCACTGCGCCCGCAGCGGCACGCCAGGCCGTCGGGCACGGACGTCACGTGGCCGAGCTCGCCGGCGCGACCGCCGGCACCGCGGTGCAGGCGGCCGCCCAGCACGAGCCCGGCGCCGACGCCGCTGGCGAGCTTGACGTAGACGACGTCGGCGACGAGCCGTGCGCTGCCGCGGCCCAGCTCGGCCAGGGCACCGAGGTTGGCGTCGTTGTCGACGTGCACCGCCACCCCGATCAGCCGGGCGAGGACGCGCTCGGGGTCGACACCGCTCCACGCCGGCATCAGTGCGACGTCGAGCTCCCGGGTGCCGCGGGCCAGGGGTGCGGGCAGGCAGGCCCCGACCGCCCGGAGCCGGTCGAGGTCCTCACCGGCCCGGTCGACCGCCTCGCGCACCATCGTGGCCGCCTCCTCGAGCGCGCGGACGCCGAGGCCGTCCACGTCGAGGACGCGCCGCTCCTCCGCGAGCACCTCGCCCGCCCGGTCGGCCACGACGACCCGGACGTGGCGGTGGCCGAGGTCGACGCCGGCGACGATGCCGGTGGGGGCGCTGAGACGTACCAGGACGGGCGGGCGGCCGCTGCCGCCGCGGTGCGGGCGGACCCGCTCGCTGGTCTCCACGACGCGGCCGGCCTCGATCAGCTCGGCGACCAGGCTCGAGACCGTCGCCCGGGACAGCCCCGTGCCACGGACCAGGTCGGCGCGGCTGAGGGCGCCCTCGCGGGCCAGGACGACGGTGATCGCCTGCGCGTTGCCGGCGCGCAGGCGGGCCAGCGCGCCGGTCGTGGTCATGCGCCCCAGCCTAGGAGGCCGGGCGGTAGGTTCGGCGCCCATGAGCCGCCCGCCCGCCCTGCGCTTCCACGGCCCCGTCCTGCCCGACGGGGAGACCCGCACGCTCTACGTCGTCGACGGGCACGTCACCTACGAGCCGCAGGCCGGCGCGGAGACCGCCGGGGAGGGCTGGGTCGTGCCCGGGCTGGTCGACGCGCACTGCCACGTCGGGCTCGAGAGCCACGGCGCGGTCGACGAGGCCACGACGGAGCGGCAGGCCCTGGCCGACCGCGAGGTCGGGGCGCTGCTGCTGCGCGACTGCGGGTCCGCGGCCGACACGGCCTGGGTCCAGGACCGCGACGACCTGCCCCGGCTGATCCGCTGCGGGCGCCACCTGGCCCGCACCCGCCGCTACATCCGCAACTACGCCCACGAGGTCGAGCCCGAGGACCTCCCGGCGTACGTCGCCACCGAGGCCGGTCGCGGTGACGGCTGGGTGAAGCTGGTCGGGGACTGGATCTCGCGCGACGAGGGCGACCTCGCCCCGTCGTTCCCCGCCGACACGTTCGCGGAGGCGATCGCGGTCGCGCACGAGCACGGCGCCCGGGTCACCGCGCACTGCTTCGGCCACAGCGTCCTGCCCCAGCTGATCGAGGCCGGCATCGACTGCATCGAGCACGGCACCGGCCTCACGCCCGACCTGGTCGAGGCGATGGCCGCGCGCGGCACCGCCCTGGTGCCGACGGTGATGCAGCTGGAGAACTTCCCCGGCTACGCCGACGCGGGCGAGGAGAAGTTCCCCCGCTACGCCACCACGATGCGCGACCTGTACGCGCGCCGCCGCGAGACCATCATGTCCGCGCACGAGGCCGGCGTGGCGATCTACGCCGGCACCGACGCCGGGGGAGTGCTGCCGCACGGCGGGATCGCCGGGGAGGTGCGGGCCCTGGCCGGGCTGGGGTTCACCCCTGAGGCCGCGCTCGGTGCCGCCTCGTGGGACGCCCGGACCTGGCTCGGCCACCCCGGGCTCGAGGAGGGCGCCCCGGCCGACCTCGTCGTCTACGACCGCGACCCCCGTACGGACCTCTCCGTGCTCGACACCCCCTCCCGCGTGGTGCTGCGGGGCGTCGTGGTCGGCTCGCGCTAGCGCCCCGGTGGTCGAGGAGCGAGCGCCGACCCCGGTGGTCGAGGAGCGAGCGCAGCGAGCGTCACGAGACCAGACCCGGTGACCGGTGGTCGAGGAGCGAGCGCAGCGAGCGTCACGAGACCAGGCCCGGTGACCGGTGGTCGAGGAGCGAGCGCCGACCCCGGTGGTCGAGGAGCGAGCGCAGCGAGCGTCACGAGACCAGGCCCGGTGTCGATGGGTGACTTACCTTCACCTGGTGAGCGCACGTCACCCATCGACGGTGCGGGCGGAGCGGGTCTCGAGACGGTCGCTGGCGCTCCCTCCTCGACCAGCGGTGTCGCTGGCGCCCCCTCCTCGACCACCGGCGGCGCCGGGGCTCGCTCCCGAGCGGCGAGGGCCGTACCCGTGGAGCCGGATTCGGCTGCAGACCCGCGCCGTGGCAGACTGACCCGCTGAGTCCACGCGTGCGGACCCTCTCGCCGGACGCGCTGGCCCTCCGGGGCGTCCCGCCTGGTGTTTCCCCACCCGCTGCGGCCCGCCCCACCACACCACGAGTTCCGAGGAGACACCACAGACGTGGCCGTCAAGATTCGTTTGAAGCGCCTGGGCAAGGTCCGGGTCCCGCAGTACCGCATCGTCGTCGTCGACAGCCGTAAGAAGCGCGACGGCCGGGTGATCGAGGAGATCGGTCGGTACCAGCCCAAGGAGGAGCCCTCCGTCATGGTGGTGCAGTCCGAGCGGGCGCAGTACTGGCTCGGCGTCGGCGCCCAGCCGACCGAGGCCGTCGAGGCGATCCTCAAGGTCACCGGCGACTGGCAGACCTTCAAGGGCCTGCCGGGCACCGAGGGCACGCTGCGCGTCAAGGAGGCGAAGCGCGCCAAGCAGGACATCTTCAACGAGGCCCTGAAGGAGGCGCACGGCTCCGGCGGTGCCGCTGCCACGACCAAGGCGGAGAAGTCCGACAAGGCGGACAAGGCGGAGAAGCCCGCCAAGAAGGCCGAGGCCAAGGCGGACGCCGAGGCCAAGACCCCGGAGTCGGAGACGCCCGAGGGCGCCACCGTCGAGGCCGAGGCCAACGAGCCGGCCGAGAAGACCCCGAGCGACGCCCCGGCGGAGAACTGACGTCATGCTCGCCGATGCTCTCGAGCACCTCGTGCGCGGTGTGGTCGACAACCCTGACGACGTCGTCGTCTCGGACAAGCAGCTCCGCCGTGGTCCCCTGCTCGAGGTCCGGGTCCACCCCGACGACCTCGGCAAGGTGATCGGTCGCGGCGGACGCACGGCGACCGCGTTCCGTACCGTCGTGAGCGCCCTCGCGGGTCGTGAGGGCGCACGGATCGACTTCGTCGACGTCGACCGTCGCCGCTGAGCGCAGCACGACCGAGCAGCAGACGACAGGGTGTCGCCCCACCGGGGCGGCACCCTGTCGCGTCCCACCAGCAGTCCCGCCAGCAGCCCCAACAGGAGGACACCCGTGGACCAGATCGAGGTCGTCGTCGGTCGGCTCGGCAAGCCGCACGGCCTGCGCGGCGAGCTGACCGTGGAGCTGCGCACCGATGAGCCGGAGCGACGGTTCGCCGTGGGTGCTCGGCTGCGTACCGAGCCCCCGCGCGGCGGGTCGTTCCCGCACCGGGCGCTCGAGGTGACCGCCACGCGGTGGCACCAGGGCGTCCTGCTGGCGACGTTCTCCGGGATCGAGGACCGGACGACGGCGGAGTCGGCCCGCGGCGTCCTGCTGCGCGCCGACGTCGACCCGTCCGAGCGGCCGGAGGACCCCGAGGAGTTCTACGACCACCAGCTCGTCGGGCTCGCGGTGCACGACCTCGACGGCACCCGGATCGGCGAGGTGACGGGCCTGCAGCACGGCGCACAAGACCTGCTCGTGGTCCGCACCCCCGACGGGCGCGACGCGCTCGTCCCCTTCGTGTCCGCCCTGGTGCCCGAGGTGGACCTGGACGCCCGGCGGGTCGTGGTCGCCGACCGGCCCGGCCTGGTCACGCCCTTCCCCGAGGAGCCCGGAAAGGCCCAGGACGACGCGTGAGGCTGGACTACCTCACGATCTTCCCGGGCTACCTGGACGCGCTGCGGCTCTCGCTGCCCGGCCGGGCGGCCGCCTCCGGCCTGGTCGAGGTGCACGTCCACGACCTGCGGGAGTGGACCCACGACCGGCACCGCACCGTCGACGACAGCCCGTACGGCGGCGGCGCCGGGATGGTGATGAAGCCCGAGCCGTGGGGCGAGGCCCTCGACGCGCTCGGGGTCGGTGACGCGGGGGCGGGCGGGACGACGCTGGTCGTGCCGACGCCCTCGGGCGCCCCGTTCACGCAGGCCGCGGCCCGGGAGCTGGCCACGCGCGAGCGCCTGGTCTTCGCCTGCGGGCGCTACGAGGGCATCGACCAGCGAGTGCTCGACCACGCCGCCGACCGGGTCGAGGTGCGCGAGGTCTCCCTGGGCGACTACGTGCTGAACGGCGGCGAGGTCGCCGCGCTCGCGGTGACCGAGGCCGTCGTACGCCTCCTGCCGGGCTTCATGGGCAACGCGGCGTCGCTGGACGAGGAGAGCCACGAGGACGGCCTGCTGGAATACCCCGTCTACACCAAGCCGGCCTCCTGGCGCGGCCTCGACGTGCCCCCGGTGCTGCTCTCCGGCGACCACGGGGCCGTGGCGGCCTGGCGCGCCGAGCAGTCCCGACGGCGTACGGCGCAGCGCCGCCCCGACCTGCTGCACCCGGGCGAGGTGCTGGCCGGCGCGGGGGAGTGGGCGGCGGTGCCGGCGACCCGTGCCGACGCCGGGGAGCTGCTCACGCTGCAGCGTGCCTGCTGGGTGCAGGAGGCCCTGGCGATCGGGTCGATGGAGGTCGTCCCCGCCCTGCACGAGTCCGTCGACGACGTCCTGGCCGGGCTCGAGCAGTGGCAGACCCGGGTGGTCCGGGTCGCCGGGCGCCTGGTGGGCTCGGTGCGTGGACGCCTGGACGGCACCACCTGGCACGTCGGGCGCCTGATGGTCGCGCCCGACCTGCAGGGTCGTGGCCTCGGGCGGGCCCTGCTCACGCACGCCGAGGCGCTGGCCCCGCCGGAGGCCACCACGTGCTCGCTCGTCACCGGCGCCGCCAGTGCGGCGAACATCCGGATGTACCGCCGGGCCGGCTACCGCGAGCGCCCCGACCTCGAGGCCCCGCCCGCCGGGGTCGTGCTGACCCGGCGGATTTCCCGGCGCTGAACGCGCTGTGGCAGAATCACCGATCGGCCAGTCGGCCAAATGAGGACCCTCCCGAGGACCTGCTCCGGCAGGGGGGTCTGCGTCGTTCTCCTGCCACAGGGGGATGAGGACGCCACCGGCACCCAGCACTGGCCTCCTGCGAGAACCATCGACCGCGGCTGACCTGTGGCACCCGCGAGGAGACACCCATGACCAACCACCTCATCACCGAGCTCGGCACGGCCGGCAAGCGCGACGACCTCCCCGCCTTCCGCGGCGGCGACACCGTCAAGGTCCACGTGAAGGTCGTCGAGGGCAACCGTGCCCGCGTGCAGATCTTCCAGGGCGTCGTGATCCGCGTCCACGGCTCCGGCATCGGCCGCACCTTCACCGTCCGCAAGGTCTCCTTCGGCGTCGGCGTCGAGCGGACCTTCCCGATGCACTCCCCGATCTTCGAGCAGATCGAGGTCGTCACCCGCGGTGACGTGCGTCGCGCGAAGCTCTACTACCTGCGCAACCTGCGCGGCAAGGCCGCCAAGATCCGCGAGCGTCGCTGACCCAGCCAGGGCCACCCGCCTAGGCTCTTCGCGTGAGCACCGAGGACACCACCGTCGACCGGTCCGACCAGGACACCGACGGCCCCTCCGGCTCACGCCAGGGTCTGGGCCGGTGGTTGCTCGGCCTGCTCGTCACGACCGTCCTGCTGGCGCTGCTGGTCAAGACCTTCCTGCTGCAGGCGTTCTACATCCCGTCGACGTCGATGGAGCCCGGCCTCGAGGTCGGCGACCGCATCCTGGTCCAGAAGGTCTCCACCTGGGTCGGCAGCCCCGACCGCGGTGACGTCGTCGTCTTCGAGGACCCCGGTGGCTGGCTCGGCGCCCAGGGCGAGCCCGAGGGCAACGCGCTGACCTCCACGCTCGGCGCGGTCGGGCTCTACCCCGAGGGCGGCCACCTGGTGAAGCGCGTCGTCGGCGTCGAGGGCGACGTCATCGAGTGCTGCGACGACGGGCGCCTGACCATCAACGGCAGCGACCCGTTGGAGGAGACCGCGTACGTCGACGTCGAGGGCCTGACGTGCCTCGGCCCGATGACGGGCAACTGCGACTGGACCGCCGGACCCGTGCCGGAGGGCGAGATCTTCGTGATGGGCGACAACCGGGACGCCTCCGGCGACTCCACGACGCACCTGTGCACCGAGATGGAGACCGACTGCACCGACGACCCGTTCGTCGAGGAGGACCTCGTCGTCGGCACGGTGCTGGCGACCGTCTGGCCCTTCGACCGGTTCGGTCTCCAGGGCGGCAGCGCCTCCTCCTTCGACGACGTGCCCGACCCGGTCACGGCCCCCTGAGGTGTCGCTGCTCCCACGCGGGTCGACGGTCCGCCGCGACGCGGGCCTCTACGGGTACGAGCGCGCCCTGCGCCGCCAGGGGTTCGGCCCGGTGGCGGGGGTCGACGAGGCCGGCCGCGGCGCCTGCGCCGGCCCCCTGGTCGCCGGCGCCGCGATCCTTCCCGAGGGCCGTGCCGGCATCGTCCCCGGCCTGGCCGACTCCAAGCTGCTGACCCCGCGCGCCCGCGAGCGCTGCTACGAGCAGGTCGTGCGCCGGGCCGTCGCCTGGTCGGTCGTCGTCGTCGGCCACGAGGAGTGCGACCGGCTCGGGATGCACGTGGCCAACCTCGAGGCGCTGCGGCGCGCGGTCGCCCTGCTGACGCTGCCCCCGGCGTACGTCCTGACCGACGGGTTCCCCGTCGACGGGCTCGGGACACCCGGTCTGGCGGTGTGGAAGGGCGACCGGGTCGCGGCCTGCATCGCGGCGGCCTCGGTGCTGGCCAAGGTCACCCGCGACCGGATCATGACCGACCTGGACGCCGACTGGCCCGAGTACGACTTCCGCACCCACAAGGGCTACATCACCGACGTGCACGCGGCCGCCCTCGAGCAGCACGGCCCCTCGCCGGTGCACCGGATGCGCTTCGTCAACGTGCGTCGGGCCGCCGGGCTCGAGCCGCCCGCGGGAGGACCGGCCGGGCCGGACGTGCACAATGAGGACGTCGTCGACCACCCGTCCGCCGCGCCGTACCAGGAGGTCCGATGAGCGCCGAGGAGCTCGAGCAGTACGAGACCGAGATGGAGCTGACGCTCTACCGGGAGTACCGCGACGTCGTCGGCATCTTCAAGTACGTCGTGGAGACCGACCGGCGCTTCTACCTCTGCAACCAGGTCGACGTGAAGGCGCGCACCGAGGCCGGCGAGGTCTTCTTCGAGGTCTCGATGACCGACGCCTGGGTGTGGGACATGTACCGCCCGGCGCGCTTCGCGAAGAACGTCAAGGTGCTGACCTTCAAGGACGTCAACGTCGAGGAGCTCAGCGGCGCGGAGACCGAGCAGCCGCTGCCCTGAACGGGCCCGAGGACGAGCGGTGCTGGTCCAGACCGGGGGAGGCGTGCCTCCGCGTTCGGTCTCGGGGACTGGACCCGGCGGCCTAGATTGCGGGGTGTCCGCTCCCCCCGGACGGCGCCCCCGCCGCAGAGCTCACGCCCGACCCCCTGAGGACCCCCCTTGCCTCGCGACTGCGCCCGTCCCGCCCCGCGGCGGGCCGCCGACGCGCACCGGGGCGGGGAGCGCGGCGCCGCGGCGGTGGAGTTCGCGCTGGTCGTGCCGGTGCTGCTGCTGGTCGTCTTCGGCACCATCCAGTACGGCTTCTACTTCTGGGCCATGCAGGGCGGGTCCGACATCACCCGGTCGGCGGCCCGGCTCGCCGCGGTGAGCGACCCGGCCGGGTGCACCGAGTTCCGCGCCCTCGTCGGCGCCCAGGTCGGCGCCTTCGCCGCCTCCCAGGGTGACGTCGCGATCACCCGGAGCTACACCAACGGCCCCGGGAACTCCGACCCCGCCGTCGAGGTGGGTGACCTCGTCACCGTCACCGTCGCCTTCGACAGCACCGACCTGGGGCTGAGCGGTCTGGTCCCCTTCATCGACGACGGCCGGGTCACCCAGAGCGCCCAGGCGCGGGTCGACTACGTCACCGGCGTCCCCGGCGGCTGCGCGTGACCCCCCGCCGGGAGCGGGACGAGTCGGGTGCGGTCGCCGTGATCGCGGCGGTGACCCTGGTGCTGCTGGTCGGGTGCGCGGCGCTCGCCTTCGACCTCGGCAACGCCTGGGCCCGCGCCCGCGCGGTCCAGCTGCAGGCCGACGTCAGCGCGATGAGCGCGGGGCACCTCCTCCCGATGACCTCGGCGAACCGGGGATCGGTCGCGGCCGAGGTCGCGACCTACCTCAACCGCAACCAGCCCTCGGGCAGCCCGACGGTGAGCGGCGCCGACCTCGTCGACGGGGACACGACCGACGGCGAGGTGACCTTCACCCACGCGGACGGCACGAGCTGTGCCGACCAGTGCGTGCAGATGAGCGTGCTCGCGCCGCCCGCGGTCGTCGACTTCGCCTTCGCAGGCGTCCTGGGCTTCGACGGCACCGACGTCCAGCGTCGTGCCACGGTGCGCGCGTTCTCCGAGCTGCCCCCGACCGAGGACGTGATCCCGCTGTGGCTCCCGAGCGGGTGCGGGTACGGGGCGGTCGACGGGGACACCACCCAGGGCCTGTCCCTTCTACCCCCCACCCCGACTCCGACGACGCCGTTCACGGTCTCGCCGATCGGCAGCCACACCCTGAGCGGGCCGGCGAAGGCGGTGGCCCGCGGCGGTCAGGTCTCCGTCACCGGGTGGAGCATCGGCAGCGTCCCGAACAACACCCGCAAGGCCTCCCTGCGCCTGGTGGCGCCGGACGGCTCGTTCTTCGTCGACTACGCGGTGTCGGAGTCGAGGCCGAGCGGCACCCTGACCGTGCCCACCTTCCAGATCGGGCCCGAGGTCTCGTCGACCTCCGGGACGTGGCGGGCGTACGGCCTGCTCGAGGCCAACGGCAACGGTCGGCTGGAGTACTCGCGGACCTCGGTCGAGGTCGTCGTCTCCGCCCCGGTGACGCCGAGCCCGTCCGCCAGTCCGTCTGCCAGGCCGTCCGCGGCGCCGTCACCCTCGCCCGGCGCCACCGCCACCACACCGGCCCCGTCGGCGTCGACCAGCCCGACGAGCGTGCCGGTCGGGTGCGCGGGGCAGGACCGGGGGAACTTCGGGCAGCTGCTGAGCCCCCGCAAGGACGTCGGGGCCAAGCAGTCGCTCGCGCTGAACATGGCCCTCGGGCTCGACCACGTCCTGGTGCCCTTCGACTTCACCGCCCGTACCCCCACCAAGTCGTGCACGGCGGGGGGCGGCCTGATCTCCGGGGCGGTGCCCGACTCCGTCTCCCGCGACGGCAACAACTGCATCGAGGGCGACACCGGCAACGACGGCCCCCGTCTCTTCGACGGCCTGGTCACCGGGACCGGTGGTCATCCGGGCCGCCTCGACGTCGTCAACGGTCCGACGACCTGCGCCGGTCGCTCGGACCGGGTCGTCGGCGGGCGGGCGGTCAACAACGACCTGCTCTCGTGCTTCCTGCGGGGCGGGGCCTCGCTGGCGACCATCTCCCAGGACTCCGGGGTCACCACGGACATGCTCGACGCCAGGGTCCTGGACTCGCCCCGCTTCGTCTGGCTGCCCCTGGTCGTGGCCACCGACCGCGCCCAGAAGGACTTCCAGCCCATCCTCGACTTCGTGCCGGCCTTCATCACCAGCGAGACGACCACGGTGAACGGCGCCTCCACCCCCGCCGAGAACGGCGTCGAGGTCAACGGGAACTCCGTCAAGGTCATCCGGCTCTTCGCGTTCAACAAGGACGCGCTGCCGGTCGCGGAACGCTCCCCGACGACCTCCTACCGCCCCGAGCTCGGGCGCCCCCTGGTCCGGCTGGTCGGCTGAGCCGGCGTCGCAGGCGCGCGGGTCTGCGGGACGAGACAGTCGCCTGGTGGTCGTGATCGTGTCCTCGCAGGTCAGGGTGGGTGTACCCGACGGCGGGACCTTCGGCTGCCCTCGCTTGACCGGTTCCGCGGCCACGACCGGCCGCCGGACCTAGCCTCGGGTCCGAGGTGCCACCCACGCCTCGCTTCCGCCGCCCCCGAGGTCCCCCATGCGCCTTCACCCGACACGTGCCCGCGCCCGGTCCCGCCACCCTGGCCTGCGCGGGGAGCGTGGTGCGGTCGCCGTGGAGTTCGCGCTGGTGCTGCCCCTGCTCCTGGTGCTGCTGTTCGGCATCATCGGCTACGGCTACATGCTGTCCTTCCGGCAGGGCATCAGCCAGGCCGCTGCGGAGGGCGCGCGGACGGCGGCCGTGCTGTCGTCGTCGGACCCGGCGGTCGTCGGCAAGGCCCGGGACGCCGTCAACGGGGCGCTGGGGAGCTGCGGCGTGACCTGCGGGAGCAACGGCACGCTGATGAAGGGGACCGACCCGGCGGGCACCTGCACGATCAGCGCGCGCAAGCCGTGCAGCAACGCCGCGACCGCGCAGTGCGTCGAGGTCTCGTTGGCCTACACCTACCGCGACGACCCCCTCCTGCCCTCGTTCCCCGGGCTGGGCATCGTGCTGCCCGAGCAGCTGTCCTACTCGACCGAGGCTCAGGTGAACTGACGTGGTCCCGGGTCCGAGGTGTCGTCGCGAGCGCGACGAGCGGGGCGCCGTGCTCGCCATCGTCGGTGCGGCCCTCACCGTCATCGTCGTGATCGCGGCCTTCGCCGTCGACCTCGGCGTCCAGCGCGTCGTGCGGCGCGACATGCAGGCGCTGGCCGACGTGGTCGCGCTCGACCTCGCACGCGAGATCGACGGGCGCACACGGGCGCAGCTGGCGGCGGAGGGGCAGCAGACCAGCCCGAGCAGCGCACTGGCGCTGAGCCTGGTCCGCAACGGCGACACGATCGGGGACGACCTGACGGTCACCGTGAGCTGGGGGGCCTGGGACGGCGAGACCTTCGACGCCACGGTGGACCCCCCGTCGGCGGTCCGGGTCGTCGCCTCGGCCACGACGGACTTCGCCTTCGCGCCGGGGGAGGGGAGCGCGACGCGCACGGCGTACGCCGAGGCCGACTCGACCGCCTGCTACCGGCTCGGCTCGTGGGCCGCCGCCATCCGCTCGGGGGACTCGACCCTGCTGGGTCCCCTCAACAGCCTGCTCGGGCTGAACCTCGACCTGCTCAGCTACCGGGGCATCGCCGGCGCCGACCTGCGGCTGGCCCAGCTCGCCGCCGAGCCGCGCATCGGCAGCGAGACGCGTCTGCTGAGCTCGCCGATCGCGTTCGGCGACCTGGTGCAGGCCAGCATCGACGCGCTGGGCAAGGAGAACAGCCCGACCAACAGCGCCGCGATCCAGGGGCTGGGCGTGCTGCTGCGCGCCTCCGCCGGGTTGCCCGCGGTCACCGTCGGTCGCGCGCTGAGCGTCGGTGCCGGGGACTCGGCCGCCCTCGACACGAACATGAACGTGCTCGACATCCTGGCCGGGTCCCTGGCGGTGGCCAACGGCCGGCGCGCCCTGGAGATCCCGAACCTCCAGCTCGGGGTCCCCGGCATCGGCAACGTCTCGCGGACGACGCTCGGGGTGCAGCAGGGGCTCAGCCTGGCCTGTGGGACGCCGGGGTCGATCGAGTCGCGGGCCACGTCGAGCCAGCTCGACGGGACCCTGGACGTCGACTTCGCCAACCTGCCGAGCATCGGCATCGACGTCCTCGGACTGGCCAAGGGGACCCTGCAGACCACCAAGGCGACCGGGTCGCTGGCCGTCCAGCTCGGCGGCGCGACGGGCGAGCTCGTCTCGCCGCCCCCGGTGACGTGCGGGGACGGGACCGCGGGCTCGCCCGACACCTTCACGGTGCGGGTGGCCACCGCCCTGGCCTCGTACCGGCTCACCTCGGACGTCCGGGTCCAGGGCAAGGTGCAGGTCGGGTCCGGCTTCCTCAAGGTCGACGCGCTGGTCGACATGACGGTGCGGCTCACGATGGGCACCGGGAGCGGGCCCACCGGTACGGACGTCGCGCTCTCGATCCCGCCGAACGACACCGTCCCCCGGCAGACGGGCGGCAACGCCGTGCTGCTCGGCGCCGTGGTGCCGCAGGTCCTGAGCAGCTCGGTCGACGTGACCCTGCCGCTGGGCCTCGGGATCAGCCTGGGCGACCTCAAGGCCGGCATCGTGGACGCGGTGGTCGCGGACCTCACCACGGGTGCCGGCGGCTTCACCACCAAGACCGTGGGCCCGCTGGCCGCCAACATCGACCGGTACCTCGTCGGCCCCGTCGCGCGGTTGCTCGGCCTCCGGCTCGCCGGGGCCGACGTGTACGCCGTCAACGCCGTCTGCGCGAACCCCCGGCTGACCGGCTGACCTCTCGCGGCCGCACCGGCCGCACCGGCCGCGAACCGTCCACAGACCCGCCGTCCGCAGGCTCCTCCACAACCACGGCCTCCGACCCGGCGGGTCCGTCCCACCGCAGGCGAGCCTGTCCGGAGGAGGCGTGATGACGACGACGGCAGCGAGCAAGCAGGCCCTGGGTGCCTACGGCGAGCAGGTGGCCCTGCGCCACCTGGTGGAGCAGGGGATGGTCCTGCTGGACCGCAACTGGCGGTGCAGCGAGGGCGAGATCGACCTGGTCCTGCGGGACGGCCCGGCGTTGGTGGTGTGCGAGGTCAAGACCCGGTCGAGCCTGGCGTGCGGCTCGCCTCAGGAGGCGGTGGGGGCGGACAAGCTGGAGCGCCTGGTCCGGCTGGCGGAGCGATGGCGTGAGCAGCACGGGGTGCATCCGCCGGAGGTCAGGATCGACCTGGTCGCCGTGCTGCGCGCACCCCGCGGCGCCGCCCGGGTCGAGCACGTCCGCGGTGTGGTCTGATGCCGTTCGCCACGGCCCGCACCGTCTCGCTGCACGGCGCGGTGGGCCACCTGATCGACGTCCAGGCCGACGTCTCGCCAGGCCTCGTCGGGACCACCCTGGTCGGTCGCCCGGACGCCTCGCTGAACGAGGCCCGGGACCGGTGCCGGATGGCGGTCATCAACTCCGAGCTCCCGTGGCCCTCCACCAAGCGGATCACCGTGCTGCTCTCGCCGGCCGACCTGCACAAGCGCGGCACCCACTTCGACCTGGCGATCGCCGTCTCGGTGCTGGCCGCGGACGACAAGCTCCCGCGTGCGGGGCTCGCGGCGACCGCGTTCATCGGCGAGCTGACGCTGGCGGGTCAGCTGCGCCCGGTCACCGGGGTGCTGCCGATGGTCCTGGCGGCCGCCGAGCGCGGCGTGCGCCGTGTCGTCGTCCCGGAGCCGCAGGCGCGGGAGGCGGCGATGGTGCCCGGCATGAGCGTGCTCGGCCTGCGCTCCCTGGCGCAGGTGGTGGCCGAGCTGCGTGGCGACCCGGTGCCCGACGCGGCCCCGGTCGCCGCGCTGTCGGGCTCACGGCTGCTCTCGTGGCGGGGCGAGGAGCGGATGGAGGCGCTCGACCTCGCCGACCTGCGTGGCATCGAGGACGCCAAGTACGCCGTCGAGGTCGCCGCCGCCGGTGGCCACCACCTGATGCTGTCCGGGCCCAAGGGGTCGGGCAAGACGAGCATCGCCGAGCGGATCCCGTCGCTGCTGCCACCGCTGAGCGCGTCGGAGTCGCTCGAGCTCACCGCCATCCACAGCCTGGCCGGCACGCTCGACCCCGCCACCGGGCTGATGGTCGACCCGCCCTACGCCGCCCCGCACCACGACGCCAGCAAGAGCGCCCTGATCGGGGGCGGGTCGGGGCAGGTGCGCCCCGGGGAGATCAGTCGCTGTCATGGCGGCGTCCTGTTCCTGGACGAGTTCCCGCTGTTCCGCTCCGACGTGATCGACGCGTTGCGCCAGCCCCTGGAGACGGGCGAGGTCAGCATCGCCCGGCGCGAGGAGATGGTGCGCCTGCCCGCCCGGTGCATGATCGTGCTCGCGTGCAACCCGTGCCCGTGCGGCGAGTACCGGGTCCTGGCGCGCGAGAACCGGTGCACCTGCTCGGAGGTGCGCCGTCGCGACTACCGGGCCCGGGTCGCCGGCCCCGTCGAGGACCGGATCGACGTGGTGCGCCACGTCGAGCCTGCCCGGCTCGGCGCGGAGCGCGACCCGATGGCCGTCCACGAGTCCTCCGCCACGGTGCGTGGCCGGGTCACGACTGCCCGGGAGCGGCAGGGTCGCCGGTACGCCGCGGACCTCTGGCGGCTGAACGCCCACGCGCCGGCGACGGCCCTCAACGAGCGCTGGCCGCTCGGTCCCGAGGCGTCGCGCCTGGTCGAGGACGCGGTCTACGCCGGCCGGCTGACCCGTCGCGGCGCGGTGCGGGTGCACCGGCTCGCCCTCACCGTCGCCGACCTGGCCGCAGCCCCGGGCGCCGACGACGGCCCGCCGGGCGCCGACGACGTGGCGGTCGCGCTCCGGCTGCGGTCGGGCCAGCCGTTGCTGGTCGAGACCTTGTCGCGGAGGGCGGGGTGAGCACCGCCGCGGCGTCGGGACGCGTCGACGAGCAGGAACGTCTGGCCCGGGTCGCCCTCGGCCGGCTGACGGAGCCGGGGGACCCCCGGCTGCTCGACCTCGTGGCCGAGCTCGGCGCCTGCCGGCTGCGCGAGGCGCTGGGCGAGCAGGGCGGCCAGGGCGCGCTGGACGGGCTCGCGATCGACGCGTCCGGGCGGGTCGAGGGATGTGACCCGGAGGCCGACCTGGAGAAGGCGGACCGCCTCGGCATCCGCTTCGTGGTGCCCGGGGACGACGAGTGGCCGACCGCGCTGGAGGACCTGCGGTCCGTGCCGCCGCTGCACGCCCGCGGCGGGCCGCCGCTCGGGCTCTGGGTGCGCGGCCCGCTCGACCTGCGGGCGCTGGAGTCCTCGGTCGCCGTGGTCGGGTCCCGCTCGGCCACGACCTACGGGACCGAGGTGGCCACCGACGTCGCCGTGCGGGTCGCCCGGGCCGGCCGGGTCGTGGTCTCCGGGGCGGCGTTCGGCATCGACCAGGCCGCCCACCGGGGCGCGTTCGTCGGCCAGGGACCCACCGTCGCGGTCCTGGCCTGCGGTGCCGACCGGGACTACCCGAAGGCCCACCAGCAGCTGCTGGCCGCCATCGCCACGGAGGGGGCGGTCGTCTCGGAGGCGCCGCTCGACGACCCCCCGACCCGGGTCCGGTTCCTGGCGCGCAACCGCCTGATCGCGGCGCTCTCCCAGGGCACGGTGGTCGTCGAGGCGGCGGTGCGCAGCGGGGCCCTGAACACCTCGACCTGGGCGGAGCGGCTCCGGCGGGTGGTGATGGCGGTGCCCGGGCCGGTGACCAGCGTCCAGTCCCAGGGCGTGCACCAGCTGCTGCGCCGCGGCGAGGCCAGCCTGGTGACCTCGGGCGAGGACGTCCTGGAGCTGGTGGGGGCAGCAGGGGAGTGCCTGGTCCCCGAGCCGAGGGCGGCCCCGACCCGGCGCGACCGGCTCACCGCGCGGGAGCGCCAGGTGCTCGACGGCGTCCCGGCTGCCGGGCCGGCGCCCACCGACGAGGTCGCACGCGGGGCCGGCATGGGAGTGCTCGAGGTCGGGTCCGCGTTGCGGCGGCTGGCCGCGGCCGGCCTGGTCGAGACCGCCCCGGAGGGATGGCGGCTCAGCCCCACGGCGCGGGACGACCTGCGGTGAGACCCCGGCGGCCCGCCGGTCGGCCTCACGGCCCGCGGGTCACCGTCCACCTAGCATGGCGCGATGAGTGCGCCCGGGCCCGACGAGGACCTCCCCGAGCCGTTCGCGCGCGTGCTGGCCGACTACGAGCGGCACCTGGTGGCGGAGCGGGACCTCGCCCCGCACACGGTGCGGGCCTACCTCGCCGACGTCGCGGGGATGCTCGAGCACGCCGCCCGCCGCGGGGCCACGCAACCGGGTGACCTGGACCTGCGGACGCTGCGCAGCTGGCTGGCGCGGCAGCAGTCGCAGGGGCGGTCCAGGTCCACCTTGGCCCGCCGGGCCACCGCCGCTCGCGTCCTCACCGCCTGGCTGGCGCGCACCGGGCGTACACCGGGAGACGTCGGCGCGAGCCTGGGGTCCCCGCGGCCGCACCGCACCCTGCCCGCCGTGCTCCGTGCCGACGAGGCGGAGGCGATGGCGCGCTCCGCGGTGGCGGACGCCGCCGACGTCGACGGCGTCGCGTCCCCGGTCGGGCTGCGCGACGCGGCGCTGCTGGAGCTGCTGTACGCCACCGGCATCCGGGTCGGGGAGCTGGTCGGTCTCGACGTCGACGACGTGGACCGCGACCGGGAGCTGCTCCGGGTCCTGGGCAAGGGACGCAAGGAGCGGTCGGTCCCGTACGGCCGGCCGGCCTCCCTGGCCCTGCAGGGCTGGCTGGCCAGGGGACGCCCGGTGCTGGCCGTGCCGGGCTCGGGTGCCGCCCTGTTCCTCGGGGCCCGCGGCGGTCGGCTCGACCAGCGCGCCGTGCGGACCGTGGTCCACCGGCAGGCGGCGACGGTGCCCGGGGCGCCGGACATCGGTCCCCACGGCCTGCGCCACTCCGCAGCCACGCACCTGCTCGAGGGTGGCGCGGACCTGCGGTCGGTGCAGGAGATCCTCGGCCACTCCTCCCTCGCGACCACGCAGCGCTACACGCACGTGACGACCGAGCGGCTCCGCCGCGCCTACCAGCAGGCGCACCCCCGTGCGTGAGACCAGGCGGGGAGCCGGCGCACTGCTCCTCGCCCCGCTCCTCGTCCCGGTCCTGCTCGCCTCGCTCGTCGCCTGCGGCGCAGGGCGCTCCGACGAGGGGTCGCCGCCCGCGCAGGACGACACCTCGGTCTACGACGACGTCCGCGCCACGGCGTCCTTCGACCGTCGCTTCCGCGAGGACTACGAGGCGCTGCTCGAGCTGCCCGACGGGCGGGCGGTGCTGCTGCGCTACGCGCCCGGGGGCGGCAGTCTGCTCGAGCAGCACTACTCGCCCCAGGACGACGCCTGGACGAGCCCGCAGGTCCTGGTCGAGTCGACGGAGCCCGACCCCTGCCAGGGCATCGACCTGACCACCGACGGTGACGGTCTCGTCGCCGCTGTCGCCGACTTCGGTCTGTACTGCTACGACGGCGAGCCCCCGCAGCAGTCCCTGGCCCTGGCCAGCGACGGCGACCTCACCGAGTGGGACGTCGACAGCACCGAGGGTTTCGACGGGTGGACCGACCTGGCCGCGGTGGACGGCACCGCCACCTGGCGAGGCGGTCAGGGCGAGAGGCTCACCTGGAACGCCGCTGACGGGTTCGGCCGGTAGCCGGGGGGAGCGGTGGCCACCACCAGCGACGCCCCCGCGACGAGGGGCAGCAGCCGCACCGGCCCGGCACCCACCAGCAGCAGCGGGTCCAGGTAGGTCTGCCCGGCGATCCAGCCCCAGTGCAGGCAGGTCGCGGGGAAGCAGTGGGAGGCCGGGCCCGGGCGTACCCGGCCCACCGGATCGCCGGCGTCCACCTCCGCCCCGGACCGGACCGAGGCGTCGACGGGCTCGTAGGTGGTGCGGGTGTCCCCGTGGTCGACCACCACGACGCCGCGCCCCGCGATGCTGCCCGCGAAGGTGACGGTGCCGGGCAGGGCGGCGCGCACGGGCTGGCCCGCGGCGGCGGCGAGGTCGACGCCGCGGTGACCGGCGGCGTACGGCGTGGGCGGCGGTGCGAAGAGGTGCGCGACCGCCGGCTGCGGGCGCAGCGGCCAGGTGCCGACCGGCACCTGCTCCGCCGCGCTCCCCGGCAGCGGGCACGTCACGAGCAGCAGCAGGGCGAGCAGCAGCGGGGCGAGGCGTCGGTACCGGGTCGGGGTCACCGCCTCATCGAAGGGGACCCGGGGGAGCGGGGGAGTCCTGCCGCCTGCCACCGGTGGACCAGGTCGCCGGACGGGGCCGCTGTGGACGGGGCCGGGCCGATTGGCCGCGTGCGCGGGCCTGGACTACCCTGGAGCGGATCGGTCCCCGGACCGAAATTCGCACGTCCACCGACCACGACGGTGCTCCCCGGAGCCCCGACCTCCCGTGGGTGTCGGTCCCCAGGTCCCAGCCGCTCGCCGCGAGGCGTCGGACGGGTGGGGTCGCACGTGGGCGTCAGGGCGACCGGCACCAGCCGGGCGCATCAACTCTGAACACGACCGGAGCACGTCCCGGTCCGTCCTGTGCCAAGGGCGGACGCACGGGGTGCGCTCCACACAGGAGAACATCACCATGGCAGTCGTCACCATGCGCCAGCTCCTCGAGAGCGGCGTCCACTTCGGGCACCAGACCCGTCGCTGGAACCCCAAGATGAAGCGCTTCATCATGACCGAGCGCAACGGCATCTACATCATCGACCTGCAGCAGTCGCTGTCCTACATCGACACCTCGTTCGCCTTCATCAAGGAGACGGTGTCCCGCGGCGGCGCGATCATGTTCGTCGGCACGAAGAAGCAGGCCCAGGAGGCCATCGCCGAGCAGGCGACGCGCGTCGGCATGCCCTACGTCAACCAGCGCTGGCTCGGTGGCATGCTCACCAACTTCCAGACGGTGCACCAGCGGATCAACCGCCTCAAGGAGCTCGACGACGTCGACTTCGACGACGTGGCCGGCTCCAGCCGCACCAAGAAGGAGCTCCTGCAGATGAAGCGGGAGCGCGACAAGCTCGACAAGACCCTGGGCGGGATCCGGGACATGACCCGCGTCCCCGCCGCGGTCTGGGTGGTCGACACCAAGAAGGAGCACCTCGCCGTCGAGGAGTGCCGCAAGCTGAAGATCCCGATCATCGGGATCCTTGACACCAACTGCGACCCCGACGAGGTCGACTTCCCGATCCCGGGCAACGACGACGCCATCCGCGCCGTCGGTCTGCTGACCCGCGTGATCGCCGACGCCGTCGCCGAGGGCCTGATGGCCCGCTCCGGTGGCAAGGCCTCCGCCGGCACCGGCACCACCGAGGAGCCGCTGGCCGAGTGGGAGCGCGAGCTGCTCGCCGGTGACGCCGACAAGGCCGCCGTGGCCGCGACCGGTGGCGACGCCGCCGCGACGACCCCGGCCGCCGAGGGCACGGGTGCCTCCTCCGAGGCCGCCGAGTCCGCCGCTGCCGCGGCCCCCGCCGCCGAGGCCACCCCGGCCGCGCCGGCCCCGGCCGCCGAGGGCGAGACCGCCGAGGCTCCCGCCGAGACCGAGGCCCCCGCCGCCGAGGCCCCCGCCGACGCCGAGGCGTCGACCACCGAGGCCTGAGCCTCACCCGCACCAACCCGTACGACCGGACCACCCCGCCGCGCCCGCGTGGCGGGGTGGTGCGGTCACGTAGCACGTAAAGAGTCGAGGGAGACGAACTGATGGCAAGCTTCACCGCTGCCGACGTCAAGAAGCTGCGCGAGCAGACCGGCGCCGGGATGATGGACTGCAAGAAGGCGCTCGAGGAGGCCGAGGGCGACCACGGCCAGGCCGTCGAGCTGCTCCGCGTCAAGGGCGCCGCGAAGGCCGCCAAGCGCGGCGCCGAGCGCGAGGCCTCCGCCGGCCTCGTCGTCACCTCCGGTGGCGCGCTCGTCGAGATCAAGTGCGAGACCGACTTCGTGGCCAAGAACGAGGACTTCGTCGCGACCGCCCAGCGCATCGTCGAGGCCGCCGAGTCCGCCCAGGCCGGCGACGTCGAGGCGGTCAAGGCCGTGCCGCTGGACGGCAAGACCATCGGGGAGGTCGTCGAGGAGCTCGCGATCACCATCGGGGAGAAGATCGAGCTGGGCCGCGTGGCCTACTTCGAGGGCCCCGTCGTGACCTACCTCCACCGCCGTGCCGCCGACCTGCCCCCCGCCGTGGGCGTCCTGGTCGAGTACGAGGGTGACGCCGACGCCGCCCGCGGTGCCGCCATGCAGGTCGCCGCGATGCGTCCGCAGTTCCTGACCCGCGACGAGGTCCCGGCCGACGTCGTGGCCAAGGAGCGCGAGATCGCCGAGGCCACCTCCCGCGAGGAGGGCAAGCCCGAGCAGGCGATCGCCAAGATCACCGAGGGCCGCCTCAACGGCTTCTTCAAGGACGTCGTGCTGCTCGAGCAGCCGTCGGTGACCGAGAACAAGAAGAGCGTGCAGGCCGTCCTCGACGCCTCCGGCACCACCGTGAAGCGGTTCGCCCGTTTCGAGGTCGGCGCCTGATCGGCTAGGTTGCCCGAACACGCAGGAGGCCGGTTCGATGAGGAGGAGACGACTCATCGGGCCGGCCTCTTCGTGTGCCCCTGCCCGCTCCACCCCCAGGAGGACCCGGCCGTGACCGGATACAACCGTGTGCTGCTCAAGCTGTCCGGCGAGGTCTTCGGCGGCGGCAAGGTGGGCATCGACCCCGACGTCGTCCAGCGGATCGCTCAGGAGATCGCCGAGGTCGTGCAGACCGGGACCCAGGTCGCGGTGGTGACCGGCGGCGGGAACTTCTTCCGCGGCGCCGAGCTCCAGCAGCGCGGCATGGACCGCGTGCGTGCCGACTACATGGGCATGCTCGGGATCGTCATGAACTGCCTGGCCCTCCAGGACTTCCTGGAGAAGCTGGGCATCGACACCCGGGTCCAGACCGCCATCACCATGGGCCAGGTCGCGGAGCCGTACGTCCCCCGCCGCGCCATCCGCCACATGGAGAAGGGGCGCGTGGTGATCTTCGGCGCCGGGATGGGCATGCCGTTCTTCTCCACCGACACCGTGGCGGTCCAGCGCGCGCTCGAGAGCCGCTGCGACATCGTGCTCTACGACAAGTCCGGCGTCGACGGCATCTACTCCGCGGACCCGAAGAAGGACCCGAGCGCCACCAAGTTCGACGAGCTCACCTACGACGAGGCCATCAGCCGAGGTCTGCAGATCATGGACCAGACGGCCTTCACGCTGTGCAGCGAGAACAAGCTGCCGATGATCGTCTTCGGCATGGCCGACGAGGGTGCGATCCTCAAGGCGGTGCGGGGTGAGAAGATCGGGACGTTGGTGCACCCCGGCTGACGCCCCGCTGACCGCGGGCAGTCTCCGGCGGTCGCACCCGTACGTCCTCGCACCACCGATCCCCAGGAGCTCCCCGTGATCAACGACATCCTCAACGAGGCCGACGCCAAGATGGCCAAGTCGGTCGAAGCGACGCGTGAGGACTTCGCCGCGATCCGTGCGGGTCGGGCGCACCCCAGCATGTTCAGCAAGATCCTCGTCGACTACTACGGCTCGCCCACGCCGCTGCAGCAGCTGGCCTCCTTCACCGCCCCCGAGGCCCGGGTCATCCTGATCCAGCCCTACGACCAGGGCGCGATGAAGGGCATCGAGCGCGCGATCCGCGACTCCGACCTCGGCGTGAACCCCGCCGACGACGGCAAGATGATCCGCTGCGTGTTCCCCGAGCTCACCGAGGAGCGCCGCAAGGAGTACATCAAGGTCGCCCGCGGCAAGGCCGAGGACGGGCGGGTGGCCGTGCGCAACCTGCGCCGCACCTCCAAGCAGAACCTCGAGAAGCTCGAGAAGGACGGCGAGGTCGGCAAGGACGACGTCACCGGGGCCGAGAAGCGCCTCGACGGCGTCACCAAGAAGCACACCGACGCGATCGACGACATGCTCAAGGCCAAGGAGTCGGAGCTGATCGAGGTCTGAGGACCTCGACGCGACCGCCGCCGGGATGAGCACCCCACCCGACACCCCGTCCCCGACGAGCCCCGGCCCGCCCTCCGGCGGGCAGGTGCCCGGTCGGCCCTACCCGACCCCGGCGCAGCGCAAGGACCACGGGCGGGCGGGGCGCAACCTGCCCGCGGCCGTGGGCTCCGCCGTGCTGCTCCTCGGCCTGGTCGGCGGCACGCTGTACTTCGTCAAGCCGGTCTTCATGCTCGTCGTGGTGGCCGCCGTGGTCGTCGCCGTGTGGGAGCTGCACCGGGGGCTCCTGGCCAAGGGCATCGACATCCCCGAGCAGCCGATCATGCTCGGCGGCGGCGTCATGGTCGTGGTGGCCTTCGTCTGGGGTGCCGAGGCGCTGGTCACCGCGACGGCCGTCACCGCGCTCGTGGTGATGCTGTGGCTGCTGCGCCGGGGGATCGACGGCTACGTCCAGAACGCCACCGCAGCCGTCTTCACCGTCGTCTACGTGCCGTTCCTCGGCTCGTTCGTGGCCCTGCTGCTTCGCGAGGGCGGGCTGACCGGCAACGGTCTCGGCGACGACGGCGTGGCCGGGGTCATCGTCTTCATCGTGGTCACCATCGCCTCCGACATCGGCGGCTACGTCGCCGGCGTGCTGTTCGGCAAGCACCCGATGGCCCCGGTCATCTCGCCGAAGAAGTCCTGGGAGGGCTTCGCCGGGTCGTTCGTGTTCACCGCCGCGGCCGGTGTCGCGCTGGTGGTCCTGCTGCTCGACGGCGACTGGTGGGTCGGCATCGCCCTGGGCCTGATCGCGGTCGTGATGGCCACCCTGGGTGACCTGTGCGAGTCGGTGATGAAGCGCGACCTCGGGATCAAGGACATGAGCCAGGTGATCCCCGGGCACGGCGGGCTGATGGACCGGCTCGACTCGATCCTGGCCACGGTCGCGCCGATCTGGCTGCTGCTGCACTACGCCGTCTTCTGACCCGGCCCCCGGCATGACGGCCCTGCACCTGGTGCGCCACGGGCGGCCCGCCGTCGACCCGGCCACACCGGCGTCCACCTGGCCGTTGGCCGCGGGGGCGTACGACGAGGTGGTCGGCTGGTCGCACGGGCTCCCGGCCGGCGCGCGCTGGGCGACCTCGCCCGAGCCGAAGGCGCGGGCGACGGCCGCGCTCCTGCACCCCGGGCCGCTCGACGTCGTCGAGGGCCTCGCCGAGCACCGTCGGGACGCGGGGTGGATCAGCGACTTCCCGGGCACCGTGGAACCTGCGTTCGCGACGTCGGACCGGCCGGCCGCCCCGGGGTGGGAGCCGCTGGACGACTGCCGGGACCGGGTGCTCGAGGCGGTGCGTGGGCTCCTCACCGCAGCTCCGGGGGAGGACCTGGTGCTGGTCGGTCACGGCACGGCGTGGACCGTGGTCGTCGCGACCCTGACCGGGCGGGAGCCCGACCTGGATCGTTGGCGCGTGCTCGGCATGCCGGACCTCGTCGCGAGCCTCGAGGTGCCTACGATCATCGGATGAGTGACGCACCGTCCGCCGCCGAGGCGCCGTCGACCCCGACCGCTGCCGGGAAGGACGACGACGCCGCACCCGATCCGCGGTGGTGGCACCGCGACCACCCCACGTTCACCGCGCTCGCCGGGTTCTTCGCGGGGCTGGTGACGATCATCGTCGTGCCGGGGCTGTACGCCGGCCTGCTCAGCACCCTGACCGACACCGACACGACCGAGACCCTCTTCCCGTTCGTGCTGCTCGTGCTCCTGGTGCCGATCGGGCTGAGCGTCGCGCCCCGGACCCGCCGGTTCGGGCTCTACCTGCTGCTCGGGATGGTCTCGACCGCGGTCGTGGTGGCCGTCGTGGCTGCGCTGGTGCTGCTCGTGCTGGTCCGCACGAGCTGAGCGGCCCGAGCCGGCCCGAGCAGGTCCGGGCCGCGGGTTCGGCCCGGCACCCGCCGCGGTGCGACACTGGGGGAGCCATGCCTGAGAACCCCGCCCCCTCCTCCGCCCCTGCCGTCCCGGCGGCCGCCGCCGTCGCTCCCGCCGAGCCGGCCGGCCGCGCCGCCCTCCCGCTGGTCTTCGACGAGCCGCGCGGACGGGCCAAGCCGCCGCGCCACCTCGCCGACCTGACGCTCGACGAGCGGGTCGCCCTGGCGACCGAGAAGGGGCTGCCGGGATTCCGCGCCAAGCAGCTCTCGAACCACTACTTCGCCCGGCTGGTCGACGACCCCGAGCTGATGACCGACCTGCCGGCCGCCCAGCGCGAGCCGCTGGTCGCGGGCCTGCTGCCGACGTTGATGACGCCGCTGCGCACGCTGGAGGCGGACAAGGGCACCACCCGCAAGACCCTGTGGAAGCTCTTCGACGGCGCGCTGGTCGAGTCGGTGCTGATGCGCTACCCCGGCCGCGTGACGATGTGCGTCTCCAGCCAGGCCGGTTGCGGCATGGCCTGCCCGTTCTGTGCCACCGGCCAGGGCGGCCTGCAGCGCAACATGTCGACCGCGGAGATCGTCGAGCAGGTCCTCGCCGGGGCGCGGTCGTTGCAGCGCGGCGAGGTCCCGGGTGGTCCGGGCCGGGTCTCCAACGTGGTCTTCATGGGCATGGGGGAGCCGCTGGCCAACTACAAGGCGGTCGTGGGCGCCGTACGCCGGCTCACCTCGCCGGCGCCCGAGGGCCTGGGCATGTCGGCGCGCGGTGTCACGGTGTCGACGGTCGGTCTCGTCCCGCGCATCCGCCAGCTCACCGAGGAGGGCATCGCCTGCACCCTCGCGCTGAGCCTGCACGCTCCCGACGACGAGCTGCGCAACGAGCTGGTCCCGATCAACACCCGCTCCTCGGTCGCCGAGACCGTCGAGGCGGCCTGGGACTACGCCCGCGTCACCAAGCGTCGCGTCTCGATCGAGTACGCCATGATGCGCGGGATCAACGACCAGGCCTGGCGCGCCGACCTCCTCGGTGACGTCCTCAACGGGTTCGGCAACTGGGGCTGGGTTCACGTCAACCTGATCCCGCTGAACCCCACCCCGGGGAGCAGGTGGACCGCCTCGGACCCGGCCGACGAGCGCGAGTTCGTACGCCGCCTCGAGGCCAAGGGCATCCCGACCACGGTCCGCGACACCCGAGGCTCCGAGATCGACGGGGCCTGCGGCCAGCTCGCCGCCACCGAGTAGCCGAGATGACGCTTGCGGACAGCCGAGATGACGCTCGCGGCGCCTCGAGATGACGGTTCCGGACACGAGGTTGGAGTCATGACGCGGACGACCCCGCCCGACGCCGCCCGGGTGGCCGCCGCGAGCGCCGCCTGGATCTGGGTGCCCGATCAGGCGCGCTCGATCGAGACCGACGACTTCCTGCTGGTGCGCTACCCGGACTGGTTCTTCCACCCGCTGGAGCTGGCCAGGTTCGACCCCAGCGGCGACGTCGAGCAGGCCCTCGACGCCGCCCTGGCCGCGGCTCGGAGCTTCGACCTCCCCGCCGACGCGGCGCTCACCGCCTGGGTGCGGCTCGGTGCGCCGGAGGGTCTGCTCGAGGCGTACGTCGACCGGGGCGGCGTCGTCGACGAGACGCTCGACGTGCTCGCCCTCGACCTGGCGGACGGCCCGCCCGCCCTCGGCGGCCCCGCGGACGGTGTGGACGTGCGGTGGGTCGACGACGTCCAGGGCCTGCGGGACCTCGCGGCGGTGAACGTCGAGGTGTTCGGGGGGAAACCCGTGCCGGAGGAGGAGCTCGAGCCCTCCCTCGCCCGCTGGCGGGAGACGCGGGCTGCCGGGCGAGGCGGCCAGGTCGTGGCCTACGACGGCGGCCACCCGGTCGGCTCCGGGGGCGTCAGCATCGTCGACGGCGACGTGAGGCTCTGGGGCGGCGGGGTGCGTGAGGAGGCCCGCGGGCGCGGGATCTACCGCGCGATGCTCGCCGAGCGGCTCGCGGAGGGTGTGCGGCAGGGCGCCGGCCTGGCCCTGGTCAAGGGCCGCGTCGAGACCTCCGGGCCGATCCTGCGGCGCGCCGGGTTCGCCGTCTACGGACGCGAGGTCTCCTGCACCCTCGCGCTGTGAGGCCGCCGCGGACTCGTCCGCACCTGTTCACCTGACGTCCACGGCTCGCGGCGCCAGGCGTACGCCCGCGCTCCTAGCGTCAGCGCCATGGCCCCGACCCGCGGTCCCCTCGATCCCGTCCAGCCGCTGCGCGTGCTCGTCGTCGCGGAGTCGTTCCTGCCGCAGGTGAACGGCGTGACCAACTCCGTCAGACGGGTGCTCGAGCACCTCGCCGCCGAGGGTCACGTCGCCGAGCTGGTCGCCCCCACCGGGCCGCCGACCTACGCCGGCTTCCCGGTGACGCACGCGCGGGGCGCCGCCCTGCCGTTCTACCGCGACTTCCGGATCGGGCTGGAGAGCCGGCGCCGCCTGGTCGCGGTGATGCAGCGGTTCCGGCCCGACGTCGTCCACGTCGCGTCGCCGGCGGTGCTCGGGCTGACCGCCGTGCGGGCCGCCGAGGAGCTCGGCATCCCGGTCGTCGCGGTCTACCAGACCGACCTCGTCGGCTTCGCGCAGCGCTACGACCTGGCCGGTGGGGTGCGCGCGATGACGTACCTGACGCGGCGCATCCACGGCGACGTCGCGCTGACGCTCGCACCCTCGACGGCCAGCCGCGACCAGCTGCTCGGCCTCGGCGTCGACCGGGTCGCGCTGTGGCGTCGCGGCGTGGACTCGTGCGCCTTCCACCCCGTACGACGGGACGCGGGCCTGCGCGCGACGCTGTCGCCGGAGGGGCGGCCCCTGGTCGGGTACGTCGGCCGCCTCGCGCCCGAGAAGGAGCTCGAGCTGCTGGCCGTGCTCGACCGGGACCCGCGCCTGCAGCTGGTGGTGGTCGGCGGCGGACCGGAGGAGGACCGGCTGCGCGCGCTGCTGCCCGACACCCGGTTCCTCGGCGTGCTCCACGGGGACGACCTCGGCCGGACCTACGCCTCCCTCGACGTCTTCGTGCACACCGGCCGGCACGAGACCTACTGCCAGTCCGCCCAGGAGGCCCTCGCCTCCGGGGTGCCGGTGGTGGCGCCGGCGCAGGGCGGACCGCTCGACGTGGTCGACCACGGCGTCGACGGGTTCCTCTACCCGCCCGGGGACGCCGCCGCGATGGCTGCGCACGTGGGCGACCTGCTGGAGGACCCCCTGCGCCGTCGGCTGCTCGGGGTCGCTGCGCGGCGGGCGGTCCGGGGGCGGTCCTGGGCCGCGGTCAACGCCGCCCTGGTCGAGCACTACCGCGGCGTCGTCGGCGCCGCAGGCGAGGTGCGTACGGCCGCCTGAGGCGCCGCAACCGTCACCTCGAGGCGCCGCGAGCGTCATCTCGGCTGTCCGCGAGCGTCATCTCGGCGGGTGGGTGACGACCTCCACGGCCTCCTCGACGGTGTCGACCAGGTGCACGTGCGGCTCCATCGGGCGGCCGCGGGCCAGCGCCCGCAGCAGCGGCCAGACCGGGAGCTCGTCGGTCCAGTACCGAGCGCCGACCAGCACCATCGGTGCGACCGACGCCTCGTCGGCGTAGTAGTTCTCGCAGGCGTCCTGGAAGACCTCCTGCACCGTGCCACCGGCGCCGGGCAGGAAGACGATGCCGGCGTCGCAGACCTCGAGCAGGATCGCCTCGCGGGTGGCGTTGCGGACGTACTTGGCCACCGCGGTGGCGAAGGCCCCCGGCGGCTCGTGCCCGTAGTGCCAGGTGGGGATCCCCAGCGAGGGCGTCGCCTCCGGCCAGCGGCCCACCACGTCGAAGGCCGCCAGCACCCAGGCGTCGATGGAGGGCCGGTAGGTGGGGACCCGGGCCAGCTGCTGCAGCGCCTCGTCGAGCACCGTGGCGTCGTACGACGCGAGCCGCGCCCCCAGGTTCGCGGCCTCCATCGCGCCGGGTCCACCCCCGGTCGCCACCGTCAGTGCGGCGCCCCGGGGGTCGGCGAGCAGCCGTCCGAGCCGGGCCGCGTCGCGGTAGGTCGCGTCGCCGCGTTCGGCGCGGTGCCCGCCCATCACGCCGACCAGGCGACGGCCCTCGCGCCACCGGGCCAGGGCCTCGTCGACGGCGTGGTCGTGCAGCGTCTCGGCCAGCGCGTGGGCGCCCTCCCCCTCACCACCGTCCTGGACCCAGGCGTAGGCACGCCCGTCCAGGCTGTCGGCCCAGTGCAGGGTGTCGTAGAGCTCGGCGGGGGAGTAGAGGTCGGCCCGGTAGACGTCCAGCGGGGTGTCCGGCAGCCCCGGCAGCACCAGTGCCCCGGCCTCCTCGGCGGCAGCGGCGTCACCCGCGGCGAAGGTGCAGCCCAGGAACGTCGCGCCCGCCAGCCGGCAGCGGCGCAGGGCCGCGCCGTGACCGGTGAGGTCGAGCGAGCGGACCCGCCACCCGGACAGCGACCGCGCGCCCGCCGCGAGACGCTCGTCCAGGTCGGCCACGGACCCGACGTCGACGGTGCGGCCCCGGGAGGACCGCATGCTCAGCGCACGCCCCAGGAGTAGGTCTGCTTGCGCAGCCCGAGGTACATGAACGTCTCCGTGCCCGCGACGCCCTCGATGGCGCGGATCGAGCCCGAGATGATCTCCAGCAGGTGGTCGTCGCTCTCGCAGACCAGCTCGGCCAGGATGTCGTAGCGCCCGGCGGTGACGACGACGTAGTCGACCTCCTCCAGCGCGCCGACCGCCTCGGCGACCGGCTCGATCGGGCCGTCGACGGTGATCCCCACCATGGCCTGGCGCGCGAAGCCGAGCTGGAGGGGGTCGGTGACCGCCACGATCTGCATCGCGCCGGTCTCGACCAGGCGGTGCACGCGCTGGCGCACGGCCGCCTCCGAGAGCTCGACCTTCTTGCCGATCGCGGCGAAGGAGCGACGTCCGTCGGTCTGGAGCTCGGCGATGATGGCCTTCGAGGTCTCGTCGAGCGGCGTGGGGCGCGGGTCGCGTCGCGTCGTCATGACGGCAACGTATCCCGCCCGACCTGGTGGTGACAGCCGCGCCCGGCCTGCATTACTACGAAGGATTTCGTTGCGTTCACGTTTCGTGACGACTCGATCCCTTGTCGGGGACCCCGTGCCGTGACACGATCCACCACACCCCGACCGGTGACCGGAGGACAGTGCATGCCGCCCCGCCCGCCCGAGAACAGCTCCGCAGGACCCGTGGCCCCCGAGCCCGCCCGACGCTCGACCCTCAGCCGTCGCGGGTTCCTCACCGCCGGGGGAGTGGCCGCCGGCGTCGGGGTCAGCGTCGCCGCGCTCGACCTGCCCTTCTTCTCCGTCGCCGGCGCCGCGCAGGACCCGATGGCCTGCCGGGCCGCCGACGTGTCGGCGAGCGACGCGCGGATGGTCATCTCCAACTGGACCGGCTACATCGACCCGCGCAACAAGCCGGGCTCCACGCTGGCCGACTTCACCTCCTCCACCGGCATCGAGGTGGAGTACAACGTCGACGTCAACGACAACGCGGAGTTCTACGCCAAGGTCAAGAACCAGCTCGGCTCCTGCGACCCGATCGACCGCGACCTGATCGTCCTCACCGACTGGATGGCGGCCCGGATGATCGGCCTGGGCTGGGTCCAGCCGCTGGAGCGGAGCGCGGTGCCGAACCTGCACCGGAACCTCATCCCCGACCTGCAGGGCAAGGCGTGGGACCCCGACGAGACCTTCCACGCGCCGTGGCAGAGCGGCCTGACCGGCATCGCCTACAACGCCGCCGAGGTCGACGAGGTCGGGTCCTTCACCGAGCTGCTGACGCGGGAGGACCTCAAGGGACGCATCACGCTGCTGACCGAGATGTACGACACCATGGGCTTCATGCTCAAGGTCGTCGGGGCCGACCCGGGCGACTTCACCTCCACGCAGTGGGAGGACGCGATGGACCGGCTGCGCCAGGTCATCGCCGACGGCCAGCTGCGCAGCTTCGCGGGCAACAACTACCTCCAGGACCTCTCGGCCGGCAACATCCTGGCCTGCGAGGCCTGGTCGGGCGACGTGCTGCAGGCCCAGCTGGAGAACCCCGACATCCGGTTCGTGGCGCCCGAGGAGGGCCTGTCGCTGTGGAGCGACAACATGCTGGTGCCCAACCAGGCCACGCACCAGGACAACGCCGAACGCTGGATCGACTACTACTACGACCCCGAGGTCGCCGCCCGGCTCGCGGCGTGGGTCAACTACATCTGCCCCGTCCAGGGCGCCCAGGAGGCGATGGAGCAGGTGGACCCCTCGCTGGTGGACAACCCGCTGATCTTCCCCGACGCCGAGCTGCTCCGCACCACGTGGGACTTCAAGGCGCTCGACGACCGTGAGCAGTCTCAGTACGAGAGGGAGTGGGCCGATGTCACGACTGGCTGAGCAGGAGGTGGCAGGGGACGCGCTGGGCGCTCCGGCGAGCGGTGAGGAGGGGCCGTACGACGGGCTCCGGATCCGGGCGCTCACGAAGTCCTTCGGCTCCTACACCGCGGTCCGCTCCCTCGACCTCGACATCCCGCGCGGCAGCTTCTTCGCGCTGCTCGGTCCGTCGGGGTGCGGCAAGACCACCACCTTGCGGATGGTCGCCGGACTCGAGCAGCCGACCTCCGGCACGATCACGCTGGCCGGGGAGGACATCACCCGGACCAAGCCGTACCGGCGCCCGGTCAACACCGTCTTCCAGAGCTACGCGCTCTTCCCGCACCTCGACGTCGCCGAGAACGTCGCCTTCGGCCTGAAGCGCCGCAAGGTCAAGGACGTCGCCGCGCAGGTCGAGGCGATGCTGGCGCTGGTCGAGCTGGAGACGCAGGCGTCCAAGAAGCCGGCGCAGCTCTCCGGCGGCCAGCAGCAGCGGGTCGCGCTGGCCCGGGCGCTGATCAACCGGCCCGAGGTGCTGCTCCTCGACGAGCCGCTCGGCGCGCTCGACCTGAAGCTGCGCCGCTCGATGCAGATCGAGGTCAAGCGGATCCAGACCGAGGTGGGGCTGACCTTCGTCCACGTCACGCACGACCAGGAGGAGGCCATGACCATGGCCGACACGGTCGCGGTGATGAACGGCGGCGTCGTGGAGCAGATGGGCGCGCCCTCGGAGCTGTACGAGAACCCCCGCAGCACCTTCGTGGCCAACTTCCTGGGCCAGTCCAACCTGATCGAGGGCACCGTACGGCGCCGCGACGCCGACCTGGTCACCGTCGACATGCACGGCGTGACCGTGAGCGTGCCGGCCCACCGGGTGCACACCGACGGCGACCGCGGCTGGGTCGGCATCCGTCCGGAGAAGGTGCTGATCGGCGAGGTCGGCGCCGAGCTCGACGCACCGGGCAACACCGTGCCGGGCGGCGTCATCACCGACGTGTCGTTCGTCGGAGTGAGCACGCAGTACCTCGTGCGGATGCCGTGGGGCCAGGAGCTGCAGGTCTTCGCCCAGAACACCGGCCGGCAGCGGATGTTCGCCCACGGCGAGCAGGTCGAGCTGTCCTGGCGCCCCGAGTACGCCTTCCTGCTCGACGCCTCGCAGGACGTGGCGGCCGGGGCGGACCGGGTCGTCGGGTGAGCGTCGAGGCGCCCGCGCCACCCCGGACGCCCGGGGGCGGACGTGCGGACCGCCCCGCCCGCCGCTCGCGCCGGCCCCGCGGGTCGGTCACCGGCTACCTGCTGCTCGCGCCGGCCGGGATCTTCCTGCTGGCCTTCTTCGTGGTGCCGTTCTACTCGCTGGTCGCGACCAGCCTCTTCGACCCGTCGGGCTCGGACTTCCGCGGCTACGAGATGACCTACGCGTGGGGCAACTACGTCGACGTCGTGCGCGACTACTGGGGCCCGCTGCTGCGCGCGATGGCGTACGGCGCCGCCGCCACCGCGGCCTGCCTGGTGCTCGGCTACGTGCTGGCGTACGCGATCGCCTTCAAGGCCGGGCGGTGGAAGAACCTGATGCTGGTGCTGGTCATCGCCCCGTTCTTCACCAGCTTCCTGATCCGCACCCTGAGCTGGAAGCTGATCCTGGCCGACGACGGGTTCGTGGTGAACACGCTGCAGGTGCTGCAGCTCCTCGGCGACGACGGCCGGCTGCTGGCCACGCCGTTCGCGGTGATCGCGGGGCTGACCTACAACTTCCTGCCGTTCATGGTGCTGCCGCTCTACGCCAGCCTCGACAAGCTCGACCCGCGCCTCGTGGAGGCCTCCAGCGACCTCTACGCCAACCCCGTCGCCGGGTTCTTCAAGGTGACCTGGCCGCTCTCGCTGCCCGGCGTCGTCTCGGGGACCCTGCTCACCTTCATCCCGGCCACCGGCGACTACATCAACGCCGAGCTGCTGGGCTCGACCAACAACCGGGTGATCGGCAACGTCATCCAGAGCCAGTTCACCGACGCCAACAACTACCCGGTCGCCGCCGCGCTGTCGGTGCTGCTGTCGGTGCTGATCGTGGTGATGGTGCTCGTCTACGTGCGCCGCGCCGGGACGGAGGAGCTGCTGTGAGGTGGGTCCGCGACAACCTCGTGCTGCTGCTCGGGCTGGCGGTGCTGGTCTACACGTTCGTGCCGATCGCGGTGGTGGTGCTGATGAGCTTCAACGCCCCCGACTCGCGGCTGGTCTACAGCTTCGACGGGTTCACCCTCGACAACTGGCTGAACCCCTGCGCCGACCCCGACCTGTGCTCCGCGCTGGGGGTCAGCATCCGGATCGGTGCCCTGGCCACCGCCGGGTCGACCGTGCTCGGCACGCTGGCCGCCTTCGCCCTGGTGCGGCACCGCTTCCGCGGTCGCTCGGCCTCGAACCTGCTGATCTTCCTGCCGATGGCCACCCCGGAGGTCGTGCTCGGCAGCTCGCTGCTGGCGCTCTTCGTCGCCTCCGGCCTGGCCGGTCAGCTGGGGTTCTGGACCATCCTGATCGCGCACGTGATGTTCTGCCTGTCCTTCGTCGTCGTCACGGTGCGCGCCCGCCTGGCCGGCATGGACGACGCGCTGGAGCAGGCCGCGATGGACCTCTACGCGACCCCGGCGCAGACCTTCTGGCGGGTCACCTTCCCGCTGGTCCTGCCCGGCATCCTGGCTGCCGCGCTCCTCAGCTTCTCGCTGAGCTTCGACGACTTCATCGTCACCAACCTCAACTCTGGCAACACCACCACGTTCCCGATGTACGTCTGGGGCGTCGCCCGGGTGGGCATCCCGATGCAGGTGAACGTGATCGGGACCCTGATGTTCGTGCTGTCGATCGCGGTCGTGATCGGCGTCGAGGTCCGCAACCGGAGGCGGCAGGTCCCCGTTGCCTGACACCCTCGCCGACGCCGCCCCCCGCTGCTACTGGCTCGACGACCCGGCCCGCCCGGACCCGCTGCCGCCGCTGCTCGAGGACGTCACCGCCGACCTGGTCGTCGTGGGCGGCGGGTACGCCGGGCTGTGGGCCGCGCTGCGGGCCCTCGAGCGCGACCCCGGTCGCACGGTCGTGGTGCTCGAGGCAGGCTCGTGCGGCCAGGAGGCGAGCGGGCGCAACGGCGGCTTCGCCTCGGCCAGCCTCACCCACGGCTTCGGCAACGGCCTCGAGCGGTGGCCCGAGGAGCTCGCGCAGCTGGACCGGCTCGGGGCGGAGAACCTCGCCGCGATCGGCGAGACGGTCGAGCGGTACGCCGTCGACTGCGACTTCCGCGTCTCGGGCGAGCTCACCGCGGCCACCGCGCCGCACCAGGTCGAGGAGCTGGCCGCGCTGGGGGAGGCGATGGCGGCGGCCGGGCACGACGTCGAGGTCCTCGACGCCGCCGCGACCCGGGCGCGCGTCGACTCCCCGACCTGGCTCGGCGGGCTGCACGAGCCCGGCGGGACCGCCCTGGTCGAGCCGGCCCGCCTGGCGTGGGGCCTGCGCGAGGCCGTCCGTGGCCTGGGCGGCGTGGTCCACGAGGGCAGTCCCGCCACCGGGCTGGCGCGCGAGGGCGCCGGGGTACGGGTGCGTACCGTCCGCGGGAGCGTCACGGCGCGGCACGTCGTGCTGGCCACCAACGCCTTCCCGTCGCTGCTGCGCCGACTACGGTTGATGACGGTGCCGGTCTACGACCACGTGCTGATGACCGAGCCGCTCGACGCCGAGCAGCGCGCGGCGATCGGGTGGGCCGGGCGGGAGGGCCTGGCCGACGCCGGCAACCTCTTCCACTACTCCCGGCTGACCCGCGACGACCGCCTGCTGTGGGGCGGCTACGACGCGGTCTACCACTGGGGCAGCCGGATCGACCGGTCGCTGGAGCAGGGCCGGACGCACGCCCTCCTGGCCGAGCAGCTCGTCGACACGTTCCCCGCGCTGGCCGACGTGGGGATCTCGCACCGCTGGGGCGGCGTGATCGACACCTGCACCCGGTTCACCGCGTTCTTCGGCACCGCGCTGGGTGGGCGCGTCGGGTACGCCGCCGGCTACACCGGGCTCGGCGTCGCCGCGACCCGGTTCGGCGCCGACGTGGTCCTCGACCTGCTGGCGGGGGAGGAGACCGAGCGGACCGCGCTGCGGATGGTGCGTGAGAAGCCCCTGCCCTTCCCTCCCGAGCCGCTGCGCTGGGGCGGGATCACCGCCACCCGGCACTCCCTGGCCGCAGCCGACGCCCGGGGCGGGCGCCGCAACCTGTGGCTGCGCGGGCTCGACCGGGCCGGGCTCGGCTTCGACTCCTGACCCACCGGGAGCAACGAACCGGGACCAACGGACCCCGGGGAATGTTCGGCGATGCGTCGTGCGCGGCCGCGGCGCTGGTGATGATGTGACCGGTCCTGCCCGAGGACCGTCCCCCCAGCACCGACGAGAGGCATCCCCCCATGTCCGTCTTCCACCAGAACCCGACCCGCCGCGCCGCCCTCCTGGCCACGTCCGGCGCCCTGACGTTGTCCTCCCTGATCCTCGCGTCCGCACCGACCTACGCCGCCGGCGCGGACCGGGACGACGACGGGATGCCCGACCGCTGGGAGGCGCGTCACGGGCTCGACCCGCAGCGTGCCGACGCCCGCGCCGACCTCGACAGGGACGGCCTGCGCAACCTCGCCGAGCTCCGCCGGGGCGCGCTGCCCGAGGACGAGGACTCCGACGGGGACGGCCACGACGACGGGGACGAGGTCCTCGACGACGACCGCGACACCGACGTGGACGACCGCGATTCCGACGACGACGGCATCCGCGACGGCGACGAGGACTCCGACCGCGACGGCGTGGACAACGAGGACGAGGACGACGCCTCCGAGTCCTGCCGCGAGGACGACGACGACGCCGACGACGACCACGTCTCGGACGAGGACGAGAACGACTTCGGCTACCGCGCCGACGACGACGACTCCGACGACGACGGTGTCCTCGACGGCGACGAGGACCACGACGGCGACGGTCAGCACGACGAGGACGACGACGACGAGGAGGGGGACGACTGCTCGCTCGACGACGGCGAGGACGACGGCGACCTGCTCGGGCTCGTCACGTCCTTCGACGAGACCACCGGCGAGCTCCAGATCGCCGCGGGCGAGAACACGCTGAGCTTCATCGTCACCGCGGACACCGAGATCGAGCTCGAGGACCGCGACGACCGCGACGACGACGGGGACCGCGACGACGACGGGGACCGCGACAGCGACGGGGACCGCGACAGCGACGAGGACCGCGACGACGAGGGTTCGACCGCCGACCTGACCGTCGGCACCGAGGTCGTCGAGGTCGACCTGGACGACGACGGGACGCTCGAGGAGATCGAGCTCCTGCGCCGCTGAGGTGGACCTGCGGCCGGGCGGCGGGCCGCCCGGCCGCCCGGCCAGACAGCCAGACGGCGGGCGGTCAGGCCGGAACGGCGACCCTGACGTGGCGAGCCGCCAGCCGCTCGGCCAGCTCGGCGGCCTGGGTACGGATCTCCGGCACCGCCGTGGTCTCCCACAGCGCGCCCTTGCGCGGGGGGCCGACCACGTGGAGGTCAGGGACGACCAGGCCCTGGTCGTCGAGCACCGTGCCGTCGGGCAGGCAGGCCACGCCGAGCCCGAGGGCGTCCCGGGCCAGCAGCCGGCGACGGCGCAGTGCCGCGAGCAGCGGGACGGCGGTGGCGTCGAGGTCGGTCAACGGGCCGGTGCAGTTGACGACCGCGTCGGCCTCGATGCTGCGCCCGCCGGCGAGGGCGACCCGCGCCTGCGTACCGAGGTCCTCCACGGCGGTGAGGCCGCCGCCGACGACCTCGAGGCGGCCCTGGTCGGCGTACGACCGGATCCTCTCGGCGACGCCGGGCGCCATCCGGTGGCGCAGCACCTCCCAGCCGCGGGCGTGCTCGCGCACGAACCTCGCGCGCTCCGCGGTGTCGAGCCGGAGCCAGAGCCGCTGGGTGGTCCCGCGCAGCCCGTCGACGACCGAGCGCCAGCAGACGCCCCGCTCCCGGGCCCGGTCGACCTGCGCGGTGACCAGCGCGGCCAGGCCGTCGGCGCTGAGCGGGCCGGTCGGTGCCTGGGTGACCCAGCTGGTGGAGCAGGGCAGGGGCAGGTGCGCGCGGGGGAGCAGCCCGTTCCGGCTCAGCATCACCACGCGCCGCCGGGTGTCGCCGTCGAGCAGGGTGATGGCGGCGTCCACCGCGGTGAGGCCGCTGCCGACCAGGACGACGGTGGCGTCGTCGGCCAGCGCGTCGAGGGCCGCGGTGTCCCAGGCGCTCGGCAGGTGCCAGGAGGTCTCCGGCAGCGGCCCGTCGGTCGTGCTCAGCGCGCGGGGCGGGAGGTTGCCGTAGGCCAGGACGACACCGTCGGCCCGGGTCGTGCCCTGCGGGCCCCGGACGTAGTAGCCGGGTCCCACCGGTGCCGGGAGGACGTCGGCCACCTCCTCGGTACGCACGGTCAGGCGGCCGTCGTCGGCCTCGGCGAGGAGGTGGTCGAGGTAGGCCGCGTAGGTCGCGCGGGGCAGGAACCCCAGCGGGTCGACCGGGCGGCCGGCGCCCAGCGCCCACTCCACGAGGTGCCCGGGGTCGTCGGGGAAGGCGCTCATGTCGCGGCTGCGCACGTTCAGCAGGTGCCGCTCGTCGGTCGTGCCGTACGCCACCCCGCGCGCGACGGCCGCGCCGCGCTCGTGGAGCACGACGCGCAGGTCGCTGCCGCGCGAGGCGTGCAGCAGGTGGACGGCGGTGAGCGTGCCGCTCGCCCCGCCCCCGATGATCGAGATCGTGGTCACCCAGGCCTCCTCAGGTCGGTTCTCGACAAAGGCTACTGGATTAGTTCGGTTTAGCGGTGTCCGGTGCGGTGCGTCGCGACGACTCTTCCGTCGCGGGCTGCCCGGGTCCACACTGGTGGCGTGACCGAGGTCCTCGTCTGGTTCGTCGTCCCGCTGGTGGCGTTCGGTCCGCTGACGGCGCTCGGTGCGCGGCGCCGCGGCAACCCGTGGGCCCTGGCGGTGCTCGCCGGGCTCGTCTTCCCGCTCACCTGGGTGCACTGGTACGTCGCCGACGAGCTGCCGCTGCCGCGGACCGACCGGGCGTGAGGCGGTCCGCGTCGCGGGCGTGAGCAGTGCAGCGGATCGGTACGCGTATCCGGCACCGATCCGCTGCACTGAGCCCTGAGCGGTCGGTCACGGCACGCCCGGTACGGGTTGCCGGCGCGGCCGATCCGGCCCGACCCCTGGATCGCGCGGAGGACTCCCTCGTCAGTCGGTCAGGCGCCGTTGCCGCCGTTGCCGGGCGGCATCCGCTCCGCGTCGAAGTGCTCGTCCCGCCCCTGCTCGCCGCACCGGCGGCAGAAGTAGCGCCCCTCGGCGTCGCGCTGGTTGCGCCGGAACGAGTGCAGGCCGAGGCGGCAGCGGAGCGGTCGGGAGGTCATCGCCCCATCATGCCCGCCCACGCCGCGCCTCGGCGCGGTCTCAGATGAGCGAGCCGGCCTTGTCGAGCACGACGCGCAGGATCTGCTCCATCTCGTCGAAGTGCTCCTGGGTGCAGACCAGCGGGGGCGCGAGCTGGACGACCGGGTCCCCGCGGTCGTCGGCGCGGCAGTAGAGGCCCTCGGCGAAGAGCTGCTTGGAGACGAAGCCGTAGAGCAGGCGCTCGCACTCCTCGGAGGTGAACGACTCCAGGGTGTCCTTGTCCTTGACCAGCTCGATGCCGAAGAAGTAGCCGTCGCCGCGGACGTCGCCCACGATCGGGAGGTCCTTGAGCCGCTCGAGGGTGGCGCGCAGCGCGTCGGTGTTGTCCCGGACGTTCTCCAAGACCTTCTCGTCCTCGAAGATGTCGAGGTTCTTCATCGCGACCGCGGTGGAGACCGGGTGCCCGCCGAAGGTGTAGCCGTGGGCGAAGGAGACCTTGTCGGCCAGGAACGGCTCCATCAGGCGGTCGCTGGCGATCATCGCGCCGAGCGGGGCGTACCCCGAGGTGATGCCCTTCGCGCAGGTGATGATGTCGGGCTGGTAGCCGAAGCGCTCGGCGCCGAAGAAGTAGCCCAGCCGGCCGAAGGCGCAGATGACCTCGTCGGAGACCAGCAGCACGTCGTACTCGTCGCAGATCTCGCGGACCCGCTCGAAGTAGCCCGGGGGCGGCGGGAAGCAGCCGCCGGCGTTCTGCACCGGCTCCAGGAAGACCGCGGCGACGGTGTCGGGGCCCTCGTTCTCGATGGCGACGGCGATCTGGTCGGCGGCCCAGCGGCCGAAGGCCTCGGGGTCGCTGCCGTCGAGGAAGCCGCCGGTGATCTCGGCGGCGCGGTAGATGTTGGTGTTCGGCACCCGGAAGGTCGAGGGGACCAGCGGCTCGAACTGCTGCTTGAGCAGCGGCAGCCCGGTGATGGACAGCGCGCCCTGGGTGGTGCCGTGGTAGGCGATGGCGCGGCTGATGACCTTGTGCTTCATCGGCTTGCCGGTGAGCTTGAAGTAGTTCTTGGCCAGCTTCCAGGCGCTCTCGACGGCCTCGCCGCCGCCGGAGGTGAAGAAGACCCGGTTCAGGTCGCCGGGGGCGTAGCCGGCCAGCCGCTCGGCGAGCTCGATCGCGGTCGGGTGCGCGTAGGACCACAGCGGCATGAACGCCAGCTCGCGCGCCTGCTTGGCCGCGGCCTCGGCGAGCTCCTCGCGTCCGTGGCCGAGCTGGCTGACGAACAGCCCGGCCAGGCCGTCGAGGTAGCGCTTGCCCTGGGCGTCGAAGAGGTACGCCCCCTCGCCCCGGACCATGATCGGCACGTCTGCGTGGTCGTAGGAGCCGTGGCGCGTGAAGTGCATCCACAGGTGGTCCTTGGCAGCCTGCTGGAGGTGGTCGTAGTCCGGGTGCATGGGTCCATGGTGCGCGCTGGTCCGGCCCGGATGCAAGCGGATTCGTGGCGATCCGATCGATTTGTGACGAAATCCGTCGCTGAGGGCTGTCTCGTCGGTGTATACCTGTCGCATGCGTGACCTCGTCATCCGGGACGGGCGGGTCTTCGACGGACACCGCCTGCGCGGGCCCAGGACCGTGGTCGTGCGCGGCACCAGGATCGTCGCCCTGCTCGGCCCGGGGGAGCCCGAGCGGTGGGCGGACGACGCCGAGGTCGTCGAGGCCGGGGGCGGGCTGGTCCTCCCCGGCCTCGTCGACGCCCACGTCCACGCCGTCCAGGGCGGGCTCGAGCGGATCCGCTGCGACCTCACCGCGCACACCGACCGGCCCGCCACCCTGGCCGCGGTCGCGGCGTACGCCGCGGCCCACCCGGACCTTCCCTGGGTCCTGGGCGGCGGGTGGTCCATGTCGGCCTTCCCGGGCGGTACGCCCACCGCCGCCGACCTCGACGCCGTCGTCGGGGACCGGCCGGTATTCCTTCCCAACCGCGACCACCACGGCGCCTGGGTCAGCAGCCGCGCCCTGGCGATGGCCGGTGTCGACGAGCGCACGCCCGACCCGCCCGACGGACGCATCGAGCGGGACGACCGCGGGCGTCCGACCGGGACCCTGCACGAGGGCGCGATGGCGCTGGTGTCGCGACTGGTCCCGCCGACGACCGACGCGGAGTACGACGCGGCGCTGCTGGCCGGGCAGGCCTACCTGCACTCCCTGGGCGTGACCGGCTGGCAGGACGCGATCGTCGGCGACTACGCCGGCCTGGACGACCCCGGCCCGGCCTACCGGCGCGCGGCCGGGCGCGGTGCTCTCACCGCCCACGTCGTCGGGGCGCTGTGGTGGGACCGGGAGCGCGGCGTCGAGCAGCTCCCGGACCTGCTGGCCCGCCGCGACTCCTACTCCCAGGGCCGGTTCCGGGCGACCAGCGTCAAGGTGATGCAGGACGGGGTGGCCGAGAACGGCACCGCGGCGCTGGGGGCGCCGTACCTCGACCGCTGCGGTCACGCGACGGCCAACCACGGGCACTCCTTCGTCGACCCGGCGGCGCTGCGCGAGGCCGTCGTGGCGCTCGACGCGGCGGGGTTCCAGGTCCACGTGCACGCCATCGGCGACCGGGGGGTGCGCGAGGCGCTGGACGCGTTCGCGGACGTCCCCGTGGGACGCCGGGGCGTCGGGCGGCACCACGTGGCCCACCTGCAGATGGTCGACCCCGTCGACCTGCCGCGCTTCGCCGAGCTCGGCGTCGCCGCCAACGCCCAGGCGCTGTGGGCGTGCCTCGACGAGCAGATGACTCAGCTGACGCTGCCGTTCGTCGGCGCGGAGCGGGCCCGGTGGCAGTACCCGTTCGGCGCGCTGGTCCGCCACGGCGCGAGGCTGGTGATGGGCAGCGACTGGCCGGTGAGCAGCCCGGCGCCGTTCGAGGCGATCCACACCGCCGTCAACCGCACGTCCTACGGCGAGCACGGGCGAGGTGGCACCGAGGCGTTCCTGCCCGAGCAGGCGGTGGACCTCGTGACCGCGCTGGCGGCATACACCTCGGGCAGCGCCTGGGTGAACGGCCGCGAGGCCGAGGTCGGCACCCTGGCCCCGGGCAGGGAGGCCGACCTGGTGCTCCTCGACCGGGACCCGTTCGCCGGTCCGGTCACGGAGATCGGTGCGGCGCAGGTCGTCGGGACGTGGGTGGCGGGGGAGCGGGTCTTCGGATCCTGATCCGTCAACGACCGGTGAGCCCGCCCGACGTGAGCACCTCCACCAGGTCGTCGGGCGCGGTGAGCACGCCCGGGACGACACCGGGCGCCGACGCCTCGCCCGGCGCAGTCGTGGACGGGTCGTCGGTCAGCCGCACGTCGCGGCAGCCGAAGCCGTCGACCGCGACACCGGTCAGGTCCGTGCCGGCGTCGCCGTCGGCGGCGAGCACGAGCAGGTAGCGCGGGCCGAGCTCCTCGGTGCACAGCCGACCGTCGTCCGCCGGCGCGAGCTCGGCCAACGCGGCCGCGAGGTCCGGCAGCCGGTCGGCGGCGACCTGCTGCGGGCGCGTCTGCCGGGTCCAGGCCGCGCCCTCCGCGCCGTCCGCGAGCTGGTAGCGGCAGACCCAGGCGCGGTCCGGTGCTGCGAGGTCCGGGGCGGAGGCCGCCGGGTCGGTGCCGCCGAAGGCGTCGTCGTCCCGGCCGGGCAGCCGGGCGGGGCAGGGGCGGCCGTCCTGCGCCGCGAGCTCGTCGACGGCCGGGTCGGTGCGGGCCAGGTCGGTCGTGGTGCCGCCGGGGTCGGGCGCGTCGCCGCCGGTGTCGGCGCCGGTGTCGGCACCGCAGGCGGACATGGTCGCGAGCAGCAGGGCCGTCAGGGCGGCCGGGACGGCGGTGCGGGACGAGCGGTGTCGCACGGGTCCTCCTCGGGGGGTCGGTGCCGGTGGGACGGCCACGGGCCCGTCCTGGTTCCGATCCTGCCGGGACGAGCACCAGGTGCCGTTCGGCCCTGGACGGCACGCCCGGGGTCCCGGAGCGTGACGGTGTGAGCACCCTCTCCCACCCCGCGCGCGCGACCGACGGCGACCGCCTGCGTGCTGTGGCGACCCGTCTGGCCACCCATGGTTCGGACCGGGACCCGGACTGGATCGCCACCGTCGAGCGGTGGGTCGAGGACGCGTCGACGGGGTTCACCGGCGCCCGCATCCAGACCTACGTCCCGCTCCTGGTCGAGCACATCGTCCGCGACCGGATCGCCGCGACGACGGCTGCTCAGACCACCTCGACCTGAGGGGCGTAGAGCGCCATCGCAGCGAGCGCGCGCTCGTGGTCCGCGGTGGTGCCGCCGGCGCAGGCCGACGACTCGACCCGCACCCAGGCGCCCGCGTCGGCCGCGGCGAGCGCGGTCGAGAGGACGCAGCAGTCCGTGGCGACGCCGCACAGCACGAGGTGGCGGGAGCCCCCGGTCGCCGCGAGCAGCTCCTCGCCCCACTTGCCCATCGTCGGTCGGCTGACGACCGGCACGGTCGCAGGCAGCAGCGCCGTCACCTCCGGCACCAGCTCCCACAGCCCGGTGTGCGCCGGGTCGAGGGCGAACGGCCAGGTGCGGTAGTACTCGGCCCAGGAGCCCTGCGGTGCGACCGGCGGGACGAACCGGGTCGCCACGACCCGGCCGCGGTGCTGCTCGACGAGGCCGGGGAGCCGGTCCACGACCTCGGCGAAGCCGGGTACGCACCACGGGCTGACCTGGTCGGCGAAGACGTGCTGGAGGTCGATGACGACCAGCCACGGCTCGTCGCGCGGGCCGGTACGCCCTGCCGGCACCGTCAGCGCCCCTCGGTGCGGGCCACCGCGCCGCGCTGCAGCAGCAGGTAGCCGGCGAACCCGATCGCGAGCGCGACCGGCACCCCGATCGCGGCGAAGGCCCACTCGCCCTCCTTGCCGCCGAACGGGCCCATCAGGTAGCCCTGCCAGGACAGCCAGCCGGCGTAGGTGTTGGTGACCAGGCCCCACCCGACGGCGGTGCCCACCACCATCACGCCGAGGGTCGGCCAGCGGACGGCGCCGTAGCGGCCGCTCCGGTCGCTCAGCGCGGCCTCGTCGTAGTCGCCGCGACGCAGCAGCAGGTCGGCCAGCATGATCCCGGCCCAGGCGGAGATCGGGACGCCGAGGGTGATCAGGAACCCCTGGAACTGGCCGAAGAAGTCCTCCCCGAAGAACAGCACGTAGACCGAGCCCAGCACCATCAGCAGCCCGTCGATCCCGGCGGCGACCGGTCGTGAGACCGGGAGGCCCAGGGCGAGCAGGGACAGCCCCGAGGAGTAGATGTCCAGCAGCGCCCCGCCGACGAGGCCGAGGACGACCACGACGACGAACGGGACCAGGAACCACGTCGGCAGCAGGCTCGCGAGCGCACCGATCGGGTCGAGACCGATCGCCTCGCCCAGCGCGGGGTCGGAGCCGGCGAGCAGCAGGCCCAGCCCGATCAGGACCAGGTTGGCCACCGACAGGCCGGCCGTGGTCCAGGCCGCGACACCGAAGGTCGACGCGCCCCGGGGCAGGTAGCGGGAGTAGTCGGCGGCGGCGTTGATCCAGCCGAGCCCCGTGGCGGTGGCGACGAGGACGATCGCACCGACCACCCCGGCCGTCGTGCCGGAGGGCAGTGCGGTGGCCGCGCCGAGGTCGATCCGGTCGAGCACCAGCACCAGGTAGACCGCGGTCAGGGCGACGCCGATCCCGGTGATCCAGGTCTGCACCCGCATGATCAGGTCGAAGCCGATGACGCCGCCGGCCACGATCAGCACGACCACGACGGCCAGCGCGATCGCGAGCGTGACGTCCCCGCCGCCCCAGCCGAGCTCGCGGAAGACGGTCGCCGTGGCCAGGGCCGCCAGCGAGGTCAGCACGGTCTCCCAGCCCACGGTCAGCAGCCACGACACCGCGGAGGGCACCCGGTTGCCCTCGACGCCGAACGCCGCGCGCGAGAGCACCAGCGTGGGCGCGGAGCCCCGCTTGCCGGCCGTGGCGACCAGGCCCGCCAGCAGCCCGGCGCCCACGATCCCGACCACCGAGGCGACCACGGCCTGGCCGAGGCTGATCCCGTACGACAGCGCGAACGCGCCGTAGCTGATCCCGAACACGGAGATCGACGCGGCCGTCCAGGGCCAGAACAGGTCGTGGGGGCGGCCCTTGCGCTCGCCCTCCGCGATCACGTTGATGCCGTTGGTCTCGACGCGTCCCTGGGGCCCCGCGGGGGCCTGCTCGGTCATGCGTCGACCCTACGGTCCGCCGGACCGCACCGGGGAGGGGCCGTCGGTAGGGTCCGGGGCATGAGCAGCCAGGCCGACCTCGGGGCGCTCAAGGCGCTCCTCCGCTCCGACCCCGTGGTCGAGGAGGGGCTGGACGAGTACTGCGTGCTGGTCGCGGACGCGGACGACTTCGCCCCCTGGGTCGATGCCGCACCACGCGTCGGGGAACCGTTCGCCCGTGACGGCAGCGAGCACGAGTTCTGCCTCCTCCCGAACGGAGCCGTCCTGCTGTACACGCCGCTCTCGGACGATCCGTACGTGGTCGTGGGGGCGGACCTGCGGGAGTTCCTCGGGCTGCTGCTCCACGGCAACGGCGCCCAGGTCGGCGGTCTCGCCTACGACCGGGACGAGACGGCCGAGGAGCTGGCGGACGGTCCGGACGCCGACGAGGAGCTGAGCAGCTCCGAGCAGGCGGCGCTGGACCGGCTGACGGACGTGTTCGGGCTGGTGCGGTGGTCCGACCCCCGGGCCCGGCTGGTGGAGCTGCAGGCCCTCCTGCCGACCTGAGGGCGCGGGTCGATACTCACGGCCGCACGCCGCATGACGACGGAATCGGTTGACGACCACGTTTCGCCCTACCGAATCCGTGGGGAAGTGCCCTAGGGTCGGAGCATGGCGAACCAGACCTTCCGCAACGTCGTCGGGGGCGAGCTCGTCGAGGCCGCCTCGGGCGAGACCTCCGACGTCCTCGACCCCACCACCGGCGAGGTGTACGCCACCGCGCCGCGTTCCGGCGCGGAGGACGTGGACCGTGCCTTCCGCGCCGCCGAGACGGCCTTCGAGACCTGGGGCGACACGACCCCGGCCGAGCGGCAGCTGGCGATGCTGCGCATCGCCGACGCCCTGGAGCGCCGCGCGGACGAGTTCGTGCGGGTGGAGAGCCGCGACACCGGCAAGCCGCTGGGCTTCACCACCACCGAGGAGCTGCCGCCGGCGATCGACCAGCTGCGCTTCTTCGCCGGCGCGGCCCGGGTGCTCGAGGGGAAGTCGGGCGGGGAGTACCTCGCCGACCACACCTCGTTCGTGCGCCGCGAGCCGATCGGCGTCGTCGGCCAGGTGACGCCGTGGAACTACCCGCTGATGATGATGGTCTGGAAGATCGCGCCGGCGCTCGCCGCCGGCAACACGATCGTGCTGAAGCCGAGCGACACCACGCCGGCCTCGACCACGCTGTTCGCCGAGCTGTGCCAGGAGTTCCTGCCGCCGGGGGTGTTCAACGTCGTCACCGGTGACCGCGAGACCGGGCGCACCCTGGTCGAGCACCCGACGCCGCAGCTGGTCGCGATCACCGGCTCGGTCCGCGCCGGCATGCAGGTGGCCCACTCCGCGGCCGACCAGCTCAAGCGCGTCCACCTCGAGCTCGGTGGCAAGGCGCCGGTGATCGTCTTCGACGACGCCGACGTCGAGGCCGCCGCCGAGGGCATCGCCGCCGCGGGCTACTTCAACGCCGGCCAGGACTGCACCGCCGCCACCCGGGTGCTGGCCGGGCCCGGCGTCCACGACGACTTCGTGGCGGCCCTGGCCGAGCAGGCGCGAGGCACCCGTACCGGCATGCCCGACGACGAGGACGTCCTCTACGGACCGCTCAACAACGCCGACCAGCTCGACCGCGTCTCGGGCATGGTCGACCGGCTGCCCGACCACGCCGAGGTGCGTGCCGGCGGCAGCCGGCAGGGCGACCGTGGCTACTTCTACGAGCCCACGGTGCTCTCCGGGCTGCGCCAGGACGACGAGCAGGTGCAGGACGAGATCTTCGGCCCCGTCATCACCGTCCAGCGGTTCTCCGACGAGGGCGAGGCGCTGCGCTGGGCCAACGGCGTGAAGTACGGCCTGGCCTCCTCGGTCTGGACCCGCGACCACGGCCGCGCCATGCGGATGGCCAAGCGGCTCGACTTCGGTGCGGTGTGGATCAACACCCACATCCCGATCGTGGCCGAGATGCCGCACGGCGGTTTCAAGCACTCCGGCTACGGCAAGGACCTGTCCATGTACGGCCTCGAGGACTACACGCGCCTCAAGCACGTCATGTCCTACATCGGCGAGTGAGGAAGACGGACGCATGAGGATCCTGCTGGCCGGCGCCGGGGGCGTCGGCGGGGCGTTCGCGGCCATCGCCGCGCGCCGCGACTTCTTCGAGACCATCGTGGTCGCCGACTACGACCTCGCCCGCGCCGAGCGCGCCGCGGCGGTCGACGCGCGGTTCACCGCCGCGCAGCTCGACGCCTCGGACGCCGACGCCGTGACGGCGCTGTGCCGCGAGCACGGCGTCACGCACCTGATGAACGCCGTCGACCCCGTCTTCGACATGCCGCTCTTCGAGGGCGCGCTGGCTGCCGGCGCCGACTACCTCGACATGGCGATGTCGCTCTCGCGCCCGCACCCCGAGACGCCGTACGAGACCCCCGGGGTCAAGCTCGGCGACGAGCAGTTCGCCCGGGCGGGCGCGTGGGAGGACGCGGGCCGGCTCGCGCTGGTCGGGATCGGGGTCGAGCCCGGCCTCTCCGACGTCTTCGCCCGCTACGCCGCGGACCACCTGTTCTCCGAGATCGACGAGCTCGGCACCCGCGACGGCGCCAACCTCGTGGTGCGGGACGAGAGCGGGGCGGAGGTGTTCGCGCCGTCGTTCTCGATGTGGACGACCATCGAGGAGTGCCTGAACCCGCCGGTGGTGTGGCAGGACGGCGCCTGGCACACGACCGCGCCGTTCAGCGAGCCCGAGGTCTTCGACTTCCCCGAGGGCATCGGGCCGGTCGAGTGCGTCAACGTCGAGCACGAGGAGGTGCTCCTCATGCCGCGCTGGGTCGACTGCCGTCGCGCGACCTTCAAGTACGGCCTGGGGGAGGAGATGATCACCATCCTGCGCACCCTGCACACCCTCGGCCTGGACTCGACCGAGAAGGTCCGGGTCAAGGGCGTCGAGGTCTCCCCGCGCGACGTGGTCGCCGCCTGCCTGCCCGACCCCGCCACCATCGGCCCGCTGATGACCGGCAAGACCTGCGCCGGCCTCTGGGTCACCGGCACCGGCAAGGACGGCGAGCCCCGCTCGACCTACCTCTACCACGTGGTCGACAACGAGTGGACGATGCGCGAGTACGGCCACCAGTGCGTGGTGTGGCAGACCGCGGTCAACCCCGTGGTCGCCCTCGAGCTGCTCGCGCGCGGCACCTGGAGCGGCGCCGGCGTGCTCGGCCCCGAGGCCTTCGACGCGGTGCCGTTCCTGGACCTGCTCACCGAGTACGGCGCCCCGTGGGGCGTCCAGGAGATGACTCCCTAGACGCCCCGGTCCGCTCGGCCCCGGACCACTCGGCCCGGGACCACTCGGCCCCGGACCGGTCAGCGGCCGCGGCCCACCGAGAACACCGTCGTGGTGCCGGAGACCTCGTTGCCGACCGCGAGCAGCGGCCGGCGTACGGGGCTGTCCTTGCGGGAGACGAAGGCCAGGCCCTCGGGACCGAGGTCGCCGGCCTCGGGCGTCTCAGCAGCCGCGGAGAAGTCGCGGGCGTTGACGTAGTCCACGAACCGGGCGCGACGCGGCGTGGTGACGTCGAAGGTCATCACGCCGCCGACCCGCTCGAGACCGACGAAGGCGTACGTCCGGCCGCCGACCTTGCCGAGCGTGACGCCCTCGGGCTCGGGGCCCTTGTCGTCGCTGCGGTTGTCGAACGAGTCGTTGTCGTCGTTGGTGGCGTTGAAGGCCACCGCGGGGTCGACGCCCCCGGCGCCGCCGGCCAGGAGGGACTCGAACCGGCTGCCCGAGTCGTAGACCTGCTCGCCGTCGGTCGTCCAGATGCTGAAGGACCGGCCACCGAGGGTGACCACCTCCTCGCGGCAGGCGGCCTCGCCCTCGCCACGGATGCCGTCCTCCTCGGAGACGTTCAGGCGGCCGAGCGCCTCGTCGGCGAGCAGCTCCTCGGCGTCGGGGAAGGCGTCGGCGCACAGCGGGTAGCGGCTGTCGGCGAGGCGCTCGGAGTCGACGTAGTCGCCCCACTCGCGGGCGTCGCCCTCGTTGGCGGTGACCAGGTAGGTCGTGCCCCGCACCTCGTACGACGCGATCGAGTCGGGCAGGTAGAGCCCGCTGACGTCCCACGGCTGCTGGTTGACGGCGCCGTCGCGGTCGCTGGCGTCGAGGCCTGCCCCCGAGGCGGTCCAGTCCTTGGTGCCCAGGGGCATCAGCTCGCGCACCCGCGCCCGGCGCAGGTCGACGGCGGCCACGGTGTTCGCCTCCTGCACGGTCAGGTAGGCGGTGCGGGAGGAGGCATCGACGGTGACGTACTCCGGCTCGAGGTTGCGGGCGACGCGGCCGGCCGGCCGCTGGCCCTCCGGCACCGCGACGTCGGGGCCGTAGACCCGGACACGGTCGGGCAGGGCGTCGCCCCCGAAGGCGCGGAAGCCGGCCAGGCGCGAGGCACCCTGCCTGCCGGCGAGGGCCCGCTCGACGTCGACCACGCCCACCGAACCGGCCGGGTCAACCGAGAAGTCGTCGGCCGGCTCGGCCTCGTTGGCCGTGACGACCTGCGCGCCGTCGGGGGTGAAGGTGAGGTTGTCGGGCTGCACGCCCGTGCGGACCGCGCCCAGGAAGGCGACGTCGCCGCGGGTGCGGAAGAACGCGACCCAGCCCGGCGAGACCTTGTCGCCGGCCTCGACCGCCGCGGCCAGCAGCCCGTCCTGCACCGCGACCGAGTTGACCTGGGCGTCGGCGTCGATCGTGGAGCCGTCCGCCGACGCGAGACCCGCGACGGTGACCCCGCCGACCCGGGTGGGCCGGTCGGGGTCACGGGCGTCGAGCACGTCGACGGCGCCGGAGAGGGCGTTGACGACGAAGTACCGCTGCGTGCGGGGGTCGTGCTCGACGATCTCGGCGGCCGACTCGTCGAACTGGCCGGTCACGTGGGTGCCGCGGGGGGTCAGGGCCACCCCGTCGTCGGCCGGGGCGGCGAGCGCCGGGGCGGCGGTGGACAGGGCGAGCACGGCCGCCGCGGCGAGCAGCACGGGACGGGGCCGGGGACAGGAGAGGGTCACGCGCGGATCCCACCGCCCCCGGGTGAACGCCCGCCCAACACCGTCCGACCGGCTAGAAGGCGTGGGCCATCAGGTCGCCGAACAACGCGTGCTCGTCCACCTCGAGGCCGCGGGCCCGGAACCACGTGCAGACGTTGGTGCAGTCGCGCATCAGGTAGTCCGCGCCGTTCAGGTTGCCGACGAGGTCCACCACCTGCGGCAGGTCGATCACGACCAGGCGATCGCCCGCGGCCAGCAGGTTGTAGGCCGACAGGTCGCCGTGCACCAGGCCGCTGTGCACCAGGGTCGTCATGACCTCGCGCAGCTGGTCGAAGTACGACGCCAGCAGGGCGGGGGAGGGACGGGCCTGGGCGAGCCGCGGCGCCGTGACCGGGCCGTCCTCGCCGTCGACGACGACCCACTCCATCAGCAGCTCGGTCCCGTCCACCTGGACCGGGTAGGGCACCGGGAGCCCGAGCAGGTGGCAGCGCACGAGCGCGTCCCACTCGGCGGTCGCCCACTCGCCGGCGGCGACCTGGCGGCCCCAGGTGCTGCCCCGCTTGAGCGCCCGCTCGTCGCGCGAGCGCCGCACGCTGCGGCCCTCGGTGTAGCCGGCCGCGCGGTGGAAGCTGCGGTGCTCCGGGCTGCGGTAGCGCTTGGCCGCCATCACCACCGACTGCGCCGGGTCGTGGGGGTCGGCGCGCTCGAGGAGGTGGACGTCGGCCTCCTTGCCGGTCTTCAGGACACCGAGCTCGGTGTCGACGGCGCCCTGGGAGGTCACCACCCAGCCGGGGCGTGGCTCGGGTCCGCGGCAGAGCGGGTCGACGTCGAGCCAGGTCGACCAGCGGGCGCCGTCGGGGAGGTCGTCGTAGGCGGTGAAGGAGAAGGTGAAGCGGGGGTCAGCGGCGGGTGCCGCCGGTGCTGCGTGGTCGTGCGTCATCGCGTGGGGTGCTCCGTCGGGAGAGGAGGGTCGGGTCTGCGGGCAGGCCGCGGGCAGTCGTCGACATGTCGTGCTCCTCTCGGGCGGGCGCACCACGCGCCCGGCTCGACCCCAGGGTGGGGCCGGCCGGGCGCGCGGCGCAACGGGTTATCGCGGCCCGTCCAGCAGGTGCTGGGTCAGCAGGTGCTGGGGGACGGAAGGCCCTGCACCCGGCCCTCCAGCCACGCCAGTGCCTTCGGGTAGGACTCGACCGCGCCGCCGACGTGGGTCGGGGCGATCCCGGCCCGGAAGGCGACGGTGGCACCCCCGGCGCACCACTGCGTGGCGGCAGTGCGGGCCTGGGCGAAGGGGACGACGTCGTCGAGGCGCGTGTGGGCCATCAGGACCGGGACCTCGGGCGCCTGGTCGCCGACGCGCAGCCGCTCGAGCACCCGGGCGATGTCGGGGCGGGCGAGGAACTCGGTGATCGGCCGGCCGCTGCGGGTCAGGTCGCGCGAGTCGGTGAACGCGAGCTCGCCGATCCCGTCGGAGGTGCAGGTCTGCTTGGCGGCCCGGACCGTACGACGCCCCTCGGCGTTGAGCAGGTCCGAGATGCCCAGCCGCGGGTAGTCGGCGTCGAGCGCGGCCACGGAGTACAGCAGGAACGCGGCGTAGATCGAGCGGTCCAGCGGGCCGGCGACCTTCGCGAGGTCGGCCGGGACCGCCCCGGCGTACCCGCCGGCGAGGTTCAGCCCGGGTGCGTAGTCGGCCGCCTGCTCGAGTGCGCCGGCCGAGGCGTTGCCGCCCTCGGAGTAGCCGGCGGTGTAGACCGGGGCCGAGGTCGGCACGGCGTCGGTCTCGACGCGGGTCGCGGCCCGGGCGGCGTCGAGCACGTTGCGCCCCAGCGCGACGGTGTTGACGTAGGCGTGGGTGCCCGGGGTGCCGAGGCCCTCGTAGTCGGTCACGACGACGGTGTAGCCGCGGGCGACGAGCCCGCCGATGAAGGCCGACTCGTACTCCGACCCGGCCTGCAGCTGCCGTGAGGGCGCGCACCGGTCGGCCATGCCCTGGGTGCCGACGGCGAACGAGACCAGCGGCCGCTCGCCCGGCCCGACCCACTCCGCAGCCGGGGTGAGCAGCGTGCCGGTCACCGCGGTGCGCTCGCCGTGGGCACCACGGCTGGTGTACATCAGCCGCTGGGCCCGGGCGGGGACGTCGCCGGGGGTCAGGACCGTCTCGGTCGGCTGCTGCTTGAGCACCCGGCCCGGAGGCCCGGACAGGTCGGCGGGCGGGGTGTAGAAGCCGCCGGCGACGGCCGCGGCGGTCGCCGCCCGGGCAGCGGTGCGCTGCGCCCGGTCGTCGGCGCCCGGTGCGGCCGCGGTCGCCGTGGCGGCCGGCAGGAGGGTCAGGGCGAGGGCTGCGGTGGCGGTCGCGGCCAGGGTGCGGAGCATGGGTCCCCCGGGGGTCGTGCGCCGGCGGGGAGTCGCCGACGGTGGCCCGAGGCTAGCCGTGACGACCGACACACGTCAGGTGTCGGGTGGGGTGGGGTCAGGCCGTGGCGGCGAACGCCTCGGCGAGCACGTCGAGGCCCTCGTGCAGCAGCGCGTCGGTCGTCGACAGCGGCGGCAGCACCCGGATCACGTTGCCGTAGGTCCCGCAGGTCAGCACGACCACGCCGGCGGCGTGGCAGGCCGCCGCGACGGCGGCCGTCCGTGCGGCGTCCGGCTCGGTGGTGCCGGGCACGCACAGCTCGACCGCGACCATCGCCCCGCGCCCGCGCACCTCGGCCACGACCGGGTGCGCGGCGGCGAGCGCGCCGAGCCGCTGGTGCAGGATCACGCCGACCTCACGGGCCCGGCCGACGAGGTCGTGGGTGCGCATCTCCTCGAGCGCCCCGAGGGCGGCGGCGCAGGCCAGCGGGTTGCCGCCGTAGGTGCCGCCGAGACCGCCGGTGTGCACGGCGTCCATCAGCTCGGCGCGACCGGTGACCGCGGCCAGCGGCAGCCCGCCGGCGATGCCCTTCGCGGTCGTCACCAGGTCGGGCACGACGCCCTCGTGGTCGCAGGCGAACCAGTCGCCGGTGCGGCAGAAGCCGGACTGCACCTCGTCGGCGACGAGGACGACGCCGTGCTCGCGGCACCAGCGGGCCAGTGCCGGCAGGAAACCGGGGGCGGGCACGACGAAGCCGCCCTCCCCCTGGACGGGCTCGATGACCACGCAGGCCAGGTTGTCGACGCCGACCTGCTTCTCCATCACCTCGACCGCCCGGGCGGCGGCCTGCTCGCCGCTGAGCCCGTCGCGCAGCGGGTAGGACATCGGGGCGCGGTAGACCTCACCGGCGAACGGCCCGAAGCCGTGCTTGTAGGGCATCACCTTCGCCGTCATCGCCATCGTCAGGTTGGTGCGCCCGTGGTAGGCGTGGTCGAAGACCACGACCGCGTCGCGGCCGGTGGCCACGCGCGCGATCTTGACGGCGTTCTCGACGGCCTCGGAGCCGGAGTTGAACAGGGCCGACTTCTTGGCGTGGTCGCCGGGGGTGACCTCGGCGAGGGCCTCGCAGACGTCGACGTAGGCGTCGTACGGCGTGACCATGAAGCAGGTGTGGGTGAAGGCGTCGAGCTGCTCGCGCACCCGGCGGACGACGGCCTCGGCGCTGTTGCCGACGGTCGTCACCGCGATGCCGGAGCCGAGGTCGATGAGGGTGTTGCCGTCGACGTCGCGCAGGACCCCGCCGCCGGCGGCCTCCACGAACACCGGCAGCGCCGTGCCGACGCCGTCGGCCACGTGGGCCTTCTTGCGGGCCAGCCGCTCCCGCGAGCGCGGCCCGGGGACCTCGGTGACGAGGTTGCGCTCCTGCGTGAGACCCGGTCCGCCGGTGATCGTCTGCGTCATGGTCGGATGCTACGGCCGATCCGCCGCTGCGGGCAGGCTGCGACACTGGGCGCGTGCGACGCGACGTGGTCATCCTCGGCTCGACCGGCAGCATCGGCACCCAGGCGCTCGACCTGGTCGCCGCCAGCCCGGAGGCCTTCCGGGTCGTCGGGCTGACCGCCGGGGGCAGCAACCCCGAGCTCTTCGAGGAGCAGGTCGCGCGGTGCCGGGCCGCGGCGCCCGAGCTGGGCGGGACGTTCTTCGCCGGCCTGGGGGAGGAGGCCTCGGTGGAGGCCGCCACCCTGCCGTGCGACGTGGTCCTGAACGGGATCACCGGGTCCGTCGGCCTGCGCCCCACCCTGGCCGCGCTCGAGGCCGGCCGCACGCTGGCGCTGGCGAACAAGGAGTCGCTGGTCATGGGTGGCCCGCTGGTCCTGGACCGGGCCGCGCCCGACCAGGTCGTCCCGGTGGACTCCGAGCACAGCGCGCTCGCGCAGTGCCTGCGCGCCGGGACCGCGGCCGACGTACGACGGCTCGTGCTGACCGCGAGCGGGGGGCCGTTCCGCGGGCGCACCCGCGCCGACCTCCACGACGTGACCGTCGCGCAGGCGATGGACCACCCCACCTGGGACATGGGCCCGGTCATCACCATCAACTCGGCGACCCTGGTCAACAAGGGCCTCGAGGTGATCGAGGCGCACCTGCTCTTCGGCGTCCCCTACGACGACATCGTGGTGGTCGTGCACCCGACCAGCGTCGTGCATTCGATGGTGGAGTTCCGTGACGGCTCGACCCTGGCCCAGGCCAGCCCCCCGACGATGCGGATCCCGATCGCGCTGGGACTGTCCTGGCCCGAGCGCGTCTCCGACGCCGCGCCCCCGGTCGACTGGACCCGCCCGCAGACGTGGGACTTCGCCCCGCTCGACGACGAGGCGTTCCCCGCCGTGGCGCTGGCCCGCGAGGCCGGACGCCGCGGGGGGACCGCGCCGGCGGCGTACAACGCGGCCAACGAGGTGTGCGTCGCGGCGTTCCGGGACGGGCGGCTGCGCTTCACCGGCATCGTCGATGCGGTCGCCGAGGTCGTCACGCGCCACGACGTAGGCTCAGCGGCGGACCTCACCCTCGACGACGTGCTCGCCGCCGACGCGTGGGCGAGGTCCGAGGCCACCCGGGTCATCGAGAGGAGCGCGACGTGACGACCGTGCTGCTGTACACCGCCGGGGTCGTCTTCTTCGTCGGCGCGATCCTGGTCTCGATCGGCCTGCACGAGCTCGGTCACATGATCCCGGCCAAGCGGTTCGGCGGGAAGGTCACGCAGTACTTCATCGGCTTCGGCCCGACCGTCTGGAGCCGGCAGGTCGGCGAGACGGAGTACGGCGTCAAGGCGATCCCGCTCGGCGGCTACGTCAAGATCGTCGGGATGCTCCCGCCCGGGGCCGAGGAGCTGGCCGGGCCGGTCGAGCTCGACGAGCAGGGCCGCGAGGTCCACAAGGTGCGCAAGTCCAACACCGGGCTCTTCACCCAGCTGGTCTCCGACGCCCGCTCCGCGGAGTACGAGACGATCACCGCCGCCGACGAGGACCGGCTGTTCTACAAGATGCCGCCGTGGAAGAAGATCGTGGTGATGGCCGGCGGGCCGAGCGTCAACATCCTGATCGCGTTCCTGCTGTTCTGGACGGTCTTCAGCACCTACGGCGACATGAGCGCCGCGAGCGCCGAGCCGGCCCCGGGTCGGCCCGTGGTCGCCGAGGTGTCGCGCTGCGTCATCCCGTACTCCGAGCAGCGCACGGACTGCCGCGAGGGCGACCCGGACGCGCCGGCCTTCGAGGCCGGCCTGCTCCCGGGCGACACCATCACCGACTTCAACGGCACCGCCGTGACCAGCTGGGATCAGCTGCGCGGGCTGATCCGCGACAACGCCTCCGGTGCGGCGGTGATCGGCTTCGAGCGCGACGGCCAGCGCGAGGTCGGGCGCACCAGCACCACCGTCGAGCTGCGTCCCGACGACCTGACCGGCGAGGACGAGACCCTGACCGAGGTCGGCTTCCTCGGCGTCTCGCCGGAGGCCGAGCTGGTCGTGCCGACCGGCGGCCCGCTCTACACGATCGAGCGGATGGGCTCGCTCACCGTCGACACGGTGCAGGCGATCGGCACCCTCCCGATCAAGGTCTTCGAGGTCGGCCAGGCCATCGTCGGGGTCGAGGAGCGCCAGGCCGACAGCCCGGTGAGCATCGTCGGCGGCGGCCGGATCGCGGGGGAGACGGCATCGACGACCGAGGTGCCCGCGGGCGACCGGGCGTTCAGCCTGCTGTCGCTGGTGGCCGGCTTCAACCTGTTCATCGGCGTCTTCAACTTCGTCCCGCTGCTCCCGCTCGACGGCGGCCACATCGCCGGCGCGGCGTGGGAGTCCGTACGCCGCCGGCTCGCCTGGCTGCGCCGTCGCCCCGACCCCGGCTACGTCGACGTGGCCCGGATGCTGCCGATCGCGTACGGCTTCGGGCTGGTGCTGATGGTGATGGGCGTGGTGCTGATCCTCGGCGACGTGGTGGCCCCGATCTCCCTCGCCGGCTGAGTCCTGCTCCGGGCCCGCCCGGGACGTCATCCGTATCGAGGACCCGTGTCCGCGGGACGGATGACGTCCTGCGGTCGCGCCGGGTGATGGACCGGCCGGGAGGTGTCCACAGTGGGCCGTACGCCGACGTCGTCCCCAGGTGGGGTGCCGACGACTGCCGGGGCCGCCCACCGGCGGCGACGCTGCCGGCATGGTCCTCACCTCCCGCCTCGACTCCCGAGCCCTCCGCGACGCGCGCGCCCTGGCCGCACGGCAACCAGGGGTGGTCTCGCGGCGCGACCTCTACCGCCTCGGCGTGACGCGCTGGCAGGTCGAGGGGGAGGTACGCGCCCGGCGCTGGGTGGCCGTCGGCGACCAGTCGGTGTGCCTGCACACCGGGCCGATGGAGGTCACGGCGCACCACTGGGCCGCGGTGTTCCAGGGTGGTCCGCGCGCCTGCCTGGACGGGGCTGCCTCCCTCGTCGCCTCGGGTCTCGAGCGGTTCGACGTCGAGCGCGTCCGTGTGTCCGTGCCGCGCGGTGCCCGGGTGCGGCGCTCCGCGGCGTACGACGTCCGCCAGACCCGCCGGTGGTGCGCCGAGGACGTCATCACCCGCGGCGGGCCGCCCCGGACCCGGCCGGAGGTGGCCGCGGTCCGGGCGGCGCTGTGGGCGACCACCGAGCGTCAGGCGACCTACCTGCTGACCGCCACGGTGCAGCAGGGCCTCACCACGCCCGAGCTCCTCGGTCGCGAGGCGCTCCGGGTCCGACGCGACCGACGACGCCTGCTGCTCCACGAGGTGGTCCTCGAGCTGCTGGAGGGCGTGCGGTCGCTGGGCGAGCTGGACGTCGTACGAGCCCTGCGGGCCCGTGGCCTGCCGGCACCCGACCGCCAGGTGCTGCGACGCGACGCCCGTGGTCGCTACTACCTCGACCTGTACTGGACGACCTTCCGCGTGGTGGTCGAGGTCGACGGCATCCACCACACCTGGGTCGACCAGGTCGCCGCTGACGCCCTGCGCCAGAACGCCCTGGTGCTGAGCGGTGACTCGGTGCTGCGGATCCCGCTGCTGGGTCTCCGGCTGCAGCCGGAGGAGTTCCTCGACCAGGTGGAGGACGCCCTGCGACACGGCGGCTGGGTCCGGGCCGCGGCCTGAGGTCGGTCGTCGCAGGACGTCATCCAGATCGAGGACACGTCCCTGCGGAAGGGATGACGTCCGGCGGCGGGTATGACGTCCGCCGCAGGGGGAGGGGTGGCGACGGTCGGGCAGTACGCTCGGAGACATGAGCACCGTGAGCCTGGGCATGCCCGCAGCACCACCGCCGGTGCTCGCGCCGCGCCGTCAGACCCGCCAGATCCAGGTCGGCAAGGTCGGGGTGGGCAGCGACCACCCGATCTCGGTTCAGTCGATGACCACCACGCTGACCAGCGACATCAACGCGACCCTGCAGCAGATCGCCGAGCTGACCGCGTCGGGCTGCGACATCGTCCGCGTGGCGTGCCCGAGCCAGGACGACGCCGACGCGCTGACCGCGATCGCGACCAAGTCGCAGATCCCGGTGATCGCCGACATCCACTTCCAGCCCAAGTACGTCTTCGCCGCCATCGAGGCCGGCTGTGCCGCGGTCCGGGTCAACCCGGGCAACATCCGCAAGTTCGACGACCAGGTCAAGGAGATCGCCCGCGCCGCGCAGGACCACGGCACGAGCATCCGGATCGGTGTCAACGCCGGCTCCCTCGACAAGCGCCTGCTGGAGAAGTACGGCAAGGCGACCCCGGAGGCGCTGGTGGAGTCGGCCAAGTGGGAGGCCGGGCTCTTCGAGGAGCACGGCTTCCGCGACTTCAAGATCTCGGTCAAGCACAACGACCCCGTGATCATGGTCCGCGCCTACGAGCTGCTCGCCGCCGAGGGCGACTGGCCGCTGCACCTCGGCGTGACCGAGGCCGGGCCTGCGTTCCAGGGCACGATCAAGTCCTCGGTCGCCTTCGGCCACCTGCTCTCGCAGGGCATCGGCGACACCATCCGGGTCTCCCTGTCCGCGCCTCCGGTCGAGGAGGTCAAGGTCGGCCTGCAGATCCTGGAGTCGCTCAACCTGAAGCCCCGCCGCCTCGAGATCGTTTCCTGCCCGTCGTGCGGCCGCGCCCAGGTCGACGTCTACAAGCTCGCCGACGAGGTGACCGCGGGGCTCGAGGGCCTCGAGGTCCCGCTGCGCGTGGCCGTCATGGGCTGCGTCGTCAACGGCCCCGGCGAGGCCCGCGAGGCCGACCTCGGGGTGGCCTCCGGCAACGGCAAGGGCCAGATCTTCGTCAAGGGCGAGGTCGTCAAGACCGTGCCCGAGTCGCAGATCGTGGAGACCCTGATCGAGGAGGCCATGCGGATCGCGGAGGGCATGGAGGCCGTCGACGGCGCCGGCGCCCAGGTCTCCGTCAGCTGACTCCGAGGCACCAGCCGGCTCAGCGGAACTCCGCCACGCCCGCCCCGCTCTGCTCGCTGAGGCCGTGCCGGGCGAGGTAGCCCCAGCAGTCGGGCCGGGACCCGTCGGTGTCGGTGAGCCCGTAGGTGGTCGCGAGGTCGTACGACGTCAGCGTCCGCCCCGCGAAGCGCTCGTGAGCCGCGTCGCCGGCGAGCGCAGCCACTCCCCGCGCCACGTAGGTCGGTGACTCCGAGATGGCGAAGCCGGGCACCTGGACGAGCGCGTCCCGCCAGGTCGCCTCGGTGACCTTGAAGCCCTCCAGCATCTGCTCCGAGCGCAGCCAGCCCGGGGTCACGGCCAGCGCGGTGACCGGGTGGTCGCGCAGCTCGTGGGTCAGCCCCAGCACGATCCGGCCGACCCCGGCCTTGACCAGGTCGTAGTAGAAGCCGACCGACTCGCGGTAGGCGGCGTTGAACTCCGCGGTGCCGTCGGTCATCTCGACCAGCAGCCCGTCGCGTCCGGTCGCCGCCGCGGTCCGCAGCAGCAGCGGCAGCGCGTGGTGGGCGGTGACGAGGTGGGTCCACACGCCCATCCGCAGCATCCGTGCGCCACCGGCGAGGTCGTGCTCCCACAGCGGCGTGTCCCACTGGGCGTAGCGGTCGCCGCCGAAGACGTCGTTGACCAGCACGTCGAGACGCCCGTGCTCGGCCTCGACCCGGCCCACGAGCGAGGCCACCGCCTCGGCGTCCTCGTGGTCGACCACCACCGCGCTCGCAGACCCCCCGGCGGCCTCGACCAGCTCGCCGGTCTCCTCGATCGTCTCCGGCCGCCCGATCTCCGACGGCCCGCCGGCCCGGCTCGACCGGCCGGTGGCGTAGACGTGGAAACCGGCCCGGCCCAGCTCGACGGCGAGTGCACGACCGGCGCCCCGGGTCGCCCCGGCGACGAGGGCGACGGGAGGACCGGAGACGGGGCTGCTCATGACCCCAGCCAAGCACCCGGCACCGACAGCGGGTCAGGCCCCGGACCAGCGGTACTCCACCTCGGGGCGGCCGCTGCCGCCGTACCGCGTCCCGCGTCGCACCAGCCCCTCCGCGGCGAGGTGCTCGAGGTAGCGGCGCACCGTGACCCGCGAGGCGCCCGTGACCTCGCCGAGCTCGGAGGCCGAGCGCGCCGTGCCCGCGGCCCGCAGGGCGGCCACCACCTCGCGCAGGGTGTCGGCGCTCATCCCCTTCGGCAGCGAGCCGGGGGAGTCCGAGCCCGGACGCAGGGTGCCCAGCGCCCGGTCGACCTCCTCCTGGCCCAGCTGGCCCGCGCCGGTCGCCTCGGCGGCCATCCGCGAGCGGTAGTCGGCGTACTGCTCGAGCTTGGTGCGGAAGGTCGCGTACGCGAACGGCTTGAGCAGGTAGAGCACGACGCCCTGCGAGACCGCGCGTCGTACGACCTCCACGTCCCGCGCCGCGGTCACCGCGATCACGTCGCACCACAGGCCCTCGGCGCGCATCCGGCCGACCAGGTCGAGACCGTGGCCGTCGGGGAGGTTCAGGTCGAGCAGGACGAGGTCGACGCCGCCCTGGCGCAGCCGCACCAGCGCGTCCCGCGCCGAGCGGGCGACACCGGCCAGGGCGAAGCCCGGCGTGCGCCCGACGTACGCCGCGTGGGCGGCCGCAGCGAGCTCCTCGTCCTCCACGACCAGCACCGCGACGTCACCCGCCCCGCTCACCGCCCGTCCCCGATCCGGACCTCGAACGACGCGCCCCCGAGCGCGGAGCGCCCGACCCGCACGTCGCCCCCGGCCCGGCGCACGGTGGAGACGACCAGCGCCAGGCCCAGACCCCGCCCGGTGCCGTCGTGGGGCTCCTTGCTCGACCAGCCGCGCTCGAAGACCCGCTCGACGACGTCGTCCTCGATGCCAGGGCCGGAGTCGCCGACCAGCAGGTGCAGGTGGTCCGCGTCGGCGTTGATCGCGACCTCGACCAGACGTCGCTCACTGCCGGCGGCGGCGTCCAGCGCGTTGTCGACGAGGTTGCCGACCACCGTGACGGCGGCACGCGAGTCCAGCGGCAGCGCCTCGACCTGCGTCTCGTCGGTGATCACCAGGGTCAGCCCGCGCTCGGCGGCCTGCGCGGTCTTCCCGAGCAGCAGTGCCGAGAGGACCGGGTCCTCGACCGAGGCCACGACGCGGTCGGCGAGCAGCTGCGCCTGGGCCAGCTCCTCGGTGGCGAACGCGACGGCCTCCGAGGTCCGGCCGAGCTCGACCAGCGAGACCACCGTGTGCAGCCGGTTGGCCGCCTCGTGGTTCTGCGAGCGCAGCGACTCGGCCAGGCCGCGCACGGTGTCGAGCTCGCCGGTGACCGCCCGCAGCTCGGTGTGGTCGCGCAGGGTCACCACCCGGCCGACCTCGCGCCCGTCCCAGCGGGCCGGGGCACTGTTGACGACCAGGACGGAGGCGTCGGCGAGGTGGATCTCGTCGGTGCCCGGCTCCGCGTCGACCGCGGCCCCGGCCAGGCCCGGCGGGACCAGCTCGGCCACGGGGCGGCCGACCGCGTCGTCCGGCAGGTCGAGCAGGCGCCGCGCCTCCTCGTTGAACAGCCGCACCCGCCCGTCCGGGTCGAGCAGCAGCAGGCCCTCGCGCACCGCGTGCAGCACGGCGTCGTAGTACTCGTACATCCGCGTGATCTCGCCCTCGCCCAGCCCGTGCGTCTGGCGGCGCAGGCGACGGCTGATCAGCCAGGCGCCGGCCAGGCCGACGCCGAGCACGGCGGCGCCGGCCAGCAGGATGCTGGGCACCCGGGCGAGCAGGTCGTCCTGGATGCGGTCGGTGGTGATCCCCACCGCGACCAGGCCGACGATGCTCCCGCCGACGTCGACGACCGGGACGACGGCCCGCATCGAGGGCCCGAGCGTGCCGGTGTACTCCTGGGTGAAGGTGCCACCGGCCGGGGCGTCGCCGAGGTCGCCGATGAACTCCTGGCCGATCAACGTCGTGTCGGGGTGCGTGAAGCGGGTCCGGTCGGTGTCCATCACCACGACGAAGTCGGTACGCGTGTCGGCGCGCACCACCTCGGCGTAGGGCTGCAGCCGGGCGACCACCCCGGCGTCGGCCACCGGGTCGGCACCCACCCCGGGACCGGCCAGCAGCCGGGCCACCAGCGGGTTGTCGGCCACGGTCTCGGCCACGGCGAGTGCCCGGGTCCGGGCGTCCTCGACCTGGGACCGTCGCGCGTCGGTCCAGGCCAGGGCGCAGGCCCCGACGACGACCAGGAGGACCACGAGGACCTGGAGCGCCAGGATCTGCCGGGCGACCGGGCTGGACCCGTCGGGGTCCTTCAGGTCGCCGGCCACCCGCCCATCCTGTCCCACCCGCCGTGGCGGCGACCACAACGACCACAACGGTGACGCCGGTCACAGGCCGCCCGAGACTGGGCCGGCAGCGCCCGACCAGAGGAGAGCCATGAGCCACGACCCGACCGCGTCCCCGCGGGCCGACAGCACCGCGACGCCCACGAAGCGTCGCGACCGCTCGCACTACCTGTACCTCGCGGTGATCGCCGCGGTCCTGCTCGGCATCGTGGTGGGCTTCGTCGCCCCCGAGTTCGCCGTCCAGCTCAAGCCCATCGGCGAGGCCTTCGTCAACCTCATCAAGATGATGATCTCGCCGGTCATCTTCTGCACGCTGGTGCTCGGCATCGGCTCGGTGCGCAGCGCCGCCCACGTCGGCAAGGTCGGCATCCTCGCCCTGGTCTACTTCCTGTCGATGTCGACGGTCGCCCTGGCCATCGGCCTGGTCGTCGGCAACATCCTGGACCCGGGCGAGGGCCTCAACCTGACGCCCGACACCGCGGCTGCGGGCGCCGAGCAGGCCGGGGAGGCCAGCAGCACCACCGACTTCGTCCTCGGCATCATCCCGACCTCGCTGTTCTCGGCGCTGACCGAGGGCGAGGTCCTCCAGACCCTGCTCGTGGCGCTCCTGGTCGGCTTCGCGATCCAGGGCCTGGGCCGCGCCGGTCAGCCGATCCTGACCGGCATCGGCCACCTGCAGCGCGTGGTCTTCAAGGTGCTGGCGATGATCATGTGGGCCGCCCCGATCGGCGCGTTCGGCGCCATCGCCGGCGTGGTCGGCGAGACCGGCGTCGACGCGCTGAAGAGCCTGGCCACGATCATGATCGGGTTCTACGTCACCTGCTTCCTGTTCGTGTTCCTGGTGCTCGGCACGATCCTCAAGGCCGTCACCGGGGTTAACGTGCTGAAGCTGTTCCGCTACCTCGGCCGCGAGTTCCTGCTGATCGTCTCGACGTCCTCCTCGGAGTCGGCGCTGCCCCGCCTGATCGCCAAGATGGAGCACGCCGGGGTCGAGAAGACCACCGTCGGCGTCGTCGTGCCCACCGGCTACTCCTTCAACCTCGACGGCACCGCGATCTACCTGACGATGGCCTCGATCTTCGTCGCGGACGCGCTCGGCCTGCCGCTGAGCATCAGCGAGCAGATCTCCCTGCTGGTCTTCATGATCATCGCCTCGAAGGGCGCCGCCGGCGTCACCGGCGCCGGCCTGGCCACCCTGGCCGGCGGGCTCGCCTCGCACCGGCCCGAGCTGCTCGACGGCGTCGGCCTCATCGTCGGCATCGACCGGTTCATGTCGGAGGCCCGCGCGGTCACCAACTTCGCCGGGAACTCGATCGCGACCCTGCTGGTCGGGCAGTGGACCGGCGGCCTCGACAAGCAGCGGCTCAACGAGGTGCTCGACGGCCTGCACCCGTTCGACGAGAGCGACATGGTCGACGACGAGTACGAGGCCGAGCGCTCCTCGCCGGCCGGCCGGGTGGGGTCCTCGGCGACGACCCCGTCCACCGCGGGCTAGCCCCGACCCGTCCCGTACGACTCGGTGGGCGCCGCCCGGGCGGCGCCCACTAGGCTCGGACGCGTGTCCACCCGTCACGGGGTCCGCGTGCTCGGGTCCGACGACCTCGAGGAGTTCGGCGCGCTCGCGGGCCGCGACCCCGTCGTCAACGTCTTCGTCCTGCACCGGGCCGCGACCACCCGCCTCGAGCCGCGCTGGCTGGGCGGGGAGATGTGGGGCCGCTACCGCGACGGCGAGCTGGTCGCGGCCTGCCACGCGGGGGCCAACATCGTGCCGGTGCAGGCCGACGAGGACGACGCGCGGGTCTTCGCCGAGAAGGCCCTGAGCGTGCACCGCACCGCCTCGACGCTGGTCGGGCGGCACGAGCCGGTCCGGGCGTTCTGGAACCAGGCGGCCCGGACCTGGGGCCGGCCCCGTGAGCGTCGGTGGCTCCAGCCGCACCTGGAGCTGCGCGGTGCTCCCGCCGTCGAGCCCGACCCCGGGGTGCGGCGCACCACGCGCGACGACCTCGAGACGCTCTACCCGGCGTGCGTGGCGATGTACACCGAGGAGGTCGGCATCTCGCCCGAGCAGGGCGGCTCCGACCTCTACCGCACCCGGGTGGCCCAGCTGGTCAGCCGCGGCTGGTCCTTCGCCCGCTACGACGGTGACGAGCTGGTCTTCAAGGCCGAGGTCGCCTGCGCGACCGGCGCCGCGGCGCAGGTCCAGGGGGTGTGGGTCCCGCCCGCCCACCGCGGTCGCGGCCTGGCCACCGCCGGGATGGCCGCCGTGGCCGCGCTGGTCCAGGCCGAGATCGCCCCGACGGTCTCGCTCTACGTCAACGAGTGGAACACCACCGCCCGCCGCGCCTACGCCCGCGCCGGCTTCGTCGAGACCGCCCGGTTCTCGACCGTCATGTTCTGAGCCGGGACCCGGGCGCGGGACCGGCCCCCTACGGTGGGCGCGTGACCGCCGCTCCGCTGACCCTGCCCGCCCGCGCGCTGACCGGTGCGTTCGCCGCCAGCGGCGTGCTCCACCTCGCGCGCCCGCAGGTCTTCGAGCCGCTGGTGCCCTCGTGGGTGCCGGTCGGGCCGCGGCGGACCGTGCACCTCTCGGGGGTGGCCGAGCTGGCCTGCGCCGCCGCGGTGCTGCACCCCGCCACCCGGCAGGCAGGTGGCTGGGCCACCGCCGCGCTGCTGCTGGCGATCCTGCCGGGCAACGTCCAGATGGCCCTGGACGGTCGCCGTGCCCGCAGCCGTGCCTGGCGGATCGGCACGCTCGCCCGCGTCCCGCTCCAGGCGCCGCTGGTCGGCGTCGCGCTCCGGGTGGCCCGCGGACGCTGAGCCCGGCGGGAACTGGTTCGTGCGGCGAGGTCCCCGCCACCTACGCTGAGCGCATGATCACGCGGATGTCCACCCTGTTCGTGCGCACGTTGAGGGACGACCCCGCGGACGCCGAGGTGCCGAGCCACCGCCTGCTCGTCCGCGCCGGCTACATCCGCCGCGCCGCCCCCGGCATCTACACCTGGCTGCCGCTGGGCCTGCGCGTGCTGCGCAAGGTCGAGCGGATCGTGCGCCAGGAGATGGACGCCATCGGCGCCCAGGAGCTGTCCTTCCCCGCGCTGCTGCCCAAGGAGCCCTACGAGGCCTCGGGGCGCTGGAGCGAGTACGGCGACGGCATCTTCCGGCTGAAGGACCGCAAGGGCGCCGACTACCTGCTCGGGCCCACGCACGAGGAGATGTTCACCCTCATCGTGAAGGACCTCTACTCCTCCTACAAGGACCTGCCGCTGTCGATCTACCAGGTGCAGACCAAGTACCGCGACGAGGCGCGTCCTCGCGCCGGCGTGCTCCGCGGACGCGAGTTCATCATGAAGGACTCCTACTCCTTCGACGTCGACGACGCCGGGCTCGACGTCAGCTACCAGGCCCACCGCGACGCCTACGTCCGGATCTTCGACCGGCTCGGCTTCGACTACGTCGTGGTCAAGGCCACCTCGGGTGCCATGGGCGGCTCGCGCTCGGAGGAGTTCCTGGCCAAGGCCGCGGTCGGCGAGGACACCTACGTCCGCTGCACGACCTGCGACTACGCCGCCAACGTCGAGGCCGTCGAGGTCCGTGCGCCGCAGGCGGTCGCGTACGACGACGCGCCCGCCGCCCACGCCGAGGACACGCCCGGCACGCCCACGATCGCCACGCTGGTGGACCACCTGAACGCCGCCCTCCCCCGCGAGGACCGGGCCTGGGAGGCCGCGGACACCCTGAAGAACGTCCTGGTCACCCTCCAGCACCCCGACGGCACCCGTGAGCCCCTGGCGATCGGGGTCCCCGGCGACCGCGAGGTCGACCAGAAGCGCCTGGAGGGCCAGCTCGAGCCGATCGAGGTCCACGCCTTCGACGAGACCGAGTTCGCCCGGCACCCCAGCCTGGTCAAGGGCTACATCGGCCCCGGCGCCGGGCCCACCGGTGCGCCCGTGCTCGGCGAGAAGAGCGAGTCCGGCATCCGCTTCCTGGTCGACCCCCGGGTCGTCGAGGGGACCCGGTGGGTCACCGGCGCCAACGTCGACAGCAGCCACGTGGTCGACCTCGTCGCCGGGCGCGACTTCACCCCCGACGGCACCATCGAGGCCGCCGAGGTCCGTGACGGCGATGCCTGCCCGGTGTGCGACGACGGCGTCCTGGAGACCGCGCGCGGCATCGAGATGGGCCACATCTTCGCGCTCGGCCGCAAGTACGCCGACGCCCTGGACCTCCAGGTGCTGGACGAGAACGGCAAGCTGGTGACCGTCACCATGGGCTCCTACGGCGTCGGCATCACCCGCGCCGTGGCCGTGGTGGCCGAGGGCACCCTCGACGAGCAGGGCCTGTGCTGGCCCCGCGAGCTGGCCCCGGCCGACGTCCACCTGGTCGCGGCCGGCAAGGACGAGGCGGTCAAGGCCGCCGCCGAGCGGGTCGCGCACGCGCTCGACGCCGCCGGCGTCGAGGTGATCTACGACGACCGGCACAAGGTCAGCCCCGGGGTGAAGTTCAAGGACGCCGAGCTGATCGGCGTGCCGACCATCGTCGTGGTCGGCAAGTCCCTGGCCGACGGCACCATCGAGGTCAAGGACCGGCGTACCGGGGTGCGGGAGGACGTCGCGGCCGAGCACGTCGTCGACCACCTCGTCGCCCTCGTCCGCGGCTGAGGGCACGCATGGGCCGGAGGGTCCTCTACCTGCACGGGGTGGGGGAGCGGGTACGCGGCGGGCGGTGGCGGTCCGCGCTCGACCGTGCCCTGGCGAGTCACGGCCTCGCCCCGCTCCGGCAGGGCGAGGACCTCCTGGTGCCGGACTACGTCGACCTGCTCGCCGGGGACCGCGTGCTGCCGGTTCCTCCCGCGTGCGAACCGACCTACGACGCCGTCGGCGCGGCCGCGGCGCGGGGTGCCTTCATGGTCGAGCGGCAGCGGCTCGCCGACGTCCTGGGAGCGCCGGTGGCCGGTCGGCACCTCGTGCCGTCGCCGGTCTACGAGGCCGGCCGCCACCTGTGGGGCGCGGTGAGCGCCTCCATGCGCCACGTCGAGCACTACCGGCGCGACCCGGCCCTGCGCCACCGCGTCCTGGACCGCGTGCTCACCGGGCTGGATGCCCGCGCCCGCCCGGCGACCGGCGACGACGACGAGGTGGTGGTCCTCGCCCACAGCCTCGGCTCGCTGGTGGCGCTGGACCTGCTGCCGCACCTGCCCGCCGGTGTCCGGGTGCCGCGCCTGGTCACCCTGGGCAGCCCGGCCGGCTGGCCGTCGCTGCACCGCGGCCCGGGACGCACCCAGGCGTCCTTCCCCTACGACCGGGTCGGGTCCTGGGTCAACCTGCACAGCCCGCGCGACCTCGTCCCGCTGGGCCGGGGCAGCGCACGCCTGTTCCCCGCAGCGGTCGACCTCCCGGTGCGGCTCCCGCCGGCACGCCACGGCGCCGAGCTCTACCTGGGCGTGCCGGCCGTGGCCCGCGTCCTGGCGGACGCCCTCGGCGTCCTCCCGCCCGGCCCGGACCGGGGCGTCCTGGCCGCGGGGGCCACCCGTGAGGCAGGCTGAGCGGGTCCGCTCCCGGCGCCGCCGGGAGCCCCTGCCGCCCCCGCGGCCCGACGGAGAGGCACACCTCGTGCGCCTGACCAGCTCCCTGCGCCCCCTCGCCGCCGTGGCCCTCGCGACCGCGGCCCTGATCGCCACCGGTCCGGCCGCCACCGCGGCGCCGGCGCCCTCCCCGTCCCCGGAGCCGTCCTCGGCCGTCGCGAGCTCCACGGAGACCGGCTGCCGCGCCGGTGGGCACCAGCAGGGTCCCGGGCGCGAGACGTCCGCGGACGCCTCCGCAGGCCCGGCGGCGCGGACGAGCCGGGCGACCCAGGGTCCCGACCACCGCGAGGTCACGCCGGCCGAGCAGCGCGCGATCGAGGCGCGCACCGACCTGCTCCTGGCGCAGCGGGCCCCGGGCGCGGCCGCAGCGCGGGACGTGCCGACCTACGTCCACGTGATGGCCGGTGAGGACGGCGAGGGCGACGTCGGTCGCGACGCCGTCCGCCGGCAGGTCCGGGTGCTCGACCGGACGTACGCCGGCTCCGGGTTCGACTTCGACCTGTCCGGCATCGACCGGACCTACGACGACCGCTACCACCAGGACCGCCTCAGCGAGGAGTACCGCGCCGAGACCCACCGCGGCGGGGCCCGTGCCCTGAACATCTGGCTGGTCGACTTCGAGTACCTCGGGGTGGCCACCTTCCCCTGGGACCAGGCCGACCGACCGAGGATCGACGGGGTGCGGGTCAACGTCGGCTCCCTTCCGGGGGGCGACCTCGAGCGGTTCGACCAGGGCAGGACCGCCACCCACGAGGTGGGGCACTGGCTGGGGCTCTACCACACGTTCCAGGGCGGCTGCACGCGCCGCAACGACCTGGTCCGCGACACCCCGGCGCAGCGCAGCGAGAGCAGCGGCTGCCCCGTGGGGCGCGACTCCTGCCGGCTGCCGGGCAACGACCCGGTGCACAACTACATGGACTACAGCGACGACGCCTGCTACGAGCGCTTCAGCGACGGCCAGGTCGCCCGGATGCGGTCGGCGTTCGCCGCCTACCGGGCCTGAGCCCCGGCGTCCTGGCTCCGCGGCCGCCACGACCCCGTCTCTGCAGGTTCCTGCAATGCGAAGACGTGAGGAGCGGAGGCTCTCGCGGGGGGCCTCGTCCTGGGGCACAGTCTTCCTCGAGGGAAGCGGTCGGAGCCCACACCGGCCGCGGACCTCATGGCTCCTGTCCCGGGCCCTCAGCGGTCCGCGTGCTCGACGATCCGGGGAACATCTCGGGCGTTCCCCGGAAGTCGAGTTCGCGGACCGCTGTCTCCGTCAGCACCGCCACCGCCAGGCGACGTCGTTCGCCCACGGTGCTCTCCACCACCGTCGCCCAGACGGCGGCACACCCGCGCTCCAGGTCGAGCGCCGCCCGCTCGATGCCGGCGGCCGTGCCCAGGTCGCCCGGCACGTCGTACGCCGCCAGCGCGGCCACGGGCTCGGCGCCGTCGGCGACCAGCAGCTCCGTGAGCCGGTCGCGCCGCTCCCGGTGGGCGGCGTAGGCCTCGTCGAGCAGGCCCGCCAGCGCGGGGTCCGTGGTCCGCGAGGTCTGCGCCCCGAGCAGACCGTGCACCCACAGGGCGGCGTGCTCGGCGGCGAGCGCGTCCTGCAGCGCCTCGCGGGGCGTCACGACCGGCCCCGGCGACCGGCGCCGGGTGCAGCAGCGGGCGCGGTGGTCGGCAGCACCGCCAACCGCTGGGCGAGGCCGGCCGACATCGAGGCCAGCAGCCGGGCCAGCGCACCGCTGTCGGCGGCGACGGAGAGGTCGGCGAGACGGATCCGCAGCTGCTCCTCCCGGTCGCGCACCAGGGCCAGCAGCGGGTCGGCCGGGGCGGCCCGCCGGGTGGCCCGGGGCAGGTCGAGCGGCTGGCCGAGCGCCTCCGCGTGGGCCTCGTGCAGCGCCAGGAGCGGGGCGAGCACGCCCCGCAGGGACGGCACCGAGCGCTGAGCCACCGTCACCAGCGTGGCCGCCGCCGCCAGCGCCTCGCGGGCCGTGCCCACCAGGTCGGCGTCGTCGGTGGGCTCCTGCGCGCCGTTCGGGGCCCCGTCCGGCGTCCCCGTCGTGGCGGGGCTCAGGGCACCCTCCCGCGAGGCCGGGGCGTCGCTGCCGGCGCTGCAGCCCACCAGGAGCAGGCTCAGGCCCGCGCCGCCGAGCAGCAGCCCCCGGCGGGAGGCCGGCACCCGTGCCGGCACCCGTGCCGGAGTCGGGGCGGCGGTCGGGGTCACGGGCGGTGAGCCTACCCGCGCCGGCTCCACGGCCCGGCCGGCGAGGACGTCGCCATGCCCTAGGATCGTCCCTTGCCCGCGCGCGCCGCGGGCTCGACCACAACAGCACAGGAGGACGGCACCGTGAACGCGCCCCAGGACCGGATCGCCGACGAGCTCGCAGGCCCCCTGCTCGAGCTCGGGCTCGACCTCGAGGCCGTGGAGCTGACGCCGGCCGGCAAGCGCCGCGTGCTGCGCGTGGCCGTCGACCAGGACGGTGGCGTCACCCTCGACGACGTCGCCGAGGCCACCCGTCGCGTCGACGAGGTGCTCGAGGCCTCCGACGTGATGGGCCAGCACCCCTACACCCTCGAGGTGACCTCGCGCGGCGTCGACCGCCCGCTGACCCTCGAGCGTCACTGGCGCCGCAACGTCGACCGCCTGGTGAGGGTGACCCTGCACGAGGGCGACCCGGTCACCGGGCGGGTCGTGGCCGCCGGCCCCGACTCGGTCGACCTCGACGTCGACGGCACCCCCACCACGCTCGCGTACGCCGACGTGGCCCGCGCCCTGGTGCAGGTGGAGCTGAACCGCCGGGCCAGGCCCACGGACCCCGAGGGCGACGAGAACGACGAGAACGACGAGAACGACGGCACGGACGACGAGGGCGACGACGTCGTCGCCTCGAGCGAGGAGGACGACTGATGGACATCGACCTGAGCATCCTGAGGATGCTGGAGCGCGAGAAGGAGATCAGCTTCGACGTGCTCGTCGAGGCGATCGAGCAGGCGCTGCTGATGGCCTACCTGAAGTCACCGGGCGCCAGCACCGGTGCGCGGGTCGCGCTCGACCGCAAGAGCGGCCACGTCGCGGTGATGGCCCCCGAGCTCGACGAGGACGGTGCGAAGGTCGGCGAGTTCGACGACACCCCCGAGGGGTTCGGCCGGATCGCGACCACGACCGCCAAGCAGATCATGCTGCAGCGGCTCCGCGACGCCGAGGACGACCGCCGCTTCGGCGAGTTCGCCGGTCGCGAGGGCGACGTCATCTCCGGGGTGATCCAGCAGGGCCGCAACCCCGACGACGTGCTGGTCGACCTCGGCAAGCTCGAGGCGCACCTCCCGGTCGCCGAGCGCTCCCCGGGCGAGACCTACAAGCACGGGACCCGGATCAAGTGCCTGGTGCTGTCGGTGCGCAAGGGGATGCGTGGGCCGCAGGTGACGCTCTCGCGCTCGCACCCCAACCTGGTCCGCAAGCTCTTCGCCCTCGAGGTGCCTGAGATCGCCGACGGCAGCGTGCAGATCGCCGCGATCGCGCGCGAGGCCGGGCACCGCACGAAGATCGCGGTGCACACCAAGGTGCCCGGGATCAACGCCAAGGGCGCCTGCATCGGCCCGATGGGTCAGCGGGTGCGCAACGTGATGGCCGAGCTCGACGGCGAGAAGATCGACATCGTCGACTGGGCCGAGGATCCCGCCCGCCTCGTGGCCAGCGCCCTGTCGCCGGCCCGCGTCAGCGAGGTCCGGGTCGTCGACCTGGCCGCCCGCTCGGCACGGGTCGTGGTGCCGGACTACCAGTTGTCGCTGGCGATCGGCAAGGAGGGCCAGAACGCCCGCCTGGCCGCCCGCCTCACCGGGTGGCGCATCGACATCCACTCCGACGAGGAGCCGGCCGAGGACGAGGAGCCCGTCGCTCCGCCCGTCGCTCCGCCCGCCGCCGCCGCCGCGGAGACGCCGGCGGACCCGGCCAGGTCGTAGGGCTCGCGGCGACGTCGTTTCTCCCCTGCCGAGCAGGGAGGTAGGGTGGTGCAACGGTGGCACGTCGATCGACAGCACAGGCACGTCCGGACCCTTCCGAGGGCCCGGTCCGCACCTGTATCGGCTGTCGGGAGCGGGCCGCCAAGCGCGAGTTGGTGCGGGTGACGACCGGCTCGGACCCCGTCGGCCGACCGGCCGCGGTGCCCGACCTGGACGCCACCGCACCGGGACGCGGGGCGCACCTCCACCCCACGACCCGGTGCTACGACCTCGCGGTGCGGCGCAAGGCGTTCGCCAGGGCCCTCCGGGCCCCGGCGGGGCTGGACGCGGCGCCGGTGGGGGAGTGGCTCACCAGCTCGGCACAGACCAGAGAAGGACCGACCAGGAACTGGAGCAGCAGCTCATGAGCACTCGATGAGTAACTCCCGATGAGTTTGCACCGCCAATAACGGTCCGACGCACGCAGGACGCGGGTCGGGCCAGAAGGAGAAACGTGGCTAAGACCCGAGTCCACGAGCTCGCCAAAGAGTTCGGAGTCGAGAGCAAGTTCGTTCTCGAGAAGTTCAAGGAGATGGGTGAGTTCGTCAAGTCGGCGAGCTCGACCGTCGAGATGCCTGCCGAGGTGCGCTTCCGCAAGGAGGTCGGCGCCTCGCTGAAGGCAGCGGCCCCCGCGACGTCGGAGGCCCCGGCCGCACCCGCCGCCGCCCCCGCAGCGCCGGCTGCCGCGCCGGCCCCCGCATCGCTCCCCCGACGCCCAAGGCCCCGGCCCCGCGTCCGGTGGGCCGCAGCGGCTCGCCGCGTCCCGGCAACAACCCGTTCTCCTCCAACCAGGGGATGGGCCGCAAGCCCGCCGCGCCGCCTGCCGCACCCCCGGCCGCCGGCGCACCCCCGGCCGCCGGTGGGACCGAGAGCGACAACCGTCCGCCGCGTCCGCCCGCCGGTCGCGACGGCGCTCCGCCGCGCCCGGGCATGCCTCGCCCGAACCCGGCGATGATGCCGAAGTCCCCGGCCGCGTTCGGTGGTGGCCCCGGTGGTCGTACCGGTGCCCCCGGTCGTCCGGGTGCCCCCGGCCGCGCCGGTGCCCCGGGTCGCGGCGGTCCGGGCGGAGCCCCGGGTCGTGGCGCACCGGGCGGTGCGCCCGGTGGGCCGCCGCGCACCGGTGGGTTCGGCGGCCGTGGCCGTCCGCCCCAGCGGGGCAGCACGCAGGGTGCCTTCGGGCGTCCCGGTGGTCCCTCGCGCCGTGGGCGCAAGTCCAAGCGGGCGCGTCGCCAGGAGTTCGAGCAGATGGAGGCTCCCACCCTCGGTGGGATGCGCGTCCGCAAGGGCAACGGCGAGACCGTGCGCCTGGCGCGCGGCGCCTCGCTGACCGACTTCGCCGACAAGGTGGGGCTCGACGCCGCGGCGCTGGTCCAGATGCTGTTCCACCTGGGCGAGATGGTGACGTCGACCGAGTCGGTCAACGACGCGACGCTGGAGCTGCTCGGTGAGGAGCTCAACTACAACGTCGAGGTCGTCTCGCCCGAGGACGAGGACCGCGAGCTGCTGGAGTCCTTCGACCTCGAGTTCGGCTCGGACGAGGGCGACGAGGCCGACCTGATGATCCGGCCGCCGGTCGTGACCGTCATGGGTCACGTCGACCACGGAAAGACCAAGCTGCTCGACGCCCTCCGCTCGGCCAACGTGGTCGACAAGGAGGCCGGTGGGATCACCCAGCACATCGGGGCCTACCAGGTCGTCACCGAGGTCGACGGCAACGAGCGTCCGATCACCTTCATCGACACCCCGGGCCACGAGGCGTTCACCGCCATGCGTGCCCGTGGTGCCCAGGCGACCGACATCGCGGTGCTGGTCGTCGCGGCCGACGACGGCGTGATGCCGCAGACGGTCGAGGCGCTCAACCACGCCAAGGCCGCCGGCGTGCCGATCGTGGTCGCGGTCAACAAGATCGACAAGCCCGACGCGGACCCGACCAAGGTCCGTGGCCAGCTCACCGAGTACGGCCTGGTGCCCGAGGAGTACGGCGGCGACACGATGTTCGTCGAGGTCTCGGCCAAGGCCAACCTCAACATGGAGGGGCTGCTCGAGGCGATCGTGCTCACCGCGGACGCCTCCCTCGACCTGCGGGCCAACCCCACGCAGGACGCACAGGGCCTCGTCGTCGAGGCGCACCTGGACCGCGGTCGCGGTCCGGTCGCCACGGTGCTGGTCCAGCGCGGCACGCTGCGCGTGGGCGACTCCCTGGTCGCCGGTCCGGCCCACGGCCGCGTCCGGGCGATGCTCGACGAGCACGGCAACGAGCTGGCCCAGGCCGACCCGTCGCGCCCGGTGATGGTGCTCGGTCTCTCCGCCGTCCCCGGCGCGGGCCAGAACTTCATCGTCGTCGACGACGACCGGATGGCCCGTCAGATCGCCGAGAAGCGTGAGGCGCGCGAGCGGGCGGCCATGCAGGCCAAGCGTCGCGTCCGTCGCACGCTCGAGGACTTCATGGCCTCCATGGAGAAGGGCGAGAGCCAGGAGCTCAACCTCATCCTCAAGGGCGACGTGTCCGGCTCGGTCGAGGCGCTCGAGGACGCCTTGTCCCAGATCGACGTCGGCGACGACGTCGGGATCCGGGTCATCGACCGCGGTGTCGGTGCGATCACCGAGACCAACGTCGACCTGGCCGCGGCCTCCGACGCCATCATCATCGGCTTCAACGTCCGGCCCCAGGGCAAGGCGACGGAGCTGGCGGACAAGCAGGGCGTCGAGATCCGCTACTACTCGGTCATCTACTCGGCCATCGAGGAGATCGAGGCGGCGCTCAAGGGCATGCTCAAGCCCGAGTTCGAGGAGTCGTCCCTGGGGCGCGCGGAGATCCGCGAGATCTTCCGCTCCTCCAAGCTCGGCAACATCGCGGGCTGCATGATCATCGGTGGGACGGTGCAGCGCCGGTCCAAGGTCCGCGTGCTGCGCGACAACGCCGTGGTCGCCGACAACCTCGACCTGGCGTCGCTTCGCCGGGAGAAGGACGACGTGTCCGAGGTCCGCGAGGGCTTCGAGTGCGGTCTGGTCCTGCGCAACTTCCAGGACATCAAGATCGGCGACGTCATCGAGTCCTTCGAGATGCGCGAGATCCCGCGCGCCTGACGCGCACCGCACCACCAGCACGACCCTGCAGCACCGCAGGTCACGACGCACCCGCACGGCTCCGGCCGTGCGGGTGCGTCGGCCTCCGGTGCCGCCCCGGCCCGAAGGAGCAGAGGATGAGCAACCCCCGCGTACGGCGCATCGCCGACCGGATCCAGGTCGTCGTGGCCCAGATGCTCGAGCGCCGGGTCAAGGACCCGCGTCTCGGGTTCGTGACCATCACCGACGTCCGCGTCACCGGTGACAGCCAGCAGGCCACCATCTACTACACCGTCCTCGGCGAGGACGCCGACCTCGAGAGCACCGCCGAGGCGCTGGAGTCGGCCAAGGGCCTGCTCCGCTCCGAGGTCGCCAAGCAGCTCGGCACCCGCCACGCGCCCTCGCTGACCTTCGTGCCCGACGCGGTCCCCGAGACCGCGCGCAAGCTCGACGAGGTCCTCGCCCGCGCCCGCGAGCTCGACGCCGAGCTCGCTGCCCGCCGCGTCGAGCAGTACGCCGGCGAGGCCGACCCGTACAAGAAGCCCCGCGAGGAGGGCGACGCCGACGACACCGACGACGCCGACCCCGACGACACCGGCCTCGACGACGCCGACGGGCTGGACGACCCGGCCGACCGCCGGTGAGCACGCCCCGGCCCGAGCCCGTCCCGGGCCTGGTCGTGGTGGACAAGCCGGGCGGGATGACCAGCCACGACGTCGTCTCCCGCGTACGCCGGCTGGCCGGCACCCGCAAGGTCGGGCACGCCGGCACCCTCGACCCGATGGCGACCGGGGTGCTGGTGCTCGGTGTCGGGCGGGCCACCCGGCTGCTCGGCCACCTCGTGCTGACCGAGAAGACCTACGAGGCCACCATCCGGCTCGGCGGGGGCACCACGACCGACGACGCCGAGGGCGAGCCGCTGCCGCCCGCGGACCCGGAAGCCGTGGCGGCGGCCGTCGCGGCCCTGGACCCCGAGCGCGTGCGCGCGGTCCTCGCGACCCAGGTGGGCGAGCGCGACCAGGTGCCGAGCACGGTCTCCGCGATCAAGGTCGACGGGCGCCGGGCCTACGCCCGGGTGCGCGACGGCGAGGAGGTCGTCCTCGAGCCGCGTCGGGTGACGATCCACGCGATCGAGGTGCACGACGTCGCCGCCGTGACGACGCCCGAGGGCGGGCGGGTGGACGTCGTCGTCACCGTCCGCTGCTCCAGCGGCACCTACGTCCGGGCCATCGCCCGCGACCTCGGTGACGACCTGGGGGTCGGTGGGCACCTGACCGCGCTCCGGCGCACCCGGGTCGGGCCGTTCGGGCTCAGTGAGGCCCGCACGATCGAGGAGCTGTCGGAGACCTACGACGTCCTGGCCCCCGGCGACGCCGCGCGGCTGGCCTTCCCGGTCCTGGAGCTGGGGGAGGACGCCGAGCGCGACGTGCGGGTGGGGCGCCCCCTGGACCTCGAGCTGGCCGGGCTGACCGCCCTGCTCGACGGTGCCGGCGGGCTGCTGGCGCTCTACGAGCCGCGCGAGGGCCGGGCCCGCCCGGTGGCCGTCCTCGTCTGAGACGGCCACTACCCTGGGCCGCGTGTGGCGCACCCTCGACGAGATCCCCGACGACCTCGGGCCGACCGCGGTCACCATCGGCAACTTCGACGGCGTGCACCGCGGGCACCGGGCCGTGGTGGCCCGGACCCGCGCCGTGGCCGACCGCGAGGGACTGCCCCTGGTCGCGGTGACCTTCGACCCGCACCCGATGGCGGTCCTGCGGCCCGACCACGCCCCGTCCGTGCTGACCCCCGTGCCGTGGCGGGCCGAGCTGCTCGGCGCGATCGGCGTCGACGAGGTCCTGGCCCTGCCCTTCGACCGGGCGATGGCGGCCTGGACGCCCGAGGAGTTCGTGCGCCGCGTCCTGGTCGAGCGGCTCCACGCCCGCGCGGTCGTGGTCGGCGCCAACTTCCGCTTCGGCGCCCGCGCCGCCGGTGACACCGCGGCGCTCGTCGGTCTCGGTCGCGAGCAGGAGGCGGACCGCCGGTTCACCGCCGAGGGCGTCGTCCTGGACGGTGGACCCCAGGTGTGGTCCTCGACCTACGTCCGGACCTGCCTGGCCGCCGGCGACGTCGCCGGCGCCACCGAGGCGCTCGGCCGGCCCCCGGCCGTCCGCGGGCCGGTCGTGCAGGGGGACCAGCGCGGCCGCGAGCTCGGCTACCCGACGGCCAACGTCGAGGTCGGCCCGGACGTCGCGGTCGCCGCCGACGGCGTGTACGCGGGCCGGATGCGGGTCCTGGGCGGCCCGGCGGGCACCTCCCGTCCCGACGACCCGGACGGCTTCGCCGTCGCGGTCTCGATCGGCACGAACCCGACCTTCGCCGGCGAGCGCACCCGGCGGGTCGAGGCGTACGTGATCGGCCGGACCGACCTGTCCCTCTACGGCGCGGAGGTGGAGGTCGACCTCGCCCACCACCTCCGCGGGATGGCCGCCTTCGACTCGGTCGAGGAGCTGCTGGTCCAGATGGCCGAGGACGTCGAGCAGGCCCGCGGCCTGCTCGGTGGCTGACGTGGCGCCGACGCCGCGCCGCCGCTCCCGCCGCTCCACCCCCGACGTCCTCGCCGCGGCCGACGCCTGGTTCCTCGCGCACGGGCTGACCTACTTCGTCCCCGAGGTGCGCGGCCGCGTCCGGGACGGCTTGCGGCCGCGACGGCTCCTCCCGCTGGCGGTGCTGGTCCTGCTCGTCTCGGCGGCCGCCGCCGGCCTGTTGGCCTGGGCGACCGGGCAGATCAGCACCGCCCCGGCGGTCCTGCTCTCGCTGGGCGCGGCGGGCGCGGCGGCGTACGCCCTGACCGTGCTGCGCGCCGGGCCGATCGTGACCTGGGCGCTCGGGCGCACCTTCGGCAGCCTGCGGTCCCTGCTGCCGATGATGACGAGGGCCCTCCCGCTGCTCCTGGTCTTCGTCACCTTCCTGTTCATCAACGCCGAGGTGTGGCAGCTCTCCGCCTCGCTCACCACCGGCACGCTGTGGCTCGTGGTGCTGCTCTTCGTCGGCCTGGCTCTCGGGTTCCTGCTGGTCCGCCTCCCCGAGGAGGTCGACCTCGTCGACGACGCGGTCGACGACGCCTTCCTGCGCCGGGCGTGCGCCGGGACGCCGCTGGAGGAGGCGTGCGAGGAGGTGCTGGACGACGGGCGCGGCGCCGAGGTGGTGGCGCTGGCGCAGGTCGAGGGCTTCGAGCGCTGGAACCTCGTGATCGTGCTGCTGGTCATCCAGGCCGTTCAGGTCCTGCTGCTGGCCGGCACCGTGCTGCTGTTCTTCCTGCTCTTCGGCACGCTGGCGATGAACGAGGAGGTCCAGCTGGCGTGGACCGGGCTCGACCCGGCGGACCTGCGCCAGCTCCCGGGCCTGAGCAACGTCTCGGTGCCGCTGTTCCAGGTCTCGCTCTTCCTCGCCGCGTTCTCCTCGCTCTACCTGACGGTCTCGACGGTCACCGACGAGACCTACCGCGAGCACTTCTTCGCCTCGGTGGTCAGCGAGCTGCGCACCGCGGTCGGGATGCGTGCGGTCTACCTCGCCCTGCGGACGCGCCGCAGCCCCTGACCCGTCGGGGCGGGAGCAGGGGCTGCGGGTCGTACGGGTCGTGCGGGTCGTGGCTGGCGTGCGGTCAGGCGTCGAGGTCCTTCTCGACCAGCGCGGCGATCGCGTCGACGTCGCCCTGGTCGTCGCCGGAGACCTCGACGGTGTCGCCGTTGCCGGCACCCAGGGTCATGATCATCAGCGCCGACGCCGCGTCGACGGGGGTGCCGCCGGGCAGGCCGAGGAAGACGTCCGAGTCCAGGTCGCCGGCCGCCTCCGAGATCAGGGCGGCGGGGCGGGCGTGCAGACCGACGGCAGAGCCGACGGTGACGGACTTGCTGGGCATGGGAGCTCCTTCACGGATCGTGGTACGCGTGGTGCGCGCGTGGTGCGGACGTGGTGCAGAACCTACGGGTGCGAACCTATGGCCCAGGTCACGCCGCGACCAGCGCGTCGGGGTCCTTGACCTTGGCGGTGGACTTCAGCAGGACCACCATGGCGGCGGCCACGGCCACGCCGGCGGCCAGCGACACGATGAAGCCGAGGACGCCGTCGACGGCGAAGAGCACGAAGATCCCGCCGTGGGGGGCGCGCAGGCTGACGCCGAAGAGCTGTGACAGCCCGCCGGTGACGGCGCTGCCGACCATGATCGAGGGGATGACCCGCAGCGGGTCGGCTGCGGCGAACGGGATGGCGCCCTCGGTGATGAACGAGGCGCCGAGCAGCCAGCCGGCCTTCCCGCTCTCCTTCTCGGGGGCCGAGAAGAGGCGCGGGCGGATGACGGTGGCCAGCGCCAGCGCGATCGGCGGGACCATGCCGGCCAGCATCACCGCGGCCATCACCCGCAGCTCCGGGGCGTCGGTGGCGGTCGCGGCGGCGGACAGGCCCGTGGTGGCGAACGCGTAGGCGGTCTTGTTCAGCGGACCACCCATGTCGAAGGCCATCATCAGGCCGAGGATCGCGCCGAGCAGGACCGAGAGGCCGGGACGCTCGCCCATGTAGGTCAGACCGTCACTGAGCGAGGTCATCAGCAGGGCCAGGGGCTTGGCGAGCACGACGACCATCACGAAGCCGGCCAGGATCACCGTGAGCAGCGGGATGACCAGCACCGGCATCAGGCCGCGGGCCCAGGCCGGGATCGACCAGCCGGCGATCCACTTGGCGATGATGCCTGCGAGCACGCCGCCGATGATGCCGCCGATGAAGCCGGACTGGGTGGTGACCGCGATCGCGCCCATCACGAAGCCGGGCGCGATGCCCGGGCGGTCGGCGATGGCGTAGGCGATGTAGCCGGCCAGGGCCGGGACCAGGAAGCCGAAGGCGGCCCCGCCCAGCACGAAGAGCAGCGCGCCGAGGTAGCTCAGCAGGGCGCCGTTCTGGAGCTCCGCGCCGTTGGGCAGGTCGGTGTAGGCCGAGGGGTCGGGCAGGTTGAACAGGCTGTTGTTCAGGACCATGTCCTGCGCGATGTTGACCGCGACGCCGTCCTTCGTGCCGCCGAAGACGATCTCGTACCCGCCGAGCAGGAAGGCCAGCGCGATCAGCAGGCCGCCGGCGGCGACGAACGGGATCATGTAGGAGACACCGGTCATCAGCACCCGGCGCACCGTGCCGCCGAAGCTCTCGCCGGCGCTGCCGCGGTCCTCGCCGCCGCTGCCGGCCGCACCCTCGACGCGGGAGGCGTGCGGGTCGTCGGCGACGCGGAGCGCCTCGGCGATCATGGCGTCGCCCTCGTCGATCGGGCGCTTGACGCCCGAGGAGACCAGCGGCTTGCCCGCGAAGCGGGACCGGTCGCGGACCCCGACGTCGACGGCGAAGATGACGGCGTCGGCCGCGGCGATGACGCCGGGGGCCAGCGGCTTGGAGCCGGCCGAGCCCTGGGTCTCGACGGCCAGCTCGACCCCGGCACGCTCGGCGGCGGCTTCGAGGGCCTCGGCCGCCATGTAGGTGTGGGCGATGCCGGTCGGGCAGGCGGTGACCGCGACCAGGCGGCGGCGCTGGCCGCCCGCGGCGGCGGCCGGAGCCGCGGCAGCGGGAGCGGCGGGGGCCGGAGCGGCGGCGGGCGCGGCGGGGGAGTCGCCGACGACCTCGCTG
>NZ_LR733215.1:2440303-2519443 GCF_902506435.1 Nocardioides sp. AX2bis | reverse complement strand
GCGGCGGCGGCCGGGGCGGCGGCGGGCGCGGCGGGGGAGTCGACGACGTCCTCGCTGATCAGCCGGACGACCTCCTCGCGCGTCGTGGCCGTGCGCAGGCCGTTGGTGAAGTCCGGCTTGACCAGCGACCGCGCGAGGGCGGTGAGCAGCGTCAGGTGGGTGGCGTCGCCGCCGGCCGGGGCCGCGATCAGGAACGCCAGCGTCGCCGGGCCGTCCTTGGCGCCGAAGTCGACCGGAGGGTCGAGGCGGGCGAAGGCCAGCGTCGGGACCTCCACGCCGGTGGTCCGGCAGTGCGGGATCGCGATCCCGCCGGGCAGGCCCGTGGAGGAGGTGGCCTCGCGTGCGAGGGCGTCCTCGACGAGCTGGCCGGCGTCGGTGGCCCGGCCGGCTCCCTCGACGACGGCCGCGAGGGCGCGGATCACGTCGTGCTTGTCCGCGCCGAGGGCGGCGTCGAGCCGGACCAGGTCGGTGGTGATGAGGTCGGTCATGCGGTCGCTCCAGGGTGGTGGTGCAGCGGTGAGACCTGTACGCGACCGGGGTCGACGTGGGAGGGCTCCGGGATGGTGGTGCCGGGGAGTCCGGCGGCCGCGCTGCCGTAGGCGACGGCGAGCGCGAGTCGGTGGGCGGGGGGCTCCCCGCGGAGGTCGGCCAGGACGTAGCCGAACAGGCTGGAGTCGCCCGCGCCGACGGTGCTGACGACCTCGGTGGGCGGGGGAGCGGCGTGCCAGGCGCCCTCGGGCGTCACCAGCACGGCGCCTCCGGCGCCCAGGGTGGCCAGCACCGCCCCGACCCCGCGGTCGAGCAGGACCCGGGCTGCCGCGGCGGCCGCGGCCGGGTCGGCCTCGATCGCGACGGCGTCGCCACCGGTGAGCGAGGCGAGCTCCTCGCCGTTGGGCTTCATCAGGTCCGGGTAGCCGGCCGGGTCGCCGTCGAAGGCGTCGACCAGGGCCCGCAGCGGGGCCTCGCTGGTGTCGACGGCCACGCGGGCCGCCGTGCCGTGCAGGGCGCGGGTGAGCTCGGCGTACCAGCCCTCGGGGGCGCCGGGCGGCAGCGAGCCGGCCAGCACCACCCAGGCGGCGCCGGCGGCGCGGGAGACCAGGACGTCACGCAGCCGCGTCGCGGCGGCGGCGTCGAGGTGCGGGCCGGGGCTGTTGAGCTTGGTCGTGGTCCCGTCGGGCTCGCTGATGGTCAGGTTGACCCGGGGCGGCCCGGAGGTCGGGACGGCCTCGCAGGCGATGCCGGCCGCGTGCAGCTGGCGGACGAACGGGTCGTCCGGGTCCGCGGGGATGACCGCGAGCGTCGCCTCGCCCGCGGCGACGGCGGCCCGGGAGATGTTCACGCCCTTGCCCCCGGCCTGGGAGATGACGGCCTCGACGCGCTGCACGCCGCCGCGGCGCAGGGCGCCGGACAGCGTGAGCGTGCGGTCCGTGCTGGGGTTGGCGGTCAGGGTGAGGATCACGCGACCACCACCTCCACGCCGGCGTGCTCGAGGTCGGTCCGGTCCTCGGACGACAGCGCGTCGTCGGTCACGAGGACGTCGACCTGGGCCAGGGTGGCGAAGCGCACGGTGCTCTCCTCTCCGATCTTGCTGGCGTCGGCGAGCACCACGACCTGGCGTGCCGCCCCGACGAGGGCTCTTTTGGTGGCGGCCTCCTCCACGTCGGGCGTGGAGAGGCCGTGCAGCAGGGAGATGCCGTTCGTGCCGAGGAACACCACGTCGGCCCGCAGCCGGCTCAGCGACTCGACGGTGTCCGGGCCGACCGCGGCCTGCGTGGTCTCGCGGACCGCGCCGGGCAGCAGGTGCAGCTCGACGCCGGGCAGGCCGATCAGGCGGGCGGCCAGCGGCACGGCGTGGGTCCACACCTTGAGGCGGTGCCCGGGGGTCATCCGGGCGGCGAGGCGTCCGGTGGTGGTGCCCGCGTCGAGGAGCACGGTGGCCCCCGGCCGGGGGAGCAGGGCGAGGGCGGCCTCGGCGATGCGGTCCTTGGCCCCGGCGTGCGCGCGGTCGCGGTCACCGAGCGCGGGCTCGATCACCGGCAGGGCGTGGGCGGGCACCGCCCCGCCGTGGACGCGGCGGACCAGGCCCAGGCGCTCCAGCGTGGAGAGGTCGCGCCGGATCGTCTCGGTGGTCACGTCGTACTCCGAGGCGAGCACGGCCACCGACAGCCGGCCGCGGTCGGAGACGAGTCGGGCCATGGCCTGCTGGCGTTCCTCGGCGTACATTCCTCGTCACCTCCTCGACACGTGCTCGTGATCTGCGTATGTGTTGTTTTAGTTGGGATCGGTGTGGACTGTCAAGGGTCTGCGGCCCTAGGATGTGAGCATGGTCACCAGCACCCTCTCCGACACCAGCTCCCTGCTCCGTGGCGCGCCCGTGGTCCCCGGCGCGGCGTACGGCCCCGTCGTGCTCGTCCAGGACGACGTGCCCGCCGAGGCGGTCGAGGCCTTCGGCGACGGCGGCCTGGCCGACGCCGACGCCGCCCTGGCCGCCTACGACGACGCGGTCGGGGCGGTGGCCGGCGGCTACGAGGCGAAGGCCGGTCGCGCCTCCGGCGCCGCCACCGAGGTCCTCGTGGCCAGCGCCGGCCTGGCCCGCGACAAGGGGATGCGCAAGGCCGTGCGCCGCCGGCTCGCCGAGGACGACCTCGTCACCGCGGTGCGGGGAGCGGTCTCGGAGTTCGTGGAGAAGTTCGAGGCGCTCGGCGGGCTGATGGCCGAGCGCACCACCGACCTGCGCGACATCGAGAAGCGGCTCGTGGCCCGGATCGTCGGCGCCCCCGAGCCCGGGGTCACCGACCCGGGCACGCCGTCGGTCGTGGTGGCCGACGACCTGGCCCCGGCCGACACCGCCGGGCTCGACCCGCGCACCGTGCTGGCCCTGGTCACCGAGCGCGGCGGGCCGACCAGCCACACCGCGATCATCGCCCGCCAGCTCGGCATCCCCTGCGTCGTCGGGGTCACCGGCGCCACCGGGCTGACCACCGGCTCCCACGTCCTGGTCGACGCGACCGCCGGCACGGTGGACCCCGACCCGGACCCCGACGAGGCGCGCGCGATGGTCGAGCGTGCCGGGGAGGAGCGCGCCCGGGCCGATGCCTGGGACGGGCCCGGTGCGACCGCCGACGGCACCCCGGTCAAGCTGCTGGCCAACGTCGCCGACGGGGAGAGCGCCCGCGGCGCCGAGGGCCAGCCGGTGGAGGGCGTCGGGCTGTTCCGCACCGAGCTGTGCTTCCTGGGCCGCGCCGAGGAGCCCACGGTCGAGGAGCAGACCGCGATCTACCGCGAGGTGCTGGAGGCCTTCGCCGGGCGCCAGGTCGTGCTGCGCACGCTGGACGCCGGCTCCGACAAGCCGCTGGCGTTCGCGACCCTGCCGGGCGAGGACAACCCCGCGCTCGGCGTCCGCGGGCTCCGGCTGTCCTTCGACGACCCCGGCCTGCTCGAGCGCCAGCTCGACGCGGTCGCGGCCGCCGCGCAGCAGACCGGCGCCCAGGTGCAGGTGATGGCGCCGATGGTCGCCACCGTGGCCGAGGCCGCCGACTTCGCCGCCCAGGTGCGGCAGCGTGGCCTGGTCGCGGGGATCATGGTCGAGGTGCCGGCGATCGCGCTGCTGGCCGACCAGGTCCTCGAGCACGTCGACTTCCTCTCGATCGGCACCAACGACCTCACGCAGTACGCCATGGCCGCCGACCGGATGGCCACCTCGCTGGCCCACCTGACCGACCCGTGGCAGCCGGCGGTGCTGAAGCTGGTCGCGATGACGGCCGAGGCCGGGCGTCGGGCCGGCAAGCCGGTCGGCGTCTGCGGCGAGGCCGCGGCCGACCCGATGCTGGCGTGCGTGCTCGTCGGGCTCGGCGTGACCTCGCTGTCGATGGCCGCGGCCGCGGTGCGCTCGGTGGGCGCCCGCCTGGCCACGACCTCCGACGACCAGTGCGCCCGGGCCGCCCAGGCCGCGCTGGGTGCGCTCGACCCGGTCGCGGCGCGCGAGGCCGTCCTCGCGGTCCTGGCCTGAGCCGGGTCGCCGACCGGGTGAGGGCGACCGGGTGAGGTCGCCCCGCGGGCCGGCTGACTAGATTGCGCGGTCACCGGTCGGCACCCGCGCGACCTCGCACCCCACCTGGAGGCCCACGATGGGTTACGGACTCGGCGTCTTCCTGCTCGCCCTCGGCCTGATCCTGGTCTTCGCCGTCAACGAGGTTCAGGTCGGACCGGTCGAGGTGATGACCCTCGGCTGGATCCTCGCGGGCGCCGGCGTGCTGGTGATCGTGCTGACCGCGGTCACGATGTCGAGGCGTACGCCCCGGGCCTGACCCGGCGCGGAGCCCGGCCCGCGCAGAGTTGGGCCCGGACCGCGGCCCTTGCTAGTCTTCACCGGTTGGCCCGCCCGTCGCCCTGCGACGGAACCGGGCCCGGGCGCGATCCTGTGCCCGTCGTACCCCAGCCGTCAGACGGCCGCGGATCCAGAGTGCCCGGGTGGACCTGCCCCGGCGCGCCGCGCAACGAGCCGAAGGAGAACCCGAGTGTCGATCGGAACCGACGCGGAGACCAAGAAGAAGATCATCGCCGAGTACGCCACGACCGAGGGCGACACCGGTTCGCCCGAGGTCCAGATCGCGTTGCTCAGCTTCCGCATCTCCCACCTCACCGACCACCTCAAGACCCACAAGCACGACCACCACAGCCGTCGTGGTCTGCTGCTGCTCGTCGGCCAGCGCCGGCGGCTGCTGAACTACCTGCGCAAGACCGAGATCGACCGCTACCGCTCGATCGTCGAGCGCCTCGGCCTGCGCCGCTGACTCGTGAAGGGCCCACCTCGGTGGGCCCTTCCGTGCGTTACGCGCACACCGCGAGCAGCACCCGTACGAACCGCACGACCAGCGACAAGTCCAGGAGCGGCCCCGAGCCGACCGGGCCCGGTCCTCGGTAGTGACCAGCAGGACCCCGCCCCGCGCGGGCCGCCTGCGGTCTCGATCGAAGACCGGCCACCTCGAAGGACGAGGTCCCGCCCCGTTTCGGGCGGACGCCCGCGGCCGCTCCGCGAACAGTGAGGAACCACCAGACACATGACCTACGCAGAGCCCACCATCTCGGCCGTCGAGACCGTGATCGACAACGGCAAGCACGGCCGCCGCACCGTCAAGTTCGAGACCGGGCTGCTGGCCCGCCAGGCCGCCGGCTCGGTGACCGCCTACCTCGACGACGAGACCATGCTGCTGTCGGCGACGACCGCCGGCAAGCACCCCAAGGACCACCTCGACTTCTTCCCCCTCACGATCGACGTGGAGGAGCGGATGTACGCCGTCGGGCAGATCCCCGGCTCGTTCTTCCGCAGCGAGGGTCGTCCCGGTGAGGACGCGATCCTCACCTGCCGCCTGATCGACCGCCCGCTGCGCCCGACCTTCAAGAAGGGCCTGCGCACCGAGGTCCAGGTCGTCATCACCGTCATGGCGCTCGACCCGGAGATGCCCTACGACGTGCTGGCCATCAACGCCGCGTCGCTGTCCACCCAGCTGTCGGGCCTGCCGTTCTCCGGCCCCGTCGGCGGCACCCGCGTGGCCCTGATCGACGGCCAGTGGGTGGCGTTCCCGACCCACAGCCAGCTCGAGAGCGCCGTGTTCGACATGGTCGTCGCCGGCCGCGTCACCGAGAGCGGCGACGTCGCGATCATGATGGTCGAGGCCGAGGCCACCGAGCAGACCTTCGAGCTCGTCCGCTCCGGCGCCCAGGCGCCCACCGAGGAGATCGTGGCCCAGGGCCTCGACGCCGCGAAGCCGTTCATCAAGCAGCTGTGCGAGGCCCAGGCCGAGCTGGCCAAGGAGGCCGCCAAGCCGGTCGCCGACTTCCCGGTCTTCCTGGACTTCGAGGACGACGTCTACGCCGCGGTCGAGGCCGCGGTCAAGGGCGACGTCGCCCAGTCGCTGACCATCGCCGACAAGCAGGACCGCGAGTCCCGCACCGACGAGATCAAGGCGGCGCTGCTCGAGAAGATCGGCGGCGACTTCGAGGGTCGCGAGAAGGAGATCGGCGCCGCGTTCCGCGCGCTGAACAAGTCCTCCATGCGCGAGCGCGTGCTGCGCGACCAGATCCGCATGGACGGTCGCGGCCTGGCCGACATCCGTCCGCTGCACTCCGAGGTCGGCGTCATCCCGCGCGTGCACGGCTCGGCGCTGTTCGAGCGCGGCGAGACCCAGATCCTGGGTGTCACCACGCTGAACATGCTGACCCTGGAGCAGAAGCTCGACACGCTGTCGCCGGAGAAGTCGCGCCGCTACATGCACAAGTACGTCTTCCCGCCGTTCTCCACCGGCGAGACCGGTCGCGTGGGCTCGCCCAAGCGCCGCGAGGTCGGCCACGGCGCCCTGGCGCGTCGGGCCCTGCTGCCCGTGCTGCCCTCGCGCGAGGAGTTCCCGTACGCCATCCGCCAGCTCTCCGAGGCGATGGGCTCCAACGGGTCCACCTCGATGGGCTCGGTCTGCGCCTCGACCATGTCGCTGCTGCAGGCCGGTGTGCCGCTCAAGGCGCCCGTCGCGGGCATCGCGATGGGCCTCATCTCCGGCGAGGTCGACGGCAAGACGCAGTACGTCGCGCTGACCGACATCCTCGGTGCCGAGGACGCCTTCGGCGACATGGACTTCAAGGTCGCCGGCACCCGTGAGTTCGTCACGGCCCTCCAGCTCGACACCAAGCTCGACGGGATCCCCGCCGAGGTCCTGGGTGCCGCGCTGAACCAGGCCAAGGACGCCCGCCTGGCGATCCTCGACGTGATGAACGAGGCGATCGCGGAGCCCGAGGAGATGTCGCTGCACGCGCCGCGCATCATCACCGTGCGCATCCCGGTCGACAAGATCGGCGAGGTGATCGGGCCCAAGGGCAAGGTCATCAACCAGATCCAGGACGACACCGGCGCGAGCCTGTCGATCGAGGACGACGGCACCATCTACATCGGTGCCACCAACGGCGAGGCCGCCGAGGCGGCCCGCCAGGCCGTCAACGCGATCGCCAACCCGACGATGCCCGAGGTCGGCGAGCGCTACCTCGGCACCGTGGTGAAGACGACCAACTTCGGCGCCTTCGTCTCGCTGCTGCCCGGCAAGGACGGCCTGCTGCACATCAGCAAGCTGCGCGGTCTGGCCGGTGGCAAGCGCGTCGAGACCGTCGAGGACGTCGTGTCGGTGGGCCAGAAGGTCCAGGTCGAGATCGCCGAGATCGACGACCGCGGCAAGCTGTCGCTGATCCCGGTCGTCGACGAGTCCGCCGAGGGCGGCGCGGACGACGCCGAGGCCGAGGAGGCCTGAGCCCGTGGGGGAGACCCCGCCGCAGCGTGCGACCCGCCCCTCCCGGGACCCTCGTGGTCCCGGGGAGGGCGGGTCGCCGCCGCTGCGGCCCGGGACGACGCAGACCCTGCTGACCGAGCGTGACGCGCTCGGTCGGGTGACCTCGACGGTGCGACGCACGGTGCTGCCGGCAGGACTGCGGGTGGTCACCGAGGAGATGGCCGGGGCCCGCTCGGCCAGCGTGGGCGTGTGGGTCGGGGTGGGCTCGCGCGACGAGACCGCGGCCGAGCACGGCAGCTCGCACTTCCTGGAGCACCTGCTGTTCAAGGGCACCGCGGAGCGTTCGGCGCTCGACATCTCGGTGCAGCTCGACGCCGTGGGCGGTGAGCTCAACGCCTTCACCGCGAAGGAGTACACCTGCTTCCACGCCCGCGTGCTGGCCGAGGACCTCGACCTCGCGGTCGACGTGCTCGGTGACATGGTCACCGGCTCGTTGCTCGAGGCCCGCGAGGTCGAGGCCGAGCGGGACGTCATCCTCGACGAGATCGCGATGCACGAGGACGACCCCGACGACGTCGTGCACGAGCTGCTCTCGGAGGTCGCGTTCGGTGCGGACACCCCGCTGGGGCGCTCCATCGCCGGCACGGAGGCCTCGATCGAGGCCCAGACCCGTGACGGCATCGCCGACTTCCTGGCCCGGCACTACCGGCCCGGCCAGATGGTGGTCTCGGCCGCGGGTGCGCTCGACCACGACCACGTGGTCGCCGAGGTCGAACGGGCCTTCGCGCGCGGCGGCTTCCTCGACACCCCGGCGAGCCCGGCGGCACCGCGGTCCGGCGACGTCGTCGTCCCGGTCCGCCCCGGTGAGGCACGGCTGCGCCGCCCCTTCGAGCAGGCCAACGTGGTGCTCGCGGTGGAGGGGATGACCCGTCACGACCCGGACCGCTACGCCCTCGGCGTCCTCAACACCGCCCTCGGCGGCGGCACCTCGAGCCGGCTCTTCCAGGAGGTCCGGGAGCGACGCGGGCTGGCGTACTCGGTGTTCTCGTTCTCCTCCCACCACGCCGACGCCGGCCTCGTGGGCGTGAGCGTCGGGTGCCTGCCGACCCGTCTCGACGAGGTGCTGGCGACCGTGCGTGGGGAGCTGGCGAAGGTCGCTGCCGACGGCCTCGACGCCGCCGAGCTGGCGCTGGGGCAGGGGCAGCTGCGCGGGGGACTGGTGCTCGGTCTCGAGGACCCGGCGTCTCGGATGCACCGCCTCGGCAAGTCCGAGCTGGTCCACCACGAGCTGCTCGGGGTGGACGACGTGCTCGAGCGGGTCGCGTCGGTCACGCTGGAGGACGTCCAGCGGGTCGCGGCACAGGTGCTCGTACGCCCCGAGGTGCTCGCGGTCGTCGGGCCCCGCTGAGTCGTCGGGCGGGCGGGGTCGTCGGCGGGCTCAGCGCCGGCCGATGATCCCGACCACGGGGAGCTGCTGGCTCTTCAGCGCGGAGACGCGGAAGCCGCCCTTCTCCAGGGAGGCGCCGGCCCGCGCGATCATCTCGGGCACCTGGTCGTCCCGGGCGGCGTCGTAGAACAGCCCGACGACGCCGCCGGGGCGGAGCCGGTCGTGCAGCAGCGCGACCTCGTCGACGCACTCGCGCACCCAGAACAGGTTGACGTTGAAGGCGAAGACCTTGCTGAGCCGCTTGACCGGCACCCGCAGGGTCGCGAGGTCGATCTGGCGGACGGTGAGCCGCTTGTCCTCGATGGCGGCGGCGTTGCGGCGCTTGGTGCGGTCGACGCCGGACTCCGAGCGGTCGATCGCGAAGAGCCGGCCCTGGCCGGGCTCGAGCCGGCTGCAGATCAGCTCCGCCGCCGCGCCCGGACCGCAACCGATCTCGAGGACCTTGTCGTCGGGCTTGATGTCGACGAGGTCCACCGCCCACCGGATGCGCGCCGGGATCTGGTCCACCACCATGGGCCACAGCCTGCCAGAACGCCGGGCGCTAGGTTGACGGGCGTGGCAGCAACGACCCCCGTGACCTCGGAGAACCTCCCGCACGACCCGGTGCCCGGCCGGTCCGCGGCCCCCCTGCGCGTGGGTGTGCTGGGGGCCCACGGGCGTCTCGGGACGGCGATCGTCGACGCCGTGGCGGGTGCGGACGGCCTGGAGCTCGTGGCGCGTGTCGGGCGTGGCGACGCGCTGGAGACGCTGCTGGGCGACGGCCCCGGCACCGGTGCCCAGGTCGTCGTCGACGTCACCCATCCCGACGTCGTGATGGACCACCTCCGCTTCTGCCTCGACCACGGGCTGCACGCCGTCGTCGGCACCACCGGTTTCGACGACGACCGGGTCGCGATCCTGCGCGGATGGTTGGGGGAGCGGCCCGACCTCGGCGTGGTGCTGGCCCCGAACTTCTCGATCGGCGCCGTCCTGATGATGCGGCTGTCGACGTTGGCCGCGCCGTACTTCGAGTCGGTCGAGATCGTCGAGCTCCACCACCCCGACAAGGCAGACGCCCCGTCCGGCACCGCCCGGCGCACCGCCGAGCTCGTGGCGCAGGCCCGGGAACGGGCCGGGTGCGGCCCCGCTCCCGACGCCACCACCTCCGCGCTACGCGGCGCCCGCGGTGCGGACGTCTCCGGCGTCCCGGTCCACTCCGTACGCCTCCGCGGCCTCGTCGCCCACCAGGAGGTGCTGCTCGGCGGGCTGGGGGAGACCCTCCAGGTCCGCCACGACTCCTACGACCGCGCCTCCTTCGGCCCGGGTGCGGTGGCGGCCGTGCGTGCGGTCGTGGACCGCCCGGGCCTGACCATCGGCCTGGAGCACGTGCTCGACCTCCCCTGACGGGCCCGGTGGTCAGGGAGCGAACGTCAGCCCCGGTGGTCGAGGAGCCAGCGTCAGCCCCGGTGGTCGAGGAGCGAGCGTCAGCCCCGGTGGTCGAGGAGCGAGCGCAGCGAGCGTCACGAGACCCGCACCACGCCGGTGGTCGGAGAGCGAGCGTCAGCACCGGTGGTCGAGGAGCGAGCGAAGCGAGCGTCACGAGACCTCACGACGCCGGTGGTCGAGGAGCGAGCGCTAGCCCCGGTGGTCGAGGAGCGAGCGAAGCGAGCGTCACGAGACCCCTTCCCGACACAGGCCCGCCCGGCTGACCAACCACCCGCAGCAGCACCCCGGTACCGCCGGACCGTGCACGCCCACCGGGGGCACCGGCACGCCCGATCACGGCTGCCGCGGTCGATGGGTGATCTGCCTCCACCTGGTGCGTGCAGATCAAACATCGACCCGTCGCGAGCGGTCTCGTGACGCTCGCTGGCGCTCGCTCCTCGACCACCGGGGCTGGCCCCGCTCCTCGACCACGGCTTGCCTGGTCTCGTGACGCTCGCTGGCGCTCGCTCCTCGACCACCGGGGGCTGGCGCTGCCTCCTCGACCACCGGGGGCCGGCGCTCGCCGCTTGCTGCAGAACTCTGCAGGTCGTTGCAGTGCACAACTGTGGGCCGCCGCAACCCTGGGGTGGAGCGGCGGATCTTGACATGGTCGAGGTCAAGGCGTCGTCCGTCCGGGCGTCGCCGTCTGCCGAAGGGTCTGCCATGCGCACCACCACCTCCCGCTCGCTCGGTCTCGCCGCTGCCGCCGTCGCCGCGACCAGTGCCCTGGGCCTGTCCGTGCTCCCCGCCTCCGCGGCACCCGCGGCCCCGTCCGCCGCCGCGGCCGCCGCGGCTGCACCCACCGACGAGGCGCTCGTACGCTCCGCCGTCGCCGCGCTGGCCGCCCACCCCGGCGCCGCGCGGGTGCCGGGCGACGCGGCGCGGGCAGCGGGTGCGCAGGAGCTGCGGGCCACCGACACCGTGGTCGACGAGGACGGCACCAGCCACGTGCGCCTGGAGCGCACCTACGCCGGGCTGCCGGTGCGCGGCGGGGACGTCGTGGTGCACCAGGGCCCGGGGGCGGCCTGGGACGGCGTGAGCCAGACCCTCGAGGACGACCTCGCGCTGGACACCGACCCGCAGGTGGCGGCCGCGACAGCCGCTCGGCGGGTGCTGGGCGCCGCGGCCCTGAGCAAGGGCGTCAGCGGGTTCGCCACCCAGGGCAGCCCCGAGCTGGTCGTCGAGGCGTACGGCCCGTCCCCGCGCCTGGCCTGGGAGGTCACCGCCACCGGACGGCACGCCGACGGCACCCCGAGCCGGACCACGACGTCGGTCGACGCCGTCACCGGCGCGGTGCTGCGCAGCGAGGACCACGTGCAGACCGTCGACGGCGACGGCCGCTCGCTGTACTCCGGCTCCGTCCCGCTCGACGTGACCGCGACCGGCGGGGGCTTCGAGCTGCGCGACCAGAGCCGCGGCGGCACCTACACGATCGACGTGGGCAACGCGACCGACTCCTCGGTGTGCTCGCTCTTGGGTCGCAGGTGCGCGACCGGGCCCGTCGTGACGAGCCCCGACACCGTCTTCGGTGACGGGACCACGGCCGACCGCCAGTCCGCCGCGGTCGACGCCCAGCACGGCACCGACACCACCTGGGACTACTTCCTCGACGTCCACGACCGCGAGGGCATCTTCGGGGACGGCACGGGCTCGTTCAACCGGGTGCACTACGGCAAGAACTACGTCAACGCCTTCTGGGACGGCGAGAAGATGACCTACGGCGACGGCGACGGCCAGAGCTACGGACCGCTGGTCTCGCTCGACGTCGCCGGGCACGAGATGACGCACGGCGTCACCGAGAACACCGCGAACCTCACCTACTCCGGGGAGTCCGGCGGCCTCAACGAGTCCACCTCGGACATCTTCGGCACGATGGTCGAGTTCTACGCCGCCAACGCCGAGGACCCGGGCGACTACCTGATCGGCGAGGAGTTCGACCTGGCCCGCGGCGAGGGCCTGCGCCGGATGGACGACCCGATCTCCGACGGCAGCTCGCCGAACTGCTACTCGGCGAACACCAAGAACCTCGACGTGCACTACTCCTCGGGCGTGGGCAACCACTTCTTCTACCTGCTGGCCGAGGGCTCCGGGGCCAAGCAGATCAACGGCGTCGCGCACTCCTCGACGACCTGCGACGGCTCCACGCCGGCCGGCATCGGTCGGGACGCCGCGCAGCGGATCTGGTTCCGGGCGCTGTCGGTCTACATGACCTCGGGCACGGACTACGCCGGGGCGCGGACGACCACCCTCCAGGCCGCCTCCGACCTGTACGGCGCCGGCAGCGCCGAGCGGGCCGCCGTCGGTGCCGCGTGGAGCGCGGTGGGCGTGGGCTGAGCCCGGACCGGGCCGACGAGGCCCTCACAGAACGACGGATGCCGGCACTCGGGGGAGTGCCGGCGTCCGTCTCGTGCGTGGTGGTGCTGGTGTCGCTCAGGGCTCGATGGTCACCTTGATGGCCTCGCCCCGCTGGACGATGCCGAACGCGTCCAGCGCCCGCTCGAGCGGGATGTGCTCGGTGATCAGGTCCTTGACCGGGACCTGGCCGGTCGAGATGTACTCCAGCGCCCGCTTGTTGTGCTCGGGCGCGGAGCCGTTGGCGCCGTGGATGTGGAGCTGGCGGTAGTGCACGACGTTGGAGTCGCAGGTGATCGTCGGGTCGGTCTTCGGCAGCCCGCCGAAGAACGAGATCCGACCGTTGCGGGCCGCCATCGCGATGGCCTGCTCCTGGGTGACGTTGGCAGCGGTCGCGGTGATCACGACGTCCGCGCCGCGGCCGCCGGTCAGCTCCATGACGCGCTCGACCACGTCGACCTCGGCCCCGTTGATGGTCTCCTCGGGCGAGACCGCGTCGGCCGACATCTTCAGCCGCTCGGCGTTGACGTCGACGAGGTAGACCGGGCCGGCCTTGTGGACGCCGCGGGCGATGCGGATGTGCATGCAGCCGATCGGACCGGCGCCGAAGACGACGACCGTGTCGCCCTCCTCGATGCCGAGCAGCTCCTGGGCGTTGATCGCGCAGGCGAAGGGCTCGGCCGCGGAGGCCTCGTCGAAGCCGACGTTGTCGGGGATCCGGTTCAGGCCGTCGACCTTGAGCACCTGCTTCGGCACGATCATGAACTCGGCGAAGCCGCCGTCGTACTGGTAGCCGACCGAGGTCTGGTTCTGGCAGACCGCCATCCAGCCCTTGCGGCACTCGTGGCAGTCGCCGCAGGGGACGGCTGCGATCACCTGGGCCCGGTCGCCGACCTCCCAGGACGAGCCGTAGGTCGCGTTGACGTCGGCGCCGACCTCGACGACCTCGCCGGCGATCTCGTGGCCGATCGTGCGCGGGGGAGTGAGGTTCTGGTGGCCGTTGTGCAGGATCTTGACGTCGGTCCCGCAGGTCGAGCAGTTGCGCACGCGCAGCTTGACCTCGTCCGGGCCGCACTCGGGCTCCGGCACGTCCTCGAGCCGGATGTCCTCGGGGGCGTAGAAACGCAGGGCCTTCATCTGTCCTCCTGGTGCAGTGGGTGTGTCGCCAGTCACTGTATCGGCGTGGTCGCCGGATTCCGATACCCGGTTGCGTTGTTGTGATTCCCGTTCGTGTGGCATTGGAACCCTTGACCGCGGTCGTGACGTGTATTACAAAGGCATTCACACATCCGTGACCGTAGTCACAGCGCGTCCCGGATCGGTCGATGCCGGCCTCGGCCGGCCCTAGCAGGAGGGGTCTGGGATGGCCACCACCACGAGCGCGAGCCCGTACCACGCGGCTGAGTCACCATCGGAGAACGGCGGGGGCGGCGGCGGCGTGCGGCTGCGCGTCCAGCGCTTCGGCACGTTCCTGTCCAACATGGTCCTGCCGAACATCGGGGCCTTCATCGCGTGGGGCCTGATCACGGCCCTGTTCATCGAGACCGGGTGGATCACCCTGATCGGCGACGCCCTCGGGTACTCCGGCAGCTACGGGCTCGTCGAGAAGATCGGCGGCTGGGGCGCCTACGCTCCCGAGGGGCTCGAGAGCACCGGGATCGTCGGCGTGATGATCACCTACCTGCTGCCGCTGCTGATCGGCTACACCGGCGGCCGGATGATGTACGACGACAACCTGCGTGGCGGCGTGGTCGGCGCCATCGCGACGATGGGTGCGATCGCCGGCGCCGGCGTGCCGATGTTCCTCGGCGCCATGATCATGGGCCCCCTCGGTGGCTGGTCGATGAAGAAGCTGGACGCGCTGTGGTCGCACAAGATCCGGCCCGGCTTCGAGATGCTGGTCAACAACTTCTCCGCCGGCATCTGGGGCGGCATCCTGGCCATCGTCGGCTTCGTCGTGGCCGGCCCCGCGGTCGAGGCCTTCAGCACCGGCGCGTCGAAGGTCATCGACCTGCTGGTCAGCAACAACCTGCTCCCGCTGACCTCGATCTTCATCGAGCCGGCCAAGGTCCTCTTCCTCAACAACGCCGTCAACCAGGGCATCCTCACGCCGCTCGGCACGACCGAGGCGCAGGACGCCGGCCAGTCCATCCTCTTCCTGCTCGAGGCGAACCCGGGTCCGGGCCTCGGCCTCCTGCTGGCCTTCACCTTCTTCGGCAAGGGCGCGGCCAAGGCCTCCGCCCCGGGCGCGATCGTGATCCAGTTCGTCGGCGGCATCCACGAGATCTACTTCCCCTACGTCCTGGCCAAGCCGAAGCTGATCCTGGCCGTCATCGCCGGCGGCATGGCCGGTATCGCCACCAACCTGGTCTTTGGCTCGGGCCTCCGCTCGCCGGCCTCGCCCGGCTCGATCATCGCGGTGTGGGCGGCCGCCCCCCCGAGCAGCCTGCTCGGGGTCACCGCGTCCGTCGTGGCTGCCGCGGGCGTCTCCTTCCTGGTCGCGGCGTTCCTGCTGAAGCTGGACCGCTCCGGGGACGACGGCGACCTGAGCGCCGCCACCGCCGCGATGGAGGCCCGCAAGGGCAAGAAGTCGTCGATCGCGGGCAACCTGACGGGGGCCGCCGCGGAGCGCACCGGCGCGATCCGCTCGATCGTCTTCGCCTGCGACGCCGGGATGGGCTCGTCGGCGATGGGTGCCTCGGTGCTCCGCAAGAAGGTGCAGGGCGCCGGGTTCACCGACGTCACCGTCGTGAACAAGGCCATCTCGAACCTGAAGGACGACGCCGACCTGGTGGTCACCCACCAGGACCTCACGGCCCGGGCCCGGCAGCGCACCCCGTCGGCCACGCACGTCTCGGTCGACAACTTCATGGCCAGCCCGCGCTACGACGAGATCGTCGAGCTGCTGCAGCAGACCAACGCCCCGGACCGGGAGCCGGCCATGGCCGGTGCCGGGCCGACCGCGGGCAGCGGTACGCCGGAGGCCGCCGCGGGCGGTGCCGGCGACGGGCTGCTCGCCACCGAGGCGATCGTGCTCGACGGCCGCGGCTCGACCCGCGACGAGGCCATCACGCAGGCCGGTGAGCTCCTGGTGTCCACCGGTGCGGTCGACCAGGCCTACGCCGACGCGATGCACGAGCGGGAGACGTCGGTGTCGACCTACATGGGCAACCGGCTCGCGCTGCCGCACGGCACCAACGAGGCCAAGTCGGCCATCCACCGCACGGCGCTGTCGTTCGTCCGCTACCCGCAGGGGATCCAGTGGAAGGGCAAGGACGTCACCTTCGTCATCGGCGTGGCCGGCGCCGGGGACGACCACCTGAAGCTCCTGGGCAAGATCGCCGAGGTGTTCCTCGACGAGGCCCAGGTGGCCCGGCTCGAGGCCGCCCGGACGCCCCAGGAGGTCCAGCAGATCCTGGGCTCGGTCAGCGTCTGAACCACGCACCACCAGCCGTACGAGGCCCGCACCCCGAACCGGGGGGCGGGCCTCGTCCGCGTCCGATCCGGGGTGGCTGTCGGGCGGCGGGCGACAGACGGCAGGCGGCGGGCACCTGTAACGCTCTGTTACTTCATCTGGTGCGGCGGGCGGGGTCCATCGGTCGTAGCAACGGGGTCAGGCTGCTGACGGGGTTGTCAGGAGCTGGTCCAGCTCTTGGGCTGGTGTGCGCATGTTGAGGGAGCCGCGTCTAATGACAGGCCCGAACACAACAACTCGAAGAACTCATCGCGCTCTTCGTAGGAGACGTAACGCTTCGCCATCTACAACACCTCTGCTCAGGTGTTGCTACGACCATCTGAATCCGCGGCGTCGTGGTGCTGCACGAGATGAAGTAACGCAGCGTTACAGGTCCCGGGTCGGGCCGCTCGGACGCCGGGCCCGCGCGGCGGGGGTCAGCCCAGCAGCCGCAGCACGGCGGCCAGGGCGGCCGCCGAGACCACGACGACGAGGAACGGCGCCCCGCGCCACAGCAGCAGCGCCGCCAGGGCGAGCGCCGGGAGCCGGGCGTCCACGACGAGCGTGCCGGTGCCGCCCAGCACCTGGACGGCCACCAGGGCCGAGAGCAGCGCGACCGGGAGCAGCAGGGCGGTCCGCGCCACCACCGGGTGCGCCAGCAGTGACGCCGGCACGGACAGCCCGAGCAGCTTCAGCAGGTAGCAGCCGAGGGAGGCGCCGAGGACCGCCAGCCACGTCGCCACCGCCGCGCTCACGTCGCCCCTCCACGCGCCCGCAGCAGTCCGGCCAGGACAGCGACGCCGACGGCTGCGAGCACCGGCACCCCGGCCGGGGTGGCCGGGACGAGCACGAGAGCCAGCGCCGCAGCACCGACCGCGACCCCGAGTGCCCGCCGCCCGCGCACCTGGGGCCAGACCAGGGCCAGGAAGGCGGCGCCGACGGCGGCGTCGAGACCGAGGCGCCGCGGGTCGCCGAGCGCCGAGCCCGCCAGCGCCCCGGCCAGCGTCGCTGCGTTCCAGAGCACCAGCACCGACAGGCCGGTGGCGGCGAACCCGAGCCGGGCCGCGGCCTGCGGCGACGCGTGCGCCAGGCCGACCGCCGTGGACTCGTCGATCAGCACGTGGGCAGCGGCCGCCCTCCGGGCCCCGCGCCACCCGAGCAGCGCGCCCATCCGGACGCCGTAGAACGTGTTGCGGGAGCCGATCAGCACCGCGGTCGCCGCGCCCGCGAGCGGGGAGCCGCCCGCGGCGAGGACGCCCACCAGCGCGAACTGGGAGGCGCCGGTGAACATCAGCAGGGACAGGGCGCAGGTCTGCGCGACCGTCAGCCCGGCCGCCACGCTGACCGCGCCGAACGAGACGCCGTACGCCCCGGTGGCGACCCCGACGCCGAGCGCCTGGCGCAGCACCGCTCGACGCTGGTCGGGGGCGAGCGCGGACACCTGGTCAGGCCAGGGCGGTGTGCAGGCGTACCTGCTTGGCGCGCACGCCGCCGGGGCCCTCGAGCTCGCGGTGGGCCTGGTCCGGCGCCCATCCGGCCTCGGTGAGGAAGCGGCGGCGGACGTCGTCCTCGGCACGCAGCCAGGTCACGGCGCGGGTGAAGCGATCGGCGACGAGGGTGTCGGCCGCGGCCTGGAGGAGCCGGGAGCCGTGTCCGAGACGGCGGTCGGCGGGTGCCACGCAGATCTCGAGCAGCTCGCCGTCCGCGACCGGGTCGCAGTCGGGGTCGGCGCCGGGGGCGGTCACCGCGAACCCGACGACGCGGTTGCGCTCCAGCGCGACCAGCACGCGGTTGCGGGCGTCGCCCGGCTTCACCATCGAGGTGCGCCACACCTCGGCGGCGCGCTCCTCCACCTCGGGGCCGGACGGGACGTCGGCGGGGTCGACGAGACCGGCGTACTGCTCGGGCCACGAGGCCACCTGGACGCGGGCCACGGCCGCGGCGTCGTCGGCCCAGGCCACGCGTACGGAGACGTCGGCGGTCGGACCGGAACCCTGGGCAGCCATGCGGGCATCGTCGCAGCCCGGCGCCGGACACGCCTCGGTCGGGTCGTGGGGGGACACAAGGGTGGGCGCGACGTGCGTAGGTTCGGGCCCATGGAGATTCGTAATCTGGGCAGGAGCGGCCTGAAGGTCTCGGCCGTCTCGTACGGGAACTGGCTGACGCACGGCTCGCAGGTCGAGGAGGACGCCGCACTGGCCTGCGTGCGCCAGGCGCTGGAGGAGGGCATCACGACCTTCGACACCGCCGACGTCTACGCCAACACCGCGGCGGAGACCGTGCTGGGCAAGGCGCTCAAGGACCAGCGTCGGGAGGGCCTGGAGATTTTCACGAAGGTCTACTTCCCGACCGGCCCGGGCGCCCACAACGACCACGGCCTGTCCCGCAAGCACATCACCGAGTCCATCGAGGGCTCGCTGCGACGCCTCGGCACCGACCACGTCGACCTCTACCAGGCCCACCGCTACGACCACGAGACCCCGCTCGAGGAGACGATGGAGGCCTTCGCCGACGTCGTCCACAGCGGCAAGGCGCTCTACATCGGCGTCTCGGAGTGGCGCGCGGAGGAGATTCGCGAGGCGCACGCCCTGGCCCGCGAGCTGCGGATCCCGCTGGTCTCGAACCAGCCGCAGTACAACATGCTGTGGCGCGTCATCGAGTCCGAGGTCGTCCCGACCTGCGAGGAGCTCGGCATCGGCCAGATCGTCTGGTCGCCGATCGCGCAGGGCGTGCTGACCGGCAAGTACAAGCCGGGCGCGGAGCTGCCGGCCGGGTCGCGGGCCACCGACGAGAAGGGCGGCGCCGACATGATCAAGCGCTTCCTCGACGACGACGTGCTCACCCGGGTCCAGGCGCTGCAGCCGGTCGCCGACGAGGCCGGCCTCAGCCTGGCTCAGCTCGCGGTGGCGTGGGTGCTGCAGAACCCGAACGTCTCCTCGGCCATCATCGGCGCCAGCCGTCCCGAGCAGGTGACCGAGAACGTCAAGGCCGCCGGGGTCACCCTCGACGCCGACGCGCTGGCGGCGATCGACGAGGCGCTGGGCGACGTGCCGGAGAAGGACCCGGCGAAGACCACGTCGCCGGCCACCCGCGACTTCGGCTGAGCCGACCGGGCCCCAGCAGCACCAGCGGCCCCGGGAGTCCCCGCTCGGGCGGGGATTCCCGGGGTTCGCGTGCCTTGCAAGGCGCGCGAACCCCGGGAAATGCCCACCTAGTCCGGTCGGTCGTGGCGTCGATCGCCCGGTTGCGCGGCCCGACGACGGGCCAGCGGGTCAGCGGTAGCGCTCGGGGAGCTTCTCGCCGATCTTGACCTGGCTCTTCGGCAGCCGCATGAAGCGCATCTGCATCGAGCGGCTCACGGCGTACCAGGTGGTGCCCTTGACCGACTCGCCCTCGAACCGCTTCGCCAGCTCGCGGCGCAGGCGGAAGCGCAGGGTCAGCACGTCCATCACGATCAGCGCGAGCACGGCCACCATCACCGTGCTGCCGATCCGGACCAGGGCGGGGCTGCCGGAGTAGGTGAGCACGGTGGTCACCAGGACCAGCGGCAGCACGATCTCCAGGAACGAGAACCGGTGGTCGACGTAGTCCCGCACGAACCGGCGCACCGGGCCCTTGTCGCGGGGCAGCAGGTGCCGCTCGTCGCCGGTCTTCATCGCCGTGCGCACCTTCTGCGCCTCGTCGGCGCGCACGCGGCGCTTGGCGGCGGCCTGCTCCTTGCGGGTGCGGGGTGCCTTGGCGCGCGCCTTCGCGGCGGCCTCGGCCTCACGACGGGTCGGCGTGGGACGCCCCTTGCCCGTGGTGATGACGGTGCTGCCGTCGGCGGGCGCCGCGGGGCTGCCCGCGACGGCGGTGTCGGTGTCGTTGCGACGTCGGAACAACAGGGGCCTCAGCAGGTGTCAGGGGTGGTCGGCGGACGTCTCGTCCGGACTGTCAGCCTACCGGTCGGGCCGCGCGGTCCTCTCGCACCGGTTGCCGCTGCGCCGTAGGGTGAGGGCGTCGGGCACCCCTCGCCGACACGCAAGCCGACCCCGCAAGTCGCCGCACTGAGAGAGAGCCCGACGTCGTGAGCCTGATGAAGCGCATGAGCCTGATCTTCCGCTCGAAGGCCAACTCGGCCATGGACCGGGCCGAGGACCCCCGCGAGACGCTGGACTACAGCTACCAGCGCCAGACCGAGCTGCTGACCAAGGTACGCCGCGGGGTGGCCGACGTCGCCACCAGCCGCAAGCGCGTCGAGCTGCAGATGAACCAGCTCCAGCAGCAGGTCGACAAGCTCCAGGCGCAGGCCGAGAAGGCGATCGGGATGGGCCGCGAGGACCTCGCCCGCGAGGCGCTGACCCGCAAGTCCGCCGTCGTCGGGCAGGTCGAGGACCTCCGCGTGCAGCACGCCAACCTGCAGGGCGAGGAGGAGAAGCTCGTCCTGGCCCAGCAGCGGCTGCAGGCCAAGGTCGAGTCCTTCCGCACCCGCAAGGAGACGATCAAGGCCAACTACACCGCCGCCGAGGCGCAGACCCGGATCGGCGAGGCCATGTCGGGCATCGGCGAGGAGATGGGCGACGTGGGCATGGCCATCCAGCGCGCCGAGGACAAGACGGCGACGATGCAGGCCCGCGCCGGTGCGATCGACGAGCTGATCGCCTCGGGCGCCCTCGACGACGCCTCGTCGACCAACCGCGGTGACGACATCGCCCGCGAGCTCGAGCAGATGAGCTCGCAGTCCGACGTGGAGCTGGAGCTGGCCCGCCTCAAGGGCGTGTCCGCACCCCAGCAGCCCGACGCCCTGAACCAGGGTGGCGGCACCGACGACGCCCTCGCCCCCGAGGCCGAGCGGTCGACCGAGCCGGGCCAGGAGGGTCGGTCGTGATCGTCCGGATCCTGGGCGAGGGCCAGTACGACGTCGCCGACGCCGCCCTCGACCGGCTCAACGACCTCGACGGCGCGGTCGAGCGGGCCGTCGAGGTCGGCGACGAGACCGCCTTCGAGGCCGCCCTGGCGGCGCTGCTCGACGGCGTGCGGACCGTCGGGGTGCCGCACGAGCTGGACTCGCTCGACGAGTCCGACCTGATCCTGCCGCCGGCCGACGCCGACATCGCCCAGGTCCGCGACCTGCTCGGCGACGAGGGGCTCATCCCCGGCTGACGACCCCGGCCGTACGTCCGGCCGGGGTTCTCACCTCTCTCTTGGGAAGACAGGGGAGACTGGGTCCATGGCACGCACCCGGTTCGTCGGCGACTCGGGCCTCACGGCCCGGATGACGCTGGTCCTGTTCCTCCTCGGCGCCCTGTTTGTGGGCCTGATCGCGATCCTGATGGTGATCTTCGGCCGGTCCGGCGGCCCGGGCATCGCGATCCTGATCGGCCTGGCCGGCATCGGCGTCGCCTGGTACCAGTGGTACTCCTCCGACAAGGTCGCCATGAAGGCGATGCGGGCCCGCGAGGTCACCCCCGAGCAGGCACCCGAGCTGCACGGCATGATCGACCGGCTCTGCGCCCTGGCCGACATGCCCAAGCCCCGGGTCGGCATCGCCGACACCCCGCTGCCGAACGCCTTCGCGACCGGGCGCTCGCCGGAGCGGTCCGTGGTGGTCGTGACGACCGGCATCATGGGACGGCTCACGGCCGAGGAGCTCGAGGGCGTGCTGGCCCACGAGCTGGCCCACGTCGCGCACCGCGACGTCCTGGTGATGACGGTGGCGTCCTCGGCCGGCATCGTCGCCGGCATGCTGACCCAGGGGGCGCAGTACGGCGCCCTGTTCGGCGGGCGCAGCCGCGACAACAACTCGGGGCTGCCGATCTGGCTGGTCGTGCTGGTGGTCAGCCTGGTGACCTACGCGGTCAGCTTCCTGCTGCTCAAGATCCTCTCCCGCTACCGCGAGCTGTCCGCCGACCGCGCCGGGGCGTACCTCACGATGAAGCCCCAGGCGCTGGCCTCGGCGCTGCAGAAGATCAGCAGCGGGATGGACTCGGTGCCCCAGAAGGACCTGCGTGCCAGCCAGGCCATGAACGCGTTCTTCATCGCCCCGGCCGTCAAGGGCGTCTCGCTGTCGACGCTGACCTCGACCCACCCCAGCCTCGAGCAGCGCCTCGAGCAGCTCGCGCGCATCCAGACCGAGCTCGGCCGGACCACTCTGTGAGCGCCGCCTGATGGGGTTCTGGAGCTCGATCATGGGGCGGTCGCAGCCGGCGGCCCCGCGCCTGGACTCGCTGTTCGCGGTGCCGAGCGCCGCGCTGACCCTGGAGGCCGGGCTCGGCCTGGTCCCGACCGGCATCGGCTCGGTCTGCTACCGCGCCGCCTCGGGCGCCGGGTTCGCGCAGACCCAGCAGGAGGCCGTGGCGCTCCTCGGCTCCGCGCCGGAGGCGCCCGACGTCGAGGTCACCGTCGACGACTTCGGCTTCACCTGGCTCACCGTCACCCACGACCCGAGCGACACCAGCGGTCTCTGCACCGACCTGCACGCGGTCAACAGCACGCTGGGCGACGCCGGGTTCGGCCCCGGGCTGCTGTGCTCGCTGGTGGTCTTCGCCGACGTCACCGGACGCCGGGTCGGCCTGGTCTACCTCTACAAGCAGGGCACCTTCTACCCGTTCGCGCCCCAGCCCACGACGGGCTCGGCGCGCGGCGCGCAGGTGCGCGACACGCTGATGGAGATCCAGGTCCGCGACGCCGTGGAGAACGACCTGCCGCTCGAGGAGGAGCGCTCGCGCTGGTTGGCCGTCTGGGGCGCCCCGGGCCTGTGAGACGCGACCGTGCTCGGCAGCCCACCCGGCTTCTCACCCGGCAGCGCACCGGCGGCCACTAGGATCTCGCCGGTAGGACGGGCCACGTCAGGCCCACCTGGGACGGAGCTGTGCCGATGACCGCAGAACAGGTGTGGGTCGACATGGTGACCGACCTCGGGGACCTCGCCGCGCCCCCGACCCAGCAGCTGCAGGCGGTCGTCGACCTCACCGCGCGGATCTGCCAGGTCCCGCTCGCGCAGATCAACTTCTTCACCCGCACCGAGCAGCGTCAGGTCGCCGCGCACGGCATGGACCCCGCCGCCTGCGCGCTGGAAGACTCCATGTGCCACGTGGTGCGCCACCAGCAGGAGACGGTCGTGGTCCCGGACGCCCGGCTCGACCCGCGCTTCGCCGACAACCCCTTCGTCACCGGGCGGCTCGGTCTCATCCGCTTCTACGCCTCCCACCCGCTGACGACCGCGTCCGGCCTGGTGGTCGGACGGCTGTGCGTGTTCGACCAGCGACCCCGCACCCTCGAGGAGATCGAGGGTTCCGAGGTGGGTTCGCTCGGCGTCGTCGCCGACCGGGTGATGGACGTGCTGGAGCTCGCGCTGCGCAACCGCGAGCTGGTCCACGCCCTCGAGCACGGCGAGGCGATGCGCGCCGAGCTGCTCACCTCGCACGACCGGCTTGCCGCGTTCGCGGGCCAGGTCAGCCACGACCTCAAGACGCCCCTGTCCAGCGTGTCGCTCTCCCTCGAGCTGATCCGGGAGCAGCTGGCCGGGGGAGCGGGGAGCAAGGAAGAGCTGGAGTGGCTGGCCGGCAAGGCCGGCGACGCCGCGGGACGGATGAGCGCCCTCGTCGACGACGTCCTGGCCTTCGCGCAGGTCGGCGGGTCCGAGCTGCACCAGGACGTCGACCTGGCGGAGGTCCTCGACGAGGTCCTCGAGGACGTCCGCGTCCGCCTCGACGGTGCCGAGGTCGTCGTCGGGCCCCTGCCGGTCGTGTGCGGCGACCGCACCCAGCTGCGGTCCCTGCTGCAGAACCTCCTCACGAACTCGCTGGCCTACCGGTCCCCGGACCGGCCCCTGCATGTCGAGATCGACGGGGGCCTGGTCGACCACCGGTGGCTGCTGGAGGTGCGGGACAACGGACGCGGCATCGCCCTCGAGGACGTCGAGCGCGTCTTCGTGCCGCTGCAGCGCGGCGCCCACGACGTCCCGGGCAGCGGCATCGGGCTCGCGACGTGCCGGCGGATCGTCGAGGCCCACGGCGGCCGGATCGCGCTGCACCCGCGCGCCGGGAACGGCGCCGTGGCGCGGGTGGAGCTGCCGACCGGCCGCAGCGCCGCCGACCGCCCGGCCTGAACCGGACCGGGACGAGGCCGGTCCTCGGGCGTCAGTCCTTGGCGGTGCGCCCCGGCAGGTCGAGCATCCGGCGGAGCGCGACCAGGGCGTCGCGCTCGGTGGCGTCGTCGACGTCGATCCGGTTGACGACCGTCCCGGCCACCAGCGACTCGAGCGCCCACACGAGGTGGGGCAGGTCGATCCGGTTCATCGTCGAGCAGTAGCAGACGGTCTTGTCGAGGAAGGCGATCTTCTGCTCGGGGTGCTCCCGCGCGAGCCGCTTGACCAGGTTCAGCTCGGTGCCGATGGCCCAGCTCGACCCGGGCGGGGCCGCCCGGACGGTGTCGATGATGAACTCCGTCGAGCCGACCAGGTCGGCCTTCAGCACGACATCGTGCGTGCACTCGGGGTGCACCAGGATCTTCACGTCCGGCACGGTCGCGCGCAGGCTGTCGACCACCTCGGCGCTGAAGCGGCCGTGGACCGAGCAGTGGCCCTTCCACAGGATCATCCGGGCGTCGCGCAGCTGCTCGGTGCTCAGCCCGCCCTGGGGCAGCCGGGGGTCCCAGACCACGCAGTCGTCCAGCGACATCCCCAGCTTCAGCACCGCGGTGTTGCGGCCGAGGTGCTGGTCGGGGAAGAACAGCACCTTGCCGCCGCCCGTGCCGTCGGGGCCGGCAGGAGGCTTCTGGGCGAACGCCCACTCCAGGGCGGTCTCGGCGTTGGAGGAGGTGCAGACGACCCCGCCGTGGCGCCCGCAGAAGGCCTTGATGTCGGCCGAGGAGTTCATGTAGGTCACCGGGACGACCTGGTCGCCGACGCCGGCGTCGGCCAGCGCGTCCCAGGCGTCCTCGACCTGGGTCAGCCGCGCCATGTCGGCCATCGAGCAGCCGGCGGCCAGGTCGGGCAGGACCACCTGCTGCTCGGGCCCGGTGAGGATGTCGGCGGACTCGGCCATGAAGTGCACGCCGCAGAAGACGATGAACTCGGCCTCCGGGCGGGCCGCTGCGTCCTTGGCCAGCTTGAAGGAGTCGCCGGTGACGTCGGCGAACTCGATGACCTCGTCGCGCTGGTAGTGGTGGCCGAGCACGAAGACCCGGTCGCCCAGCGTGGCCTTGGCGGCGCGGGCGCGCTCGACCAGGTCGGGGTCCGAGGCCGGCGGGAGGTCGCCGGGGCACTCGACGCCACGCTCGGCGGAGAGGTCGACGCCGCGCCCCAGCGGCAGCAGCGGGAGGTCGACGGTCGTCATAGCGCCATCCTAGGCCGGGCGAGGGCGGCCCCGGCTCACAGCAGCGCGCCGTTGGGCAGGTACGGCGCCGGCGGCCGCATCCCGCGCACCGCGAGGTACCCCGAGGTGGTCGCCTCCATCCGGGCCGCCATGGCGACGTCGACGGCCCACTCGTTGGCCGCGGTCACGTGGTGCACCTGCTGGACCGAGCCGTCGGCGGAGGCGTCGGCCAGGGCGGTCCAGAGCAGCTCGGTGGCCGTACGACGGTCGGTCGCCGCGAGCAGGGCCACGCTCCCGTCCGGCCCGAGGTAGGCATAGCCCGACCCGGTGCCCGAGTCGCAGACCACCGGGCGCCAGGTGCGCTGCATCAGCGCGTGGTCCGGGCCGTGCGCGGCGCCGCGGGTGCGACGGTCGACCGAGTCCATCAGGTCGGTGTCGGCGGCCGTGGCCTCGCGGACCCGGCGCAGGACCGGGATCGCGGAGCGGTCCACCGTGCCCCGCAGGGAGAGGAACGGGTGCATCGTGAAGCCCGCGAGGCGGTAGCGGCGGAACGCGCGAGGGTCGTCCGAGGAGCACAGCATGCCGCGCAGGCACCCGCGGCCGTGGTGCAGCGCGGCCTCGAGCAGCACCCGGCCTGTCCCACGGCCCTGGAGGTCGGGGCGCACGGCGTACGTCGCGAGGATCCACATCAGCTCACGCGTCAGCGAGGTGGCGAACCCGGCGAGCCCGTCCTCGTCCTCGGCCACCCAGCAGCCGCCGGGGTCCGTGCGCAGCAGGTGGTGGGTGCGCTCGACCCAGGCCCGGCCGCGCTCGGGGCTGCGCCGCTCGGGCAGCGGCACCGAGCGCGGCAGCATCCGGGCGTCGACCTGGTGGAAGGTCTCGGCCTTGAGGCGCTCCGCGGCGAGGACGTCCTCGGGCCGCATCGGGCGGACGACGGGCTGGTCGGGTGCGCTCACCGGCCCGAGCCTAGGAGGGCGCGAGCGCCGGGTGCGTGATGATGGGCACATGCGAGTTCTCGTGGCCCCCGACAAGTTCGCCGGCACCCTGACCGCGGTGGAGGCCGCCGAGGCCGTCGCCGCCGGGTGGCACCGGCACGCGCCCGACGACGAGATCGACCTGGCGCCGATGTCCGACGGTGGGCCCGGTTTCGTCGACGTCCTGCATGCCACCCTCGGTGGTGAGCTCCTCGCGGTCACCGTGACCGGCCCGACGGGGGCACCCACCCCGGCGACGCTGCTGGTGGTCGACGACACCGCCTACGTCGAGAGCGCCCAGGCCTGCGGGCTGCACCTCACCGGGGCGCAGGGCGGCGAGCAGGCCACCACGCGCGGCGTGGGTGAGCTCCTCGCCGCGGCGATCGGCACCGGCGTACGACGCGTGGTCGTCGGGCTGGGCGGCAGCGGCACCAGCGACGGCGGGGCGGGCCTGCTCGCCGGCCTGGGCGCCACCGCCGACGTCCCGCTCGACGAGGGTCCGGCCGGCCTGGACGGCATCGGCACGATCGACCTCGCGGCGGCGCGGGAGCGCGTCGCCGGGGTGGAGGTCGTGGTCGCCAGCGACGTGGACAACCCGCTGAGCGGTCTCTTCGGCGCGGCCAAGGTCTTCGGGCCCCAGAAGGGGCTGACCGAGGAGCGCCTGGTCGTCGTGGACGCCTGGTTGGAGCGGTTCGCCGAGGTCGCCGGGAGGCGTACCGCCCTCGAGCCCGGCGCCGGCGCGGCCGGCGGCCTGGGGTTCGCGCTGCTCCTCCTCGGCGGTACGCGGACGCCCGGGATCGGTCTGGTCACCGATGCCGTCGGCCTGCCCGCCCGGGCCCGGGCCGCCGACCTCGTCGTCACCGGCGAGGGCGCCTTCGACTTCTCCAGCCGGGCCGGCAAGGTCCCGGCCGGTGTCGCGGCCGTGGCCGAGCAGGCCGTACGCCCGTGCGTGGCGCTGGCCGGCGCGGTGCTGGTCGGTGCGCGGGAGATGCGGGCGCTCGGGATGGAGTCGGCCTACTCCCTGGTCGACCTGGTGGGGGAGGAGCGCGCCTTCGCCGACCCCGCCGGCTCCCTGGCCGACCTCGCCGAGCGGGTCGCGCGCACCTGGTCGCGCTGAGGACCGCGAGCCGGCGAGGAATAACCCGGCCTGTGCGAGGATTGAGCTGCACAGACCATGATTGATCCCCGCACCCCTGGGAGAACGCACATGACCGAGCAGGTCGAGACCACCACCGATCGTCGTACCGACCAGATCAACCTCAGCCCGGTCGCCGCGGGCAAGGTGACGAGCCTCCTCGAGCAGGAAGGCCGCGACGACCTCCAGCTGCGCATCTCCGTGCAGCCCGGCGGCTGCAGCGGGCTGCGCTACCAGCTGTTCTTCGACGAGCGCACCCTCGACGGCGACGTCGTCACCGACTTCGACGGCGTGTCCGTCGTGGTCGACCGGATGAGCGTGCCCTACCTCAACGGCGCGATGATCGACTTCGTCGACTCGATCGAGAAGCAGGGCTTCACGATCGACAACCCGAACGCGACCGGCTCCTGCGCCTGCGGCGACTCGTTCCACTGAGCCACTGACGCACCGCGCGACCTGAGACACCGCAGCACCCAGCAGCACCCGGACCCCCGTCGGCCCCTGGCCGGCGGGGGTCCTGTGCGCCGAGATGACGCTTGCGGCGCCCCGAGATGACGCTTGCGGCGCCCCGAGATGACGCTTGCGGCGCGCCGAGGTGACGTTTCCGGCGCCCCGACCTCAGCCGTGCGGCATCGAGGTCGGCGGAGCGGGCACCCGTCTGTCGTACGACGCCGCGCCGCGGTCGAGCCACGCCTCGCGACCGACCCCGAGCCGGGCACCCACCGCCTGCGCGTCGCGCCGCATCGCCTCGGTGGCGTCGGCGTCCTCGTAGGCCAGGCGGGGCGTGGTGGTTCTCACACCGCGACGCTAGGGGCTACCGAGAAGTAGACCCAGGCCTACGCGGCGGTAGTGTCACGCGACGTGCCAGCCGACACCGCCGCCCCCCTGTCCTCCGCGCCGAACGGACCGCTGCTGATCGCGGGCTCGATCGCCACCGACCACCTCATGACCTTCGGTGGCCGGTTCGCCGACTCGCTCGTGGTCGAGCAGCTGGACAAGATCTCGCTGTCCTTCCTGGTGGAGGACCTGGAGATCCGTCGCGGGGGAGTCGCCCCGAACATGTGCTTCGGGCTGGGGCGCCTCGGCGTACGCCCGGTGCTGGTCGGCGCGGCCGGCGAGGACTTCACCGACTATCGGTCGTGGCTCGAGCGGCACGGCGTCGACTGCGACTCGGTGCACATCTCCACCTCCGCCCACACCGCGCGGTTCGTGTGCACCACCGACTCCTCGATGGCGCAGTTCGCCTCGTTCTACCCCGGTGCGATGGCCGAGGCGCGCCTGATCGAGCTGGCGCCGATCGTCGCCCGGGTGGGCGCGCCGGCCTACGTCCTGATCGGCGCCGACGACCCCGAGGCGATGCGCCGCCACACCCACGAGTGCCGCACCCGCGGCTACGCCTTCATCGCCGACTGCTCCCAGCAGCTGGCCTTCGGTGACGGCGACCTGATCCGCGACCTCGTCGACGGCGCGACGATCTCGTTCTCCAACGAGTACGAGTCGCACATGATCGAGCAGAAGACCGGCTGGTCGGCCGCGGAGATCCTGGACCGGGTCGGCATGCTCGTCACGACCCTCGGCGCGGAGGGCGTACGGATCAGCCGCCGCGGCGAGCAGGACGTGGTCGTCCCCGCCGCAGCCGACGTCACCGCGGTCGAGCCCACCGGGGTGGGCGACGCCTTCCGGGCCGGGTTCCTGGCCGCGCTGAGCTGGGGTCTCGGCCTCGAGCGCGCCGCCCAGGTCGGCTGCGTGCTCGCGGCCTACGTCGTGGAGACGGTCGGCACCCAGGAGTACTCCTTCACCGCCGCCGACTTCGCCGGCCGCCTCGAGGCCTCCTACGGCGCCGACGTGGCCGCCGAGGTCGCGCCGCACCTGACCTGAGCCGCGCCGCCCCGGGGCACCTAGGTCGTACGCCGCACCGCGAAGCGGGGGCAGCCGTCAGCGGCGACGTCCTCGCCGACGTACTCCTGGCCCCGCATCCGGCACCACGCCGGCACGTCGTGACGGGCCGCGGGGTCGGTGGCGACCACGGCGAGGACCTCGCCGACGGCCACCCGGGGCAGGGCACGGGCCAGCTCGACCACCGGCAGCGGGCAGCGCAGGCCCCGGCAGTCCAGCTCCAGGTCCGGTGCCCCGCCCGCGCTCACAGCCCGACCTCGGCGCGCAGCCCGGCGACGACCTCCGGCAGGACCGCGACGAAGCGCTCGACCTCGTCGGCGGTGGTGTCGCGGGCGACACCCACGCGCACGTTGCCGTGGGTCAGCGCGCCCATCGCGGCCAGCACGTGGCTCGGTTCGAGGGTGGAGCTGGTGCACGCGGACCCGCTGGCCACCGCGAAGCCGCGGGCGTCGAGGGCGTGGACCAGGGCCTCGCCGTCGACGTAGAGGCACGAGAAGGTCACCAGGTGGGGCAGGCGGTCGACGGGATCACCGACGACCTCGGTGTCGGGAAGGGCCGCCGCCGCGGCGCGGACCCGGTCGACCAGCCGTCGTTGCCGGGCGGCCACCTCGTCCCGCTCGGCCACGACGGCCTGCAGCGCCGCGGCCGCCGCGAGCACGGCAGGGACGTCCTCGTGGCCGGTCGTGCGCTCGTCGACCCGGTCGTCCGGCGGGAACGGCGAGGTCCACCGGACGCCCTTGCGCACGAGCAGGACCCCGACGCCGGCCGGGCCTCCCCAGTGGTGGGAGGACCCCGCCGCGGCCGACCACCCGTCGGGCAGCGGCTCGCGCCCCATCGAGGCCCGGGCGTCGGTGAAGAGCGGCACCCCTGTCAGCCGGGCGGCGACCTCGGCCACGGGCTGCCGGGTGCCGACCTCGTGGTTGGCGCTCTGCAGCGCGACCACCGCGACCCCGGGCCGGCCGGCGGCGTGCAGCAGCCCCTCCACGTCGACGCGGCCGGAGCCGTCGCCGCCGACGTCCTCGACCGGGCCGGCCCACCGCGCCGCGTGGAGCACCCCCGAGTGCTCGACGGCGGCGTGGACGACACGGTCCCCGGCGCGCCGCCGGGCCGTCCGGAGCCCGAGCAGGCCCCGGTGCACGGCCTCGGTGCCGGAGCCGGTGAAGGAGACCTCGTCGGGCCGTACCCCCAGGGCCTCCGCGGTCGTCTCGCGGGCGCGGTCGAGCTGCATCCGGGCCTGGCGGGCAGCGCGGTGGAGGCGGCGCGGATCGGCGTACCCGGCCTCGATCGCGGACCGCAGGGTCTCGCGTGCGACCGGGTGCAGCGGCTCGGAGGAGGCCGCGTCCAGGTAGCCGCTCACGGCGGCAACCTAGCCGGTGGGGGCGAGGGGTCGGGGGACCACGGGTGAAGTACCCTCTGCAAGAGAGATTCTCCCTTCGAGAGGAAGGCCTGTCCGTGGGTCTGCAACTCCCCGGGCGCCGGAACGCGGCGTCGCGCCGTCAGCGCGTGACGGCCTCGTTGATGCTCGTCATCGGCGCCCTGATGCTCGCCGGCTGCTCCTCCGACACCGAGGCCGGACGGCTCGGCATGCCCGCGCCGGTCACGGTCGAGGGTGAGTCCAACCTCGAGCTGTGGCAGGGCGCCTGGATCGCCGCGCTGGCCACCGGCGTCGTGGTGTGGGGCCTGATCTTCTACGCCGTGGTCCGGTTCCGTCGTCGCTCCGACGACGAGATCCCGGTGCAGACGCGCTACAACCTGCCGCTGGAGATCTTCTACACGATCTTCCCGGTGATCATGGTGATCGTCTTCTTCTCCCACACCGTGCGCGTGCAGAACGTCCTGCTGGACGACTCCCCGCCGGACAACGAGCTGACCATCGTCGGTCAGCAGTGGCAGTGGACCTTCAACCACCCCCTCGAGGAGGGCGGCCAGGAGGAGAACGTCTACGAGGTCGGCGCCGGTAACTACATCCCGACGCTCTACCTGCCGGTCGACGAGACCACGCGGTTCAACCTCTACTCGCCCGACGTGATCCACGACTTCGGCGTCCCCGGCTTCCTGATGAAGATGGACGTCATCCCGGGCCAGGTGAACTCTTTCCAGGTCACGCCGCAGACCGAGGGCGACTACCTCGGCAAGTGCTACGAGCTCTGCGGGGTCTCGCACTCCCGGATGCTCTTCAACGTCAAGGTCGTCTCCCGTGCGGAGTACGACGACTACCTCGAGCAGCAGGCCGCCGCGGGCAACGTCTCCGACGAGCCCGTTCTCGGTGGTGCGTACGCCAACACCCAGGTCGGCCTCGAGGACGAGGCTTCCGAGGAGGGATCCGAGTGACCGCCACCGCCGAGAGGCCCACCGCCACCAACGCGACGCTGCCGCGCAAGACGCTGGGTCGTCAGCTCGTCACGCTGATGACCACCACCGACCACAAGCTGATCGGCAAGCTCTACCTCGTCACCTCGTTCGTCTGGTTCCTCGTCGGTGGCGTCATGGCGCTGCTGATCCGCTCCGAGCTGGCCTTCCCGGGCTCGCAGGTGGTCAACGACGAGCTCTACAACCAGCTGTTCACGATGCACGGCACGATCATGCTGCTGCTGTTCGCGACACCGCTGTTCTTCGGCTTCGCCAACGTGATCATGCCGCTGCAGATCGGCGCGCCGGACGTCGCGTTTCCGCGCCTGAACATGTTCAGCTACTGGCTGTTCCTCTACGGCGGGCTGATCGCCGCCTCCGGGTTCCTGACCCCCACCGGTGCCGCCGACTTCGGCTGGTTCGCCTACACGCCGCTCTCGGACGCCGTACGGTCCCCGGGCGTCGGTGGTGACCTGTGGATCATGGGCCTGTGGATGGCCGGCCTCGGCACGATCCTCGGTGCGGTCAACTTCATCACCACGATCATCTGCATGCGCGCTCCCGGCATGACGATGTTCCGGATGCCGATGTTCGTCTGGAACACCCTGGTCACCAGCCTGCTGGTGCTCATCGCCTTCCCGGTGCTCGCCGGCGCCCTGCTCATGCTCGAGGCGGACCGCCAGTTCGGCGCCCAGATCTTCGCCACCTCGCACGGCGGCGCGATCCTGTGGCAGCACCTGTTCTGGTTCTTCGGCCACCCGGAGGTCTACATCATCGCGCTGCCGTTCTTCGGCATCGTGACCGAGATCCTCCCGGTCTTCAGCCGCAAGCCGATCTTCGGCTACGTCGGCCTGGTCGGCGCCACGATGGGCATCGCGATCCTCTCGGTCGCGGTGTGGGCGCACCACATGTTCGTGACCGGTTCGGTGAACCTGCCCTTCTTCTCGGGGATGACGTTCCTGATCGCGGTGCCGACAGGAGTGAAGTTCTTCAACTGGATCGGCACGATGTGGGGCGGGTCGTTGTCCTTCGACAACCCGATGCTCTGGTCGGTCGGGTTCCTGACCACGTTCCTGTTCGGTGGCCTGACCGGCATCATCCTGGCCAGCCCGCCGCTGGACTTCCACGTGTCCGACTCCTACTTCGTGGTCGCGCACTTCCACTACGTCGTCTTCGGCACCGTGGTGTTCGCGATGTTCGCGGGCTTCTACTTCTGGTGGCCCAAGATGACCGGCCGGATGCTCAACGAGCGCCTGGGCAAGCTGCACTTCTGGCTGCTGTTCGTCGGCTTCCACACCACGTTCCTGGTCCAGCACTGGCTCGGCGTCGAGGGCATGCCGCGCCGGTACGCCGACTACCTGTCGATCGACGGGTTCACCGGGCTCAACCAGGTCTCGACGATCGGTGCCTTCGTGCTGGCCGCCTCGACGTTGCCGTTCCTCTACAACGTCTACATCTCCCGCAACGCCCCGCTCGTCGAGGTCGACGACCCCTGGGGCTGGGGCCGCTCGCTGGAGTGGGCGACGTCCTGCCCGCCGCCGCGCCACAACTTCGTCACCCTGCCGCGGATCCGCTCGGAGTCCCCGGCCTTCGACCTGCACCACCCCGAGGTCGTGGCCGTGGAGCTGGACGACAACCCGGCCGCCCGCGACGGTGGCGCGGCCGACGCCCCCGACATGGCCGGCCGTGAAGAGGTCATCAACGACCGCACGGGTCGTCGCCGCAACGAGCGCAAGGACGGTGACCGATGAAGTCCGAGGCCTGGATCTTCGGGGTCACCAGCATCTTCCTGGTGCTGGTGACGCCCGCCTACTGGCTGATCACCGCGGCCGGTGACACCGGCGGCGACTGGACCGGCACCTCGGCGCTGGTCATGACGACGTTGCTCGCGGCGATGGTGACCTTCTACCTCGGCTTCCACGCCAAGCGGATGGACCCGCGTCCCGAGGACCGTCAGGACGGCGAGATCGCCGACGGCGCCGGCGAGCTCGGGTTCTTCCCGCCGTACTCCTGGTGGCCGCTGTGGTGTGCCTCCGCGATCGGCGCGATCGTGTTCGCCACCGCGATGGCTGCCTGGTGGCTGCTGATCATCGGTGCCGTGCTCGGCGCGATCGCCCTGATGGGTCTAGTCTTCGAGTACTACCGGGGCCTGCACGCCCACTGAGCCTGGTACGGGCTCCCGCGCGCTGGTGCGGGAGCCGGGGGCGTGTGCACCTGCTTGTTACGCTGAGCGGGGTCGGAGGATCTCTCCGACCCCGCTCAGCTGTCTTCTCACCGCTCCGGGAGCTCGTGCATGTCCCTTCCGTCCCGTTCCTCCCAGCCCCGTCGGCTCGTCGCCCTGGCCTCTGCCGCCGTCCTCGCCGGCAGCCTGGCTGCCTGCTCGACCGGTCCCAGCGCACCGGAGACCAAGGGTGACGCGAGCGGCGGGGGGGCGCGCGGCGCCGGGGGGACGCAGGCCGCGTCCGACGCCGCCGCCCGCCCCACGGTGACCACGAACGTGGCCCGGGGCGCCCAGGGCGTCCCCGTGGACACGACGGTGCAGGTGAGCGCCGACGGCGGCGAGCTGAGCCGCGTCACGGTCTCCTCGCCCGCAGGTCGCCTGCCCGGGACGCTGAGCGACGACGGCGCCGCCTGGGCGGCTGCTGAGCGCCTCGAGCCGGGCACGACGTACGACATCAGCTCGGTCGTCACCGGGACCGACGGTCGCGACGTCACCGAGACGAGCTCGTTCACCACCGCGCCGCTCACGCTGGACGAGCAGACCTTCGCCTCCGTCGCCCCGCTGGACGGCGAGACCGTCGGCGTGGGCATGCCGGTCGTGGTCAGCTTCGACGTCCCGGTCACCGACCGCGCGGCCTTCGAGAAGCAGATGACCGTGACCTCAAGCCCCGCCCAGCCGGGCACCTGGCACTGGATGAGCGACAACGAGGCGCACTGGCGCCCCAAGACGTACTGGGAGCCGGGCACCACCGTCGACGTCGACGTCGACGTCAACGGGGTCGACGCCGGCAACGGGATCTACGGCCAGGAGGACCGGGAGGTCGGGTTCACCGTGGGCGACTCCCACGTCTACGAGGTGAACGCCCAGACCCACCAGATGCAGGTCTTCTCCAACGGCGACCTGCTGCGCACGATCCCGATCACCACCGGCAAGGAGGGGTTCACCACCCGCTCCGGCACGAAGGTGATCATGGAGAAGTTCGAGAGCCGTCGGATGAACTCCGAGACGGTCGGGATCGCAGCCGGCAGCTCCGAGGCCTACGACATCGCCGACGTGCAGTACGCGATGCGCCTGACGTACTCCGGGGAGTTCATCCACGCAGCACCCTGGTCGGTGTCCTCGCAGGGCTCGGCCAACGTCTCGCACGGCTGCACCGGCATGAGCACCGAGAACGCCGCCTGGCTCTTCGACATGACCCTGCGCGGGGACGTCGTCGAGTACGTCGGCACCGACCGGCCGATGACGCTGGACAACGGCTACGGCGACTGGAACGCCTCGTACGCCGACTACCGGCAGGCCTCCGCCCTCGGCTGACCCACCCCGCCGAGGTGACGCTTGCGGCGCCTCGAGGTGACGTTTGCGGCGCACCCTCCGGTCGATGCGTCTCGGCGGCACCGGTCGCTGGGTGTCCGTAGCCGTCATCTCGGTGCGCCGCAACGGTCATCTCGGCTGTCCGCGAGCGTCATCTCGGCGTGCAGAACGGCCCGCCGGATGAGCTGCGAGGGGCCGTCCTGGTCGTAGGGACGGCCCCTGGTCGGAGCCACTCGCCGAGGCGACGCTTGCGGCGCCTCGAGGTGACGTTTGCGGCGCGCGTCCGACTGCGCCGTCACGGCGGCAGCGGGCGCCGGGGTGTCCGCAATCGTCATCTCGGTGCGCCGCAACGGTCATCTCGGCTGTCCGCGAGCGTCATCTCGGCGTGCAGAACGGCCCGCCGCATGAGCTGCGACGGGCCGTCCTGGTCGTACGGGTGGTGCAGGCGCTGCGTCAGTCGTTGCGGAGGTGGTCACCCTCGACGGCGTGCTTGCCGTCGTACTGGTGGCCGTCGGCCGAGCGGCCGTCCAGCGCCCCCTGCAGCTCGTGCGCGTGCTCGGCGTGGTGGTGCGCCTCGTCGAGCTCCTCGCGGGTGGCCGGTGCCACGTCGTGGGCGAACCAGGCCTGCGACAGCTTGGCCCGCACCCGGTCGATGCGTCCATTCGGGGCGTCGACACCGTTGGCGTCGGTGGCCGGCAGCGCTGCGTACGCCTTGGTGTCCTCACGGGAGGTGAGGGTGTAGACGGACTCCTGGGGGAGCGGCGCGTGCCGCTCGGAGAAGCCGCCCTCGGGCGAGCGCATGATGATGCCGGTCTCGTAGCCGTGGAGCACGTCCTCACGGTCCTTGCGCTGCAGCGAGATGCACCAGCGCCGGGCGATGATGAAGGCGATCACCGGTCCGATGAACACCGCCGCCCGCATGAAGTACGTGATCTGGTTGATCGACAGGTCGAAGCGGATCGCGATGATGTCGTTGCCGCCCGCGGCCCACATCAGGCCGTAGAAGGTCATCAGCGCGACCATCAGGGCCGTCCGCGTCGGCGCGTCACGGGGACGCTCGAGCAGGTGGTGGTCCCGCTTGTCGCCGGTGATCCAGTTCTCGATGAACGGCAGCATCAGCAGGATCGTGAACATCAGCCCGGGCAGGATGATGATCGGGATCAGGACGTTCCACGACAGCGTGTAGCCGAAGAGCTCGGTCTCGATGCCCGGCATGATCCGCAGCGCACCGTCCGGCCAGCCCATGTACCAGTCCGGCTGGGAGCCGGCGGTCACCTTGGTCGGGTCGTACGGTCCGTACCGCCAGATCGGGTTGATCGTCAGCAGCCCACCCATGATCGCGGTGACACCGAAGACGACGAAGAAGAACCCGCCGGCCTTGGCGGCGTACACCGGGAGCATCGGGAACCCGACGACGTTCTCCTCGGTGCGGCCGGGGCCAGGCCACTGCGTGTGCTTGTGGTAGACGAGCAGCAGCATGTGGGCGGCGATCAGGCCGAGCAGGATGCCCGGGATCAGCAGCACGTGGATGATGTAGAGGCGCGGGATGATGCTGTCGCCGGGGAACTCGCCGCCGAAGAGGAAGAACGACACATAGGTGCCGACCACGGGGATCGACTTCACGAAGCCGTCCGCGGCGCGGATCCCGGTACCCGAGAGCAGGTCGTCGGGCAGGGAGTAGCCGGTGAAGCCCTCGAGTGTGCCGAGGAGCAGCAGCAGCGAGCCGATCACCCAGTTCAGCTCACGGGGCTTGCGGAACGCGCCGGTGAAGTACACGCGGAGCAGGTGCACCATCATCGCGGCGATGAAGAGCATCGCCGCCCAGTGGTGCATCTGGCGCATCAGCAGGCCGCCGCGCACGTCGAAGGAGATGTGCAGCGTGGACGCCATGCCCTGCGACATCTCGATGCCGCGCAGCGGGGCGTAGGAGCCGGTGTACTCGGTCTCCGCCATGCTCGGGTCGTACCAGAGCGTCAGGAAGACGCCGGTGAGCAGCAGGACCACGAAGCTCCACAGGGCGATCTCGCCCAGCATGAACGACCAGTGGTCCGGGAAGACCTTGCGCAGGTTCTTCTTCATGACCGTGCCGAGGCCGAGGCGTTCATCCGCCCAGTTGGCTACGGCTCCGGTACGGGTGGGCGCCGTGGCAGCGGTGCCTGTTGTCGTTGTCGCCACCTTGCTGGTGTCGATCGTCATCTTCAGCCACGCTCCCAAAAACTTGGTCCGACGGGCTCGTCGAAGTCGCTCTGTGCTACAAGATACCCCTCGTCATCAACCGCAAGGGCGAGCTGGGGCAGCGCCCGGGCGGCCGGTCCGAAGACCACGTTGGCGCCGTCCGCCAGGTCGAAGGTCGACTGGTGGCAGGGGCACAGCACGTGGTGGGTGGTGCGCTCGTACAGCGAAATCGGGCAGCCCACGTGGGTGCAGATCTTCGAGTAGGCGATGATCCCGTCGACGGTCCAGTTCTCCCGGCCGTCGACGTCCTCGATCTCGTCGGGCTCCATCCGGACCACGATGACCGGCGCCTTGGAGTTAGCGATCAGGCGCTCGGTCCCCTCGAGGACCAGCTCGCCCTCCTCGTTGGTCTCGTAGAGCGCGGCGGCGGTGGCGTTCACCAGGTCGCCGATCTCGAGGTCCGCGGCGCGGATCGGGGTCCCGATCACGTCGCGCACGACGCGCATGCCGTCGGCCCAGACCGTGTTGGCCAGGCCGGCGCCCTCGTACGGCTGCTCGGTGGCGACCTCGCCGGGGGTGGGGCCGAGGTCGCGGAGCAGCACCACGGCGGGGACGCCCAGGAGGCCGACCGAGCCGAGCAGGGTGTTGCGGATCAGCGGACGCCGGGCGATCCCGGACTCCTCGGTGCCGACGCGCAGCGCCTCGAGGGTGGCCGTCCGGTCCTCGTCCGAGGACCGGGCCGGGTGGCGCATCTCGGAGATCTCGTGGTCACCCATGAGCTTGCGGGCCCACTGGATGATCCCGACGCCGATGAGGAGCAGCGCGATGCCCAGGCACAGGCCCAGGGTCACCGTCGAGGCCCCGAGGCCGAGGATCGCGTCGCCGTCGCCACCGATGTCGAAGACGAAGTAGCTCACGACGAAGAGCACGACGAAGACCTGGGCGGCCACGAACATGCCGGCGACCTGGCGCTCGGCGCGCTTCTCGAGCTTCGGGTCGACGTCGGTGGGACGCCACTGGTGGGCGGGCAGGCCGGGGTCCGCGACCGGGGTGTCGGTGCGGACCGGCGTGAACTCGCCACGGCTGTCGGGCACGACGCCGCCCTGGGGCGAGGCGCCGGGGCTGGTGCCGGGGACGGTCTCGTGCTGACCGGCCGGGTCCTTCGGGTCGTCGGGAGTCACTCCGTGGTGCCCTTCTGCTTGAGCGAGCGTGTGCTGTGGGCCGCGATCCAGATCGCGAAGCCGACCAGGCCGCCGATGCCGACGACCCAGGCGAACAGGCCCTCCGCGACGGGGCCCATGCTGCCGAGACCGAAGCCGCCGTACGTCGGCTGCTCCTCGGACTCCTGCAGGTAGGCGATGACGTCGGCCTTGTCCTCGGGCGTCAGGTTGCCGTTGGAGAAGGTCGGCATCGACTGAGGGCCGGTGAGCAGCGCCTCGTAGATGTACTTGGGCTCGACGCCCTTCAGGCTGGGGGCGTACCCGCCGCGAGGCATGGCGCCGCCGGCGCCGTCGAAGTTGTGGCAGGCGGTGCAGTTGGTGCGGAAGATCTCGCCGCCGCGGACGACGGCCTCCTCCTGCTCCTCGGCCGAGAGTCCCTCGACGGAGTACTCGGACTCCTCGGGGACGGCCGGGCCGGGGCCCAGGGAGGCGACGAACGCGCCGAGCGCGTCGATCTCGTCCTGGGAGTAGATGACGGGCTTGCGGGGGGCCTGCTGGCCGGGCTGCACCAGCGGCATCCGGCCGGTGCCGACCTGGAAGTCGACCGCAGCGGCGCCGACGCCGGCGAGCGCCGGGCCGTACTGGGTGCCGCTCTCGGTCAGCACGCCCTCGCCGTTGGTGCCGTGGCAGAAGGCGCAGCCGATGAGGAAGAGCTCACGGCCCTCCTCGACCTGCGCGGCGTCGCTGGCGGTCGTCTCGGCCTGGGCCGGGGCGAAGGCGGCGTAGAAGGTGCCGGTGGCGAACAGGCCGAGCAGCAGCACCAGGAGCCCGGCGACGGGGCGCCGACGGTGCCGCGACAGGCGGCCGGCGGTTCTGTTGAGCAGACGCACGATGGGTCCTCGGGATCGGGGGCGGGGTTCGGCGGCAGAGGTTCTTGCGGCAGGACTGCGGTGGTGCGTGATCGGAGGGACCTACTGGATCAGGTAGATCGTCGCGAACAGACCGATCCACACGACGTCGACGAAGTGCCAGTAGTACGAGACCACGATCGCGCTGACCGCCTGCTCGTGGGTGAACTTGCGGGCCAGGTAGGTGCGCCCGAGGACGAGCAGGAAGGCCAGCAGCCCGCCTGCCACGTGGATGCCGTGGAACCCGGTCGAGAGGTAGAAGACCGAGCCGTAGGCCGACGCCGACATGGTGACGCCCTCGGCGACCAGCTCGACGTACTCGACGGCCTGACCGGCGACGAAGACCGCGCCCATCAGGTAGGTGAGGATGAACCACTCGCGCAGGCCCCACTTGCGGAACTGCAGGAGCTTGCCGCTGCGCCCGACCTGGCCGCGCTCGGCGGCGAAGACGCCGAGCTGGCAGGTCAGGGAGGAGAGCACCAGGATCGTGGTGTTCGCCAGCGCGAACGGCACGTTGAGCATCTCGGTGTTCTGCGACCAGAGGTCGGGGCTCACGGAGCGGATCGTGAAGTACGCCGCGAACAGCGCCGCGAAGAACATCAGCTCGCTCGAGAGCCAGATGATGGTGCCGACGGCGACCATGCTGGGTCGGTCGTGGTGCCCGTGGAGGCGGGAGGCCGGGATCGTCGCTGTGGTCGCCACGCGTTCATTATGCCCCGGCCACCAGGCCCAGCCACCCCCACCCCGCAGCGCGTCGCCGCACCCGCCCGGGGGCTAGGTTCGAAGAGTGCTCACGTCCCTTCTGACGGCGCTCCCGGCGACGCTCCCGGCGGTGCTCGGCACGGCCGCGCCCGAGGACGCCCCGGTGCTCCCTCCGTTCGGCCTGGACACGGTCCTCTCGCAGTGGGGACTGGCCCCGATCCCGCTGGTGGTGACCGTCTGGGGGATCGGCCTCTACCTGCTGGGGGTCTCCACCCTGCGCCGGCGCGGGGACGCCTGGCCGTGGGCACGGACGTTCTCGTTCGTGGTCGTCGGGATGGGCGCCTTCTACCTCGCCACGTCGTCAGGCTTCGCGGCCTACGACAGCACCCTGCTCAGCGTGCACATGGTCCAGCACATGGTGCTCTCGATGGTGGTCCCGCTGGCCCTGGCGCTGGGGGCGCCGGTGACCCTCGCGCTGCGGACGCTGCCCGGCGCGCCACGGCGGCTGCTGCTGGCGCTGCTGCACTCGCGGGTGGCGCGGGTGCTGTCGTTCCCGCCGCTGACCTTCGCGCTCTACGTGCTCTCGCCGTGGGCGCTCTACTTCTCGCCCTGGTACGACGCCTCGCTCACCTCGGCCTTCGTGCACGAGATGATGCACCTGCACCTGGTGACCGTCGGCGCGCTGTTCTTCTGGCCGCTGATGGGCATCGACCCCGTGCCGGGCCGCGTCGGCTACCCGTTCCGGGTGGCGATGGTGGTGCTGACGCTGCCCTTCCACGCCTTCCTCGGCGTGACGATCATGGGTCAGTCGACCCTGATCGGGGGGGACTGGTACCCACGGCTGGCCGAGGGGCCGATGGGCTCCTGGCTGCCCGACGCCGCGGCCGACCAGGAGCTGGCCGGCGGCATCCTGTGGGGCTCCGGTGACCTCGTGGGGATCGGGTTCTTCATCGTGCTCTTCGTGCAGTGGGTGCGGTCCTCGCGCCAGGAGGCGCGCCGCGAGGACCGGCGCCTGGACCTGCTGGAGGCCCGGGAGGCCCGGGAGTCGCGGGCGGCGGCCGAGCAGACCGGGCGGTAGTGTCCGCCGTGTGAGCGACGCGACCTCCCCGGCCCCCTTGAAGGTGCTCGTCTACAGCGACGACGTCAACACGCGGCAGCAGGTGATCCTGGCCCTGGGGCGCCGCCCGCACCCCGACCTGCCCGAGGTCGAGTACGTCGAGGTGGCCACCGAGCCGGTGGCGATCAAGGTCATGGACGCCGGCGGTGTCGCGCTGGCCATCCTCGACGGCGAGGCCGCGCCCGCGGGCGGGATGGGCATCGCCAAGCAGCTCAAGGACGAGATCTACCGCTGCCCGCCGGTCCTCGTGCTCACCGGCCGTCCCCAGGACGCCTGGCTGGCGACCTGGTCGCGTGCCGACGGCGCGGTCGCGCACCCGCTCGACCCGATCGAGCTGGCGCAGACCGTGGTCACGCTGCTGCGCTCGCGCGTCCCGGCCTGAGCCGGCCGTGAGCGCCACGACCTGGCCCGACGTCCTCGGCGCGCTCGTCGCCGGGCAGGACCTCGAGGCCGACCAGACGACGTGGGCGATGGGCGAGATCCTCGCCGGGGCGGCCACCCCGGCCCAGGTCGCGGGCTTCGCGGTCGCGCTGCGCGCCAAGGGCGAGACGATCGAGGAGGTCGGCGGCCTCGTCGATGCCATGTGGGAGGCCCGGACGCCCCTGGAGGTGCCGGGCCGGCTGCTCGACGTCGTGGGCACCGGGGGAGACCGGTCGATGTCGGTCAACATCTCCACGATGTCGGCCATCGTCGCCGCGGGCGCCGGGGCGCGGGTGGTCAAGCACGGCGGCCGGTCCGCGTCGTCGCAGAGCGGGTCGGCCGACGTGCTCGAGGCGCTCGGCATCCGCCTGGACCTGCCGGCGTCGCGGGTGGCCGAGGTCGCCGTCGAGGCCGGCATCACGTTCTGCTTCGCCGCCGCCTTCAACCCCGCGATGCGACACGCCGCCGGGCCCCGGCGCGAGCTCGGCATCGGCACCACCTTCAACATGCTCGGCCCGCTGGCCAACCCCGTGCGTCCCCAGGCGATGGCCGTGGGCTGCGCCGACCTCCGGGCCGCCCCGGTGATGGCCGGCGTGCTGGCCCGCCGCGGCGCCGACGCCTGGGTCTTCCGCGGTGACGACGGTCTCGACGAGCTCACCACCAGCACCACGTCGACGGTCTGGGTGGTCCACGACGGCGAGGTCGCCCGGACGTCGGTCGACCCGGCCGCCCTCGGGCTGCCGCCGGCCACGCCCGAGGACCTGCGCGGGCACGACGCGGCCTACAACGCCGGGGTCGCCCGCCGGCTGCTGGACGGGGAGACCGGTCCGGTCCGCGACGCGGTCGTGCTGAACGCCGGCGCGGCGCTGGCGGTCTACGACGACCCGGCGGCCGACCTCACCGACGCGCTCGCCGCCGGGGTGGAGAAGGCCGCGCAGGCCATCGACTCCGGCGCCGCCGCGCGCACCCTGGCGGCCTGGGTGGCGGCCGCCGGCGCCTGAGGGCAGACGCCCGGACCGGATTCCTCAGTCGAGGCCGAGGGAGAAGGTGGCCTCGAGGTCGTGGCGGGAGTAGGCCCGGAACGCGATGTGGGTCTCGGTCTCGGTCACCCCGGGCACCTTGTTGAGCCGGTCGGCGACGACGTGGGCCACGTCGTCGTGGTGGCGCACCCGGACCAGGGCGATCAGGTCGATGGTGCCGGTGACGGAGTAGACCTCCGAGACGCCGTCGATCTCGGCGATGGACTCCGCGACCTCGGGGATCCGGGCGACGTCGGCCTTGACGAACACGATGGCGGTGATCATCCCCGCAGCCTAGGAGACTGCGACCGGGGACGGCAGGCCCACGGTGGCCGGGTCGCGCGGGCCGGGGGCGAGGCGGGTGAGGTGCGGCGTCGCGCCGCGGACCGGGCAGGTCCACTCGCCCTCGACCTCCACCAGGCGTACGCCGGGCTGCTCCAGCCAGCGCAGCACCCGCTCGGACTCCGCCGCGGTCGCCGCGGGCACGGGACCGGGCCGGGCGGCCACGGTCTCGGCGACGGTCTCGGCGCCGGCCCGCAGGGTGTCGACCCAGGCGTGCGCGTCGGCGCCGGCCGGGATGACGCCCGCGGCGGAGAGCCGGCCGTGGCGCACGACGTGGACCGCCCAGCGCCCGTCGTCCTCGCGCCGGGCGGCGACCACCTCGGGGCAGGCGGCCAGGGAGCCGAGCCGCTGGGTGCGGGAGGCGGCGCGGACGAAGGAGGCCAGCCGGTCCCGGTGGGCGCCGGCCTCCTCGAAGCGCTCGTCGGCGGCCAGCACCGCCATCTTGTGGTTGATCGTCTCGACCACGTCGTCGGGCCGGTGCAGCAGCGTGTCACGCAGGCGGCGGACGACCGCGCCGTAGGTGAGCTGGTCGACGGAGCCGTCGCAGGGCGACAGGCAGCGGCCGAGCTCGGCCAGCGCGCACGGGGTACGGGTCGGCAGCGCCGGCATCCGGCCGCTGCACTGACGGACCGGGAAGGTCTGGTGCAGCGCGTCGAGGCACTGCTCGGCGGCGCGCCGCGAGGCGAACGGCCCGAGGTAGTCGGCGTCGTCGTCGAGGACCGCCTTGACCAGGGACAGCCGGGGCCACGGCTCCCGGGTGAGCTTGACGAAGGTGGTCTTCTCGGGGAACTTCGAGCGCCGGTTGTAACCGGGCTTGTGGTGGGCGATCAGGCGGAGCTCGCGGACCTCGGCCTCGAGGGGCGTGGCGCACTCGATGCCGCGCACCCGGGCGGCGAGGGCGACCATCTCGCCCATCCGGCTGCGTTTCTCCGAGGCGGTGAAGTAGGTCCGTACGCGGGTGCGCAGGTCCCGGGAGGTGCCGACGTAGAGGACGCGGCCGCCCTCGTCCTCGAACAGGTAGACCCCGGGCGCGTGGGGGAGACCGTCGGCGAGGTGCCGCTTGCGGCGGGTCGCGGCGCTGACCCGCGAGGTGTAGGTCTGCAGCTCCTCAAGGGTGTGCACGCCGACGCCGCCGAGGCGCTCCATCAGCGCGTGGAGGACGTGGACGGTGGCGCGGGCGTCGGAGAGCGCGCGGTGGTCGGGCGTGGTGGGGGAGCCGAACGCGCGGGCCAGGGAGGACAGCTTGCAGTTCGGGGCGTCGTCGCGGGTGATCACGCGCCGGGCCAGCCGTGCGGTGTCGACGACCTCGAAGTCCGGCCAGGCGCGGCCCTGGGCGGTGGCGAAATGGCGCAGGAAGCCGACGTCGAACGGCGCGTTGTGGGCGACCAGGACGCAGCCGGCGGCGAACTCCAGGAACGCCGGCAGCGCCGCCTCGATGCGCGGCGCGCCGACGACCATCCCGTTGGTGATCCCGGTCAACACCGAGATGAACGCCGGGATCGAGCCCTCCGGGTCGACCAGGGTCTGGAACTCCCCGACCACCTCGCCGCCGCGGACCTTGACCGCGCCGATCTCGGTGATCGCGCACCCGTCGCGGACCGAGGCGCCGGTGGTCTCGAGGTCGACCACGCAGAAGGTCACGTCGCGCAGGGGCGTCCCGAGCTCGTCGAGGCTGCGCTGGACCTCCCAGCGCGGGGACGGGGTCGGGGGAGCGGTGGTCACGGTCGAGACGCTAGGACGGGGCGCCGACAGGGGTGCGGAGGACGCGCGGTGGGCGGTCGGCGCGCGGGGTCGATGCGGGGTCGATGCGGCGTCGGTGCGCGAGGGCTGTCGGCGGCGGGTGCGACGTTCGACGCATGACGACGAGAATCGACTGCGACTCCTGCGTGGTCCGCGGACTGGCCTGCCACGACTGCGTGGTGACGGTGCTCCTCGGGCCGCCGCCCGAGCTGACCTTCGACGACGAGGAGCGGCGCGCCCTCGACCTGCTGGCCGCCGGCGGGCTGGTGCCGCCGCTGCGGCTCGTGCAGCCCGTCGACGGTCCCGAGGTCGAGTCGGCCTGACTCCGCAGGACCAACGTCCCGCCGGTGGACACGCGTTTGGTGGGTCGCGGGCCCGAGGTTAGGGTGGCCGCTCAGGTGCCCGAGGACGTCGACCACCAGGGTCTGCGGCGGGCGCCGCGTCGAGTCGCGAACCGATCCGTCGGGGAGCGAGCCGGGGAACCAAGCACCTGGGGTGAATCCCCCTCGTGGCCGCGTGCGGCCGGGCGGGGGTAGGGCCAAGTCGTGCCCGAATCCGTCAGCTCACCTGGTAGACGTCACGACTCCCAAGGGAGACCGCCCGCTCGTGCAGCACGGTCGCAAACGTTTCGCCAGTGTCCTCACCGGACTCACCCTCGTCACCGGCGTCAGCCTGGTGTCCTCCTCGCCAGCCGCGGCGGAGCCGACGCTCGAGGAGGTGAAGTCCCGCGTCGACACCCTCTACCACGAGGCCGAGATCGCCTCCGAGCGCTACAACGACGCCCGTCTGGAGCTCGACGAGCTCACCGACGACCTCGACTCCCTCGAGTCCGACCAGCAGCGCCAGGACCGTCGTCTGGAGGCCGTGCGCGAGCAGGTCCGCGACACCGTCCTGCAGCAGATGCAGGGCGACAACCTCTCGGCCATGGGCCAGGTCGTCGTCAGCGACGACCCGCAGGCGTTCGTCTCGCAGATGAGCACCATGTCGGCGTTCAACCAGCTCCAGCAAGGCATGTTCTCCGACTACGCCACCGAGCTGAAGGCCCTCGACCTGCGCGCCGGCGCCACCGAGACCCGCGCCACCGAGGTCGAGGCCGTCGAGCAGCGGCTGAAGGCCGAGAAGGACACCATCGACGGCAAGGTCGAGCAGGCCGAGGCGCTGCTGGCCGACCTCGAGGCCGAGGAGCGCGAGCGGCTCGCCGCCGAGCAGGCCGCCGAGGCCGCCCGCGCGCAGGCCACCGTCTCGCGTTCCATCACCCCGGAGCCCGAGGTGGAGGAGGAGGCGGCGCCCACCGCGAGCGTGCCCGCCTCCGGCGGTGCCGCCGCCGCGGTCAGCTACGCCATGTCGCAGGTCGGTGACGCCTACGTCTACGGCGCTGCTGGCCCCGACGCCTTCGACTGCTCGGGCCTGACGATGATGGCGTGGGGCGCCGCGGGCGTCGGCCTGCCGCACTCCTCCAGCGCCCAGATGAGCTCCGGCCCGTCGGTGTCGTCGTCCGCCCTGCAGCCCGGTGACCTGGTGTTCTACTACAGCCCGGTCAGCCACGTCGGCATGTACATCGGCAACGGCCAGATCGTGCACGCGGCCAACCCGGGCACCGGCGTCGCCGTCGCCCCGGTCTTCTCGATGCCGTTCTCCGGTGCGGTCCGCCCCGGCTGAGCCAGCCACGCCTCGGCGCGAGGCCGGTCGTCCACGATGGTGGAGGGCCGGCCTTGTGCTGTGCCTAGTGCTGGTCGTCGGGGGCGTGGCGTGGGCCGCACTGGTCCCCGACCGGTACGTCGCCGGCTCCTCCGTCCCTCCTGGGGCTGAGCGCGGGGCGCCGGTCGTGGCCGACGGCGCTGCCGCGGCCCGGGCGGTCGAGCAGGTCGAGCGCGCGGTCCAGCGCCGGGACACCGGGCCCGTGGCCGGGCTCGGCGCCGACCCGGCCGCCCAGGAGCGGCTGGACGCCGTCGTCGCCAACGCCCGTGCGCTCGACGTCGCCGACGTCGACCTGCGCTACGTCGAGGAGACGTCGCCGGTCGACGCCGACGGCCGCTGGCGCGCGGGGGTGGAGGTGACCTGGCGCTTCGCCGGGTACGACCGCGACGTCGCCTCCACCGAGACATCGGTCGACCTGGTCACCGACGAGGACGGCACCCGGGTGGTCGCGCTCGCCCCGGTGGACGGCTCCGGCCCCGGGGCCGGGCGCAGCCCGGTGTGGCTCACCGGACCCGTCGAGGTCGCCTCGTCACCGACCACGCTGGTGGTCCAGGCCGCCGACACGTCCGACGGGCCCGACGCGGAGGCGTACGACGCCCGGGCGGCGCGCGCGGTCGCGGTGGTCGAGCGGGTGCTGGCCGGCTGGGACGGCCGGCTCGTGATCGAGGTGCCGGCCGGGGAGACCGGTCTGGACGCCGCCCTGGGTGTCGAGCCCGGGACGTACGGCGCGATCGCGGCCGTCACCGCCGCCGTCGACGGCGCACCAGCCGGCTCACCGGTGCACGTGTTCCTCAACCCCGACGTCTACGGGCAGCTGCAGGCGCAGGGCGCCCAGGTCGTGATGAGCCACGAGGCCGTGCACGTCGCCACCCGCGCGCCCAGCAGCGGGGCGCTGCCGCTATGGCTGCTGGAGGGGTTCGCCGACTACGTCGCCCTGCGCGACGTCGACCTCCCGCTGTCGACGACCGCGGCCCAGGTCGTCGAGCAGGTCCGCGAGGACGGACTGCCGAGGGCGCTGCCCGGCCAGGCGGAGTTCGCGACCGGGGCGACGCACCTGGGGGCGACCTACGAGGCGGCCTGGGTGGCCTGCCTGGTGCTGGCCGAACGCGGCGGCGAGGAGGCCCTGGTGGACCTGTACGACGCCGTCGACCGCGGTGAGTCGGTGACGAAGGCGCTGCGGGCGGACTTCGGGTGGGACGAGGCCGACCTCACCGATGCGTGGCGCGACCGGTTGGACTCGCTGGCGGGCTGAGAGACCCGGGTACGCCGACGGCCCCCGCTCCGTGGGAGCGGGGGCCGTCGAGTCCAGAAGAAATCAGCAGGTTGCCGCGATCGTGCCGGAACCCTCGATCTCGTCGCAGGTGTCGGTGAAGGCCTCGTTGATGAGGGGGCCGAGAGCGAACACGGCGACCACCACGAGGGCGGCGATGCCGGCCACGAGCAGGCCGTACTCCACGGCGGAGGCGCCGCGCTCACCGGACGTGCGGCGGGTGTGGGCGAGGAGGGCGATCAGCTTGTCGATCATGGTCGTTCCTTCGGGTGAGGGGAGGTCGGATGCGGGGCGGGTGACCTCGCAGAAGAGGTCTCGGCCCGGTTCGATGCCGGCTTGAGCGTCGATCGGACACGCCGAGCTAGTCCTTTCTGACTAGATCGTCGTGGTCGGGACGAAGGGCGGACGATGGCACATCCGCCAGGGGGCTCGCGCTAACGGGCCTGGTGCCTTGCCGCCGACCTATGAACATGTGCGAATGGGCTCCAGGCCGCAACCCCCAGTCGTTCCAAGCGTTCACCCGTGGCGTCTAGGGCGATGCCGGCGCATGAGGTCTGGTTCTGGGCGAAGAAGTCGAGTAGTCGCAGGCGACGCTGGCCGGTGGCTTGGTGTTGTGGATGCGCGCCTCTCGTCGCGCCCGCCGGCAGTGGCGCAGTTCGAAATTGGTGAGCCGCCCGTGAACGGTGGTGCTGACGCACGTACTGACGCCTAGCCCGTCGATGTCGGCAATGTCGCAGGGCTGGGGAGTTCGCGAGCATCGGAGACCGTTCCTGGAAAGTGCCCGGCGTGCAGTTGACGGCAGTGCAGTCAGCGTTCTCCCGCTAGGATTGTCCGCCGCAATGCTCCTCTTGGTCTAGACCGAGAACTGACTGAGCCGGTTTGCGAGTCGCGGCACGCCTACGTGTTTGAGTGTGGTCACGCGTCAGTGCATCGGAAATGATCGTTCTTCGGTGAGCGCCTCGAGTCCGCCATACCCTCCGTTCCGTGGCACGTCGCCACCGACCGAAGGCGGGCTAGTGAGCTGCACAACAAGGACATCCCTGCGACGCGGCGTCATGGTGTGTCTGACGATGGTGCTGGGTTTGTTGCTGCTCGGCGGACCTCCGGCGGTTGCGGCGCCTGCAGTACCGAGTGGACTCAGCCCAAACGGCGGCACTGTCTCGGACAGTCCGGTTTTCCGCTGGACGCCTGTCGCTGGTGCGACCAGCTACGACATCGAGATCTCGGTGTCGGAGACTTTCGACACCACCGTCTACAAGGCCACCACGACCAACTTCCAGGCCACGCCGACTGTCGCGCTCAAGACCGGGGAGGCGTGGTGGCGGGTGCGGAGCAGCGACTCAACGGGGGTCAGTGACTGGTCGGTGGCATCCTTCACCAACTCCTCCAAGGCCGGTCCGGCCCCAGTCACTCCCCTCCCGGGCACAATTCTCAGCCAGCCCGCCGACCCGCCCCTGCTCACGTGGCAGCCGCTCCCCCAAGCAACCGGATATCAAGTCGAGATCGACGGGGGCGAGAACGACTGGATCGGCACGACCACCTACGACACGCAGACGACGTCCTTGGTGGTCCCTGATCCCCAGGAGAACGGGAACTACTGGTGGCGGGTGCGTGCCGTCCTGGGCCCCGGGGTGAACACACTGTGGTCGGAGGAGCGGGACTACAAGATCGGGCCACTGCCCGTCGTCAGGGACACGTCCGTATCCCCCGTCAACGATCCCGACACCACGGTCGACGACGTGGTGTTCGACTGGGCCCCGGTCGCCGGGGCGATCAGCTACGACCTTCAGGTAGACGACGACGATTCCTTCAGCGCACCGATCGACACAGTCGTGGTCAAAGGCACCAGCTACTCCAACCCGGTCACCTACGACAACGACCAGTACTGGTGGAGAGTGCGTGCTCGCAACATCTTCGGCAAGGCCGAGGAGTGGGTACTCGGCGGGCAGCCTGCCGGACAGGACGGCGTACAGGTGCGTCAGTTCCGCCGCGCCTGGCCGGATGCCCCCACTCAGGTGTACCCGGAGGACTCGGCGGTGGTCGGTGATGACTTCTACTACCAGTGGTCGCCCGTGCCTCACGCCTCGAGGTATCGGCTTGAGGTGGGACGAGACCCGAATTTCTCGCCTACTACCTACGAGTCCTGCTTCACCACGGAGACCACATACAACGCCGGCTTCTATGGCGACGACTGCATGGTGGTACCGGGTCGCACGTATTTTTGGAGAGTGCAGGCGCTTGACGGGCCGCGGAGGCCGGAGGTCAACGGGATCTATTCCAGCATCCACCAGTTCCGTTACGACCCCGGAACGGTGACCCAGACGTCTCCGGTCGATGGTGAGACCGTTGACATTCCTACCCTTCGGTGGAGCCCCGCTCGGGACGCGATCGAGTACGACGTGAAGCTGACCTGGTCTGGCGGTTCGAGGTCAATCACCACGGCTTCTACTTCCTGGACGTTCTCCGGGCGCAACCCACTGGATCCGGCCAAGGGTCCGTTCGAGTGGACCGTTGCCGCCGTCGACCGCAACGGCGTCGCCTCGCAGGTGCCGATCGTGGGTGAGAAGTTCTTCCTTAGTGGCGAGGTCACGACGACGGAGGCCGTGCCGCTCACCCCGCTGTCGCCGGGGATCGATGACTCCTCGAGCACTCGCTTCCCCACCCTCTCCTGGGAGCCTCTCCCCACAGCGGCCTACTACCAGGTTCATGTGGGAACCGCCGGCAGCGGCTCCTTCACGCAGCTCCCAGACAGCTTTGCCTACCCCGCCGCTAGCGACACCGCCAAGACCTATCTCAATGCGGGCGTCTACGACTGGTTCGTGGTGGCGCTCGACAGCAGGGGCGCGGTCCTCGGACGCGGAAGTATCTCGGCCTTCACCGTGGGAGCGCTCGACGCGGTCTCAGGTCAGAGGATCGCCCTGGACGGATCCGGACTGGACGGTCAAGGATCCCCTTGCAAGGTCGCGTTCTCCGGTCCCTCGGACACCACGTCGAGGTGCGAGGGCATGCGGGGAACGCCGGTGCTGGACTGGGAACCGGTACCGGACGCCGGCTACTACATGATCTACGTCTCTCGAGACCGTGAGTTCACGAACATGGTTTACGGGTCCAAGGGCACGCCGTCCCAGATCCCCACTACCCAGAACACCCGATGGAACCCCCTGGCCGCCTTGCCGGACAGCCAAGCCGGCCAGGCCTACTTCTGGTTCATTCGGCCATGCAAGGCGTTAGGAGTCTGCGCTGCCGACCCCACGTTGGCCACGCACGGCTTCGACAAGCAGTCCAATAAGGTGGAGCAGCTGCTCCCCGCCGACAACTCGACCCAGGCGAACGACATCACCTTCACCTGGAGGGACTACTTACTGACTAACCAGGATCCTGCTTTCCAGGACGGCACGACCACAGAACAATCCAGTCAGGCCGCCCGGGGTTACCGCCTGCAAGTAGGCACCAGCCCCGCCTTCACCACTGTCATCGACGACGTCACGGTGGATCAGCGGACGTACACCGCGTTCAATAAGACCTATCCCGAGGGGGATCTCTACTGGCGGATTCAGCCCGTGGACGGAGCGGGAAACTCGCTCACCTGGAGCGACGCCCGGAAGTTCACCAAGAAGTCGCCCGCTGTGAGCCTGGACGGTCCGGCGGACGGTTCTGCTGCCGCCTCCACCCAGCCGTTCAGCTGGAAGCCCCTCGAGTTCGCGGCCAGCTACGACCTCGAGGTCTACAGCAATGCGGACGTCACCGGGTCTTCCCTTAACAGGGTGTTTTCCGTCAACAGCAAGCAGGTGGCGTACACCTCACCCAAGGCCCTCCCGGTCTCGAGTCAGCCGTACGCCTGGCATGTCCGCCGGGTCGATGTCGACGGAAGAAAGGGTGCTTGGTCGGAGTGGCGTTACTTCACCGTCACCGGTGGCCTGCCGCAGCTCCTCAGCCCGGGTCCGGGAGCCAGCGTGAATGGCCGCGAGGGGATGTTCACCTGGACCGCCGTCAACGGTGCCACGTCCTACAAGTTCGAACGTCGTGCCGTGGGAGCCTCCAGCGTGACTGAAACCTTGCCGCTGACCAGCAACTTGATGTGGGCGCCGCTTAAGACGATCACTGACGGCTCCTGGGAGTGGCGGGTCACCGCCCTGGACGTGAACCGACAGACGATGGGGTCGACCGAGTGGCGCACCTTCACGACCACGACGGTGCAACCAGACACGATCAGGCCGACAGTCATAGACAAGACACCAGTGAGGTCTGCGGCGAGGGCGGCCAACTTCGTCGCGACTTTCAGTGAGCCGGTCGCAGGTGTGCGAACGGCGACCATGCAGCTCTACCGCAAGGGCACGAGCACCCCGGTCGCGGGGAAGGTGACGTTGTCGACCTCGAAGTGGGTAGCTTCGTTGAACCCGAAGCGCAACCTGCGGGTGGGACAGGTCTATGTGCTGAAGCTGCGGTCGGGCATCACGGATCTGGCGGGCAATGAACTGGCCGCAACTTCCTGGAAGGCCACCGCGAGGTGACGTAAGCAGCCGGCGTGGAGCACCGGGTTGGTCAGGGTGATCCTCCTGGACGGACGTTGCTGGCGGGGCTGATCCCGGGGACGGCGGTACTCGAACAGCAGGATCGAGACAACGTCTTACGTCGGTGGAGCCCGAGCTGTTACCCGTGTAGCGGGTCAACTGCCAAGGTGGTCGTCACCGCGATCAGGAGGCGACGGTGACGCCCCAGGACGGGCTTGGGCCCGACGTCATCGGGACGTCGGGTTCACCGAGGACAACAGGCCCGAGCGCATCGCAGTGACCAAGGCCTGGGCCCGGTTGGCGGCGCCGAGTTTGTGGTAGATCCGTGCGATGTCGGACTTGGCCGTCGACTCGGCAAGGAACAACCGGTCACCGATCCCTGCCGAACCGAGCCCCTCCGCGAGGAGTAGCAGCACGGAGTGCTCCCGCTCGGTGAGTGCACGCGCGCGGGAGTCCCGCTGACGCACGACCGCCTGCACCAGGCCGGCACACACGAAAGCCCCGGGCGCGGCCGCGGAGCGGCGGGCCGCCGCGACCACCTCGGAGGAGGGGGCGTCCTTGCCTACAAAGCCTGATGCGCCGGCCTGCATCGCCGCGAGGATCTGCTCGTCCCCGGCGTGCATCGTCACGACGACAAGCCCGATCTCGGGTCGGCGGGCGCGAAGAGTGCGGACGATGTCCAGGCCGGTGCCGTCGGGCAGCTGCAGGTCGGTGACCACGACGTCCGGGGAGTACTGGTCGTGGGCGGTCCGGGCCTCGGCCACCGTGGCGGCGGTGCCCACGACCGACAGGTCGGGCTGCAGGTCCAGCACGGTTGAGAGGCCTTCGCGGACCAGGGCGTGGTCGTCGACGACCAGCACGGTCGTCGGGGCGTTCACGCGTCCACCGCGACTGAGTGGCGGCCGGCGCGGGGGGAGGGCCAGGCATCGGCCGGGCGGCCGACACCGACGGCGACCCGGACCCCGCCGTCCTCGCCCTCCTCGATCGCGAGCTCGGCGCCGACCAGGGCGGCGCGCTCCCGCATGATGGCCAGGCCGTGGGAGTCCGGCCGCGGCTGCTGCATTCCGACGCCGTCGTCGGTGACGACGATCCGTGCGTCGGGGGCATGGACCTGGCAGAGCACCTCGACGCTGCGGGCGTGGGCGTGCCTAACCGCGTTGTTCATCGCCTCCTGGCCGATCCGGAAGAGCTCGGCCTCGACCTCGGGCTGCAACCGGGTCGGGTGCTCGTCGGCGGTGACCTGGATCGCCACGCCGGACGCCTCGGAGAGGTGGCGGGCAACGGTGGCCAGGGCGGCGCCGAGGCTGGGCGAGCGGCCGACGCTGCTGCGCAGGGTCAGGACCGCCTGACGGACCTCGGCCACGACCGCGGTGACCCGCTCCCGCAGGACGCGCAGCTGCTCGGCCTGGTCGCTCGACGTCTGGCCAGCAGCCAGCGCGTCGATCAGGTAGCCAAGGGAGGCGATGTCCTGGGCGACGCCGTCGTGCATCTCGCGAGCGAGGCGTTGCCGCTCGTCCGCGGTGGCGCTGTCGCGGAAGGCCGCGAACAGCAGGGCGGTGTCGAGGTGCACCGCGGCCGGGCGGAGCTCCCGCTCGAGCCGCGCCACGGACCGCTCGACGCCGATGGCGTCGACGTCGGCGCCCGGGGGCAGCAGCCCGGCGACCACGGCGGACTTGCCCAGCGGCCAGGCGAACATCCGGTCCTCCACGACCATGTCGCCGCGGGACCACGCGGTCCGGGCCGCGGCGTCGCAGGCAGGGAGGTCGGCGTCACGGTCGGTGGCCTCGGCCATCAGCGGGCTCAGCTCGTCACCGCGGGGCGCGTAGAGCGCCACGGCTGCCGTCGGCACCCTGTCCTGCACCGCAGCCAGGATGGAGCCGCCGAGCGCGTTGACGTCGAGGCCCGAGCGCAGGCCCCCCGAGAGGTCGATCAGCTCGCGCAGCAGCTCTTGGGCGTAGAGGTAGGGCGCCAGCTCGGTGGGGATCTGCAGCACGGCGGAGCGGACGAAGGTGGCGATGAAGCCGAGCCCGAGCCCGCCGAGCAGCCAGACCGCGACGAAGACCAGCTCCTCCGACGTGGGCAGCGCGAAGAGGGCCAGGGTGATGACGGAGAGGGCGGCGAACTCGGAGAGCAGGGCGACCCCCACGCCCACGACACCGCGGTAGAGGCCGCCGACGAACGGCGCGACGAGCAGTGCCCCGAGCACGGCCGGCTCGGTCTGGAGGCCGACGGCCGCGACGATGCCGGTAGCCACGGCCTCGCCGGCCACGGCGGGCAGCGCGGCCACGGTCGGTCGACCCGTACCGACCTGCGCCACGGCCCAGACCGCGGCCAGCGCGGCCACGGCGACGACCGCGTCGCTGTCCCGACGCCACAGGACGGGTGCGAGGACGCCGATCAGCACCACCACCCGAGTGGCGGCCGTGACCCAGAACAGCTGACGCGAGCGCACGAGGGACCCCCTGTCCTCAGAGATTGTCCATCATGCTGAGGGCGGCCGGACCCATTACTGCCACGAACAGGGTGGGCAGCACGAAGAAGATCAGGGGCACGGTGATCTTGACCGGTACCTGCTGGGCCTTCTCCTCGGCACGCTGGCGACGCTTGACCCGCATCTCGGTGGACTGCACCTCCAGCACCTGGGCGACCGGGATGCCGAAGGAGTCGGCCTGGACCATGGCGGAGACGAAACCCTTGATGTCCTCGACGTCGGTCCGCTCCCCGAGGCCCCGCAGCGCCGCGGCCCGGCCCTGGCCCAGCTGCATCTCCTTCAGCACCCGGGCGAACTCCTCGGACAACGGCCCCTCGAGGTTGCGCGCCACCTGCTGGACGGCGGCGTCGAAGCCGAGGCCGGACTCGACGCTGATCCGGAGCAGGTCGATGGCGTCGGGCAGCTCGCGCTGCATCCGATCGGCCCGGTCGTAGGCACGCTGGTAGAGGAAGAGCTCGGGCAGGAAGAACCCGGCGATCGTGCCGCCGGCGACGACGAGCAGGGTGACCGGCCAGGACGTGCCGACGACCAGGGCGACGGCGAGGGCGACAACGGACAGCACGATGGCCCCCATCACCTTCCCCGAGACGACCGCGTCGACCGACCACTCGCGCGGGTTGCCGGCCAGGTCGAGCTTGCGGCGGATCCGGGTGGCGGAGTCGGCGCCGGACAGCCGTCGGCCGAGCGCGAGGGCACGGCCGCGCATCGGCGTGAGGACCCGCTCGGCGAACGGCGGATCGGCGTCCCCGCGGATCTCCTCAGGCGCGGCGTTCAGCGCCTCGAGGTAGGCCACGGACCGGTCGACCCCGACCAGGGGACGGGGACCGCCGACGGCCGCAGCGACCAGGACGAGGGCGCCGACGACGAGCAGGCAGCCCAGCAGCAGGAGCAGCACCTCAGACCTCCACCTTCACGAGCTTGCTCATCCAGAAGATCCCGAGCGAGAGCCACACTGCGGCGCCGATCAAGATCACCAGCCCCCGCGGGTCGGTGAAGAGCACCATCACGTACTCCCGGTTGGCCACCAGCAGGTAGAGCATGAAGCCCGGGGGCAGCACCGCCAGGACGACCGCCGACAGCTTGCCCTCGGCCGCGAGTGCCGAGACCTGCCTGCGGATGTACTCCCGCTCCCGCATCGTCGCGGCGACGGTGTCGAGCAGCTCGGCCAGGTTGCCGCCGACCTGCCGCTGGATCCGGATGGCCATGACGACCCAGGCGAAGTCCTTGGACTCGTACCGCTTGGCGACGCCGTCGAGCGCGTCCTCCAGCGGCACGCCGAGCCGGGTCTCGACCAGCACCCGCTTGAACTCGGTGGCGATCACCTCGACACCGTCACGGACCACGGTGTCGATCGACTGCGCGAGGGACAGCCCGGCGGAGAGCGAGCCGGAGATGAGCTGGAGCGTCTCGGGCAGGGCCCGGTCGAACGCCTTGCGACGACGGCCGGCCTTGAACCCGAGGAAGACCCACGGCAGCAGCACCCCGAGCAGGAGCCCGACCAGGAGGAGCAACGGGCCACCGAGCACGACCCCGACGACCGCGGACACCAGCGCGATGCCGGCGTGCACGACCAGCCACTCCTGGGCCTTCAGCCCGCTGCCGGCGCGCTCGAGCTTGTGGGCGATCCGGCCCTCCAGCGACCCGGTGCTGCTCAACAGCTTCGCGGCCGCGGCCCCGGCCTGCTGGCGCATCGGCTCCCGGGCGGGCTTCTCCTCGACGGCCGGCCCACCACCGCGACGCGTGGTCACGACCCAGCGGTCGAGGCGGTCGCCGGCGCTGGGGGCGCCGGCCGCGGCCGGGACGAGCGCGAAGGCCACGCCGAGCAGACCCAGGCCCAGGAGGACGACCGCCGGCAGCAGCACGCCGGCCGGCACCTGCGGCAGCAGCGAGCTCTCGACGACGGGCTCGGCCACCGTCACGGCGGGTGCCGTCACGGCGCCGCGCACCGGCACGAAGGAGGAGGTGACGACGTCGCCCGTGGGGGAGGGGAAGGACACCGCGAGGGTGGCCCGCTCGGCGGTCACCTCCGCCGGCACGACGACCTCGACCAGCACCTGGCGCTCGAGGACCGCGGCCTGCTCGTCGAAGGTCGCGGCCAGGGCCTCGCTGGTGGCCTCGACCACCGAGCCGCGCCCGGCCGTCGCGACCTCCTGGAGCGCCTCGGCGCCGGCGTCGTCGCGCTCCAGCGAGACCACGTCGACGTGCACCCCGGAGTCCTCGACCGCGGCGACGACGTCCTCCAGCGGCGTACCGCTGGTGTCCGCGCCGTCGGAGAGCACGATCGACGAGCGCTGGCCCTCGGCCCCGGCCAGCTCGACGGCGGTGCGCACGCCCTCGTTCAGCAGGGTGCCGCGCGAGAGGGTCAGCGCGTCCACGACGTCGCGGGCGGCGTCCCGGTCGGTGGTCGGGTCCAGCGCGACGTCGACCGCGCCGGCGAAGGTGACGACCCCGACCTCGACGTCGACCGGGACGCTGTCGAGGTAGGTCCTGGCCGCGTCCTGGGCCGCGGCGAACCGGTCCCCGGACATCGAGTCGCTCACGTCGATCGCGAGCACGCTGGTGCGGCGTACGCCCTCGTCGCCGCCGGCCTCGTCGGCGGGGGAGGCCTCCGCCTCCGCGGCGACACCGTCGACGGTGGCCTCCGCCCCGGCCAGGTCGACGTCGGCCCCGGCCGGCAGCGACACCAGCACCGACAGCGCGTCGGCGCCGGGCTCGACGTAGCTGATCGCGCCCTGGACGGGCGCACCCAGGTCGGTGGCCGTCGCGGGCGTTGCCACGAGCGCGACCACGGCCCCGAGAAGCACGGTCGGCAGGAGACGGGAGGGCGTACGCACGTCAGATCCGGTCGCTGTGGAAGAGCATCGGGTCGACCGTCACGTTGGCGTGGGACATCTTCTCCAGGAAGGACGGCCGCAGCCCGGTCGCCCGGAGCGTGCCGAGCGTGCGCCCGCCCATGTCGAAGCCCGCGGAGGTGTCGAAGAGGAAGATGTCCTGGAGCGTGATGACGTCACCCTCCATCCGCTCGACCTCGGTCAGGTGGGTGATCCGGCGGGTGCCGTCCTTGAACCGCGTCTGGTGCACCACCAGGTCGACCGCGGAGGCGACCTGCTCGCGGATGGCGCGGATCGGCAGGTCCATCCCGGCCATCAGCACCATCGTCTCCATCCGGGAGAGGGTGTCGCGCGGGCCGTTGGAGTGCAGGCTGCAGATGGAGCCGTCGTGGCCGGTGTTCATCGCCTGGAGCATGTCGAGGGCGGAGGAGTCGCGGACCTCGCCGACGATGATCCGGTCGGGTCGCATCCGCAGGCTGTTGCGGACCAGGTCGCGGATGGTCACCGCGCCCTTGCCCTCGATGTTGGAGGGCCGGGACTCCAGGCGTACGACGTGGTCCTGCTTGAGCTGCAGCTCGGCCGCGTCCTCGATCGTCACGATCCGCTCGTCGTGCGGGATGAAGGTCGACAGCACGTTGAGCGTGGTGGTCTTCCCGGCGCCGGTGCTGCCGGAGACGATGATGTTGAGCCGGCCGCGCACGCAGGCGTCCAGGAAGTCCGCGGTCTGCGGGGTCAGCGAGCCGAAGCGGATCAGGTCCTCGACCGTGAGCGGGTCGGCGGCGAACTTGCGGATCGTCAGCGCCGAGCCGTCGATCGACAGCGGGGGGACCACCGCGTTGACGCGGCTGCCGTCGGGCAGGCGCGCGTCGACCATCGGGCTGGACTCGTCGACGCGTCGCCCGATCCGGGAGACGATCTTGTCGATCGTGCGCCGCAGGTGGTCTTCGTCGTCGAAGACGGCGTCGGCGGCGACAAGCCGTCCGGACTTCTCCAGCCAGATCGAGTCCGGTCCGTTGACCATCACCTCGGAGACGTCGGGGTCGCGCAGGTACGGCTCGATCGGGCCGTAGCCGAGGATGTCGTCGGTGATGTCCTGGGTGACCCGCTGGCGGTCCGAGGCGCTGATCGGCCGGTCCTGGGTCGAGAGCAGGTCCGACAGCACGCTGCGCACCCGACGCGCGAGCTCGGACTCCTCGAGGTCGGCGTCGTAGAGGTGCGGCCCCAGCTGCTGGAGCAGCTCGGCGTGGACCCGCGACTTCAGCTCCTCGACCGGGTCGCTCTGGCCGGCCTGGGCGCGGCGCTGCTGCAGCCCGCCCCCGGCGGTCGCGGCGGTGGCGGCGGCTGTGGTGGAGCTCGCGTGGGCGGCCGGGGCGGCGGGCAGCGGCTCGGCGACGGAGCGCAGGACAGCCTCGGCGGTCCCGTCGGCGGGCCGGTCGGCGGGCGCGGGCGTACGACCGGGGTCGGTCTCGGTGGCCTGGCGCGCGGCGGCGAGGCGGTCGGCGAGGGTGCTCACTGGCTCACTTCCGTCGCCGGAACCGGCGCTGGCCGGCGTGGCCGGGATGGTCGGGGCCCGCGTCCCCGGCGGGGACCCCGGCGCCCTCGGAGGAGCCCGGGACCGGGGCCTCCCCACCGAGCAGGGTGCGGGCGAGGTCGCGGACGGCCTGGCTGGTCGGGTGGTCGGGCCTGGCGGCGACGATCGGGATCCCGGTGTTGGTGCTCGCTGCGACGTCGACCGAGGTCGCGATCCGGGCCTCGACAGGCATGCCCAGGATCGCCTCCACCTTCTCGACGTCGATGCCGACGGCGTCGTCGGCCCGGTTCAGCAGCAGGTGGCGGTGGCCGGGGGCGACGTCGAGCAGGTCGATGGTCTCGAGCGCGACCTTGACGTTCTTCAGCGTCGGCACGTCGAGGGTGGTCACCAGGACGCACTCGTCGGTCTCGTCGAGCGCGGTCAGGGTGGCGTCGTCGAAGGCCGGGGCGGTGTCGACGACGACGTGGTCGAAGCTCTCGCGCAGCGTGCGCAGGATCCTCGAGACCAGGGCCGGGGTGATCCGCTCCTTCACGTCGGGGTGGGCCGGCGCGGCGAGCACCATCAGGGAGTCGGCGTGCCGGGTGAGCAGCCCGTCGAGCTGGGCGGCGTCGAGGACGGACTCCGCGCCGATGGCCTGCTCGATGGTGTGGGTCGGGAAGAGCTGCATGGTGATCGCGACGTCGCCGAAGCCGAGGTCGAGGTCGACCAGGCAGACGCGGCGGGCGCCCCGGTCGGCCAGCGCGAGGGCCAGGTTGACCGCCAGGGTGGTCTTGCCGACCCCGCCCTTGGGGGAGAAGACCGTCGTGACCGTGCCGGTCCGGGTGGCCCCGCCCGGGCCGCGCAGGGCGGTGTGCAGCTGGTGGGCGCGGCGAACGGCCTCGCCCACGGCCTGGTCGTCGTGGGTCTCGACGACGTCGCGGACACCGGCCCGCATGGCCTGGCTGAGCAGCGGCGCGTCGATGACCTCGCGCACCAGCACGACGCTGACGGTCGGGCGGTCCACCCGCAGCCGCTCGCAGAGGTCCGTGACCAGGGCCAGGGGCACGCCGGGGCCGAGGAGCGCGACGTACTCGTCGGGGTGGCGCACGAGCCAGGCGTGCATCCGCTCGACGTCCTCGACGGCCTGCGTGCCCGCGGGCAGCAGCTTGAGCAGCTCGGCGACGCGGGTGGCGTCGGGTTCGACCAGCACGGGCATCAGGTCACGGTCCTGGGGGGAGTGGTGGGGAAGAGTGGTTGACGGTGGGGCAAAGTGGAGTACTGTGGAGCGAAGTGGAGGAAGAGGCCACGTTCGTGGGGCGACCGGGAAGGACTGCTCATGCACTTCATGGGCACCTACACCCCGAAGCTCGACGAGAAGGGCCGGCTCTTCCTCCCGGCCAAGTTCAGGAACCGGCTCGCGGAGGGGCTCGTGGTGACGCAGGGACAGGAGCAGTGCCTGGTGGTGTGGCCCCAGGACGTCTTCGACGCCGAGGCCGACCGGGTCTCCTCCCGTCCGCTGACCAGCAAGTCCGCCCGCGCCTACACCCGCATGCTCTTCTCCAGCGGCGCCGAGGGTGCCCTGGACAAGCAGGGACGCATCTCCATCCCCACCACGCTGCGCGACTTCGCCGGGCTGGACCGCGACGTCGTGGTCATCGGTGCCCGCGACCGCCTCGAGATCTGGAACCCCGAGCGCTGGCGCGAGTACGAGCAGCAGGCGCTGCCGGAGTACGTCGACCTCGACGAGGACGACGAGTGACCCGCTCCCAGCGCTGAGGTCCCCACCGGCGCCCCACCCACGCACCACCCAGCACCTCACCCCAGCACCGTCGACAACTCCACACCCCGAACCGCAGGGCCAGGTCTCTGGTCCGCCCCGGTCCCGGCAGCACCTCCTGGGGCACCTTCCCCGGCTCCAGGCGCGCTGCCTCTTCCCCGCCGAGGCGGACAGGAGACCTGGCCCTGCGGCTCCACCAGCAGCACCCGTACGACCGGCACCACCCGCACGCCCAGCACGACCAGCACCCCCGTCACCGAGCAGCAGGGTCGAGATCATGAGCAGCACACGCCTCACCCCCGTGGCCGGTCCGGCCGCGCCGGAGGTGCGCCGCGTGCGGCACCAGGCGCGTGACGCGCTGGCCCTGATGGTGTTCTCGCTGGGCACCTCGCTGGCGCTGGCGCTGGCCCTCCTGCTCGTCTCCGTCCTGCTGACCCCGGGCAGCTGACCGCGACGATGGCCGCCCCCGCCCACGCCCCGGTCCTGCTCGACCGGGTCGTCGCCCTGCTCGCGCCCGCCCTCGACCGCCCGGGTGCGGTCCTGGTCGACGCGACCCTCGGCGCCGGCGGGCACACCGAGGCCGTGCTGGAGCGGTGCCCGCAGGCGCGCGTGATCGGCGTCGACCGCGACCGCAGCGCGCTCGACCTGGCCCGGGAGCGCCTCGCCGTGCACGGGGACCGGTTCACCGGCGTCCACGCGGTCTACGACGAGATCCCCGACGTCCTGGCCGAGCTCGGGCTCGACCACGCCGACGGCGTGCTCTTCGACCTCGGGGTCTCCTCGATGCAGCTCGACCGCGCCGAGCGCGGCTTCGCCTACGCCGTCGACGCCCCCCTCGACATGCGGATGGACGCCTCGACCGGCCCGACCGCCGCCGACGTGCTCAACGGCTACGACGCGCGGGAGCTGACCCGGGTCCTGCGCGACTACGGCGAGGAGAAGTTCGCCCGCAAGATCGCCGGCGCGATCGTCCGGCAGCGCGAGCAGGCGCCCTTCACCACCTCGCAGGCCCTGGTCGAGCTGCTCTACCGCGAGATCCCCGCCCCGGCGCGCCGGACCGGCGGGCACCCCGCCAAGCGCACCTTCCAGGCGCTGCGGATGGAGGTCAACGACGAGCTCGGCGTGCTGCGCCGCGCGATGCCCGCGGCGGTCGCCAGCCTCGGTGTCGGCGGCCGGATCGTCGTGGAGGCCTACCACTCCCTGGAGGACCGGCTCGTCAAGCAGGTCCTGACCGCCGCCACGCGCCTCGACGTCCCCGACGACCTGCCGTTCGTCCCCGAGGGCCAGGACCCGCCGCTGCGGCTGCTGACCCGCGGGGCCGAGAAGGCCGACGACGAGGAGCAGGCGACCAACCCCCGCGCCGCCTCGGTCCGGCTGCGCGCCGCCGAGCGCCTCCACCCCGACCGGCCCCCCGTCGCCGGTCACCCGCGCGATGCCCGACGTACGCCCCCGACCCACGGAGCACCCCGATGAGCAGCCCAGCCCCGCACGGTCCCTCCCGACAGCCCACCGGTCGGCAGCGCCTGCCGCGCCTGGCCGGCGACGCCGTCGAGCGCGCCCGGCTCCGGGTGGTCCCGCGCACGGCCCGGCCGCCGGCCCGGGTGCCGTTCATCGGCCTGGTCAGCCTGATCCTGCTGACCGGCGTCGTCGGGCTGCTCCTCTTCAACACCTCGCTGCAGCAGGCGTCCTTCGCGACCACCGCCCTCGAGGCCGAGGCCGACACCCTCGGCGCCCGGGAGCAGGCGCTGCGGATGGAGATCGCCGAGCAGCGCGACCCCCAGCGGATCGCCGAGCGCGCGCAGCAGATGGGCATGGTCATCCCGACCGTCCCGACCTTCCTGACCCTCGACGGCGACGTCCGCGGCGAGCGCGTGGCCGCGGTCGAGACCGACCGGTTCTCGATCGAGCCGGCGCCGGCCCCCAACCCGTACGGCACCCTGCCCTCCGCCGCGCCGGAGCCGACGCCCGACCGGACCGGTGGCGACGAGGCCCGTGCCGACGGCGCGTCGTCGTCGGGGTCGCGTGGCGACGACGGTAGTAATGAGGACCGGTCCCCGCAGCGGGACCAGCAGGACGGGCAGGACGGCCAGTGAGCAGCCCGGACAGGAGCGGACGCGTGCGACGGACCCGGACCAGCAGCCCGCGGGCGGCCCGACCCCGGCTGGGCACGGCCCGGGGCTCGAGCCCGTTCCGGCTGCGCATCGGCTTCCTCATCATCGCGGTCGTGCTGTCGGTCTTCGCCGGCCGCCTGGTCCAGCTCCAGGGCCTGGACCCCAACTCGTACGCCGCGATGGCCGCCGCCGAGGGCACCGCGGTCGTGACGCTGCCCGCGACCCGCGGCGAGATCCTGGACCGCGACGGCGAGCCCCTCGCGGACTCGGTCGCGGGCCTGATGGTCATCGCCAACCCCGAGCTGACCGCAGCCCAGGCCCCGGCGCTGGCGACCCTGCTGGCCCGCCGGCTCGACCTCGACTACGTCGAGACCCTCGAGCGGCTGCGGGTGCCGGACAGCCAGTTCCAGTACGTCGCCCGCCAGCTGCCCGCGGCGCAGGCGCAGCGGGTCGTCGACGAGGCGACCGAGGCCGGCTTCGTCGGGCTCACCACCCGCGACGACCCGATCCGCACCTACCCGGCCGGTGACGTCGCCGCCAACGTGCTGGGCTTCCTCGGACGCCCCTCCGAGTCGGGCCGCGCCCGTCCGCTGGCCGGCCTCGAGGCCACCTTCGGCGACTGGCTGGCCGGCCACGACGGCGAGGCCCGCTACCAGGTCGGCGACGGCAACCGCCTCCCGCTCGGCGAGAGCACCCTGGAGGAGGCGGAGAACGGCCAGGACCTCACCACGACGCTCGACGCCAACCTGCAGTGGTACGTCCAGCGCGCGCTGCGCGACACCGTCCGCAAGGCCGGCGGCGAGTCCGGCATCGCCATCGTCATGGACTCGAGCTCGGGCGAGGTGCTCGCCCTGGCCGACCACCCGACCTACGACGCCAGCGACCCCGAGGCGACCCCGGACCAGGAGCTCTACAAGTCGCGCGCCGTCACCGACGTCTACGAGCCCGGGTCGGTGGAGAAGGTGCTGACCATGGCCTCCCTCATCGACGCCGGCAAGGTCACGATGGACACGGAGTTCTCCGTGCCCAGCGAGCTGCCCACGGACGACGGCACCGTGGTCCACGACTACTGGGAGCACCCTCTGCTGAGGCTCACCACGGCCGGCATCGTGGCGAAGTCCTCCAACATCGGGACGGTGCTGGCGGCGGAGAAGTTCGGCAAGGGCCAGCTGCGGTCCTACCTCGAGGACTTCGGGGTCACCCGCAAGACCGGCATCGGCCTGGCCGGCGAGCAGCCCGGCCTGCTGCCGAAGCCCGTGGACTGGACCGACTCGGCGGAGGCGCGCATCGCCTTCGGTCAGTCCCTGTCGGTCACCGCGCTGCAGATGACCGCCGCCGTGAACACGATCGCCAACGGCGGCGTGCGGGTCGACCCCAGCGTCATCGAGGGCTCGGCGGTGACCGACGGCGGCACGACCGTCGGCACCGAGCAGGCCACCAGCCGTCGCGTGGTCAGCGAGGAGGCGGCCCGCCAGACCTCCTTGATGATGGAGCAGGTCCTCGACCCCGACGAGGGGTCGGCCCCCGCCGCCGCCGTGCCCGGCTACCGGGTGGCCGGCAAGACCGGTACCGCCCAGCGGGTCAACGAGGACGGCGTCTACGACGGCTCGACGACCGTCTCCTTCGGCGGCTTCGCCCCGGCCGACGACCCGCGGCTGACCGTCTACGTCGCGGTCCACGACCCCCGCGCCGGCTCGGGCGGCGGCTCGACCGCCGGTCCCGCCTTCGCCAAGATCATGGGCGTCGCCCTGCGCCACTACGGCATCCCGCCGACCGGCGCGAAGCCGGAGAAGGTGGCCATCGAGTGGGGACCGGGCGACGATAACCTCGCCCGGTGACCCCTCCTCCTGACGTCTCCGGGGCCCGTCCCGTGCGGGTCACGCCGCGCACCCCCGCCGAGGTCGCCGCCTGGGTCGCCGACCTCGCCGGCCCGCTGGACGAGACCACACGGCTGCCCGCCGACGGGCCCGGGGCGCACGCCGTGACCGGCCTGACGCTCAGCTCCCTGCGCGCCGCCCCCGGCGACCTGTACGCCGCGCTGCCCGGCGCCCGTGCGCACGGCATCATCTTCGCCCCGGACGCGGTGGCCGCCGGCGCCGTGGCCGTGCTCACCGACCCCGCCGGGGCGCAGGCGGCCGCGGACCTGGGCGCACCGCTGCCGACCGACCTCCCGGTCCTGGTGACCGCCGAGCCGCGGCGGCTCCTCGGGCGTCTCGCCGCCCGCCTGCACGGCGACCCCGCCGCGGCGCTGCGCCTGGTCGGCGTGACCGGCACCCAGGGCAAGACCACGACCACCCGCCTGCTCGAGGCGGCGCTGCAGGCCTCCGGGCGCCACGCCGGCGTGGTCGGCACCGTCGGCACCCGCGTGGACGGCGTGGACGTGCCCACCGCACTCACCACGCCCGAGGCGCCCGACCTGCACGCCCTCTTCGCGCTGATGCGCGAGCGCGGGGTGACCGACTGCGCCATGGAGGTCTCCAGCCACGCGCTGGTGCTCGGCCGCGTCGACGGGGTCGTCTTCGACGTCGCGGTGTTCCTCAACCTCGGCCGCGACCACCTCGACTTCCACGCCGACGTCGAGGAGTACTTCGCCGCCAAGGCCTCCCTGTTCGCCCCCGACCGCGCCCGCCACGCCCTGGTCAACGTCGACGACGAGCACGGACGCCGCCTGGTCGAGCTGTGCCGCGAGCGGGGCCTGGCGGTCTCCACCTTCTCCGCGACCGGTGCCCCGGCGGACTGGTGGGCCGAGGACGTCCGCGCGGACCCGGCCTCGTCCACCTTCGTGCTCCGCGGCCCCGACGGCCTCGCCGTCCCCGCGACGGTGCCGCTGCCGGGCGCCTTCAACGTGGCCAACGCCCTCGCCGCCCTCGCCGCGGCCGGCGAGGCCGGCCTGGACCCGCGCCCGCTGGCCGCCGCGCTCGGGTCCACCGACGGCGTCCCGGGCCGCTTCGAGCAGGTGGGGGAGGGCGGGGCCGACCGGCGGACCGTGCTGGTCGACTACGCCCACAAGCCCGACGCCCTCGAGGCCGCCCTGGGCACCCTGCGCCCGCTGACCCGCGGTCGCCTCGTGGTCGTGGTGGGGGCCGGGGGCGACCGGGATGCGGGCAAGCGCCCGCTGATGGGGGAGACCGCGGGCCGCCTGGCCGACCTGGTCGTGGTCACCGACGACAACCCCCGCTCCGAGGACCCGGCCACGATCCGGGCCGCGCTGCTCGCCGGGGCCGCCGACGCACGCGCCGAGGTCGTGGAGGTGGCCGGGCGACGCGCGGCGATCGCCCTGGCCCTGGGCCGCACCGGCCCCGGCGACGTGGTGCTGGTCGCCGGCAAGGGTCACGAGACCGGCCAGGAGGTCGCCGGGACGATGCACCCCTTCGACGACCGCGCCGTCGTCCGCGAGCTCCTCGCCGACCCCGAGGCGGAGCAGGAGGACGCCCGATGACCCCGTCGCGCCTCGACGCGCTGGCCCGCGTGGTCGGCGGCTCGGTCGCGGACCCGCGCGACGCCGACGTCGTCGTCGACGCCCCGGCCTACCTCGACAGCCGCGACCCGGTGCCCGGCGGCCTCTACGTCGCCGTGGTCGGTGACCGCGTCGACGGCCACGCCTATGCGGACGGCGCCCACGCGGTGCTCGGCAGCCGGGCCACCGCGGCCCCCACGGTGGTCGTCGACGACCCCGTGGTCGCGCTCGGCCGGCTGGCCCGCCACCTCCTGGACGACCTCCGCGTACCGACGCTGGCGCTCACCGGCTCCCAGGGCAAGACCGGCACGAAGGACTACCTCGCGCACGTCCTCGCCGACCACGGTCCGACCGTCGCCACCAGGGGCAACCTCAACAACGAGCTCGGGGTGCCGTTGACCGCGCTGCGCGCCGACGCCGGCACCGAGCACCTCGTGGTCGAGATGGGCGCGCGCGGCATCGGCCACGTCGCGTACCTCTGCGAGGTCGCGCCGCCGATGGTCGCCGCCGTGCTCAACGTCGGCACCGCCCACATCGGTGAGTTCGGCAGCGCGGAGGCGATCGCGCAGGCCAAGGGCGAGATCGTCGAGGCGCTGCCGCCCGGCGGCACCGCGGTGCTCAACGCCGACGACCCGCTGGTCGCTGCGATGGCGACCCGCACCCGGGCCCGCGTGCTGACCTTCGGCGGTCCGGGGGCCGACGTGGCGGGTCTCGACGTCGCGCTGGACGACCTCGGTCGGCCCACCTTCGTGCTGGCCCACGGCGCGGACCGCGCCGCCGTCCGGCTGGCCCAGGTCGGCGCCCACCAGGTCGCCAACGCCACCGCCGCCGCGGCCATGGCCCTGGCCGTCGGGGTGCCGCTGGACGCGGTCGCCGCCTCGCTCGCCACCGCGCGCGCCGCGTCGCGCTGGCGGATGGAGCTGACCGAGCGGGCCGACGGGCTCGTGGTGCTCAACGACTCCTACAACGCCAACCCCGCCTCCATGCTCGCCGCGCTCGACGCCCTGGCCGCGATCCGACGCCGTACGGGTCGGCGCGCGGTGGCGGTGCTGGGGGAGATGCTCGAGCTCGGCCCCGGCGCCGCGCAGGCCCACCGCGACGTCGGCCGCGCCGCCGCCGAGCGCGGGACCGACGTGCTGCTCGTCGTCGACGCCCCCGCCCTGGCCGACGGCGCCCGCGAGGTGGCCGGCTGGGAGGGCGAGGTCGTGGTCGTGGCGAGCCGTGACGAGGCGACCGCCTGGGTGAGGGAGAATGCCGGTGCCCGGGACGCCGTCCTGGTCAAGGCCTCCCGCGGCGCCGCGCTGGAGGAGGTCGCCGCAGCGCTCGTCGGGCCCGACCCGGCGGCCGGCGGCACCCACGACCCGACCGGAGAGGGGCCTGGCCCGATGAGCGCCCGATGAGAGCGATCCTGCTCGGTGGTGGCTTCGCCCTGCTGATCTCGCTGCTCGGCACCCGAGTCGCGATCACCCTGTTCACCCGCCGCGGCTACGGGCAGGAGATCCGCGACGACGGACCGACCACCCACCACACCAAGCGCGGCACCCCCACGATGGGCGGCGTGGTCATCATCCTGGCCACGGTGGTCGGTTACGGCCTGGCCAAGCTGATCACCCTCGAGGCCCCGTCGGCCTCGGCGCTGCTGCTGCTCTTCCTGTTCGTCGGGATGGGGGCGGTGGGCTTCCTCGACGACTTCATCAAGATCTACCGCCAGCGCAGCCTGGGCCTGCGCAGCAAGGCCAAGATGATCGGGCAGACCTCGGTCGCCCTGGTCTTCGGGCTGCTCGCCCTCTCGCCCTGGCTCGAGGACGAGTACGGCCGCACGCCCGCCTCGCACAGCGTGAGCTTCCTGCGCGACCTGGAGTGGCTGGTCCTGCCGACGGTCCTGGCGCTGCTGCTGATGTGGCTGATCAGCACCGGCTTCTCCAACGCCGTCAACCTCACCGACGGCCTCGACGGCCTGGCCACCGGTGCCAGCGTGATGGTCTTCGGCGCCTACACCCTGGTGAACATCTGGCAGAACAACCAGCTGTGCGAGTCCAACCCCGGCTCCTTCTGCTACGACGTCCGCGATCCCCTCGACCTGGCCGTGGTCGCCGCGGCCATCACCGGGGCCTGCTTCGGGTTCCTGTGGTGGAACACCTCGCCGGCCGCGATCTTCATGGGCGACACCGGCTCGCTCGCGCTGGGCGGCGCGCTGGCCGGCCTGGCGATCCTGACCCGTACCGAGCTGCTCGCGGTCGTCCTCGGCGGGATCTTCGTGCTGGAGACCCTGTCGGTGATGATCCAGGTCGGCTTCTTCAAGGCGACGAAGGGACGGCGGGTCTTCCGGATGGCACCCCTGCACCACCACTTCGAGATGCTCGGCTGGGAGCAGGTGACGGTGGTCGTCCGGTTCTGGATCATCACCGGCCTCTTCGTGGCCACCGGCCTCGGGATCTTCTACGCCGAGTGGGTGGCCCGCCTGTGAGCGCCGTGTCCCGCGACCCCGACGCCCTCGGCCGCCTCGACTCCTGGGAGGGCGTGCGCACCGTCGTCGCCGGCTTCGGTGTCTCCGGCTTCGCCGCCGCCGACAACCTGACCCACCTCGGCTCCTCCGTGCTCGCCGTCGACGAGTCCGAGGGCGACCAGGAGCGCGCCGAGAAGGCCGAGCTGCTGGAGATCCTCGGCGCCGAGGTCCGCCTCGGCGCCGGCTCGACCGCCGAGCTGCCGCCCGACGTCGACCTCGTCGTCACCTCGCCGGGCTGGCGTCCGAGCGCGCCGCTGCTGGCGCAGGCCCGTGCCCGCGGCATCCCGGTCTGGGGCGAGGTCGAGCTGGCCTGGCGGCTGCGCCACCCCGAGCACACCACCCCGTGGCTCTGCGTCACCGGCACCAACGGCAAGACCACCACCACCCAGATGCTCGACACGATCCTGCGCGCCGGTGGCCTGCGCAGCCTGGCCGTGGGCAACGTCGGGCTGCCGGTGGTCGAGGCCGTGATGGACCCCGAGCCGTACGACGTCCTCGCCGTGGAGCTCTCCAGCTTCCAGCTGCACTACACGCGGTCGATGAGCCCGCAGGCCGCGGTGGTCCTCAACATCGCCGAGGACCACCTGGACTGGTACTCCTCGATGGCCGACTACGCCGCCGACAAGGCCCGCGTCTACGAGCACGTGCAGGACGCCTGCGTCTACAACACCGCCGAGCCCCTGACCGAGCAGCTGGTCCGCGACGCCGACGTCGTCGAGGGCGCCCGCGCGGTCGGCTTCGGCCTCGAGATGCCCGCCGTGGGCATGCTCGGCCTGGTCGAGGACATCCTGGTCGACCGGGCCTTCATCCCCGAGCGCGCCACCAGCGCCGCCGAGCTGTGCACCGTCGGCGACCTCGCCTCCGACGCCCCGCACTACGTCTCGAACGCGCTGGCCGCCGCCGCGCTGGCGCGGGCCCACGGCGTCAGCCAGGTCGCGGTCCGCGACGGGCTGCGCGCCTTCCGGCCCGACGGGCACCGGATCACCGAGGTCGCCCGCCACCGCGACGTCGTCTGGGTCGACGACTCGAAGGCCACGAACCCGCACGCCGCGGCGTCCTCGCTGATGGCCTACGAGCCGGTGGTCTGGGTGGCCGGCGGTCTGGCCAAGGGCGCCCGCTTCGACGACCTCGTCCAGGCCGTCCGCGGACGCCTGCGCGGCGTCGTGCTGATCGGCCGCGACCGCGCCCTGATCGCCGAGGCGCTTTCGCGACACGCTCCCGATGTGCCGGTCCGACAGGTGGAGGCCCGCGAGGATGGGTCCACGCGAGACGACGGTGGAGCGGACCTGATGGGACGGGTCGTCGCCGCGGCGGCCGACCTGGCCGTCGCCGGGGACACGGTGCTGCTGGCACCGGGATGCGCCTCGATGGACCAGTTCACCTCCTACGCCGCGCGGGGCGACGCGTTCGCCGCCGCGGTGCGGGCCCGGACCGCCGAGGACCGCTGACCAGACCAGCCTGAGACGACCGAGGACGAGGAGGCACACGATGACCACCGTGCAGCCGGAGCGTCCGTCGGTCGCCGCCCCCGCGGACGGCCCGGCCGACCGGGTCCGGGCCCCGCTGCGCCGCGCGCCGTGGGTGCCGTGGGTGCGGTCCCTGCGCGACGCCCTCGACCGCCCGCTGACGACCTACTACGTGCTGATCGGCTCGGCGTCGCTGCTGCTGACGATCGGGCTGATCATGGTGCTCTCGGCCTCCAGCGTGCAGGCCTTCGCCGACACCGGGGACTCGTACTCGATCGTGCGGCGCCAGCTGATGTGGGCCGCGGTCGGGCTGCCGGTCGCGTTCCTGGCCAGCCGCCTGCCGCACCGCCTGGTCCGCAACCTGGCCTACCCCGCCTTCTCCTTCTCACTGGTGCTCCTGCTGATGACGGCCTTCCTGGGCGTCGAGGTCAACGGCAACACCAACTGGCTGGCCGTCGGGCCGCTGCTGATCCAGCCCTCGGAGATCGCGAAGTTCTCCCTGGTGCTGTGGGCCGCGCACATCTACGCCAACAAGGAGCGCCGCCTCGGCAGCCTGCACGAGGTCCTGGTGCCGGTCGTCCCGGGCATGGTCCTGGCCACCGGCCTGGTGGTGCTCGGCCGCGACCTCGGCACCGCCATGGTCTTCTTCGCGATCCTGCTCGGCATGCTCTGGGTGGTCGGGGCGCCGGCCCGCCTCTTCGTGCTCTCGCTCAGCCTGGTCAGCGTGGTGGCGGGCGTGCTCGCGGCCACCAACGCCGAGCGGCTCAAGCGGCTGACCAACTTCCTGGACCCCTTCCAGGACTACTACGACGCCGGCTGGCAGCCCGCCCACGGGCTGTACGCGATGTCCAGCGGCGGCTGGTTCGGCGAGGGGATCGGGGCGAGCCAGCAGAAGTGGGGCACCCTGACCGCGGCCCACACCGACTTCATCTTCGCGGTCCTCGGCGAGGAGCTCGGCCTGGTCGGCACCCTGCTCGTGATCGGTCTCTTCCTGGCCCTGGCCTGGGCCGCGCTCGGGATCGCGCGCCGCACGACGGACCCGTTCGTGCGCTACGCGACCTTCGGCATCGTGGTCTGGCTGATCGGCCAGATGATCGTCAACGTCGGGATGGTGCTCGCTCTGCTCCCCGTGATCGGGATCCCGCTGCCCCTGGTCTCCTACGGCGGCTCCGGCCTGGTGCCGACCCTGGCGGCGCTCGGCCTGCTCGTCGGCTTCGCCCGGCGCGAGCCCGAGGCCGCCGCGGCGCTGGCCGCACGCCGCCGCCGTGCCTCCTCCGGCCTGATGGCGAGGCGGTGAGCGTGGTGCGCGTCCTGCTCGCCGGTGGCGGCACCGCCGGCCACACCTCGCCGCTGCTGGCCACCGCCGACGCCCTGACCCGGCTCGACCCGACCGTCGAGATCACCTGCCTGGGCACCCCGCGGGGCCTGGAGAACCAGGTCGTCCCGGCCGCCGGCTACCCCCTCGAGCTCGTCCCGCCGGTGCCGCTGCCCCGCTCGCTGTCCCTCGACCTGCTCAAGGTGCCCGGGCGCGTCCGCGCCGCGGCGAAGGCGGCCGGCGAGGTGCTCGACCGGGTGCGTCCCGACGTCGTCGTCGGCTACGGCGGCTACGTCTCGGTGCCGGCCTACCTCGCCGCGCGGCGCCGGCGGCTGCCGGTCGTGGTCCACGAGCAGAACGCGCTGCCCGGCCTCGGCAACAAGGTGGGTGCGCGCGTCGCCCGGCGGGTCGCGGTCAGCTTCCCCGGCACCGACCTCCGCCACGCCGAGGTGGTCGGGCTGCCGCTGCGCCGGATGATCTCCGGGCTCGACCGCGACGCGGTCCGCGAGGAGGCCCGGGCCTTCTTCGGCCTCGACCCCGACGTGCCGACCCTGGTCGTCACCGGCGGCTCGCAGGGCGCCCGGCGGATCAACCAGGCCGTGTCCGGCGCGGCCGAGCTGCTCGGGCTCTCGGGCGTGCAGGTCCTGCACGTCATCGGCGCCAAGGGCGAGGTGCCCGACGACGTCGCGCGCCCCTCCCGCCGCGACGGCGGCGACGGCCCGGCGTACGTCGTGGAGCGGTTCGTCGAGCGGATGGACCTGCTGCTGGCCGCCGGGGACCTGATGATCTGCCGTGCCGGCGCCAACAGCGTGGCCGAGGCGGCCGCGGTCGGCCTGCCCGCGGTGTTCGTGCCCCTGCCGATCGGCAACGGCGAGCAGCGCCGCAACGCCGAGCCGGTCGTCAGCGCCGGGGGAGCCCTCCTGGTCGACGACGCCGACCTCGACCCCGGCTGGGTCAGCGCGACCGTACCGGGCCTGCTGGCCGACCCCGACAAGCTGGCCGTGATGGGCCGGGCCGCGTCCACGCTGGTGCCCGCGGACGCCGACGAGCGGCTGGCCCGGATCGTGCTCGAGGTCGCCGCCGGCGGCGGGCGCGGCGGGGGCGGCGCATGAGGCTGCCCGTGCCGGAGCAGGTGCCCGCCGCCGAGGAGCTCGGCCGGGTCCACTTCGTCGGGGCCGGCGGTGCCGGGCTGTCGGCGATCGCGCGCGTGATGGCCCAGCGCGGCCTCCCGGTGACCGGCAGCGACGACCAGGACACGCCCTTCCTGCCGGCCCTGCGCGAGGTCGGCGTCGGGCTGCACCACGGCTACGCCGCCGACCACCTCGGCGACGCCGACACCGTCGTCGTGACCACGGCCGCCCGCGAGGACAACCCCGAGGTGCTCGAGGCGCGCCGGCGCGGCCTGCTGCTGCTGCCGCGCTCGGCCGGCCTCGAGTCCGTCCTGCGCGGCCGGAGGCTGCTGGCCGTGGCCGGCACGCACGGCAAGACCACGACCACCTCGCTGCTCACCGTCGCGATGCTCGAGGCCGGGGCCGACCCGTCCTACACCGTCGGCGGCGTGCTCTCGGCGACCGGCCGCAACGCCGACCACGGCTCCGGCGGGGACTTCGTCGCCGAGGCCGACGAGAGCGACGGCGCGTTCCTCGTCTACCACCCGTACGCCGCGCTGGTCACCAACGTCGAGTCCGACCACCTCGACCAGTGGGGGACCGAGGAGGCGTACGCCGCGGCGTTCGACGAGTTCGCCGACCGCGTCGACCCCGACGGCTTCCTGGTCGCCTGCGTCGACAACGCCGGGGCCGCCCGGCTCGCCGAGCGCCAGCGCGCCCAGGGCCGCACCGTGGTCGCCGTCGGCGAGCACCCCGACGCGGAGGTGCGCGCCACCGACCTCGTCCTGGAGGGCACGACCTCGGCGTTCACCGTCGTCGACCGCGGGGTCGAGCTGGGCCGGGTCGTGCTGGCCATCCCCGGGCGGCACTACGTCGTCGACGCGCTGGCCGCGCTCACGGTGGGCCTGCGCCTGGGCCACCCGTTCGAGGCGCTGGCCCGCGGCCTGGCCTCGTTCACCGGCACGCAGCGCCGGATGGAGCCCAAGGGGGAGGCCGGCGGCGTCCGGGTCTACGACTCCTACGCCCACCACCCCGTCGAGATCGCCGCCGACCTCGAGGCCGCCCGCGCCGTCGCCGGCACCGGTCGGCTGCTCGTGGTGTTCCAGCCCCACCTGGTCTCGCGCACCCGCCTGCTCGGCGCCGCGATGGGCCACGCGCTGGGCGCGGCCGACGAGGTGGTCGTCCTCGACGTCTACCTCGCCCGCGAGGACGCCGACCCCGCCGTCACCGGTGCGCTGGTGGCCGACGCCGTCCCGCTGCCGTCCGTCCACGTGCACTTCGAGCCCGACCACGACGCCGCGGTGGACGCCGTCGCGGCCAGCGCCCGCCCGGGCGACCTGGTGCTGACCCTCGGCGCCGGTGACGTGACCCGGCTCGGGCCGCGCGTGCTCGCCCGGCTGGGGGAGGACGAGCGATGACCGACCTCACCGACCGGACGCAGACCAGCGGCCGGGCCGTCACCCCCTCCCCGGAGCAGGCGCGCCGGGCCCGGCAGGTCGAGCGCAGCCGCCGCCGCTTCGCCCGCCGCCAGTGGCGTCGCCGCTGGCGCGTGTGGCGGCTGGTGCTGGCGTTCCTGGTGGTCACCGCCCTGGTCGCGGGTGCGGTCCACGCCGTCTACTTCTCCAGCTGGCTCGCGGTCTCCGAGGTCGAGGTCCGCGGTGAGCAGACCCTGTCGGCGGCCCAGGTCACCGAGGCCGCGGCCGTGCCGACGGGAGGCCCGCTGGCGACCGCCGACCTCGAGTCCGTACGCCTGCGCGTGGGCAGCCTGGCCCTGGTCCGCGAGGTCGAGGTGACCCGGTCGTGGCCCGGCACGGTCGTGATCGACGTCGTCGAGCGCGAGCCGGTCGCGGCCGTCGCGGTCGGGCAGGAGCTGCGGGGCCTTGACGAGGAGGGCACCGTGCTGACACCGGTCGGCCCGGACTCCGGGCTGCCGCGGGTCGAGACGTCGCGCGAGGTCGGGCCGGAGGCGCTGGCCGAGGCCGCCGGCGTGGTCGGGGCGATGCCCGACGACCTCGCCGCGGCCGTCGACCACCTCGAGGTGGAGACGGTCGACCAGATCACCCTGGAGCTGCGCGCCGGGGCCCTGGTGCGGTGGGGGAGCGCCGCCCAGTCCGAGCAGAAGGCCGCCGTGCTCGCCGCGCTGCTGCGCGAGGGCGGGGCCGCGGAGTACGACGTCAGCGTCCCCGGCCTGCCCACGACCCGCGGCTGATCCCTGCCGCAGCGTCCGTCCGGCGTGCCGCGAAGAAATATGTCGACACGGCGGCGTGTCTGCGCGGGGTGCGGCGGCGCGCTGCCTAGGTTCTTCACCACGACGAGGTTGACATAACTATAACCCTCCACCAGAGGGTCACAGTTGTCAGCTGCAGGCTTCCCCGGTCCTCGTCGGCACAGTCCCCATCGTCCGCACCCGGAACCAAGCAACCACGAGAGGTGGAGCCGCCGTGGCAGCTGCACAGAACTACCTGGCCATCATCAAGGTCGTGGGCATCGGCGGTGGCGGGGTCAACGCCGTCAACCGCATGATCGAGATCGGGCTCAAGGGCGTCGAGTTCATCGCGATCAACACCGACGCCCAGGCCCTGCTCATGAGCGACGCCGACGTCAAGCTCGACATCGGCCGCGAGCTCACCCGCGGCCTCGGCGCCGGCGCCAACCCCGAGGTCGGGGGACAGGCTGCCGAGGACCACGCCGACGAGATCGAGGAGGTGCTCAAGGGCGCCGACATGGTCTTCGTCACCGCCGGCGAGGGCGGCGGCACCGGCACCGGCGGCGCGCCGGTCGTGGCGCGCATCGCCCGCTCGCTGGGCGCGCTGACCATCGGCGTCGTGACCCGCCCGTTCGCCTTCGAGGGGCGTCGTCGGGCCAACTCGGCCGAGGAGGGCATCGCCGGGCTCCGCGAGGAGGTCGACACCCTCATCGTGATCCCCAACGACCGGCTGCTCTCGATCAGCGACCGCAACGTCTCGGTGCTCGACGCCTTCAAGCAGGCCGACCAGGTCCTGCTCCAGGGCGTCTCGGGCATCACCGACCTGATCACCACCCCCGGGCTGATCAACCTCGACTTCGCCGACGTCAAGTCGGTCATGGCCAACGCCGGCTCCGCCCTGATGGGCATCGGATCGGCGCGTGGCGAGGACCGCTCGGTCGCCGCGGCCGAGATGGCCGTGAGCAGCCCGCTGCTCGAGGCCTCCATCGACGGCGCCTACGGCGTGCTCCTCTCCATCGCCGGCGGCTCCGACCTCGGCCTCTTCGAGATCAACGAGGCCGCCGCCCTGGTCGCCGAGGCCGCCCACGTCGACGCCAACATCATCTTCGGCGCGACCATCGACGACGCCCTGGGCGACGAGGTGCGGGTGACGGTGATCGCCGCCGGCTTCGACGGGGGACAGCCCAAGCGTCGTGACGAGGGCACCGTGCTGCGTCGCGAGCCGAAGGCGCAGCCGGCCGAGGTGCGCGCGCCCGCGCCGGCGCGCACGCAGGCCCCGCAGCGCACCGAGCAGCCTCGTCAGGCACAGCCGGTCGGCGTGGCCCAGCAGCGCACCGCACCGCCGGCTCCCGCCCAGCAGGACCGCCAGCCCGAGCGTCAGCCCGAGCGTCAGCCCGAGCGCCCGGCCCCGCGGCCGGTGCAGTTCGACGACGACGAGCTCGACGTCCCGGACTTCCTGAAGTAGTCGGTGTTCTGGTTCCGGGGGTCGGTGGAGGGCGGGGTGCGCGTGGACGTCGCCTTCACCGACGCCAGCCTCGACCTCGCCGGCCGCCGGCCGGGGTTCGCCGACGACCTCGGCCGGCTGCAGGAGGAGTGCGGGGTCGCCTTCGCCTGCCTCAGCCAGGTGCACGGCGAGGAGGTGGTCGTCGTCGACCGGCCCGCTCCCGCTCCGCCCCACCACGGCATTCCGACAGCGGACGCCCTGGTCACCACGACCCCGGGCGTCGGGCTGATGGTCCGTGCCGCGGACTGCGTCCCGGTCGTCCTCGCCGACCCGGTCGCCGGGGTGGTCGGGGCCGTCCACGCCGGTCGCGGCGGGATGGTGCTGGACGTGACCACCCGAGCGGTCGAGGCCATGGAGGCCCGGGGGGCGACCCGCGGTGACCTGCACGCCTGGGTGGGGCCGCACGTCTGCGGCTCCTGCTACGAGGTCCCGGCCGCGATGCGCGACGAGGTCTGTGCCGTCGTCCCCGAGGCCTGGGCCGAGACGAGCTGGGGCACGCCGTCGGTCGACGTCGGCCGTGGTGTCCGGACCCAGCTCGACCGGGCCGGCGTCGAGGTCGTGGACGTCGGCGGCTGCACCCGGGAGGAGCCGGCCCTGCCGTCCTACCGGCGCGACGGCGCGGACTCCGGACGCCTGGCCGGCCTGGTGTGGTTCTCGTGAGCACCCGTGCCGACGAGCTGGCCGCAGGCCTGGACCGGGTGCGCGAGCGCCTGGCCGGGGCCTGCCGCGACGCCGGCCGTGACCCCGGCGACGTCGCGCTGACCGTGGTCACCAAGTTCTTCCCCGCTTCCGACGTCCGCCTCCTGGCCGACCTCGGCGTGACCGAGGTGGCCGAGAACCGGCACCAGGAGGCCCTGGCCAAGCGCGAGGAGCTGGCCGACCTCGGTCTCCGCTGGCACTTCGTCGGCGGCCTGCAGAGCAACAAGGCCGCCGCCCTGGTGGCCTGGGCCGACGTGGTGCAGTCCGTGGACCGCGTCAAGCTCGTGGCCCCGCTGGCCCGGGGTGCCGAGCGGGAGGGCCGTGAGGTCGACGTGCTGGTCCAGGTCTCCCTGGACCCGCCCGGCGCCGACCAGCGCGCCGGTGCCGACCCCGACGACCTGCCTGCCCTCGCCGACGCGGTCGAGGCCGCGGAGGGCCTGCACCTGCGCGGCCTGATGGCGGTGGCGCCGAACGACGGCGACCCCGCCCGCGCCTTCGACCTGCTGGCCGGGCTGCACGCCCGGCTGCGTGAGCAGCACCCCCGCGCCGAGGAGCTCTCGGCCGGGATGAGCGGCGACCTCGAGGTCGCCGTGATGGCCGGAGCGACACGCGTACGCGTGGGTTCCGCCATCCTCGGATCGCGGCCGTCGGTCGCGTAGTGTCCACACCACCTGGGAGCGCCGCCGTCTGGCGCGACCGACGTAGCGGAAGGTTCATCTCATGAGCGGCGGAATGCGCAAGATCGGCGAGTACCTCGGCCTGCTCGAGGACACCGGTCGGTACGACGAGCACGACCTCGAGGACAGCCACACCGACCAGCAGCCCGCCGCCGTCGGTGCCGGTCGTCAGACCCGCACCCGCGAGCCGCGTCCGGCCGCCGTCGCCGACCTGTCCGAGCGCCGGGGCCGTGGCCCCGTCGCGACGCCCGGTCCCGCGGGCGCCCCGATCGGCACCGTCGCGGAGCTGTCGGTGATCACCACGCTGCACCCCAGCACCTACAACGAGGCCCGCACCGTGGGGGAGAACTTCCGCGACGGCACGCCGGTGATCATGAACCTCTCGGAGATGGACGACGCGGACGCCAAGCGTCTCGTCGACTTCGCCGCCGGGCTGGTCTTTGCCACGCGTGGCAGCATCGAGCGCATCACCAACAAGGTGTTCCTGCTCTCCCCGCCCAACGTCTCGGTCGCCGCTGAGGACAAGCAGCGGATCGCCGAGGGCGGGTTCTTCAACCAGAGCTGAGGCTGTTCCTTGCAGATCGTCGGACAGGTCATCGAGGCCGTCCTCTGGCTGTTCATCGCGTGCATGTGGATCCGGTTCGTCGTGGACTGGGTCCAGGTGTTCGCGCGTTCGTGGTCGCCCAGCGGTCCGCTGCTGGTGGCGCTGGAGGTCGTCTACTCCGTCACCGACCCCCCGATCAAGGCCCTGCGCAAGGTGGTGCCGCCGCTGCGGCTGGGCAGCGTGGCCCTGGACCTGTCGTTCATCATCGTGCTGATCAGTGCGCTGATCCTGCAGTCGCTGAACCGCTCGCTGCTGCTCTCCTGACTCCCTGGTCACACCGGCCCCACGCAGGCGCTATTGTCTGCCGAGGCGTCCGCCGCGACCTGCGGACGGCGCCGACCGAGGGCCACCGGCCCCGACAACGTGAGCTTCGAGAACGAATTGGGTGAGGTCATGCCGCTGACGCCTGAGGACGTGAGCAACAAGCGCTTTACGCCTGTCCGGCTCCGTGAGGGCTACGACATGGGAGAGGTCGACCAGTTCCTGGACGAGGTGGAGGCCGAGCTGGCCCGCCTCACCAAGGAGAACGACGACCTCCGCGCCAAGCTCGCCTCCGCGCAGGGCGCCGACTCCGGGTCCGACGAGTCGCCGACGAAGGCCACGCCTGCGGCTGCAGCCCCCGTGTCGAAGCCGACCCCGGAGCCG
>NZ_LR733215.1:2423984-2440203 GCF_902506435.1 Nocardioides sp. AX2bis | reverse complement strand
CCCCGGTGCCGGCCGCGGCTGCCGCCCCGCCGGCCCAGACGGCCCGCGTGGCCAACATCGCCGAGGCGTCCAACGCCGCGGCCCGGCTCCTCGAGCTCGCGACGCGCAACGCCGACGAGCTCGTCGAGGAGGCCAAGAACGAGGCCGACAAGATCGTGGGCGAGGCCCGGACCAAGGCCGAGCGCCTCGAGTCCGAGTCGAAGACCAAGGCCGACCGCACCGAGTCCGAGGCGCGCACCCGCGCCGAGATGCTGGACACCGAGACCGCCGAGCGCCGCACCCAGCTCTTCGGCGACCTCGAGAAGGAGCGGAACAAGCTCAACGCCGAGGTGGAGAACCTGCGCTCCTTCGAGCGCGAGTACCGCTCCCGGCTCAAGAGCTACTTCGCCCAGCAGCTCGAGTCCCTCGACGGTGCCGGGGACTCCCAGGCGCCCGGGGAGGACCAGTCCCCGCCGAAGCGGCTCCGCTCGATCCTCGGCGAGGACGAGAGCTGAGCAGCTCCCCGCACGACACCACCGGAGGCCGGTCCCGCACGGGGCCGGCCTCCGGTGCGTCCGCCCGCGGGTTGGAGGGTGAGGGACCACCCGATAATCTCCCTGCAGCGCCGTGGGAGCGGCCGGGCCGATCGCCCGGGCCGACCTGCGGCCACGTGCACGGTCACCCCGCAGCCCCTCGACGATGAAGTTGGTCCCCGTGAAGAAGACCTCGGCCGCCACCGCGGCCCAGCAGGCACCTGTCGCCGACCTCGTGGTGAAGGAGGGCGAGGAGGCCTGGACCGCCGCCGAGCTCGAAGAGGTCCTCTCCGAGCTGCACCAGCAGCGCGAGCACGGCCAGGGCATCCTCGACGACCAGTCCGAGGAGCTCGAGGGGCTGCTGCGCGACTCCGGCGACGGCGCCGGTCACGACCAGGCCGACGTGGGCGCGACCAGCTTCGAGCGCGACTACGAGCTGACCGTCCTGAACAACGAGCGCGACAAGCTGGCCCAGATCGACCGGGCGCTGGCACGCATCGAGGACGGGACCTACGGGCGGTGCGAGTCCTGCGGCGAGGCCATCGGCAAGATGCGGCTGATGGCGTTCCCGCGTGCGACACTCTGCCTGACATGCAAGCAGCGCGAGGAACGTCGCTGAGCGACGAGCAGGGGTCCCCGGGCCCCGTGCCGACCACCGTGCCCTCGCCCCGACGACGCGTCGCGTCGGTGGTGCTGCTCGTCTCCCTGGCGAGCGTCTGGTACGCCGCCGATCAGGTCACCAAGGCCCTCGCCGTGGCGCGGCTCAGCGACGGCGACGTGACCGTCGTCGACGGGGTGCTGAACCTGACCCTGGTGCGCAACCCGGGTGCCGCGTTCAGCACGGGCACCGAGTACACCGTCGCCCTCAGCTGCTTCGCGATCCTCGCCACGCTGGTCGTGCTGTGGGTCTCGCGTCGCGTGGGCAGCCTGGTGTGGGCCACCGCGCTCGGTCTGCTGCTGGCCGGGGTCGTCGGCAACCTGACCGACCGGGTGCTGCGCGAGCCGTCCCCGCTGCGCGGGCACGTCATCGACTTCCTGCAGCTGCCGAGCTGGCCGGTGTTCAACCTGGCCGACATCGCCATCAACGTCGCCGCCGGGCTGATCCTGGTCCAGGCGTTCCGCAACGTCCGCGTCGACGGCGCACCGGTCGACTCCGGGGACCGGGACCGGGACGGGGTCGCGTGAGCACCGCCGACCACCGCACGCTCGACGTGCCCGACAGCCTCGAGGGCGAGCGCGTCGACGCCGTCATGGCCCAGCTGTTCGGCGTCTCGCGCAGCCGGGCCGCCGACCTGATCGCCCGCGGCCTGGTCGAGCTCGACGGCGGCTCCGCCGCCAAGAGCGACCGGGTCCTGGGCGGCGCCCGGCTCGAGGTCACCTTCCCGGTCGAGCACGACCCCCTGCTGGTGGTGCCGGAGATCGTCGAGGGGATCGGGATCGTCCACGACGACGACGAGATCGTGGTGATCGACAAGCCGGTCGGCGTGGCGGTGCACCCGAGCCCGGGCTGGAGCGGTCCCACCGTGGTGGGGCACCTGGCCGGCGCGGGCTTCCGGATCGCCACCAGCGGTGCGTCGGAGCGCCAGGGCATCGTCCAGCGCCTCGACGTCGGGACCTCGGGCGTGATGGTGATCGCCAAGAGCGAGCGCGCGTACTCCCTGCTGAAGAACGCCTTCCGTGAGCGCACCGTCGACAAGACCTACCACGCGCTGGTCCAGGGCTACCCCGACCCGCTCGAGGGCACCGTCGACGCCCCGATCGGGCGGCACCCCGGCACCTCGGACCACCGCTTCGCCGTGGTGGCCGACGGCCGTCCGAGCGTGACGCACTACGAGACGCTCGAGGCCCACCGCTTCGCCAGCCTGCTCGAGGTCCACCTCGAGACCGGCCGCACGCACCAGATCCGGGTGCACATGTCGGCGTTGAAGCACCCGTGCGTCGGTGACCTCACCTACGGCGCCGACCCGGTCCTCGCCCAGCGGCTCGGCCTGCGCCGGCAGTGGCTGCACGCCGTCCGCCTCGGTTTCGAGCACCCGGCGACGGGGGAGCAGGTCGAGTACGCGACCGAGTACCCCGCCGACCTGGAAAGTGCCCTGGACGTGGTCCGCGGCGGGCTGTGAGCCCCGACCTGGTCCTGCGCCCCGGCACGACCGGTGACCTGGCCGCGGTGGCCGAGGTGCACCTGCGGGCGCGCCGGGCCGCGGTGCCGGCGATGCCGCCCCCGGTGCACGACGACGACGCCGTGCGCGCCCACCTCGCGCGCACCGACCTCACCGCGCGCGACCTGTGGCTGGCCGAGACCGGCGACCGGCTCGTCGGGTACGCCCTGCTCACCCCCACCTGGCTCGACGACCTCTACGTCGACCCGGCCCACCAGGGCCAGGGTGTCGGCAGCGCGCTGCTGGACCTCGCCCGGGCCGTGCGGCCGGACGGCTTCGACCTGTGGGTCTTCGCCTCCAACGCCCCGGCGCGGGCGTTCTACCGCCGCCACGGGCTGGTGGAGGTGGGCTCGACCGACGGGTCGGGCAACGAGGAGCAGGAGCCGGACGTACGCCTGCGGTGGGCGGGCCCGCCCGCGGTCCCGGGGCTGTCGGCGCCGCGTGGTGAACTAGGCTGACCGTCTTCCCCAGCGGTGCCCGACCGGTCCGGTCGCGACGCTCGCAGCACGCCTTGACGACCCGGTGAGGAGCACCACGCCACTAATGACGAGCGGATCCGGGGACTCCTTCGTCCACCTCCACGTCCACACCGAGTACTCGATGCTGGACGGCGCCGCACGGCTGACCCAGCTGACCGAGCGGGCCGCCGAGCTCGGGATGCCCGCGGTCGCGATGACCGACCACGGCAACGTCTTCGGCGCCTACGAGTTCTACTCCAAGGCCAAGGCCGCCGGGGTCAAGCCGATCATCGGCATCGAGGCCTACTTCACCCCGGGCATCCCGCGCCAGGAGCGGCGCGGGGTCAACCTCTACGACGGCGGGCCCGACGACGTCTCGGCGCGCGGTGCCTACACGCACATGACGCTGCTCTCGGAGTCGACCGAGGGCATGCACAACCTGTTCCGGCTCACCACCGGCGCCTGGCGCGAGGGCTTCTTCAAGCAGCCCCGGATGGACAAGGAGCTCCTGAGCCGGCACGGCAAGGGCATCATCGGCACCACCGGCTGCCCCTCGGGCGAGGTGCAGGTGCACCTGCGCTACGGCAACTACGACGCCGCCCGCCAGGTCGCCGCCGAGTACCAGGACATCCTCGGCAAGGAGAACTACTTCCTCGAGCTGATGGACCACGGCCTGTCCATCGAGAACCGCGTCCGGGACGGCCTGCTGCGCCTGGGCCGGGACCTCAAGATCCCGTTCCTGGCCACCAACGACTCGCATTACGTGATGCAGGAGGACTCCCTCTCGCAGGAGCACCTGCTGTGCATCAACTCCGGCTCGACGATGGACATCCCCGCCGGCGACGGCCCCGGGCAGCGGTTCGCCTTCTCCGGCAACGGCTACTACCTGAAGTCCGCGGCCGAGATGCGCTCGTTGTGGGCCGACAAGTACGACCTGCGCGAGGCCTGCGACAACACGCTGCTGATCGCCGAGCGCTGCGACGTCTCCTTCACCGAGGGCAACGGGACGTTCATGCCCCGCTTCCCCTGCCCGGCGGGGGAGAACGAGGACTCCTGGCTGGTCAAGGAGGTCGAGCGGGGGCTCGCCGCGCGCTACCCCGCGGGCGTGCCCGACGCCTCGCGCAAGCAGGCCGAGTTCGAGATCGGCGTCATCACCCAGATGGGGTTCCCCGGCTACTTCCTGGTGGTCGCCGACTTCATCAACTGGGCCAAGGACCACGGGATCCGGGTCGGCCCCGGCCGCGGGTCCGGCGCGGGCTCGATGGTGGCGTACGCGATGCGGATCACCGACCTCGACCCGCTCGTGCACGGCCTGATCTTCGAGCGCTTCCTCAACCCCGACCGCGTCTCGATGCCCGACTTCGACATCGACTTCGACGAGCGTCGCCGGGGCGAGGTGATCCGCTACGTCACCGACAAGTACGGCGACGACCGGGTCTCCTACATCGTCACCTACGGCACCATCAAGGCCAAGCAGGCCGTCAAGGACTCCAGCCGGATCCTCGGCTACCCCTTCGCGATGGGCGACCGGATCACCAAGGCGATGCCGGCCGCGGTGATGGGCAAGGACGTCCCGCTGACCGAGGTCTTCGACCCGGCGCACAACCGTTACTCCGAGGGCGGCGAGTTCCGCTCGCTCTACGAGGCCGACCAGGACGTCAAGCGCGTGGTCGACACCGCCATCGGCATCGAGGGCCTCAAGCGCCAGTGGGGAGTGCACGCCGCCGGGGTGCTGATGTCCAGCGAGCCGCTGGCCGACGTCATCCCGCTGCTGCGCCGTCCAGCCGACGGCGCGATGATCACGCAGTTCGACTACCCGACGTGCGAGGCGCTCGGGCTGATCAAGATGGACTTCCTGGGGCTGCGCAACCTCACCGTCCTCGACGACGCGGTCAAGAACATCCGTGCCAACCGCGGCGAGGAGGTCGTCCTGGAGGACCTCCCGCTGACCGACCCGCTCACCTACGAGCTGCTGCAGCGCGGCGACACCCTCGGGGTCTTCCAGCTCGACGGCGGCCCGATGCGCGCGCTGCTGCGCAGCATGAAGCCGGACGCGTTCGAGGACATCTCGGCCGTCGGCGCGCTCTACCGCCCGGGCCCGATGGGCGCCGACTCCCACAACAAGTACGCCCGCCGCAAGAACGGCCGCGAGCCGGTGGACCCCATCCACCCCGAGCTCGCCGAGCCGCTCGCCGACATCCTGGGGGAGACGTACGGCCTGATCGTCTACCAGGAGCAGGTGATGGCGATCGCCCAGAAGCTCGCGGGCTACAGCCTCGGCCAGGCCGACATCCTGCGCCGCGCGATGGGCAAGAAGAAGAAGGCCGAGCTGGACAAGCAGTTCGCCGGCTTCTCCGCGGGCATGACCGAGCGCGGCTATTCGATGGCCGCGGTGAAGACGCTGTGGGACATCCTGCTGCCGTTCTCCGACTACGCCTTCAACAAGGCGCACTCGGCGGCCTACGGCGTCGTGTCGTACTGGACGGCCTACCTCAAGGCGCACTACCCGGCCGAGTACATGGCCGCCCTGCTGACCTCGACGCAGTCCGACAAGGACAAGTCCGCGATCTACCTCAACGAGTGTCGCCGGATGAAGATCCAGGTGCTCCCGCCCGACGTCAACGAGTCGGCGCACGACTTCACCCCGGTCGGCACCGACGTCCGCTTCGGGCTGACCGCGGTGCGCAACGTCGGCGCCAACGTCGTCGACGGGATCGTCGCCGGCCGCGAGGAGAAGGGTCGCTACGCCGACTTCGCCGACTTCCTCGACAAGGTCCCGCTGCACGTGTGCAACAAGCGCGTCATCGAGTCGCTGGTCAAGGCCGGCGCCTTCGACGAGATGAAGCACAAGCGGCGCGCCCTGGTCGCGGTCCACGAGGGCGCGGTCGACCAGTACGTCGACATCAAGCGCAACGAGGCGATCGGGCAGGACTCGCTGTTCGGGGGCCTCGACGACGCCGACGGTGGGTTCGGGGTCAGCGTCGCGCTGCCCGACATCGACGAGTGGGACAAGATGACGCTGCTCGGCCACGAGCGCGACATGCTCGGGCTGTACGTCTCCGACCACCCGCTGCTCGGGCTCGAGCACGTGCTGCAGCGCGGCGCGGACTGCTCGATCGGCCAGCTGATGCTCGACGAGGAGCGCGCCGACGGCTCGACGGTCACCGTCAGCGGTCTGGTCACCGCGGTCCAGCGCAAGATCACCAAGAAGGGCGACGCCTGGGCGATGATCACGCTGGAGGACCTCGACGGCGCGATCGAGGTCCTGCTGTTCCCCAGCTCCTACCAGCTGGCCAGCCCCCACCTCGTCCAGGACGCGATCCTCACCGTCCGCGGGCGGCTCTCGCGCAGCAAGGACCAGCCCGAGCTGCACGGGCAGGAGGTCAGCGTCCCCGACCTGGACGACGGCCCGGCCGGGCCCGTGGTGATCTCGATGCCCTCCACGCGCTGCACCGGCCCCGTGGTCGAGCAGCTGCGCGACGTCCTGGGCACCCACCCCGGGATGACCGAGGTGCGCCTGCGGCTGCTGACCCGGGAGGCCACGACCGTGATGCGGCTCGACGACCGGCTCCGCGTGACGCCGAGCTCGGCGCTCTTCGCCGACCTCAAGGCGCTGCTCGGGCCGGGGTGCCTGACCGGATGAGGCGCGACGCGTGGCGCCCCCTCGTGGTCCTGGTCGGCCTGGTGGTCGCCGGCGCCCTCCTGGGGGTCCTCTGGTCCCAGCTGGTCTGGACACCTCCACCGGGCACGGTCCAGGGCGGCCAGTGGTTCCCGCTCGACGAGCGGGCGCTGTCGCTGCAGACGCGGGGCACCAGCTCGTACGTCCTGGTGGCCGCCGTCGGCGGGCTCCTGCTCGGTGTGCTCGCCGCACTGGTGGGGACCCGCCGGGAGCTCCTGACACTGCTCGCGGTCGTGCTGGGTGGCGCGGTGGCGGCCTACGTGATGTGGCAGGTCGGCACCTGGCTGGGGCCGGCGGACCCGGTCGCGGTGGCGGCGGACGCGCCCGACGGGACCAGCGTCCCGGGGGCGCTGACGGTGGCCGGGGCGACCCCGTTCCTGACCCTGCCGGCCGCCGCGCTGGCCGGTCTGGCAGCGGTGTTCTTCGTCTCGCCCGACGCCGGTCGCGACAAGAGCGCTCCGCAGGCACCCCCGGCTCGGTAGCCTCTCGGGACCAGCGCGTCCTGCCACCGGTGCAGGTCGTGCGCACCGCCCGTCACCGACCCGCCCGGGAGCACCTCGTGTCCAGCACCCCGCCGCCCTCCGACAATCCCACCCCGCCGCACGGCGAGACGCTCGAGCAGGGCGCCGGCAGCCCGGTGGCACCGACCCGTTCCTCGGGCGGCCGCAAGAAGCTGGCCGTCCTCGGCGTCGGCGGCGTCGCCGTGCTGGCGATCGCCGGCGGCGGCGCCTGGGCCGCGATGAGCTTCTTCGGCACCGGTGACCAGGCCGCCCAGGCGCTGCCCGCGAGCACCGTGGGCTACCTCTCGGTCGACCTCGACCCGAGCGGCGAGCAGAAGCTCGAGGCGCTGCGGACCCTGGAGAAGTTCCCCGCGTTCACCGACGAGGTCGACATCGACTCCGAGGACGACCTCCGCCGCGTGATCGGTGAGGAGGTGCTGGCCGAGAACGACTGCGGCCTCGACTACGACGACGACGTCGCCCCGTGGATCGGCGAGCGGTTCGCGGTCGCGGCCGTCGACCTCGGCGAGGAGACGCCCTCACCGGTCGTGGTGATGCAGGTCTCGGACGCCGGCGAGGCGGAGTCCGCCCTGGGCTCGGCCATCGAGGAGTGCGCCGACGGCGAGGGCGGCCTGGCCGTCGACGGCGACTGGGCGCTGCTCGCCGAGGACGACGACACCGCCGAGGCGGTGCTGGCCCAGACGGGGGAGGCCTCCCTGGCCGACGACGAGGACTTCACCCGCTGGATGGAGGAGGCCGGGGACCCGGGCGTGATCTCGGGCTACCTCGCCCCCGAGGCCGGACCGCTGTTGGCGAAGCTGGCCGAGGAGGGTGGCGCGATCCCGGCCGAGGCCCTCGGCGACCCGATGTCCGACCCTGCTGCAGACCCGTCCGCGCTGGCGGCGACGCCCAGCGTCCCGCCCCAGCTCACCGAGGCGCTGGCCGACTTCGAGGGCGCGGCGATGACCGTGCGCTTCTCCGACGGCGCCGTGGAGGTCGAGACCGCGGTCGACGGCGGCGCGTCGCCGGCCGCGGCGGTGCTCGGCAACGACCAGGGTGCCTCGGCCATGTCGTCGCTGCCCGAGGACACCGTCGCCGCGTTCGGCGTCGGGTTCCAGGACGGGTGGTTCGAGGAGCTCGTGGCCTACGCAGACGAGGTCATCTCCGACGGGGGCAGCACGGTCAGCGACCAGCTCGAGGCCGCCGAGGAGGCGACCGGCCTGACCCTGCCGGAGGACGTCGAGACCCTCTTCGGCGACTCCGCCACCGTCTCGCTCGGCAGTGGCGCCGACCTGGCCTCGGTCTTCGCCAGCGAGGACCTCTCCGCCCTCCCCGTGGCCGTCAAGGTCCAGGGCGAGCCCGACGAGATCGAGCAGGTGCTGGAGAAGCTGCGCACGGCCGCCGGCGGGGAGCCCGCCGCGGACGCCTTCCTGGCCAGCGACGCCGAGGGTGACGCCCTGGTCGTCGGGCCGAACGCCGACTACCGCGCCGACGTCGTCGGCGACGGCGGGCTCGGCGGGTCCGAGGTCTTCGAGGACGTCGTCCCGGACGCCGACGAGGCCGGCGTGGTGTTCTTCGTGAACTTCGACGGGCTCGACGACGTCGCCGACGAGCTCGCCGGCGGCGACCCGATGGTCACCGAGAACCTCGCCCCGCTCGCTGGGCTGGGTGTCTCGGCCTACGCCGACGACGAGGTCTCCCACACCGTGGTGCGCCTCACCACCGACTGACCCCGCTCCACCCGCTGCACCACCGGCCCACCGACGTCCCTCACCCGGGACGCACCGGTGGGCCGGCGTGCGTCCCTCCCGGTGGTCGAGGAGCGAGCGCAGCGTCCCCGGTGGTCGAGGAGCGAGCGAAGCGAGCGTCACGAGACCCGGCCCGGTGGTCGAGGGCGCGCAGCCCCGGTGGTCGAGGAGCGAGCGCAGCGAGCGTCACGAGACCCGCGCAGCCCCGGTGGTCGAGGAGCGAGCGTAGCGAGCGTCACGAGACCCGGTACGCAGAACGGGTCGGCCTATGTCCTGCGGTGGAAGGTGACCTTGTTGTCGGCGTGGATGGTCATGTCGTAGGCGGGGTCGTGGGCGCGGGCGTGGTGGTGGGGACAGAGCAGGCGCCCGTCCTCGATGTCTGTCTTCCCACCTTTGGAGAACATGGTGTCGTGGTGGGTGTGGCACAGCCCCGGTGGCCAGTCGCACCCCTTGGCGGTGCAGGACTTGTCCCGGGCGTGCATCGCGTAGGTCTGTGCGGCGGTGTACTTGCGTCGGGCCTTGCCTTGGTGGAGGACCTCACCGTTGCCGCCGAGGACCACGGGGATGATCCGGGCCTCACATGCCAGCCGCATGGCTTGGGCGGCGGTCATCGGTGTGCCGTCGTCGAGGGTGGCGGTCCCGAGGGCGGTTGTCAGGAGGTCGAAGGTGGTGGTGGCGATGAAGGTGCCGTCGGTGCGTCCGAGCTTGGGGGCGTTATGGCGGGGGTAGTTCTCGATGAGTTCGCAGAACGCTTCCCCGAGCTTCTGCGGACCCGGGCGACCTTTGGTCCATTCCCGCTTCTCCCCGGACTCATCGGGGGTGCAGTTGACGTGGCCGGGCGCAGCGAACCCGTGGAGGAGCTTCTGGAGCATCTTGCCTTGGACCTCGGGGATGGTGAACCGGCCGTGGGCTGATCCGTGGCCGTCGAAGGACAGCGTCAACCGGCGTTTCTGCGCCGCTTTCGCCTCAGCGGCTTTGAGGCGTATGCGGTCGATCTCCTCGCCGACCTCGGGTGCGATCAGGGTCAGGATGTGGGTTCCGAGCTGCTGGAGCGCGGTGGGGTCGAAGTCGGCCGCGTACGCGACCAGTGTCTCTTCGGCCTGGATGAGCAGGGCTGCGTCGAGGTCCTCGGGGAGGTCCTCCAACGCGTTGACCACGACGCGGACCTGGTCGGGGTTCATCACCCCGGCAGCGAGCGCGTCGCGCACCCGGTGCCACCGGGACTCCAACGCGGTCGCGAGCTTCACTTGGACGGTGGTGACGTTCTTGCGGGACCGGGTGGCGTTGGCGGCCCACACGCCGGTCGAGGTGCAGCCGGTGTCGGAGCCGACCTGGACCTCTTCGGCGTGGGCGAGGACGGCGAGCTTGAGGGAGGTGACCTTCGATTCAAGGACCGCCAGCGCCTGGATGGTGTCGCGGATGGTCGCGGCATCCAACGCGAACAGCGGGCGCTCCGCCAACGCTGTGACCGAGGCCGAGAGTGCGCGGACAGCACCGGGCACGGGGTGCCCGGTGGTGGTGTCCTCGGTGGTGGCCATGGATCAATCCAAGCACTCGCCGCCGACAGTCCTGGCCTGTTTCCACAGGTCAGAGGCGGTTATGCACAACCGTGGCGTCTACATTCGATCAAACGTTCAGTAACAGCAGCAGCGAGGGTCTCGTGACGCTCGCTTCGCTCGCTCCTCGACCACCGGGGGTGCTGGGTTCGCTCCTCGACCACCGGGGTTCTGGGTCTCGTGACGCTCGCTGCGCTCTCTCCTCGACCACCGGGGTTCTGGGTCTCGTGACGCTCGCTGCGCTCGCTTCTCGACCACCGGGGTTCTGGGTCTCGTGACGCTCGCTGCGCTCGCTTCTCGACCACCGGCGTTCTGGGTCTCGTGACGCTCGCTTCGCTCGCTCCTCGACCACCGGCGTTCTGGTCTCGTGACGCTCGCTTCGCTCGCTCCTCGACCACCGGCGTTCTGGTCTCGTGACGCTCGCTTCGCTCGCTCCTCGACCACCGGGAGTTGCGCTTGTTCCTCGACCACCGGGGTGCCTGCGGCCGCTCCTCGACCGCCGGGGTCGCTTCGTTCGCGCGTCAGCGGCCGACCGGGGCCACGGTGGCGTCGGTGAGCCGGACCAGGTCGGCCGGGGCGAGCCCGACGTCCAGGCCTCGGCGGCCGGCCGAGACGTAGACCCGGTCGTGGTCGAGCGCGGAGGCGTCGACGACGGTCCGAAGGCGGCGGCGCTGGCCGAGGGGGGAGATGCCGCCGCGGACGTACCCCGAGCTGCGCTCGGCGGCGGCCGGGTCGGCCATCCGGGCGCGGGAGGCACCGACCGCCCGGGCCAGCGCCTTCAGGTCGAGCTCGCCGGTCACCGGGACGACCGCGACGACCAGCACCCCGTCGGCCTCGGCGACGAGCGTCTTCAGCACGACGGCGGGGTCCAGCCCGAGCGCGTCCGCGGCCTCGAGCCCGTAGGAGGCGGCGCGAGGGTCGTGCTCGTAGGGGTGCAATGTGTGCTCGACCCCCGCGGCGTCGAGCACGACGGTCGCCGGGGTGCCCCCGCCCGTGCCCCTGCCCGTGCGCCCGCCCTGCCTGCGCGCCACGGGCCTAGTTGGGCGACCAGCGGGTGCGGGCCACGTCGGTGGCCGGCAGCGAGGGGATCACGTTCATCGCGCGCAGCTCCGAGCGCAGCAGGTCGGTCACCATCGTCAGGCGGTCCGCGGTGTCCTCGGCCTCGAGCAGCGCCTGCCGCTCCGAGAGCGGCAGCGGCGCACACGCCGCCAGCGTCCAGGAGAGGTAGGTCGCGTCGCGGGGGAGCGTGCCCTCGTACGGGTCGCTGCGGATCTGCGAGAGCGCCTCGCGGTAGGCGGTGAAGACCGCCCGGGCGCGGACCAGCTGCTCGTCGGCCACGGGGCCGGTGCCCTCGGGGCGGTCCACGACGTGGCCCACCGGGAACTCGCCGGTCGTGTCGAGGTGCTGCAGCTCGAACCGGTCGACCCCGACCGCGACCACGTCGAAGGTGCCGTCGGGGTGCGGCTCGACGTCGGTCAGCCGGACCCGGCAGCCCACCCGGTAGAGCGACTGCGCGCCGTGGTCGCCCACCTCGTAGCCCTCGCGGATGGCCACGGAGCCGAAGAAGCGCTCGGTCGGGTCCTCGATCCGCATCAGGTGGTGGACCAGGGCCCGGTAGCGGTCCTCGAACACGGTCAGCGGGACCTGCAGGCCGGGGTAGATCACCGAGCCCAGCGGGAACATCGGGAGCGTGGGGGACACGCGTCGAACCTACCCGTGCCGCCCACCCCCGCGACGGGCCGTCCGGCCCCCACCGCCGGTGCGGCGGGTGGGGGCCGGCGACCGTAGACTCAGGGCCATGATCCGCCGCATCGACCTGCGCAGCGCCACCACGGGCCGCGCGTCCGGCGAGCCGTTCGACTACCGGACCGCCGTGCCGCGCGCCGACTTCGACGTCGAGGCCGCCGTGCCCGCCGTGCACGCCATCTGCGAGGGCGTCCGCACCGGGGGCCTGGAGGCGGTGCTCGACTACTGCGAGCGCTTCGACGGCGTCCGCCCCGACGACATCCGGGTCCCGGCCGGCGCGGCGCAGGCCGCCCTGGACGACCTCGACCCCGCGATCCGCGCCGGCCTCGAGGAGTCGATCCGACGCCTGCGGCTGACCAGCGAGGCCGAGCTCGAGACCGACGCCGTCACCGACCTCGGCCCCGGCGCCCGGGTCACGCACCGCAAGGTCCCGATGAACCGGGTCGGCCTCTACGTCCCCGGCGGCATCGCGCCACTGGTCTCCAGCGTGCTGATGAACGTGGTGCCCGCCCAGGTCGCGGGCGTGCGCTCGATCGCCCTGGCCTCCCCGCCGCAGAAGGAGTTCGGGGGGAGCGTGCACCCCACGATCCTCGCGGCGTGCGCGCTGCTCGGCGTCGACGAGGTCTACACCGTCGGCGGCGCCCAGGCGATCGCGATGTTCGCCTACGGCACCGGCCCCTGCGCCCGGGTCGACTTCGTGACCGGGCCCGGCAACATCTACACCGTCACCGCCAAGCGCCTGCTCAAGGGCCTGGTCGGCATCGACTCCGAGGCCGGCCCCACCGAGATCGGCATCCTGGCCGACGACACCGCCGACGCCGCGTACGTCGCCGCGGACCTGGTCAGCCAGGCCGAGCACGACCCGCTGGCCTCCGCGGTGCTGGTCACTCCGTCGGTGCGCCTGGCCGACGAGGTCGAGGTCGAGCTGGACAATCAGGTCTTCGCCACCCGCCACGTCGAGCGCGTGCGTACGGCGCTCACCGGCGTGCAGTCGGCGGTCGTGCTGGTCGACGACCTCGAGCAGGGGCTCGCCGTCGTCGACGCCCACGCCGCGGAGCACCTCGAGATCCAGACCGAGGACGCCGCCGCCTGGGCCGCCCGGGTCACCAACGCCGGCGCGATCTTCGTCGGCCCGCACGCGCCGGTCTCGCTCGGCGACTACTGCGCCGGCTCCAACCACGTCCTGCCCACCGGGGGCTGCGCCTGTCACTCCTCCGGGCTGTCGGTGCGGGCCTTCACCCGCTCCGTGCACGTCGTGGACTACTCCCGCGAGGCGCTGGCCGAGGTGGCCGACCACGTCGTCACCCTGGCCGAGGCCGAGGACCTGCCCGGACACGGCGCGGCCGTCCGCGTCCGCTTCGACAGGTAGGCGGGGCCGTGACCTTCCCCCCGATCCGCGAGGAGCTCCGCGGGATCGAGCCGTACGGCGCGCCGCAGCTCGACGTGCCGGTCGCGCTCAACACCAACGAGAACCCGTACGGGCCCTCCGCGGCGTGCGCCGACGACGTCGCGGCCGCGGTCCGCGAGGCCACCACCACGCTCAACCGCTACCCCGACCGGGAGCACGTCGCGCTGCGCACCGCGCTGGCGGCCTACCTCTCCCGCGACACCCTGCCCACACGCGGCTTCGAGGTCGGCGTCGAGCAGGTCTGGGCCGCCAACGGGTCCAACGAGGTCATGCTGCAGCTGCTCCAGGCCTTCGGCGGCCCGGGGCGGCGCGCGCTCAGCTTCGCGCCGACCTACTCGATGTACCCCGAGTACGCCCGCGACACCTCCACCGACTGGGTCCAGGGCCACCGGGCCGAGGACTTCACCCTCGACCTCGACCACGCCCGGGAGACCGTCGAGCGCGAGCGGCCCTCGGTGGTGCTGCTGCCCAGCCCGAACAACCCCACCGGCACGGCCCTGCCGCCCGAGGCCGTCGGGATGCTCTGCGCGGCCGCGGGGGACGGGCTGGTCGTGGTCGACGAGGCCTACACCGAGTTCCGCCGCGAGGGCACGCCCAGCGCGCTCGAGCTGCTGCCCGAGCACCGCAACCTGGTGGTCACCCGCACCATGAGCAAGGCCTTCGCGCTGGCCGGCGGCCGGGTGGGCTACCTCGCGGCCGACCCGGCGATCTGCGACGCGATCCGGGTGGTGCGGCTGCCGTACCACCTCTCCGCGGTCACCCAGGCCGTCGCGCTCGCCGCGCTGCGCCACGCCCCCGAGCTCCTTGGCAGGGTCGACGACCTGCGCCGCGAGCGGGACGCGTGCGTCGACTGGCTGCGCGCGCAGGGGCTGACGGTGGCCGACAGCGACGCCAACTTCGTGCTCTTCGGCACCTTCGCCGACCGCCACGCCCTGTGGCAGGACCTGGTCGACCAGGGCGTGCTGATCCGCGAGACCGGCCCCGACGGCTGGCTGCGCGTGTCCATCGGCACCCCCGAGGAGATGGCCGCCTTCCGCGACGCCCTCCTGACCTCCCTCGACCGCCTCGCCGACCGTCCCACCGACACCAGCACCGACCAAGGAGTCCCGGCATGAGCAGGACCGCGCGCCTCGAGCGCCAGACCAGCGAGTCCAAGGTGCTCGTCGAGGTCGATCTCGACGGCTCCGGGCGCCACGACGTCCGTACGGGGGTCGGCTTCTACGACCACATGCTGATCTCCTTCGCCCGGCACGCCCTGGTCGACCTGACGGTGCACAGCGAGGGCGACACGCACATCGACGCCCACCACACCGTCGAGGACACCGCGATCGTGCTCGGCCAGGCGCTGCGCGAGGCGCTCGGCGACAAGCGCGGCATCCGCCGGTTCGGCGACGCCACCGTCCCGCTCGACGAGGCGCTCGTGCAGGCCGTCGTCGACGTCTCCGGGCGGCCGTACTGCGTGCACACCGGCGAGCCCGAGGGACAGCAGTACGTCTCCCTCGGCGGCGGGGGAGGGGGCGTGGCCTACCTCGGCTCGCTGACCCAGCACGTCTTCGAGACGATCGCCTTCCACGGCCACCTCGCGCTGCACGTGCGGGTGCTGGCCGGCCGCGAGCCGCACCACCTCGTGGAGACCCAGTTCAAGGCCTTCGCCCGGGCCTTCCGCGACGCCGTCGCGATCGACCCCCGCGAGAGCGGCGTGCCCTCGACCAAGGGCGCGCTCTGAGCGCCACCGGCGCCACCGACTCCGGCGGGCGCCCCGAGGTCGTGGTGCTCGACTACGGCTCGGGCAACCTGCGCTCCGCGGTGCGCGCGATGGAGCGGGCCGGCGCCTCGGTGACCCTCACCGCGGACCTCCCCACCGCCCAGGAGGCCGACGGCCTCGTCGTGCCCGGGGTCGGGGCGTACGCCGCGTGCATGGCGGGCCTCCGCGCGATCAAGGGCGAGCGTGCGATCGGCCGCCGTCTGGCCGGGGGACGGCCGGTGCTCGGCATCTGCGTCGGGATGCAGGTGCTCTTCGAGCGCGGCATCGAGCACGGCGTCGAGACCGAGGGCTGCGACGAGTGGCCCGGCGTCGTCGAGCGGCTGCAGGCGCCCGTCGTGCCGCACATGGGGTGGAACACCGTCGAGGTCGAGCAGTCGCCGCAGACCGCCACCACCCTCTTCGAGGGCATCGAGGACCAGCACTTCTACTTCGTGCACTCCTACGGCGTGCGCGACTGGACGCTGCGCACCAACGACCGCACCCGCGCGCCGCTGGTGCACTGGGCCGAGCACGGCGGGGACCGGTTCGTCGCCGCCGTCGAGAACGGACCGCTGTCGGCGACCCAGTTCCACCCCGAGAAGTCCGGTGACGCCGGCGCCGCGCTGCTGCGCAACTGGGTCCGCGCGCTCTGAGCCGCCGGCCGAGCGGCCCACCCGCACCCCCGCCCGTACGACCGCAGACCCTGACC
>NZ_LR733215.1:2377144-2423884 GCF_902506435.1 Nocardioides sp. AX2bis | reverse complement strand
ACCGCAGACCCTGACCCAGGAGCACGCATGAGCCAGACCCCCGCCCGCCGCCTCGAGCTGCTGCCCGCCGTGGACATCGCCGACGGGCAGGCCGTCCAGCTCGTCCAGGGCGTGGCCGGCTCGGAGAAGAGGTTCGGCGACCCCGTCGAGGCTGCCCTGCGGTGGCAGCGGGCCGGCGCGGAGTGGATCCACCTCGTCGACCTCGACGCCGCCTTCGGGCGCGGCCACAACCGCGAGTTGCAGGCCCGCATCGTCGGCGAGCTCGACATCAACGTGGAGATGAGCGGCGGGATCCGCGACGACGCCTCGCTCGAGGCGGCGATGGCCGCGGGCTGCCGTCGGGTCAACATCGGCACCGCCGCGCTCGAGCAGCCCGAGTGGTGCGCCCGGGCGATCGCGACGTACGGCGACCGGGTCGCCGTCGGCCTCGACGTGCGCGGCCGGACGCTGGCCGCCCGCGGGTGGACGCGCGAGGGCGGAGACCTCTACGAGGTGCTCGCCCGCCTCGACGGCGAGGGGTGCGCTCGCTACGTCGTCACCGACGTCAACAAGGACGGCATGCTCCAGGGCCCCAACCTCGAGCTGCTGCGCGAGGTCTGCGCCGCCACGGACCGCCCGGTCGTGGCCTCGGGCGGGATCACCGAGCTGGCCGACCTCGAGGCCCTGACGGCCCTCGTCGGCGACGGCGTCGAGGGCGCCATCGTCGGCACCGCGCTGTACGAGGGACGCTTCACCCTCGAGGACGCGCTCGCGCTGACCTGGCCGGACCGGGCAGGCTCGGGCGCATGAGCCTCGCCGTCCGCGTGATCCCGTGCCTCGACGTCGACGGGGGCCGGGTGGTGAAGGGGATCAACTTCCTCGAGCTGCGAGACGCCGGCGACCCCGTCGAGCTGGCCCGTACCTACGACGCGGAGGGTGCCGACGAGCTGACCTTCCTCGACATCTCGGCCTCCCACGAGGGCCGCGCCACGACGATGGAGATCGTCTCGGCCACCGCGGAGCAGGTCTTCATCCCGCTGACCGTCGGCGGTGGGATCTCGTCGGTCGCCGACGTCGACCGGCTGCTGCGCGCGGGTGCCGACAAGATCGCGGTGAACACCGCCGCGATCCACCGCCCGGAGCTGGTCTCCGAGATCGCCGACCGCTACGGCAACCAGGTGCTCGTGCTCTCCGTCGACGCCCGACGGACCACCGACGGCCCGGGCGGGGCGGGCGCCGGCGGGTCGGGCTGGGAGGTGACCACCCACGGCGGACGGCAGTCGGCCGGGCTCGACGCCATCGAGTGGGCGGCGCGTGCCAGCGAGCTCGGGGCGGGGGAGATCCTGCTTAACGCCATGGACGCCGACGGCACCCAGGACGGCTTCGACCTCGACCTGATCGCCGCGGTGCGCCGCGCGGTGACCGTCCCGGTGATCGCCTCCGGCGGCGCGGGCCGGCTGGAGCACTTCGCCCCGGCGGTCGACGCCGGCGCCGATGCGGTGCTCGCGGCCACGGTCTTCCACTTCGGCACCCTGCGGGTCGGCGAGGTCAAGGACTCGCTGGCGGCCGCAGGCCACCCCGTACGCCGCGAGACCGCGAGCGCGCCCCCGGTCTGACGCCTGCCCGACGTGCTGCGGCCGCCCCTCAGAGCCCGAGGTCGGCGGCCCGGAGCGCGGCGACGCTCTCGTCCGGGCCCTCGACCTGCACGTCGCGGACCTGGCTGCGGCCGTAGACGAACAGCAGCAGCTCGCTCGGGCGGCCGGTCAGCACGACCGGTCCGCCGGAGCCGCCGACCAGGGTGGCCGACCCGGCGGCGTCGGCGCGCTCGACGCGGACCGGGACGCCCGCCGGCCGCACCAGCGCGCGACCCGCCACCGTCAGCACCCGCCACAGCACGTCCTCGTCGGCCCGCGGGAGGGCGCGCGGCGCCCAGCGGGCGGAGCCGCGGCGCAGGTCCTCGTGGTGCACGAACATCTCGGCGGTGTTGGCCAGCGCGTCCAGCGGCGCCAGCCCGAACGGCACCGGCCAGGGCGAGCGGACCCGTTCGACCAGGACCGGGAAGTCCGCGCGGCCGGCGCGCCTGGTCGCCCGCTCGGTGAGCCCGGCCAACGGGCCGACGACGATCCCGAGGGCCCCGAGCGGGTGCCGCTCCCGGACGAGCAGGTGGACCACCAGGTCCCGGGCGGTCCACCCGCCGCACAGGGTCGGTGCGTCCGAGCCCACGAGGATGGCGGTGTCGCACAGTGCCCGGCGCTCGCGGCGGGCCAGGGTCGCGGAGGTCCGAAGCAGGGGCATGGCGGAGGTCTACCAGATCCTCACAGCGAGGAGCGCAGCACCGTACGTCCCTGCTCGTCGCGCACGACGACCTCCTGCACGTCCTCGCGCAGCACCCCGGACTGCAGGCTGCAGCTCATCCCCGCCGCGCCGGTGCCGACGAACCGCCCGGCGGGCTGCCACACGCCCCGCTCGTCGCGGAACGCGGCGCGGTAGACCGCGCCCTCGGTGAACCCGGCGCCGTCCATCGCCAGCTCGACCCCCCAGGTGTGCGGGACCAGCCCCGCCTCGTCGACGTCGAGGTCCCCGGCGCCGACCTCCTCCAGGGTGATCGGCTCGTACGGCCCCGGGGCCGCCGCAGGCTCCGGCGGCGCCGTGGTGCGACCCACCACGCCCCCGACGCCCACGCCCACGACGAGGACGGCCGCCGCGGCGACGGCCAGCCGGGTGCGCGTCCGTCCGGGCCGGGCGTGCCGGGCGGCACGCCGCGCCGCGAGGTCGTCGGCCCGGGGTGGCTCGGCGGCCACGGCGGCCCGGATCCGGGCCCCGAGGTCGGCGGGTGGGGACACGGGGGAGGCGAAGGTGGACGGGTCGACGCGGTCCAGCAGCGGCACCACCGAGGCCACCTCGGCCAGCTCCGCGCGGCACTCGGCGCAGCCGTCGAGGTGCGCCCGCACCCGGTCGGTCTCGGCCGCGGTCAGGTGACCGAGCGCCAGCGACCCGAGCATCTCCCGCAACGTCTGGTGCTCCTCCCGCGTGGTCACGGGACCACCCCCATCTCGTCCATGGCCGACCGCAGCGCCTTCAACCCGTAGAACACCCGGCTGCGCAGCGTGCCGACCGGGATGCCGAGCTCGGCCGCCACCTCGTCGTAGGGACGCTCCTCCAGGTGGGTGCGCACGATGGCGACCCGGTGGTGGTCGGAGATCCGCCGCAGGGCCTCCTCGACCAGCCACTGGCCCACGACCTCCTCGGACGGGTCGGCCACGGTGCTCGCGCTCTCCTGCGCGGTCGGCGGGTCGACCAGGCGCTGCTGCCAAGGCCGCGCCTGCGAGGCGCGGGCGTGGTCGATCATCGCGTTGCGGGCGATGCCGAAGAGCCACACCCGCAGCGAGGCCAGGGTGGGGTCGTAGCGGTGCCCCGCCCGCCAGGCCTTGAGGAAGGTCTCCTGGGTCACGTCCTGGGCGGCACCGGGGTCCCCGAGGCCGCGCAGCAGGAACCGGTAGATCTCCGCGCCGTGCAGCAGCCACGCCGCGTGCACGGCCTCCTCGCTGTCGAAGCCGGCCACCACCGCGGTTCCCGGGGCTCCCGGGGCGCCGGCGTCGTGCCGGTCGTCCACCTCGTCCACGTCGGCCTCCGGCCACTCGTCGTGCGCTGCCCGTCGTCCTGGGTACGGAGCCCGCGCCGCCGGCGTTCACCGCCCGCGGCGCGGCGGGGTCCTTCGTGACCTTCGTCACCGGCGGTTCCCCGGATTGGTCGCCGGCAGGTGGTCCGGACCGCCTCCGGACGGACTGCGCCGGCGGTGAACGCGACCGGGACCGGACCCGTATGCACCCGTGTCCACCGAGGGCGCATGGGGCCAGCGGTGGCCGCGGCAGGAGCCGCGGAGCAACGAACCTGCACGACGAGACGGAAGAGAGACCCTCGATGAGCTCACCCCGGAACCGCAAGGTCCACTCGCTGGCAGCGGCGGCGGTGGGGGCTCTCGCCCTCGCCGGCCTGACCGTCCTGCCCGGTACGGCCTCGGCGGCGCCCGCCGCGAGCGCCGCGACCACCACGGCCGCCGCGGCCACGGCGAGCGCCGCGAGCGCCGCGCCCCAGAGCCGCACCACCAGGGTCGTCGGCAACGAGCGCCAGCTGCGCCGCGCGGTCCTCGCCGCCAACCGCACCGAGGGCCGCGACCGGATCCTGCTGTCGCGCTCCATCGGCTTCTCGACCGACCGTCCGACCGAGGGCGGCCCGCTGAAGGGCGACATCGACGTCACCGACAGCCTCGTGCTGCGCGGCGCCGGCAACGAGATCGACGCCAACCAGGTCGACCGCGTCCTCGACGTGGCTGCCGGCGCCGACCTGCACCTGCGCAACGTGACGCTGCGCAACGGCCTCGCGGCCGACACCGAGAGCGGCGGCGCGGTGCGCAGCACGAGCGCGGACGTCACCGTGCGCGGGTCGCGGATCCTCGACAGCACCGCGAGCGGCACGAACGCCTCGGGCGGTGCGATCGTCAACGACCAGGGCACCCTGACCGTCGCCGACTCGGTCCTGCTCCGCAACACCGCCACGCGTGCGGGCGGTGCGATCGAGGCCAACCTCGGCACCACCGACGTCACCGGCACCCGGATGAACGCCAACAGCACCGGCCCGACCCCCGGCAACGGCGGGGCGCTGCACCTGACCGGTGCCGGCGAGGTCAACGTCACCGACTCGCGCGTGAACAACAACACCGCCTCGGCCGAGGGCGGCGGGCTGTGGAACTCCGCGACCGGCGTCTTCACCGTCACCGGCACGACCCTGAGCGGCAACTCGGCGGCCGGCGTCGAGGCGACCAACGGCGGCGGCGCGCTCTACAACGACGGTGGCACGCTGACCGTCCTGGGCTCGCAGCTGACCGGCAACGAGGCGACCGGCACCGCCGGGTCCGGCGGCGGCGTGCTGGCCGTCGGCGCCGGCGACGTCCGCGTCGAGGACTCGGTGCTGTCCGGCAACACCGCGGTCCGCGCGGGCGGCGGCATCGAGGTCGCCGACGGGATCGTCGAGGTGTGGACCTCGGACCTGGTCGGCAACAGCACCGGTCCGACGCCCGGCAACGGCGGGGCGCTGCACGCGACGGCGGCCACGACCGACGTCCGCGTCGTGGACTCGACCATCAGCGACAACACCGCCACCTCCGAGGGCGGCGGGCTGTGGAACAGCGCCGGGACGATGGAGGTGCGCAACTCCACCCTCACCGGCAACGTCGCCCAGGGCGCCGAGGCCACCAACGGTGGCGGCGCGCTGTTCAACAACACCGGTGCCCTCACCGTCAACGACTCGACCATCACGGGCAACAGCGCCACCGGCGCCGCGGGCTCCGGCGGCGGGGTCTTCAACGAGCTCGGCACCCTGACCGTCAACGGCGGCGAGATCTCCGGCAACGACGCCGTGCGCGCCGGCGGCGGGATCGAGGCCAACGCCGGGGACACCACCGTCACCGGCACCGCCCTGGACGGCAACAGCACCGGCGCCACCCCGGGCAACGGCGGTGCCTTCCACCTCACCGGTGCCGGCACGGTCCTGGTCGAGGACGCCACCGTGACCGGCAACACCGCGGCCAACGAGGGCGGCGGCCTGTGGAACTCCGCCACGGGCGTCTTCACGGTCCGCGGCACCACGGTCACCGGCAACACCGCCAGCGGCGCCGAGGCCAACGCGGGCGGCGGTGGCCTCTACAACGACGGCGGCCGGCTGACCGTCGAGGACTCCACCGTCGACGACAACACCGCCGACGGGGCCGCCGGCTCCGGTGGTGGCGTGCTCAACGTCAACGGCGTCCTGACGATGTCCGGCACCACGCTCGACGGCAACAGCGCCGTCCGGGCCGGTGGCGGCATCGAGACCAACGTCGGTCAGGTCACCCTGACGGATGTCGACACCACGAACAACGACACCGGCGCCAACCCGGGCAACGGTGGCGGCCTGCACGTCACCGGCGGGGCCACCGTGCTCTGGACCGGCGGCAGCGTGACCGGCAACACCGCAGCGGCGCAGGGTGGTGGCCTCTGGAACAGCGAGACCGGCAGCATCACCGCCACCGGCCTCACCGTCGAGGGCAACACCGCACCGGAGGGTCCGCAGTTCTACAACGTCGGCGGCCCGTTCCTGCTCAACGGGCAGCCCGTTCCCCCGAGCTGAGCAGGACCCCCCAGCTGAGTCGGAACCCCCCCGACCGACACAGGCCCACGCCCCCGGCGACCGCGAGGTCGTCGGGGGCGTGTGCGCGTCCGGGCCCCGTACGCCGGGGTGTCGGTGCCCCGACGTAGGTTGACGAGCGTGAGCACGACTGCCCCGGAGGGACGCGGATCGACCACCGCGGGCCTGAAGGTGGTCGGGGTGGCGATCCGTCGCGAGCCCTGGATCTTCACCCTCTCCACCCTCGGCAGCGTGCTGTTCGGGGCGTTGACCGTCGCCGACGCCTGGGTGCTCGGCTGGGCCACCGACGAGGTCGTGCTGCCGGCCTTCCGCACCGGTGAGACCGACACCTCGATGCTGTGGGCGGTGCTGGCGCTCTTCGTCGGCGTGGCGATCCTGCGCGCCGTCGGCATCGTCGCCCGGCGGCTCGGCGCTGGGATCATGCAGTACCGGATGCAGGCCTCGACGCGCCGCGCGGTCACCCGGCAGTACCTCCGGCTCCCGCTCGAGTGGCACCAGCGGCACCCCACCGGCCAGCTGCTGTCCAACGCCAACGCCGACGTGGAGGCCGCCTGGTCCCCGATCGCGCCGCTGCCGATGGCCGTGGGCACGCTGGCCATGATGGCGATCGCCGTCGTGCAGATGCTGCTGGCCGACCTGGTGCTCGCCGTCGTCGGCATCCTGGTCTTCCCCGCCGTGCTGCTCGTCAACGTCGTCTACCAGCGCCGCGCCCAGGGCTGGGCCACCCAGGCGCAGCGGCTGCGCGCCGAGCTCTCCGAGGTCGCCCACGAGTCCTTCGACGGCGCCATGGTCGTCAAGACCCTGGGCCGCGAGGGCGAGGAGACGGCCCGGTTCGAGGCCAAGGCCGTCGAGCTCAGGGAGACCAACATCCGCGTCGGCCGGATCCGGGCCGGCTTCGACCCGGTCCTGGCGGCGCTGCCCAGCCTCGGGGTCCTGGTGGTGCTGGTCGTCGGGGTCTCCCGGGTGCTGTCGGGGGCCACGGCGGCCGGCGACGTCGTGACCGTGGCCTACCTGCTGACCATCGTGTCGTTCCCGATCCGCTCCCTGGGCTGGGTGCTGGGGGAGTTCCCCCGCAGCGTCGTCGGCTACGAGCGGGTGCGGGCCGTGCTGGACGCCACCGGCGAGATGTCCTACGGCGACGCGGTCGTCCCGGCCTCCGCCGAGGGTGCCGGCGTGCGGCTCGAGGTCGACGGCCTGGTCCACCACCACCAGGCCGACCGGCCGCTGCTGCGCGGGGTCGAGTTCACCGTCGAGCCCGGCCGCTCGGTGGCGCTGGTCGGCGCCACCGCGTCCGGCAAGAGCACCCTGACCGGGCTGCTCACCCGCCTCGTCGACCCGCGCGCGGGCACCGTCCGCGTCGACGGCGTCGACCTGCGCGACCTCGCCCCGGGCGAGCTGGCGCGCACCGTCGCCGTCGTGCCGCAGTCGGCCTTCCTCTTCGACGACACCGTGCGCGGCAACGTCACGCTCGGCCTCGACGTCGACGACGACGCCGTCTGGGCCGCGCTGCGCACCGCCCAGGCCGACGGCTTCGTCGCCGCGCTGCCCGACGCGCTCGACGCCCGCCTCGGGGAGCGCGGCACCAGCCTGTCGGGCGGGCAGCGGCAGCGGATCTCCTTGGCCCGCGCCCTGGTGCGCCGCCCGCGGCTGCTCGTCCTCGACGACGCCACCTCCGCGGTCGACCCCGAGGTCGAGGCCCGGATCCTCGGCGCCCTGCGCGACGGCACCGCCCCCGGTGGCGGCGCGGAGGGCACCACCCTGGTCGTCGTCGCCTACCGCAAGGCGACCATCGCCCTGGCCGACGAGGTGCTGCACCTGGACGACGGGGTGGTGGCCGACCGCGGTCCGCACGCCGCGCTGCTGCGCCGGTCCCCGTCGTACGCCGCCCTGGTCAACGCCTACGAGGACGACCGCGCCGAGCCCGTCGCGCAGGGGGTGGGTGCCCCGTGAGCGTGATGGTCAGCGGCGAGGAGATGCGCCCGATGGAGACCATCCGGCGGGGGCTGCACCACTCGCCTGAGCTGAAGGACGGCCTGCGCGGCACCTTCGCGCTGGCGGTGCTGGCCTCGGCCGGCCAGGTCGTCGTCCCGATCGCGGTCCAGCAGACCCTCGACCGCGGCCTCGGCGCCCCCGGCGGCGTCGACGTCGCCTACACCACGCTGATGGCGGTGCTCGCCGGCCTCGCCGTGGTGCTGACCGGCTGGGCGTCCTACGCGATGACCCGACGCCTGTTCACCACCTCCGAGCGCGGCCTGACCACGCTGCGGGTCAAGGCGTTCCGCCACGTGCACGACCTCCCGCTGCTGACCCAGGACACCGAGCGCCGCGGCGCCCTGGTCTCGCGGGTGACCAGCGACGTCGACCAGGTCAGCCAGTTCCTCGTCTTCGGCGGGCTCCTCTTCGTGGTCAGCATCGGCCAGGTCCTGCTGGCCACGATCGTGATGGCGTTCTACTCCTGGCCGCTGGCGATCGTGGTCTGGGTCTGCTTCGCGCCGCTGTTCCTGTCCCTGCGCTACTTCCAGCGCCGGCTGTCGCTGGCCTACGGCGTCGTGCGCCGCCAGGTCGGCGTGCTGCTGTCGGCCGTCTCCGAGCCGGTCGTGGGCGCCGAGGTCGTCCGGGCCTACGCCGTCCAGGAGCGCACCCAGGCCCGCATCGACGAGGCCATCGCCACCCACCAGGCCGCCAGCGTCCGGGCGCAGGGCTTCACCGCCTTCTCGTTCTCCCTCGGCGGTCTCTCGGCCGGGCTGGCCAACGCCGGCGTCATCGTCGTCGGGATCTGGCTCGGCCTGGCGGGCGACCTCACCGCCGGCCGCGTGCTCGCCTTCGCCTTCCTGGTCTCGCTCTTCGTCGGCCCGGTCCAGATGGGCACCCAGATCGTCACCGACGCGCAGCTGGCGATCGCCGGCTGGCGACGCGTGATCGGCATCCTGGACACCCCCGCCGACCTCGTCGACCCCGGCCCCGACGGGGTCGACCTGCCGCGCGGACCGATCGAGGTCCGCCTCGACGGCGTCACCTTCGCCTACCCCGGGGGGCCGCCCGTGCTCCGCGACGTCGACCTGGCGATCACCGCCGGCAGCCGGGTCGCGGTCGTCGGGGAGACCGGCTCGGGCAAGTCGACCATCGCCAAGCTGGTCACCCGGCTGATGGACCCCACCCACGGCCGGGTCCTGCTCGACGGGGTCGACCTGCGCCAGGTGGCCCCCCGCTCGTTGCGCAGCGGCGTGGTGCTGGTCCCGCAGGAGGGGTTCCTCTTCGACGACACCCTGGCCGCCAACGTCCGCTACGGCCGGCTCGACGCCACCGACGAGGAGATCCTCGCCAGCGCCCGGGAGCTCGGCCTCGGCGACTGGCTGGCCACCCTGCCGCTCGGGCTGGAGACGCGCGTGGGCCAGCGCGGCGAGGCGATGTCGGCGGGGGAGCGGCAGCTGGTCGCCCTGCTGCGCGCCCACCTGGCCGACCCCGACCTGCTGGTCCTCGACGAGGCCACCAGCGCGGTCGACCCCGCGCTGGAGATGCGGATCGGACGTGCGCTCGACCGGCTGATGTCCGGGCGCACCTCGATCACCATCGCCCACCGGCTCTCCACGGCCGAGAACGCCGACGAGGTGGTCGTCGTCGACGCCGGCCGGGTGGTCCAGCGCGGCCCGCACGCCGCCCTCGTCGCGCAGCCCGGCACGCCGTACGCCCGGCTGCACGCGTCCTGGACCGCCCAGCACGGCGCCTGAGGTCACCCACCCCCCGGTGGCCATACTGGAGACGTGACCTCCTCCCTCGACGCCGGCGTCGCGGCCCGGCTCAAGCGCACCGGCCCGGACTCGCTCGGCCTGCTCCCCGCGGTGGTCCAGCAGCACGACACCGGCGAGGTGCTGATGCTGGGCTGGATGGACGAGGAGGCGCTGCACCGGACGCTGACGACCGGCCGGGCGACCTACTGGAGCCGGTCCCGGCGGGAGTACTGGGTCAAGGGCGACACCTCCGGGCACGTGCAGCACGTCCGGGAGGTCCGGCTCGACTGCGACGGCGACACGCTGCTGCTGCGGGTGGACCAGGTCGGTGCGGCCTGCCACACCGGCGACCACACGTGCTTCGACGCCGACGTCCTCCCGCTCGGCCCGGACCCGGTGACGGCGTGACCCGCACCGGGGCCGGCGGGGGTCGGGGCCCGCGCCGGACCTTCGGGCCGGTCATCCTGCTCGGGCTGGCCGGCGCCGGCCTGGCCGCGTTCGGCGGGAGCCGGGCGTGGGCGGCGGCCGACGACGCCGCCCCTCCGCAGGCCGTCGACGCGCTCGGCTCGTCCGCCGTGGCCGCCGGCAGCGGCGAGGTCCCGCTGGCCGGCGCGCTGGCGCTGGTCGCCCTGGCCTGCTGGGGCGTGCTGTTGGTCACCCGCGGCCGGGTGCGGCGGCTCCTGGCGCTGCTCGCCGCGGCGGCCGCGGCCGGCGTGGTCGCCACCGTCGTCGTCGGTGCGCAGGGCGTGCGCCAGGACGTCCGTGACGCGGTGGCCGTGCTGGGTCAGGGGGAGCCCTCGGTGGGGTTCACCGTCTCGCTGTGGCTGACCGGCCTCGGAGCGGTGGCGGCGCTGGTCGCGGCGGTCCTGGCCGTGCGCTGGGCGCCGTCCTGGCCCGAGATGGGACGCCGGTACGACGCCCCCGGCGCCGCTCCCGCGGCGCCCGAGCCGGGCAGCGAGGCGAGCAACCTGGAGCTCTGGAAGTCGCTCGACCAGGGCCGCGACCCGACGACCTGAGGTGACCGCCTCCCCCCTAGGATGGGGACTCCGGCGAGACCCCATCACCAAGGAGCCTTGATGTCTGACGAGAGCCACGGCAACACCCCGGCCGCATGGACGGCCGTCGTGCTCGGCCTGGTCGGTTTCGTCGTCGGCGGCGTGGGTCTGATGTTCTCGCCGATCAACATGACGGTGTTCTGGATCGGCGTGGCCATCGCGCTCGTCGCCCTGGTCCTGTACTTCGTCCTCGACAAGGTGCTCAACCGCAGCAGCCACTGACGCACAGCGCTCCACGACCCGGAGGTCCCGCCCGACATGACCGTCCTCGACGACATCGTCGCCGGCGTCCGGCTCGACCTGGCCCGGCGTGAGGCCGACGTCCCGCTGCGGGAGGTCGAGGCCGCCGCGGCCGACGCCCCCGCCCCGCGGGACCCGATGCCGCACCTGCGCGCGGCCGGGTCGAGCGTGATCGCCGAGGTCAAGCGGCGCAGTCCCAGCAAGGGCGACCTCGCCGACATCCCCGACCCCGCCGCCCTGGCCGTCGAGTACGCCGCCGGAGGGGCCGCCGCGATCAGCGTCCTCACCGAGGAGCGCCGCTTCGGGGGGAGCCTGGCCGACCTGCGGGCCGTCCGGGCCGCGGTGGACACGCCGCTGCTGCGCAAGGACTTCATCGTCACCGACTACCAGCTGGTCGAGGCCCGCGCCGCCGGCGCCGACCTGGCCCTGCTGATCGTGGCCGCGCTCGACGACGACACCCTGCGCCGCCTCCACGACCGCGCCCGCGGCCTGGGCCTGACCGTCCTGGTCGAGGTCCACGACGAGGCCGAGGCCGAGCGGGCCCTGGCCCTCGACGCCGAGCTGCTCGGGGTCAACGCGCGCAACCTGAAGACCCTCGACGTCGACCCCGACGCCTTCGGGCGGCTGGTCGCCCAGCTGCCTGCCGACCGTGTGCTGGTCGCCGAGTCCGGCGTCACCGGGCCCACCGACGTCCAGCGCTACACCGACCAGGGCGCCCGCGCCGTGCTCGTGGGCGAGGCCCTCGTCCGCGGCGGCGCCCCCCAGGAGGCCGTCGCCGCGATGACCGGCCTCCGCCCCGCCCGCACAGGAGCCGACGCATGACCACGACCGAGAACCCGACCACCTCCACGACCCCCGGCACCCCCGCCGGGGCCGTCCCGCCCGGCGCCGTGCCGTCCGGGGCCACGTCTTGGGACGCCGACGGTCTCGGCTGGTTCGGCGGGTCCGAGACCGGCTGGGGCGGGCGCTTCATGCCCGAGGCCCTGGTCGCGGCGCTCGACGAGCTCGACGAGGCCCGTCGCGAGGCGATGGCCGACCCGGCGTTCGTCGCCGAGTTCCAGGCCGTCCTGCGCGACTACGCCGGGATGCCCAGCCCCCTCTACGAGGCCGAGCGCCTGTCCGCCATGGTCGGCTGCCGCGTGCTGCTCAAGCGCGAGGACCTCAACCACACCGGCGCCCACAAGATCCGCAACGTGATCGGCCAGGCGATGCTGACCAGGCGGATGGGCAAGAAGCGCGTCATCGCCGAGACCGGCGCCGGTCAGCACGGCGTGGCCAGCGCCACCGCGGCGGCCTACTTCGGGCTCGACTGCACCGTCTACATGGGGGCGGTCGACACCCGCCGCCAGGCCCTGAACGTGGCCCGGATGCACCTGCTCGGCGCCTCGGTCGTGCCGGTCGAGTCCGGCAGCGGCACCCTCAAGGACGCCATCAACGAGGCCATGCGCGACTGGGTCGCCAGCGTCGACCACACCGCGTACCTCTTCGGCACCGCCGCCGGGCCGCACCCGTTCCCCACCATGGTCCGCGACTTCACCCGCGGCATCGGTGACGAGGCCCGCGCGCAGTGCCTCGAGCGGTACGGCGTGCTGCCCGACGCGATCGCGGCCTGCGTCGGCGGCGGCTCCAACGCGATCGGCCTGTTCACCGCGTTCCTCGACGACGAGGACGTCGCGATCTACGGCTTCGAGCCCGGCGGCGAGGGCGTCGACACCCCCCGCCACGCCGCCACGATCCACGCCGGTGCCCGCGGGGTGCTGCACGGCGCCCGCACCTACGTCCTGCAGGACGACGACGGCCAGACCATCGAGTCCCACTCGATCTCGGCCGGGCTGGACTACCCCGGGGTGGGGCCGCAGCACGCGCACCTCTCGGCCATCGGCCGCGCCACCTACGTGCCGGTCACCGACGCCGAGGCGATGGACGCCATGGCCCTGCTCAGCCGCACCGAGGGCATCATCCCCGCGATCGAGACCGCGCACGCCGTGGCCGGCGCCCTGCGGGTCGCCGAGCGGCTGGCCGTCGAGAAGGGCCCGGAGGCCACCGTGCTGATCAACCTTTCGGGGCGCGGCGACAAGGACATGGGCACCGCCATCGAGTACTTCGGCCTCGGCGACCCCGACCGGGTCACCGAGGAGCCGGTGGGTCGCACGGACGCCGGCGGCGGGGTCGACGTGACCCAGGGTGAGGGCAGCGGCGCGGGGGAGCAGCTGTGAGCGCCACGACCACGACCGGTGTCGCGACCGCCTTCGCCACCGCCCGCACCGAGGGGCGCTCGGCCCTGGTCGGCTACCTGCCGGCCGGCTTCCCCGACGTGTCCGGCGGGATCGAGGCGCTGCAGGTGATGGTCGACGCCGGCTGCGACGTCATCGAGGTCGGGCTGCCGTACTCCGACCCGGTCATGGACGGCCCCACCATCCAGGCCGCCGCCCAGGTGGCGCTCGAGCAGGGCACCCGCACCACCGACGTCCTGCGCACCGTCGAGGCGGTCGCGGCGACCGGGGTCCCGACCGTGGTGATGACCTACTGGAACCCCGTCGAGCGCTACGGCGTCGACCGGTTCGCCCAGCACCTCGCCGACGCCGGGGGAGCGGGCCTGATCACGCCCGACCTCACGCCCGACTTCGCCCCCGAGTGGATCGCCGCGGCCGACGCGCGCGGCCTCGACAAGATCTTCCTGGTCGCACCGTCCTCCACCGACGACCGGATCGCGATGACCACGGCCGCCTGCCGGGGGTTCGTGTACGCGACCGCGGTGATGGGCGTGACCGGCGCCCGCACCACCACCAGCGACCTCGCCGGTCCGCTCGTGGCCCGCACCCGCGCGGTCAGCGACCTGCCCGTGGGCGTCGGCCTCGGCGTCGGCAACGGCGACCAGGCCGCGTCGGTGGCGGCCTACGCCGACGGCGTCATCGTCGGCTCCGCCTTCGTGCGGACCCTGCTCGACCACGCCGACGACCGCCGCGCGGGCCTCGCCGCGCTGCGCGCGCTGACCGAGGACCTCGCGGACGGGGTGCGTCGTGGCTGAGCGCAGGACGCCGGTCGGGCGCGCCCGACGCACCACCCTGGCCGGGGCCCTGGCGTCGCTGGCGCTGGTCGTCTCGGCCTGCGGGGGCCCGGCCTCCGGCGACGACGCCTTCGCCGGCACGGTGCTCGACAACCCGTACCAGGTGGACCCGACCCCGCTGACGGCCACCGACGGCAGCAGCTTCTCGCTGGTCGACGACACCGACGCCCGCCTGACGCTGGTCTTCTTCGGCTACACCCAGTGCCCCGACATCTGCGGGGTGGTGATGGCCCAGCTGGCCTCGGCGGTGCAGCAGCTCGACGCCGAGGACCGCGACGACGTCCAGATGGTCTACGTCACCACCGACCCCGCCCGCGACAACGAGGGCGTGATCCGCAGCTACCTCGACCGGCTCGACCCCTCCTTCGAGGGCCTGACCGGCGACCTCGGCACCATCGAGCAGGTCGCGTCCTCCATGGCGGTCGGCTTCACCGAGGAGGACCGCCTGCCCAGCGGTGGCTACGAGGTCACCCACTCCACGCAGGTGCTCGGCATCGACGTCGCCGACGAGGTCCCCGTGCTGTGGACCCAGGAGACCACCGCGACCGAGTACGCCGCCGACATCCACACCCTGCTGACCAGCTAGGGACCGCCTCCCGGCCCCGGCCGGACCCGCCCGACCAGGAGTCCGCGTGAGCCTCACCCTGCTGGCCATCCCCAGCCCCTCCCAGGGGACCTGGTACCTCGGCCCGCTGCCGCTGCGCGGCTACGCCCTGTGCATCATCCTCGGCATCGTCGCCGCGATCTGGATCGCCGAGCGCCGCTGGGTGGCCCGCGGCGGCCGCGCCGGGGAGATCTCCGACCTCGCCGTCTGGGCGGTCCCCTTCGGCCTGGTCGGTGGCCGGCTCTACCACGTCATCACCGACTCCGGCCGCTACTTCGGCGAGGGCGGCGACCCGTGGGCCGCGCTCTACGTCTGGCAGGGCGGCCTCGGCATCTGGGGTGCCATCTCCCTCGGCGCCGTCGGGGTCGTCATCGGTGCCCGCCGGCGCGGCATCCGGCTGCTGCCGGTGCTCGACGCGATGGCCCCCGGTGTCCTGGTCGCCCAGGCCATCGGCCGCTGGGGCAACTGGTTCAACCAGGAGCTGTACGGCGGCCCCACCACGCTGCCCTGGGGCCTGGAGATCGATCCCTCGTACTGGCCCTCCGGCGCCGCCGAGACCCTCGGGCTGACGCCCGCGACGCTGTTCCACCCGACCTTCCTCTACGAGTTCCTCTGGAACCTCGCCGCCTTCGCCGTGGTGGTGTGGGCCGACCGCCGGTTCCGGCTCGGCCACGGCCGCGTGCTGGCCCTCTACGTCATCACCTACACCCTGGGCCGGGCCTGGATCGAGAACCTGCGTATCGACGACGTCGAGCTGAACGACGTCCTCGGCCTGCGGCTCAACGTGTGGACCTCGCTGGTGCTGCTGGTCGCCGCCACGGCGTACTTCGTGTGGGCCGGCCGACGCCACCCCGGGCGCGAGGAGTCGGTCTACGACACCGGGCGCGGGCCGGAGCACGACGAGCCCGAGGACCCCGCCGCACCGCCCGCGGAGAAGGCCGGGAAGCCGACCTCGGAGCCCACCGACGACGGGTCCGGTCCCGACAGGCGTCGCCGCCACCGGGGGTCGTGAAACCCGGTGGTAATCTTCTGGCCATAGCCGCGTGGGCCAAGGTCGTCCCGTGCGTCCCGGCCCTCAGCGGCCGACGTCATGAGGACTCGCACGACGACGGGAGTCATTCCGGTGACCTACTCGCACGCCTTCCCGCCGCCCCAGGGGCTCTACGACCCGACCCGGGAGCACGACGCCTGCGGTGTGGCCTTCGTGGCCACGCTGACCGGTGAGGCCAGCCACGACATCGTGGCCAAGGCCCTCACCGCGCTCCGCAACCTCGACCACCGCGGCGCCGCCGGTGCCGAGCCGAACTCCGGCGACGGCGCGGGCATCCTGATGCAGGTGCCCGACGCGTTCCTGCGCGAGGAGGCGACGCGGCTGGGCTTCGAGCTGCCGCCGGCCTCGGCGTACGCCGTGGGCACCGCCTTCCTGCCCGGCGACGAGGAGCAGGTGGCGACCACCGCGGCCCGTATCGAGGAGCTCGCCGCCGAGGAGGGGCTCGCCGTCCTCGGCTGGCGCGACGTGCCGATCGACCCCCAGATCCTCGGCAGCACCGCGCGTGGGGTCATGCCGACCTTCCGCCAGGTTTTTCTGGCCGGCGCCGGCACCCGCGTGACCGGGATGGCGCTCGAGCGGCTCGCCTTCGTGCTGCGCAAGCGCGCCGAGCACGAGACGGACGTCTACTTCCCCTCGCTGTCGGCGCGCACCCTGGCCTACAAGGGGATGCTCACCACCGACCAGCTGGACAACTTCTACCCCGACCTGGTCGACGAGCGCGTCGCCTCGGCCCTGGCCGTCGTGCACTCGCGCTTCTCCACCAACACCTTCCCGTCGTGGCCGCTGTCGCACCCCTTCCGGTTCATCGCCCACAACGGCGAGATCAACACCGTGATGGGCAACCGCAACTGGATGCGCGCCCGGGAGGCGCTGCTGCGCTCCGAGCTCATCCCCGGCGAGCTGGACCGGATCTTCCCGATCTGCACGCCCGGCGCCTCCGACTCCGCCTCGTTCGACGAGGTCCTCGAGCTGCTTCACATGGGTGGGCGCTCGCTGCCGCACTCGGTGCTGATGATGATCCCCGAGGCGTGGGAGAACCACGCCGAGATGTCGCAGGACCAGCGGGACTTCTACGAGTTCCACTCCACGATGATGGAGCCCTGGGACGGCCCGGCCTGCGTCGTCTTCACCGACGGCACCCAGATCGGCGCCACCCTCGACCGCAACGGCCTGCGCCCCTCGCGCTACTGGGTCACCGACGACGGCCTGGTCGTGCTGGCCTCGGAGGTCGGCGTGCTCGACCTCGACCCCGCCAGCATCGTGCGCAAGGGCCGCCTCCAGCCGGGCCGGATGTTCCTCGTCGACACCGACGAGCACCGGATCATCGAGGACGAGGAGATCAAGCACGGTCTGGCCGCCGAGCACCCGTACGGCGAGTGGCTCCACGCCGGTCTGGTCCACCTCAAGGACGTCCCCGAGCGCGAGCACATCGTGCACACCCACGCCTCGGTGACCCGGCGCCAGCAGGTCTTCGGCTACACCGAGGAGCAGCTGCGCGTGCTGCTGACCCCGATGGCCAACACCGGCGCCGAGCCGATCGGCTCGATGGGCACCGACACCCCGGTCGCGGCGATCTCGGCCAAGCCGCGGCTGGTCTTCGACTACTTCAGCCAGCTCTTCGCCCAGGTCACGAACCCGCCCCTGGACGCCATCCGCGAGGAGCTCGTCACCTCGCTGAACGGCTCCATCGGCCCCGAGTCGAACCTCCTCGAGCCGCAGGCGGCCTCCTGCCGCCAGGTCGTGTTGCCGTTCCCGGTGGTCGACAACGACGAGCTCGCCAAGATCCGCCACATCAACCGCGACGGCGACATGCCCGGCTTCACCACCCACGTCTCGCGCGGGCTCTACCCCGTCGAGGGCGGCGGTGAGGCGATGGCTGCCCGGATCGAGGAGATCTGCGCCGAGGTCAGCGCGGCGATCGCGGAGGGCGCGCGCGTGCTCGTGCTGTCGGACCGCCACTCCACCGCCGAGATGGCCCCGATCCCGTCGCTGCTGCTCACCGCCGCCGTGCACCACCACCTGGTCCGCGAGAAGACCCGCACCCAGGTCGGCATGGTCGTCGAGGCCGGCGACGTGCGCGAGGTGCACCACGTCGCGCTCCTGGTCGGCTACGGCGCCGCGGCGGTCAACCCGTACCTGGCGATGGAGTCCGTCGAGGACCTCGCCCGCGAGGGCTACTACGTGCAGGCCGACCCCGAGACCGCGGTGAAGAACCTGGTCAAGGCGCTCGGCAAGGGCGTGCTGAAGGTGATGTCCAAGATGGGCGTCTCCACCGTGGCCTCCTACACCGGCGCGCAGATCTTCGAGGCGCTCGGTCTCTCCCAGGAGGTCGTCGACCGGTACTTCACCGGCACCACCTCCAAGCTCGGCGGCATCGGCCTCGACACCATCGCCGACGAGGTCGCGGCCCGGCACGCCTCGGCGTACCCCCGCGGCGGGATCGCCCCGGCGCACCGCGAGCTCGAGATCGGCGGCGAGTACCAGTGGCGCCGCGAGGGCGAGCCGCACCTGTTCGACCCCGAGACGGTCTTCCGCCTGCAGCACGCCACCCGCACCGGGCGCTACGACGTGTTCAAGCAGTACACCGCCCGCGTCGACGAGCAGTCCGAGCGGCTGATGACGCTGCGTGGCCTGTTCCGCTTCAAGGACGCCGGGGCCACCGGTCGGGCGGCCGTGCCGCTCGACGAGGTCGAGCCCGTCGAGGCCATCGTCAAGCGCTTCTCCACCGGCGCCATGTCGTACGGCTCGATCAGCGGCGAGGCGCACGAGACGCTGGCGATCGCGATGAACCGCCTCGGCGGCAAGTCCAACACCGGTGAGGGCGGCGAGGACGCCGAGCGCCTCTACGACCCCGAGCGCCGCAGCTCGATCAAGCAGGTCGCCTCGGGCCGGTTCGGGGTGACCTCGGAGTACCTCACCAACGCCGACGACATCCAGATCAAGATGGCGCAGGGCGCCAAGCCCGGCGAGGGCGGCCAGCTGCCCGGCAACAAGGTCTACCCGTGGATCGCCAAGACCCGGTACTCCACCCCGGGCGTCGGCCTGATCAGCCCGCCGCCGCACCACGACATCTACTCGATCGAGGACCTCGCCCAGCTCATCCACGACCTGAAGAACGCCAACCCCTCGGCCCGGGTGCACGTGAAGCTCGTCGCCGAGGTCGGGGTCGGCACGGTCGCGGCGGGCGTCTCGAAGGCGCACGCCGACGTGGTGCTGGTCTCCGGCCACGACGGCGGCACGGGCGCGGCGCCGCTGACCTCGCTCAAGCACGCCGGCGGTCCGTGGGAGCTCGGCCTCGCCGAGACCCAGCAGACCCTGCTGCTCAACGGCCTGCGCGACCGGATCGTGGTGCAGGCCGACGGCCAGCTCAAGACCGGCCGCGACGTCGTCGTCGCCGCCCTGCTCGGCGCCGAGGAGTACGGCTTCGCCACCGCACCGCTGGTGGTCTCGGGCTGCATCCTGATGCGGGTCTGCCACCTCGACACCTGCCCGGTGGGTGTCGCCACGCAGAACCCCGTGCTGCGCGAGCGCTTCTCCGGCAAGGCCGAGTACATCGTCAACTTCTTCACCTACATCGCCGAGGAGGTCCGCGAGCTGCTCGCCGAGCTCGGGTTCCGCACCCTCGACGAGGCCGTCGGCCAGGTCGGCTCGCTCGACGTCGACGACGCGGTGCGCCACTGGAAGGCGGCCGGTCTGGACCTGACGCCGGTGCTCCACGACCCGGGCCTGGGCCACTTCGAGGATCAGGACCGGCGCTGCACCCAGCAGCAGGACCACGGCCTGGACCGCTCGCTGGACGTCACCGAGCTGCTCCCGCTGGCGCAGGACGCCCTCGAGCGGGGCGAGCCGGTGCGCGCCCAGGTCTCGATCCGCAACGTGCACCGCACGGTCGGCACGATCCTGGGCCACGAGGTCACCAAGAAGTACGGCGGCGAGGGCCTGCCCGCGGGCACCATCGACCTCACCTTCACCGGCTCGGCCGGCCAGTCGTTCGGTGCGTTCGTGCCCTCGGGCATGACCCTGCGCCTGGAGGGCGACGCCAACGACTACGTCGGCAAGGGCCTCTCCGGAGGCCGGATCGCGGTGCGCCCCGAGCGCTCGGCGGTCTTCGAGGCGAGCGAGCAGATCATCGCCGGCAACGTGATCGGCTACGGCGCCACGTCGGGCGAGATCTTCGTCCGCGGCGGCGTGGGGGAGCGCTTCTGCGTGCGGAACTCCGGCGCGTGGGCGGTCACCGAGGGCGTCGGCGACCACGCCTGCGAGTACATGACCGGCGGCCGCGTGGCCGTGCTCGGCCCGACCGGGCGCAACGTCGCCGCCGGCATGTCCGGCGGTGTGGCCTGGGTCCTCGACCTCGCCGAGCACCGGGTCAACAAGGAGCTCGTCGAGCTCGGCCCGGTGACCGAGGAGGCGGCCGAGGAGCTCGCCTGGCTCGTGCGCACCCACCACGAGGAGACCGGGTCGACGGTGGCCGAGGAGCTGCTGGCCGACTGGGAGACCTCGCTGACCCGCTTCACCGAGATCATGCCGCGCGACTACCGGATCGTGCTCGAGGCCAAGGCGAAGGCCGAGGCCGACGGGCTCGACGAGAAGGAGACGGCGAACAAGATGATGGAGGCACTCCATGGCTGACCCGCGGGGATTCCTGAAGCACGGCCGTGAGGGCGCCGAGCGTCGACCGGTCGAGGAGCGCGTCCACGACTGGAACGAGGTCTACCCCGACGGGGTCGGCCGCGCGCTGCTGCCGATCATCAGCCCCCAGGCCGGGCGCTGCATGGACTGCGGCATCCCGTTCTGCCACCAGGGCTGCCCGCTGGGCAACCTCATCCCGGAGTGGAACGACCTGGTCTGGCGCGACGACTGGGCCGGGGCCATCGAGCGGCTGCACGCCACGAACAACTTCCCCGAGTTCACCGGCCGCCTCTGCCCGGCGCCGTGCGAGACCTCCTGCGTCCTCGGCATCAACCAGGACCCGGTGACGATCAAGAACGTCGAGGTCTCGATCATCGACCGGGCGTGGGAGTCCAACCTGGTGCGCCCGCAGCCGCCGGAGTGGCTCTCGGGCCGCACCGTCGCGGTCGTCGGGTCCGGGCCTGCGGGCCTGGCCGCCGCGCAGCAGCTGACGCGCGCCGGCCACACCGTGGTCGTCTTCGAGCGCGCCGACCAGGTCGGCGGGCTGCTGCGCTACGGCATCCCCGAGTTCAAGATGGAGAAGAAGCACCTCGACCGGCGCCTGGACCAGATGCGCCGCGAGGGCACCGTCTTTCGGACCGGTGTCGAGGTCGGCCGCGACCTCACGGCCGAGAGCCTGCGCGACCGCTTCGACGCCGTGGTCCTGGCGATGGGCTCGACGGTCCCGCGCGACCTGCAGACCGAGGGCCGCGAGCTCGACGGCCTGCACCAGGCGATGGACTTCCTGCCGCAGGCCAACCGCGCCGCGCTCGGCCACCCCGTGCTGGACCAGGTCAGCGCCGAGGGTCTCGACGTGGTCATCATCGGTGGCGGCGACACCGGCGCGGACTGCCTCGGCACCTCCACCCGCCAGGGCGCCGCCTCGATCACGCAGCTGGAGATCATGCCGGAGCCGCCCGGCTCGCGGCCCGCGGGACAGCCGTGGCCGACCTACCCGATGACCTTCAAGGTCTCCTCGGCGCACGAGGAGGCCGGCGACCGGGTCTTCGGGGTCAACACCAAGGCGTTCCTCGGCGACGAGGACGGCCGGGTCCGCGCGCTGCTGCTGGTCGACGTCGAGTTCAAGGACGGGCGCCCCCAGGAGATCGAGGGCACCGAGCGCGAGCTCCCGGCCCAGCTGGTCCTCTTCGCGATGGGCTTCACCGGCCCGGAGAAGCCCGGTCTGGTGGAGTCGCTCGAGGTCGAGCTCGACGAGCGCGGCAACGTCGCGCGCGACGACACGTACGCCTCCTCGGTGCCCGGCGTCTTCGTGGCCGGCGACGCCGGCCGCGGCCAGTCCCTCATCGTGTGGGCCATCGCCGAGGGTCGGGCCGCCGCCGCGGCCGTCGACACGCACCTGACCGGCTCGACCACGCTGCCGGCGCCGATCAAGCCCACGGAGCGTCCCCTGACCGTCTGACCCGGACGTCAGGCCGCCGAGGGTGTTGGAACGTTCAAACGCGCTATGCTCAGCAGTGTGCGGAGAGCCAAGATCGTGTGCACCCTGGGTCCGGCGACGAGCAGCGAGCGGAGGATACGTGAGCTGGTCTACGCCGGGATGGACGTCGCCCGGCTGAACATGAGCCACGGCACCCACGCCGACCACCAGGAGGCCTACCGCCACGTGCGGGCGGCCTCCGACGCCAGCGGCCACGGCGTGGCCATCCTGGCCGACCTGCAGGGCCCCAAGATCCGGCTCGGCAAGATCGCCGACGGCCCGGTCGTGCTGCGCCGCGGGCAGCAGTGGACCATCACCACCCGCGACGTCCCGGGCGACGCCGAGGTGGCCTCGACGACGTACGCCGGTCTGCCCGGCGACGTGGCCGAGGGCGACCCGATCCTGGTCGACGACGGCAAGGTGCGGCTGCGGGTGACCTCGGTCGAGGGCCAGGACGTGCACTGCGACGTGCTGACCGGCGGCCCGGTGAGCAACCACAAGGGGATCAACCTGCCCGGGGTCGCCGTCTCCGTCCCGGCACTGTCCGAGAAGGACATCGAGGACCTGCGCTTCGCGCTGCACCTCGGCGTCGACTTCATCGCCCTGTCGTTCGTCCGCGACGGTAAGGACGTCGACGACGTGCGCACGGTGATGGAGGAGGAGGGTGTCTGGCTGCCCGTCATCGCCAAGATCGAGAAGCCCCAGGCCATCGAGAACCTCGACGACATCGTCGCGGCCTTCGACGGGTTCATGGTCGCGCGTGGCGACCTGGGGGTGGAGTGCCCCCTCGAGGACGTGCCGTTCCTGCAGAAGCAGGTCATCGAGAAGGCCCGGATCAACGCCAAGCCGGTGATCGTGGCCACGCAGATGCTCGAGTCGATGATCACCAGCCCCTCGCCCACGCGCGCCGAGGCCAGCGACGTGGCCAACGCCGTGCTCGACGGCGCCGACGCGGTGATGCTGTCCGGCGAGACCAGCGTGGGGGAGCACCCCGTGCACGTCGTGGAGACGATGGCGCGGATCGTGTCGGCCACCGAGCGGCGCGCCCACGAGACGGTCGGGCTCAGCGGCATCCGCGAGGTCGCCTGGGACCCCCACACCCGCGGCGGCGTGATCGCCAAGGCGGCCGAGGAGGTCGCCCAGCGGGTGGGAGCCAGGTTCGTGGTCGCCTTCACCCAGAGCGGCGACTCCGCACGCCGCTTCTCGCGGCTCCGCAGCAGCATGCCGCTGCTGGCCTTCACCCCCGAGGGCCGGGTGCGCTCGCAGCTGGCGCTGAGCTGGGGCACCGAGACGTTCAAGACCACCGAGGTGCACCACACCGACGAGATGGTCCGCCAGGTCGACGAGCAGCTGCTGCGCATCGGCCGCGTCGAGGAGGGCGACCTGGTCGTCATCGTCGCGGGCAGCCCGCCGGGCATCCCCGGCTCGACGAACGCGCTGCGCATCCACCGGATGGGCGACGCGATCAACGAGCTGGCGCCGGGCTACCGCCGCCAGGACTGACCCCTCGCGTGCCGGGAGGCGCCGGGGTCACCAGTCGGCGACCTCGTCCGGGTCGTCGACGCGGCAGGGCTGGTCGTGCGGCTTGACCAGGAGCGGCTGAGGGTGCTCGGTGACGGTCACCCCACGGTCGGTCCGGGTGCCGACGGAGGTGCCGGTGAGGTGGCCGAGCGTCGTCGGGTCCGAGAGGCGCAGCGCGACGAGAAGCGCCTGCTCGCCGTCGCGCGGCCGCAGCCTCAGGTCGTCCAGCGGGCGTCTGTCCTCCCACCGTGCGAGCCCGTCGACCAGCCCGGCGTCCTTGCGCGGCGGGTAGTCCAGGACGACGCCCTGGGTCCCGGGCGTCCCGGCGAACGGCACGGCCACGGCGTCGACGACCTCGAGGTTGAGGCCGTCGACCAGCGCGACGTCGGCGAGGCCCAGCCCGCCGTCCGGTGCGCGCACCGACCAGACCTGCAGCAGCAGCTCGCCCTCGGGGTCGGCGACCACGCACCGGGCACGCTCCACCTCGCGGTCGCCGCCACTGCTGTCGCCCCCGCCCTGCCCGGTGCCGGGGGAGCAGGCCGCGCCGACGCAGGCCAGCGCCAGGAGCGCGGCCAGGTGGCGGGATCGGGACGGGCGCACGTGCCCCGGGTGGGACTCGAACCCACACTGGACGGTGTTTGAGACCGCTTCCTCTGCCGTTGGGATACCGGGGCCGCCGGCGGAGACCCTAGCCGACCTCGCCGGCGCGGCCGCCCGCTACCCTCGGCCCGTGACCGACCAGCCGTCCGCCCCCGACGCCGTGGGCCCGCCCGCCCGACGCGTCGTGGTCGCCGAGGACGAGACCCTGATCCGGATGGACCTCGCCGAGATGCTCTCCGAGGAGGGCTACGAGGTCGTCGGCGAGGCCGGGGACGGCGCCCGTGCGGTCGAGCTGGCCGAGCAGCTCCGGCCGGACCTGGTCATCCTCGACGTCAAGATGCCGGTGCTGGACGGCATCGCCGCGGCCGAGCGGATCGCCGCCGCCAGGATCGCCCCGGTCGTCATCCTGACCGCCTTCTCGCAGCGCGACCTCGTCGACCGGGCCCGCGACGCCGGCGCGATGGCGTACCTGGTCAAGCCGTTCTCGCAGTCCGACCTCGTGCCGGCCATCGAGATGGCCGTCAGCCGGTACGCCGAGCTGTCGGCGCTGGAGCTCGAGGTCGCCGACCTGAGCGACCGGCTGGAGACCCGCAAGGCCGTCGAACGCGCCAAGGGGATCCTCCAGCAGCAGCTCGGGCTGGCCGAGCCGGACGCGTTCCGGTGGATCCAGAAGACCGCGATGGACCTCCGGCTGTCGATGCGCGAGGTCGCCGAGGGCGTCGTGTCCCACGGTCCGGGGCTCGCGCAGTCCTGACGCCGCCCTGTCCTGCCGACGGGACGTCCTGCGGTCACGGACCGGTCTCGCGGGCCTTAACACGGTCTCCGCTCACCCTGACGGGTCACGATTGAGGCACGTCTGGGTCAACCGGGTCTCTGGCCCCTGGACGCACAGCCTCCCGCCACTACAGTTCCGATCACGTCGCAGCGGCCCGGGACCGAGTCCGGGCCCGGCCTGTACCCATGGAGGTCCCATGACCCGCCCCACCCCCATCCGTCGTACCGCGATCGCGGTGCTCGCCGTCGCGGGGCTCACGCTCAGCGCGTGCGGCAGCGACACCTCCTCCGACGAGGGCGCCAGCAGCCCCTCCGAGGGCTCGAGCGAGAGCTCGGGTTCCACCGAGGAGGCCTCGGGGACCCAGCTCTACTTCGTCGACGGCAACACCGCCGACTACTCGGAGGACTTCGACCCGGGCACGCTCGACGGTGTCAAGGCGACCTACCCGGGCTCCGAGCTCAACGACGACTTCCGGGACCGCCTCCTGGGCGTCGACCCCCAGCTCAAGGACTTCACCTACGGCGCCGAGTCCTACGACGCCACCGTGATCGCGGCCCTGGCCGCCACCGCCGCCGGCGCCGACTCGGGCAAGGCCATCGGCTCCGAGCTGCAGAACGTCACCACCGAGGGCGAGGTGTGCACCGAGATCCAGCAGTGCTTCGACCTCCTCGCCGACGGCACCGACATCGACTACGACGGCGTCTCCGGCCCGATCGACCTGAACTCCACCGGCAGCCCGTCCGCCGCGACGATCGGGATCTTCGAGTACGGCAGCGACAACACCTACGCCCCGGTCGAGTACATCACCGGTGAGATCCCCGACGTCGACAACGTCGCCGCCGGCCAGGAGATCAGCGGCAACATCCCGTCCGGCGACGGCACCCTGACCGTCGGCACCCTGCTCCCGCAGAGTGGTGACCTCGCCTTCCTCGGCCCCCCGGAGATCGCGGGCGTCGACCTGGCCGTCGAGGAGATCAACGCGGCCGGCGGCGTGAACGGCAACGACGTCGAGTCGGTCTCCGCCGACTCCGGCGACGGCACCCCGCTCATCGCCCCGTCCGAGACCGACAAGCTGCTGCGCGGCGGTGCCGACGTGATCGTCGGTGCGGCCTCGTCCTCGGTCTCGCTCAGCGTCATCGACCGCATCACCGGGGCGGGCGTCGCCCAGATCTCCCCGGCGAACACCTCCACGGAGTTCGACACCTACGACGACGCGGGTCTCTACTTCCGCACCGCCCCGTCCGACGTGCTGCAGGGCCAGGTCATGGCCTCGACGCTGATCGCGGACGGCAAGCAGAACATCGCCATCCTGGCCCGCCAGGACTCCTACGGCGAGGCGCTCGCGGAGAACGTCCGCGACTTCTACGAGCAGGCCGGCGGCACCGTGGTCTCCTACCAGACCTACAGCCCCGAGGCGCCGAACTTCAACGCCGAGGTGCAGTCCCTGGCCTCGGAGGACCCCGACGCCATCGTGCTGATCGCCTTCGACGAGACGAAGAAGATCGTGCCCGAGCTCATCCGTGCGGGCGTCGGGCAGAACAGCTGACCCAGCACCACCGCACCACCTGATCGACCAGCACCACCCACGAGGCCCCGGGCGCGCACACCGCGCACCCGGGGCCTTCGTGCTCCGCCGAGATGACGCTCGCGGACAGCCGAGGTGACGTTCGCGGGCAGCCGAGGTGACGCTCGCGGGCAGCCGAGATGACGGTTGCGGCGCCGGACGCCGCGGTCGAGGACGAGCCCCTCGGTCGCGACCTGCGTCGTCAGACCCCGACGAGGCGGAGCGGCCCCCCGGAGCTCTATCGCGGACGGCCCCCTCGCGGCCGCGGCGACGGCCGTACGGCCCGCCCGGCGACCCTCCGTCCGGTCGGGGGCCTGGCGTGGCTCCTCGTGCCGGCTGGGAACGTCGAAGCGGCGCGGACCCGGCTGGGTCCGCGCCGCTGCGAGGGCGCCCTGGGGGCGGGTGGTGCTCAGGCCTTCTTGGCCAGCGTGCCGAGGTAGAGCTCGATGACCTTGGGGTCGGTGGCCAGCTCGCGACCGGTGGCGGTGTAGGCGTTGCGGCCCTGGTCCAGCACGTAGCCCCGGTCGCAGATCTGCAGGCACCGGGCGGCGTTCTGCTCGACCATCACGACCGAGACACCTGCCTTGTTGATCTCGCGGGTCTGCACGAAGACCTCGTCCTGCATGGCGGGGGAGAGGCCGGCCGACGGCTCGTCGAGCAGCAGGACCGACGGCTCCATCATCAGCGCCCGGCCCATGGCCACCATCTGGCGCTCACCGCCGGACAGGGAGCCCGCCCGCTGGTTCTTGCGCGCAGCCAGCGCCGGGAAGATGCCGGTGACGAAGTCGAAGCGCTCGGTGAACTTCTTCGGCGCCTGGTAGCACCCCATCTGCAGGTTCTCGGCGATGGTCAGGCTCGGGAAGACGTTGTTGCTCTGCGGCACGAAGCCGATGCCCTTGGCCACCAGGGTGTCGGCACGCTGGTTGGTGACCTCGTCACCGCGCAGCGTGACGGTCCCGGTGTGGATCTTGACCAGGCCGAAGAGCGCCTTGAGGAACGTCGACTTGCCGGCGCCGTTGGGGCCGATGATGCCGACCAGCTCACCGGGCTGGCAGTAGATGTCGGCACCGTTGAGGATGTTGACCCCGGGGAGGTAGCCCGCGATCAGGTTGTCGGCGCGCAGCACGGCGCCGTCGGCGGCGCGCAGGTGCGCGTCGCGCGCGGCCTGCGCGCGCTGCTCGGCAGCGGGGTCGGGCGTGGCGGCGAGGCTCATCGGCCCTCCTTCTTCAGCGTGTCGATCTCCGCCATGGCCTCGACCTCGAGGGCGGCCTTGTCGAGCTCGGAGATGTCGGTGTCGTGGTGGGCGCCGAGGTAGGCGTCGATGACGCGCTGGTCGGACATGATCGAGTCCGGCGGGCCCTCGGCGATGATCCGGCCCTGGGCCATGACCACGACCCAGTCGGAGATGTCGCGGACCATGTCCATGTCGTGCTCGACGAAGAGCACGGTCATGCCCTCCTCGCGCAGCGACTTCACGTGGCCCAGCAGCGACTGCTTCAGGGCGGGGTTGACCCCGGCCATCGGCTCGTCGAGCATCACCAGCTCCGGACGCACCATCAGGGCGCGCGCCATCTCGAGCAGCTTGCGCTGCCCGCCGGAGAGCGACCCGGCGAAGTCGGACTCCTTCGCGTCGAGCTTGAAGCGGCGCAGCAGGTCCCGCGCACGGTCGCTGTTGGCCTCCTCCTCCTTGCGCCACAGGAACGCGAAGGGGCCGGCCCAGAACTTCTCGCCCTTCTGCCCGGTCGCGCCCAGCCGCATGTTCTCCAGCACGGTCAGCTTGGAGAGCACCTTGGTCAGCTGGAAGGTGCGGACCATGCCCATCCGGGCGACCTTGGAGGCCGAGACCCGGTTCAGGGACTTGCCGTTGAAGGCACGGTCGCCCGAGTCGGCGTCGTCGAAGCCGGTCAGCAGGTTGAAGAAGGTGGTCTTGCCGGCCCCGTTGGGGCCGATCAGCGCGGTGATGACGCCGCGCTGGACCTCCAGGTGGTCGACGTCGACGGCCTTCAGGCCGCCGAAGCTGCGGCTCACGTTGGTGGCCACCAGGATCGGGTCGGGCTTCTTGACCCCGGGCTCGGTCGCCAGGCCCCGCAGGCCGGCGCGCGCGCCGACCGAGGCGTCGGTCTTGTCCATGTCAGCGGGCATCGAGCGCGATCTCCTTCTTGTCGCCGAACAGGCCTTGCGGACGGAAGATCATCAGCAGCATCAGGGCCAGGCCCACGAACGCGAAGCGGATGTTGCCGACCTGGTCGGGCGTCATGAACTCGGGCGGGATGATCGGGTTGTCCCCGCTGGAGAGCTTGGTGAGCAGCTCCCCGAGGAAGGACAGCAGCGCCCAGAAGATCACCGCGCCGGCCACCGGCGACATCACGCGCGCGGCGCCGCCGAGGATCAGCATGGTGAAGGCGATGAAGGTGAAGTCGAGGTTGTACGAGTCGGGCTGCACCGAGGCCAGTCCCTGCGCGCCGACGAACCCGCCGACCGCGCCGATGACACCACCCAGGATCAGGGCCTGCATCTTGTAGCTGTAGACGTTCTTGCCCAGCGAGCGTACGGCGTCCTCGTCCTCGCGGATCGACTTCACCACCCGGCCCCAGGGCGAGCGCATGATCGCCCACACGAAGAGCAGGATCAGCCCGACCAGCGGCCAGCCGACGAGCATCACCCACAGGTCGTTGCGGCTGAAGTTCAAGAACGTGTCCATCGAGTCCGGCAGCGGGTTCAGGCTGCGGAAGCTGCCGGTGAAGCCGCTCACGCCGTCACGGGCGCGGAAGTACTCCTTGAACGTGGTCGAGAAGACCAGGCGCAGGATCTCGGCCACCGCGATCGTGACGATGGCCAGGTAGTCGGCCCGCAGGCGCAGCGTGGGCACGCCCATGACCAGGGCGAGCAGCACCGCGGCGACCAGGCCGACCAGGATCGCGACGACCAGGGGCAGGTTGAACGAGGCGATGGCCACGCCCATGCCGTAGGCGCCGACCGCGGCGAACGCGGCCTGGCCGAAGTTGAGCAGGCCGGCGTAGCCGAAGTGGATGTTCAGGCCGATGGCGGCCAGGACGAAGGAGATCGCCGTCGGGGTGAAGGCGTCGTAGAGGGGGCTGGTGATCAGGTCCATGTCGTTGTCCTCTCCGGCCTCAACCGACCCGTTCCCGGCGGCCGAGCAGGCCTTGGGGACGGACCAGGAGGATGACGATGAGCAGCAGGAGGGCGCCGGCGTTCTTCAGGTCCGCCGGCACCACCAGGGTGGAGAGGTCGATCAGGACGCCGATGAGCAGCGCACCGATCACCGCGCCCCACACCGAGCCGAGCCCGCCGACGGTGACGGCGGCGAAGAGCAGCAGCAGGATGAGCTGGCCGATCTGGAAGGTGACCCCGAGCTGGAAGCCCAGGAAGACACCGGCCAGGGCGGCCAGTCCGCTGCCGAGGATCCAGACGACCGAGATGACCCGGTCGACGTCGATGCCCGTGGCCGAGGCCAGCGCGGGGTTGTCCGACACGGCCCGGGTGGCGCGGCCGAGCCGGGTCCGCGACAGCGCGAGCAGCACGGCCGCGAGGACCACGATGCTGGTGACGGCGATGACCAGGTCGCGGCTGGTGAAGACGAAGAGGCCGCCGACGTCACGCCCGGCCGGGGTGAGGTACTCGTCGTAGCTGAGCAGCCGGCCCTTGGTGAAGTACTGGTACATGTTGCGCAGGAAGAACTGCAGGCCGATCGAGACGATCATCATCGCGATCAGGCCGGTGCCGCGTCGACGCAGCGGGCGCCAGAGCCCGGCGTCCTGCGCCCAGCCGAAGGCCATGCCGACGACCACCGCGACCACGGCCGCGAGCACGAACGGCATCCCCAGCACGGTGTTGGACAGGTAGGTGATCAGCGCCCCGAAGGTGACCAGCTCGCCGTGGGCGAAGTTGGTCAGGCCGGTGGTGCCGAAGACCATCGAGAGGCCCAGCGCCGCGGGCGCCATGATCAGGCCGAACAGCAGACCGCTGTAGATCAGGCCGGGCACGCGGTCCCAGGCCGTCTCGACGTCCCGGTTGTCCGGGCCGATCGCGAACAGCACCGGCAGGCTCTGGCCGGGGAGCAGGTTGAGCTCGCGGACGTTGTCCTCCTGGCGGAGCTCGACGCCCTCGGGCAGGCTGTCGATGACCAGCTCGATCTCGACCAGGCCACCTTCACCGGGGACCTCGATGGACCAGGTGCCGTCCTCGGCCGTGGTGTCGGAGAACTCCTCGCCGGCGGCGTCGCGCACGATCATCTCGACGCCGGGCACGGGGCTGCCGTCGGTGGCGGTGTTGGTGAGCGTGCCCGAGACGGTGTTGCTGTTCTCCTCCTCACCGCCGTCCCCGGAGGCCGAGGCGGGCGTCGCCACGGAGAGCAGGGCGAGCAGCACCCCGGTGACGAGGGTCAGCAGCAGAGCAGCGGCGCGTGGACCGGCCCGGAGGTCGGGCGCGGGCCGCGGCGAGGCGGGGCCGTGAGGCATGTGTCTCCTGTCACAGGCGGCGGGGTGGTCGCCGGATCGTAGCCCCCGAGCGGGTCGCGCACGTCGGCGAGGCGTCACGGAGCGTACGTCCTCCGGGGTGTGGCAGTCGCGGGTCGGAGGTCACGAGAAGGCCACAGTCCCGTGTCGTGACCGTCCTCACGCAGGCGCGAGGACGAGCGCGCTCATCGCAGTGAGCCCACCACGGTGACCAGCAGGGGGGCGAGCAGCAGGGCGGGCAGCAGGTCGGCCACCGCCACCTCCCGGATCCGCAGCAGCCGCAGGGCGACCCCGACCAGGACGAGGCCGCCGACCGCGGTCGTGGCAGCCAGCTCGGCCGCCGGGAGCACGTCGCCGAGCAGGACCCCCAGCAGGGTCAGCCCGCCCTGGACCACCACGACGGTCACGGCGCTGGCCGCGACGCCCCAGCCGAAGGAGGCCGCGAAGGCCATCGCGGCGAACCCGTCGAGCACCGCCTTGAGGTAGAGCTGCTCGGCGCCGTTGCCCAGACCGTCGTTGAGCGAGCCGAGGATCGTCAGCGGGCCGGTGCAGAACAGCAGCGAGGCCACCACGAACCCCTCGACGAACCGCTCTCGGTCGGCCGAGGCGCGGCGGGTCAGCCGCCGCTGCAGCCAGCCGCCGAGCTGCTCGAGGCGCAGCTCGAGCCGCAGCGCGGAGCCGATGATGCCGCCGCCCACGACCGCGCCGAGGACGATGAGCATCGGAGCGCTGTCGCCGACCCGGTCGGCGAGGGCGGGGTCGAGGACCGCGACGGCCGACGTGCCCGCGATCAGCAGGGTGACCAGGCCGAGCGCGTCGGTGACCAGGTCCCGCGTACGGGTGGGCAGCCGGTCTCCCATCAGGCGGCCGAGCCCCGCCCCGACCAGGACCGTGACGACGTTCACGAGGGTTCCCAGACCCGGGACCATGGTCCTTCTCCTTGCTCGAGATGTGCTCTCGGTGACCGCTCGGCGCGCGCCGAGCGTAGTCTGCGCCCGGCCGTCCGACCCCGGACCGCCGTCCGTGGACCCGAGGAGGAGTGGCCGTGGCCCGCACGCCCCGCAGCGCGGTGGTGCTGCGTGACGCGACCCCCGACGACGCCGCGTTCCTCGCCGAGGTCTGGCACGCCTCGATGCGCCGGGGCGAGGACGCCGACCGGTTGCGCGACGTGGCCGCGGTCCTGGCCCGGGCCGAGCAGCTCGAGGGGGAGCGGGTCCTGGTGGCCGAGCACGCCGGCGAGCCGGCCGGTGCGGTGCTGCTGAGGCTGACCACGCTGTCGCCGGTGGACCTCGACCCGGTGGTCCAGGTCCTGGTCCCGACGGTGCTGCCGCGCCTGCGGCGCCACGGGGTGGGCCGGGCGCTGATGGAGGCGGCGGTGGTCTTCGCCGAGGAGCACGACGCCGGTCACGTCGCGACCGCCGCGGAGGCCGGGTCCCGGGAGGCCAACCGGTTCATGGCCCGGCTGGGGTTCAGCCAGCGCGCGACCTACCGGACCGCCTCGACGGCGATGGTGCGCGCCCAGGTCGGGGGCCCGCGGACCGACCCCGCCACCGGGGCCCGCTCGATCGGCAGCGTCCTGGCCGCACGCCGCTCCCTGCGCCGCGCCCAGGAGCAGCGGCCCTCGTCCGAGGGTCAGGAGCCGACCGGCTGACGGTCAGCGGGCTGCGGGCGGAGCGTCGATCAGGGCGCAGGTGATCCGCGAGGTGCACACGCGCCGGCCCTGCTCGTCGCTGACGACGACCTCGAAGCTCGCCATCGAGCGGCCGAGGTGGACCGGGGTGGCGACCCCGGTGACGGTGCCGGCACGCGCCGCGCGGTGGTGCGTGGCGTTGATGTCGACGCCGACGGCGACCTTGTCCGGCCACGCGTGCAGGGCCGCCCCCACCGAGCCGAGGGTCTCGGCCAGCACGACCGACGCCCCGCCGTGCAGCAGGCCGTACGGCTGGGTGTTGCCCTCCACAGGCATCGTGGCCACGACCCGCTCGGGGCCGACCTCGGTGATCTCGACGCCCATCTTCTCGTTCAGCGCGCCGGCCGGCATCGCGGCGAGGAAGGCGTCGAGGTCGGGCGTCGCGTCGTCGTCGTGGCTCATGCCGGTCATCATCACCCACCGCGACGGTGTCGCCGGCGGCGGTTAGAGTCGCGACCGTGCCCGAGGCTGCTTCCGTGATCCCCCCACGTCCCCGACTGCTGCTCCTCGACGGGCACTCCCTGGCCTACCGCGCGTTCTTCGCGCTGCCGGTGGAGAACTTCTCCACGACCACCGGGCAGACCACGAACGCGGTCTACGGCTTCACCTCGATGCTGATCAACGTGCTCCGCGACGAGCAGCCCACCCACGTCGGGGTCGCCTTCGACGTCTCGCGGCAGACCTTCCGGATGGCGGAGTACGCCGAGTACAAGGCCGGGCGCAACAAGACGCCCGACGAGTTCAGCAGCCAGCTGCCGCTGATCGAGGAGGTCCTCGACGCACTGCGGATCCCGTACGTGAAGAAGCCCGGGTACGAGGCCGACGACATCATCGCGACGCTCACCACGCAGGCGCTGGCCGAGGACGACATGGAGGTGCTGATCCTCACCGGCGACCGCGACGCCCTGCAGCTGGTGACGGAGCGCTCCACGGTGCTCTACCCGATGCGCGGCGTCTCCGACCTGGCGCGGATGACGCCTGACGCGGTCGAGGCGAAGTACGGCGTGCGCCCCGAGCGCTACCCCGAGCTGGCCGCGATCGTGGGGGAGACCTCCGACAACCTGCCCGGCGTCCCCGGGGTCGGTCCCGGCTTCGCCGCCCGGTGGCTGGCGACCTACGACGGCCTCGACAACGTGATCACCCATGCCGACAAGATCACCGGCAAGAAGGGGGAGTCGCTGCGCGAGCACCTCGACGACGTGCTCCGCAACCGCCGCCTGAACGCCCTGGTCCGCGACCTGGAGCTGACCGCGGCCCCGGGCGACCTCGCGCTGCGCCCGTGGGACCGCCAGGAGGTGCACACCCTCTTCGACGGCCTGGAGTTCCGGGTGCTGCGCGACCGGCTCTTCGAGACCCTCGAGTCCGAGGAGGACGTCGACGGCAGCGGCTTCGACCTCGACGGCCACGTGCTGGGGGGCGGCGAGGTCGCGTCCTGGCTCGCGGACCTGCCGACGGGCACCGTCGGGGTGCACGTGCGGGGCGCGTGGGGCGCCGGCACCGGCCGCGTCGACGCGCTCGCGCTCGCGAGCGGCACGGGCCGCGCGGCGTACGTCTCCACCGAGACCCTCACCCCCGAGGACGACGCCGCGCTGGCCGGCTGGCTCGCCGACCCCGAGCGGCCCAAGGTCCTCCACGACGCCAAGGGTCCGGGCCTGGCGCTGGCCGCGCAGGGCTGGACCCTGCGCGGGCTGCAGAGCGACACCGCGCTCGCCGCCTACGTCGTGCGCCCCGACCAGCGCTCCTACGACCTCGCCGACCTGACGCTGCGCTACCTGCGGCGCGAGCTCAAGGGGGAGGACGCGGGCGACCAGGGGATGCTCTTCGACGAGGACCAGGAGGTCGCGCAGACCGCGATGCTGCACGCACGCGCCGTCCTCGACCTCGCCGAGGCGCTCGACGCGGCCGTGGAGGAGCACGGCGGCACGGAGCTGCTCGCCGACGTCGAGCTGCCGCTGGTCGACCTGCTCGCGGGTCTCGAGCAGACCGGGATCGCCGTCGACGCCGAGCACCTCGAGTCGCTCGAGTCCCACTTCGGCGCCGAGGTCACGCAGGCGGCCGAGGAGGCGTACGCCGTGATCGGCAAGGAGATCAACCTCGGCTCGCCCAAGCAGCTGCAGGTGGTCCTCTTCGACGAGCTGGCGATGCCCAAGACCAAGCGCACGAAGACCGGCTACACCACCGACGCCGACGCGCTCCAGCAGCTCTACGTGAAGACCGAGCACCCGTTCCTGCTGCACCTGCTGCGGCACCGCGACGTGATCCGGCTGCGCCAGACCATCGAGGGCCTGCTCAAGACCGTCGCGCCCGACGGTCGCATCCACACCACCTTCAACCAGACCATCGCCGCCACCGGGCGGTTGTCGAGCACGGACCCCAACCTGCAGAACATCCCGGTCCGCACCGAGGAGGGCCGCCGGATCCGGGAGGGCTTCGTGGTGGGTCCGGGGTACGAGTCGCTGCTCACCGCCGACTACAGCCAGATCGAGATGCGGATCATGGCGCACCTCTCCGAGGACGCGCTGCTGATCGAGGCGTTCCGCTCCGGCCGCGACTTCCACTCGATCACGGCGGCCCGCGTCTTCGACACCGACGCGGACGCGGTGACCTCCGAGATGCGGGCCAAGATCAAGGCGATGAACTACGGCCTCGCCTACGGGCTGTCCGCCTACGGCCTGGGCCAGCAGCTCTCGATCGACCCCGGCGAGGCGCGCGAGCTGATGGACGAGTACTTCGAGACCTTCGGAGGGATCCGCGACTACCTCGGCGGTGTCGTCGAGGAGGCCCGCCGGACCGGGTTCACCGAGACCATCTGGGGTCGTCGCCGGTACCTGCCCGACCTGACCAGCGACAACCGCCAGCGCCGGGAGATGGCCGAGCGGATGGCGTTGAACGCCCCGATCCAGGGCTCGGCGGCCGACCTGATCAAGCTGGCGATGCTGCGGGTCGACGTGGCGCTGCGCGAGGCGGAGCTCTCCTCGCGGATGCTGCTGCAGGTCCACGACGAGCTCGTCTTCGAGGTCGCCCCCGGCGAGGCGGACGAGCTGGACGCCCTGGTCCGTCGTGAGATGGGTGGCGCCGCGGACCTGACCGTCCCCCTCGACGTCTCCGTCGGCACCGGCCGCAGCTGGCACGAGGCCGCGCACTAGCCACGACCCGGTCGCGGCCCGTCAGTCCGCGACCGGCGCCTGGTCGTGCTTCATGTGCCGCAGGCTCATCGCGAGCAGCACGACGAGCAGGACGGCGTCGACGCCCGCGACGGTGAGCAGCAGCCCGTTCACGGTGTCCTGCAGCAGCGCGATGCCGACCAGCACCACCGCGGCCCCCCAGGTCAGGTACGTCGAGGCGGTGCCCTGGCGCGCCAGCACGGAGTAGACGAGCAGCTGCAGGAGCGCCAGCAGCGTGCCGACGGTCGCGAAGGCCCACAGCCGGCCGCTGACCCCGGCGTACTCGGACCCGCCGACGAAGAACGTGGCGAGGTCGGCCAGGACGAGCGCGCCGACCACGCACCCGCCGCCGAGCACCGCACCCGCCGTGAGGCTCCGCAGCAGCGCTCGCCGCCGCTCGGCCACCGTCGACATCGCGGGGAACGCGACCACGACCACGAACTGCGGCAGGAACAGCACGGCCTTGGTCAGGATCAGCCCGCCGGCGTACAGCCCGGCCTCCTGGGCCGGCAGCACGTTGCGCGCGATCACGATGTCGACGTTGGACAGGACGAAGAACGCCATCAGCGCCAGGGAGCCCGACACGGCCTCGCGCACCGTCGGGCGGATCCGGTTGTGGTCGTTGTCGGCGCCCGGGCTGCGGGTGCCGCGCAGGGCCCACCAGCCCACGGCGACCGGGACCAGCATCGCCGCCGCGACCCCGGCCATGGCCGCGCCCTCGGTGGGACGGATCAGGATCGCGACGGTGCCGAGCACGAGCCGCGGGACGCCGAGGGAGAGGTAGACCAGGGCCAGCGGCACCCAGCGGCGCTCGCCCTGGAGGACGCCGGCCTGGCCGCCCATGATCGTGAGCGGCACGGCGCCTGCGGCGAGCAGCAGCGCGGGGACGATGCTGTCGAGCCGGAGGACCTGCCACACCACGGGGGCGAGCAGCAGCAGGACGCCGCCGACCAGCCACCCGGCGCGGTAGGTGACCGTCAGCATCACCCGCTCGATCTGCTCCACGTCGTCGGGGTCGGCAGCGATCCGGCGCGCCGCGGTGGCCTGCAGGCCGAGCTGCACCACGGCCACGACCAGGAAGAGCGCCATCAGCGCCGACACCCCGCCGTACTGCTCGGGGCCCAGGACGCGGGCCGCGACCATCTGGAAGGAGTACGTCGCGACATTCATCATCACGATCGCCGCGGCGATCGCGCCGCCGTCGCGGGTGGCGTCGCGCAGGCGGGTGCCGAGGCTTCGCGCGGGCGCCTGGGGGGTCGCCTGGGGGGTCGCGGTCACGAGGCCGAGATTAGGTCAACCCGCCCCGGACCACCCAGGCAGCGCGCTCGTGGAGGGTCCGTTCACCTGGATGTCGCCACTCGCGGAGTCTCGGACACGGGACGTTCGTCCCTTTGTTACCGAAAGGTAACTGGCTTATGATCCGGCGGCACCTCGGAACGAGTGGGGTGCGTCACGTGCTGCTGAGGGGCGGCACGTCGTTCTACGTCGGCCACGGAGGGTGGCCGTCGACACAAGGGGAGTGAGTCATGCCCGCACGCCTGTCGGCGCGCACCAACATCGACGACCACGGGCAGGAAGGGGCGAGGGGCACTCCGGTCCCCGCCACCCTGATCACCGGTGTCGTCCTGGCGATCGGGGTGGCCGTCGCGGTCGGCCTCGACGCCGTCCTCGACCTCCAGGTCTCGCAGGTCGTCCTCAGCGGGGTCCTGCTCGGGGCGGTGGTCGGTCTGGTGCCGGCCCGCTCCATCGGGGTACGCCTCGGCGGCTTCGCCGTCGGCGTCCTGGTCGCCTTCGCCTGCTACCTGCTGCGGGCAGGAACCCTGCCCGACGCTGCGAGCGGGCTGGCCGTGGCCGCGATCGCCACCGTCCTGCTCTGCACCGCCATCGCGGCGGCCAGCCTCGACCGGCTGCCGTTGTGGTCCCTGCTGCTCGGCGCGGGCGCCTTTGCCGGCGTCTACGAGCGGACCTTCGCAGCCGCCGTCGCCGAGACCGCCACCACCTCGGTCAACACCCTGACCGCGCTGGCGCTGACGGTCGCCGTCGGCTTCCTGGTCGCCTCGCTCGCACCGCGGGCGAACGCTGCCCGTCCCACCGCGCCCACCGGCGCCCCCACCCCCGACCAGGCCCCCCCGACCAGGCCCCCACCGGGGCACAGACCATGGAGGTCACCCGATGACCGGCGCCGCCCGTCACCGTCACGCTCGTAGCCGTCTCCGGCGCCCCCTGCACGTCGCCGCCGTCACGGTCGGGGCTGCCGCTGTCGCGTCCTGGTCCCTCGGGCCGACCTTCGCCGCCGCGGACAGCGGTGACGTCGAGGTCGTCAATACCGAGACCGTGCAGGTCTACACCGACGCCGAGGGCGCGGTCGACACCAAGCGCGTCTACGAGCAGGTCGAGCTCAGCGGTCAGGGCACCGTCACGCTGGACAACCCGATCGCGCTCGAGGGCCTGCGCAACCTCGACGGCTTCGGCGGGGTCGAGACCGAGGACGGGTCCCAGGTCACGACCACGACCGTCGACGGTGTCGAGCAGCTGCGCTCGGTGAGCGAGTTCGACGGTGAGCTCCCCCTGGCGGTCTCCGCGACCTACGAGCTCGACGGCGAGCCCGTCGAGCCTGGTGACGTGGTCGGTGAGTCCGGCCACCTGGTCGTCGAGTACACGATCAAGAACGTCAGCGGCGTCGCCACCGAGATCTCCTACCCGGACGGCCGGGGCGGCGAGGTCACCGACACGGTCGAGGTGCCGATCCCGATGGTCGGCTCGCTGACCACGGTCGCGCCCCCGACCTTCGACGAGGTGACCTCCTCCCAGGCCAACATGGCCGGTGACGGCAAGGGAGGCACCAGGCTGTCCTTCACCGCCACCCTCATCCCGCCGATCGGCGACGACACCGCGGTCTTCGGCTACGAGGCCGACATCACCGACGGCGTGGTGCCGCGTGCCGACTTCACCGGCCTTCCGGTGAACCCGCTCAAGAGCCCGAGCTTCGCCAAGGCCGCCGAGAGCTACCAGGGTGGCGCCCAGACGGGTGTCGCGCTGACCGAAGGTGCAGTCGAGATCGACGACAACCTGCTCAAGCTGCGTGACGGCGCCGGGGACCTCCTGGCCGGCCTCATCAAGCTGCAGGCGGGGTCCGAGGAGCTCTCCCAGGGCCTGGTCGGTCAGGCTGCTCCGGGTGCCGCCGAGCTGGCGGCCGGCGCAGGAGAACTCTCGGACGGTCTCGGGCAGCTCGACACCGGCGCGGGACAGCTCGCGGAGGGGACCGGCAAGCTGAGTGTCGGAGTCGGCGTGCTCATGACTGGGACGTCGAAGCTCCGCGACGGGTCGGGTGCCCTGTCCCTGGGCGCGATCAAGCTCCGTGACGGAGCTTCGGACGCGGCAGCGGGAGGTGCCGAGCTCGCCGACGGGGCGCAGCGGCTTGGAGAGGGGATCGACACTCTCGACGGCAAGCTGCCCGAGCTGAGCAGCGGAGTCGGTCAGTTGGCAGCCGGCCAGAAGGGACTGGTCGATGGTCTGGCAAAGCTTCGTGCGGGTGTGAGTGCGCTCCCAGCGGGTGTGCGGGCGCAGTTAGCCCAGAATCCCGACTATCAGCAGCTGCTGGGGGCACTCCAAGGCGTCGTAGCTGGTATCGGCACCTTGTCCGACACGACGCAGCCGACCCTGCTGGGTGGTTTGAATCGCATTAAAGGCGGCTTGAACGGCCTGACCGGCAACGTTGACACGACAGTGCAGGCGCTCGACCAGGCCCTTCAGGGTCCGGTGACGGCCGACGGCACGGTCGCTAGGCTCCGCGCCTCGATTGCCAATATTGCTTCGGCCCCGGACTGTGGCCCAGTCTGCCGGGCAACCGCCAGCGGCACAGCAGATGCAGTTGCCGAGGCTCAGACTGCCAGGTTGACCGAGCTTCGCAACGGACTCGAACTGCTGTCCAACAGCGTCAAGGCTCAAATCACGGGGCCCGGTGCAGGCATTGATCAACTGCGAGCGGGGCTTAGCAATGGACTCCCCACCACGTGTGACCGGATCAAGGCCGACGACTCGAACCCGGCCGACGACTGCGGGGTGGCGCAGGCCGTTCAGCTCGTGCAGGGTGGCATCCCCCAGCTCATCGACGGCCTCACCGCCAACATCAGCACGAGCCTTCTCGACTCGATCGGTAACGGCGCCCCGGGCTGCGACCCCACTCAGACGCTGGCCTGCGCCGCGGACGCTCTCAGCGTCGGCGGCGATGACCTGGTCACCGGGGTCGCAGACCTCGTGAGCGGAGTCGAGGAGCTGAACGCCGGCGGCCAGAAGGTTTCCGCCGGTGCTGGGAAGCTCGCCGTCGGGCTTGGTGACCTCGGTGAGGGAACGCAGCAGTTGGCCGATGGTTCCAAGGCACTCGCTGACGGCTCCGTGCAGCTGGACGACGGAGTCGGTGAGCTCGCCGCCGGAGCCGGCGAGCTCGATACCGGTGCAGGCAAGCTTGCAGCGGGTGCCAGCGCCGCTGCCGGTGGTGCCTTCCTCCTCTCCGCCGGCTCGCAGGAGCTGTCCGACGGCATCGGCGACGCGGCCGACGGCTCGGTGCAGCTGGCCGACGGTCTCGGCACGGCTGCCGACGGTGCGCCGAAGCTCGTCGACGGTGCGCAGCGCCTGTCCGACGAGGGCACCAAGGTGCTGATCGGCAAGGGCGAGGACACCGCGAAGTCCTACGGCGAGATGTACGCCTCCCTGGTCGCCGGCGCCGAGCGCGCCGACACCGAGGACATGGCCTACGGGGCGCCCGCGGGTGCCGAGGGCCTCACGGCCTACAGCTTCGTGCTGCAGGGCGAGGACGGGGCCGGTGGTCGCAACCTCGGTCGCGGGCTGCTCGCCGGTGGGGTTGCGGCCCTCGCCGGTGGCGGGCTTCTGATCCGTCGACGCTTCCTGGTCTGAGACGACCCGCACCACCAGCACGGCCCCGGTCCTCGGACCGGGGCCGTGCTGCGTACCGGACCCCCACCGTCAGACCGGACGTGTCATGACAAGCAGGTCCTGACTGCCTCCGGGGCTGCTTCTCGTGACACGTTCCTGCGCTCAGCCCCGCAGGTCGGCCGCGAAGATCGCGGTGCCCGGCGTCAGGCGCCCGCGCAGCTGCGACCAGCCGCCCCAGACCCGGTCGTGGTCCTCGGGCCAGCGCGGCTCGAGCAGGTCGGTGATCACGAAGCCCGCGGCGTGCAGCAGCGCCACCCAGTCGCCCAGCGTGCGGTGGTGCTCGACGTAGGCCACCTCGCCCGTGGCGGGGTCGACCTCGACGTACGGCGTGCGGTCCCAGTAGGAGGAGACGGCCGTCAGGCCCTCGGGGCCGGGGTCGTCGAGGAACATCCAGCGCGTCGGGTGGGTGATCGAGAACGCGAGCCGCCCCCCGGGGCGCAGCACCCGCGCGGCCTCGGCCAGCGCGACGTCGAGGTCCGCGACGAACTGCAGGGCGCCGAAGCTGCAGAAGACGACGTCGAACGAGGCGTCCGCGAAGGGCAGGGCGGTGGCGGTGGCGCGTACCGACGGCACGACGACGCCGGTGGACTCGTCGAGCCGACGGGAGTGCTGGAGCTGACGGTGGGACAGGTCGAGCCCCACCGCGCGGCCTCCGCGTGACCGCACCCAGCGCGAGCACTGCCCGGCGCCCGAGCCGACCTCGAGGACGTCGCGCCCGGCGACCTCACCGAGCACGCCGGCCTCGTCCTCGGTCAGCCCCTCGGGGCCCCACACGAAGCCGGCGTCGCCGAGGAAGGCGCCGTGGGTGGCCTGGTACTCGTCGGCGTAGCGGTCCCAGTCGGGGCCGTTGGCCCGGCGGGACTCGTCCTCGTCGACGGCGCGCCGCTCGACCACGACCGGGGCGGGCGGTGGGAACTCGTGCTCGGCCACCCCCGGACCCTAGCGGGAGCACCTCGTGCGGGACCGGTGGCCGGTCGCAGGGCGCTGGCACCATGGACGACGTGCAGCCGACCCTCGAACCCCTCAGCGGCGGCTGGTCCGGCGAGACCTTCCTGGCCGGTGTCGGAGCCGAGCGCACGGTCGTGCGGGTGTACGGCGGCCGCTCGCTGGCCCGGGGACCGGCGGCGCCCGAGGTCGACGCGGCGGTGCTGGCGCTCGTACGCGGGCTGCTCCCGGTGCCGGACGTGCTGGAGGTCCGCCGCGCCGACCCGGTGTCCGGCTCGCCGGGCCTGCTGGTCACCTCGTTCGTGCCAGGGGTGCGCGGCGACCTGGCGCTGGACGGGATCCGCGAGGACGACGAGGCGCTGGCCCGTCTCGGGCGCGGCCTCGGCCGGGTGGCCGGGCTGCTCGCGTGCATGCCGCAGCCGAGCACGGGGCCGTTCCTGGACGGTGACCTGCGGATCGGGTCGTACGGCGACCAGGTCGACGTCGGCGGTGTTCTCGCGGCGCGCCGTGACGACCTGCACCTCGCCGACGGGTGGGGACCGTCGGAGCTCGACGGGCTGGAGGAGCTGGCCGGCTGCGCCGACGAGGTGCTCTCCGACGTACGCCGCCGCAGCCTGGTCCACAGCGACCTCAACCCGAAGAACGTGCTGGTCGACCCCACGAGCCTCGAGATCGCCGCGGTGCTCGACTGGGAGTTCGCCCACGCCGGCCACCCCGCCACCGACCTGGGCAACCTGCTGCGGCACGACCGCCGCCCTGCCTATGTGGAGGGAGTCGTTGCGGCGTACCGCGAGCGGGTGCCCGCCGCCGAGGGACGTCGCGACCTGCTCGACCGGGCGCGGGCGGCAGACCTGGTCGCGCTCCTCGACCTCGCGGCGAGACCGGGAGCAGACATGCCGCTCGACCCCGAGGCGGGCCGGGCCCGCGCGCTGCTGCTGGCCGTCGCCCGTGCGAGGGACTGGCACGCCCAGCCGGACTGAGGTGTCAGTCGACCCCGACCGTGCGCCGGCCGCGGAGGGGGAGCCGTCCGGCGAGGTCCGCGAGCGGACCGACCGCCCGCCCGAGGCCGTCGGCCGCGGCCTCCAAGGAGGGGATCAGCTCGCTCAGCGTCGCGAGCCTGGGCTGGATCTGCTCGAGCGTCTCGCCGAGCGTGACCAGCTGGTCGAGGGTGCCGCCGTCGGCGACGAGCTTCTCGACGAAGCCGTCCTCCAGGAGCACCCGGTCGAGCAGGCCGCCCGGGGCGACGAGGCGGTCCAGGGCCCCGTCCTCCACGGTCAGCCGGTCGAGCGCGGCGCCGGGGGCCAGCAGCCGCTCCAGCACCCCGTCGGCCTCGACCAGCCGGTCCAACGGGCCGCCGTCGGCGAGCAGCCGGTCCAGGGCGCCGCCCTCGACGAGGAGCCGGTCCAGCGGGCCGCCCTCGGCGAGCAGCGTCAGCACCGCACCACGCTCGGCCAGCAACCGGTCGAGCGCCCCGCCAGGCTCGAGCAGCCGACCGAGCGGCCGGTCGGGGGCGGTCAGCTCGTTGAGGGTGTGGGCCAGGCGCACCGGGCCCTCGCGGTCGGAGAGCACCCGGACCAGCTGCTCGGCGTACCCGCCGTCGCCGATGACCCGCAGCACCAGGTCGGCGTACCCGCCCTGGCGGCGGATCGGGCCGTCCGGCGCGGCGAGGACGCCGACGGCGAGCGTGGCCCTCGTGGCCGCGACCGCCAGGTCGACCGGGAGCGCGGCGAGCGCCGCGACGCGCGACCACCCGGGGCCGGGGACGACGACGGGGACGGAGGAGACCATGCGCCGACGGTAGCGCCCGGAGGTGGTCGGTGGGGCGGTTGCTGCGACACCGTGTCGCACGTGTCCTCCGGGGGGGTTCGGTCAGGGGTGGGCCGGACGTGACGACGCCGCCCGGGTAGGGGGGTTTCCGGGCGGCGTCGTGCTGGTGGGGTGGAGCGGTCAGCCGCGGCCGCCCTTCCCTGGGCCCTTCACCCGGGGGTCGGTGCCGTTGCGGACCTCGCGACCGTCGCTGATGCCGCCGTTGTCGGTGTCCCGGTCGCACGGGTTGGTCCGGTAGCGCTTGATCTCGGCCCGGTCGCTCAGGCGGTCGCGGTCGGTGTCCTTGCGCAGCGGGTTGGTCGGGCACCGGTCGTAGCGCTTGTTGGCCGAGCCCGTGACCTCGACCCGGTCGTTGAGCCCGTCCCGGTCGGTGTCCTTGCGCAGCGGGTCCGTCTTGAAGCGCTTGACCTCTCGTCCGTCGGTCAGGCCCTCGCCGTCGGTGTCCTTGCGCAGCGGGTCGGTCGACGTCCTCAGGACCTCGCGGCCGTCGGTGAGCCCGTCGCGGTCGGTGTCCTTGCGCAGCGGGTCCGTCTGGTGCTGGTTGACCTCGGGGCCGTCCTGCAGGCCGTCGTCGTCGGTGTCGGGGTCGAGCGGGTCGGTCCCGAGCTCCTGCTCCTCGGCGTCGGTGAGGCCGTCGCCGTCGGTGTCCCCGTCGACCACCGGTGTGTCGTCGGTCGGGTCGAGGGGGTCGGTGCCGGCCCCGACCTCGGTGCCGTCGTCCACGCCGCCGCCGTCGGTGTCCGCCACGTTCGGGTCGGTCAGGGTGACGTCGACCTCGTCGCCGTCGCTGAGGCCGTCGGCGTCGGAGTCGGGGTCGCGGGGGTCGGTGGGCTCGTTGTCGTAGCCGTCGTTCTCCGAACCGGAGACCTCCTCCAGGTTGGTCGCCCCGTCGCCGTCGGCGTCCTCGGCGTCGTCGGTGGTCCCGTCGTCGTCGGTGTCGGCGGCGTTCGGGTCGGTGCCGGTGAGGTCGACCTCCTCGCCGTCGGTGAGGCCGTCGGCGTCGGTGTCGTCGTCCTGGGGGTCGGTGGGCGCGTTGCCGTACCCGTCGTTCTCCGAGCCGGAGACCTCCTCGAGGTTGGTGAGCCCGTCGCCGTCGGGGTCCTCGGCGTCGTCGGTCGTGCCGTCACCGTCGGTGTCCGGGTCCGCCGGGTCGGTGAAGGTCTGGCCGACCTCCTCGCCGTTGGTCAGGCCGTCCCCGTCGTCGTCCGCGTCGGGGTCGGTGACCGCGTCGTCGGCGGCGTCGTTCGGGTCGCCGGCGGGGGTGCCGGAGACCTCGGTGCCGTCAGGCACGCCGCCACCGTCGGTGTCGGCGGTGTTCGGGTCGGTGGGCTCCTCGCCGAACGCGTCGTTCTCCGAGCCGGTCACCTCCTGGCCGTCGGTGAGGCGGTCGTTGTCGCTGTCCGCGTCGCGGGGGTCGGTGGGGTCGCCGCCGAACGGGTTCTCGGAGCCGGAGACCTCCTCGAGGTTGGTGAGCCCGTCGTTGTCGGCGTCGTCCGCGGCGTCGGGGGTGCCGTCGCCGTCGGTGTCGGCGGTGTTGGGGTCGGTGCCGGTGAGGTCGATCTCCTGGCCGTCGGTGAGGCCGTCGTTGTCGGAGTCGGGGTCGCGGGGGTCGGTGGGCTCGTTGGCGTAGTCGTCGTTCTCGGAGCCGGAGACCTCTTCGAGGTTGGTGAGCCCGTCGTTGTCGGGGTCCTCGGCGCCGTCGGGGGTGCCGTCACCGTCGGTGTCGGCGTCCTGGGGGTCGGTCCCGGTGAGGTCGGTCTCCTCGCCGTTGGTCAGGCCGTCGCCGTCGCCGTCGTCGTCGGCCCCGGGGTCGACGGGGGTGTCGTCGGCGGGGTCGAGGGGGTCGGTGCCGTTGTCGGTCTCGGTGCCGTCGTCGACGCCGCCACCGTCGGTGTCGGCGGTGTTGGGGTCGGTGCCGGCCGCGACCTCGTCGCCGTCGGTGAGGCCGTCGGCGTCGGAGTCGGGGTCGCGGGGGTCGGTGGGCTGGTTGCCGTACCCGACGTTCTCCGAGCCGTCGACCTCCTCGAGGTTGGTGAGCCCGTCGTCGTCGGGGTCCTCGGCGCCGTCGCGGGTGCCGTCACCGTCGGTGTCGGGGTCGCGGGGGTCGGTCCCGGTGAGGTCGGTCTCCTCGGCGTTGGTCAGGCCGTCGCCGTCCTCGTCCTCGCCCGGCACCAGCGTGCAGTCGAGTCCGCCGACCGGCGCGGTGGCCGCCGCCTCGAGCGGGAACAGCTCGGTCTCCAGCACGGGCACCGCGCCCAGCAAGCCCGCCCGCACCTCGAGCACCGCCGCAGAGCCGGCGGCCTGCGTGCCGTCGGGGGCGTCCGCGGACACGTCGAGCTGGCCGGCGCGCAGCGTCACCTGCAGCAGCGGGTTGTCGGGCGAGGTGAAGCTGAGCGGGCTGCCGTCGACCGGCAGGGTGCGCGTCCGCCCGCCGCCGGTGACCTCCACGACCGGTGCGTCGTAGGTGACGGTCGCGCCGTCGGCGCCCGCCTGCCCCGTGGCCGTCGCGGTCAGCTCGGGCGCCGACAGGACGCGCACCTGGACCGAGCCGCTGAGCAGGTCCAGGGAGGCGATGCTGCCGCGGGCGGAGCTGGCCACGCCCTGGGAGTCGGGGCCGCCGACCTCGACGAGCTCGGTGCGCTGCGACGTCGAGACGGTGCCGGGCAGCGCCAGCAGCGTGCCCAGGGTCGGCACGGGCAGCAGCGAGAGGTTCGCGGTCGAGACGGTCGAGGACGTCAAGGGGCCGGTCGGGCACCCCCGAGCGACGGCGCGGGCCTGGGCCTCGGCCCGCGAGATCCCGAGGGTGAGCAGCCCCGGCACGGTGCCGGGAGCGCCACCGTCGACCGTGGGCTGCGCGTTGTCCGGCGGCGCCGTCTGGCTGGCCTCGGCCAGCAGGCCCGGCAGGCTCGTGCCGAGGAGGGAGGCGTCGAGGTTGCGGGCGTCGGCCGTGGCCGCCTGACCGCCGGCGACCGTCGTGGTCACCGTGCCCTCGGAGGTGGCCACGCCGGCGGCGGCGACGGCCGGGAGGCCCGGCAGCTTGAGTGCGCCGAGCTCGAGGACCTGGGCGGAGGCGGAGCTGGTCAGCGGTTGGTCGGCGACGTCGGCGACGGCCGGCGCGGGGGTGGCGGTGAGGGTGAACAGGGCGGCCGTCGAGACGACGAGACCACATGCCACCGGTCGCTTGAAGGGGCTCATGGGTGGGGGCTCCGG
>NZ_LR733215.1:2358096-2377044 GCF_902506435.1 Nocardioides sp. AX2bis | reverse complement strand
ACCCCCGTCCGGACCCCGCCCCGCGCGGCGATGCTGGTCCTGGAGGACGGGCGCACCTTCCACGGCGACGCCTACGGCGCCGAGGGGGAGACCTTCGGTGAGGCCGTCTTCAACACCGGGATGACCGGCTACCAGGAGACGCTGACCGACCCGTCCTACCACCGCCAGGTGGTGGTGATGACCGCCCCGCACGTCGGCAACACCGGCGTGAACGACGAGGACGCCGAGTCGCACCGGATCTGGGTCGCGGGCTACGTCGTGCGCGACCCCGCTCGCCGCTCGTCGAGCTGGCGGGCCACCGGGACCCTCGACGACGCGCTGCGCGAGCAGGGCGTGGTCGGCATCAGCGGGGTCGACACCCGCGCGCTGACCCGTCACCTGCGCGAGCGCGGCGCGATGCGGGTGGGCATCTCCACGGTGGAGACCGACCCGGCCCGGCTGCTGGCCCGCGTGCGCGAGCAGGAGTCGATGGCCGGCACCGAGCTGGCCGCCGAGGTCTCCACGCGCGAGGCGTACGTCGTGCCGGCCGAGCCGGGCCCCTGGGGCGCGAAGCGGGCGACCGTCGCCGCGATCGACCTCGGGATCAAGACGATGACGCCGCGCCGGATGGCCGAGCGCGGCATCGAGACCCACGTGCTGCCGGCGACCGCCACCATCGAGGACGTCCTGGCCGTCGGCGACGGCGGCCCCGACGGGCTGTTCTTCTCCAACGGCCCGGGCGACCCGGCCGCCACCACCGACCAGGTGGCGCTGCTGCAGGCCGCGCTGGCGCAGGGGGTGCCGTACTTCGGGATCTGCTTCGGCAACCAGCTCTTCGGCCGGGCGCTGGGCCTGGGCACCTTCAAGCTCACCTACGGCCACCGCGGGATCAACCAGCCGGTGATGGACCGCACCACCGGCAAGGTCGAGGTCACCGCCCACAACCACGGCTTCGCGGTCGCCTGGCCCGACGGCGTCGCGCTCACCGACCCGGTGGACACGCCGTACGGCCAGGCGCGCGTGAGCCACGTCTGCCTCAACGACGACGTGGTCGAGGGCCTCGAGCTGCGCTCGCCCGAGGGCGACCTGCGGGCGTTCTCGGTGCAGTACCACCCGGAGGCGGCCGCCGGTCCGCACGACGCGGCGTACCTGTTCGACCGGTTCTGCGACCTGATGTCCGAGCGGAAGGACGCCTGATGCCCAAGCGCACCGACATCGCCAGCGTGATGGTGATCGGCTCCGGGCCGATCGTGATCGGGCAGGCCTGCGAGTTCGACTACTCCGGGACCCAGGCCTGCCGGGTGCTCAAGGAGGAGGGCCTGCGCGTGGTCCTGGTGAACTCCAACCCGGCCACGATCATGACCGACCCCGAGTTCGCCGACGCGACCTACGTCGAGCCGATCACCGCGGAGTACGTCGAGAAGGTGATCGCCAAGGAGCGCCCCGACGCGCTGCTGGCCACCCTCGGCGGGCAGACCGCGCTGAACGCCGCGATGGCCCTCGACGCCGCCGGCGTGCTCGAGAAGTACGGCGTGGAGCTGATCGGCGCCTCGATCGAGGCGATCGACCGCGGTGAGAACCGCAGCGTCTTCAAGAAGATCGTCGACGACCTGGGCGGCGAGTCCGCGCGCAGCGCGATCTGCCACTCGATGGAGGACTGCCTGGCCGCGGTCGAGGACCTCGGCTGGCCGGTCGTGGTGCGCCCCAGCTTCACCATGGGTGGCGCCGGGTCGGGCATGGCCCACGACGAGACCGACCTGCGCCGCATCGCCGGCACCGGCCTGGCCCTCAGCCCCACCACCGAGGTGCTGCTGGAGGAGTCGATCCTGGGCTGGAAGGAGTACGAGCTCGAGGTCATGCGCGACACCGCCGACAACGTGGTGATCGTCTGCTCGATCGAGAACGTCGACCCGATGGGCGTGCACACCGGCGACTCGATCACGGTCGCCCCGGCGATGACGCTGACCGACCGCGAGTACCAGAAGATGCGCGACCTCGCGATCGGCATCATCCGCTCGGTCGGCGTCGACACCGGCGGCTGCAACATCCAGTACGCCGTCAACCCCGCCGACGGCCGCCTGGTCGTGATCGAGATGAACCCGCGCGTCTCCCGCTCCAGCGCGCTGGCCTCCAAGGCGACCGGGTTCCCGATCGCCAAGATCGCGGCGAAGGTCGCGATCGGCTACACCCTCGACGAGATCACCAACGACATCACCGCCGAGACCCCGGCCAGCTTCGAGCCCACGCTCGACTACGTGGTCGTCAAGGTGCCGCGGTTCGCCTTCGAGAAGTTCCCCGGCGCCGACCCCGTGCTGACCACCCACATGAAGTCGGTGGGGGAGGCGATGGCGATCGGGCGCAGCTTCACCGAGGCGCTGCAGAAGGCGCTGCGCAGCCTGGAGTCCAAGGACGCCGTCTTCGACTGGCATCAGGAGTGGGTCGAGCTCGACAAGGCCGCCCTGCTGGCCCGCGCCGGCGTCCCGCACGACGGCCGCCTGAAGGTGGTCATGGACGCCCTGCGCGCCGGGGCGACCGTCGAGGAGGTCCACGACGCCACCGGCATCGACCCCTGGTTCGTCGACCAGCTGGCGCTGATCAACGAGGTGGCCGCCGAGGTCACCGCCGCCCCCGAGCTGACCCCCGCACTGCTGCGCCACGCCAAGCGGCACGGCTTCTCCGACGTCCAGATCGGCAAGATCCGCGGGATGACCCCCGACGTGGTCCGCGGCGTGCGCCACGCGCTCGGCATCCGCCCGGTGTTCAAGACCGTGGACACCTGCGCGGCCGAGTTCGCCGCGGCCACGCCGTACCACTACTCCTCCTACGACGAGGAGAGCGAGGTCGGCCCGCGCGAGCGGCCGGCGGTGATCATCCTGGGCTCCGGGCCCAACCGGATCGGGCAGGGCATCGAGTTCGACTACTCCTGCGTGCACGCGTCCCTGGCGCTGTCCGAGGTCGGCTACGAGACCGTGATGGTCAACTGCAACCCCGAGACCGTCTCCACCGACTACGACACCTCCGACCGGCTCTACTTCGAGCCGCTCACGCTCGAGGACGTGCTGGAGGTCGTGCACGCCGAGATGGTCGCCGGACCGGTCGCCGGCGTCATCTGCCAGCTCGGCGGGCAGACGCCGCTGGGCCTGGCGCAGGGCCTGGCCGCGGCCGGCGTGCCGATCGTCGGCACGTCGCCGGACGCCATCGACCTCGCCGAGGAGCGCGGCGCCTTCGGCCGCGTGCTCGCCGAGGCCGGCCTGACCGCGCCCAAGCACGGCACCGCGACCTCGTACCCGGAGGCGCAGCGGATCGCGCACGAGATCGGCTACCCCGTCCTGGTACGGCCGTCCTACGTCCTGGGCGGGCGCGGGATGGAGATCGTCTACGACGACGCCTCCCTGCAGACCTACCTCGAGCGGTACGTCGCCGAGGGCATGATCAGCCGGGAGGCCCCGGTCCTGGTCGACCGCTTCCTCGACGACGCGGTCGAGATCGACGTCGACGCGATCTTCGACGGCGAGGAGCTCTTCCTCGGCGGCGTGATGGAGCACATCGAGGAGGCCGGCATCCACTCCGGCGACTCCTCCTGCGCGCTCCCGCCGATCACGCTCGGGGAGCGCGAGGTGGCCCGGATCCGCGAGGCCACCGAGGCGATCGCCCGCGGGGTGGGGGTGCTCGGGCTGCTCAACATCCAGTTCGCGCTGGGCTCCGACATCCTCTACGTGCTCGAGGCCAACCCGCGCGCCAGCCGTACGGTCCCGTTCGTGTCCAAGGCGACCGCGACCCCGCTGGCCAAGGCCGCGGCCCGGGTGATGCTCGGGGAGTCCGTCGCGGACCTCCGTGCCGCCGGGGTGCTGCCGGCCACCGGCGACGGCGGCAGCCTGCCGCCGGACCAGCCGATCGCGGTGAAGGAGGCGGTGATGCCCTTCAACCGGTTCCGGACCCCCGACGGCGCCCAGGTCGACACCGTGCTCGGCCCCGAGATGAAGTCGACCGGCGAGGTGATGGGCCTCGACGCCGACTTCGGCACGGCCTTCGCCAAGTCGCAGACCGCGGCCTTCGGGCCGCTGCCGACCTCGGGCAGCGTCTTCGTCTCGATGGCCAACCGCGACAAGCGCTCGATGATCTTCCCGGTCAAGGTGCTGGCCGACCTCGGCTTCGAGATCCTCGCCACCCAGGGCACCGCCGAGGTGCTGCGCCGCAACGGCGTGGCGACCCGGGTGGTGCGCAAGCACTTCGAGGGCGTCGGACCGGACGGCGAGAAGACCACGGTCGACCTGATCCGCGACGGCGAGATCCAGCTGATCGTCAACACGCCGTACGGCGCCGGCACCGGCGGGCAGGCCCGCCTCGACGGGTACGAGATCCGCACCGCGGCGGTGATGGCCAACGTCCCCTGCATCACCACCGTGCAGGGCCTCGGCGCGGCGGTCCAGGGCATCGAGGCGATGCGGCGCGGCGACATCGGGGTGCGCAGCCTGCAGGACTGGGCCAGGGACCGGGCGACCCGGTGACCTACCGCCTGCTCTTCGACCGCGCCCTGACCCGCGTCGACCCCGAGCGGGCGCACCACCTCGGCTTCGCCGCCGTCCGCGCCGGGGGACCGGTGCTGCGCCGGCGACCCGTGCGGGTGCCGGCCGGCGTCGGGCCGGTGGAGGCGATGGGGCTCCGCTTCGCCCACCCGCTCGGGCTGGCCGCGGGGTTCGACAAGGACGCCCGCGGGGTCGAGGCGCTCGGCGCGCTGGGCTTCTCGTTCGTCGAGGTCGGGACGGTGACCGCGCTGCCGCAGCCCGGCAACCCGCGCCCGCGGCTGTTCCGGCTCACCGAGGACCGCGCCGTCGTCAACCGGATGGGCTTCAACAACGCCGGCGCCGCGGCCGTCGCGGCCCGCCTGGCCCTCCGCCGCCCGGGCCCCGGCTCGCCCGTACTGGGGGTCAACCTGGGCAAGTCCAAGGTCGTGCCGGAGGACGACGTGGCGGCCGTCGCGGCCGACCACGACGCCAGCACCCGGCTGCTCGCGCCGCACGCCGACTACCTGGTGGTCAACGTGTCCTCGCCCAACACCCCGGGCCTGCGGACGCTCCAGGCCGTCGAGCGGCTCGAGCCGCTGCTGGCGCAGGTGCGGCGCAGCGCCGACGAGGTCCGCGACGCCGCCGGGCTGGGCCGGGTGCCGCTGCTGGTCAAGATCGCCCCCGACCTCGCCGACGAGGACGTCCTCGCCGTGGCCGACCTGGTGCGCGGCGACGACGGCGTGGACGGGGTCGTGGCCACGAACACCACCACCGGGCGTACCGGCCTGCGCACCGCCGCCGCGACCGTCGAGGCCGCCGGCGCCGGCGGCCTCTCCGGGCCCCCGGTGGCCGCGCGTGCCCTGGAGGTCACCCGCCTGCTGCGCGGACGCCTGGGTCCCGGGCCGGTCCTGGTCGGGGTCGGCGGGATCACGACGGTCGACGACGCCCGCGCGCGGCTGGCCGCGGGCGCCGACCTGCTGCAGGCCTACACCGCGTTCGTGTACGAGGGTCCCGGCTGGGTGCGCCGTGTCGTGCGAGGCTTGGGGGCGTGAGCAGCACCGACCGGCGACCGGTCCACGTGGGCGGCGAGGTGCTCGCCTCGCGGGCCAGCGGCGGACTGGTCCACCTCAGCGTCCTGGCCCCCGGCATCGGCGAGCGCTTCCGCCCCGGCACCGCGGTGGCCGTCTCGATCGGGCCCCCAGTCTCGCGCAGCCGGCTCGCGCGGCGCAGCTTCTGGATCCACGAGGTCAAGCCGGTCGGCGGCCGCGGGCTCGCGCTCGGCCTGGTCGTCGAGCCGCGCGGCGCCGGGTCACGGTGGCTCGCCGAGGCGCCGGTCGGCACCCCGCTCGAGCTCACCGGCCCCCTCGGGCGGCCGTTCGCGCTCCCGCAGGAGCCGGTCGCGTGCCTGCTGGTGGCCGAGGAGTACGCCGCCGCGCCGATCTTCCCCCTCGCCCTGCGCCTGCGCGAGCGCGGCTGCGCGGTGACCCTGCTGCTCGGCGCCCGCGACGAGGCGCACCTGATGTCGGCCCTCGAGGCCCGGCGCTCCGCGCGCGCCGTCACCGTGGTGACCGGCGACGGGTCGGTCGGCCGCGCCGGACGCACCGCCGACGCGCTGCCCGAGGTGCTGGCCTCCAGCGGCGCCGAGGTCGTCTACGCCGCCGGCCCCACCCCGTTGCTGCACGCCGTCGCCGCGGCCGCGGAGGACCACGGCGCCTGGAGCCAGGTCGCCCTCGAGGTCCCCTCGCCCTGCGCCACCGGGCTGTGCTTCGGCTGCCAGGTCCCGGTCGTGGGGGAGGCCGGGTCCCCGCGCTCGGCCCGCGCCTGCGTCGACGGCCCGGTCCTGCGCGGCGACCGCGTCCGGTGGGCCGACCTGTGAGCGGCGGGGGCGAGGCGCAGGTGGCCGGGCTGCGGCTCCGGTCGCCGGTGCTCGTCGCGGCCGGCTGCGGCGGCACCGGTCGCGAGCTGGCGGCGTACGCGCCCCTGGCCGACCTCGGCGCCTTCACCACCCGCACCGTCACCTCCGACCCGCGGGCCGGGGCGCCCGCGGGACGCGTGGTGGAGAGCCCGTCGGGGCTGGTCCACGCCACCGGGCTGCCCAACCCGGGCCTCGACCACTTCCTGGCCACCGAGCTGCCCGGCCTGGTCGCCCAGGACGTCCGCGTGGTCGTCTCCGTCGCGGTCACCTCGGCCGCCGACGCCGCCGCGCTGGCCCGCCGGCTCGGCCGTGCCCCGGGCGTGAGCGCCGTGGAGCTCGCGCTCGCCCCGCCCGGCGGCCGCGCCGAGGACGCGGCGGACGAGGACCTCTTCGCCGCGCTCGAGCCGCACGAGGCCGCCGGCATGGTCGGCACGGTCGCCCGCGAGCTGCCTCGCGGCCTGCCGGTCTGGGCCAAGGTGCGCAACGACCCCGACCGGGTCGTGGCCGTCGCCCGGGCCTGCGTCGACGCCGGGGCGGGGGCCGTGGTCGTCGGTGACGGCCTGCCCGCGATGCTGCCCGACGGCCGCCCGGGGGGCCTCGGAGGGCCCGCCGTACGCCCGGTCGCCCTGGCCTGCGTGCGGCGCGTCGTCGACGCGCTGCCCCACGTCGACGTCGTCGGCGTCGGGGGTGTCGCGACGCCCACGGACGTCCGGGCGTTCCTGGCCGCCGGTGCCCGCGCCGTCGGCGTCGGCACGGCCCTGCTGCACGACCCCACCACGGCTGCCCGCCTGGCCGCCGTGCTGCGCGAGGAGACCCGATGACCCGTCCCGAGACCGGCGGCCCGGCCGGTGCCCCCGCGTCGTTCGGCGCCCGGCTGCACGCCGCGCTGGCCGACCGCGGCCAGCTCTGCGCCGGCATCGACCCGCACGCCGGCCTGCTGGCCGAGTGGGGCCTGCCCGACGACGTCGGCGGCCTGGAGCGCTTCGCGATGACCGCGGTCGAGGCCGTGGCCGGCGAGGCGTCGGTGGTCAAGCCGCAGTCGGCGTTCTACGAGCGCTTCGGCAGCCGCGGCGTCGCCGTCCTCGAGCGTGTGGTCGCGACCGCCCGCGAGGCCGGCGCCCTGGTCCTGCTCGACGTCAAGCGCGGCGACATCGGGTCGACCTCCCAGGCCTACGCCGACGCCTACCTCGACCCGGCCTCGCCGCTCGCCGCGGACGCGATCACCGCCAGCCCGTACCTCGGGTTCGGCTCCCTCGACCCGATGGTCGAGAGCGCGCGGCGCCACTGCGCGGGGGTGTTCGTGCTCGCGCTGACCTCCAACAAGGAGGGCCCCGAGGTCCAGCACGCCCGGGCCGTCGGCCCCGAGCCCGGTGCCCCCGACGGGCGCAGCGTCGCCGGGGTCGTGCTCGACCACCTGCGCGCGCTGAACGCCGGCGCGCAGCCGCTCGGCTCCTTCGGGGCCGTGGTGGGCGCCACGATCGGCGAGACCACGGAGGACCTCGCCTTCAACGGCCCGGTCCTCGCCCCCGGCTACGGCGCCCAGGGCGGCACGCCGGCGGACCTGCGGCGGATCTTCGGCGCCTCGGCCCACGCCGTGCTGGCCTCGACCTCGCGCGACCTGCTGCGGCACGGTCCCGACCCCGTCGCGCTGCGCGACGCGGTCCGCCGCGGCAACGAGGAACTGGCCGACGCGCTGGCCGACGGGGCCGACGCGTGAGGACGCGCCGGCGGGCCGGGGCGGTGCCGACGCTGCTGGCCGCGCTCCTGCTCGGCCCGGGGCTGCTCACCGCCTGCTCCGGCGACCCCGTCGAGGACTACTGCGCGGAGGTGGAGGACCAGCGCGAGCCGCTGAGCGAGGTGACCTCGGAGGGCGGTCCGACCGCGCTCCTGGAGGCGCTGCCGGCCTTCGAGGAGCTGCGGCAGGCCTCGCCCACGGACCTGCGCGACGACTGGGACGTCGTCGTCGACCGCCTCACCGCCCTCGACGACGCGCTGGCCCGCGCCGGCGTCGACCCCGCGACGTACGACGCCGAGGAGCAGGCCGGCGACCTCGCCGAGGACGAGCGGACCGCCGTCGAGTCCGCGGCCCGCCAGCTGGCCACCCCGGAGATGGTCCGCGCCCTCGAGGCCGTCCAGCAGCAGGCGCGCGACGTCTGCGGCACCTCGCTGACGATCTGAGGGGTCTCGGGGGAGGTCGCGGCCCCCAGGGCCGGGGGTCCGATTGCCGACCGGGTCGGGTCTGACTAGATTGCACCGGACGGTGGTGCGTCCCCACCGCCGGACCGACGAAAAGGATCTGCAGTGGCTCTGCCCCCGCTCACGCCCGAACAGCGTCAAGCCGCCCTCGCGAAGGCGGCGGCCTCCCGCCGGGAGCGCGCCGAGGTCAAGAACCGCCTGAAGAACTCGGGGGCCTCCATCTCCGACGTGCTCGCCCAGGGACAGAGCAACGAGGTGATCGGCAAGATGAAGGTCGTCGACCTCCTGCAGTCCATGCCCGGCCTCGGCAAGGTCCGCGCCCGCCAAACCATGGAGCGCCTCGGCATCGCCGAGTCCCGCCGGGTCCGCGGCCTGGGCACCAAGCAGGTCGCCGCGCTGCAGCGCGAGTTCGCCGCGGGTGAGTGACCGGGTCCCCTCGGGCTCCCGGAACCGGCTGGTCGTGCTGGCCGGGCCGACCGCGGTCGGCAAGGGCACCGTGGCCGCCGCCGTGCGCGAGCGGCACCCCGAGGTCTGGATCTCGATCTCGGCCACGACGCGGCCCCCGCGTCCCGGCGAGCGGCACGGCGAGCACTACTGGTTCGTGTCGCCCGAGGAGTTCGACGCCATGGTCGCGCGCGGCGACCTGCTGGAGTGGGCCGTCGTCCACGGCACGCACCGGTACGGCACCCCGCGCGGCCCGGTCGAGGAGGCCCTGGCCGGTGGTCGCCCGGCGCTGCTGGAGATCGACCTGCAGGGCGCGCGCCAGGTGCGCCGCACCATGGCCGAGGCGCTGTTCGTCTTCCTGAAGCCGCCGTCGTGGGAGGAGCTGGTCCGCCGCCTGGTCGGCCGGGGGACCGAGACCGAGGCCGAGCGCGAGCGCCGGCTGGCCACCGCCCGCGACGAGCTGGCCGCCGAGTCGGAGTTCGACGTCACCGTCGTCAACCGCGAGATTCACGCTGCGGCGGACGAGTTGGTAGCCTTGATGAGCGGGTCCACCCCCGCCTGAGCGGCGCGCCCGGCCGGATCCCGTCCGGATCCGCCCCCGGGCCCCGCCCCACCGCCCCCGACCCAAGCGAGGCCAACGCGTGTCCAGCCCCAACATCGGCGCCGAGGGTGTCACCAACCCGCCCATCGACGACCTGCTGACCAAGACCGACAGCAAGTACCAGCTGGTGCTCTACAGCGCCAAGCGCGCCCGCCAGATCAACGCCTACTACTCCCAGCTCGGCGAGGGCCTGCTCGAGTACGTCGGCCCGCTCGTCGAGACCCACGTGCAGGAGAAGCCGCTCTCGATCGCGCTCCGCGAGATCGACGGCGACCTGCTCACCTGCGAGGCGGTCGACCCCGCCGAGCTCGCCGCCGAGGAGGCCGCCGCCGCCCAGGCGCAGGCCGACGCCGCGGCCACCGCGCAGAACGGCTGATCCTGACCAGCGCCGCGCCGTCGGCCCCGTCGGGGTCGACGGCCCCCCGGGTGGTCCTCGGCGTGGCCGGCGGGATCGCGGCCTACAAGGCCTGCGAGCTGCTGCGCCGCCTGACCGAGTCGGGCCACGACGTCACCGTCGTGCCGACCGCGGCGGCGCTGGAGTTCGTCGGTGTGCCCACCTGGGCGGCGCTGTCCGGTCGCCCCGTCGCCTCCGACGTGTGGACGGGCGTGCACGAGGTGCCCCACGTGCGCCTGGGCCAGCAGGCCGACCTCGTCGTCGTGGCCCCGGCCACCGCCGACCTGCTCGCCCGCGCCGCGCACGGGCTGGCCGACGACCTGCTCACCAACACCCTGCTCACCGCGCGGTGCCCGGTGGTGCTCGCCCCGGCGATGCACACCGAGATGTGGGAGCACCCCGCCACCCGCGCCAACGTGGCGACGCTGCGCTCGCGCGGCGTGGTCGTCGTCGAGCCGGCCGAGGGCCGTCTGACCGGCGCCGACACCGGCAAGGGACGGCTGCCCGACCCGGCCGAGATCGCCGCCGTCGCGCTCGAGGTCCTGGCCCGCGGGGCCGTCGCCCCGGACCTCGCCGGGCGTACCGTCGTGGTGTCCGCCGGCGGCACCCGCGAGCGGATCGACCCGGTCCGGTTCCTGGGCAACCGCTCCTCGGGCCTGCAGGGCTACGCCCTGGCCCGCGCCGCCGCGGCCCGCGGCGCCCGGGTCCGCCTGGTCGCCGCCAACACCGCCCTGCCCGACCCCGCCGGGGTGTCGGTGGTCCACGTCGAGACGACCGCCGAGCTGCGCGCGGCCGTGCTAGCGGCCCGCGACGGCGCCGACGCCGTCGTGATGGCCGCCGCCCCCGCGGACTTCCGCCCCGTCGGGGAGCAGCAGCACAAGATCAAGAAGGCCGCCGACGGCTCCGCGCCGGTGCTGGAGCTGACCCAGAACCCCGACGTGCTGCGCGAGCTGGTCGAGACCCGCCGCACCGGCGAGGTGCTGGTCGGGTTCGCGGCCGAGACCGGCGACGACGCCACCGGGGTGCTCGACCTGGCCCGGGCCAAGCTCGCCCGCAAGGGCTGCGACCTGCTCGTGGTCAACGAGGTCAGCGGGGGAGCGGTCTTCGGCCAGGCCGACAACCAGGCGGTCGTGCTCGCCGCCGATGGCACCGAGGTCGACGTGCCCCGCGGCCCGAAGTCGGCGCTGGCCCACGTGGTGTGGGACCAGGTCGCGCTCCGGCTCCCCGGCCCGCCCGGCTGATCAGCGCGCCCGCACCCGCGCCCGGCTGACCACCCACCGGGACGGGCGTCCCGCGATTCGGGATCGCCCGTGCGGCGGGTCTAGCCTTCCCCCGTCCCGGGGGCACCCCGGGCGCGCCCCTGAACCCGCCCGAACGGAGCAACAGTGCCTGGACGTCTCTTCACCTCGGAGTCGGTCACCGAGGGTCACCCCGACAAGATCGCCGACCAGATCAGCGACTCGATCCTCGACGCCATGCTCGCCCAGGACCCGCACAGCCGGGTCGCGGTCGAGACCCTGCTGACCACCGGTCTGGTCGTGGTCGCCGGCGAGGTGACCACCACCGGCTACGTCGACATCAAGCAGGTCGTGCGCGACCGGATCCTCGAGATCGGCTACGACCACTCCGACAAGGGCTTCGACGGCGAGAGCTGCGGCGTCATGGTCGCGATCGGCGGCCAGTCCGGCGACATCGCCCAGGGCGTCGACACCGGCCACGAGTCGCGTACGGGTTCCGTGGACGCCATGGACAAGCAGGGCGCCGGCGACCAGGGCCTGATGTTCGGCTACGCCTGCGACGACACCGCCGAGCTGATGCCGCTGCCGATCAAGATCGCGCAGACCCTTTCCGAGCGGCTCTCGGCCGTGCGCAAGGACGGGACGCTGCCCTACCTGCGGCCGGACGGCAAGACCCAGGTCACCATCGAGTACGACGTCGACAACCGCCCGGTCCGCGTCGACACGGTGGTGCTGTCGACCCAGCACGCCGAGGAGGTCGAGCTCGACACCCTCGAGCCCGAGATCAAGAAGCACGTCATCGACCACGTGCTCGCGCAGTTCGACATCCCCTCGGCCGACTACCGCCTGCTGGTGAACCCGACCGGGCGCTTCGTGGTCGGCGGCCCGATGGGCGACGCCGGCCTGACCGGTCGCAAGATCATCGTCGACACCTACGGCGGCATGGCCCGCCACGGTGGTGGCGCGTTCTCCGGCAAGGACCCCTCGAAGGTCGACCGCTCGGCGGCCTACGCCATGCGCTGGGTGGCCAAGAACGTCGTCGCCGCGGGCCTGGCCCGTCGCTGCGAGGCCCAGGTCGCCTACGCCATCGGCAAGGCGCAGCCGGTCGGGGTCTTCATCGAGACCTTCGGGACCGGCACCGTGCCCGACGAGCAGATCCAGGCCGCCGTGCTCGAGGTCTTCGACCTCCGCCCGGCCGCGATCGTGCAGGACCTCGACCTGCTGCGCCCGATCTACGCCCGCACCGCGGCGTACGGCCACTTCGGCCGCGAGCACGAGGACTTCACCTGGGAGCGCACCGACCGCGCCGACGCCCTGCGCGCGGCCGTCGGCGCCTGATCCTGCTCACCCCCGGGCCCTCCACGGGCCCGTCTGCCGGCCCGCGGCCTGTCGCCGCGGGCTGGTAGACACCGGGCCATGGCAGCCAGCAGCGGGAGCACGCGCGGGGGGACCGGCGACACCGGTCCCGACCCCGAGCTGCTGCCCGGCCTGGTGCGCCAGCAGGTCCGCGTCTCCCAGGCCCGGGCCCGCGAGACCCGGGCCCGCAAGGCCGCGGCCGCGGCCACCGCCGAGGTCGACCCCGTGGCGCGCGTCCTCGTCGACGCCCCGCTGGCCCACCTCGACCGCGACTTCGACTACTCCGTCCCGGCCTCGATGGCCGAGGCCGCCCGTCCGGGCGTGCGGGTCAAGGTCCGCTTCGCCGGGCACGAGGCCGACGGCTACGTCCTGGAGAGGACGACGACCACCGCCCACGGCGGGGCGCTCACCCCGCTGCGTCGCGTCGTCGGCGCGGAGCCGGTGCTCTCGCCGGTCGTGGCCGGCCTCGCCGCCGAGGTCGCCGAGCGGTACGCCGGCACCCGCGCCGACGTGCTCCGCCTCGCGGTCCCGCCGCGCCACGCGGCGGCCGAGAAGCAGCCCACCGCCCCCGCTCCCGACCCGGCCCGGTGGGACGCCGAGGCGGCCGCCGCGGCCTGGGCCGACCACGACACGGGCGAGGCGTTCCTGCGTCACCTCCACGAGGGCGGCGCCCCCCGCGCCGCCTGGCACCCGGCTCCCGGCACCGACTGGCCGCGGTCCCTGGCCCACGCAGCGGCGGCCACGTTGGCCGGCGGTCGCGGGTCGCTGCTCTGCGTGCCCGACGGGCGCGACGTCGCCCGGGTCTCGGCCGCGCTGGACGACGTGCTCGGCCCCGGCCACCACGTCGCCCTGACCGCCGAGGCCGGCCCGGCCGCGCGCTACCGCGACTTCCTGGCCGTCTCCCGCGGGGTCCGCCGGGTCGTGGTCGGCACCCGTGCCGCGGCCCTGGCGCCGGTGCACGACCTCGGGCTCGTGGCGGTGTGGGACGACGGTGACGACCTGCTGGCCGAGCCGCGCGCGCCCTACCCCCACGCCCGCGAGGTGCTGCTGCTGCGCGCCGCCCGGGAGGGCACCGCCGCGCTGGTCGGCGGCTTCGGCGCCACGGCCGAGGCGGCCTACCTGCTCCGCACCGGCTGGGCGCGCCCGCTGCGCGCCACCCGGGCCACCGTGCGGGACCGGGTGCGGGTCGAGGTGGCCGGCGCCACCGACCTGGCCCGGGAGCGCGACCCCCACGGTCGGGGAGCCAGGGTGCCCGCCGCGGCCCACGCCGTCCTGCGGGCAGGTCTCGAGCACGGTCCCGTCCTGGTGCAGACGCCCCGCCGGGGCTACGCCGCCGCGCTGGCCTGCGACCGCTGCCGTACGCCGTGCCGCTGCCCGCGGTGCACCGGCCCGCTCGCGCTGGGGGGGCCGCTCGAGCCGCCGGTCTGCCGCTGGTGCGCGACCCCGGCACCGGCGTGGACCTGCCCGGAGTGCGGGGGGCACGGCCTGCGGGCCCCGGTCGTGGGTGACGTCCGCACGGCCGAGGAGCTGGGCCGCGCCTTCCCCCGGGCACGGGTGCGGACCTCGGCCGGCGACCGGGTCCTCGCCCGCGTCGACGCCTCACCCCAGGTCGTGGTGGCCACGCCGGGCGCCGAGCCGGTCGCCGACGGCGGCTACACCGCGGTGCTGCTCCTGGACGCCTGGCTGCTCCTCGACCGCGTCGACCTGCGCGCGGAGGAGGAGGCGCTGCGCCGGTGGAGCAACGCCGTGGGCCTGACCCGTCCGGGTGCCCGCGCCGTCGTGGTGGCCGACCCCGCGCACCCGGCGGTGCAGGCCCTGGTGCGGTGGGACCAGCCCGGCCACGCCGAGCGCGAGGTCGACCAGCGGCGCGAGGCCCACCTGCCGCCGTCCTCGCGCCTGGCCAGCCTCACCGCCGAGCCCGGCGCCCTGGACGACGCGCTGACGCTGCTGGCACCGCCGGCCTCCGCGGAGGTGCTCGGCCCCGCCCCGGTCGCCGACGGACGCGAGCGCGTCGTGGTGCGCGTGCCGCGCGGCGAGGGCACGGCGCTGTCACGCGCCCTGGGCGAGCTGCAGCGGGTGCGGTCGGCGCGCAAGCTGGACCCCGTCCGCGTCCAGGTCGACCCCCCGACCCTGTGAGGGCGCCGCGGGGCGCGGGTGTGCCGGGTCCGTCCTCCTAGGATGGGCGGCGCGGTCGATCCGCACCGCTCCGGCCCCGGCCGGCCCCCCGTACCCCAGGAGACCCCGCTCCCGATGGCCATCCAGCCCATCCGCCTCTTCGGTGACCCGGTGCTGCGGCGCGCCGCCACGCCGGTCACCGACTTCGACAAGGAGCTGCGCACCCTCGTGGCGGACCTGACGGAGACCATGCTCGAGGCCCCCGGGGCGGGGCTGGCGGCGCCGCAGATCGGGGTCGGCCTGCGCGTCTTCACCTGGCACGTCGACGGCGAGGTGGGCCACCTGGTCAACCCCGAGCTGGAGCTGTCCGAGGAGACCCAGGACGGCTCGGAGGGCTGCCTGTCGATCCCCGGGCTGGTCATCGACTGCCGCCGGGCGCTCTCGGTCGTGGCCACCGGCTTCGACCAGCACGGCGAGCCGGTGCGCGTGGTCGGCTCGGACACGCTGGCCCGGGCGGTCCAGCACGAGACCGACCACCTCGACGGGGTCCTCTTCCTGGACCGGCTGGACCCCGCGGCCCGCAAGACCGCGATGCGCGAGATCCGCGAGTCGGACTGGTTCGGCGCCGAGCAGCCCCGCGTCAAGGTCTCGCCCCACGCCACCCGCGGGCTCGGGTTCTAGGCCGTGCGCGTCGTCCTGGCCGGCACCCCCGAGGTCGCCCTGCCCACGCTCGAGGCCCTGATGGCCTCCTCGCACGACGTCGTCGGCGTCGTCACCCGCCCCGACGCCCCGGCCGGCCGCGGCCGCCGCCTCGTGGCCAGCCCGCTGGGGCGTGTCGCCGAGGAGCTCGGGCTGCCCGTCCTGAAGCCGGCCCACCCCCGCGACCCCGGCTTCGCCGAGGAGCTCGCCGCGCTGGAGCCGGACTGCTGCCCGGTCGTGGCCTACGGCGCCCTGCTGCCGGAGTCGGTGCTCGGGATCCCCCGGCACGGCTGGGTCAACCTGCACTTCTCCTGCCTGCCCGCCTGGCGCGGCGCCGCCCCGGTGCAGCACGCGCTGCTGGCCGGCGACGAGGTCACCGGGGCGACCACGTTCCGGATCGTCAAGGCGCTCGACGCCGGGCCGACCTTCGGCGTGATGACCGAGCGGGTCCGCCCCCGCGACACCGCCGGCGACCTGCTGGCCCGGCTCGCCGAGGGTGGGTCCGGTCTGATGGTCGCCACGCTCGACGGGCTCGAGGACGGCAGCATCGACGCCCGCGAGCAGCCGGTCGAGGGGGTCACCGTGGCCCCGAAGATCGAGGTCGCCCACGCCGAGGTCGACTGGACCGACCCGGCCGTCGGCATCGACCGCCTCATCCGCGCCTGCACCCCCGCGCCCGGCGCCTGGACCACGTGGGACGGCGAGCGCCTGAAGCTGGAGCCGGTCGAGCTCGAGCGCGAGGTCGAGATCCAGGGCGCCGCCCTGCAGGGCGGCCCCCCGGCCCCCGGCGAGCTCGTCGTGGGCCGCCGTGACGTCCACGTCGGGACCGCTCGCGGGACGCTCCGCCTGGGTCGGGTCAAGCCGGTCGGCAAGGGCTGGATGGCCGCGGCCGACTGGGCGCGCGGCGCCCGTCCGGGGCCCGGGGCCCGTCTCGGCGGGGCGCCGGGTGGGACCTCCTCCGGCGCGGGTGGGGACGCGCGTGGCTGAGCCGCGCCGTACCGGACCCCGGCGACCCGGCGCGGCCCGTACCGGCGCGCCGTCGGCCCGCCCGCCTGCCCGGACCACCGCAGCGTCGCGCGTCGACCCGGCGAGGCTGGCCGCCTTCGAGGTGCTCAAGGCGGTGCGCGTCGACAACGCCTACGCCAACCTGGTGCTCCCCGCGGTCCTCGGCCGCCTCGGGCTGGAGGGCCGCGACGCCGCCTTCGCCACCGAGCTGGCCTCCGGCACGCTGCGGCTGCGGGGCACCTACGACGCCGTGCTGGCCGCCTGCGTGCAGCGACCGCTGCGCAAGGTCGAGGACAAGGTGCTCGACGCGCTCCGCCTGGGCACCCACCAGCTGTTGTCGATGCGGGTGCCGCCGCACGCGGCGATCAGCACCACCGTCGACCTGGTCCGCGACCGGGCCAGCTCGGGCGCGGCCAGCTTCGCCAACGCCGTGCTGCACGGCGTGACCGCGCACGACCTCGACGGGTGGGTCGCGACGCTGGCGCCGCCGGCCACGCCGCGCTCGAGCCGGTACGAGGAGATCGCCTTCAGCCACCCCCGGTGGATCGTCGACGAGCTGCGCCGTGCGCTCGGCGACGAGGAGCTGCACGACCTGCTGCGTGCCGACAACGTCGCGCCGCGGGTCACCCTGGTCGCGCGGCCGGGCCTGGCTACGCGCGAGGAGCTGCCGGGCGATCCGACGCCCTGGTCGCCCTACGGGGTCGTGCTGACCTCGGGCGCGCCGTCCGCGGTCCCCGCGGTGGCCGAGGGACGCGCCGGGGTGCAGGACGAGGGCTCGCAGCTGGTCGCGCACGTCCTCGCGGCGGCGCCGGTCGAGGGCCGTGACCGCACCTGGGTCGACCTCTGTGCCGGTCCCGGCGGCAAGGCCGCGCTGCTCACCTCGCTCGCCGCCGGGCGCGAGGCCCGGGTGGTGGCCGTCGAGCGCCAGGAGCACCGCGCCCGGCTGGTCGCGCGGTCCCTGGCCCCGACCCGGGCGGCCGGGGCGTCGTACGCCGTCCTCGCCGCCGACGGCACCCGGCCCCCGCTGATGCCCGGCTCGGTCGACCGGGTCCTGGTCGACGCGCCGTGCACCGGCCTGGGCGCGCTGCGGCGTCGCCCGGAGTCCCGGTGGCGGCGCCGGCCCGACGACGTGCTGCCGCTGGTGCTGCTGCAGCGACGCCTGCTGGGCTCAGCGCTCGACCTGCTCCGTCCCGGCGGGGTGGCGGTCTACGCGACCTGCTCGCCGGTGCTGACCGAGACCGACGAGGTCGTCGCCGCGGTCTCGCAGCGTCCCGACGTGGTCGTCGAGGACCTCCTGCCGCTGCTGCCGGCGGGGATGCCGGACGCGGCCGGACGGCTGCCCGGCACGGCCCAGCTGTGGCCGCACCGCCACGGCACCGACGCGATGTTCCTGGCCCTGCTGCGGAAGGTCTGAGCGATGGCGTCGACGTCCCCGGCGGTCGAGATCGAGGTCGACGACCGCGTGGTGCGCGTCTCCAACCCCGACCGCGTCTACTTCCCCGAGAGCGGGGCCACCAAGCGCGACCTGGTCGACTACTACCTCGCGGTCGGGCCCGGCATCGTCAACGCGCTGTGGGAACGGCCGTGCATGCTGCACCGCTTCCCGACCGGGCTGGCGGGGGAGAAGGTCCACCAGAAGCGGCTGCCGCGGGGGGCGCCGGAGTGGGTCGAGACGGTGCGGCTGCACTTCCCGCGGTGGGACCGCACCGCCGACGAGCTGTGCGTGACCGAGCTGGCCAGCGTGATCTGGGCGGTGCAGATGTCGACCGTCGAGTTCCACCCGTGGAACAGCCGTCGCGAGGACCCCGAGCGCCCCGACGAGTGGCGCATCGACCTCGACCCCGGCCCGGAGTCCGACTTCGCCCAGGTCCAGCGGGTCGCGGGCGTGGTCCACGAGGTGCTCGACGAGCTCGGCGCGGTCGGGTTCCCCAAGACCAGCGGCGGCTCCGGCCTGCACGTCTACGTCCGGGTGCGCCCCGACCACGACCACAAGGGCGTACGCCGCGCGGCGCTGGCCTTCGCCCGGGAGGTCGAGCGACGCACCCCCGACGACGTCACCACCACCTGGTGGCGCAAGGACCGTGACCCGACCAAGCTGTTCGTCGACTACAACCAGAACGCCCGTGACCACACGATCGCCGCGGCCTACTCCGTGCGCGGCTTCCCCGACGCCCGGGTCTCCACCCCGGTCCGCTGGGACGAGGTCGACGACTGCGACCCGCACGACTTCACCATCTTCACCGTCCCGGCCCGCTTCGCCGCCCTCGGCGACCTGCACGATCGGATCGACGACGAGGTCTTCGACCTGTCCCCGCTGCTGGAGTGGGCCGACCGCGACGACCGCGCCGGCGCCGAGCCCCCGGTCGACCCCGACGCCTGACCGCCGGCGTGGGGTCCGTACGCCCCACCGGCCCCGCCCGCCCCAGGAATCCCCGCTCGGGCGGGGAATCCCCGGGTTCGCGTGCCTTGCAAGGCGCGCGAACCTCGGGACACGCCCACCC
>NZ_LR733215.1:2335714-2357996 GCF_902506435.1 Nocardioides sp. AX2bis | reverse complement strand
CCCCGACACCCACCACCGGCGCGGCCGTCCCGGGCCCTAGGGTTCGGGGCGTGGGCATCCAGATCACGCCGAGCATCCTCAACGCCGACTTCGCCGCCCTCGGCGCGGAGGTGAACCGCATCCCGGGCGCCGACTGGGTGCACGTCGACGTGATGGACAACCACTTCGTGCCGAACCTGACCTTCGGCCCGACGATGGTCGAGGCGCTGGCCCGGGTCAGCCCCGTCCCGCTCGACGCGCACCTGATGATCGCCGACCCGGACCGGCACGCCCCGGCCTACGTCGAGGCCGGGTGCGGGTCGGTCACCTTCCACGTCGAGGCGGCCGCGGCGCCGGTACGCCTGGCGCGCGAGATCCGCTCCGCCGGGGGGCGGGCCAGCATGGCGCTGCGACCGGCCACGCCGGTCGAGCCGTACGAGGACCTGCTGCCCGAGCTCGACATGCTGCTGCTGATGACCGTGGAGCCGGGCTTCGGGGGGCAGTCGTTCCTCGACCTCGTCCTGCCCAAGATCCGCCGGGCCCGGGCGCTGATGGAGCGGCACGGCGTCGAGACCTGGCTGCAGGTCGACGGCGGGGTGTCGCTGGAGACGATCGAGCGGTGCGCCGAGGCCGGGGCCGACGTGTTCGTCGCCGGCTCGGCGGTCTTCGGTGCCGACGACCCCGACGCGATGGTGGCGTCGCTGCGCACCGCGGCCGAGACCGCGGCCGGGACCGCAACCCCCCACGCCTGACCGGCCCCGGCCGCACGACAGCGGCCGCACCCGCGAGGGGTACGACCGCTGCGTGGTGGCTGCGGGCCCGGCTCCTGAGGTGAGCCGGGGCAGCGCTGCGCCGAGGGCGTCAGTTGGTCCGCGTGTTGCGCGACCGGCTGCGGCGGTTGCGACGGCGACGGCGGCGGCGCCGACCGTCCCGGCTGCCGGTGTCGGTGTTGTCGCCGCGGGCGGCGACGGCGGGGGTGAGGGCGGTGAAGATGCCGGACCTGGCCATGGTGGTGCTCCTTGTCGTGCGGGGATCCCCGTGCGGGGCTGTGAGGAGGACTCTGCGCACCCGTGGTGAGATGGGTGTGAGACGGCCGTGAGAGAGCGCTCATCCGACGAGCCGCGGTGTGGCCGGACTCACCCGGAGCCGGGCAGGGCCTGTGGCAGACTGGCCGGAGACGAGTTCAACGACTCGCGTGCTCTGGGATCGGTGCAAGTCCGAGCCGGCGGTGACAGTCCGCGACCCGACCACCTCCAGTGGCCGGTTGACCAGGTGTAACTCCTGGACCGACGGTGAGAGTCCGGATGGGAAGCGCACGCAGTCGTCCGGACGAGCGCGCGGTCCCGACGACGAGCGCCGACCCCGGACGGCTCCGCCCGCCTCCCGCCCTTCCCGGGCCGCGACCGGCACCGGGCGGAGGACGCCGTGGACAGCACCGTGAGCAGCACCAGCGCGGCCGAGCAGGCCGCCATGCGCCGCGCCCTCGCGCTCGCGGCGACGCCCGGCGTGCCGATGGTCGCCGACACCCGTCGCGTGGGCTGCGTGCTGCTGGACGCCGACGGCCGCACGGTCGCCGAGGGCCACCACCGCGGGCCCGGCACCCCGCACGCCGAGGCCGACGCCCTGGCCCGGGCCGGCGACGCCGCCCGCGGCACGACGGCCGTGGTGACCCTCGAGCCGTGCCACCACACCGGGCGTACGGGCCCCTGCACCGAGGCGCTGGTCGCGGCGGGGGTCCGCCGGGTCGTGTTCGCCGAGACCGACGCCAACCCCGTCGCCGCGGGCGGACGGGCCCGCCTCGAGGCCGCCGGCCTCGAGGTCGAGTCCGGGCTGCTCGCCGACGAGGCGGCCGCGCTGGCCGCGGTCTACCGCCGCGCGCAGGAGCACCAACGCCCGTACGTCACCTGGAAGCTCGCCACCACCCTCGACGGGCGCAGCGCCGCCGCGGACGGCACGTCGCGCTGGATCTCCGGGCGGGCCTCCCGGCTCGACGCCCACCGGCTGCGCGCGGCCTGCGACACGATGCTCGTCGGCACCGGCACCGTGCTCGAGGACGACCCCCGGCTGACGGTCCGCGACGAGCACGACCGCCTCGCCCCGGTGCAGCCGCTGCGTGCGGTGATGGGCCTGCGCGACCTGCCCGCCGGCGCCCGGGTCCTCGACGACGAGGCCGACACCGTCCACCTGCGCACCCGCGACCCCCGTGCGGCGCTGGCCGACCTCTGGTCCCGCGACCGCCAGCGCGTGCACCTCGAGGGCGGTCCCACCCTGGCCGCCGCGTTCCTGCAGCAGGGCCTGGTCGACGAGATCGTCTGCTACGTCGCCCCCGTCCTGCTGGGCGCCGGTCGCGCCGCGGTCGGCGACCTCGGAATCCCCACCATCAGCCGCGCGTTGCGACCCCGGGTCACCGACGTGACCGTGCTGCCGGGGCTGGACGGCGAGCAGCCCGACGTACGACTCACGCTCGACCCGAGGGAGACCTGATGTTCACCGGCATCATCGAGGAGCTCGGCACCATCGCCGACCTCACCGACCAGGGGGACGCCGTACGCCTGCGCGTCTCCGGCCCGCTCGTCCTGGAGGGCACGGCGCCCGGGGACTCGATCTCGGTCAACGGCTGCTGCCTGACCGTGGTCGAGCACGACGGGCAGGAGTGGTCGGCCGACGTCATGCACCAGACGCTGCGGATGACGAGCCTGGCCGGGGTGGCGCCGGGTGACCGGGTCAACCTCGAGCGGGCGGTCACCGCCGAGAAGCGCCTCGGCGGCCACGTCGTGCAGGGCCACGTCGACGGCGTCGGCGAGGTCCTGGCCCGCACCCCCAGCGAGCACTGGGAGCTGGTCGAGGTCTCGCTGCCGCCGCACCTGGCGCGCTACCTCGTCGACCAGGGCTCGATCAGCGTCGACGGCGTCAGCCTCACCGTCGTCGAGGCCGGCGACGAGTCCTTCACCGTCAGCCTCATCCCCGAGACCCTGGCCCGCACCACCCTGGGCTCCCGCACCGTGGGGGACCGGGTCAACCTCGAGGTCGACGTCATCGCCAAGCACGTCGAGAAGCTCGTGCGCGTCTACGCGCAGAACCAGGAGAAGTGATGACCCAGCACGCCCCCGACGCCCCGGTCGAGCCCCGGGACCCCCAGGGCCCGCACGGCGGGGTCCGCCTCGACAGCGTCGAGCGCGCGATCGCCGACATCGCCGCCGGTCGCGCGGTCGTGGTGGTCGACGACGAGGACCGCGAGAACGAGGGCGACCTGATCTTCGCGGCCAGCAAGGCCACGCCCGAGCTGATGGGCTTCACGATCCGCCACTCCAGCGGCGTCATCTGCGCCCCGATGCCGGCCGCCATGCTCGACCGGCTCGAGATCCCGCTGATGACCCCGCACAACCGCGACAAGCTGCGCACGGCGTACACGATCACCGTCGACGCCCGCGACGGCGTCAGCACCGGCATCTCCGCGCACGACCGGGCCCACACCGTGCGCGTCCTGGCCGACTCCGCGACCGAGCCGTGGGAGCTGACCCGGCCCGGGCACGTCTTCCCGCTGCGCTATCGCGAGGGCGGGGTGCTGGTGCGCCGCGGGCACACCGAGGCCGCCGTCGACCTCGCCCGCCTGGCCGGGCTGACGCCCGCCGGCGTGCTGGTCGAGATCGTCAACGACGACGGCACCATGAAGCGCGGCCCCGAGCTGCGCGAGTTCGCCGACGAGCACGGCCTGGCGATGATCAGCATCGACGCGCTGGTCCGCCACCGCCGCCGCCACGAGAGCCTGATCGAGCGCGTCGCCGAGACCCGGCTGCCGACCCGGCACGGCGAGTTCACGGCGTACGGCTACCGCGTCACCGTCGACGGTTCCGAGCACATCGCGCTGGTGCACGGGGACCTGACCGGCCCCGAGCCCGTGCTGACCCGGGTGCACTCGGAGTGCCTGACCGGCGACGTCCTCGGCTCCGAGCGCTGCGACTGCGGCCCCCAGCTCGACGAGGCGCTCGAGCGGGTGGTGGCCGAGGGTCGCGGCGTCGTGGTCTACCTGCGCGGCCACGAGGGCCGGGGGATCGGCCTGGTCGCCAAGCTGCAGGCCTACCAGCTCCAGGACGGCGGCCGCGACACCGTGGACGCCAACCTCGACCTCGGGCTGCCGGCCGACGCCCGCCACTACGGCACCGCCACGCAGGTCCTCAAGGACCTCAAGGTCGAGCGGGTGCGGCTGATGACCAACAACCCCGACAAGGTCGCCAACCTGGAGGACTTCGGCATCGAGGTCGCCGAGGTCGTCCCCCTGACCACCCGCCCCAACGACCACAACCTCGCCTACCTGCTCACCAAGCGGGACCGGATGGGCCACTCGCTGCCCGACCTGCCCGCCATCGACCAGAGCGGCGGCACGCTGACCGAAGGAGACCCCACATGAGCGGCCACGGAGCCCCCACCACCCAGCAGGTCGACCCGGAGGCCGCCCGCGGCCTCCGCCTCGCCGTCGTCGCCGCCTCCTGGCACGAGCAGGTGATGGACGGCCTGCTCGCCGGCGCCGCCCGCGCCACCGCCGACGCCGGTCTCGAGGCCACCGTCGTGCGCGTGCCCGGCACGGTCGAGCTGGCCGTCGTCGCCGGCGCGCTGGCCGGGCGCGGGTACGACGCCGTGGTCGCGCTCGGCGTCGTCGTGCGCGGCGGCACCCCCCACTTCGACTACGTCTGCCAGGCCGCCACCGAGGGCCTGACGCGGGTCTCGCTCGACCACGGGGTGCCGGTGGGCTTCGGCGTGCTGACCTGCGACACCGACGAGCAGGCCATCGACCGGGCCGGGCTCGAGGGCTCGAGCGAGGACAAGGGGTACGAGGCCACCGCGGCCGCCCTGACCACCGCGATCGTGCTGCGCGGGCTCGACCGGGCCTGACTCGGCGCGCGGCGCGTCACGAGCGCCGCTCCTCGGCGAGCAGGGCGTAGACCAGCCCGTCGAGCCAGCCGAGCTCACGGTGCAGCGAGTCGGCGACGTGCTCGGCCTCGCGCCGCATGCCGACCCGTTCCATCAGGCGCCAGGAGGCCACGTTCGCGGCGAAGCAGGAGGCCGTGACCCGGCGCACGCCCAGACCGTCGAAGGCGACGTCGAGCAGCGCGCGCACGGCCTCGGTCGCCAGCCCGCGACCGCCGTACGCGGGGTCCAGCACCCATCCGAGCTCGGCCTCGCCGGAGCCGGCCGCACCGGCCACCTCGGCCTGGGCCCAGCCGTCCTGCACCCGCAGCATCAGGTCGCCGACCACGACGTCGTCGTGCTCCACGACCAGGGTGCGCCCGGCCCGGCCCGGCCCCAGGAAGCGCGCGGCGAGGTCCTCGGGCGTACCCGCGGCCGCCCCCAGCCAGAACGCGACGTCGTCGCGGCTGCGATAACGGTGCAGGGCCGGGACGTCGGCCGGCAGCAGCGGGCGCAGCCGGAGCCGCTCGGTGGCCCGCGGCCAGGCGAGGGCGGTCAGGTCGGGGCCGTCCGGGTCGCTCACCCCGCGATCATCGCCCAGGTCGGCGGCCGTCCCGGTCGCCCAGGTCCCGGGTGGGGGCGGGCACGCCGTAGTCTGGTCCGCCGTGAAGACCTTCGAGGGCCTGTGGGCCGAGCTCAGCGAGAAGGCCCGCACCCGACCGGCCGGCTCCGGGACCGTGGCCGAGCTGGACGCGGGCGTCCACACCATCGGCAAGAAGCTGGTCGAGGAGGCCGCGGAGTCCTGGATGGCGGCCGAGCACGAGGGCCCCGAGCGGACCGCCGAGGAGGTCAGCCAGCTGCTCTACCACGCGCAGGTGCTGCTGATCGCCAGCGGACTGACCCTCGACGACGTCTACGCCCACCTCTGATCCACCTCTGATCCCCAGGACGGACCCGCACCCCCATGTCGACCACCACCGAGGGCGTCCCGCTGCGGATCGCCGTGCCCAACAAGGGCTCGCTGTCGCTGTCGGCGACCGAGATCCTGCGCGAGTGCGGCTACCGCCAGCGCGACGACACCAAGCAGCTGACCCTGAGCGACGTCGAGAACGGCGTCGAGTTCTTCTACCTGCGTCCGCGTGACATCGCGCTCTACGTCGGGGAGGGCACCCTCGACATCGGCATCACCGGCCGCGACCTGCTGCTGGACTCGGGTGCCAAGGCCGAGGAGCTGCTGGCGCTGGGCTTCGGTCGCAGCCGCTTCCGCTTCGCCGGCCCGATCGGCCGCTTCACCTCGGTGGAGGAGCTGCAAGGGGCCCGGATCGCGACCTCGTACACCGGGGTCGTCGGGGCCTTCCTCGCCGAGCGCGGCATCGAGGCGACGGTGACCCGGCTCGACGGCGCGGTCGAGTCGAGCATCGCGCTGGGCGTCGCCGACGTCGTCGCCGACGTGGTCGAGACCGGGAGCACGCTGCGCCAGGCCGGCCTGGAGACCTTCGGCGAGCCGATCCTGGAGTCCGAGGCGGTCCTGGTGACCCGGCCCGGCCACCGCGCCGACGGCTCGGAGATCTTCCGGCGCCGGCTGCAGGGCGTCCTGATGGCCCGCAGCTACGTGATGATGGACTACGACATCGAGGACGCCCACGTCGACGCCGCCGTCGCGCTGACGCCCGGCATCGAGAGCCCGACCGTGCTGCCGCTGCACAAGGACGGCTGGGTCGCGGTGCGGGCGATGGTCCCACGCGCCGGTGCGCAGCGCCTGATGGACGAGCTGTGGAGCCTCGGCGCCCGCGGGATCCTCACCACCGACATCCACGCCTGCCGCCTCTGATGGCCGGCGCACCGTCGCTGCCGCGGACCTACCGCCCGCTCGGGCCCCGGATCGCCGGGCTGGTGGCGATGGCGGCGCTGCTCGCGGTCGGTGCGGGCGCCTGGTTCTCCTTCGACGACCCCACCCGGGCCTCGTTCACCACCTTCCAGCGCGGCACCGTGATCGCGCTGACCCTGCTGGCGATGGCCACGATCTACTCCCTGGTGCGCAGCCGGGTGCGGGCCGAGGAAGCCGGGCTGACCGTCGTCAACGGCTACCGCCGGCACCGCCTGGCGTGGGAGCAGGTCGTCGGGATCCACCTCGCGCCGGGCTCGCCGTGGGCGGTGCTGGACCTCTCCGACGGGGGCACCGTGTCGGTCCTGGCGATCCAGGGCAGCGACGGGGCGCGCTCGCGCCGGGCCGTACGGGAGCTGCGCGCGGTCATCGACCGCTGAGCGGCCGCTGCGGCGGCTGGGCCGGCTGGGGCGGTCAGGAGATGCCGCGACGCTTGAGCAGCGCCTCGATGTCGGCCAGCTCGTCGTCCACGGCGGGGGCCGGCTCCGGCTTCCGGCCGGCACCGACGCGGGGACGCTCGCGGCCCGCCGGTGCGGCGGCAGGAGCCGTTGCTGCGGTCGTCCCGCGAGGGACGCCCCGACGGCGGGCACCGATGCCGCGGGCGGCGAGCGCGCGGGAGCCGGCGATGAGCAGCACGCCCAGACCGGCCATGACGATCCCGGCCCAGACGGTGGGGGAGAGCACGAGCGAGGTCGCCCACCCGGCGACCGCGTCCACGACCTCGGTCAGCATCCGCAGCGTGCGGGTCAGGTAGGCGGCCGGCACGAGCACCGTGACGCCGGCGACGAGCATCGCGGAGGGCAGCCCGCGACGCCGGTAGGCCACCCAGGTGAGGACCGCCCCGACGAGCGTCAGGGTCACGGTCAGTGCCAGCCACGTCGCGTTGTCCATGTCTCCAGCGTGGCACAGCGGCGGGCGTCCGGGCGGTGGTGCGCGGGCGGGCCCGCAGCGCGAGCTGTCGTACGGGCGCAATTGCGCGGTCCTGCAGGGTTACCGGTGGGTAATGCGTCACCAGTCCGCAATGGCGCCGCCCCGACAGCACCCCACACCCCAGGCGCAGGAACGGCCGCCCGGGCGCAGGGCTCCCCAGCCCCGCGCCCGGACGACCCGGTGGGCGGCCCAGCCTGACCTCGGCTCAGCCGACGGCGGCCAGCCCCGCGGGCTCGCGGTCGAGGACGCCACGGCGGCGCAGCCGTGGCATCACCCCCTCCGCGAACCAGTACGCCTCCTCCACGTGCGGGTAGCCGGAGAGGATGAACTCGTCGATCCCGAGCGCGTGGTAGTCGGCCAGCCGCTCGGCCACCTCGTCGTGGCTGCCGACCAGGGCGGTGCCGGCCCCGCCGCGGACCAGGCCGACCCCGGCCCACAGGCCTGGCTCCACCTCGAGGTCGCGGGCGTCGCGTGGCGCGTCGTGGCGCCCCGCACGCAGCGCCGACATGCGCTGCTGGCCGGTGGACTCGCTCTGCGCGAGCGCGGCCTGCGCCTTCTCCACCGCGGCCGGGTCGAGCCCGTCGAGCCAGCCCTGGGCGTGGGCCCAGGCCGCCTCGTGGGTGTCGCGCGACAGCGTGTGGATGCGCAGGCCGAAGCGCAGCGTGCGGCCCTCGCGCGCCGCGAGCTCGCGCATCCAGGCGATCTTGGCGGCCACCTGCTCGCGGGGCTCGCCCCAGGTGAGGTAGACGTCCGCGCTGCGGGCCGCGACCGCGCCGGCCGGCTCCGAGGACCCGCCGAAGTAGACCGGCGGCACCGGGTCGATCCCGCCGCTGACCACGGCGCCGCGTACCGAGAAGTGCGCACCGTCGTAGTCGAACGGCGCCTGCTCCCAGGTGCCGCGCACGACGTCGAGGAACTCCCCGGTCCGGGCGTACCGCTCGTCCTTCGAGGCGAAGTCGCCGAAGCGTGCCTGCTCGCGCGGCTCGCCGCCGGTGACGACGTTGAGCATCAGCCGGCCGCCGGAGATGCGTTGGTAGGCCGCCGCCATCTGCGCGGCCAGCACCGGGTTGACGACCCCGGGGCGGAAGGCGACCAGGAACTTCAGGCGGGTCGTCTCGCGCAGCAGGGCGGCCGTGGTCAGCCAGGCGTCCTCGCAGAACGTGCCGGTGGGGGTGAGGACGCCGGTGAACCCGAGGTCCTCGGCGGTCCGGGCGACCTGCGCCAGGTAGTCGATCGACGGCGCCCGGAACCCGTCCTGCGGGTCCAGGGTCTCGCCGAGGCCGGTGCGCACGTCACCGGGGACGCCCTGGCCGGCGCCGACCAGGGAGCGGCTGTCGCCGGAGGTGGGCAGGAACCAGTGGACGGCGGCCATCAGCGCGCACCCTCCGCCGCGGCGAGGCTCGACTCGTCGTAGCGGTCGGAGAAGAAGGGCGTGACGTCGACCTGCTCGGGGATCAGGCCGGCGCCGTCGAAGGCGTCGGCCATCTCCTGCTCCGAGGCCACCAGGGCGTCGTCGATCGGGACGACCTCGACGTCGCGGTTCTTCACCGCGGCCAGGGTGATCTCGGGCGCCAGCCCGGTCTCGGAGGACCAGGCGTCGGCCCACTCCTGCTGGTGGGTCGTCGCCCAGACCTGGGCCTCGGCGACGCGGGAGACGTAGTCCTCGAGCGCGGCCGCGGTCGCCTCGTCCTCGATCGCCTCGGTGGAGGCGGCCTGGAAGTTGTAGCCGTTGGCCAGCGTCTCGCCGTCGGCGATGACCCGGGCGCCGGCGTCCTGCTCGGCCTGGGAGGTGTACGGCTCCCAGATCGCCCACGCGTCGACGTACCCGCCCTCGAAGGCGCCCAGGGCGTCGGCGGGCTGGAGGTTCTTGATCTCGACGTCCTCGTAGTCGATGCCGGCCTCCGCGAGCTGGGCCAGCAGGTGGTAGTTGGCCGAGCTGCCCTCGGCCACGGCGATGGTGGCGCCGTCGAGGTCCGCGACCTCGTCGACGTCGGAGTCCTCCGGGACCACGATCGCGTCGCCGCGACCGCCGTAGGTGGCGGCCTGGACGACCTGGAAGTCACGGCCGGCCGCGGCGGCGAACAGCGGCGGGGTGTTGCCGACCCCGCCGACGTGCACCGAGCCGGCGCCGAGCGCCTCGAGCAGCGGGGGACCGGAGGTGAACTCCTTGAACTCGACGTTGTACTCCGCGTCGTCGAGCAGGCCGGCCGCGGTCAGCAGGGCCTTGGACCCGCCCCGCTGGTCGCCGACGATCAGGGTGACCTTCGAGAGGTCGACCGAGCCGTCCTCGTTCAGGGCCTCCTCGTTGCCGGTGGCGCTGGCCGAGCAGCCGGCGAGCAGGGCCGGGACCAGGACGGCGGCGAGGCCGCCGGCGACGGCTGCCAGGCGGGGGCGGGCGGGGGACGTACGTGGGGGTTGGGCGGGGTGGGCCGGATGCCCAGGGTGTGCAGCACCTCGGCGCGCAGCGGGGCGATCTCGGGGTGCTCGGGGGTGCGCTCGGAGCGCGGCAGGTCGACCGACCAGGTGTCGGCCACGCGGCCGCCGTCGAGCACGACGACGCGGTCGGCCAGCGCGAGCGCCTCGTCCACGTCGTGGGTCACGATCAGCACCGCCATCGCGTGGCGGCGCCAGAGCTGGATGACCAGCTGGTGCATCTCGATCCGGGTCAGCGCGTCGAGCGCGCTGAACGGCTCGTCGAGCAGGAGCAGGTCGGGACTGCTGACGAGGGCGCGGGCCAGCGATGCGCGCTGGGCCTGGCCCCCGGAGAGCTGGCGCGGCCACATCTGCGCCTTCTCCTCCAGGCCGACCTCGCGCAGGGTCGCGGCCGCCAGGTCGTGGCGCTGGGCGCGCTGCTCGCCGTTGAGCAGCGCCAGCGCCACGTTCTCGTGGACGCTGCGCCAGGGCAGCAGCCGCGGCTCCTGGAAGGCGACGGCCGAGCGGCCGGTGACCTGGACCTCGCCGGCGGGGACCGGGTCGAGGTGCGCCAGGCTGCGCAGCAGCGTCGACTTGCCGCACCCGCTGCGGCCCAGCAGGGCCACGAACTCGCCCGGGGCGACGTCGAGGTCGACCGACCGGAGCACCTGCAGGTTGCCGAAGGAGCGGTGGTGGCCGCGGACCCGGGCCACCGGGGGGCCGGGTCGCGGTCCCGGGCCGGGGTGGGCGGCGTCGTCGGCGCCCACCCCGGTGGTCGTGGGCGTGGCGGTGGTGGTCGTGGTGGTCGTGGGGGCGGGGGGCATACGGGTGAAGGGGTTCAGGCGCGCCATGTCAGGGCCTTCCTCTCGAGCAGGCGGACGATCGCGTCGGTGAGCAGGCCCAGGAGGCTGTAGACGGCCAGCCCGACGACGATCACGTCGGTCTGGGAGAACTCGCGGGCGCGGTTGATCAGGTAGCCGAGCCCGTCGCCGGCGCTGATGGTCTCGGCGACGATCAGCGAGAGCCAGGCGATGCCCAGGGCCTGGCGGAGCCCGACCAGCACCTGGGGGAGCGCGCTGGGCAGCACGACGTGCCGCAGCCGCTGGGACCAGCTCAGCCCCATCGACCGCGCGGCCTCGTGCATCTTGGCCTCGACGCTGCGGATGCCGGCGACGGTGTTCAGGTAGAGCGGGAAGCACACGCCCATCGCGATCAGCGCCAGCTTGGGGGCCTCGCCGATGCCCATCCACAGGATGAACAGCGGGATCAGCCCGAAGTGGGGCAGCGTGCGCAGCATCTGCATCGGCGGGTCCACGGCGTCGTCGCCGATCCGGCTGAGCCCGGCCACCACGGCCAGCACCAGCGCGACCGAGGCGCCGATCACGAAGCCGAGGCCGACCCGCTGCAGCGAGACGAGGGTGGCCGACTGCAGCTCGCCGGTGCGGGCCAGCTCGACGGCGCCGGCGAAGATCGTCGTCGGTGCGGCGAGGGTGTCCTCGGCGAGGACGCCGGTCGTGCTCAGGACCTGCCAGGTGGCGATGATCGCCACCGGCGAGACCCACCGGCGCAGGGACGAGAGTCGGGGACCGCGGCGGGTGTCACGGTCGCGGCGGTCGGTCGTCGGGGTCACGACGACGGTCTGGGAGGTGGACATGGGCGCCAGTTCTACGGGCCCGGTGAGCCAAACACAAGTAAGACACTCGACTTTGATCAGATAAGTGGGACGAGTCACGGTGGACCGGGTGGCGGTCGCGCGTCGCGGTCACGGGGGAGAATGGGGCGGTGACCTCCCGCGACATCCCGGACCCCGGCTTCGCCGACGACGACGGCGCGCCCGACCCGGTGCTGCGTGCCGCGCTGGACGCCCGGGCGCAGGGCCGCGTGCCCGCCACCGAGGTGCTCGGACTGCTGGCCGGCGCCCGGCTCCTGGTCCCCGTGGTCGCGGTCCTCGGCGAGGTCGAGGTCGACGAGGCCGGTCTCGCACACGACAAGTCCAGCGACATGGCGGCCGTCCTGGTCACCGGTGCCGACGGGCGTACGGCCCTGCTGGCCTTCACCGGCGCCGACGCGATGGCCGCGTGGGACCCGCAGGCGCGTCCGGTCCCGGTGACCGCCGCCACCGCGGCGACGGCCGCCCTGCAGGAGGGCGCCGCGGCGCTCGCGGTCGACCTCGCCGGCCCCGCGCCGTACGTCCTGACCGGCCCGGACCTCGAGGCGGTCGCCGCCGGCTGGCGCCTGGTGCGGGTCGACGGCAGACTGGCGTGGGTCGGCGCCTCCCCGGACGGCCCGGGGGATTCGCCGGTGCCGGAATGATCCGCTAAGGTCTTGCGTTGACCGATCGATGTGGGAAGCAGTGCGAGCTGCGGACCACCACGATCTACAAGCGGGGTCACGGCAACACCGACTCCCACCCGCACCGACCGCACGCGGCCACCACCGCCCAGGTCGTCGGGTCCGGTCCACCGGCTCGGTCGAGCCGGGACGCACCAGCGTCCCTCCCGACCGGTCGCGACACCTCCGGGTGTCGGTGTGGTCACTGGCTTCCGCTTGGTCCGAGCGGGAGCCATTTCTCGTCTCCGGGCCGTACGCCTCGTGCGTGCGCCCGCGGCGGGGGAGAGCCTCCGTGCCCCTGACCCACTGGAGGACTCATCAGCACCGAGCTGCGCATCAACGACCGGATCCGGGTACCCGAGGTCCGCCTCGTCGGACCCAACGGCGAGACCGTCGGCATCGTGCCGACCGACCAGGCCCTGCGTCTGGCCCAGGAGGCCGACCTCGACCTGGTCGAGGTCGCGCCCACCGCCCGCCCGCCGGTCTGCAAGCTCATGGACTACGGGAAGTTCAAGTACGAGAACGCCCAGAAGGCCCGTGAGGCACGACGGAACCAGACCAACGTCGTGATCAAGGAGATGAAGCTCCGCCCGAAGATCGACGGTCACGACTACGAGACCAAGAAGGGTCACGTGGTCCGGTTCCTGGCCGCCGGCGACAAGGTCAAGATCACGATCATGTTCCGCGGTCGCGAGCAGCACCGCCCCGAGCTGGGCTTCCGGCTCCTGCAGCGCCTCTCCGAGGACGTCGCCGAGCTCGGCTTCGTGGAGTCCTCGCCCAAGCAGGACGGCCGCAACATGGTCATGGTCCTGGGCCCGCACCGCAAGAAGGCCGAGGCCAAGAACCAGCTGCGGGTCGAGAAGGAGAAGGAGATGGCCGACCGGGCCGCCGAGGAGGCCGAGGACAAGGCCGAGCGGACCGCCGCGAACGCCGGGCGGAGCACGGTCGCCAAGGAGCGCGGGCGCTCGGAGAACCTCGACCCCGAGATCGAGGCCTGAGGACCGCGAGGTCCTCGACCACAGACCGCACACACAGCCACCGGCCGGGGGCGTTCCCGGCCAGACAGGCGCGCACCACGACGCCTGCTACCCCCTGGAGGAGAAGCACCATGCCGAAGAACAAGACCCACTCGGGCGCCAGCAAGCGGTTCCGGGTCACCGGCTCGGGCAAGATCCGCCGCGAGAAGGCCGGCAAGCGCCACAACCTGGAGAAGAAGTCCTCCAAGGTCACGCGTCGCCTGTCCGGCACGACCGAGGTCGCGGCGAACGACGTCCCGCGCGCCAAGAAGCTGCTGGGTCTCTGACCCTCGCCCCCACCGGCCGGGTCCGTCCCCGACCCGGCCACCGAAGAACTTAAGGAGCACCCCTCATGGCACGCGTCAAGCGGTCAGTCAACGCCCAGAAGAAGCGCCGTACCACCCTCGACCGGGCAAGCGGTTACCGCGGCCAGCGGTCGCGCCTGTACCGCAAGGCCAAGGAGCAGGTCACCCACTCCCTGGTCTACAGCTACAACGACCGCCGCAAGAACAAGGGCAACTTCCGTCGTCTGTGGATCCAGCGGATCAACGCCGCCGCCCGCGCGGAGGGCATGACCTACAACCGCTTCATCCAGGGCCTCGGCCTGGCCGGTGTCGAGGTCGACCGCAAGATCCTCGCCGAGCTGGCCGTCAACGAGCCGGCCGCGTTCAGCGCCCTCGTCGCCACCGCCCGCGAGGCGCTGCCCGACGACGTGAACGCCCCGCGCGCCGAGGCCTCGGCCTGAGCACCACCCCCCTGGCCGCCGGCAACGCGCGGGTCAAGGACGCACGTCGGCTCAGCCGCCGCTCGGTACGCACCGAGCGGCGGCTGTTCCTCGCCGAGGGCCCCCAGGCCCTCGAGGCCGCGCTCACCGTCGACGGCCGCGTGGTCGAGGTCTTCGTCACGCCCGAGGCCGTACGCCGGTTCGACGCCCTGCTCGGCGGGGCCGCCGGGCCGACCGTCACGCTGGTCGACGACCGCGCGATGGCCTCGCTGACCGAGGCCGTCACCCCGGCCGGACTGGTCGCCGTCTGCCGGCTGCTCGACCGGCCCCTGGAGCACGTCGTGCCCGGTTCCCGCCTGGTCGCGCTCTGCGCCGAGGTCCGCGACCCCGGCAACGCCGGCACCATCGTGCGCACCACCGACGCCGCCGGCGGCGACGCCGTCGTGCTCGCCGGTGACGCCGTCGACCTGCACAACCCCAAGACGCTGCGCGCCAGCGCCGGCTCGGCCTTCCACGTGCCGGTCGCCGTCGAGCCCGACCCCGTACGTGCCGTCGAGGCGGCCCGCGCCGCCGGCCTGACGGTGCTGGCCGCCGACGGGGCCGGCGAGCTGGACCTGGCCGAGCTCGAGGACGCCGCCCGCGAGGCCGCCCGCGGCGGCTCCGACGGCTCCGATGGGGCCCTGCTGGCCCGCCCGACGGCCTGGCTGCTCGGCAACGAGGCCCACGGCCTCGACGACGCGCTGGCCGCACTGGCCGACCACCGGGTACGGATCCCGATCCACGGCCGCGCCGAGAGCCTGAACCTCGCCTCGGCGGCCACCTTGTGCCTCTACGCCTCCGCGACGGCCCAGCGACGCCGGTAGCGCCCGCCGGTCTGCCCGCCGGCCGCCCCCCAGGCCGCCCCGCCGTCCGCCAGGACGCGCCCTCCTAGGGTGGGCGGCGTGGCGACCACCGACCCGCTCGACCTGCTGCCCGACGGGGTGGTGCTGGCCGGGGCGGACCGTCGCGTGAGCGCCGTGTCGGCGGTGGCCGCGCGGATGCTGGGCCGGGACGCCGCCTCGCTGGTCGGCCTCGAGCTGGCCGAGGTGCTCGGGCTGCGCGACGCCGACGGCCACGACTGGTACGCCTGCTGCCGGCCCTACGACGGTCTCGGCTCGCGCACCGGGGTGCCCGAGCGCTCCGTCCTGCTGCCCGACGGCGAGGAGGTGCTGCTCACCGCCCGGCTGCACCGGGCCGTGCGGGGGGCACCGGTCGAGGAGGTCGCGGTCGTCCTGCGCTCCGGTCGCGGCCGGGCCCGGCTGGACCGCGACCGCTCCGACCTCGTGGCGACGGTGGCGCACGAGCTCCGCTCCCCGCTGACCGGGGTGAAGGGCTTCGTCCAGGCCCTGCTGAACCGCTGGGACAAGCTGGGCGACGAGCAGAAGAAGCTGATGCTGCACACCGTCAGCAGCGACGCAGACCGGTTGAGCCGGCTGATCACCGAACTGCTCGACGTGGCGCGGATCGACACCGGGCGCCTGCAGCTGCACGCCCGGCCCTGCCAGGCCGAGGTCCTCGTGACCCGGGTGGTCGAGTCGGTGCGCGCCGGCACCGCGACCCCCGTCGAGCTGCACGTCGGCGACGACCTGCCCGCGGTGCTGGCCGACCCCGACAAGCTGACCCAGGTGGTGACCAACCTGGTCGAGAACGCCGTGCGCCACGGCGCCGGCACCGTGCGCGTCTCCCTCACTGCGGCGGCCGACGACGGGCCGGGGGTGGTGCTCGTCGTCGACGACGAGGGGGACGGGATCCCGCCGGCGCTCCGGCCGCAGGTGTTCACCAAGTTCTGGAAGGGCGGGGCGCGCGGCGGCTCCGGGCTGGGGCTCTACATCGTCCACGGGCTCACCCGCGCGCACGGCGGGTCGGTGACGATCGGCGACGCACCTGGCGGCGGCGCCCGGCTGGTCGTGCGCTGGCCCGCGTACGACGAGGACGCCGCCGGCTGAGGCGCCGGCTGAGGCGCCGGGACAACCCGGTCGCGGCGCGGGCCGCCGGCTTCCTAGACTCGACCCCATGTCCGGACCCAACACCGACTACGACCCCGTGGAGGTGACCCCGTTGGGCGCTGAGCAGGTCGACGAGGCCCGTGAGGCCGCCCTGGTCGCCATCGCCGCCGCCGACGACCTCGACTCCCTCAAGGTGGTCCGGACCGCCCACACCGGCGACCGGTCGCCGCTGGCGCTGGCCAACCGCGAGATCGGGGCGCTGCCGCCCCAGGCCCGCAAGGACGCCGGCCGCCGTGTCGGCCAGGCCCGGGGCGCGGTCAACCAGGCCCTCGCCGCCCGCACGACCGAGCTGGAGGCCGCCCACGAGGCGCGCGCCCTGGTCGAGGAGGCCGTCGACGTGACGCTGCCCGCCGACCGCGTCGCGCGCGGGGGCCGGCACCCGATCACGCTGATGAGCGAGCACATCGGCGACCTGTTCGTCGCGATGGGCTGGGAGGTCGCCGAGGGCCCCGTCGTCGAGGCCGAGTGGCTGAACTTCGACGCGCTGAACCTCGGCCCGGACCACCCGGCGCGCACCATGCAGGACACCTTCTGGACCGAGCCGGCCGACCACCACGTCGTGCTGCGCACCCACACCTCGCCGGTCCAGGCCCGCACGATGCTGACCCGCGAGCCCCCGATCTACGTGATCTGCCCGGGCCGAGTCTTCCGCACCGACGAGTACGACGCCACCCACAGCCCGATGTTCCACCAGGTCGAGGGGCTCGTGGTCGACCGCGGCATCTCGATGGCCCACCTCAAGGGCACCCTCGACCACTTCGCGACCCAGCTGTTCGGCGAGGGCATCACGACGCGCTTCCGCCCGTCGTACTTCCCCTTCACCGAGCCGTCGGCCGAGGTCGACCTGGTCTGCTTCGTGTGCCGCGGCGACGAGCCCGCGGTGTCGTCGTGCCGCACCTGCAAGGGCGAGGGCTGGATCGAGTGGGGCGGCTGCGGCGTGGTCAACCCGCGGGTGCTGACCGCCTGCGGCGTCGACAGCGAGGTCTTCACCGGCTTCGCCTTCGGCATGGGCATCGACCGGTCGTTCATGTTCCGCCACGGCGCAGAGGACCTGCGCGACATCTTCGAGGGCGACGTGCGGTACTCCGCCGCGTTCGGAACGGAGCTCTAGGACCGATGAAGGCCCCCGTCTCCTGGATCCGCGAGCACGTCGACCTGCCGGCCGACGTGACCACCGACGACCTCGCGCGCCGTCTCACCGCCCTCGGGCTCAAGCTCGAGGCGATCGAGCGCCCCGGCGAGCAGGTCACCGGCCCGCTGGTCGTCGGTCGCGTGCTGTCGGCCGAGCCCGAGCCGCAGAAGAACGGCAAGACCATCAACTGGTGCGCCGTCGACGTCGGTGACGCCAACGGCACCGGCGAGCCCCAGGGCATCGTCTGCGGCGCCCACAACTTCGGCGTCGACGACCTGGTGGTCGTCGTGCTGCCCGGCGCGGTGCTCCCGGGCGACTTCGCGATCGCTGCCCGCAAGACCTACGGGCACGTCTCGGCCGGGATGATCTGCTCGGCCGCCGAGCTCGGCCTGCCCGCCGACTCCTACGGCTCGGCCGACGGCATCGTCGTCCTCCCGGCCGGGGCCGGCGAGCCCGGCCAGGACGCGCGCGGGCTGCTCGGCCTCGACGAGGAGGTCATCGAGTTCGAGATCAACCCCGACCGGGCCTACGCCCTCTCGCTGCGCGGGGTCGCCCGCGACGCCGCGCTGGCCTACGACCTGCCGGCGTCGGCCTTCCACGACCCGTGCCTGCGCGAGGTGCCCCCGGCCGACGACGCCGGCCACCCGGTGCGCGTCGAGGACGAGGTCGGCTGCCCGGTCTTCGTGGCCCGGACCGTCTCCGGGATCGACCCGGCCGCCCCGACCCCGACCTTCATGGCGCGTCGCCTGGCCCTGGCCGGGATGCGCTCGGTCTCGGTCGCCGTCGACGTCACCAACTACGTGATGCTCGAGACCGGCCGCCCGATCCACGGCTACGACGCCGACCGCCTCACCGGCGCCGTCGGCGTGCGCCGCGCCCGCGACGGCGAGCGGCTGACCACCCTCGACGGCACCGTCCGTGCGCTGGCGACCGACGACCTCGTGGTCGTCGACGACTCCGGGATCATCGGTCTCGGCGGCGTGATGGGCGGGCAGACCACCGAGATGTCCGCGACCACGACCCGGGTGCTGGTCGAGTCGGCACACTGGGACGCCACCTCGATGTTCCGCACCGGGCGCCGCCACAAGATCACCTCCGAGGCCGGCAAGCGCAACGAGCGCGGGGTCGACCCGACGATCTGCGAGGCTGCGGCCGACCGGGTGGTCGAGCTGCTGACGACGTACGCCGGAGGCACCACCGAGCCCGGCGTCACCGTCGTCGGCAAGGCGCCGCAGGCGCCGCCGATCACGATCGCCCGCGACCTCGCGGCGCGGGTCACCGGGATGGACGTCGACGAGACCACCGCCGCCACGCACCTGCGTGCGGTCGGCTGCGAGGTGGCCGACGGCGCCGGCGTGCTCAGCGTCGTCCCGCCGCCGTGGCGCCCCGACCTCTCCGACCCCTACGACCTCGTCGAGGAGGTCGCCCGGGTCGTCGGCTACGACACCGTGCCCTCGGTGCTGCCGACGCCGCCGGCTGGACGCGGGCTGACCCGCGGCCAGCAGCTGCGTCGTCGGGTCGGGCGGGCGCTGGCCGGTGCCGGCCACGTCGAGGTGATCACCTTCCCGTTCCTGGGCGAGGCCGACCTCGACAAGCTGGGCCTGCCGGCCGACGACGAGCGCCGTGCCGTGCTCCGGCTGGCCAACCCGCTCTCGGCCGAGCGCCCCGCGATGGCGACGACGCTGCTGCCCGGCGTGCTCGAGACGGTGGCCCGCAACCTGGGTCGCGGCGCCACCGACCTCGCGATCTTCGAGACCGGCACCGTGACGCTGCCCCGCGGCGGCGGCCCGACCCCGATCCACGGCGTCGCCCACCGCCCGACGCCCGACGAGGTCGCCGCGCTGGACGCCGCCCTGCCGGACCAGCCGCTGCACCTCGTCGTGGCGATGACCGGCCGTCGTGAGCGCGAGGGCTGGTGGGGCCCGGGCCGGGTCGCCGACTGGTCCGACGCGGTCGCGTCGGTGCGTACCGTCGCCGGTGTCCTCGGCCTCGAGCTGGTCGCCCGGGCGGCGCAGCGCGCTCCGTGGCACCCCGGCCGCTGCGCCGAGCTGCTGATCGGGTCGACGTCGGTCGGGCACGCCGGCGAGCTGCACCCGCGGGTCTGCCGCGACCTGGGTCTGCCGGCCCGGACCGTGGCCGCCGAGGTCGACCTCGACGTCCTGCTCGCCCACGCCGTCGACGTCGTGGTCGCGCCGGTCCTGTCGGACTTCCCCGTGGCCAAGGAGGACGTCGCGCTGCTGGTCGACGACACCGTCCCGGCCGCCGACGTGGCCGACGCGCTGCGGCGCGGCGCGGGCGACCTGCTCGAGTCGCTGCGGCTCTTCGACGTCTACACCGGGGAGCAGGTGGGGGCCGGCAAGCGCTCGTTGGCCTTCGCCCTGCGCTTCCGCGCCGGTGACCGGACCCTGACCGAGCAGGAGACCGGCGCCGCCCGCGACGCCGCCGTCGCGGTCGCCGCGGCGGAGTGCGGCGCCGTCCAGCGCTAGCCGAGATGGCGCTCGCGGACAGCCGAGATGACGGTCGCGGACAGCCGAGATGACGCCCGCGGCGCGTCGAGATGACGGTTGCGGCGCGGTCAGTCGATCGGCTGGCGCAGGATCCCGGCCAGCCGGGCGTACGCGTCCTCGTCGCCGGAGACGGTGACGCCGGCGTCGTCGGTCCGGTGCCACAGCCAGGCCTGCAGCGCGGCCGCGGTGCCGCTCACCACGAGCGAGGCGGACGGCCCCGGCTCGCCGACCAGGGCCAGGTCGTCCTCGTCGGTGTAGCTGCGACTGCCGTCGGGTGAGGTGCCGCCGAAGAGCCCGAGCCGTGTCCACAGCTCGTCACCGGTGTCGGTCAGGTCCCAGCGGACCCAGGTCGGGCCGGGCTCGAACCGCCCCCACGGCGGGCAGCCGCCGTACATCACCGCGAGCACCTCCTCGACGCCGTCGGCGCTCAGCGCCGGGTCCAGCGGGCGTACGTCTCCGACCACCTGCTCGGCGTCCAGGCGGTGGACCTGTGCCTCGAGCGCCTGACGGCGGGCGATGAAGCCGAGCGTCCGGTCCGCCTCGTCGTCGGCCCACGTCCACGCCGGTTCCGCCGGGTCGCCATCGCGGAGACCGGTCACGAGCCGCGCAGAAGCCTCGTCGAGCACCTCCAGCAGCCCGGTGACCGAGTCGGGTCGCGTCGGCGGGGCGTACCCGTCCTCGGGGTCCTGCGGCCGGTGCTCGACCACCCAGGCCCACCGGTGCTGGACCTCGCCGCCGAGGTGCCACAGCAGGTCGCCGGCGGTCCAGGCCGGACAGGCCGGGACCGGTGCGGCCGGGTCGGCGTGCGCAAGCACGTCCCGCAACCGTGACGTCTCGCGTCGCAGGTGGTCGAGGTGCGTCGGGTGGGTGAGTCGCGGGGAGGTCACCGGTGCCACGCTAGGCCCCGGCCCGGATGTCCGCGAGCGTCATCTCGAGGCGCCGCAAGCGTCATCTCGGCTCGCATAGTCATACGACCCTGTGTATAGTCATGCGACATGACCACACGCATCGCCGTCGCCGGCGCCAGCGGCTACGCCGGGGGAGAGGTGCTGCGGCTCCTGCTCGGGCACCCCGACGTCGAGATCGGCGCCCTGACCGCCGGCTCCAACGCCGGCGAGCTGCTCGGCTCCCTGCAGCCCCACCTCGTCCCGCTCGCCGACCGCCGGCTCGTCGAGACCACCGCCGAGACCCTCGCGGGCCACGACGTGGTCTTCCTGGCGCTGCCGCACGGGCAGTCCGGGCCCCTGGCCGCGCAGCTGGCCGACGACGTCCTCGTCGTCGACTGCGGTGCCGACTTCCGGCTCGAGGACGCGGGGGAGTGGGAGAAGTTCTACGGCGGCGACCACGCCGGCACCTGGCCGTACGGCCTCCCGGAGCTGCCGGGCCGCCGTGAGGCCCTGCGCGGTACGACCCGCGTGGCCGTGCCCGGCTGCTACCCGACCATCTCCAGCCTCTGCCTGGCCCCCGCGGTCGCGGCCGGCCTGGTCGACCCCGACGTCGTCGTGGTCGCCGCCTCGGGCACCTCCGGCGCCGGCAAGGCCGCCAAGCCGCACCTGCTCGGCTCCGAGACGATGGGCAACGCCTCGGCCTACGGCGTGGGCGGCGTCCACCGCCACACGCCCGAGATCACCCAGAACCTCTCCCGGCTGCTCGCCGCCGACGGCTCGGTCGACCCGGCCGCGGTGCGGGTCAGCTTCACCCCGGTGCTCGTGCCGATGTCGCGCGGCATCCTGGCCACCGCCTCGGCGCCCGTACGCCCCGGGGTCACCGCTGCACAGGCCCGGGAGACCTACGCCGCGGCCTGCGCCGACGAGCCCTTCCTGCACCTGCTGCCCGAGGGGCAGTGGCCGCAGACGCAGTCCGTGCTCGGCTCGAACGCCGTGCACCTGCAGGTCACCGTCGACGAGACCGCCGGGCGCCTGGTCGCCGTCGGTGCCGTCGACAACCTGGCCAAGGGCACCGCGGGTGCCGCGGTGCAGTGCATGAACATCGCGCTCGGCCTCGAGGAGACCCTCGGGCTGACGACGGTCGGGATCGCGCCGTGAGCACCGAGCTGCGCCGCCACGTCGAGCAGCTGGCCGTCGCGCGCCTCGGCGCCGGCGCCGACCTGCCGTCCTGGGTCAGCTCGGCGACCCTGATGTCGATCACCGCCACCGCCGAGTCGACCACCGTCGTCTGCTCGGCCGGCGCGGTCCCGCGCAAGGCGCGGCCCGAGGGCCCGTTCGCGGCGTACGAGGTCGTCCCCGACGCCGGCTCGGCCCGCCCCGCCGCCCTGGCCACCGCCCTGGCCGCCCTGCCCGAGGAGGCCGAGGTGCGCGTCGTCGGCACGGTCGACCACGACTGGCTGCTGGTGCCGCTCGGAGACGTCGACGTCGTCGCCGAGCAGTGGACCGAGCTGGGCCTGGACGTGGTGGAC
>NZ_LR733215.1:2330632-2335692 GCF_902506435.1 Nocardioides sp. AX2bis | reverse complement strand
CGCTCGGAGACGTCGACGTCGTCGCCGAGCAGTGGACCGAGCTGGGCCTGGACGTCGTGGACGCGCCGCCCCGCATCGCACCCGAGCGCCCCGAGCGCCCGGCCCGCCCCGACCGCCCGGAGCGCCCCGAGCGCCCGGAGGCCGACCCGGACCGCCCGTCCGACGACCGCAAGCGCGACCGCCGCAAGCCCGAGAGGAAGACCCCGTGAGCATCACCCACCCCGCCGGATTCCGGGCCGCCGGCGTCGCCGCCGGCCTGAAGAGCACCGGTGCGCGCGACGTGGCTCTCGTGGTCAACGACGGCCCGACCCACGACTCGGCCAGCGTCTTCACCGCCAACCGGTGCAAGGCCAACCCCGTGCTGTGGAGCCAGGAGGTCGTGAAGGACGGTGTCGTCCGCGCGGTCTTCCTCAACTCCGGCGGCGCCAACTGCTACACCGGCCCGGAGGGCTTCGCCACGACCCACGCGGTCGCCGAGCGGGTCGCCGAGCGCGCGGGCATCGGCGCCGGTGACGTCGTCGTCTGCTCCACCGGCCTGATCGGGCTGACCAACGACCGCAGCACCGTGCTCGCCGGCGCCGACGCGGCGTACGACGCCCTCGCCCCCCAGGGCGGCGACGACGCGGCGCACGCGATCATGACCACCGACTCGATCAGCAAGCAGGTCGTCGTCGAGGGGGCCGGCTGGTCGGTCGGCGGGATGGCCAAGGGCGCCGGCATGCTCGCGCCCCAGCTGGCCACCATGCTCGTCGTGCTCACCACCGACGCGGTGGTGCCCGCGGCCGACCTGGACCAGGCGCTGCGCGCGGCCACCCGGGTCAGCTTCGACCGGCTCGACTCCGACGGCTGCATGTCGACCAACGACACCGTGACCGTCCTGGCCAGCGGCGCCAGCGGGATCACCCCGGCCCTGCCGGACTTCACCGAGGCGCTGACCCAGGCCTGTACCGACCTGGCCCTGCAGCTGCTCAAGGACGCCGAGGGCGCCGACCACGAGATCGCGATCACCACCCTCGGTGCGGTCAGCGAGGACGAGGCCGTCGAGGTCAGCCGCAGCGTGGCCCGCTCCAACCTCTTCAAGGCCGCCGTCTTCGGCAAGGACCCGAACTGGGGTCGCGTGCTGGCCAGCATCGGCACCACCGCGGCCACCTTCGACCCCGGCGACCTCGACGTGGCCATCAACGGGGTCTGGGTCTGCCGCGAGAGCACCCCGGAGGCCGACCCGACCGAGGTCGACCTCGAGCCCCGCGAGGTCACGGTGACCATCGACCTCAAGTCCGGCGGCGAGCGCGCGACGGTCTGGACCAACGACCTCACCCACGCCTACGTCCACGAGAACAGCGCCTACTCCTCATGAGCGAGCCCACCATGAACGACGAGACCCAGCCCGACCCGCGCCTCGACACCGCCGGCATGGTCTTCTCCGAGATGCAGCCGGCCGACCCCGAGAAGGCCACGACCCTGGCCGCGGCCCTGCCCTGGCTGAAGCGCTACCACGGCAAGGTCGTCGTGGTGAAGTACGGCGGCAACGCGATGACCGACGACGTCCTCAAGCGCGCCTTCGCCGAGGACATCGCCTTCCTGCGCTTCGCCGGCTTCCGCCCGGTCATCGTGCACGGCGGCGGTCCGCAGATCTCGTCGATGCTCGACCGGCTCGGCATCGAGTCGGAGTTCCGCGGCGGCCTGCGGGTCACCACGCCCGAGGCGATGGACGTCGTACGCATGGTGCTGGTCGGCCAGGTCCAGCGCGAGCTGGTGGGGCTGATCAACGAGCACGGCCCGCTCGCGGTCGGGCTGTCCGGGGAGGACGCCGGCCTGTTCACCGCCGAGGCCACGAACACCGTCGTCGACGGCGAGGAGGTCGACCTCGGCCTGGTCGGCGAGGTCGCGTCCGTGCGCCCCGAGGCCGTCCAGGACCTGATCGAGGCCGGCCGCATCCCGGTCGTCTCCTCGGTGGCGCCCGACGTCGACGGCCAGGTCCACAACGTCAACGCCGACACCGCCGCCGCAGCCCTCGCGGTGGCGCTCGGCGCCGAGAAGCTGCTCGTGCTGACCGACGTCGAGGGCCTCTACCGCGACTGGCCGGCCAGCGACGACCTGATCTACGAGATCAGCCCCGAGAACCTGCACGCCCTGCTGCCCACGCTGGCCAGCGGGATGGTGCCCAAGATGGCCGCCTGCCACCTCGCCGTGCGCGACGGCGTCCCGCGCGCGACCGTCGTCGACGGGCGCGAGCCGCACGCCGTCCTGCTCGAGCTCTTCACCGACGAGGGCGTCGGCACCCAGGTGCTGCCCGGCGTCGAGACGAAGTACCGCAAGGCCCGCCACAAGCCCCAGCCGAAGGACGCGTGATGACGCAGACCCCGCCGCTGCCCACCGAGGACCTCACCGCGCGCTACGCCGACGCGGTGATGAACACCTTCGGCCCGCCCAAGCTCACCCTCGTCCGCGGCGAGGGCGCGCACGTCTGGGACGCCGGCGGCACGGAGTACGTCGACCTGCTCGGCGGCATCGCCGTCAACGCGCTCGGCCACGCCCACCCGGCGCTGGTCGGGGCGGTCCACGAGCAGATGAGCACGCTGGGCCACGTCTCGAACTTCTTCACCACCGGCCCCCAGGTCGAGCTGGCCGAGACCCTGCTGCGGCTGGTGGACGCCGGCGACGGGAAGGTCTTCCTCGCCAACTCCGGCGCCGAGGCCGTCGAGGCCGCCTTCAAGCTCACCCGCCGCACCGGGCGCACCCACGTCGTCGTGGCCGAGAACGGCTTCCACGGCCGCACCATGGGCGCCCTGGCGCTCACCTCGAAGGCCGCCTACCGGGAGCCGTTCGAGCCGCTCCCGGGCCACGTCACCTTCGTGCCGTACGGCGACACCGCCGCGCTCGACGCCGCCGTCTCCGACGAGACCGCCGCGGTCCTGCTCGAGCCGATCCAGGGCGAGGCCGGCGTCAACGTCGCGCCCGAGGGCTACCTCGCCCACGCCCGCGCGCTCACCGAGCAGCACGGCGCGCTGCTGTGGCTCGACGAGATCCAGTCCGGCATGGGCCGGCCCGGCGCCTGGTTCGCCCACCACCTGCCCGGCATCGGCGGCGAGCCGCACGTGCGCCCGGACCTGGTGACCGTGGCCAAGGGCCTGGCCGGCGGCTTCCCGATCGGGGCCTGCGTGGCCACCGGCGCGGCCGCCGACCTGCTCCAGCCCGGCAACCACGGCACCACCTTCGGTGGCAACCCGGTGGCCTGCGCGGCCGCGCTGGCCGTGATCGCCACCATCGAGGGCGACGGCCTGATGGCGCACGCCGACCGGGTCGGCCGCCGCCTGCGCGACGGGCTCGCCGCCGATGCCCGGGTCACCGAGGTCCGCGGTGAGGGCCTGCTGATCGGCGTCTCGCTGAGCACCGAGAAGGCGCCCGACGTCGTGGCCTCGGCGCAGGAGCGCGGCTGGATCGTCAACGCCACCACACCGGACCGGGTCCGCCTGGCCCCGCCGCTGGTGCTCACCGAGGCCGACGCCGAGGCGTTCGTGGCGGCCTGGCCCGACATCCTCGACGGGGCGCAGGCGTGAGCGTGACCGCCCCTGTCGTCGCCCCCGCCACCACGCCCCGGCCCGGGCTGCGCCACCTGCTCGCCGACGACGACCTGGACCCGGCCGAGCAGGCCGAGGTGCTCGACCTGGCGGCCGCGCTCAAGGCCGCGCCGTACGACGCGAAGCCGCTGGCCGGCCCCCGCTCGGTCGCGATGGTCTTCGACAAGCCGACCCTGCGCACGCAGGTCTCGTTCGGCGCCGGGATCGCCGAGCTCGGCGGCCACCCGATGCTCATCGACGGGGCGCTGGCAGCGATCGGGCGCCGCGAGTCGGTGCCCGACGTCGCCCGCGTGCTCGGACGGCAGGTCACCGCGATCGTGTGGCGCACCTACGCCCAGGCCGACCTCGCCGCGATGGCCGAGCACGCCGGGGTGCCGGTCGTGAACGCGCTGACCGACGAGTTCCACCCGTGCCAGCTGGTCGCCGACCTGCTCACCGTCCGCGAGCGCTTCGGCACCCTCGCCGGGCTCAGCGTCGCCTTCGTCGGCGACGGCGCCTGCAACATGGGCAGCTCCTGGCTGCTCGCGGGCGCCACCGCCGGGATGCACGTGCGCGTCAGCGCCCCGGACGGCTACGTCCCGGACGACGCGATGCTCGCCCGGGCCGGTGCGATCGCCGCCCGTACGGGCGGCAGCGTCGCCACCGTGGCCGACCCCGTCGCCGCGGTCTCCGGTGTCGACGTGGTCGTCACCGACACCTGGGTCTCGATGGGCCGGGAGTCGGAGTCGGTGGCCCGCGAGAAGGTCTTCGCCGGGCACCGTCTCACCGCCGACCTGCTGGCCCGTGCCGCCGAGCACGCCGTGGTGCTGCACTGCCTGCCGGCCTACCGCGGCAAGGAGATCGACGGCGAGGTGCTCGACGGCCCGCGCAGCCTGGTCTGGGACGAGGCGGAGAACCGCCGCCACGCCCAGAAGGCCGTGCTGGCCTGGCTCGTCACGCGCTCCGGGCTGGCGGCGTCATGACCGAGTCGGCCCTGCGCCCCACCACCAAGAACTCCCGGCACCAGCGGATCATCGACCTGGTCACCCACCACGAGGTGCGGTCCCAGGCCGACCTGGCCGCGCTGCTCGCCGAGTCCGGCGTCCACGTCACCCAGGCCACGCTGTCGCGCGACCTCGTCGAGCTCGACGCGCTGAAGGTCCGCACCCCGGCCGGTGCCCTGGTCTACGCCGTCCCGGCCGAGGGCGGCGACCGCCGACCCTCGCTGCCGTCCGAGTCCGCGGCCTCCGCCGCGCGGCTCGCCCGGCTGTGCGGCGAGCTGCTGGTCAGCGCCGAGGCCAGCGCCAACCTCGTGGTGCTGCGCACCCCGCCGGGCGCGGCGCAGTTCCTGGCCTCCGCCTTCGACCGCGCCGAGCTGCCCGAGGTGCTCGGCACCATCGCCGGCGACGACACCGTGCTGGTCATCGGGCGCGACCCGCAGGGCGGCGACGACCTCGCCCGGCGGTTCCTCGACCTGGCCCACCCCGACCCGACCGACCC
>NZ_LR733215.1:2278662-2330532 GCF_902506435.1 Nocardioides sp. AX2bis | reverse complement strand
CCTCCACACCCCGCCCGAGACCCCCACCCCACGAAGGACGGCTAACTAAAGTGAGCAAGGTTCTGACCTCCCTCCCGACCGGCAAGCGCGTCGGGATCGCATTCTCCGGAGGACTCGACACCTCGGTCGCCGTGGCCTGGATGCGCGAGAAGGGTGCCGTCCCGTGCACCTACACCGCCGACATCGGCCAGTACGACGAGCCCGACATCTCCGGTGTCCCCGACCGTGCGCTGCTCTACGGCGCCGAGATCGCCCGCGCCGTCGACTGCCGCACCCAGCTGGTCGAGGAGGGCCTGGCCGCGATCGCCTGCGGCGCCTTCCACATCCGTTCCGGCGGCCGCGCCTACTTCAACACCACCCCGCTCGGCCGGGCGGTCACCGGCACGATGCTGGTCCGCGCGATGCACGAGGACGACGTCGACATCTGGGGCGACGGGTCGACCTTCAAGGGCAACGACATCGAGCGGTTCTACCGCTACGGCCTGCTGGCCAACCCCGAGCTGCGGATCTACAAGCCCTGGCTTGACGCCGACTTCGTCTCCGAGCTCGGCGGTCGCGACGAGATGAGCCAGTGGCTCACCGAGCACGAGCTGCCCTACCGCGACAGCAAGGAGAAGGCGTACTCGACCGACGCCAACATCTGGGGCGCGACCCACGAGGCGAAGACCCTCGAGCACCTCGACGTCTCGCTGGAGACCGTCGAGCCGATCATGGGCGTGAAGTTCTGGGACCCCTCGGTGGCCATCGAGACCGAGGACGTCACCGTGCGCTTCGAGGCGGGCCGCCCGGTCGCGATCAACGGGCAGACCTTCCCCGACGCGGTCCGGCTGGTGATGGAGGCCAACGCGATCGGCGGGCGCCACGGCCTGGGCATGTCGGACCAGATCGAGAACCGGATCATCGAGGCCAAGTCGCGCGGGATCTACGAGGCGCCGGCCATCGCGCTGCTGCACATCGCCTACGAGCGCCTGCTCAACGCGATCCACAACGAGGACACCATCGCCTCCTACCACGACCAGGGCCGCCAGCTCGGTCGGCTGCTCTACGAGGGCCGCTGGCTCGACCCGCAGGCGCTGATGGTGCGCGAGTCGATCCAGCGCTGGATCGCCTCGCTGGTCACCGGCGAGGTCACCCTGCGGCTGCGCCGCGGCGAGGACTACACCGTCCTGCGCACCGACGGCCCGGCGTTCTCCTACCACCCCGACAAGCTGTCGATGGAGCGCACCGACAACGCCGCGTTCGGCCCCGTGGACCGGATCGGGCAGCTGACGATGCGCAACCTCGACATCGCCGACTCGCGCGCCAAGCTCGAGCTGTACGCCGCCCAGCCGCTCGACCAGGGCCAGGTGCTGGTCGAGAACGGCACGCTGTACGGCGAGCTGGAGCGCGGGGGAGCCGAGCGGATCTCGCGCAACCCCGCCGCCGAGGGTGACGCCAGCGACCGCTGGCTCGACGACGTCGCGATGGAGTCCGGCACCGACTGAACCGGTGCCGGACGACGCCCGGACAGAGAGGGGTCCCTCGTGCGCGCAGCCGTGCTGACCAGGTTCGGCGGGCCCGACGCGGTCGAGCTGCGCGACGTGGCCGACCCGCTCCCGGGCCCCGGCGACGTACGCCTGCGGGTCACCGCCGCGGCCGTCAACAACACCGACGTCTGGACGCGGGAGGGCGCCTACGGCCTGCCCGGCGACCCCGGCGCGCTGGCCGGCTGGCTCGGGCCGGTCGCCTTCCCGCGCATCCAGGGCGCCGACGTGGTCGGCCGGGTCGACCTCGTCGGGGACGGTGTCGACCCCGGGTGGGTCGGTCGGCGGGTGCTGGTCGACCCCGGCACCTTCGACCTCGCCACCGACCCGCCGCGGCTGACCGCGGTGCTGGGCAGCGAGGAGGACGGCGGGTTCGCGGAGCTCGTCGTGGTGCCGCTCGGGCGGGTCTACGACGTGACCGCCTCCCCGCTGAGCGACCCCGAGCTGGCGTGCCTGCCGATCGCCTACGGGACCGCCACCGGGATGCTCGAGCGGGGCGGCGTGGTGGCCGACGAGCTGGTGCTCGTGACCGGCGCCTCGGGCGGCGTCGGCCTGGCCGCGGTGCAGCTCGCCGCGGCCCGCGGTGCGCGCGTGGTCGCCCAGACCACGCCGGACAAGGCCGACCTGGTCCGGGCGGCCGGCGCCACCTCGGTGGTCGACCGCGACGCGGGCGGGCTGGAGGACCTCGCGCCGGACGGCCTCGACGCCGTCGTCGACGTGGTCGCCGGCCCCCAGGTCGACCGCCTGCTGCCACGGCTGCGACCCGGCGGACGGTGGATCGTGGCCGGCGCGGTCGCCGGGCCGGTCGTGCAGCTCGACCTGCGCCGGCTCTACCTGCACGACCTGCGCCTGGTCGGCTCGACGATGCACACCCCGGCCCACTTCGCCGTGCTCGTGGACCAGGCCCTGGCCGGCGGGTTCCGCCCCCGGGTGGCCGCGACCTACCCGTTGGAGGAGCTCCACGCGGCCCACGCGGCGCTCGAGCGCCGCGACCACGTGGGCAAGATCGTCGTCCTGCCCTGACGGCAGCGGCACGACCGGGTGCACCCCCTCAGCGCAGGGCCCGTTCCTTGAGCGTGCGGTACTCCGCCTCGTCGATCGCGCCGCTGTCCAGCAGCGTCCTGGCCGTGGCGATCTGGTCGACCGGGGTCCGCTCCGACGACAGCCCCTGGTGGTCCCGCCGGGCCCGGGCCGCGTTCTCGTCCCCGCGCTCGGCCATCCCACGACCCCGCACGACGAGGTAGACCAGCGCCGTGAGGGCAGGGACGACGATCAGGAACACCACTCAGACCGCCTTCCACCACCCCGACAACCCACGGTCGCGCAGGAGGTCCCCGAGGACCTGGACGAGGACCACGAGGTAGGCGAGGAAGAAGAACGCCGAGAGCAGGAGCCAGAAGAAGTCCCAGAAGCTGTCCATGGCGGTGTCGATCCTGTGAGTGGTGGTGGTGCCCGGGTGCTCCCGGCCCACCGACTCTCCGGCAACCGCGCCCCGCGCCGGTGGGGCCACCGGTCCTCGGCCGCGGGGACCCGGGACCTGTCCCGGCAGAGACGTCCGCGGCCCCCGAGTGCGACGTTGTGCTCTGTCGGTGCCGGAGGTGCCGGTCCTAACGTCGGTCCACGGCGGTGGACCACGCCGCCCACGGTCTCGGTCACGGCGAGGAGACGAGATGTCGAAGGACTGGTACACCCTGAGCCCCTCTGGCCTGCTGGCGCGTGGCGCGCTGGGCGTCGTCTTCGGCGTGGTGGTGATGGTGTGGCCGATCACCTCGGCGCTGGCGTTCGTGATGCTCTGGGGCTTCTGGGTGCTGGTGGACTCGCTGGGATCACTCAGCCAGACGCTGCGCTCGGACGCGACCGGCCGGATGTGGCTCGGTCTGCTCGGCGTGCTCGGCCTCGTGGCGGCCTTCCTCGCGATCGTGACGCCCGCGATGACGGCGGTCGCCGCCACCTGGGCCGTCGGGCTGTGGCTGCTGGTCCGCGGCGGTGTCGAGCTGGCCGGCGCCCTCGGCGCCGCGGGGGACACCTCGCGCGGGCTGCTGGTCCTCAGTGGCGTCCTCTCGGTGCTGGTGGGCGTGCTGCTGGTCACGAACCCGGGACGCAGTGCGATCGCCCTGGCGTTCTGGTTCGGCCTCTCGACGGCGCTGTGGGGCGTCGCCCACGTCGGCCTCGCGCTCCTCGTGCGCCGCCAACGGAGCGTGCCGTCGAGCAGCAGTGTCGGTGACACCGCCCTGCGATGAGGACAGGGGACGGCGACCAGGGGCGGCGGGGCCTCGTGGACCGCGCCCCGGTGGGGGCGGTCGACGTCGTCGACCTGTTCGTCTACGTCGTGGTGCTCAACCTGGCAGTGGAGCACGTCCCGTCGGTGATCAGTGAAGGGTTCACCCTGTCGCTGCTGACCGCGCTCCTGCTCAAGGTCGTCCTCGAGGTGGTCGTCCTCGTCAAGCGACGAGTACGCACCCTGATGAGGTCGAGCGAGACTCCCCGGGGCAGGCTCGCCGCCGCGCTGTCCCTGTGGCTGCTGGCCGTCGGCAGCAAGGTCGTGGTGCTCGAGGCGGTCGACCTGCTCTTCGGTGACGCGGTCAGCCTCGGAGGGTTCTTCTCGGTGACCGGGCTCGTGGTCGTCCTGCTGCTGTGCCGCTCCGCCGTACGACGTGTCCTCCGGGACGCACCCGGACCCGTGCGGCGGTCAACACAGCAGCGGATCACTGCCACCTGATGGCAGTGATCCGCTGCTGTCCTGCGTGAGGTGGCGGGGGAGTCCCCCCGGGCTCACTCCACGTCGTCGTCGACCCAGTCGAGGGTCTTGGTGACGGCCTTCTTCCAGTTGCGCATCAGCCGCTCACGCTCGGCGTCCTCCATCGAGGGGCTCCAGCGCTTGTCCTCGCCCCAGTTCTTAGTGATGTCGTCGGTGTTGGCCCAGTAGCCGACGGCGAGCCCCGCGGCGTACGCCGCCCCGAGCGCGGTGGTCTCCGCGACCTTCGGCCGCACCACGTCCACGCCGAGGATGTCGGCCTGGAACTGCATCAGCGTCTCGTTGACGACCATGCCGCCGTCGACCTTGAGCTCGGTCAGCGGGACCCCGGAGTCGGCGTCCATCGCGTCGGAGACCTCCCGGGTCTGGAAGGCGGTCGACTCGAGCACTGCCCGGGCGATGTGGCCCTTGTTGACGTAGCGGGTCAGCCCCACCAGGGCGCCGCGGGCGTCGGGGCGCCAGTGCGGGGCGAAGAGGCCGGAGAACGCCGGGACGAAGTACGCGCCGCCGTTGTCGTCGACCTTCTTGGCCAGGTCCTCGATCTCGGCCGCCGAGGAGATCATCCCGAGGTTGTCGCGCACCCACTGCACCAGCGACCCGGTCACCGCGATGGAGCCTTCGAGGGCGTAGACCACCGGCTCGTCGCCGAGCTTGTAGCAGATCGTGGTGAGCAGGCCGTTCTCGCTGGGGACCTGCTCGGTGCCGGTGTTGAGCAACATGAAGTTGCCGGTGCCGTAGGTGTTCTTGGCCATCCCCTTCTCCAGGCAGGCCTGGCCGAAGGTGGCGGCCTGCTGGTCGCCGAGGATGCCGGCGACCGGGACGCCCTTGAGGACGCCGGGCTTGCACTCGCCGTAGATCTCGGAGGACGACTTGATCGTCGGCAGCATCGACATCGGGATGCCCATGTCGGCGGCGATCGACTCGTCCCACGCCAGCGTCGAGAGGTCCATCAGCATGGTGCGGCTGGCGTTGGTGACGTCGGTGACGTGCTCGCCGTCGTTCTCGGCGCCGCCGGTGAGGTTCCACAGCACCCAGGTGTCGGTGTTGCCGAAGATCAGGTCGCCGGCCTCGGCCTTCTCCCGCGCCCCCTCCACGTTGTCGAGGATCCAGGTGATCTTGGGCCCGGAGAAGTAGGTCGCCAGGGGCAGGCCGCAGACGTCCTTATAGCGCTCCTCGCCGCCGTCGGCGGCGAGCTTGTCGACGATCTTCTGCGTGCGGACGTCCTGCCAGACGATGGCGTTGTAGACCGGCTGACCGGTGTGCCTGTCCCACACGATCGCGGTCTCGCGCTGGTTGGTGATGCCGACGGCGGCGATGTTGCCGGAGTTCAGGTTGGCCTTCGACAGCGCGCCGCCGATGACCTTGCGGGTGTTGCCCCAGATCTCCAGGCCGTCGTGCTCGACCCACCCGGCGCGCGGGAAGATCTGCTCGTGCTCGACCTGGTCGCTGGCGACGACCTGGCCGGCGTGGTCGAAGATCATCGCCCGGGTGCTCGTGGTGCCCTGGTCGATCGCGAGGACGTACGTCTTGTCTGCCATGCGGGTGCCTCCGGTGTGTGCGTGCGGTGGGGTACGGGTGGTGGTGCCGGCCTCAGACCATGGAGGCGTAGTCCATCAGCTGGCCGACGTAGCCGCCGAGCGCGCCGCCGACGAGGGGGCCGACGATCGGCACCCAGGCGTAGCCCCAGCCGCTGGCGCCCTTGCCCGAGATCGGCAGCAGGGCGTGGGCGATGCGGGGGCCGAGGTCACGGGCGGGGTTGATGGCGTAGCCGGTGGGGCCACCGAGGCTGGCGCCGATGCCGACGACGAGCAGCGCCACGGCCAGCGGGCCGAGGCCCGAGGGGGTCGCACCGAAGGCCACGATGACGAACACCAGCACGAAGGTGCCGATGACCTCGGTGGCGACGTTCCAGACGGGGGCGTTGATCCCGGGTGCGGTGCTGAAGACGCCGAGCTTGTCCGCGGGCAGGGCGTCGGCCTCGTCGAAGTGCTTCTTGTAGGCCACCCAGCAGAGCACGGCACCGATGAAGGCGCCGAGCAGCTGGGCGGCGAAGTAGGTCAGCACGTCGGCGAAGGACAGGCCCGAGTCACCGGCGGTCACCAGGCCGATGGTGACGGCGGGGTTGAGGTGGGCGCCCGACTTCACCGCGACGAAGACGCCGGCGAAGACCGCCAGCCCCCACCCGAAGTTGATCATCAAGAAGCCACCGGCGTTGCCGTTGGTCTTCGGGAGCACGGCGTTGGCGACGACGCCGCAGCCGAGCAGCAGCAGCGTGGCGGTGCCCAGGAGTTCTGGGATGAAGATGTCGGTGAACAAGACTGACCCTCTCGTTGGTGGTGCCGCCGGCGCCCGGGACGTCGTCGACGGTGTCGACGTGGCGTGACCGGGGTCACGCTAGACACCCTGGCGGGGGAGCGCCAGGCTCGCCACGCGCTTACCCTGGAAAGTCCGGCACCACTCGTACGGAGAGAAGGACGTCCCCATGGTCACAGCAGCCCGTCTCGGACCCGAGGAGCGCGCCCGCGCCTGGCAGGACCTCGACTCCCGTGGTGTGGACGTCCTCGTCGTGGGCGGCGGCGTCACCGGGGCCGGCGTCGCGCTCGACGCCGCGACCCGCGGTCTGCGGGTGGCGATGGTCGAGCAGCGCGACCTGGCCTCCGGGACGTCCTCCCGCAGCTCCAAGCTGTTCCACGGAGGGCTGCGCTACCTCGAGCAGCTGAACTTCGTGCTGGTGCGCGAGGCGCTCAAGGAGCGCGAGCTGATGCTGACCCGGATCGCCCCGCACCTGGTCAAGCCGGTCAAGTTCCTCTACCCGCTCAAGCACCGCATCTGGGAGCGGCCCTACGTCACCGCCGGTCTCACGCTGTACGACCGGATGGGCGGCGCCCGCTCGGTGCCCGGTCACCGCCAGCTGACCCGCACGATGGCCCGACGCATCGTCCCGGCGCTGAAGAAGGACGCGCTGACCGGCGCGCTGCTCTACTACGACGCCCAGGCCGACGACGCCCGGCACACGATGATGGTCGCGCGCACCGCCGCGTCCTACGGCGCCACGGTGCTGACCTCGGCGAAGGTCGAGGAGCTGCTCCGCGCCGGCGAGCGCGTCGTGGGCGCGCGGGTCACCGACGTCGAGACCGGCGAGAGCCACGAGGTCAGCGCCCGCGTCGTCATCAACTGCACCGGCGTCTGGACCGACGAGGTCCAGGAGATGGCCGGCGGCCGCGGCCGCTTCCGGGTGCGCGCCTCGAAGGGCGTGCACATCGTCGTGCCGCGCGACCGGATCAACGCCGAGGCCGGGATGATCCTGCGCACCGAGAAGTCGGTGCTGTTCGTGATCCCGTGGGGGACCCACTGGATCATCGGCACCACCGACACGGACTGGGACCTGGACAAGGCCCACCCCGCGGCCAGCCGCGAGGACATCGACTACATCCTCGACCACGTCAACGAGGTGCTCTCGACGCCGTTGACCCACGACGACATCGAGGGCGTCTACGCCGGTCTGCGTCCGCTGCTCGCCGGGGAGTCGGAGGCCAGCTCGCAGCTCTCCCGCGAGCACGCCGTCGCCCGCCCGCAGCCCGGGCTGATCTCGATCGCCGGCGGCAAGTACACGACCTACCGGGTGATGGCGGCCGACGCCGTCGACGCCGCCAAGGAGGACCTGGGCCCCGGCGTGGTCGACAGCGTCACCGAGAACGTGCCGCTGGTCGGCGCCGAGGGCTACCAGGCGCTCGCCAACCAGGTCGAGCGGCTGGCCCGCGAGCGCGGCGTGCCCGCCTGGCGCGTCCAGCACCTGCTCGACCGGTACGGCTCGCTGCTCACCGAGGTGCTCGACCTCGGTGCGGACGACCCGTCGCTGCTGCAGCCGGTGCCCGGCGCCGAGGAGTACCTGCGCGCCGAGCTCGTCTACGCCGTCAGCCACGAGGGGGCGCTGCACCTCGACGACCTCCTGGCGCGCCGCACCCGGATCTCGATCGAGAGCCCCGACCGGGGGATCGTCGCGGCCCGGGACACCGCCGAGCTGGTGGCACCCGTGCTGGGCTGGGACGCCGCCCGGATCTCCGACGAGGTCGCGGCGTACGAGGCCCGCGTGGCCGCCGAGCGCGAGTCGCAGTCGGAGGGCGACGACCTGACGGCCAACGCCGAGCGGCTGGCGGCGCCCGACATCCGGGCCCGTGCCGTCGGTCGCGCCTTGGACTGACAGGGTGGGTGGCGTGACCAGCCCGACCAGCCCGACCGTGCGTGGAGCCCTCTGGGGCGGGCGCTTCGCCGACGGCCCGAGTCCCGAGCTCGAGGCGCTGTCGCGCTCGACGCACTTCGACTGGCGGCTCACGCCGTACGACCTCGCGGGGTCCCGGGCGCACGCCCGGGCCCTGCACCGCGCCGGCCTGCTCGACGACGCCGCGCTGGCGACGCTCGTGGCCGGGCTCGACACGTTGGGGGAGCGGTACGCCGCCGGCGACCTGCACCCCGCGCCCTCCGACGAGGACGTCCACGGCGCCCTCGAGCGGCTGCTGCTGGAGGAGGTCGGTCCCGAGGTCGGCGGGCGGCTGCGGGCGGGCCGGAGCCGCAACGACCAGATCGCGACCCTGTTCAAGGTGTTCCTGCGTGACCACGCCCGGGTCGTCTCGTCGCTGCTGCTCGACCTCGTCGACGTCCTCGTCGGCCAGGCGCGTGAGCACCTGGGGGACCAGCCGACCGTGATGCCGGGACGGACGCACCTGCAGCACGCCCAGCCGGTGCTGCTCTCGCACCACCTGCTCGCGCACGCCTGGCCGCTGCTCCGCGACGTCGACCGGCTGGCCGACTGGGACCGCCGGGTGGCGGGCGACTCGCCGTACGGCTCCGGAGCCCTGGCCGGCTCGAGCCTCGGGCTGGACCCGGTGGCGGTCGCCCTGGACCTCGGCTTCACCGGCTCGAGCGCCAACTCGATCGACGGCACGGCCGCCCGCGACTTCGTCGCCGAGCTGGCCTACGTCACCGCCCAGGTCGGGGTCGACCTGTCACGGCTCGCCGAGGAGGTCATCCTCTGGGCGACCAGGGAGTTCGCGTTCGTGACGCTCCACGACTCCTGGTCGACGGGCTCGAGCATCATGCCGCAGAAGAAGAACCCCGACATCGCCGAGCTCGCCCGGGGCAAGGCCGGCCGGCTGATCGGCAACCTGACCGGGCTGATGGCCACGCTGAAGGCGCTGCCGCTGGCGTACAACCGGGACCTCCAGGAGGACAAGGAGCCGGTCTTCGACTCCGTCGACACCCTCGAGGTGCTGCTGCCGGCGATGAGCGGGATGGTCGCGACCCTGGTCTTCGACACCGAGCGGCTCGCCGAGCTGGCGCCCGAGGGGTTCTCGCTCGCCACCGACGTCGCGGAGTGGCTGGTACGGGAGGGAGTCGCGTTCCGCACGGCCCACGAGCTGGCCGGCGCGTGCGTGCGCCGGTGCGAGGAGCTCGGCGTCGGGCTCGCCGACCTCACCGAGGAGCAGCTGGCCGGGATCTCGCCGCTGCTGACGCCCGGGGTGCGTGACGTGCTGACCGTCGAGGGATCGGTGTCCTCCAGGTCGGGTCGCGGCGGCACGGCCGCGGTCCGCGTGGGCGAGCAGCTGGTCGAGGTCGAGACCCGCGCGGCCACGCTGCGCGACGCGCTCGCCTGACCCCGGCGCGTGACACCGGGGGAGGCCGCTGTCCTTTTGGGCGGCCCGGTCGAGGAGGTCGCCCCGCGTCTGCTCGGTGCCACGGTCACCGTGGGCCACGTCGTGGTGAGGCTGACCGAGGTGGAGGCCTACGGCGGCGCGGACGACGCCGGCTCCCACGCCCACCGGGGTCGGACCCCTCGCACGGCGGTGATGTTTGGTCCCGCCGGCCGGCTCTACTGCTACCTCTCCTACGGGATGCACGTCTGCGCCAACGTGGTGACGGGGAGCGAGGGGCGCGCCTCGGCGGTGCTGCTCCGTGGGGGAGTCGTGGTCGCGGGGGTCGACGACGCCCGGGTACGCCGGGGCGACCGCCCCGACCACGAGCTGGCCCGCGGCCCGGCGAACCTGTGCCGCGCGTTGGGGGTGGGGCTGCACCACGGGGGCATGGGGTCCTCACCGGCCTGGGAGCAGGGTACGGCGGGCGGCGCCCCGCGACCGAACCGCGGGCAGCATGACGCCGCTCACGCAGGGCCACGCCCCGAGCGCGCGCGGCGGCGCTGCTGGCACAGTGCGGGCATGGACGTGCTGCAACCCTGTCCGTGCGGGAGCGGGTCCCCGTACGCCTCCTGCTGCCGGCGGGCGCACCTCGGCGAGGCGTCGCCGACCGCGGAGGCGCTGATGCGCTCGCGCTACAGCGCCTACGCCCTCGGTCAGGCGGGCCACCTGTTCCGCACCTGGCACCCCCGGACCCGCCCGCCCGAGGTGCGCGGCGTGCCGGACCTGGCGTGGGAGGGCCTCACCGTAACGCAGGCGGTGGACGGTGGGCCGGAGGACGACGCGGGGCTGGTCGCCTTCGAGGCGCGGTGGCGCTCGACCACGACGGGGGAGCGGGGCGTGCTGCGCGAGCTCAGCCGCTTCGAGCGACGCCGCGGCCGCTGGGTCTACGTCGAGCCGGACCCGGAGGGCTGAGAACGGCCCTGGGGCGGTCTGGCACGGTGGGCGGCATGGACGAGCAGACGGCCCGCCAGGTGGCCTCCGGGGCCCCGATCCTCGAGACGAGCCCCGACGCGCTGAACCGGTTCGCGCCCGACCACGTCGGGCAGGTGCTGGCGCTGCCGCGCGACGAGGGGTGGCAGCTGATGGGCGTCGTGCGTTCGGACGTGTCGTCGACGGAGCGCGAGACCTTCGAGCAGTGGGCGCGCGAACGCTTCTACGTCGTCGCGGTCAGCGGGAGCTTCGAGGGTGACGGCTGGTTGGACCGGGGTGACGGCGGGTGGCAGCTCACGGCGCGAGCCGTCGAGATGCCACCCGATCCGTTCACCTGACGTCGGGCCCGGTGGGCCCGGCGGGACCTCCGTCAGGCGCCGCGGCCGGTGGAGGACTGGAGCCGCTCGATGTGGTCAGAGGCGGCGGCCTTGGTGAGGTCGGCGGGCAGCGTCTCGCCGGCCTCGCGGGCCAGGGTGTCGAGGTACGACTTCTGCGCACCCGTCATCGGCTCGTCACCGGTGACCCAGTCGTCGGTGTCCTTCTCGGCGTTGGAGGGGCTGGGGTTCTCGGCGCCGAGCACCTCGTCCGTGGACGAGTCGGTCGGGTTCGCTCCTGTGTTCGAATCGCTCATGAGGACACCGTACGACGGGGTCGCTCACCCCTCGGGGTCGCCCTGGCGGGCCTCAAGCGCTGTGCGCCGGGTCCACGCCCATGGCCTGGTAGGTGGCCTGGTAGAGCGCGAGCTGGGCGCGGCCACGCCGCAGGGCGCCGTCGGCGGCCGGGACGAGCAGCTCGGCGCCGGCGGTGGTGCCGCTGTCGGCGTGGGCCTCGAGAGCCCGCAGCGGCTCGACGGCCACCACCGTGCCGAGGTTGAGGGCGCTGCCCAGCAGCCGGTGGGCACTGGCTCGCAGCTGCGCCGCGTCCCCGTCCGCGATGATCTCGCGGAACTTCGCCGGCGCCTCGAGGGAGTTGCGGACGAAGTTCGCCAGGGCCCGGTCGAGGTAGGTCGTGTTCCCGGGGTCGAGGTCCCGGAGCTCGTCGAGGCGTTCGACGTCGAGCCCGGCGATGGCAGGGGTCGGAGGGAGCTGCATGGCGGGTGTCGCCTCTCCGGCCCGTGGGGGGTCAGGCCTCGTCAGCGATCAGGTATCGGTCCGTCGCAGGGTCGTACGCGAGCCGGAGCCCCACGGTGTCGGTGGGCGCGCCCCCGTTCGCGGTGCGGTAGGTGTAGGTATACCGGACCGTCAGGCTCTCCGGGTCGACTTCGACGAACTCGGGGGGCTCCACCGAGGTGACCTGGCCCCAGAACCCGGTGTAGCCCGACAGGCCGCCGCTCGCCTGCTGGAACGACGGCGTGAGCATGGCGAACCCGCCGTCGGGGTCGGAGGCCGCGGTCTGGAGGTAGCCGGAGACGAACGACTGCATGCCCTCCGCCGTGGGCGCGGCCGGCGACGGCTCGTCGGAGGGGTCGGCCGAGGGTGACGGGTCGTCCGTCTCCGACGGGGACGAGGAGACGGACGGTGCCGGGTCGGCGGTCGGCGCGTCCTGCTGCTCGTCGGGCAGCAGCAGGAAGAACACGATCGCGGCGAGCAGCAGCAGGACCAGGGCACCCAGCACGAGCAGCGGGCGGCGGCGTCCGGTACGCCCGGGCGCCCCGTCGTGGCCGGCGGCGGCGGACCCGCCGGGCGGGACGACGGGTGGGACGACCGCGGTCCGGGGTGCGGTGGCGTCCTGGACCGGCGCGGTGACCTGCGTGGCGTCGACCGGCGGCACCGCAGCGACGAGGCGGGTGCGGTCCTGGTCGACCGGCCCCACGTCCCGGGGCCCTGCCTGCAGGTAGGAGGCGACGTGGGCCATGCTCCAGCGCCGGTCGGGGTCGCGGACCATGGTGGCGGCGAGCAGCGGGGTGAGCCAGCCGGCGTCCTCGACGGTCGGCGGCTCCTCGTGGACGATCCGGTAGAGCCCGCCCACGATGTTGTCGCCGACGTCGTACGGCGGGTGCCCTGCGAGCAGGTGGAACAGGGTGGCCCCGAGGGACCACACGTCGCTGGCCGTGGTCGCGGGGGCACCGGAGGCGACCTCCGGGGCCAGGTACGCCGGCGACCCGCTGACCAGCCCGGTCTGGGTGAGCGTGAGGTCGCCCTGGGCACGGGCGATGCCGAAGTCGAGCAGCTTGGCCTCACCGAGGGCGGTGAGCAGGATGTTGGACGGCTTGACGTCGCGGTGCACGATCCCGGCCGCGTGCGCGGTGGCCAGGGCGCCGGCGGCGTCGGCCAGGATGGCGCCGGCGCGGTCGACGTCGAGGGGGCCGTCGTCGCGCACCGTCTGGGACAGGCTGCGTCCCTCGACGTACTCCATGACGAGCCACTGCTCCTCGTGCTCCTCGACGAGGTCGAAGACGGCGACGACGTGGCGGTGGTTCAGGCTGGCCGCGATCCGGGCCTCGCGCTCGGCGCGCTTCAGGTCGGCCTCGGGGTCGTTGTCGAGCCCGGGTGCCCGTCCGACCCGCTTGATGGCCACGGCGCGGCCGAGGAGCTCGTCGCGCCCCAGCCAGACGGCACCCATGCCGCCGCGCCCGATCTCCCGCTCGAGGGAGTACCTGTTCGCGATCACACCTCGTCCGTCCCGGTCAGGACCCGGACGGACCGAGTGTCCGCCGACCTCCGTGGCCACCGGCCACCCTAGGGGCCCGACGGCTGCCGGGGGCCACGCCTGCGGGTGGCGGCCGCGCGGTGCGCGACACTGGACGCCCGGACTGCGGCCCCGTGGACCGGGAGAGAAGACGAAAGGTAGTGCCTTGCCCGTCGACCCCACCCTGCTCGAGGACCTCGAGTGGCGCGGCCTGATCGCCCACTCCACGGATCGCGAGGCGCTCGGCGCCGCCCTGGCAGGGGGCAGCGTCCGGTTCTACGTGGGCTTCGACCCGACCGCGCCGAGCCTGCACCTGGGCAACCTGGTGCAGGTGCTGACCGCGCGGCGGCTCCAGGAGGCCGGCCACGTGCCGTACCTGCTCGTGGGCGGGGCGACCGGGATGATCGGGGACCCCCGGGACAGCGGTGAGCGGACCCTGAACCCGGAGGAGACCGTGCGTGAGTGGGTCGGGCGCGTACGACGCCAGGTCGAGCGGTTCGTCTCCTTCGACGGCGACAACGCCGCCACGATGGTCGACAACCTGGACTGGACGCGCGAGGTGTCCACCATCGAGTTCCTGCGCGACGTGGGGAAGCACTTCCCGGTGAACCGGATGCTGGCGCGCGAGACGGTGAAGCGCCGCCTGGAGGAGGGCGGGATCTCCTTCACCGAGTTCAGCTACGTGCTGCTGCAGTCGATGGACTACCGCGAGCTGTTCCGCCGTCACGACGTACGGCTCCAGTTCGGCGGGTCGGACCAGTGGGGGAACATCACCAGCGGCGCCGAGCTCGTCCGCCGCTCGGACGGCGCCACGGTGCACGCGTTCGCCACACCGCTGATCACCCGGCCCGACGGGACCAAGTACGGCAAGACCGAGGGCGGGGCGCTGTGGCTGGACGCGGAGATGATGTCGCCCTACGCCTTCCACCAGTTCTGGCTGAACGTCGAGGACGAGAAGGTCGGCGAGCTGCTGCGGATCTTCACCTTCCTGCCCCGCGACGAGATCGAGGCGCTTGAGGCGCGTCATGCCGAGGCGCCGTACCGCCGGGAGGGGCAGCGGACGCTGGCCGACGAGGTCACCGCGACCGTGCACGGTTCCCGCGCGGTGGAGCAGGCGACGGCGGCCGCGGCGGCGCTGTTCGGGTCCGGTGACCTCGCCGACCTCGACGAGGCGACCCTGGCGGCGGCGCTGCGGGGAACGGGCGTGGTGACCGTCGAGGGGGAGGTGCCCACCGTGGCCGACCTGCTCGTGCAGTCCGGTCTGGCCAAGAGCAAGGGCGAGGCGAGGCGCACCGTCGGTGAGGGAGGCGCCTACCTGAACAACGTGCGGGTGGACGACGCCGACGCCGTACCGGGTGCCGCCGACCTGCTGGCCGGGCGCTGGATGGTGCTGCGGCGTGGCAAGAAGCGGTTCGCCGGCGTGGAGGTCGGGGTCGGCGCATGAGTGAGGACGCGCGCTGGCTGGCGGCGCTGGGGGAGCACGCCCGGGCCCGTCTGCCCCGCGAGGTCTACGACTACGTGGCACAGGGGTCGCGGGAGGGCGTCACCGCAGGAGAGGCCGCCTGGGCCTGGCACGGGCACCGGCTGCACCCGCACGTGCTCCGCGACGTGACCGACATCGACCTGTCGGTCCCGCTCCTCGAGGGCGGGGCGAGCGTGCCGTGGGGTGTCGCGCCGACGACGCTGCAGGGTGCGGTGCACCCCGACGGCGAGCTGGCCGTCGCCCGGGCGACGGCTGCGGTCGACGGCCTGATGGTGGTCTCCAGCAACGCCGGGGTGACGGTGGAGGAGGTGGCGGCGACCGGGGTCCGGTGGTGGCTGCAGGGCTACCTGCCCTCGGACCGCACGCTCGCGGTGCCGCTGCTGCGACGAGCGGTCGCCGCCGGCGCGGGTGCGGTGGTGCTGACGGTGGACACACCCGTGGTCGCCACCAAGTACGCCGCGGAGCGCGCCGCCGTCGAGCGCCGGCACCCGGACCTCGTCGGCGCGAACCTCGACCTCGCCGCGCCGAACGCCGAGAAGGCGCTCGACCTCGGTCCGCACGACCTCGACTGGCTCCGGGAGCTGACCGGGCTGCCGGTGGTGGTGAAGGGGGTCCTGCGGGCCGACGACGCGCAGCGGTGCGTCCAGGCCGGGGCTGCCGCGGTGTGGGTCAGCAACCACGGGGGACGCCAGCTCGACCGCGCCGTGGCGACGGCGGCCGCCCTGCCCGACGTGGTGGCGGCCGTGGGCGGCCGGGCACAGGTCTACGTCGACGGGGGAGTGCGCAGCGGGATCGACGTGGTCACCGCCCTGGCACTCGGTGCCGACACGGTCTTCCTGGGACGTCCGGTGATGTGGGCGCTGGTCGACGGGGAGCCAGGAGTGGCCCGGATGCACCGGGAGCTGCGTGTCCAGACGACCGAGACCCTGCGCCTCGCAGGCTGCTCGTCGGTGTCCGACGCACGGGGGATCGCCTCGCCGGCGGGGTTGCGAAGTCTCGATCAGGCCGCTGACCTGCAGTGATACAGCTCAGGTGCCCGATGTGGTCCGGGTCACCAGACCCCGAGTTGGCATGACGGCCAGACGTCATCTAATGTTTCACCTGTCGCCAGGGAGCGGCGGGAAACAAGATCCAGTCCGGATCGGGTTTCCGGCCCTGAGGTAGACATCTTCGCACCAGCAGCACCGGATGCGACCAGGACGTCAGTCCAGGTCACCGGAGCGAGCCGCGGAGGCAACGGTCAAAGGACCGAACCAGAGATGGTGGAGCCTGTGTGCGCGTGATGTTTGAGAACTCAACAGTGTGTCTTGTTTAGTCGATGAGAATTAGTTTGTATGCCCTCACATTCGTGTTTGGGTTTGTTTTTTCGGCAATGATTCTGGTCAAAGCAATTTGGTCAGGGTTTGTTTTTTGTCGGGTTTGGCTTTCAATGGAGAGTTTGATCCTGGCTCAGGACGAACGCTGGCGGCGTGCTTAACACATGCAAGTCGAGCGGTAAGGCCCTTTCGGGGGTACACGAGCGGCGAACGGGTGAGTAACACGTGAGTAATCTGCCCTCCACTTTGGGATAAGCCTCGGAAACGGGGTCTAATACCGGATATGAGCATTCCACGCATGTGGTTTGTTGGAAAGTTTTTCGGTGGGGGATGTGCTCGCGGCCTATCAGCTTGTTGGTGGGGTAATGGCCTACCAAGGCTTCGACGGGTAGCCGGCCTGAGAGGGTGACCGGCCACACTGGGACTGAGACACGGCCCAGACTCCTACGGGAGGCAGCAGTGGGGAATATTGGACAATGGGCGGAAGCCTGATCCAGCAACGCCGCGTGAGGGATGACGGCCTTCGGGTTGTAAACCTCTTTCACCTCCGACGAAGCGAAAGTGACGGTAGGGGGAGAAGAAGCACCGGCCAACTACGTGCCAGCAGCCGCGGTAATACGTAGGGTGCGAGCGTTGTCCGGAATTATTGGGCGTAAAGGGCTCGTAGGCGGTTTGTCGCGTCGGGAGTGAAAACACCGGGCTTAACTCGGTGCTGGCTTCCGATACGGGCAGACTAGAGGTATTCAGGGGAGAACGGAATTCCTGGTGTAGCGGTGAAATGCGCAGATATCAGGAGGAACACCGGTGGCGAAGGCGGTTCTCTGGGAATTACCTGACGCTGAGGAGCGAAAGTGTGGGGAGCGAACAGGATTAGATACCCTGGTAGTCCACACCGTAAACGTTGGGCGCTAGGTGTGGGACCCGTCCACGGGTTCCGTGCCGCAGCTAACGCATTAAGCGCCCCGCCTGGGGAGTACGGCCGCAAGGCTAAAACTCAAAGGAATTGACGGGGGCCCGCACAAGCGGCGGAGCATGCGGATTAATTCGATGCAACGCGAAGAACCTTACCTGGGTTTGACATACGCCGGAAACACCTAGAGATAGGTGCCCTTTTAGTCGGTGTACAGGTGGTGCATGGCTGTCGTCAGCTCGTGTCGTGAGATGTTGGGTTAAGTCCCGCAACGAGCGCAACCCTTATCCTATGTTGCCAGCAAGCCCTTCGGGGTGTTGGGGACTCATGGGAGACTGCCGGGGTCAACTCGGAGGAAGGTGGGGATGACGTCAAGTCATCATGCCCCTTATGTCCAGGGCTTCACGCATGCTACAATGGCCGGTACAAAGGGCTGCGATGCTGTAAGGCGGAGCGAATCCCAAAAAGCCGGTCTCAGTTCGGATTGGGGTCTGCAACTCGACCCCATGAAGTCGGAGTCGCTAGTAATCGCAGATCAGCAACGCTGCGGTGAATACGTTCCCGGGCCTTGTACACACCGCCCGTCACGTCACGAAAGTCGGCAACACCCGAAGCCGGTGGCCCAACCCTTGTGGGGGGAGCCGTCGAAGGTGGGGCTGGCGATTGGGACGAAGTCGTAACAAGGTAGCCGTACCGGAAGGTGCGGCTGGATCACCTCCTTTCTAAGGAGCACGCACGGTGGGTCGGCGAATGTTCGGCCCCGATGTTGCTCACTAGTGGATCTCATCGATGTTCCCCCGCACCTGTATGGGGGTGGAGACAAGGCACGCTGTTGGGGTTCTGAGGCATCACGCCTCTGACCCGGAGCTGCTGGTCGGCTCCTCCTTGGTGGAGGGGTGCGGGCTGGTTGCCTCCATGGTGTTTGATTATTGGATAGTGGACGCGAGCATCAAAGCCGCACAGGTACTCCACGTTGGTGGAGGCTGGTTTGTGTGTGGTTGTGATGTTTTCATATTGTAGTGTTAATTTGTGTCTTTGTTGTTTTTGTTGAGTGTTTGTGTTGGCAAGCTGCAAAGGGCACATGGTGGATGCCTTGGCATCGAGAGCCGATGAAGGACGTTGGAGCCTGCGATAAGCCCTGGGGAGCTGGCAACCGAGCTGTGATCCGGGGGTGTCCGAATGGGGAAACCTGGCTGGAATCATGTCCAGTCACCTGCACCTGAATGTATAGGGTGTGTGGAGGGAACGCGGGGAAGTGAAACATCTCAGTACCCGTAGGAAGAGAAAACAAGAGTGATTCCGAGAGTAGTGGCGAGCGAAATCGGATCAGGCCAAACCGTGCGCGTGTGATACCTGGCAGGGGTTGCGTGTACGGGGTTGTGGGATAGGTCTTCGCATTGACTGCCATCGTGCGGCGGAGTAAGAAAACACGTTGCTAAACCTGAGTCTGTTGGAAAGCAGCGCCGTAGAGGGTGAGAGCCCCGTTGGTGTACGTACGTGTCTCCGTTGGTCTACTCCCAAGTAGTACGGAACCCCTGAAATTCTGTACGAATCTGGCGGGACCACCCGTTAAGCCTAAATACTTCTCGATGACCGATAGCGGACAAGTACCGTGAGGGAAAGGTGAAAAGTACCCCTGGCGGGGAGTGAAATAGTACCTGAAACCATGTGCCTACAATCCGTCAGAGCCTGGAGTGCGCTTGCGTACTGGTGGGTGATGGCGTGCCTTTTGAAGAATGAGCCTGCGAGTTAGCGTTGTGTGGCGAGGTTAACCCGTGTGGGGAAGCCGTAGCGAAAGCGAGTCCTAATAGGGCGGTTGAGTCGCACGATCTAGACCCGAAGCGAAGTGATCTATCCATGGGCAGGTTGAAGCGCGGGTAAGACCGCGTGGAGGACCGAACCCACTTAGGTTGAAAACTGAGGGGATGACCTGTGGATAGGGGTGAAAGGCCAATCAAACTTCGTGATAGCTGGTTCTCCCCGAAATGCATTTAGGTGCAGCGTTGCGTGTTTCTTGCCGGAGGTAGAGCACTGGATAGCCGATGGGCCCGACCAGGTTACTGACGTTAGCCAAACTCCGAATGCCGGTAAGTGAGAGCGCAGCAGTGAGACTGCGGGCGATAAGGTTCGTAGTCGAGAGGGAAACAGCCCAGACCATCAGCTAAGGCCCCTAAGCGGTGACTAAGTGGAAAAGGATGTGGAGTCGCATTGACAACCAGGAGGTTGGCTTGGAAGCAGCCACCCTTGAAAGAGTGCGTAATAGCTCACTGGTCAAGTGATTCCGCGCCGACAATGTAGCGGGGCTCAAGTCATCCGCCGAAGCTATGGCATTCACATGGACTTCAGTGTCCGATCTAGCGCGCCCTCGAGGTGTGTTCAGGTGTGTGGATGGGTAGGGGAGCGTCGTGTCGCGAGTGAAGCGCCGGAGTGATCCAGGTGTGGATGCGACACGAGTGAGAATGCAGGCATGAGTAGCGAATCACGGGTGAGAAACCCGTGCGCCGATTGATCAAGGGTTCCAGGGTCAAGCTAATCTGCCCTGGGTAAGTCGGGACCTAAGGCGAGGCCGACAGGCGTAGTCGATGGACAACGGGTTGATATTCCCGTACCGGCAAAGTAGCGCCCATGACGAGCCCGGTGATGCTAAGTGCCCGAAGCCGCGTGACTGTCCACCTTCGGGTGGATGGCGTGATGGTGGAGCGCACGAACCGATCCGGTAGTAGTCAAGCGATGGGGTGACGCAGGAAGGTAGCCCAACCGTGGCGATGGTTGTCCACGGGTAAGCCCGTAGGGTGTGTCCTAGGGAAATCCGGGATGCTGACTTCGATGTCGTGCCTGAGAGGTGATGCCGAGGCCTTAGGCCGAAGTGGGTGATCCTATGCTGTCGAGAAAAACCTCTAGCGAGCTACGCGCCGCCCGTACCCCAAACCGACTCAGGTGATCAGGTAGAGAATACCAAGGCGATCGAGCGAACCATGGTTAAGGAACTCGGCAAAATGCCCCCGTAACTTCGGGAGAAGGGGGGCCCGGATCGTGTACCCACTTGCTGGGGAAGCGTGAAGGGCCGCAGAGACCAGGCCCAAGCGACTGTTTACTAAAAACACAGGTCCGTGCGAAGTTGTAAGACGATGTATACGGACTGACTCCTGCCCGGTGCTGGAAGGTTAAGGGGACGGGTTAGCCACCTTGTGTGGTGAAGCTCAGAACTTAAGCCCCAGTAAACGGCGGTGGTAACTATAACCATCCTAAGGTAGCGAAATTCCTTGTCGGGTAAGTTCCGACCTGCACGAATGGAGTAACGACTTGGGCGCTGTCTCGACCATGGACTCGGCGAAATTGCACTACGAGTAAAGATGCTCGTTACGCGCGGCAGGACGGAAAGACCCCGGGACCTTTACTATAGTTTGGTATTGGTGTTTGGTTCGGCTTGTGTAGGATAGGTGGGAGACTGTGAAGTCCACACGCCAGTGTGGGTGGAGTCAACGTTGAAATACCACTCTGGTCGTACTAGATGTCTAACTTAGGTCCATGATCTGGATCAGGGACAGTGCCTGATGGGTAGTTTAACTGGGGCGGTTGCCTCCTAAAGAGTAACGGAGGCGCTCAAAGGTTCCCTCAGCCTGGTTGGCAATCAGGTGGCGAGTGTAAGTGCACAAGGGAGCTTGACTGTGAGACAGACATGTCGAGCAGGGACGAAAGTCGGAACTAGTGATCCGGCACCACCATGTGGATGGGGTGTCGCTCAACGGATAAAAGGTACCCCGGGGATAACAGGCTGATCTTCCCCAAGAGTCCATATCGACGGGATGGTTTGGCACCTCGATGTCGGCTCGTCGCATCCTGGGGCTGGAGTAGGTCCCAAGGGTTGGGCTGTTCGCCCATTAAAGCGGCACGCGAGCTGGGTTTAGAACGTCGTGAGACAGTTCGGTCCCTATCCGCCGCGCGCGTAGGAAACTTGAGAAAGGCTGTCCCTAGTACGAGAGGACCGGGATGGACGAACCTCTGGTGTGCCAGTTGTACCGCCAGGTGCAGGGCTGGTTGGCTACGTTCGGAAGTGATAACCGCTGAATGCATCTAAGCGGGAAGCACGTTTCAAGATGAGGTTTCCCACCCGTTATGGGGTAAGGCCCCCCACAGACCATGGGGTTGATAGGCCGGAGGTGTACAGCAGTGATGCCTAGCCGACCGGTACTAATAGGCCGAGGGCTTGTCTTCACAAACCCTCAACCATGACAACAACGACTACGCGTATATGAGAGACCCACACGCTGGTAGTGGTCACCCTGACGGTGACCACCCCTAGTGACCCGGGTCCTCGCGTCCACACAATCCACCCCCCACCACCACCATCAGGAGCACAGCTGCTGGGTGCGTGTGTGTGGAGGGGTCATAGAGTTACGGCGGCCATAGCGAGAGGGAAACACCCGGTCCCATCCCGAACCCGGAAGTTAAGCCTCTCAGCGCCGATGGTACTGCAACCGCGAGGCTGTGGGAGACTAGGACGCCGCCGGACAACACTTGAAGAAAGCCCAGGGGCCATGCATTCGTGCATGGCCCCTGGTGCTATTTTGGCTGGTTTCCTCCACAGGGGTCGGTTCGCGTCGCGTCTTCCCCAGGGCCGCCGAGAGCGACCCCACCGCACGCGTGGACCGGGCACGCTCGGTGCAGGAGGTGGGGCGGATGGAGCAGGACGGGATCGAGCTCGTCAACGAGGTCCGGCTGGTGGGTCGGGTCTCTGCGGAGCCCGAGCGCAAGGAGATGCCGAGCGGGGACGAGCTCTGGTCGCTGCGGGTGGTGGTGTCGCGTCCCGAGGTCACCGGTGCCCGGCGGCAGGTCGACGCCCTGGAGTGCGTCGCCTGGGCGGCTCGTCCTCGGCGCAGCGTCGGGTCCTGGCACGAGGGTGACGTCGTGGAGGTCGAAGGCAGGCTGAGACGCCGGTTCTACGCGGCTGCCGGTGGGCGGGCGTCGCGGGTGGAGGTCGAGGTGCTGCGGGGGCGCGTCATCCGTCGCGCCAGGACCGGAAGATCACCCCGAGCGGCGGCTTCGGCTGGAACGACGTCGCCTTGACCGGCAGCACCCGCCCCGAGGTGGCCGAGGCCGCGACCTCGGAGGTCGACGGTGGAGGCAGGACGAGAGCGACCGCCCCGGGGTCGCGACGCACCTGTCGCAACGCGGCGCCGATCCGGTGGTGGTACTCGAAGCCGGTCGGTCCCACCACGGGCTCGAGCGCGGCGTGCAGCTGCTCGACCACGGTGGCCTCCGCGTGGTGAGGCACGACCACCCGCACCCGTCGGCGACCGTCGGCGACGACGACCTCGTCGTGGGCGAGGCGGAGCGGCGCGTCCGGGGGCGCGGGGGAACCGACCGAGCGGCTGCGGCGGGTGCGGTAGCCCGCAGTCGCGAGGACGTCGAGGACCCGCTCGACGCCGAGGCCGAGCACCACCCGGTGCAAGGCGTGGAGCACCGGGGACTGGTCCACGGTGTCCACCAGCATCACCAGCGCGCGACCGTCGCCGTGCCGGCTGTCCGGTGCGCCGCCGGAGGCTGCTCGTGCGCGCTCCAGCGCGAGGTGCGCCGCCCACCGGTGGTGCCCGTCGGCCAGCAGGAAGCGCCGTGGCGCCACCGCGGCCGCGGTGGCCGCGACCACCTCGGGCGCGGAGACCTGCCAGACCCGGTGGGCGTGGTGCCGGGCGTCCTCCCCGGCGACCACCGGCGCGCCGGCGACGATGCTGCGCACCAGCGGGTCGAGGGGGTCGGCGGGCGGGACGCCGAGCCCGTGGCCGGGCCCGGGGAGCGGGAGCAGGAGGATCGGGGCGGGGTCGAGGCCGAGGTCGGCCATCCGGCCGGCGAGCCGGTCGACGCGGTCCGGCTCGACCGCCTCGTGCGGGAGCACCGCGGCCCGCCCACGGTCGAGGTCGGTCAGGGCGTCGAGCCCGAGGTCCAGGAGCCCGACGAGCCCGCGGACCAGCCGTCCGCCGATGCGGTACTCGTGGACGTAGAGCCCCGGTGCGTCGTCCAGCACCACGCCGGAGCCGTCGACCAGCCGGCCCGACACGGACTTGTCGGCCTGCCCCGGGGCGCCCGCCACCCGGTCGAGATCGAGCCGGCGGGCCCGGAAGGGGGAGAGGACCAGGGGGCCGCGCAGCGCAGGGTCGAGCGCTCCCGCCCGACCCCGACCGTCCCCCTGCTGCATCACGGCATCGTAGGGTTCCCAGCGCCCGTACCCGACCACCACCCGCAGGAGCGTCCGTGCTCGGCAGCAGCGACGACCCGCTCTCCTCCACCTACGACCTGGCGATGCTCGACCTCGACGGCGTCGTCTACGTCAGTGGTGACGCCATCCCGGGGGCGCCGGAGCACCTGGCCCGTGCGCGGGAGGCGGGCATGCGGTGCGCCTACGTCACCAACAACGCCTCACGCCCACCGGCGACGGTCGTGGCGCACCTGCGTGACCTCGGCATCGAGCTGCACGACGCCGACGTCGTGACCTCGGCACAGGCGGCAGCATCGGTCCTGCACGCCGAGCACGGAGACGGTGCTGCGGTGCTCGTCCTCGGGGGCGAGGGACTCTGGCAGGCCGTCGCAGCGGCGGGCCTGGAGGGGCGCGAGGTCGACACCGTCGTGGACGGCGCCTCCCCGGGCGACGACGGCGGGCCGGTCGCCCTGGTGACCGGCTACGGCCCGGACGTCCTGTGGCGCCAGGTCATGCGTGCGGCCGTCCTGCTGCGCGACGGCCTGCCGTGGGTGGCCAGCAACACCGACATGAGCATCCCCACCTCGTACGGCACCGCGCCGGGCCACGGCGTGCTGGTCGACACCCTGCGGCGCTTCGCCGAGGTGGAGCCGACCGTGGCCGGCAAGCCCGCTCGCCCGCTGCTCGACGAGACCGTCGCCCGGATGGGCGGCGAGCGCCCGCTGATGGTGGGCGACCGGCTCGACACCGACATCGAGGGCGGTACGGCCGTCGGTGTCGACACGTTGCTCGTCCTCACCGGGGTCACCGGGCTGGCCGAGCTCGTCACCGCCACGCCCGACCAGCGGCCGACGTACGTCTCCGCCGACCTCGGTGGTCTGCACGAGGCCCACGAGGCGCCCCGGGCCCCCCGGGACGGCGAGGCCACGTGGCGCCACCAGGGGTGGGAGGCCCGGACGACCGACGGCCGGCTCGAGGTCGACGGTGACGGCCCGGCCGACGCGTGGTGGCAGGTCGTCGCCGCGGCCGCCTGGGCCCATCTCGACGCCACCGGCGAGCCCGTCGCGACCGACGCGCTCCAGGAGCCGTGAGCGCGGTCCGCCCGCCGCTAGGCTGACGTCATGACCCAGCACGAGGCGACCGGCACCGTCCCGGCCCCGCCGACCACCGGCGTCGCCGGCGTCGACGCGGTGCTCGGTGACCTGGCGACGGCCTTCGACCTCCCCGTCGCCGAGCAGTCGGCGGCGGTCGAGCAGGCCCACGACCGGCTGCGGCGGGCTCTCGACGAGCCCCACCCGGCCGGCTGAACGGCACCCGGTGCCCCCACGGCGCTTGCGCCTCGACGCCGAGCTGGTCCGCCGTGGCCTCGCCCGCAGCCGCGAGCACGCCGCCACCCTGGTCGCCGACGGGCGGGTCAAGGTCGGCGGCATGGTCGCCCGCAAGCCCGCGACCGGGGTGACCACCGACGTCGCGCTCGTGGTGTCCGTCGACGACGACCGCCCGGACTACGTCTCGCGCGGTGGTCACAAGCTGGCCGGCGCCCTCGACGACCTCGGGCCCCACGGTCTCCGGGTCGACGGGCGCCGGGTGCTCGACGCCGGCGCCTCGACGGGAGGCTTCACCGACGTCCTCCTGCGCGCCGGTGCCGCGGAGGTGGTCGCCGTGGACGTGGGCTACGGGCAGCTGGCCTGGCGCCTGCAGCAGCACGAGCGCGTCCGGGTCCACGACCGCACCAACGTCCGCGACGTCACCACCGAGCTGGTGGGTGGTCTGGTCGACCTCGTCGTCGGCGACCTCTCCTTCATCTCCCTGCGGCTGCTGCTCGAGGCCCTGGTCGGCGTCACCGAGCCCGACGGCGACCTGCTGCTGATGGTCAAGCCCCAGTTCGAGGTCGGCAAGGACCGTGTGGGCAAGGGCGGCGTGGTCCGGGACCCGGACCTGCGCGCGGAGACCGTGGTCGCGGTCTGCGCGGCCGCGGCCCGCCTCGGCCGCGGCGTGGTCGGCGTGACCACCAGCAAGCTGCCCGGACCGTCGGGCAACGTGGAGTTCTTCGTGTGGCTCCGCAGCGGCCCGCCCCTGCTCGACGACGAGACGCTGGCCGCGGCCGTCGCCGCCCAGGAGACCCGGGTCGCGGACGGCCCCGCGGCGCCCGCCGGGCCGTCGGCACCGGGTGAGAGGGTGGAGCAGTGAGCCAGACCGAGGACAGCCCGTCCGCACCACGCCGGGTGCTGCTGCTCGCGCACACCGGGCGGGAGGCCGCTCGCGAGGTCGCGCTCGCGGCGCTCACCGCCCTGACCGACCACGGCATGGTGGTCCGGCTGCTCACCGACGAGGCCTCGGACCTCGACGTCGAGGCGTCCCGGCCCGGCGTCGAGCTGACCAGCTCCCCGGACGACGCCAGCCGCGACTGCGAGCTCACCCTCGTCGTCGGTGGGGACGGCACGATCCTGCGGGCGGCCGAGATCACCCGTGCCAGCGGAACCCCGATCCTCGGCATCAACCTCGGCCACGTCGGGTTCCTCGCCGAGGCCGAGCACGACGACGTGGCCTCGACCATCGCCGCGATCGTGGCACGCGACTACACCACCGAGGACCGGATGACCCTCGACGTGCGCGTGCTGCGCGGCGGCGAGGAGGTCGCCCACACCTTCGCGGTGAACGAGGCGTCGGTGGAGAAGGCCTCCCGGCAGCGGATGCTCGAGGTGGTCGTCGAGATCGACGGCCGCCCGCTGTCGCGCTGGGGCTGCGACGGCGTCGTGTGCGCCACCCCGACCGGGTCCACCGCCTACAACTTCAGCGCCGGCGGGCCCGTGGTGTGGCCCTCGGTCGAGGCGCTCCTGATGGTGCCGATCAGCGCGCACGCGCTCTTCGCCCGGCCCCTGGTCGCCGCCCCCGACTCGCTGCTGGCCGTCGAGGTCCTCGACCACGCCGAGGGAGCCGGTGTGCTGTGGTGCGACGGCCGACGGGCCGTCGACCTCCCGCCGGGGGCCAGGATCGAGGTCCGCCGCGGTGAGTCACCCGTACGCCTGGTGCGCCTGACCGACTCGCCGTTCACCGACCGCCTCGTGGCCAAGTTCGGGCTGCCCGTCGCCGGCTGGCGCGGGGCGGCCGAGCGACGCTCACGCCACCTCGGGACCGTGCCGTCGGGGGAGCACCCGTGATCGAGGAGATCCGGATCAGCTCCCTGGGCGTTATCGACTCCTCCAGCCTGGAGCTGGGCCCGGGCCTCACCGTCGTCACCGGCGAGACCGGAGCCGGCAAGACGATGGTCGTCACCGCGCTGGGCCTGCTGCTCGGCGGTCGTGCCGACAGCGGGTCCGTACGCTCCGGCGCGCGGCAGGCCCGCGTCGAGGGCGTCGTGGCCGTCGGTTCCCTTCCCGGCTTCGCGGCCGCCGTCGACGCCGCCGGCGGCGAGGTCGAGGACGACCGTGTCGTGCTGGCCCGCAACGTCGCCGCCGAGGGCCGCTCCCGGGCGTACGTCGGCGGGGCCAGCGTCCCGGTCGCCACGCTGACCGCGATCGCGCAGCCCCTGGTGGCCGTGCACGGCCAGTCCGACCAGCACCGGCTGCTCCAGCCCCGGACCCAGCGTGAGGCGCTCGACCGGTTCGGCGGGCCGCCCGTCCAGGACCTGGCCGCCGAGCACGGCGCGGGCTGGTCCCGGCTGCAGCAGGTCGAGCGGGAGCTCGAGGAGACCGTCGCCTCGGCTCGGGAGCGGGCCCGTGAGGCCGACCTGCTGCGCTTCGGCCTCGCCGAGGTCGAGGCCGTCTCGCCCGAGCCCGGGGAGGACGTCTCGCTGGCCGCCGAGGAGTCGCGCCTGGGCAACAGCGACACCCTGCTGACCGCAGCCGAGCAGGCCCGCGAGGCCCTGTCCAGCGAGAACGGGGGCCCCGACGCGATGGCTGCGGTGGCCGCCGGCCGAGGTGCGCTCGAGCAGGTGCGGGTCCACGACCGTGAGGCCGCGGACCTCGCCGACCGGCTGGCCGAGGTCAGCTACCTGCTCTCCGACGTGGCCGCCGACGTCGCCTCCTACGCCAGCCGCGTCGACGTCGACCCGTCCCGCCTCGCCGCCGTCTCGGAGCGCCGCGCCGCGCTCACCGCGCTGACCCGCAAGTACGGCGAGACCGTCGAGGAGGTCCTGGCCTGGACCGAGCAGGCGTCCCGTCGGCTGCTCGACCTGGACGGGACCGACGAACGCATCGACGCCCTGCGCGACGAGCGCGACGCCCTGCGCGACGAGCTCGGCGACGTGGCCGGGCGCCTCTCGGCCGCGCGGTCGGCCGCCGCCCTGCGGCTGGGCGCCACCGTGACCACCGAGCTGGGCGGCCTCGCGATGCCGCACGCGCGCCTCGAGGTCGCCGTGCGGCGCACCCCGACCGGCGCCGACGACCCCGCCGGGCTCCCCGTCGACGACGAGCACCTCCACGCCGGCGCCCACGGCGTCGACGACGTCGAGCTGCTGCTGGCCGCCAACACCGGCAGCGAGCCCCGGCCGCTGCACAAGGGCGCCTCCGGCGGTGAGCTGTCCCGGGTGATGCTGGCCGTCGAGGTCGCCCTGGCCGGCACCAGCCCGGTGCCCACCTTCGTCTTCGACGAGGTCGACGCCGGCGTCGGCGGCACGGCCGCCGTCGAGATCGGTCGACGCCTGGCCGCGCTGGCGCGGTCCTCCCAGGTCGTGGTGGTCACGCACCTGCCGCAGGTGGCGGCCTACGCCGACCGGCACGTCGTGGTGCGCAAGTCCTCCGACGGCACGGTGACCAGCTCGGGGCTGACCCTGCTCGACGAGACCGGCCGCGAACGCGAGCTCTCCCGCATGCTGGCCGGCCTCACGGAGTCCGACACCGGGCTCGCCCACGCCCGCGAGCTGCTCGAGGTCGCGCAGCCCGCACGAGCCCTGCAACCCTGAGCATCCCTCCTGGGATAGGATCGAGTCCCGTGAAGGTGCACGGAGCGGAACCGACCAAGCACGTGTTCGTGACCGGGGGTGTCGCGTCCTCCCTCGGGAAGGGGCTGACGGCCTCCAGCCTCGGACGTCTCCTGCGATCGCGGGGGCTGCGGGTGACGATGCAGAAGCTCGACCCGTACCTCAACGTGGACCCCGGGACGATGAACCCGTTCCAGCACGGCGAGGTGTTCGTGACCAACGACGGGGCCGAGACCGACCTCGACATCGGGCACTACGAGCGGTTCCTCGACACCGACCTCGGGCAGATCGCCAACGTCACGACCGGCCAGGTCTACTCGAGCGTGATCGCCAAGGAGCGCCGCGGTGACTACCTCGGCGACACCGTCCAGGTGATCCCGCACATCACCAACGAGATCAAGGAGCGGATCCTGGCCATGGGCGGGCACGCTCCCGCCGGCCAGGAGCCCGACGAGCCGGTGGACGTCGTGATCACCGAGGTCGGCGGCACGGTCGGCGACATCGAGTCGCTGCCGTTCCTCGAGGCCGCCCGCCAGGTCCGCCACGACATCGGCCGCGCCAACTGCTTCTTCCTCCACGTCTCGCTGGTGCCCTACATCGGCCCGTCGAAGGAGCTGAAGACCAAGCCGACGCAGCACTCCGTCGCCGCGCTGCGCCAGGTCGGCATCCAGCCCGACGCGGTCGTGTGCCGCGCCGACCGTGAGCTGCCCGAGTCGATCAAGCGCAAGATCTCGCTGATGTGCGACGTCGACGAGGACGCCGTGGTCACCGCCGCGGACGCCCCCTCGATCTACGACATCCCCAAGGTGCTGCACCGCGAGGGCCTCGACGCCTACGTCGTACGCCGCCTCGACCTGCCGTTCCGCGACGTCGACTGGACCCTGTGGGACGACCTGCTGCGCCGGGTCCACCACCCGCGCGAGGAGATCACGATCGCGCTGGTCGGCAAGTACGTCGACCTGCCCGACGCCTACCTGTCGGTGGCCGAGGCGCTGCGCGCGGGCGGCTTCGCCCACGAGGCCAAGGTCAACCTCGAGTGGGTGGCCTCCGACGAGTGCGCCACCCCGGCCGGGGCGGCGCGCCGCCTCCAGGACGTCGACGCGGTCTGCGTCCCCGGCGGGTTCGGCATCCGCGGGATCGAGGGCAAGCTCGGCGCGCTGACCTACGCCCGCACCCACGGCATCCCCACCCTCGGGCTGTGCCTGGGCCTGCAGTGCCTGGTCATCGAGTACTCCCGCACCGTGCTGGGCCTGGAGAAGGCCGGGTCCACCGAGTTCGACCCCGGCACCCCGGAGCCGGTCATCGCGACCATGGAGGAGCAGAAGTCCTTCGTCGAGGGCGAGGGCGACCTGGGCGGCACGATGCGTCTGGGGCTCTACCCGGCCGAGCTGCTGGCCGGATCGGTGGTGCGGGAGGCGTACGGCGCCGCCCGCGTCGAGGAGCGCCACCGTCACCGCTACGAGGTGAACAACGCCTACCGCGAGCAGCTCCAGGAGGCCGGCCTGGTCTTCTCGGGCGTGAACCCCGACCTCGACCTGGTGGAGTTCGTTGAGCTGCCCCGCGACGTGCACCCGTACTACGTCGCCACCCAGGCGCACCCCGAGCTGCGCTCGCGCCCCACCCGGCCGCACCCGCTGTTCGTGGGCCTGGTCGGCGCCGCCATCGAGCGCCAGCGCGAGCTGCGCCTCGAGATCGACGACAGCGGCCTGCGCCGCGAGCCGGAGCCGGAGCAGGCGTGAGCGAGCACCCGCCGCTGGCCGACAGCCCGGAGTCCTGGCCGGTCGACTCCACCCGCGACCTCCACCGCGACCACTGGGTGATGTCGCTGCGCGAGGACCGGATCCGCAGGCCCGGGCACCCGGAGGACGAGCCGTTCCGCCGCCTGGTCCTCGAGCACCCCGGTGCGGTGATCGTCCTCGCGGTCGACGACCGGGACCGGGTCCGGTGCCTGTGGCAGTACCGGCACGCCGCCCACCGGCTCTTCGTCGAGCTCCCGGCCGGGCTGATGGACGAGGGCGACGAGACCCCCGAGCAGGTGGCCCGCCGCGAGCTGCGCGAGGAGACCGGGCTGGAGGCCACCGGCTGGACGCACCTGACCACCACCTGGTCGTCCCCGGGGATCTCGGAGGAGGTCATGCACCACTTCCTGGCCACCGGGCTCACCGACGTGGGGCGCGGCGACTTCGAGCCGGCCCACGAGGAGGCCGAGATGGTCGCCGGGTGGGTGCCGTTCGCCGACCTCGTCGAGGCCGTCCTCGACGGGCGGGTGGGCGACGGCCCGCTGGTCGTCGCGGTGCTGGCGGCCCACGCCCGCGGGCTCGTCGGAGGGTCCCGCTAGGGTCGTCGCGCCCCCGGTCCACAGCGTGGTGGACCCGGACCTGCGAAGGAGAGAGCACGATGAAGGTCGGCGTCCCGAAGGAAGTCAAGAACCACGAGTACCGCGTGGCCATCACGCCCATCGGCGTGCACGAGCTCGTCGCCCACGGCCACACCGTCCAGGTCCAGCAGGGCGCGGGGGAGGGGTCCTCGATCCCCGACGCCGAGTACGTCGCCGCCGGCGCCACGATGGTGCCCGACGCCGACGAGGTCTGGGGCGCCGCCGACCTGCTGCTGAAGGTCAAGGAGCCGGTCGCCGAGGAGTACCACCGCCTGCGCGAGGGCCTGACCCTCTTCACCTACCTCCACCTCGCCGCCGACCGCCCGCTGACCGAGGAGCTCATGAGCAGCCGGGTGACCGCGCTGGCCTACGAGACCGTCCAGCTGCCATCGGGCTCGTTGCCGCTGCTCTACCCGATGTCCGAGGTCGCCGGCTGCCTGGCACCCCAGGTCGGGGCGCACGCGCTGCTCAAGGCCCAGGGCGGGCGCGGCGTGCTGATGGGTGGCGTCGGCGGCGTCTCCAACGCCAAGGTCGTCGTGATCGGTGCCGGCGTCTCCGGCCAGAACGCCGCGAACATCGCGCTCGGCATGGGCGCCGACGTCACGCTGCTCGACACCGACCTGGACAAGCTGCGGATGTCGTTCTGGCGCTACGACAACCGGGTCCACGGCCTGGCCTCCTCGCAGCTGACGGTGGCCCAGCAGGTGATGCAGGCCGACCTGGTGATCGGTGCGGTGCTGATCCCCGGCGCCAAGGCCCCGACGCTGGTCAGCAACGACCTCGTGGCGCAGATGAAGCCCGGCTCGGTCCTCGTCGACATCGCCGTCGACCAGGGCGGCTGCTTCGAGGACACCCGACCGACCACGCACGACGACCCCACCTTCGCGGTGCACGGCTCGACGTTCTACTGCGTGGCCAACATGCCCGGGGCCGTGCCCAGCACCTCGACCTACGCGCTGACCAACGCGACGCTGCCCTACACCGTGGCGCTGGCCAACAAGGGCTGGGCCGACGCCTCGCGCACCGACCGCAGCCTGGCGCTGGGCCTCAACACCCACGCCGGTGCGCTGACCAACGGACCCGTCGGCGAGGCGTGGGACATCCCCGCCGTCCCGCTCGACGAGGTCCTGGCCTGAGCGAGAGGTGAGCGCCGTCGCCACGGACCCCACCACGGACCCCGCAACTGACCCCGCCACCGGCCCCGTCACCGGACGGGCCGCGGTGGCCGTGCGCACCTACCTCGACCACCTCGCGGTCGAGAAGGGCCTGGCGGCCAACACGCTGAGCTCCTACCGCCGCGACCTGCGGCGCTACCTCGCCCACCTCGAGGCCGTCGGGGTCGGTGACCTCGACGCGGTCACCGAGGCCACCGTCACCGACTTCCTCGCGCGGCTGCGCGAGGGCGACACCGAGCACCCCCCGCTGGCGGCGGCCTCGGCGGCCCGCACGGTCGTCGCGGTCCGCGGGTTCCACCGGTTCGCCCTGGCCGACGGGCTGGCCGCGCACGACCCGGCGGCGGCCGTACGACCCCCGGCGCCGGGCAAGCGCCTGCCGAAGGCGCTGCCGCTGTCGGACGTGGAGGCGATCGTGGAGGCGGCCGGTGCGCCGGGGACGCCGCTGGCGCTGCGGGACCGGGCGCTCCTCGAGCTGCTCTACGGCACCGGCGCCCGGATCTCCGAGGCGGTGGGTCTCGACGTCGACGACGTGCAGGAGGTCGTCGACCTCGCCCCCGGCGAGGGTGCCCTGCTGCTGCGCGGCAAGGGCGGCAAGGAGCGCCTGGTGCCCGTCGGGTCGTACGCCCGCGAGGCGCTGGCGGCCTACCTCGTCCGAGGGCGCCCCGCGCTCGTCGAGCGGGCCGGCCCCGCACTGTTCCTCAACGCCCGGGGCGGGCGGCTCTCGCGCCAGTCCGCCTGGGCGGTGCTGGTCAAGGCGGCCGAACGGGCCGGGGTCACCCGCGAGGTCTCCCCGCACACCCTGCGGCACTCCTTCGCCACCCACCTGCTCGACGGCGGGGCCGACGTCCGCGTGGTCCAGGAGCTGCTCGGACACGCCTCGGTGACCACCACCCAGGTCTACACGCTCGTCACGGTCGACAACCTGCGCGAGGTCTTCGCCACCGCGCACCCCCGGGCCCGCGGATGAGCGCCGACGCCGACGCGGTCCTCGACCAGGTCGTCACCTGGGCCGCCGGGCGGGGGCTCGAGCTCTACCCGCACCAGGAGGAGGCCGTCATCGAGCTGCTCTCGGGCAGCAACGTCGTCCTGGCCACCCCGACCGGCTCCGGCAAGTCCCTGGTCGCCGTCGGGGCGCTGATGGCGGCGATGGCCGACGACCGGGTCGGCTTCTACACCGCCCCGATCAAGGCGCTGGTCAGCGAGAAGTTCTTCGAGCTCTGCGAGGTCTTCGGCGCCGACGACGTCGGGCTGCTGACCGGCGACGCCGCGGTCAACCCCGACGCCCCCATCATCTGCTGCACCGCGGAGGTGCTGGCCAACATCGCGCTGCGCGAGGGGGCCTCGGCCGACGTCGGCCTGGTCGTGATGGACGAGTTCCACTTCTACTCCGAGCCCGAGCGGGGGTGGGCCTGGCAGGTGCCGCTGATCGAGCTGCCCCAGGCCCAGGTGCTGCTGATGTCGGCCACGCTCGGCGACGTCACCGACCTGGCGCTGGACCTCGAACGCCGCAGCGGGCGCCCGACCGCGGTCGTCGACGACGCGGAGCGGCCGGTGCCGCTGACCTTCACCTGGGCCACCACGCACGTGCCCGAGACGCTGGAGGAGCTGGTCGAGACCCACCAGACCCCCGTCTACGTCGTCCACTTCACCCAGGCCGCCGCGGTCGAGCACGCCAGCAACCTGCTGAACGCCTCCTGGCTCACCGCGCGCAGCGACGAGGCCAAGGCGCAGGCCGCCACCCGGGCCGAGCGGCTGGCCGGGTTCCGCTTCGGGGCCGGGTTCGGCAAGACGCTGTCCAAGCTGCTGCGCCGCGGGGTCGGGGTGCACCACGCCGGGATGCTGCCGCGCTACCGCAGGCTGGTCGAGCAGCTGGCCCAGGCCGGGCTGCTCGCCGTCATCTGCGGCACCGACACGCTCGGGGTCGGCATCAACGTGCCGATCCGCACCGTGATGTTCACCGGCCTGGCGAAGTACGACGGACGCCGCCAGCGGGTGCTGCGTACCCGGGAGTTCCTGCAGATCGCCGGGCGGGCCGGACGGGCCGGGTTCGACACCGCCGGCTCCGTGGTCGTCCAGGCGCCCGAGCACGTCATCGACAACGAGAAGGCCAAGGCCAAGGCCGACGCCAAGAACGCCGCGATGAGCGAGGAGAAGCAGGCCAAGCGCAAGAGCAAGGCCCAGCTGCGCAAGCCCCCCGAGGGCGCCGTGGTGTGGTCGGAGCAGACCTTCGAGAAGCTCGTCGCGGGCGTGCCGGAGAAGCTCGTGTCGCGGATGAAGGTCGACAACGCGATGCTCGTCAACGTCCTGTCGCGCGAGGAGGACGCGTTCGTCGTCCTGAGGCGGCTGCTCACCGACAACCACGAGGACCGCCGCAGCCAGCTGCGGCTGTGCCGCCGGGCGCTGCGCCTGGCCCGCAGCCTGGTGGCCTCCGGCGTGCTGACCCGGCTCGACGAGGTCGACGAGCACGGGCGGCGCTACGTGATGACCGTCGACCTGCCGCTGGACTTCGCCCTGAACCAGCCGCTGGCCCACTTCGCGCTCGAGGCGATCGCGATGCTCGACCCCGACGCGGAGCACCACGCCCTCGACGTGGTCTCGGTGGCCGAGGCCGTGCTCGAGGTGCCCCGCCAGATCCTCTTCGCCCAGCAGAACAGGGCCAAGGGCGAGGCGCTGGCCGAGATGAAGGCCGACGGCCTGGAGTACGACGAGCGGATGGCGCTGCTCGACGAGGTCACCTGGCCGCAGCCGCTGCGCGAGGAGCTGGAGGCGGCCTACGAGCTCTACCGGGGCGCCCACCCGTGGCTGCCGGAGGACGCGCTGTCACCCGCGTCGGTGGTGCGCGAGATGTGGGAGCAGGGGATGAGCTTCACCGACGTCGTCGCGCGCTACCAGCTGGCACGCTCCGAGGGCCTGGTGCTGCGCTACCTCACCGACGCCTACCGGTTCCTGCGCCAGACCGTGCCGGAGGCCGCGCGCAGCCCCGAGCTCGAGGACCTCGAGGCATGGCTGGGCGAGACCGTGCGGCAGACCGACTCCTCCCTGCTCGACGAGTGGGAGGCGATGACCGACCCCGACGCGGTCGCCCGCACCGTCACCGACACCACCGGCGCCCGCCCGCCGCGACCGCTGTCGGAGCAGGGTCGCGTCTTCGAGGTGATGGTCCGCAACGCGATGTGGCGCCGGGTCGAGCTGGTGGCCCGCGACGACCTCGACGGCCTGATGACACTGGAGCGGGCGGCCGCCGACCGGCTGGACCCCGCACGGAGCGTGGTGATGACCCGCAGCCGGTGGGACGAGGCGATCGAGGCCTACTTCGCCGAGCACGACGAGGTGCGGACCGACGGAGATGCCCGCGGGCCCGACCTCCTCCGGGTCACGGAGGCGGTCGGGACGCCCGCGGGCGCCGACGAGGACGTGGAGGCCCGTCTGTGGCGGGTGACCCAGACGATCCACGACCCCGCCGACCACCACGACTGGGTCGTGGAGGCTGTGGCGGACCTGGACGCCGGCGACGAGGTGGGCGAGCTGGTGCTCGCCACCACCTCGATGCGCCGGCTGTAGCCCGGTCTCAGGCCGAGCGGGACTCCCCGAGGAACGGGTAGTCGGTGTAGCCCTCGGCGCCGCCGCCGTAGAACGTGTCGCTGTTCGGCTCGTTCAGCTCGGCGCCCTGCTTCCAGCGCTCGGCCAGGTCGGGGTTGGCGATGTACTCGCGGCCCACGGCGACCAGGTCGCCCAGGCCCTCGTCGAGCACGGACTCGACGTCGGCGAGCTGGGTGACGTCGGCGAAGCCCGAGTTCAGGATGGTGGGGCCGCCGAAGCGCTTGTGCAGGTCGCTGACCAGCTGGCTGCGAGGGTCGGCCAGGATGCTGAGGTAGGCGAGCCCGAGGTCGGCGATGCCCTCGACGAGCGAGGTGTAGGTGGCCTCGACGTCGGCCGGGTCCTCCTCGAGGCAGCCCTGGATGTTGTGGGCCGGGGAGATGCGGATGCCGACCTTGTCCGCGCCGATCGCCTCGGCGACCGCGCGGGTGACCTCGACGGTGAGGCGGGCACGGGCCTCGGGCGAGCCGCCGTACCCGTCGGTGCGGGTGTTGCTGCTCGGGGCGAGGAACTGGTGCAGCAGGTAGCCGTTGGCCGAGTGGACCTCGACGCCGTCCAGGCCGGCCTCGACCGCGCAGCGCGCGGCGTGCACGAACTCCTCGACGATGCCGGGGATCTCGTCGGTCTCCAGGGCGCGGGGCTCCACGTGGGGGACGCGTCCCTCGGCGGTGACCATCTCGCCCGGCGCGGTGAGCGCGCTGGGGGCGACGGTCTCCAGGCCCTGCTTGTTGTCCGGGTGCGCGATCCGGCCGACGTGCATGAGCTGCACGACGATCTTCCCGCCGCCGTCGTGGACGGCCTGGCCGACCTTGCGCCAGCCCTCGACCTGCTCGGGGGAGTGGATGCCGGGGGTGTTCAGGTAGCCCTGGCCGGTGGCGCTGGGCTGGGTGCCCTCGCTGATGATCAGGCCGGCCCCGGCCCGCTGGCCGTAGTAGGTGACCGCCAGGTCGGTGGGGGCCATGGCCTCGCCGGCGCGGTTGCGGGTCAGCGGCGCCATCACGAAGCGCTGCGGGAGGGTCCAGGACCCCACGGAGATGGGCTCGAACGCACGGGACACGGAATGTCCTTTCGTCGGGGGAATGGGTGAAAGTACGACCACCTCAGCGCTCACCCCCGGCGTCTGATTCCCGCCCGTAGGGTGAGGAACATGACGCAGCAGCCCACCGACGGTGCCGGACAGCCCACCACGGACGCCTTCGAGGTGCGCCACACGCCCGAGGACAACCGGTACGAGGTGTGGGCCGCCGGCGAGCGGGCCGGCTTCGCCGCCTACGTGGTCGACGGGGACCGGATCACCTTCACCCACACCGAGGTCGCCGACCGCTTCGAGGGCCAGGGCGTCGGCTCGGTGCTGGTGCGCGGCGCGCTCGACGACGTCCGCCGCGGCGGACGGTTCGGCGTGGTCGCCGAGTGCCCGTTCGTCGCCGAGTGGCTCGCGCGGCACCCCGACCAGCAGGACGTCCTCCCCGACTGACCGCCGACTGGCCGCCGGCTGACCGTGACACGCCGGGGCGGCGGGGGCCGGGCCGCGAAGTCCCCGGTCGGCCGGGGACTTCCGAACTTGTCGGCCTTTGCAAAGGCCGACAAGCTCGAAACTTGCCCGTCAAGTCCGGGTGCACGAACCACATCCGCACCACCGGCACCACGCGTCACACGGGCGCGCACCGCGGCCCCGAGTCCCCGCTCCCCGCATGGCGCCGACAGGTCGCCGACACGCGGCGCGCCTGCGCAATGTCGCCGTGTCGACAAACGATGCTGTCGGGGTACGGCCCACGTGGGCGGCACGAGACGACAGGGGTGCGGCAGATGACCGACGCAGGAACCTTCCCGGGCGGTGGCTGGCAGAGCGGTGCGGCTGCGGGCGAGATGCCCCCGATGGTGCGCACCCCGGCACCGCCGCGCGCACCGCAGGCGCCCGTGGGCACCAGCGAGCCGCTGCCCTTCGAGCGCCCGGCCCGCCCCGAGGCGGCCGAGCCTGCCGAGCCGGCCGCCCCCGCCGAGGCGGCGCACGAGGTCGAGATCGGCCCCACCGGCCGGCCGATGCCGTTCCTGCCCGAGCCCGGGCCCGTCGCCGAGGGCGGCCGGGCGCGCGTGATCTCGATGTGCAACCAGAAGGGCGGGGTGGGCAAGACCACCACGACCATCAACCTGGGCGCCTCGCTGGCCGAGTACGGCCGCCGCGTGCTGCTGGTCGACTTCGACCCCCAGGGCTCGCTGTCGGTCGGCCTCGGGCTGAACCCCCAGGGCATGGACCTCACGATCTACAACCTGCTGATGCAGTCCGACGTGACCCTCGAGGAGGTCGTGGTCCCCTCCGGCGTGCCCGGCATGGACCTGCTGCCCTCCAACATCGACCTGTCGGCCGCCGAGGTGCAGCTGGTCCACGAGGTCGGCCGCGAGCAGACGCTGCAGCGCGTGCTCGGCCCGGCGATGGAGGCCTACGACGTCATCCTCATCGACTGCCAGCCCTCGCTCGGCCTGCTGACGGTCAACGCGCTCACCGCCTCCGACGGCGTGATCGTGCCGCTCGAGTGCGAGTACTTCGCGCTGCGCGGCGTGGCGCTGCTCAAGACCACCATCGACAAGGTCCGCGAGCGGCTCAACCCCAAGCTGTCCATCGACGGCGTGCTCGGCACGATGTACGACGGCCGCACCCTGCACGGCCGCGAGGTCATGGAGCGCCTGGTCCAGGCCTGGGGCGACACCGTCTTCCACACCGTCATCCGCCGCACGGTGAAGTTCTCCGACTCCACCGTGGCCGGCGAGCCGATCACCTCCTACGCCTCGTCCTCCCCGGGCGCGGCGGCCTACCGCCAGCTGGCCAAGGAGGTGCTGGTCCGGTGCCACGACGCGTGAGCCTGCCCTCGGCCGACGACCTCTTCCGCCCGACCGAGGAGGCCGCCGAGGGCGCGCCGAAGGGGTCCGGCAAGCCACGGTCCGTGCGCGCCGTCCCCGACGACGCCACCGAGACCGCCCCCGCCCAGCGGCGCCCCAGCGGCCGGGTCCGTCACGACGAGAAGATGACCGTCTACGTCACCGCCGAGGAGCTGCTCAGCATCGAGCACACCCGGCTGACCCTGCGCGCCAGCCACGGCCTGGCCGTCGACCGCGGCCGGCTGGTGCGCGAGGCGCTGGCGCTCGTGCTGGCCGAGTACGACGCGAACGGTGCCGACAGCGCGCTGGTGCGACGGCTCGCCGAGGGATGAGCGAGCAGCCGGACCCCACCCCGGCGTTCGCGGTGCACCTCGACAACTTCGAGGGCCCCTTCGACCTGCTGCTGAGCCTGATCTCGAAGCACAAGCTCGACATCACCGAGGTCTCGCTCTCCCGGGTCACCGACGAGTTCATCGCCCACGTCAAGGCCGGCGGCACGGTCTGGGACCTCGAGCAGACCACGTCGTTCCTGCTGGTCGCCGCCACCCTGCTCGACCTCAAGGCCGCCCGGCTGCTGCCGCAGGCCGAGGTCGAGGACGAGGAGGACCTGGCGCTGCTCGAGGCCCGCGACCTGCTCTTCGCGCGGCTGATGCAGTACCGGGCGTTCAAGCTCGTCGCGGCCCGGATGGGGGAGCGCCTCGCCGGTGAGTCGCGGCGCCACCCGCGCGCCGTCGGGCTCGAGGACCGGTACGCCTCCCTGCTGCCCGAGGTGCTGATCGGCATCGGCCTGGAGCAGTTCGCCGCGCTGGCGGCGCGGGCGCTGGCTCCCAAGCCGGTCGTCGAGGTCTCGCTCGACCACATCCACACCAGCACCGTCAGCGTCCGCGAGCAGGGCGCGCTCGTGGTCTCCCGGCTCCGGGCGCAGGGCACGCTGACCTTCCGCACGCTCTGCGGCGACTCCCCGGACACCCTCACCACGGTGGCCCGCTTCCTGTCGCTGCTGGAGCTCTTCCGCGAGGGTGTGGTCGTCTTCGAGCAGGCCAGCGCGCTGGCCGAGCTCAGCATCCGGTGGACGGGCGCCGAGGACGCCGAGGTCGAGATCACCGACGAGTTCGACGGCGCCCCGCCGGAGGCGGACCCGCCGGCCCCGCGAGAGGATGGCCCCGATGGACACTGACGCCCCCCGTACCGACGACCCGGCGCTCGACGTCCCCGTCGCCGCGCTGCGACCCGCGCTCGAGGCGATGCTGATGATCGCCGACCAGCCGCTCGACGAGCCCACGCTCGCCGCTGCTGTCGGCCACCCCGCCGACGACGTGGCCGGGGCCCTGGTCGACCTCGCCGCCGAGTACGACGAGCAGGGCCGCGGCTTCGAGCTGCGCAACGTCGCCGGCGGCTGGCGCTACTACACCCGCGACGAGTACGCCCCCGTCGTCGAGGCCTACGTCCTCGAGGGACAGCAGGCGAGGCTGACCCAGGCGGCGCTGGAGACCCTCGCCGTGGTGGCCTACCGCCAGCCGATCGCGCGGGCCCGCGTCTCGGCGATCCGCGGGGTCAACGTCGACGGCGTGATGCGCACCCTGCTGACCCGCGGCCTGGTCGAGGAGGCCGGCGCCGACCACGAGTCGGGGGCCACCCTGTTCCGCACCACCGGCTACTTCCTCGAGCGGATCGGGGTCACCGGCCTCGACGACCTGCCCGACCTGGCGCCCTACCTGCCCGACATGGCCGACATGGAGGACGAGCTTGCCGGCCTCACCGGCCGCGCGCCGGACCCGGTCGGCCCGGCCTCCACCCCCGACCTGCCCCCCGACGCCTCCCAGGAGAACCCATGAGCGACCTGCCCGAGGGCGTGCCCGTCGACGAGGACGGCCGGGTGCGCCTGCAGAAGCTGCTGGCCGCCTCCGGGGTCGCCTCGCGCCGCAAGTGCGAGGAGCTGATGCTGGGGGGCGAGGTCGTCGTCGACGGCGAGGTGGTCACCCGCCTCGGCACGAAGGTCGACCCGACCACCGCAGTGATCCGGGTCTCGGGGCGCCGGCTGCCGCCGGTCTCCCCGCACGTCTACCTCGTGCTGAACAAGCCGACCGGCGTCGTCTCGACGATGTCGGACCCGCAGGGCCGACGCACCCTCTCGGACCTCGTCGAGGACCGCCCGGAGCGGCTCTTCCACGTCGGACGCCTCGACACCGACACCTCCGGGCTGCTGCTGCTGACCAACGACGGCGACTTCGCCCAGCGGATGGCACACCCGTCCTACGAGGTCGACAAGACCTACGTCGCCGAGGTCGAGGGCGAGGTCCACATCCGTACGGTCCGTCAGCTGATCGCCGGGGTGGAGCTGGACGACGGCCCGGTCACCGTCAGCGCCGCGCGCGTGGTCGGTGGCGACCCCCGGCACGACTCCCAGGGCAAGTCCATCGTCGAGCTGACCATCCACGAGGGCCGCAACCGGATCGTGCGCCGCCTGCTCGACCACGTGGGGCACCCCGTACGCCGCCTCACCCGCACCGCGATCGGGCCCGTACGCCTGGGCAAGCAGCCGGTCGGCGCCCTGCGTGACCTCACGCACGACGAGCTCGGCGCGCTGCTCGACCGCGCGGAGATGTGACCACGTGGACCGCGCGTCGCGGGTGCTCGCCGGCCTGATCGTCCTCGTGCTGGTCGCGGGCGCGGGCTACGTCGCCTGGACGACCTACGCGGTCGGCCGGGTCGAGGTCGCCGTCGGCGCTCCCCGCTGCGAGGGCACCGCGATCACGCCGCGCGGGGTCGTCGAGGCCCGCCCGGGGATGGACTGCCGGGTGCGGGTGACGATCCGGAACCGAGGGCCCGTCGACGTGCAGGTCGGGCAGGTGCGTCTGACGTCCTTCGGTCGCGAGGGAGGCGCCGTCGTCCGGGCCGACGACACGGCGCAGGTCGACGGCACGGAGGTCGCGGTCGACGGGTTCGACCGCGACGAGAGCGACGCGTCGGTGCCGCTCGACCGGCCCCTGGCGGCCGGCGGGGAGCTCATGGTCGAGGTGGACGTCGTCTGGCGGGAGTCGGGCTGCAACGGGGGCCCCTCGGGGGGCCTGCTGACCATCAGGGAGCTGGTCGACGTCCCCACCACGTACCTCGGCCGGGACCGCACGGTCTCGGCCGGCCGGTTCGCACTCACGCAGGCCGCCCCGGCCCGGGGGTGTCGGGCGCGGTGACCGAGCCCGAGGACCTCGACGAGGTCGAGCAGGAGCGCTGGCTGGTCGTCGACGGACGACGGTGGCGGCGCCAGGACCCGGCGCTGCCCGAGGACGTCGCCGCGCGCCTGAAGTCCCACCTCGGCCGGGGCCGCAGCGGGACCGGGGCCGCCCGCAAGCGGGGGGACGACGAGGCCGTCGCCGCGGCCCGTCACCGCACCGGCCTGGCCAAGCACGGCCTGGGGGAGCGAGGCGACCCGTGGTGGGAGCAGTCCGACGACGAGCGGCGCGAGCGCTGGGAGCAGGCGCTGAGCGAGCTGGACGCGCTGGACGACTGACGGGTCCGGCCGCGCGCCTGAGACACCCGCCACCCCCGACCCCTGCCCTCGCTAGCCTGTGACCCGTCCAGAGGTGGCGAGCGGAGGAGGCACGGTGTCGGTCAGGGCGGTCCGAGGGGCCACGCAGCTCGAGGAGGACGTGCGCGAGCACATGCTCGAGCGGGTCGAGGAGATGGTGCGCGACGTGATGGCCTCCAACGGCCTCGAGGTCGACGACTTCATCTCGATCATCTTCACCGCCACCTCCGACCTGGTCAGCGAGTTCCCGGCCTACGCCGCCCGCCAGCTGGGCTTCTCCGACGTGCCGCTGCTGTGCGCGCGGGAGCTCGAGATCGAGCGGTCGATGCCGCGGGTGGTGCGGATGATGGCGCACGTCGAGACCGACCTGCCCCGCGCCGACCTGACCCACGTCTACCTGCACGGCGCCGCGGCCCTGCGCCGTGACCTCAGCCGGGTGCGCTCCGTCCCCGATGAGTGAGGACGGCGGCGCCGGCACGCGTACGCCGGTGGTCGCCGGGGTGCCCGGGCCCGTCGAGGTCGTCGGCGTCGGCCTGCTGGGCGCCTCGATCGGCCTGGCCTGCCGCCGGGCGGGGCTCGAGGTGCTGCTGCGCGACGTCAACGACGACCACGTCCGCACCGCGTCGGGCCTCGGGGCGGGCCGCGCGGTCCGGCCCGGGGACGTGCCTGCCCTGGTGGTCGTGGCGGTGCCTCCGGACCACCTCGCCGTCGAGGTCGGACGGGCGCTGGACCGGGTCCGCGACGTCCCGGGCGCGGTGGTGACCGACGTCGGCAGCGTGAAGTCCGGCCCGCTGCACGCGCTCGCCGCCCACCCCGGGCTCGCCCGGTACGTCGGCGGCCACCCGATGGCCGGCAGCGAGCGCTCCGGCCCGCTGGCCGCGACCGCGGTCCTCTTCGACGGCCGCCCGTGGGCGGTCGCGCCGCACCCGGCCTCGGCGCCGGACGCGACCGCGGTGGTCGAGGCGCTCGCGCTGCTCTGCGGCGGGGTCCCGGTGCGGCTGACGCCCGAGGAGCACGACCAGGCCGTCGCCCGCACCTCCCACGTGCCGCACCTGCTGGCCTCCGTCGTGGCGGCCCGGCTGGCCGAGGCCCCGGGCTCCCACCTGGCGCTCTCGGGCCAGGGCGTGCGTGACGTGACCCGCGTCGCCGCCGGCGACCCGGTGCTGTACGGCCAGATCGTGAGCGCCAACGCCGACGCGGTGGTGGCGCTGCTGGGCGAGGTGCGCGCCGACCTGGACCGGGTGATCGCGGCCGTGGCCGGGGCCGACCGGCCCGGGCTGGAGGAGGTCCTGGGCCGCGGGGCCGCCGGCACCCGCGCCATCCCCGGCAAGCACGGCGGCCCGGCCCGCCCGGTGCGCACCGTGCACGTCTCCGTGCCCGACCACCCCGGCGAGCTGGCCCGGCTCTTCGCCGACGCGGGCCGCAGCGGGGTCAACATCGAGGACGTCCGCATCGACCACGACCCCGGCCGCCCGGTCGGCCTGGTCGAGCTGGTCGTCGAGGAGGTCGGGGCCGAGCACCTGCGCGAGTCGCTCGAATCGAGGGGTTGGCTCACGCACCGGTAGGCTGACCTGCCGTGAGCAGCACCCCCCGACCCGCCGCCGCCCCCGCCGACCAGGCAGGGACCCCCCGACCCTGCAGCACCCGCACCCGCCCGGCGCCCCTCCAGGTCCAGCGCGTCCTCGCTGTCCAGCCACACGTCCGGGCGCCAGGGCAGCACCCCGAGCACCGGCCGCCCGGTCAGCGCGTGCAGCTGGTCGAGGCCCGGCGCCAGCAGCGCCCGGTCTCCGCGGAACTTGTTGACCACCCACCCGGCGACCAGCGCCTGGTCGGCCGGCTCGAGCAGGGCCAGCGTCCCGAGCATCGCCGCGAATACCCCGCCCCGGTCGATGTCGCCGACCACGACGGTGGCCATCCCCGCGTGCCGGGCGAGACCGAGGTTGACGTAGTCACCGGCGCGCAGGTTGATCTCGGCCGGGCTCCCCGCCCCCTCCGCCACCACCACGTCGTGGCGTGCGGCGAGGTCGTCGTACGCCGCGTGCGCCGCGCGCGCCAGGTGCGCGCGGCCGTGCTCCCAGTCGGCCGAGGAGACCGACCCGGCCGGTTGTCCCATCACCACGACGTGGCTGCGCCGCTCCGAGCCCGGCTTGAGCAGGACCGGGTTGTGCGCGGGCTCCGGCTCGACCCGCGCGGCCAGGGCCTGCACCCACTGCGCCCGGCCGATCTCGGCGGCCGTGCCGTCGGCAGCGGTGCAGACCATGGAGTTGTTCGACATGTTCTGGGCCTTGTACGGCGCCACCAGCACCCCGCGCCTGGCCAGCGCGCGGCACAGCCCGGTGGTGACCACCGACTTGCCGGCGTCCGAGGTGGTGCCGGCGACCAGGATCCCGGCCATCAGCCGCGCCCCGGGACGAACGGCGCGAACCGGTGCGCGGCGAGGTCCTCGGGCAGCTCGCCGCCCTGCTCGGCCCACCCCGCCACCCGCCAGGTCAGGTCCTCGTCGTGCACGTCGCCGAGCCAGGTGTCGACCGGGCGGCGCCCGCGGGTGAAGTCGCGGACGAGCACCACGTTGCTGCGGTCGCACTGCCCGAGGCAGTCGACGACGCGGACCCGTACCCGCTCGCCGCGGCCCGTGACCCCGGCGCAGGCCAGCAGTGCCTCCTGCTGGGCGCGGTGGTCGGTCGCCGGGTGCTTGCCGGGGTCGCCGCAGCAGCAGTCGCGGCAGAGCATCACGTCGCGGTCCGGCCGCGTCACCCTGCTGCCTGCTCGTCCGGTGCCCGCAGCAGGTAGAGGTCCAGCACCCAGCCGGCCTCCTCCTTGGCCCGTGCCCGCGCGGCCTCGATCGTGGGCAGGACGTCGCCGACCCGTCCGGCCACCAGGGCCTCACCGACCCCGCCGAGGTTGGCACCCCACCAGATCGACCAGTCCTCCAGCCCGTCCAGCTCGAGGCGCCGGTTGAGCATCACCACCAGGTTGCGCTGGCCCTGGGCCAGCGCCTCGGGCAGCCGCCGCGCGGTGGTCACGTGCAGCGGGTGGCCGACGTCGTGCAGGACCACGCGGTGCCGCGCGGCGAGCAGCGGCAGGCTGCCGATCCCGGGCACGACCTCCACCTCCAGGGGCACCCGTTCGCCGACCGCGTCGAGCAGCCGCAGGGTCGAGTCGTAGAGCCCGGGGTCGCCCCACACCAGGAGGCCGAGCACGCCGGCGTGGTCGGCCAGCACCCGCTCGTACGCCCCCACCCGGGCGCGGTGCCAGGCCTCCACGGCCGCGGCGTAGTCGACGTCCTCGTGCCGATCCCGCGGCGGGTCGGGCACGACGACCAGGTCGAGGCCCTGCTGGACGCATACCTCCCGCCGGACCGCGAGCAGCGGGTCCTCGGACCCGTCCTCGCCGTCCTTGGCGAAGGCCAGCACGACGTCGACCCGGGCCAGGGCTGCGACCGCCTCGGGCGTGACGTGCTGGGGCCCCATCCCGATCCCGACCACGACGACCCGCCGGGGCCTCGGGACGCTCGCCGGCGCCCGCTCCTCGACCACCGGGGCCGGGTCAGCCATCGTGGCGGTCCTCGAGGTCGCCCTCGAGGTCGAGGTAGACCGCCTGCATCCGGGCCAGCAGGTCCGGGTCCGGCTCCTCCCACAGCCCGCGGTCCACGGCCTCGTGCAGCTTCTCCACGATCCCGCGCAGCGCCCACGGGTTCGAGCGGCGCATGAACTCCTGGTTGGTCTCGTCCAGGACGTACTCCTGGGCGAGCGTGGCGTACATCCAGTCGTGCACGACGCCGGTGGTGGCGTCGAAGCCGAACAGGTAGTCGACCGTGGCGGCGAGCTCGAAGGCGCCCTTGTAGCCGTGGCGCTGCATCGCCCCGATCCACTTCGGGTTGACCACCCGGGCCCGGAAGACGCGGTTGGTCTCCTCCTGGAGCGTGCGGGTGCGGACCTGGTCCGGCGAGGTCGAGTCCCCGACGTACGCCGCCGGCTCCGCACCGGTCAGCGCGCGCACGGTGGCCACCATCCCGCCGTGGTATTGGTAGTAGTCGTCGCTGTCGGCGATGTCGTGCTCGCGAGTGTCGATGTTCTTCGCGGCCACCGCCATCCGGCGGTAGCTGGTCCGCATGTCGTCGGCGGCCGGCGCCCCGTCGAGGCCGCGGCCGTAGGCGAACCCGCCCCACGCCGTGTAGACCTCGGCCAGGTCGGCGTCGTCGCGCCACGACCCGGACTCCAGCAGCTGCAGGATGCCCGCGCCGTACGACCCCGGCTTGGAGCCGAAGATCCGCGTCGTGGCCCGGCGGTGGTCGCCGTGCTCGGCGAGGTCGTCGAGCACGTGGGCGCGCACGAAGTTCTCCGTGAGCGGCTCCTCGAGGTCGGCGACCATCCGGACGGCGTCGTCGAGCATGGCCACGACGTGCGGGAAGGCGTCGCGGAAGAACCCGGAGATCCGGATCGTGACGTCGATCCGCGGCCGGCCGAGGTCCTCGAGCGGCACCACGGTGAGGTCCGAGACCCGGCGCGACGCCTCGTCCCAGGTCGGCAGCACCCCGAGCAGCGCGAGCACCTCGGCGACGTCGTCGCCCGAGGTCCGCATGGCCGAGGTGCCCCAGACCGAGAGGCCGACGGACTCGGGGTACGTGCCGTGGTCCTCGACGTAGCGCGCGACCAGCGACTCGGCCATCGCCGACCCGGTCTGCCAGGACAGCCGGGACGGCACCGCACGCGGGTCGACGGTGTAGAAGTTGCGACCGGTCGGCAGCACGTTGACCAGCCCGCGCAGCGGCGAGCCGGACGGCCCCGCGGGGACGAACCCCCCATCGAGGGCGTGCAGCACCGCGTCGAGCTCGTCGGTGGTGCGGCCCAGCCGCGGCACGACCTGCTCGGCGGCGAAGGCCAGCACCCGCTGCACCTCCGGGTCGTCGTGCGCGCCGGCGGCCGCGGCGGGGTCCCAGCCGGCGGCCTCCATGTGCTCGACCAGCGCCCGGGCGCGGGCCTCGACCTCGTCGACCGAGGTGGTGGCCTCGGCGCCCTCCTTGAGCCCGAGCGCGGCGCGTAGCCCGGGCACGGCGGCGGTCTGCCCGCCCCAGACCTGGGCGGCGCGCAGGATCGCCAGCACCAGGTCGACCCGCCCCGCGCCGGCCGGGGCCTGCCCGAGCACGTGCAGCCCGTCGCGGATCTGGGCGTCCTTGATCTCGCAGAGCCAGCCGTCGACGTGGAGCAGGAAGTCGTCGAACTCCTGGTCGTCGGGGCGCTCGTCCAGGCCGAGGTCGCGGTGCATCTCGGCGGCCTTCATCAGCTGCCAGATCTCCCCGCGCACCGCCGGCAGCTTGGCCGGGTCCATCGCGGCGATGTTGGCGTGCTCGTCGAGCAGCTGCTCGAGGCGGGCGATGTCGCCGTAGGTCTCCGCCCGCGCCATCGGCGGGATCAGGTGGTCCACGATCGTGGCGTGCGCGCGCCGCTTGGCCTGGGCGCCCTCGCCCGGGTCGTTGACCAGGAACGGGTAGACCAGTGGCAGGTCGCCGATCGCGGCGTCGGTCGCGCAGGACGCCGAGAGAGCCGCGTTCTTGCCCGGCAGCCACTCCATCGACCCGTGCTTGCCGAGGTGCACCACCGCGTGGGCGCCGAAGCCGCCGTCGTCGGGCACCGCGGCCAGCCAGCGGTAGGCCGCCAGGTAGTGGTGGGAGGGCGCCATGGCGGGGTCGTGGTAGATCGCGACCGGGTTCTCCCCGAAGCCGCGCGGTGGCTGGATCAGCAGCACGACGTTGCCCGCGGAGATCGTGGCCAGCACGATCTCGCCCTCGCCGCGCCCGTCGGCGGGGGGTGCGACGAACAGCGAGCCGGGCGCCTCGCCCCACGTCGCCACCACGTCGCCCATCAGGTCGTCCGGCACGTCGGCGGTCCACCGGCGGTAGGCCGCGGCCGGGATCCGGACGTGCGCCTCGCCCAGCTGGGCACTGGTCAGCCACTCCTCGTCCTGCCCGCCGGCGTCGATCAGCGCGTGGATCAGCGCGTCCCCGGCCTCGGTGTCGTCGGACAGGTCCAGGCCGGGGACGTCGCCGGGCGCGCCCAGGTCGTAGCCGGCCTCCCGCATCCGGCGCAGCAGCCGGATCGTGCTGACCGGGGTGTCCAGGCCGACCGCGTTGCCGACGCGGGAGTGCTTGGTGGGGTAGGCCGAGAGCATCAGCGCGACCTTGCGCTCGGCCGGGGGCGTACGCCGCAGCCGTGCGTGGTTGACCGCGATTCGCGCGACCCGGCCGCACCGCTCGGCATCGGCGACGTACTGCGGCAGGCCGTCCTCGTCGACCTCCTTGAAGGAGAACGGGGCGGTGATGATCCGCCCGTCGAACTCCGGGATCGCGATCTGGGTGGCGGAGTCGAGCGGCGTGACGCCCTCGTCGCTGGCCGCCCACTCGGCGCGGCTCGAGGTCAGGCACAGGCCCTGGAGGACGGGGATGTCGAGGGCGCGCATCCGCTCGACGTCCCAGGCCTCGTCGTCGCCGCCCGCGCTCGCGCCGGCCGGCGCGCTGCCGCCGGCGGCGAGGACGGTGACGACCAGGGCGTCGAGCGAGCCGAGGGCGTCGTACAACGCGTCGGGCGCGGAGCGCAGGGAGCCCGCGAAGACCGGGACGCCGACCGCCTCGCCGGTGGCGTCGACGGCGTCGGCCAGGGCGTGGGCGAAGCCGGCGTTGCCGCTGGCCTCGTGGGCGCGGTAGTAGAGGATGCCGACCCGCGGCAGGTCGGTCGCAGCAGCGGGCCGCGCGGGCATCCCCCACAGGGGCACCTCGACCGGCGGCTCGAACCCCTCCCCGGTGAGCAGCACGGTGTCGGAGAGGAACGCGTGCAGCTGCGCCAGGTTGGCCGGCCCGCCCTCGGAGAGGTAGCGGTGGGCCTGCGCCGCGACGCCCATCGGCACCGACGAGAGCTCCATCAGCGCCGCGTCCGGCTGCTGCTCGCCGCCGAGGACGACCATCGGCATCCCGGTCGCGCGGATCCGTGCGAAGCCGGAGCACAGGTCGTCGGGCGAACCGAGGATCCGGCCGACGACCAGGTCGCAGCCCTCGATCGTGGCGGCCATCGACTGGTGCCCGGGGCGGCTCGGGTTGGCCCACACCCAGTCGGTGCGCGAGGCCCGCGCCGAGCGCAGGTCGGTGTCGGAGGTGGAGAGCAGCGCGATGCGCGCGGGACGGTCGACGGGTCGACTCACGGTGGCTCCTCGGGGTTCTCGCCCCTGGTCGGCGGAGTCCCGTGGCCAGTGTCTGGCTGTGCCCGTCCGGTCCTCGTCGGAGGGCCGGGCCGGGCGTCACAGTGGCGGAACCGCCCCGGAGTCGCACCGGGTTCCTGATTCCACGAGACGTGTGCGGCTCACCCTAGGCGATGCGGGCGAGGGCGGGGCGCCGCGAGCGTCACCTCGACCGTCCGCGAGCGTCATCTCGGCTGTCCGCGAGCGTCATCTGGGCTGGCCGCGCGCGTCACCTGGTCAGAGCTTGCCGACCCCGCGCTGGACCATCGCGGCGGCCTCGCGGGCCGAGCCGGCGTCGCGCAGGTCGCGGGGCAGCCGGGCGACCACGGAGCGGGTCAGCGCCGCGAGCAGCTTGAGGTACCCGTCGCTGTCGCCGGCCGGCGTGAACAGGCCGAGCACGACGTCGACCGGGCCGGCGCCCGCGGACCACGCCACCGGCTCGCTCAGGCGCAGCACCGCCACGGTGGGCACGTCGACCCCGGCGGTGCGAGCGTGCGGGATGGCCACGCCGCCCGGGATCACGGTCGAGCCGATCGCCTCGCGGGCCATCAGGTCGGTCCGGCAGGCGTCCGCGTCCCGCAGGCGGCCGGCGCCCTCGAGCAGCCCCAGCAGGGCGTCGACCACGGTCGACTGGTCGGTCGCCTCGCAGTGGAGGTCCACCAGGTCGGGCGTGGTCACCGGCTGCTGCTCGTCAGTCACGGGCCCAGTCTCTCAGGATCCCGGGCCGGGTGCGCGCACCCGGGCAGATCAACCCCTGCGGAGGGTCCCGCCGCCGGGTCGGGGCCCCACGATGGAAGCGATGCCCCACACCTCCCGCACCACCCGACCCGGAGCGCGCTGATGCTCCTGCCCCCCGCCCGCGGACCGATGGGCACCGCGCTGCACGCGCTGCTGCTCACCCCGGCGCCCGCGCACGCCGACGCCACCCTGCCGGCCGGGCTGGCCTCCGCCCTGGACCCGGCGGCGGCCGACCCCGAGGACGCGGCACAGTGCCTGTGGGTCCTGCACGAGCTGCACTACCGCGGCTTCGCCGAGGTCGACGACGCCTGGGAGTGGTCGCCGCAGCTGATGCCGCTGCGCCGCGCCCTGGAGCAGGACCTCGAGCGGCGCCTGCGCGACCGCTTCGAGGCCGGGTGGGAGCCGGTCGACCCGGCCGACGACGTCACGGCCCTGGTCCAGCGGATCATCGAGGCCGACGACGCGCCGTCGCTGGCCCGCCACCTGCAGCGTCGCGGCACGCGCGAGGAGGCCCTGGCCCTGCTGCGGCAGCGCTCGCTCTACCACCTCAAGGAGGCCGACCCCACGAGCTGGGTGGTCCCCCGGCTGACCGCGCGGCCGAAGGCGGCGCTGGTCGAGGTGCAGTCCGACGAGTACGGCGCCGGCGACCCCGAGCGGCTGCACCACCGGATCTTCGAGCGGGGCATGACCGCTGCCGGGCTCGAGGCGGAGTACGGCCACTACGTCGCCGAGGCGACGCTGCCGATCCTCGAGCAGAACAACGCGGTGAGCATGTTCGGCCTGCACCGGCGCCTGCGCGGGGCGGCGGTCGGCCACTTCGCCGCCTTCGAGGCCACCAGCTCGGTGCCCTCGCGCCAGCTCGCGCAGGGCCTGCGCCGGCTCGAGGTCGGCGAGGACATGGCGGGCTACTACGACGAGCACGTCGAGGCCGACGCCGTGCACGAGCACCTGGCCCTCGTCGGGGTGTGCGGGGCGCTGGTCGACGAGGAGCCGGGGCTGCTGGCCGACGTCGCGCTGGGTGCCTGGACCTGCCTGGACCTCGAGGCCCGCACCGCGCTCGACCTGCTCACCCGGTGGGGCGCCGCGTGACCCGCGCCGACGCCGAGCCGACCGCGCGGGTCGTGGAGGGCGACCCCGTACGCCTCCCCTGCGCCGGCGGGCCGCTGCTGCTGCGCGGCGCCGCCGTGGTGGAGACCAGCGACGGGGTGCGGCACGCGACCACCCGCCCGGTCAGCGCGCTCTGCCGCTGCGGGCGCTCGGCGATCGCGCCCTGGTGCGACGCCACGCACAAGCTGCTGCCGGCGGCCGACCGCCCGGTCTGAGCCGGCCCGGTCAGGCGGGAGCCAGGAGCAGGACCAGGCCGCGCTCGCCGTGGCGCCGGCCCCGCTCGACCCACCCCGCCGAGGCGGCCAGGTCGTCGGCCTGCGCGTCGTCACCGAGCTGCACCAGCAGCAGCCCGCCCGGCCGCAGGTGGCCGCCGGCGACCTCGAGGCAGAGCCGGGCCACGGCCAGGCCGTCCGCGCCGCCGTCGATGGCCAGCAGCGGGTCCTCCGGGAAGCGGCCGACCTCGGCGGTGGTGACCCAGGGCGGGTCGGCGATCACCAGCGCGTACGCCTCCCCGGCCGCGACCGCCGTGCGCATGTCACCGGCGCGCACCTCGACCCGCTCGGCGACCCCGGCCCGGACCGCGTTGCGGGCCGCGAGCTCGCAGGCCGAGGAGTCGGCGTCGACGGCGACCAGGCGCCGCCCCGACAGCACCGCGGCCAGCAGGCCGATCTGGCCGGCGCCGGTGCAGAGCTCCAGGAACGGCCCGGCCGGCAGGTCGTGGGCGAGCTCCGCGGCCCACTCGGACTGCAGGCGGGTCCACGGGCGGGGTCGGAGCACCCGGTCGTCGTGCTCGACGTGGATCACCCCGAACTCCATCACCGAGGTCTCGTCGGACTGGTGCGGGGTGCTCATCCGCCCACCCTGCCCGACCGCGCCGCCCGCGGCTACCCGACCGGGACC
>NZ_LR733215.1:2264951-2278562 GCF_902506435.1 Nocardioides sp. AX2bis | reverse complement strand
GCCGTACGATGGTGGCCCCGGCGCCCGCGCCGATCCGAACCACGACGCGCAGAGGACCCGAGCACCCCGCATGGACGGCCCCGACAGTCCCACCCCCGACCGCCCTCCGGAACCCGGCGGTGCCCCCGGTGACGCCCGCGACGACGTGAGGCCCGGGCGGTGACCGAGCTCCTCCTCCTCGCGCTCGCGCTGGTCCTGGTGGCCCTGTGCGGCGTCTTCGTCGCCGCCGAGTTCTCCCTGGTCACCGTCGACCGCCAGCAGGTCGACCAGGCCGTCGCCGCCGGCGAGCCCGGCGCCGAGGGCGTCCAGGCCGCGCTCAAGCAGCTCTCGACCCAGCTCTCCGGGGCCCAGGTCGGCATCACCGTGACCAACCTCGGGGTCGGGTTCCTGGCCGAGCCGGCGATCGCGTCCCTGATCCGCGGCCCGCTGACCGCGGTCGGGCTGCCCGACGGCGCCGTCGGACCCACCTCGGTCACCCTCGGGCTGGTGATCGGCACCGTGCTGACCATGATCTTCGGCGAGCTGGCGCCCAAGAACCTCGCGATCGCCCTGCCGATGGCCACCGCCCGCGCCACCCAGGCACCGATGCGGCTCTTCACCGCGGCGGTGAAGGCGCCGATCAGCGTGCTCAACGGCTCCGCCAACCTGATCGTGCGGCGCCTGGGCATCGAGCCGCAGGAGGAGCTGCGCTCAGCACGCTCCTCCACCGAGCTGGCCTCGCTGATCGCGCGCTCGGCCGACGAGGGCACCCTCGACCCCGACACCGCCGAGCTGATGGAGCGCTCGGTGGAGTTCGGCCACCGCACCGCCGGGGAGATCATGACCCCGCGGGTGCGGACCCACAGCCTCGAGGCCAACGACCGCGCCGCCGCGGTGATCGAGCTGACCCGGCGTACCGGGCACTCCCGCTTCCCGGTCCTCGACGACGACGACCACGTCGTCGGCACTGTCCACGTCAAGCACGCCGTCGCGCTGCCGCTGCACGAGCGGGCCACGACGAAGGTCAAGCACCTGATGGTGCGACCGATCGTCGTGCCCGACTCGTTGCGCCTGGACCCGCTGCTCGCGCTGCTCCGCGGCGACGGCTTCCAGCTCGCGGTCGTGCTCGACGAGTACGGCGGGCACGCCGGCATCGTGACCCTCGAGGACGTGATCGAGGAGATCGTCGGCGACATCTCCGACGAGCACGACCGCCTCGGCGCCCGCGCCCGCTCCCGGCGCGACGGCACCTGGTCGCTCTCCGGCCTGCTGCGCCCCGACGAGGTCGAGGACCTCACCGGGGTCGCGCTGCCCGAGGGCGAGGACTACGACACCATCGCCGGCCTGGTGCTGAAGGTGCTGGGCCGTGTCCCGGCCGCCGGCGACCTCGCCGAGATCGCCGTCCCCGACACCTCCGACCCCGACTCCCCGCGCGAGCAGCTCGTCGTGCTGACCGTCGAGCGGATGGACGGGCTGCGGGTCGACCGGATCGTGCTCAACGTCCACGAGGGCGACGACTCCACGACCGGGCCCGCCACCGATGCCGGCACCAAGGCCGGCACCAAGGCCGACACCAAGGCCCGGCCCACCGGACCCCGGCCCGAGCGCACCCAGGGAGCACGCGCATGAGCGACTACGCCGGTCTCCTCGTCGGCGCGGCCCTGCTGGCCGCCAACGCCTTCTTCGTGGGCGCCGAGTTCGCCCTCGTCTCGGCCCGCCGCAGCCAGGTCGAGCCCAAGGCCCAGGCCGGGTCCCGGATGGCGCGCACCACGCTGCGCGCCATGGAGCAGGTGTCGTTGATGATGGCCGGCGCCCAGCTCGGCATCACGGTCTGCTCGCTGGGCCTCGGCGCCGTGGCCGAGCCCGCGCTGGCGCACCTGATCGAGCCCGGCTTCGAGGCCCTCGGCGTCCCCGAGGCCTTCGTGCACCCGGTGGCCTTCGTCCTCGCGCTGCTCGTCGTCGTCGCGCTCCACGTCGTGCTCGGCGAGATGGTGCCCAAGAACATCGCGCTCGCGGGTCCGGACCGCGCCGCGATCGCGCTCGGCCCGCCGCTGCTGCTCGTGGTGCGCGTGCTCGGCCCCGTCATCACCGGGCTGAACGCGATCGCCAACGCCGTCCTGCGCTCGCTGCGCGTCGAGCCCCGCGACGAGATCAGCTCCAGCTTCACCCGCGAGGAGGTCGCCGCCCTGGTCGAGGAGTCGCGCGGCGAGGGCCTGCTGGAGAAGGACGAGTACGACCGACTCTCCGGCGCGCTCGGCTTCACCGAGAAGACCGTCAGCTCGGTCGTCCTGCCCGCCGAGGGCCTCACCGTGGTCCGCCCCGGCGCGACGGGCGCCGAGGTGGAGGCGCTCTGCGCGGCCACCGGCTTCAGCAGGTTCCCGGTCGCCGACGACGCCGGCGACCTGGTGGGCTACCTGCACATCAAGGACGTCATCGAGCCCGACGAGGCGCGCCGCGAGGAGGTCGTCGACGCCAAGTGGGTCCGCCCCTTCGCGCCCGTGGCCGCCCACGAGCCGCTCCACGACGCCCTCGAGACGCTGCAGCGCCGCGGGGCCCACATGGCCCGCGTGGTCGACCCGGAGACCGGACGGACCCTGGGCCTGGCCACGCTCGAGGACATGGTCGAGGAGCTGGTCGGGGAGATCCGCGACGCCGCCCACCTGGAGGACCACCCCGCGACCCGCTGACGCGGAGGGCGTCCTCGGAGGGCGTCGGGCCGGTTGCCCTAGGGTGAGCCCGCGGCCGACCGCGCACACCGATCCGGACACCGAGAGAAGCAGGGACGACCCGTGGCGGAGCACGACCCCCCGACCCACGGCGCGTGGACCCTTCCCAACCTCCTCAGCGGGCTGCGGCTGCTCGGCGTCCCGCTGTTCCTGTGGCTGGTGCTGGTGCCCGAGGCCGACGAGTGGGCGCTGCTGCTGCTGGTCGTCTCCGGCCTCACCGACTGGCTCGACGGCTGGCTGGCCCGGCGCCTGAACCAGACCTCCGTCCTCGGCCAGGTGCTCGACCCGGTCGCCGACCGGCTCTACATCCTGGCCGTCGTGCTCGGCCTGGCCCTGCGCGACATCATCCCGTGGTGGATGGCGGTCTCGCTGCCCCTGCGCGACGCGCTGATGTGGCTGCTGGTGCCGATCCTGCGCACCCGCGGCTACAGCGCCCTGCCGGTGCACTTCCTCGGCAAGGCGGCCACCGCCTGCCTGCTCTACGCCTTCCCGCTGCTGCTCCTCGGTGACGGCGAGGGCGTCGTGGCCGAGCTGTCGCTGGTGCTGGGCTGGGCGTTCGCGTTCTGGGGCATCGGGCTCTACTGGTGGGCCGGGATCCTCTACACCTGGCAGGTACGCCGGCTGCTCGCGACCACCGAGCGCCGACGCGGGCGGGACCTCTCCGATGCCTGAGCGCCCCCGGGACGCGGCCCCGGGCGGGACGCCGGACCCGACCGGGCGGGGGCCGGCCGGGCGGCTGCCGGACCGGGTCACCATGCCGCTGCTGACCCTGGTCAACGACCAAGCCCTGGACGAGGACTACGTCGTCGCCGCGCGGCGCCGCCGGGACCACCCGGGGCCGGCGGCAGCACCGGGCGGGGGAGCGGCGGGCCGTACGCCCCGGAGGGCCGCCGCCGTCACCGTCACCGCGGTCGCGGTCTTCGGGGTGCTGCTGGCGACCGCCGTGGTGCAGACGAACCAGGACGCCGACGTGCGCGACGCCGGCCGGTCCGGGCTGATCGCCCGGATCGAGGCCGAGCGGGACCGGGTCGCCTCCGACCAGGAGCTGGTGGCGGCGCTGCGCACGGGGTCCGTCGACGACGAGGCCCGGGCCACCGCGCTGTCGCAGGACCTCGCGGCGGAGGAGTCGCGCCTGCAGCGCCTGCAGACCACCACCGGGTTCGTCGCGGTGCGGGGCGAGGGCGTGCGCGCCACCCTGGACCAGGCCCCGGACGCCGGACCCACCAGCCAGCTGCGCGACTCCGACCTCGCGCTGCTGGTCAACGGTCTCTGGAGCGCCGGCGCGGAGGCCGTGGCCATCAACGACCAGCGGCTCACGGCGCTGAGCGCGGTCCGCACCTCGGGGGTGGCGGTCGAGGTCAACGGCGTCGGCATCGCCCCGCCCTACACGGTCGCGGCCGTGGGCGACCGGGCGACGCTGCAGGCCGACTTCTACGACACCTCCAGCGGGCTGGCCTTCGCCGACCTCGCCGCCCGCTACGCCTTCGACTTCGAGATCGAGAACGCCACCGACCTGGCCCTGCCCGCGGCACCCAACCGTCTGCAGCGGCTACGGTCGGCCACCACGGTCCCCCCGTCCGACCCGGCCGATCCCGTGCCCGCCCCCTCGTCCGACTCCCCGTCCTCAGCCGCCCCGGAGGTGCCGCAGTGATCCCCGTCCTCGGACTGCTCCTCGGCGTGGTGCTCGGGCTGTACGTCCAGCCCGACGTCCCGCTGGGCCTCGAGCCGTACCTCCCGATCGCCGTCGTCGCCGCGCTCGACGCCGTCCTGGGCGGGCTGCGCGCCTACCTCGACGGGATCTTCGACGACCGCGTCTTCGTGATCTCGTTCGCCAGCAACGTGGTGATCGCCGCGCTCATCGTCTACATCGGCGACCGGCTCGGCGTGGGCGGGCAGCTCTCGACCGGGGTGATCGTCGTCCTCGGGATCCGGATCTTCTCCAACGTCGCCGCGATCCGGCGCCACCTGTTCCATGCCTGAGCCCGACGACCGGCCCGAGGAGCGGCCAGACGACCGGCCCGGCGGGACCGGCCGCGACAAGCTGACGCGCGCGGCGCTGCGCCCCTCGCGCCGGCAGGTGGTGGTCGCGGTGGTCCTGGCGCTGGTGGGGTACGGCGTGGTGGTCCAGGTCCGCGCGACCGACGCCGACTCCGACTACGACACCCTGCGCCAGCAGGACCTCATCGACGTCCTCAACGGCCTGGCCGGCACCACCCAGCGCACCCAGTCCGAGATCGAGCGGCTGACCCGCACCCGCGAGCAGCTGCTCGACGAGACCAGCGCCCGCGGCACCGCGCTGCAGGAGGCCCGCGACGAGGTCGACACGCTCACCGTGCTGGCGGGGCTGGTCCCGGTGACCGGGCCCGGGATCCGGATCACCGTGACCGAGGGCGGCGGCTCGGAGGTCACCCTGTCCTCGATGCTCGACCTGGTCCAGGAGCTGCGCACGGTGGGCGCGGAGGCGATCCAGCTCAACGGCGAGGTCCGCGTCGTGGCCCAGACGTCGTTCGAGGACGTCGAGGGCGGCCTGCTGGTGGACGGGACGCTGGTCGAGGCGCCGTACGTCGTCGACGTCATCGGCGGGCCCGACGTGCTCTCCGGCGCCGTGGAGTTCGCGCTCGGCCCCCGCGCGCAGATCGAGGGCGACGGCGCCTCGCTCGAGGTGACCGAGCTCGGCTCGCTCGACGTGGACGCCGTCGTCGAGCAGCAGGAGGCGGAGTACGCCGTCCCCGACGCCGACCAGTAGCCTCACCGACCACCGCCCCACCCGTCCCGTCCCCGAGGAGCCAGCGTGAACCCCGACGACCTGCTGTACACCCCCGAGCACGAGTGGCTGCGTCGCCCCGGCGAGGCCGAGGGCTCGGTCCGGGTCGGCATCACCGACTACGCCCAGGAGGCGCTCGGCGACATCGTGTACGTCCAGCTGCCCGAGGTCGGCGAGTCCATCGAGGCCGGCGGCACCTGCGGCGAGCTCGAGTCGACCAAGTCGGTCTCCGACGTCTACGCCCCGGTCACCGGCCAGGTCGTGGCCCGCAACGAGACGCTGGACGCGACCCCCGAGCTGGTCAACTCCGACCCGTACGGCGGGGGCTGGCTGTTCGAGGTCGTGCCGTCCGACGCCGGTCAGCTCGACGCGCTCCTCGACGCCGCGGCGTACGCCTCCCACACCGACGCCTGACCCGACGCCCGACCCGGGTCGGGCGTCCGAGGACGTCCCTCCTGGACCCTGCCGGGCCGCTCGGGCGGCTGGTAGGTTTCACGCACCTCAAGCCTCTGGTGAGGGTTGAGGCACGGCCATCAGCACACCGACCACCGAACGAGGAGCACCCATGCCGTTCTGCACCGCCTGCGGTCGCCAGAACCCCGACGACGCGCGTTTCTGCGCCCAGTGCGGCACCCGGCTGGTCGGCGCCGACGCCTCCGCCGGCGGTGAGACGCCGGGGGAGACCACGGCGACCATCCAGGTCGGCGCCGTCAGCCCCGGCAACGACGGCGCGAAGACCGACACCTCGGACAAGCTGCGGGCCGTCGACGCGGCTGCGGTGGACGCGCTCCCGCTGGGTCACGCGCTGCTGGTCGTGCAGAAGGGTCCCGGCTCGGGCAGCAGGTTCCTGCTCGACAACGACGTGATCGAGGCCGGCCGTCACCAGGACAGCAGCATCTTCCTCGACGACGTCACCGTCTCGCGCCGCCACGCGGTGTTCACGCGGGAGGGCGACTCCTTCACCGTGGCCGACGCCGGCAGCCTGAACGGCACCTACGTCAACCGCGACCGGATCGAGAAGGTCCGGCTCAACGACGGTGACGAGGTCCAGATCGGCAAGTACCGACTGGTGTTCTTCTCCGGCCACGACCGCAGCTGAGGTCGCTCGGCATGGACCGGACGCCTCGCGCGGCCACCGCACCCGGGGAGGGTGCCTCCGGCGTCGCCCGCCACAACATCGGGCAGGTGCTCGAGGCGCTGCGCCCCGACTACCCGTCGGTGACCATCCCCAAGATCCGCTTCCTCGAGGACAAGGGCCTGATCAAGCCCGAGCGGACCCCGGCGGGCTACCGCAAGTTCAGCGACGCCGACGTCGAGCGGCTGCGGTACGTGCTGCGGATGCAGCGCGACCACTACCTGCCGCTGAAGGTGATCGGCGAGCACCTGGACGCCCTGGACCGAGGGCTCGAGCCGCCGCCGATCGACTCGGTCGTCCCGACGGTGCCGACGGTGGCCCTGGCCGCCGACGGCCTGCCCAGCGCCGCGTCGTTCAACCGGCGTGACGACCTGCGGCTGTCACGGCGCGAGCTGGTCAAGATCGCCGAGATCGACGAGGACCAGCTCGACCAGCTCGAGCAGTTCGGCCTGCTCGCCGTGCGCCCCGGCACCCGCCACTACGACGCCGACGCGCTGGTGGTGGCGCGCACGGCGCGCGAGCTGTCCGACTTCGGCATCGAGCCCCGCCACCTGCGCGCGTTCCGCACCGCCGCCGACCGCGAGGTGGGCCTGGTGGAGCAGGTGACCGCGACTGCCCGCGGGTCGCGCGACCCCGCCGCGAGCGCCCGCGCCCACGAGACGGCCTCCGAGGTCGCGGCGCTGACCGTGCGCCTGCACGCCACCCTGGTCAAGGCGGGTCTGCGTCGTCGCTGACCACCCGGTCCTGGGGCCACGGGTAGCCGGGGGTGCGGAGTAGGGTGACGACGTGCGCGAAGTAGACGTGATGGGTGTCCGGGTCGAGATGCCCTCGAGCCAACCGCTGGTCCTGCTCCGCGAGGTCTCGGGGGAGCGCTACCTGCCGATCTGGATCGGTGCGGTCGAGGCCACCGCGATCGCCTTCGCCCAGCAGGGCGTGGTGCCGCCGCGCCCGCTGACGCACGACCTGATGAAGGACGTGCTGGAGGCCACCGGCAACGAGCTGACCGAGGTCCGCATCACCGAGGTCAAGGACGGCGTGTTCTTCGCGCTGCTCGTCCTCGGCTCCGGCGCAGAGGTCAGCGCCCGTCCCTCGGACTCGATCGCCCTGGCGCTGCGCACCGGCACCCGCATCGTGTGCGCCGACGAGGTGCTCGACGAGGCCGGTCTGGCCGTCCCGGCCGAGCAGGAGGACGAGGTCGAGCGGTTCCGCGAGTTCCTCGACCACGTCACGCCCGAGGACTTCGACCCCGCCTGATCCTCCCAGCGCGGCCGTCACGCCGCGCGGCGTACGCCGTCGGCCGGCGCCGCTGCGCGCGGTGGCCGCGCCACCGAGCCCGCTGTAACGCTGTGTTACGTCGTCTCCGGCGGCCGCATGACGCGGGCGGGGTCCATCGGTCGTAGCAACGGGGTCAGGCTGCTGACGGGGTTGTCAGGAGCTGGTCCAGCTCTTGGGCTGGTGTGCGCATGTTGAGGGTAGGCCGTGGTCTGGCGTTCAGGGTGGCTGCAGCCGCAGCCGCGTCTAATGACAGGCCCGAACACAACAACTCGAAGAACTCATCGCGCTCTTCGTAGGAGACGTAACGCTTCGCCATCTACAACACCTCTGCTCAGGTGTTGCTACGACCATCTGATTCCGCGCGCGATTCCAGACGATGTAACAGAGCGTGACAGCGGCGCGCCTGCCGGCCGCAACCCTCATCCTCAGGTTGAGGGTGAGGGTCTGCGACACGCAGAAGCGGTGTCGTTGACCTCGTCCCGGCGGGGTCCTACCTTGAAGTCCTCCGCGTGTAACTCCACCGCTGTGGTGCGTCCAGTCCTGCTGGTCCGCCCGGCTCCCCGGGAGCTACTCTGCACGGAGCAGACCGACGGAGGACCGCGTGACCGAGCAGAAGCCCCCCGGGGCAGCCAGCAGTGCCACCCAGCCCGACCCCGCAGGTGTCGAGGCCACGGCACGCGCCGAGGAGCAGGGTCTCCTCTTCACCGACGACGTCTCCCCGCTGCCCAGCGACGTCGGCTACCGCGGGCCCACGGCCTGCAACGCCGCCGGGATCACCTACCGCCAGCTCGACTACTGGGCCCGCACCGGCCTGATCGAGCCCACCGTGCGCGGCGCCTCCGGCTCCGGCTCGCAGCGGCTCTACTCCTTCCGCGACATCCTGATCCTCAAGGTCATCAAGCGCCTGCTCGACGCCGGCATCTCGCTGCAGCAGATCCGTACCGCGGTCTCGCACCTGCGTGAGCGCGGCACCGACGACCTGACCCAGGTCACCTTGATGAGCGACGGCGCCTCCGTCTACGAGTGCACCAGCAACGACGAGGTCATCGACCTGCTCCAGGGCGGGCAGGGCGTCTTCGGGATCGCCATCGGCGGTGTCTGGCGCGAGATCGAGGGCACGCTGGCCCAGCTGCCCAGCGAGCGCGCCGCCGAGCCGGGTGCCGCGCCCAGCGCCCGCGACGAGCTCGCCGCCCGCCGTGCCTCTCGCAAGACCGGCTGACCCAGCACGATCAGCAGTGCCCGCCAGATCGGTCGGGCCTGGTCCGTGGGCTAGGCTCGACCTGCTGACGATCCCGCACGGGAGAGTCTTGCCGCCGCACGCCCGGGAGACCGGGTCGCGGTGGGAAGCGCCGAAGGGGCAAATCCTCCCCGGAACCTCTCAGGCGCCCGGACCGTGCGGACCAGGCAGCTCTGGAGCTCCGACGACGGGGTGACAGAGGGGGAGGTGCACGAGTGAGCCCACCCACTCTCGTCCCTCCAGGAGCCTGCGTGTCCGATCTGCCCCGTCTCTCCGAGCTCGACGCGGCCTCGCCGTTCGTCTCCCGCCACATCGGCCCCCGTGAGCACGAGGTGGCCACGATGCTCGACCGCCTCGGGTACGCCTCGCTCGATGAGTTGATGCAGGCCGCCGTCCCGGGCGGGATCCGGGCCGCCGCCGCGCTCGACCTGCCGCCGGCAGCCTCCGAGGAGACCACCGCGCGCGAGCTGCGCGAGATGGCCGCCGCCAACGCCCCGGGCGAGGCGATGATCGGCCTGGGCTACCACGCCACGCTGACCCCGCCGGTGATCCGCCGCAACGTGCTGGAGGACCCCAGCTGGTACACCGCCTACACGCCGTACCAGCCCGAGATCTCCCAGGGCCGGCTCGAGGCGCTGATCAACTTCCAGACCGCCGTGGCCGACCTGACCGGCCTGCCCACCGCGGGGGCGTCCCTGCTCGACGAGGGCACCGCCGCCGCCGAGGCGATGACGCTGGTGCGCCGCGCCGACCGCAAGTCGACCGGCCCGTTCGTCGTCGACGCCGACGCGCTGCCGCAGACCATCGACGTCGTACGCACCCGCGCGGCCGGTCTCGGCATCGAGGTGGTCGTCGCCGACCTCACCGACGGCCTGCCGACCGACCTGGAGCGGGTCTGCGGGACGCTCGTGCAGTACCCCGGCGCCTCCGGCCGGGTGCTGGACCCGCGCGCGGTGATCGAGCAGACCCACGAGCGCGGCGGCCTGGCCGTCGTCGCCGCCGACCTGCTCGGCCTGACCCTGCTGGAGAGCCCCGGCGAGCTCGGTGCCGACGTCGCCGTCGGCTCCTCGCAGCGCTTCGGCGTCCCGCTCTTCTACGGCGGCCCGCACGCCGGGTTCATGGCCGTGCGCGCCGGCCTCGAGCGGCACCTGCCGGGTCGGCTGGTCGGCGTCTCCGTCGACGCGACGGGGCGCCCGGCGTACCGCCTGGCCCTCCAGACCCGCGAGCAGCACATCCGCCGCGACAAGGCGACCTCCAACATCTGCACCGCGCAGGTGCTGCTGGCCGTGGTGGCCTCGATGTACGCCGTCTACCACGGCGCCGACGGCCTGCGCACGATCGCGCACCGCACCCACCGGTACGCCGCCGTCCTCGCCGCCGCTCTCGGCCGCGGCGGGATCAGCGTCGCCCACGAGCAGTTCTTCGACACCCTCGAGGTGCCGGTGCCCGGCCGGGCCGACGAGGTCGTCTCCGCCGCCCGCGGGCTCGGCGTCCAGCTGCGCCGCACCGACGGCGACACCGTCGGGGTGTCCACCTCCGAGGTCACCACCACCGGCACGCTGGCCCGCGTGCTCGAGGCCTTCGGCGTGGAGGTGCCCGACGCCGAGGCGCTGGGCGCCCTCGACCAGGCCACGCCGGACGCGCTGCCCGAGGCCCTGGCCCGCCGCACGGAGTTCCTCACCCACGAGGTGTTCCGCACCCACCGCAGCGAGACCCAGATGCTGCGCTACCTGCGCCGGCTCGCGAACCGCGACTACGCGCTGGACCGCGGGATGATCCCGCTCGGCTCCTGCACGATGAAGCTGAACGCGACCACCGAGATGGAGCCGGTCTCGTTGCCGGGCTTCGCCGACCTGCACCCGTTCGCGCCGGCCGAGGACGCCCTGGGCTACCGGATGCTGGTCGACCAGCTGGAGGGCTGGCTGGCCGAGGTCACCGGCTACGACCGGGTCTCGATCCAGCCCAACGCCGGGTCGCAGGGCGAGCTGGCCGGGTTGCTGGCGATCCGGGGCTACCACCTCGGGCGCGGCGACGAGGCGCGCGACGTGTGCCTGATCCCGTCCTCGGCCCACGGCACCAACGCCGCCTCCGCGGTGATGGCCGGGATGCGCGTGGTCGTGGTCGCCGCCGACGAGGCCGGCGGGGTGGACCTGGCCGACCTGCGTGCCAAGTGCGAGCAGCACGCGGACACGCTGGCCGCGATCATGGTCACCTACCCCTCGACCCACGGGGCGTACGAGGACACCATCGGCGAGCTCTGCGACGTCGTGCACGAGCACGGCGGCCAGGTCTACGTCGACGGCGCCAACCTGAACGCGTTGCTCGGGCACGCCAAGCCGGGCGAGTTCGGCGGCGACGTGTCGCACCTGAACCTGCACAAGACCTTCTGCATCCCCCACGGAGGCGGCGGCCCCGGGGTCGGCCCGGTCGCGGTGCGTGAGCACCTCGCGCCGTACCTGCCCTCCCACGCCGCGCACCCCGAGGTCGCCAAGCGCGAGGGCATCGGCCCGATCAGCGCCGCGCCCTACGGCTCGGCCGGCATCCTGCCGATCTCGTGGGCCTACGTGCGGATGATGGGCGGCGAGGGCCTGACCCGCGCCACCTCGGTCGCCGTGCTGGCCGCGAACTACGTCGCCGCGCGCCTGGGCGAGCACTTCCCGGTGCTCTACCGCGGCCACAACGGCCTGGTCGCGCACGAGTGCATCCTCGACCTGCGCGGGCTCACCAAGGAGACCGGCGTCAGCGTCGACGACGTCGCCAAGCGCCTGGTCGACTACGGCTTCCACGCCCCGACCATGTCGTTCCCGGTCGCGGGCACGCTGATGGTCGAGCCGACCGAGTCCGAGGACCTGGCCGAGATCGACCGCTTCTGCGAGGCGATGATCGCCATCCGCGACGAGGTCCGCCGCGTCGAGGCGGGGGAGTGGAGCGCCGAGGACTCGCCGCTGCGCGGTGCCCCGCACACCTCGCGCGTCCTGGTGGGCGAGTGGGACCGGGCCTACGACCGGCAGCTCGCGGTCTTCCCGAACGGGATCGACCCCGACAAGTACTGGCCGCCGGTCAGCCGGATCGACCAGGCCTACGGCGACCGGAACCTGACCTGCTCGTGCCCGCCGCTCGAGGCGTTCGCGGAGCCGGTGGAGCCGGTGGGGTCCGAGGGGTGAGCGCGCTGCTGGAGCCCACGGCCCGTGCGGCCGTGGGCGTGCTGGCCCGCGCCCAGGTCACCGGGCGGATCCCGTCGCTGGTGGGCGGGATCGTCCGCGACGGCGGCCTCGTCTGGAGCGCTGGCCGCGGCGCCTCGGTGACCGCGCCCTCGGCCGACGGTCTGCGCGCGGACGCCGGCACGCAGTACAAGATCGGCTCGGTCACCAAGACCATGACCGCGGTGCTGGTGATGCTGGCCCGCGAGCGCGGGGACCTGGCGCTGGACGACACCGTGGGGCGCTTCCTGCCCGACGGCCCGTTCGCCGACGCGACCCTGCGCGCGCTGCTCTCGCACTCCGCGGGCCTCACCGCCGAGCCGCACGGCACCTGGTGGGAGCGCTCGACCGGCGGCGACCGCGCCGCGCTGGTCGCGGCGCACGCCGGGGCGGAGCGCGTGCTCGAGACCGGGTCGCAGCACCACTACTCCAACCTCGGGTTCGGGGTCCTCGGCGAGGTCGCGGCCGAGGTGGCCGGCTCGTCGTGGTGGGAGGCGCTCTCCGAGCAGGTGCTCGGCCCCCTGGGGATGACCCGCACGACCTACCAGTTCGAGGAGCCGTACGCCCGGGGCTGGGCCGTCGACGCCCTCACCGGCGAGCTGGTCGCCGAGCCGCTGCCCGACACCGGCGCGATGGCGCCGGCCGGGCAGCTGTGGAGCACCGTGGCCGACCTCGGCACCTGGCTGACCGCCCTGGTCGACCCGGAGGCCTCGGTCCTGCGCGAGGAGTCGCTGGTCGCGATGCGGACCCCGCAGGCCAGCACGCCCGAGGACCGGTCGGGCTCGTCGTACGGGCTCGGCGTCTCGGTCACCGTCGCCGGCGGGCGGATGCTGGTGGGCCACGGCGGCTCGATGCCCGGCTTCACCTGCGGCGTCCTAGTCGACGTCGACTCGCGCACCGGTTCCGTGGTGCTGACCAACGGGGCGTACGGCCTCGGCGGCGCCACCCGCGAGCTGCTCGAGACGGTGCTGGGCGCCGAGCCGCCGCTGCCCCGCGAGTGGAGCCCGACGACGGGCGATGTGCCGGAGGTGGTCCGTGAGGTGCTCGGCACCTGGCACTGGGGCCACGCCCCGTCGGTGCTGCGCTGGGACGGCCGGCGCCTGCAGCTGGCCCCCGCCTCCGGGCCGGGGAGGGCGATGTCCTTCGCACCGACCGACGACCCGGAGGTGTTCGTCGGGACCAGCGGCTACCTGACCGGTGAGACGCTGCGCGTCGAGCGGCACCCCGACGGCTCGGTCAGCCACCTGGGCTGCGCGACCTTCGTCTACACCCGCGTCCCCTACGACCCCCGCGCC
>NZ_LR733215.1:2217077-2264854 GCF_902506435.1 Nocardioides sp. AX2bis | reverse complement strand
GCCGAGATGACGCTCGCGGACAGCCGAGATGACGCTCGCGGCGCCTCGAGATGACGGTTCCGGCGCGCCGGGGTGGTGGCCGAGGGCCGTACGGCGGTCCAGACTGCGGCGGTGGCCGCCCTCGCCCCCTCCTCACCCGCCCGTGACGTCCTGCAGCGCCGGCTGACCGGGCTCGCCGAGCGGCTTCCGGGCGCCGTCGCCGCGGCGCAGGCTGACCGGGACGACGGGCTGCACCGCACCCGCACCACCTGCCGCCGGCTCCGCGCGGTTCTCGCGGCGTACCGGCCCCTGGTCGACCGGGACGAGGTCGAGCCGGTGCGGGCCGAGCTGCAGTGGCTGGCCCGGGCGCTGGGGGAGCGCCGCGACGTCGAGGTCGTCGGCGAGCGCCTGGCCCGGCTGCTGGACGAGGAGGAGCCGCGCCTGGTGCGGGGACCCGTACGCCGCCGGCTGGCCACCCACCAACGTGCCGCGCGGAGGACGGCCGGTGCCGCCGACGACGTCCTGGGCTCGGACCGCTGCGCGCGGCTCGTCGATGCCGTGCGCCGGCTGGCCGAGACGCCACCGTGGACCGACCGGGCGGAGAAGAAGGCCGCGAAGGTCGTGACCACCCGGCTGCGCAAGGAGCTGTCGCGCGTCGCCGACCGGGTGGACGCCGTGCCCGACGTCGCCCCGGGGAGCCGCGCGGAGCGCGAGCGCGACGACGCCGTGCACGACCTGCGCAAGGCGGTCAAGCGGCTGCGGTACGCCGCCGAGGTCGCCCGCCCGGCGTTCGGCGCGGACGCCGACCGCCTCACGAAGCGGGCCAAGCGGCTGACCACGGCGCTGGGGGACCGTCAGGACACCGTCGAGACCCGGGCTCTGCTGCGGACCCTCGCCGCCGAGGCGGAGCGCTCCGGGGAGCCGACCTTCACCTGGGGGCGGCTGCACGCCCGGGAGGAGGCTGCCGCGCACGCCGTCGAGGCCGACCTGCCCCGGCTGTGGCACGAGGTCGCCCGCGACAAGACCAGTGGCTGGGTGCGCTGAGCGGCAGCGAGGGCGCCGCAAGCGTCACCTCGAGGCGCCGCGAGCGTCATCTCGGCTGTCCGCGAGCGTCATCTCGGCTCAGAGGGCCTGGGAGACGCTGGACATGTTGAAGTCCGGCACCCGCAGCGGTGGCATCGCGGTGCGGGAGAAGTAGTCGTCGCCCCACTCCCGGCTGAACCCGGGCACGGTCGCCCCGGCGTGGCTGAAGCGGCGCAGCAGGTCGACCGGGCTCTCGTTGAAACGGAAGTTGTTGACCGCGCCGGTCACCTCGCCGTCCTCGACGAGGTAGACCCCGTCGCGGGTCAGCCCGGTCAGCAGCAGGGTCTGGGGGTCGACCTCGCGGATGTACCACAGGCAGGTCAGCAGCAGGCCGCGCTCGGTGCCGGCGACCAGGTCGTCGACGCTCCCGGACGCGCCGTCGACCTCGAGCACGAGGTTGTCGACGTACGGGGTCACGGGCAGGTCTGTCATCGCCGCGGAGTGCCGGGTCTGGATCAGCGAGGTCAGCTCGCCGTCGCGCAGCCAGTCGGTGCGGCCCAGCGCCAGCCCGTTGTCGAAGACCGACGACTCGTTGGACGACGTCGTGGCGAGCACGAACGGGGCGCACTCCAGCCCGGGCGCGGCGGGGTCGGACCACAGCCCGACCCCGGGGCGGGCGAGCCGGTCGCCGACGCGGGTGCCGCCGCCGCGGCGGCTGTAGACCGACTGGCCCTCGTGGGCGTCGCGCCCGCCGGCGTACCAGTAGGCGTCGATCATCAGGTCGGCCACGGCCGTCGGCGGCAGGATCGTGTCGTAGCGCCCGGCCGGGAGGTCGACGCGCCGCTCGGCCCAGGCCAGGCGCTTGGCCAGCTCGTCGTCGAGGGCCAGCGGGTCGACGTCGGTGAAGTCGCGGGTCGCGGCGCCGACCCAGGCGCTGCGGGTCAGGTCGGCGCTCTTGCCGGTGACCCCGACGTGGCCGTTGGGCTGGACGTGGCGCAGCCGCAGGCCGGTGCTGGAGGCGAGGTACGTCGTGGTCATCTCGTGGTTGACGAACCCGTAGAGCACCCGACCGGCGGACCGGGCACGCCCGAAGGCCTCGCCGAGCGCGGGGGCGATGGTGGCGTACACCTCGACGTCGGTCGGCTCGGGGGCCTCGGCCCAGTCCGGCGACACCCGGTCCCCGAGCAGCTCGGCGACGTCCTCGGCCGGCGAGGAGGCCCGGGCCGCGGCGTCGGCGGACGCCACCAGCACCTCGACCTGGTCGCGGGTGGTCGCGGTGGAGGTGACGGATCCGGTGCCGGTGCCGGCGGCGGACCGCACGAACGAGACCACGGTGACCGACAGAGCATGCATCACGCCGTTGGTGGTCAGGGTGTTGGTGGCCCAGCGCAGGTTCGCGCTGGTGGCGTCGCGGACGACGACCACGCAGTCGTCGGCGGAGCTGGCGGCCAACGCGTGCTCGGCGAGGTCCTGGGGCGTGGGCGCGCCAGCGGGTCCGGGGGTGGCCATCACTGGCCTCCTTCCTCGGCGGTGTTGAGGATCGACACGCCGCGGAACAGCGACGTCGGGCACCCGTGGCTGACCGCCGCGACCTGGCCGGGCTGGGCCTTGCCGCAGTTGAAGGCCCCGCCCAGCACCCAGGTCTGCGGGCCGCCGACGGCCTCGAGCGAGCCCCAGAAGTCCGTCGTCGTGGCCTGGTACGCCACGTCGCGCAGCTGGCCGCGCAGCTCCCCGTCCTCGATCGCGTAGAACCGCTGACCGGTGAACTGGAAGTTGAACCGCTGCATGTCGATCGACCAGGACTTGTCGCCGACGACGTAGATGCCGCGCTCGACCCGACCGATCAGCTCCTCGGTCGACGGGCCGTCGGGGTCCGGCTGCAGGGAGACGTTGGCCATCCGCTGGACCGGGACGTGGCCGGGGGAGTCGGCGTACGCGCAGCCGTTGGAGCGCCCGCCGTTGAGCTCGGGCATCATCTCGCCCATCGCCCGGTCGAGCTGGTAGCCGACCAGGACACCGTCGCGGACGATGTCCCACGACTGGGTCTGCACCCCCTCGTCGTCGTACCCGACGGTCGACAGGCCGTGCGGGTACGTCCGGTCGCCGGTGACGTGCATGACCTCGCTGCCGTAGCGCAGCGTGCCGAGGTGGTCCGGCGTGGCGAACGAGGTCCCGGCGTAGTTGGCCTCGTAGCCCAGCGCCCGGTCGAGCTCGGTGGCGTGCCCGATCGACTCGTGGATCGTCAGCCACAGGTTGGAGGGGTGCACCAGCAGGTCGTAGGTGCCCGGCTGCACCGACGGCGCCGCGAGCTTCTCGGCCAGCAGGTCCGGCACCTCGGCCAGCTCGGCGTCCCAGTCCCAGGCGCCCTGGGCCGGCGTGCCGGTGCAGTACTCCCAGCCCCGGCCCACCGGCGGCGCGATGCTGGCCATCGAGTCGAAGGAGGTCGCGGTGGAGCCCATGGCCTCGAAGCCGGGCTGCATCCGGACCCGCTGCTGCGTGGTCCGGGTGCCGGTGAGGTCGGCGTAGTACTTGTTCTCGTGCACCTGCAGCAGGAACGCCGTCGCGTGGTCGACCGCGTCGCTGCGGCGCAGCCGCTCGGTCCAGTCCACGAGCACGGCGGCCTTCTCGGCCACGGGGACCCCGAGCGGGTCGACGTCGTAGGCCGAGACCCAGGTGACGTCGTCGTACGTCGGCTCGGGCGCGAGGCGGACCGGCTCGGTCGTCATCGTGGCCGCGACCCGGGCGACCCCGACGGCGCGCTCGGCCACGGCGACCGCCTCGGCCTCGGTCAGCACCACGCCGGAGGCGAAGCCCCAGGCGCCACCGTGCAGGACGCGGACGGCGAAGCCGAGGTCCTCGGCGTCGCTGGCGCCCTGGAGCACCCCGTCGCGCACGCCGAGATGTTGCGAGCGGACCCGCTCGAGGCGGAAGTCGGCGTGCGTGGCGCCGAGCTGCTCGGCCCGCCCGAGGGCGACCTCGCCGAGCAGTCGGTGGGGCAGCGCCGCGAAGGTGGGATCGAGGGTGGGACCGCTCATGGCCGTGAACCTACCCGCCCGCTCACCGGTGGATCGCAAGGCGCGAGCCGGTGCGGGCCTTGGTCACCCGCAGCTGGACCGGGATCCGGTCGCGCATCTCGGCGACGTGGCTGACCACGCCGACGACCCGGCCGCCGTCGCGCAGCGCGTCGAGGGTGTCCATCACGTCGTCGAGGGTGTCGGCGTCCAGGGAGCCGAACCCCTCGTCGACGAAGAGGGTGTCCAGCTCGACGCCGCCGGCCTCGGCCGTGATCACGTCGGACAGCCCGAGCGCCAGGGCCAGCGAGACCACGAAGGTCTCCCCGCCCGAGAGCGTGGAGGGGTTGCGCGAGAGCCCCGACCAGTCGTCGCGCACCAGCAGGCCGAGGCCGCCGCGGCGGTCGCGGCCGCGGTCGGCGGTGTGCTCGAGGGCGTAGCGCTGGTCGCTCATCCGGGCCAGCCGGACGTTGGCGGCGGCGACCACCTGGCTCAGCCGGTAGGCCAGCACGTAGGCCGAGAACCGGATCTGCCACCGGTTGTCGGCGCTGCGGCCCTCGGCGAAGGTCGAGAGGCGGGCCACCAGGTCGAGCTCGTCGCGCAGCGGCGTCCAGCGGGCCACGGCGGCCGTGACCTCGGCGTCGAGCTCGCCGAGCCGGGCGGCGCGGTGCGCGACCTGGCGCTGGCGGCCGCGGTGGTCGCCGAGCCGGTCGAGGGCGGCGCGGTGCGTCGCCTCGAGCGCCGGGAGGTCGGGCTGCGCCTGGTCCCCTCCGGTCGCGGGGCCGGGATCGGTGTCGCGCAGCACCGCGGTGACGGCGCTCAGCCGCTCCCGGTGCCGGCGGACGCGGGCGTCGAGGGCGTCGACGTCGGCACCGGGCAGGGTGGCGTCGCGGGCCTGCTCGGGGGAGGCGAAACCGGCGTGCTCGGCCGCCGCAGCCAGGGCCGCGGTGGCTTCGAGGACGTGCGTCCGTGCCGAGACCAGGGCCTCGGCGGCCCGCACCGCGCGCCGCGCTGCGCCCACCCGGTCCAGGTGGTGGCGCTCGGCGGTGTCCAGGTCGGGGTGCCCCCCGCGGACCGCGGCCAGCTCGGCGTCCAGGGCGACGCACTGCTCCTCCAGGGCGGTGCGACGCTCCTCGGCGCGGTCCAGGGCGGAGCGGGCCTCGGTCAGCGCGGCCTGACGCGCCTCCTGCTCCTGCTCGACACGGTCCAGGTCGCGGTGGTGCTGCTCGAGACCGGCGGCCTCGGCCTCCAGCGCCGCGCACGCCGCCCGGGCCACCTCGGTCCGGGCGAGCAGCTCGTCGGTCTCGTCGTCGCCCGCGCGCGCCCGGGCTGCAGCCAGCCGGCTCTCCAGGTCGCGGACCTCCTCGTCGCGCAGGTGCGCCACGGTGTTGGCCTGGTCGACGTCGTGCTGGGCGCGGCGCTCGGCGGTCGCGTCCGGTGACCCGGGGGCGGGGTCGGCCTTGGTGGGGTGCTCGGCGGAGCCGCAGACCGGGCAGCTCGCCCCGACGGCGAGTCCGACGGCCAGCTCGGCGGCCATCCCGGCGATGCGACGCTCGCGGAGGTCGAGCAGGACCTCGCGGGCGGCCAGGACCTCGTCGCGGGCCTCGGCGTGCCGCTGACGGGCCGGAGCGAGGAGGGTGAGGACACGGTCGGCGTCGCGGGCCGCGGTGCTGCGGGCCTCGAGGTCGCGGACGGTACGACGCTCGGCCTCCGCCCGGACGACGGCCTGCTGGGCGCCGGCGGCCCTGGAGCGCAGGGTTGCGATCTCGGTCGGGGCGCCGGCGCAGGCTTCGACGAGGTCGGCGACCTGCGCGGTGCGGCGGGCGACCTCCGTGCGGACCTCGGCCAGCCCGGCGGCCACCTCGCGGGCGCGGTGCTCCAGGGAGCGGGCTCCGTCGACCGCGGTGGCGTCGGCCAGCGCGGCGTCGGCCTGCTCGTGCATCCAGGTGAGGTCGGCGGCGTCCTGGGTGGTGGGGGTCTCGTGACGCTCGCTGCGCTCGCTCCTCGACCACCGGGGGGCGTCCTGGGTGGTGGGGGTCTCGTGACGCTCGCTGCGCTCGCTCCTCGACCCCCGGGGCTCGCTCTTGGACCCCCGGTCGTCCGGCAGGTCGAAGAGCGTCGGCTCGTCGGCATCGTCCTCCGGCTCCGGCACCTCCAGGACCGGGGCGGGGCCCAGCAGCGCCTCCGCCTCGGCCCACGCCACGGCGTGGTCCTTCCCGGCGCGGTCCTGCTGGCCGAGCGCTGCGGTCAGCCGGGTGCGGAGCGGAGCGACGGGGGCCGCGCGGCGAGCGGCCTCGAGGCGGCGTACCTCCTCGTCGTGGTCGTCGGTGCGCGCGCGGAGCACCTCGAGCTCGGCCGTCGCCGCCGAGCGGCGGGCGAGCCGCTCGGCCTCCACGCGGGCGGCCTCGAGCAGGGCGCGGGCCTCCTGCTCCTGCGTGGCGACGTCGGCGAGGCCGGCGTCGAGCGTGGCCCGGTCGTCGTCAGCGGCCCGGGCGAGCTCGTGCGTCCAGGCGGTGACCTCGCCGGAGCGCGCCGGCAGGGCGAGGTCGTCCAGGTCCCACGCGGGAAGGTCGGCGCCGCCGACCTCGGCGACGCGACCGAGGGTGCCGGAGAGGTCGAGGTGGGCGCGGTCGTGCTCGCGGCGGGCCTCGCTGCGGCGCTCGCGCAGCCAGGACTCGGCTCGCTCGAAGCGGGCGGTGCCGAACAGGCGCTGCAGCAGCTTCTGCCGCTCGTCGGAGTCGGCGCGCAGGAAGGCCTGGAAGCGCCCCTGGGGCAGCATCGCGACCTGCGTGAACTGGGCCAGGTTCATCCCCAGCAGCGTCGTAGCCAGGTGCCCGGCCTCGTCGAGCCGGGTGGTGAGCGTGGTCCACGACCCGTCGACCCGCTCGCGGACCCGGACGCTGGCCTGCTGCTGGGTCGTGCCTGTGCCGCGCTTCTTGGGCCGCTGCCAGGCCGGGGTCCGGGTCAGCTCGAAGCGGCGTCCTGCCAGGGTCGCGACCAGGCGTACGCGCGGCTCCGCGCCCTCGGCGGCCTGGTCGGAGCGCAGCCGCCGGGCGGCAGCGCGGTCGCCGGGGACCTCGCCGTAGAGCGCGAAGCAGACCGCGTCCAGGACGCTTGTCTTGCCGGCGCCGGTCGGCCCGGACAGCAGGAACAAGCCGCCCTCGGCCAGCGCGTCGAGGTCGACGGTGACGGCGTCCGTGAACGGGCCGAACGCCGCGACCTCCAGCTCGTGCAGCCTCACCGACCCACCCCCGACGCGGGGTCGGTCTCCGAGGCGTGATCCGACCCGGCGCTCAGCAGCGTGTCGACGTCGGTGTCCTCGCAGCACGCGTCGACGGCCTCGTGGAGCAGAGCCAGTTCGGCGTCGGCGGGCTCGGCGCCGCGCATGGTGGTCAGGAACTCGGTCGCCAGCTCCCGGTCGGTACGCCGGGTGCCGCGCGCCGCGCCGTCGCCGAGCACGGCCAGGCCCGGGGGAGGGGTCGCGAAGGACAGCAGCAGGGCGTGCGGGAAGCGTCGCCGCAGCTGCTCCATCGCCTGGAGCGGGCGGCTGGCGTCGGTGAGCGTCGCCTCCACCCAGGACCCCTCGTGCACCGCGTGCCGGGGGTCGCCGAGCAGCTCCTCCAGCGAGCCGCGCAGCCGGGCCAGCGGGCGGGGGACCGGGGCGTCGACCCAGGTCGCGTCGACGCCGCCGGTGGCGTCGAGGTCGACCAGCCAGGAGCCCTTGCGGTGCTCGGCCTCGGAGAAGGAGTAGGCCAGCGGCGAGCCGGAGTAGCGCAGCCGGTCGGTCAGCGCACGGCGGCCGTGCAGGTGGCCGAGGGCGACGTAGTCGACGCCGTCGAAGACCGACCCGGGCACCAGCGAGACCCCGCCGACGCTGATGTCGCGCTCGGAGTCGCTGGCCTCCGGCGCGGTCCCGCCGGCGGCGACGAAGGCGTGGGCCAGGACGACCGAGCGGGTGCCGGCCGGGCGGGTGGCGAGGTCGGCGCGCACCCGGCGCATCGCCTCGGCCATCGCGCTCTCGTGGCTGCGCACGGGCAGGCCCCAGGCGTCGGTGACGGTGTGCGGGTCGAGGTAGGGCAGGCCGTGCACGGCGACGGGGCCGTGGTCGTCCTCGAGCAGGACCGGGACCCCGACCGCGGACACGTCGGCACGGATGTGGACCCCGGCGGCGTCGATCAGCCGGGAGCTGAAGCCGAGCCGCTGGGCGGAGTCGTGGTTGCCGCTGGTCAGCACGACCCGCGCCCGCGAGGCGGCCAGCCGGGCCAGGGACTCGTCGGCCAGGCGCACGGCGTCGACCGGCGGCAGCGCCCGGTCGTAGACGTCGCCCGCGACCAGCACCGCGTCGACCTCCTCGGACGCGACGACCTCGAGCAGGTGGTCGACGAACGCGGCCTGGTGCTCGAGCATGCCCTCCCGGTGGAAGGACCGGCCCAGGTGCCAGTCGGAGGTGTGGAGCAGCCGCATGCGACGAACGTAGACGGCTCCGCCGACAGCCCCCGGGACGCACGCCGGAGGGACCCCGGATCCACCCCCCGGGTTCGCCCACGGTGAACACCGGAAGCACGACGCCGCCCCCGAGGTTGAGTCGATCGCACTCAACGTGCGCCCGCACCGTCCCTGGAGGATCCATGTCCGACCCCGTCACCCCCGCCGACGCTCCCGTCCAGAAGCTGCCGGTCCTCTTCGTCCCCGACCTCGTCGTGCTGCCCGGCATGGTCGTCTCGATCGAGCTCGACGACGCGGCCCGCGCCACGGTCGACGCCGCGCGCTCGGGCAGCGACGGCCGGCTGCTGGTCGCTCCGCGGCTGGACGACCGCTACGCGGCGTACGGCGCCGTGGCGACCGTCGAGCGCGTCGGTCGCGTGCAGGGCGGCACCGAGGCCGCCATCCTCAAGGCCGACCAGCGGGCCCGGATCGGCTCCGGCGTGACCGGCCCCGGCGCGGCGCTGTGGGTCGAGGTCGAGCCGGTCGCGACCGACGCGGACGCCAGGAACGACCAGCGGGTCCAGGAGCTCGCCGAGGAGTACAAGCGCCTCGTCGTCGCCACCCTGCAGCGCCGCGAGGCCTGGCAGGTCATCGACCAGGTCCAGCGGGTCACCGACCCCGGTGCCCTGGCCGACCTCGCCGGCTACGCGCCGTACCTCTCCGACGAGCGCAAGCGCGAGCTGCTCGAGACCCCGCAGGTCGCCGCCCGCCTCGAGCTGGTCGTCGGCTGGACCCGCGAGCACCTCGCCGAGATGGAGCTGACCGACAAGATCGGCCACGACGTCGCCGAGGGCATGGAGAAGAGCCAGCGCGAGTTCCTGCTGCGCCAGCAGCTCGCCGCGATCCGCAAGGAGCTCGGTGAGGGCGAGCCCGAGGGCGCCGACGACTACCGCGCCCGGGTCGAGGCCGCCGCGGTGCCCGACGCCGTGCGCGAGTCGATGCTGCGCGAGGTCGACAAGCTCGAGCGGGCCAGCGACCAGAGCCCGGAGACGTCCTACCTGCGGACCTGGCTCGACACGGTCCTCGACCTGCCCTGGTCGGTGCGCACCGACGACACCACCGACGTCGCCGCGGCCCGCGCCGTGCTCGACGCCGACCACCACGGCCTCGAGGAGGTCAAGGACCGGATCACCGAGTACCTCGCCGTCCGCGCCCGTCGCGCCGAGCGCGGCCTGCAGGTCGTCGGCGGTCGCGGCTCCGGCGCCGTGATGCTGCTTGCGGGACCTCCCGGCGTCGGCAAGACGTCGCTGGGCGAGTCCGTCGCCCGCGCCCTGGGCCGTGAGTTCGTCCGGGTCTCGCTCGGCGGGGTCCGCGACGAGGCCGAGATCCGCGGCCACCGGCGGACGTACGTCGGCGCCCTGCCCGGTCGCATCGTCCGCGCCGTGAAGGAGGCCGGCTCGATGAACCCGGTCGTCCTGCTCGACGAGGTCGACAAGGTCGGCGCGGACCACCGCGGCGACCCCGCGGCCGCCCTGCTCGAGGTGCTCGACCCGGCGCAGAACCACACCTTCCGCGACCACTACCTCGAGCTCGACCTGGACCTCTCCGACGTGCTCTTCCTGGCCACCGCCAACGTGGTCGAGCAGATCCCGCAGGCCCTGCTGGACCGGATGGAGCTGATCACCCTCGACGGCTACACCGAGGACGACAAGGTGGCCATCGCCCGCGACTACCTGCTGCCCCGGCAGCTCGAGCGCACCGCGATGACGCCCGAGGAGGTCACGGTCACCGACGAGGCGCTGCACGAGCTCGCCGCCAGCCACACCCGCGAGGCGGGCGTACGCCAGATGGAGCGCCTGCTCGCCCGGCTGCTGCGCAAGGCGGCCACCCGCCTGGCGACCCGGCAGGCCAGCGGACCGGTGCACGTCGACGTCGCCGACCTGAAGGACCTGGTCGGCCGCCCGCGGTTCACGCCCGAGGTGGCGGAGCGGACGTCGGTCCCCGGCGTCGCGACCGGCCTGGCCGTGACGGGGCTCGGGGGCGACGTGCTCTTCATCGAGGCCTCCGCCCACGAGGTACGCCCCGGCGGCGCGCCCGGGCTGACCCTCACCGGCCAGCTGGGCGAGGTGATGAAGGAGTCCGCCCAGATCGCGCTCACGTACGTCAAGGCGCACGCCGGCGAGCTCGGCGTCGACCCGGCCTTCTTCGACCGCGCGGTGCACCTGCACGTACCGGCCGGGGCGGTGCCCAAGGACGGCCCGTCGGCCGGGATCACGATGGTCGCCGCGCTGACGTCGCTGGCCACCGGGCGCCCGGTGCGCTCGGAGGTCGGGATGACCGGCGAGGTGACCCTCAACGGGCGGGTGCTGCCGATCGGCGGGCTGAAGCAGAAGCTGCTCGCCGCCCAGCGCGCCGGGCTGACCGAGGTGTTCGTCCCGCTGCGCAACGAGCCCGACCTGGACGACGTGCCCGAGGAGGTCCTCGCCGCGCTCACGGTGCACGTGGTCGGCGACGTCCGCGACGTCGTACGCGGGGCGCTCGGCGAGGCCGCGGAGGTGGCCGTCGAGAGGGCGGCCTGAGCGTCCTGCCGGCCGGGGCATGATCGGGTCATGACAGACGACGAGTGGCCGCCGGGATTCTTCGACCGGCAGGACAGCGCTGACGACGCGGAGTTCTACGTCCCGCCGCGCCTGGTGACCCATCTCGACGACGCCGCGATCGCCGCGGTGAGCGCGCTGTACAACGAGCTCGGGGTGCCGGACGGCAGGGTCCTGGACCTGATGTCGTCCTGGGTGTCCCACCTGTCCGGGGAACCGGCCGGTGGGCTCGTCGTGCTCGGGATGAACGACGTCGAGCTGCGGGCGAACCCGATGGCGGAGCAGGTCGTCGTCCAGGACCTCAACGTCGACCCACGGCTGCCGTTCGAGGAGGCCTCGTTCGACGCGGTGACCTGCTGCGTGTCGGTCGACTACCTCACGCGTCCGGTCGCGGTGCTGCGCGAGGTCAGGCGGGTGCTGCGCCCCGGTGGGGTCGTCGTCCTCACCTTCAGCAACCGGTGCTTCCCGACCAAGGCGGTCCGCGGGTGGCTCTCCACCGACGACGACGGACGGGTCGCGATCGTCCGGGCCTACCTCGAGCAGGCCGGGTTCGACGGGGTGAGGACCGCGCTGCGGACCCCTCCGCGCGGGGGCGGCGACCCGCTGTACGGCGCCTGGGCCCGGATCGGGTCCTAGGCTGGAGGCACCGAGCACGTCGAGCGGTCAGGGGGAGTCGGATGGTCCGAGCATCTCGTGTCTACGTCGACATGGTCGGGGACCTGTTCCACCCCGGCCACATCGCGCTGCTCCGGGCCGCTCGGGAGCTCGGCGACCAGGTGGTGGTGGGCGTGCTGTCCGACGAGTCGGCGGCCGAGTACAAGCGGACGCCGATCATGTCCCTGGCCGAGCGCGTCGCCGTGGTCGAAGCCTGCCGGTACGTGGATGAGGTGATCTCCGACGCGCCGCTGCGCCCGAGCCTGGACTTCCTCGCCACGCACGACCTCGAGCTTGTCGTGCACGGCGACGACCTCGACCCCGACGTGGCGGTCGACGTCTACGGGGAGGCGGTGGACGACGGCCGGCTGCGGCTCGTGCCGCGGACCGAGGGTGTGTCGACCACCGACCTGATCGCGCGCGTGCTGGCGCGGCTCGGGTAGACGCAGATCGCACGTCGACCTGGCCCTTTCACGCACCTGGTGCGTGAAACGGTCAGGTCGACCCGGGCAGGCCGCGCGGCACCCGTGCCAGGATCGGCCGCATGGGCTACGGCTGGCCGGCACTCACCTTCACCCCGTACGGACTCGCGGGGGAGTGGGACGCGCCCCGGTGGCTCGCGACGCTGGACGGCCGCCTCGGTCATCCAGCGACCGGCGTGCAGCTCCAGCACGGGTGGACTCGCGGAAGGGACCCCGAGCGTCCGTGGGTGCGGATCACCTCCCTGCGCAAGGACCGCTACGACGAGCTGGAGATCGACCGTGTCGCGGTGCCCGCTGACGCAGCCGACCACGCGATGTTCGCCTTGACCGACGTCACCATGCCCGCGCCCCTGGTGAGCCCGGACGACTACCGCGACCGCATCACCGAGCAGGGCAGGCGCCAGGCACGTCGACACGACGAGTGGCCGCGGACGACCTGGACCATCGACGACGAAGCCGTGCCTGCCTCGGTCTTCCGGTTCGCCGGGGCCTGGGCCGGTTTCACGACGGCCGGCACGGCGGCCGACGTCATCGTGCTCGGATTCGGGATCGAGCCCGACGGGTTGGCCCTCACCGAGCTGGACGACACCTCGGCCTACCACTTCGACCGGCACCGCGGGACCAAGTTCCCTCAGACCCTCCAGCAGTCCCAGGGCGCCGCGCTGGCCCGCCTCGGTGGCGACTGGAACGACGAGCCGGACCGGTCCTGGCCCGCACACCCCGACCACGCGGCGGCGTTGAGGTGGCTCTGACGAGGGGCACCGAGGCGTCCCTCACCTGGCCCCAGGCCCTCGCCTGGCGCCTGGACCGCCACCTGCTCGACCCGGTCGGCACGGAGCCGGTCGGCGGTGTCGTACGCCGCCTCGGCGCGGTGCTGTCGATGGACGAGACCGCCGCCGAGCTGATGGTGCGCACCCGCCGCGCCGCGTCGGAGCCGGGGGAGCTCGCCGCCGCGCTGAACACCGGCGCGGTGGTCAAGGCGTTCGCCTTCCGCGGGGCGGTGCACTACCTCGCCCCGGAGGACGCCGGCGTCTACCTGGCGCTGCGCGCGGCGGGCAGGCAGTGGGAGCGGACGAGCTGGGTCGACCACTACCGGCTCACCGCCGACGACTGGGAGGCGTAGACGTCCAGGACCGGGCCACCTCCGAGATCGACGACCGTCCCGCTGCCGTCGACGACGGCCCGGTCGACGTAGTTGACGACGTAGCCGGGCGTCCCCCTGCCGCTGAACTCCAGCACGACCCGGTCGAAACGCCCGGCCTCCCCGGTGCGGACGTCCGTCAGCACGAGGAGGGCGTTGCGGGACGGGTCGCTCGTACGACGGCCCGTGCTGCGGCCGAACGCCGGAGGGCCGTCTGCGCTGTCCGCGGTGTCCGCGGTCGTCGACCCCTCGTCGGACGGCGTGGGCGTCGCCGGGCCGGTTGCGGGTCGGCTGCCGCAGCCCGCGGCGAACGCGGCTGCGGCGACCGTGCACACCAGCGCCGTCACCGCGCTACGCACGGCGTACCGCGTCGGATCCTGGGCCATGTTGGTCGTCACCCAGGTAGGACGCCCGGTCTGCCCCTTCCGTTGCCTTCGCGAACGATCTCCGGCATGACGCACGCCTCCGGGGGAGCTACGTCACCGCACTGGCCGGCCGGGAACGCGTCGCCCTAGGGTGCGACGGTGAGCGAGGTGCTGGACGAGGGGCCGTTCTTCCACAAGGCGAACCCGGTCGTCGTCGGGGGAGTGGTGCGCGGGACGTGGGCCCGCCGCAGCGACGACCTCGCGGTGACCTGGCTCGAGGAGAGCCCGCCGCCGGTCGAGGAGATCGAGCACGAGGCAGTGCGCCTGGGGGCGATCCTCGGGCAGGCGGCACCACCGCGCCCGCCCCCGACTACTACGACGGCCCCCGGCGGCTCTCCCCGCTGGACGGTGACGTCGTCGACGGCGTGTACGTGGCGGGCACCTTCGAGGGCTTCACCCAGGTCCTCGCCGGGATCGACGGCGACCGCGCCCCCTTCCGGGTCTTCACCCTCACCTCACCGCCCCGGCTGGTGGTCGACGTGGCCGCGACGGAGTGAGGCGGGGGCCGAGCGGATCAGGTGAGGACCAGGCGCAGGTCGGTACGAAGGCCGACCTGCAGGTCGGCGGCCTCCTCACGGCCGGCTTCCGGTCCAACTACCGGCCCGGGATCGTGATGAACCACGTCTACTTCACCGCACAGGTGGCCGGCGCCGGTCTCGCCGCCGAGCTCGCGTCGGGCGACTGCGAGCCGCGCGTGTACGAGGTCGAGCCGACCGGGGAGCTCGAGGACGACCCGAACGTGACCGACAAGAAGTTCCCCGGCAACCCCACCCGGTCCTACCGAAGCACCGAGCCGATCCGGGTCGTCCGCGAGGTGCTCGACTGGCCACGGTTGACACCCGAGGCGCTGCAAGCGTGGCGGGACCGGCTCGCGGAGATCGAGCGTCAGGGCGGCGAGATCATCAACTGAGTGGGGCTCCGAGGAGGAGCGCTGTCTATGGGGCACGGCGCCGTGGGGCGGCCGACGCCACTTCCCTTGCGTACCGGGCCGAGCGTGCGCACCTCATCCCGAGCCAGCCGGGTGGACGAGGGGCATGATCGCGCTTCTCGGCCGGCCGGCCGGCCGGCACGTGCGTCGTCCCCGTCAACCTCCCCTCACCGGTCATCCCTCCGGACAGGTCATCCGGGACGCTCGTTCTCGGGGTGCCACGTACTGCCTGCGGACGTCCCTCAGGCGGTTCCGCTTGCGGGACGGAGACGGAACGGGATGCTTGCGACCGGGCCTTTCCCGACGCGCCGCCTGTCGGCTCGGTAGGCATTCACGGATAGCCGCTGTCGAGCGTTCGCGAACACGAGTCGGGGTACCGGTGCAGCACTTGGAACCGTGCGGGCCATGTACGGGTTGAAGGATGGTCGACCTGCGAATGGAGTCTCAATGAACGAGCACGAGCTGGACCATCTACTGGCGGATGTGCGGAGGGACGCGACAGCACCCTCGGCCGCACTGGCCCGACTCATTGCGGCTGAGGCAGTCGACCAGGGGATCGAGAAGCCCAAGCAATCGCGTCGCTGGATGCGTCGAGGTGTGGTCGTTCCAGTCAGCATCGGTGCTCTCGCCCTTTCCGCGGCGACCACGTATGGCGCCTATCAGCTGTCTATTCCTCCATTCGTGGGGACCGAGCCTGGAGTCGAGCGCGTCTCGGAGCCAATCTCGGTCGATTACACGACCGAGAAGGGAACGGTTCTCGATTGCGCTCTCTATCTGGAGTTCACGAATGTCAGTCAGACACAGCGCGACGCCCTCAATGCGATGAGCAGCAGCCCGAAGTGGAAAGGATTCGGGCAGCGGATTTACGACGGGCTCCCCGCTGCGAACCGCAGGACGCAGATCGGGCCCGAGCCGCTCTGGTCGGAGCAGGTCACCGAGGCCGTCTATGCCGATGCCCTCGAATCAGTTCCCAGTCTGGAACTGCGCGCTGACGACGACACTGCGAGTATCGAGGGCGCCACGACTCGGTGCGAGTACCCCGAGGGTCAGCGTTGACCGGCCCGAGCGCGGCTGTCATCGAGCGGATTGTCGCAGACCTAGCTCCTGACCTTCTCAACTACTTTCTGCGGCGCGTGGATGTTCGGGAAGATGCAGCGGACCTCCTCAGCGACACGCTGTTGGTGGTCGCACGCCGACCTGAGGCCGTTCCAAGCGACACCCCTGAAGCGCGTCTCTGGGCCTTCGGGGTCGCGCGAAAGACTCTGGCGACGAGTCGTCGGGCAGGGCGGCGGCGCACTGCTCTGGTCGACAAGCTCCGGGACGAACTCGCTGCTGAGAGCCTTGCACCTTCCCCTAGTGCGCACGAGGCGCTGTACACAGCACTCGAACGTCTCGTTCCACTGGATCGCGAGATCATTCGCCTCATTCACTGGGAGGGATTCTCCCAGGAAGATGTCGCGCGCATCATCGGCAAGCCCGCCGGAACCATCCGCAGCCGCTACTCCCGAGCGCGCGCGACTCTTCGTGCCCAGCTGAACTGGGTCGACAGCATCGGTACCGAGCCGCAGCCGTAGCGAGCAACCCTGAAACCAGGGGCCATCCCGGACTGGAGCGCGTCCCGCCCGACCATCCCGTACTGGCCCGCTCCGCGGGCCGATCGGTCACTGGCAAACTCCGGGATCCCGTCGAGGCGACCATCAGGTGATTGCCGTCGATGAGCCGCGGACCCTGCGATCCAGGGTGGGCTTGCGGGGGCGACCAGTGGTACGAAGTCTGTGTGGGCTGCCGGGACCCAGGTCCGACGCCGGCGCCGGACCTGTGTCGGTGGCTGGTGACAGCATCGCGCAATGACCCAGTTCGCATTGATCATCCGGCACCAGACCCGACCCGGCCTCAGGCACGACGTTCGCGAAATCTGGGAGGCCCACATGGCGCCCGCCGTCGACGCCAACCCCGGACACCTCGCCTACTTCTACTGCTTCGACGCCCACGATCCTGACGCGATCAGCGCCTTCCAGGTGTACGAGAGCATCGAGTCGTCGCGGCGCTTCCTGGAGACTGAGGCCTACGCTGGCTACCTGCGCGAGGTCGAGCCACTGCTGTCCGGCCCGCCGCATGTCACCGCGTTGACGCCTGTCTGGGTCAAGCAAACATAGCGACCTGCCCGCGTCGGGGCTGGCCCGTCCGGGTTCCACTCGCGGGCGGACCGTTCGCAACCTGCCACACGGGCTCGCCGGGCGCCGATCGGCTCGTGGGACGGCGACTGGCTTTGCTGCCGACAGGGGGGAGTGACGCCGATAGTGGTTCCTCCTCCAGCGGACGAACGAGTTTAGATACTCGACCGCCTGCGCTCGCGGTCGGGACCACGCTCTAGCGGCCAGGTACACGACCTCACTGCACCGCGTTGGCAGGAGTGAGACCGTGTTTGCCATGGTGACCGCATGAGAGCCTCGCTGGCCCTTCCGCTGCGCACCGACCGACTGGTGCTGCGCCCCTATACGACCACCGACGTAGAACCCACGCTCGACTACTACCGTAACCCGGCGGTGTCGCGCTTCCTATTGACCGAGCCATTCGGCTTCGAGGATGCTCAGCAGGCCGTAGAGAGACGCCGCCAGCGGACCCATCCCACGCAGCCCGGTGACACGTTGGCCCTCGTGGTGGAGAACGACGGACGGGTCGTCGGCGACGTGGTGCTGGAGTTGCTAGGCGAGCGGGCCTCGATGGGCGAGATCGGGTGGTGTTTCCACCCCCGGTACGCCGGGCGGGGCTTCGCAACGGAAGCTGCGTCGGCACTGCTGGACCTCGCCTTCGGACACTACGAGCTGCACCGGGTCAAGGCGCAGATGGACGCTCGCAACACGGCCTCGGCACGACTGTGCGAGCGACTGGGGATGACGAAAGAAGCGCACCTCCGCCAAGACTGGTGGAGCAAAGACGAATGGACCGACACCTTGGTGTATGCCGTTCTTTCTGAAGAGTGGAAGGTTGGCTGAGGGACTCCGCCATTGCCTGTATCCCGCGGCCCATGTGAGTTGGACTCAGACGCACTCAGGTGCCCCTCGTAGGCAATCAGCTGAGGAAGCGGTCCAATCGTCGATCCCGCTATGGCACGCTCCGCGAGCCGATCGGTGTCTGGCCACACGCGATCCACGGGTCCGGCGAGGCGCTCTCAATTGCAGCCGGGTGGTTCCTGTTAAGTCCGGTCGTCGAGCATCGGCAAGACGTCGGTCAACGAACGCGCGGAATCACTGCTGCCACCACGGCGGTCGATCCGCACGGCGGTAATCCCGATAGCCTCGGCACCCGAGCAATAGGCCACCTGGTCGTCCACAAACACGGCCTCGTTCGCGTCCACGCGCAGGGCAGCGAGTGCTGAACGGTAGATGCCCGGGTCGGGCTTTGCTGAGCCGACCTTGCACGAAAGAACTACGTGCTCTGCTCTCGCTACAAGTCCCAAAGCTTGAAGCAGTGGACCTGCGTTTGGTGCGCAGTTACTCACGAACGCGAGCACCATCCCGCGCCTGCGCGCCTCTTCCATGAAGGGAATGACATCGGGATACAAGGTGGCGTGCTCGCGGAGGAGCTCAGCGTCTCGTTGGACGAGTGACTCGACATCGCTGGGCGGCTTCCCCGCGAGCCGGAAGGTGGCTGTGAACGCCTCGTAAGGAGTGACGACGCCGGTCATGATCTCGTGACCGTGAGCGCTGCCCCATTCGCTCCAATCGCTTCTCGTCAACCCAGACGCCGCAGCCAATCCGTCGAGCACGGCGTCGAAATCGACCGTGAGCACGGTGTCGAAGACATCGAGAAGGACAGCGCGGACGTTCGACACGACCCGAGACTAGGCAATGCCTGTCGAACGGCGCAGTGGTGCTTCAAATTCGGAACAGTTCGCGTCCGGTCAGAGGTCGAGCGTGCCACGAAGACCGTCGCCTAACTCGGTGAGCGATCTGGTCTCGTCTCGGCAGAGGAACGGCATCCGGGACTGGGCGAGCCAGCTCTGGAGGCTGGGCTCGCTCTGGCGCCGACAGGCGTGGGCCCGCGCTTCTTCGCGTGTGTCACCCTCCTCAAATGAATGACGACCGACGGCCCAGGAGTCAGGTACGTGACGACGACATCAACGCCGTCATCGGCGTCCTTGCGATTCTGGACGGTGAACTGTTGGCCGGCGCCGTCGAAGACCATCTCGCAACGAAGTACGTCCAACGATTCGTCAGATCAGGGCTACTCGAATCAGCAACGGCTGACGTCACCCCGCCCTCGGTAGGACGCCTCACGCTCGCTATGAGTGAGCTCATTGACCGGCTCAGGTACTCGCTGGGTGAGTACGAAACTGAACCTGGCCCATCGTCGCTGACGACGACGCACGCGCTGGACTTCCCAACCGAGGCTGCTGCGCGGGCGTGTCAAGACGAACTCTTCGCCAGCGCACTGGACACCCTGTTCAGCCCCGCGGATGGAAAGAGCCGATGGCGGCTCTACGTCGTCTACCCCGAGCTCATGCCCGACCCAGACTTTCGCCGCCGAGAGAAGTCGTTAACTATGGTTGCGGAGGCGCACGGGGGTTCCTACCGTGGCTCGCAAGGCTCTCCAGTCCCAGCCTGAATACCCGATGCGTCCAGCGGTCCAAGAGGTCTCGCATCGAGCGCCCCATCTGACCCACTAGGCGATCCTTCTGCGGTGTTCGTCATGCTCCGGCACCGGTCGGCCAGCTCAGCGGTTGGGCGGGGCTGCACGGGCACGTTGACACCGCCAACGATTCCCCAGGGCCAGTCTCTTCTGAGCGACGGGCCAATCGCGCGTCATTCGACAAATTCGGACTTCTCGAAGGCGATGTACTGGATAACTGCCGGAGTGCGGACGTTCAGCTTCCCGGCGTCAGAGGTCAGCATTTCCTCGTACCCGAGCAGTCGTCCATCTTGGGTGTCGAAGATCAGCGTGTAACGGGTGGGAAGGCCGCTGTAGGAAGAGTCGACAGTGAATCCCACCCCCTCACGACCGAGGCGGTCCTTGACCGTCCCGATGGTTTCCACTCCTGCACGGGACGCGACGAATCTGAGGATTGCTGCACGGGTAGCCGGCTCGATTGGGGCCTGGCGGTAAGCCTGGACGATGGAGTCGAAGCTCCCTGCTGTTCCGTTCGCTGCCGGCTGGCCAATGGCTAGTTGACGGGCGAGCTCGTTGTCGTCACTGGACAGGCCCGTAATGGGGTAGTTGAGCTCATCACGGGTCGAGAAGTTCTCTTCGTATGCCTCTCCTTGATAGACGTACTCCGTCAGGACCGAAGTGGTGCCGTCGGGCTGGGTACGAATAGTTTCCGCCTGCGGTACGACCTCGGACTGCACTTCGGAGCCGTCGATGCGGGTGAACAGACTCCAGGACTGCATGGAGACCTGGGCCACGCTTCCTGAGCCGACGTCGTCGGGCAACGCAGACACCGTCTCGGCTAGCGAGCGCAGCGTGGCGGTGGCTCCAGTGGGGGTGGGGGTGTGCGAAGCAGACAGCAGTGGAGGGGTTGCGGCGAACACGGGTGCATTGCTCCCACCAAACAGCGGCAGGGCCACCATTACTGAGGCGGCAGTTGCTAGGCCAGCCACGACGTAGGTCCAGCGGCGGCGGTGGGGCGGCTCCACCGTGGCCGCTGCTGGATCCAGCAGGATGCGCTGAAGAGCGGCGCGTGCCTCAGGCGAATTTGCAGCGTCCGCGCTCACGTTGACCGGGTTCGCGGCAGCGATCAGTTGGCTGGGGGTGTCGTGGCGCATGACTGAACTTCCTCACTCGGGATCGTGTGGGGTGTCTGGATTGGGTGGGTCCCGTGGGCGCTGTCCGCGCGTACAAGCCGTGCGAACTTTCCTCTAGCGCGGTGCGCTCTCACGGCGAATGCGCCAACGCTGCAACCCAGAGCTTTGGCCGCAGAGGTGTGGTCCAGGTCTTCCCAGTAGAGCAACATCAGGACTTCTTGATCTGTGTCGGAGAGTTGCTCAAGTAGGCGTCGAGCCCACAGCTGTTGAGTCACGGAGTCTGCGACTTCATCGAGACGCCCGGCGCCCACGCGTGCGTCACGCTCTTCGCGTGCCTCTCGGCGCGAGTCAGAACGCCGGGAGTTACGAAGTTCGAGCTGTGCGGTGCGGTACAGCCAGGGCAGTCCGTCCCGCAGAGCGCAGTCGTACTTCTGCCAGGCGATCGTGAAGACCGCGGACGTGATTGCGTCGGTGTCACCCTGGGACCGTCGGCGAACGTAGGCCGTGACGTGTCCGTAGTGCTGACGGTAGAACTGGGCGAAGGCTTCGCCATCTCGTCCCTGCGCGTTGGTCCTCACATACCTCATACGTCCACGACCGGTTCGGTCCTTACACCCAACCCAGAACAAACAGCAGGGAGTTGCCGGGGCGGCCAGGTGGCTGGGTCCAATAGGCCGAGGCTGTAGCAGCGCGCGACGAGTCCCGCGCGATTGCCCACCTTGAGCCGGCGCATCGCGTCAGCGCCACTGAGCCCTCGGGAAGAAGCAAGAACCTTTGCTCGTGGTCAGGGTGGTTCTCGACACCCCGATCAAGCGCTCGAGGACCGTCGATGCCGCCAGCAGAAGCGGTCCGATGACGACGTGCGGCAGACCATCGACTCGGCGCGGCAGCGTCGTTCGACCATCCGTGTGCTTCATCACGACATGATGCCCGACCACCGACCACCGACCACCGACCACCGGTCACCGGCCACCGGCCACCGGCCGCCGGGCCGGTGGCGACGAGTGTCAGCGTCGGACCGGGGCTGTTCCGCGAGCCGATCGGCCAGTGGGACCACAGCAGGCGGGCCCGACCACCGTACGTAACTCGCCCGGGAGGGTTCCGCCTGCGTGACAGTCCTCCATGTCGGTGCCGTCCCCACCTTGCTGGGCAGGAGCAGTCCGTGGAGCTGACTGCGACTCAGATGAGCGCCGGAGCAGGTGCCGGGAGATAGGGGCTGACGTTGCGCCACGCGCGGTCGATGTACTCACGCTTCTCGCCGACTGGCGCGACGTACTGGAGGGCGTCCTCGGCGGCCTCGGCTCCCACCAGCCGGGTGATCATCCAGGCGGCGAGGTAGGGCGAGGCCAGGCAACCGCCGGCGGTGGCGACGTTGTCCCTGGCGAAGAACGGCTGGTCGAGGACGTCCACTCCTGCGGCGACGACCCACGGTTTGGTGGTGAGGTCAGTGCAGGCCGGGACGTCCGCGAGGAGACCGAGGCGAGCCAGCACGAGTGCGCCAGAGCACTGAACGGCTACCAGCTGACGCGATGGGTCGAGGCGTCGCAGGACGCCCATGATGGCCGGGTCCTCGACAACCTCACGGGTCGCGATGCCACTACCGACAATGACCGCGTCGGCGTCGCACGCCTCCTCAAGTGTCGTCATCTGTTCGATGACGACGCCGTTCATCGACGTCACCTTCGGCGTGGGGGTGGCGATGGTGACCTGCCAGTCGTCGCCCTTGATCCGGTTCAGCACGCCGAGGGCGATGATGGAGTCGAGCTCGTTGTATCCCTCGAAGGTGAGGATGGCGATGTGCACGGTGGGCCTCCTAGATGAGTGAAGTCGAACCGTAGGAAGCCAAGTCCAGAACAGTCAAAGAATTGTCATGCATACACTGGCGCGGTGCCCGTCTTGAAGTACAAGTCCCTGGTCGATGCGTTCGCGTCCGAGATCAGGGCCGGGCGTCTGGCCGGTGGTGTCCGCCTTCCGACCCACCGGTCACTGGCGGACCGAGAAGGCATCGCGGTGGTGACGGCCACCCGGGTGTACGCCGAGCTGGAGTCGATGGGGCTGGTGAGCCGCGAGCAGGGCAGGGGCACGTTCGTGCGTGAGCTCGCGGTCCCCGCAAGCCACGGCATCGACCAGCAAGCCGTGGCCACCGAAGCGGTCGACCTGAACTTCAACTACCCCGCACTGCCCGGCCAGACCGACCAGCTCCGCGTCGCACTCCGCGAGCTGGCGACCTCCGGCGACCTGAACGCCCTGCTGCACTACCAGCCGCACCGCGGACGACCCCAGGACCGCGCCTCAGTCGTGCGATACCTACGACGTCGCGGCATCGACGCCGACGCCGAGAGGGTGCTCATGGTCAGTGGCGCACAGCACGGCCTGGCCGTCACGGTGATGGCGACGCTCAACGCAGGAGACGTCGTCGCCGTCGACGCCCTCACCTACCCGGGGTTCAAGGTGCTCGCCCAGGCATTCAAGCTCGAACTCGCACCCGTCCCGGGAACCGCGGACGGCCCCGACCTCGACGCTCTCGAGCGACTGTGCGCGACGCGCCAGGTTCGCGCGATCTACACGATGCCCACCTTGCACAACCCGCTCGGCTGGGTCACGCCCACCAGCGACAGAGACCGGCTCGCCCGGCTCGCCCGCCGATGTGGTGCCGTGATCATCGAGGACGCCTCGTATGCCTATCTCGTCGAGGACCCGCCACCGGCGCTCGTCGAGACGTCCCCCGACGTGACCGTCCACGTGTCGGGCCTGTCCAAGAATGTCGCGACCGGGTTGCGCGTCGGGTACCTCGTCGCGCCACCGGCCCTCGTGCCAGACCTCGAGCGCGCGATCCGAGCGACGACGTGGAATACCCCCGCCCTCACCACGGCGATCGCCTGCCGATGGATGGACGACGGAACCGTCGACCGCCTCGAGGAGGACAAGCGCGCAGACGCATCGACGCGGCAGGTCCTGGCGCGCGACGCGCTGGACGGGCTCACGCTCGTGGCCCACCCGTCGTCGTACTTCGCCTGGCTCCCGCTGGCCGAGAGCTCCCGCGCCGACCGCCTCACAGCGGCGCTGGCCCGACAGCAGATCTCCGTCAGCACCGCCGCACCGTTCACCACGACCGCCCACACTCCACAGGCCGTCCGCCTCGCGCTCGGCTCAACCGATCTCAAGAGCCTCCGCGCCACCCTGCTCGTGGTGCGGCAACAGGCCGTGGACGACGCCCGCAACTGAACGCGTCGCACCAAGAGGCGAACTCACAACCCGTCTCGTATGTCGGGCCCGCTGTGGTTACGCTCCGCGTGACGATCGGCCACCGGGCCGTCCTACCGAGGGATGGGGCAAGGGCTGGTGGCCTGAGGGTCGGAGTGCATCTGCCACGCCTGGGCGTGTACGCCCGGCCCAGGACGCGACGCAAATGGGGGCACCGCTAAGCGCTGCCCGTCCAGGCTTCGGACAGGCCATCACATACCGAGGGGCGCCGCCCGATCGGTCCGCAAGATCGCGCGGGTCCGGATCTCACCGGTGGCCCCGATGAGCCCTTCGTCGGCGGGCACGCCCATGAATGGGCAGTGGGAACCCGCTGTGAAGACAGGACGGAGGACGCGTCGGCGGTGCGGCGCCAAGACATCACGGAGTCAGAACCTCCCGTGACCGGGCGGGCCAACCCGCGGTGCCAATACTCAGACTCCCCTCAAGTCCGACGAGCGTTGAGGAGAAACTGATCACTAGCGACTCTCTAGGGATCAGGGGTAGCCACCAAGGCGTGTTGGACAACCGGGCCGAATGACTACCACCTACGGCGAAAAGCGCCGGTTCGGCCTCATCAGGCCAACTTCGTTCTAGCGGGACCGTCGGAAGGCGTACTCCGTCCGATGTAACCCAGACCTTCGCGTTCGGGTCCTCTTCCATCCAGCCACTCATGTCGACCGGCGGTGGGGCCGGATGGCCGTTCCGACCTGCTCGGCCAATCACAGAAACCTCGAACTGAACCCCGACCGAGAAAAGTTGGACGTGACTCACCCAGGCAGCGCTTCCACCTGATCGCGCGATGATGCCGCCCAGGTCAACAGCGACAGGAACCTCGTTCTGCCTGACAGACCAATGTGCTTCAAGTGTGCTCATGGCAAACCTTAGACACGTCGGACCCGCAGGTCGGTCCGCTAGAACCTTCCGCGTGCTGATCCTCGCGTGGAGGGGCCAGTGCGGGATCGATGAAGAAATGTCCCTCAGGAGGCGTGGTCGAGCGAACGGACAAGCTTCGCGCTGCTGCTCGGCAGCAATACCTACTGCAAGTCTGATAAGGAGAGTCAGCAGCACGATGGGGGTTGCAGCGGCCATTGCGACGATCGGGGCCACGACGACGGATTCTGAGCCGATGGCGAGACCGACAGCCAGCACGGCGTTGCGTGGGGCCTTGAAGTCCACCTGAACCGCCATCGCTGACTCGTTGCCGGGGTGAGCGCCCGGATCTGCCGCGATGCGCACGGGTCGTCCCACACAACGATCCCGTACTGGCACGCTCCACAAGCCGGTCGGCTCGCGGTGAATTGAGACGGTCAGAGCGTCCCGGCTCAGTTGTCGCTCGTTGTTGGTGCCAGGAAACGGACGTCTGCGCCGTGGGCCGGGATCGTGATGCCGTCGCCAAGTGACCACTCAGCAGCTCGTGCGGCGTCCTCGGCGCAGACCACGGATTCCCCCAACGCGTACGGAGGGACCGGGTAGGTCCCATGACTGTCGTGCGCCAACACCACCTCGTACCCCAACCGCATCGCGTCCCTGGCGGTCGCAGCGACGCACATCTCGGACATGACCCCGCAGACGGACAACGCGGCGACCCGCCGCTCCTGGAGGAGCAGGTGGAGGTTCGTACCGACGAAGCCGCTGTCCTCGCTCTTCCGGATCACCACGTCAGTCGACGCCGACTCAAGCGACAGCTGCCAGCCCCATGACCCTGGCTCGTCGGGCGCGTCGAGAGCGCCGTCGTTCTGCAGTTGAACGACCAACGCATCGGCCTGCCTCGCGGCGGAGAGCTGCTGAAGCACCGCAGGCAATAGTTGCGGAATTTGCGGTGAGGCGTTTGCGCCCTCGAGAAAGGCCCTCTGCATGTCCACGACGATCAGACATTCGACGACGGGCGCTTTCGGAGACATGTCGCTCAGATGAGAGGCGTGCCAAACGCGAGCCACCACGAACGGGACCCTGTGCGATGAGCGTGCTTTCTTGGACCCGCCTCAGCTCGTGGTCGGCGTCATCGCGAACTGTCGCCGGTCAACGCGTGGCGTGACGGTGGCCGATCCTGTACCGGACCGCTCCCTTCGCCGATCGGGCCGACGGGTTCCGGACCCGGCGCCGCTGCTGTGGCCGGAAGGGCGTCTGGCTGGTCGTGGCCGTCACGGACTGAGAGCTCTTGGCAGACTCCGGCCATGACAGAGGCGTGGGACGTGCGAGTAGCCGAAGTATGGAGCTCGGCCGACGAGTTCTCTGCGAAGGCGCTTCTCGCGGCGATCCGCGACCTTGCGGACGAGCGCGGCGAGGGTGACCCCAGCGCCCTCTTCGAACTCGCTTCGGCCTACGACTTCGTCGGCCGGGAGACCGATGCCGTGCCGCTCTATCGCGCTGCGCTCGATGCTGGCGTCGCGGGAAGCCGGGAGCCGCAAGCGGTGATTCAGCTGGCGAGTTCTCTGCGCAACACCGGCAACGCAGAGGAAGCCGTCGATCTGCTGACAGATCTTCCCGGCGATCCTGTGAACGGGCCGGCGACAGACGCCTTCCTGGCCTTGGCGTTGCGCGACTGCGGCCGACCGGACGAGGCGCTGCGGGTTGCCCTTCGGGCACTGGCACCCCTGTGCAACACCTACGAGCGAGCGGTCAACCAGTACGCCGACGAGCTGCTCTGACCCTGGCCACCTCGGCAGGTGTCCAGATTGGGATCGGCTGTTGGCGGGCTCCGCGAGCCGATCCCTTACTGGCACGCTCTGCGAGCCAACTGGTCTGCGGCAGGACCGGCGCCCCGCCGCCCGACCTACGAGCTGCTGGAGTAGTTCCGATCCACGCACCAGACATGGAGCGACGGCAGGAGGGTTAGCCTCGGACCGAACCGCCGCACGACCCGTCAGGAGAACCACGTGAGCGACCGGTCCGTCACCCGTCTCGTCGGGGTCTACGACGCCGACGGCGGTCTGTTCGGCGAGGCCGCGTACGTCTGGGGAAAGCTGCGCGGGACCCGCCACTGCGCCCTGTGCGACATCACCCACGGGCGCGTGCGGCGCAGGCCCGAGTGGGACCGCATGGTCGCCGACCTGGGGATGCCCGTAGACCTGCTCCACCTCGATGAGATGCCGCCGGACGTGCGCCAGGCGGTTGCCGCGTGCGGTGCCCCGGCGGTCCTGGCCCGGACCGCCGCCGGCCTGCGGCCGCTGGTCTTCGGCGCCGAGCTCGACGCGCTGGAGGGCTCGGTCACGCGGCTCGGCGACCTGCTGCGCGCTCGACTGGCTGCAGACCAGGCATGACCGCGTCGGGCCCCGGCGGATGGTTGGCCACGTTCGCCTGGGTCGCGGTGGTGCTGCTGTACGCCGCTCTGTCGAGCGTCTGGACGGCGCACGACCCGGGCTGGTACGCCCGGCTCGTGAAGCCGTCGTTCCAGCCGCCTGACGTGGTCTTCGGGGTCGTGTGGCCGCTGAACTTCCTGGCACTGCTGGGGGTGGGCGCGTGGTTCACCCGCTCCGCCGCGTCGACCGGCGTGTGGCCCGCGACGCTCGTGCTTGCGGCCTCCGCGGCCGCCGCGCTGGCCTGGGCGTGGCTCTTCTACGTCCCGCACCGGATCGGCGCCGCCACGGTCGCGCTCGCCGTGGCGGTGGTCCTCACCTGGGTGCTGGTGGCGCTCGTCGTTCGCTCGCTGCCCTGGGCGGGGGTGGCCCTGGCGCCGTACGCCGTGTGGCTCAGCGTCGCCACCGCCCTGTCGGTGCAGTACTCCCGGCTCAACTGAGCTGCGACGTCACACCATCGCCGGCGGCTCGGCTCGACGGTAGGTGCATCGGGCGTCCGTCGGTTCCGAGCTGACCGAGTCTCAACGCCCGAGGTGGCGTACGGCGTCCCGCTTGTCGTCGTGCTCTCGAACAAAGGCGACCGCCTCATTGACGGGTACGCCGTCCAGCACGGCGAGACAGGCGGGGGCAGCGCCCGTCGTGCCGCGTCCGCCGCCGCAGGCGACGTCCACTCGTTCACCCTCGGTTCGGCGCCGTGCCTAGCCCAGCGCTCTCGCGCGTCGTCTTCGTCGGCGGGTAGCCGGAGGTCCGGCCAGCGAAACCATCGTGTGTCCCACGCATGCGAGCCGGTGGCCTCATCAGATCGCGAGTCCGGCGGTGAACGTGCCCAGCCGATCGTGCACGGCGAGCACGCTCGGCCGTTGCTCCGGGTCAGGCGACAGGCAGTCGGCGATCAAGGTGACCATGCCGGCCGGCAGGCGGCGTCCGAGCCGGGATGGCGCCGGTGCTGGGCGCACGCTCTGCAGGTACACCCCCGCTGCGCTCAATTCCTCCTCGGAAGCGTCAAGAGGTGCGAAGGGTGCCGCGCCGGTCGCTGCCTCGAACAGCGTGGCGCCGATGCCCCAGACGTCGGTGGCCGCGCTCACGAGCAGGCCGAGGGCCTGCTCGGGGGCGAGGTACTCCCGAGAGCCCAGACCGCGTCGCACGGGGCCGGGCGGGCGGGCGATGCTCAGGTCGATCAGCACCGCGACGCCGTCGCGGGCCACGACGTTGGCCGGCCGGATGTCGAGGTGGAGGTAGCCCTGCCGGTGCAGGTAGTGCGTGGCCGAGCAGAGCTGGCGGCCGAGGTGGGCGAGATCAGTCGCGGGCAGTCGGCGGGGTCGGGAGTCGATGATCTCCTCGAGCGTGGGTCCGGCGATGGTCTCGAGCACCACGACCGGGACCCTGCCCGTGATCGTGGCGAAGGAACGTGGAAGGTGGGGGTGGGCGAAACGCTGCAGCAGCTCGCCCTCGAGGAGCAACCGGTCCCGCACCCGTTCCACGTCGGCCCGGTCCGGCCGCACCGTCTTGGCGATGACGCTGCACAACAGGTCGGCCGAGAACGCCTCGTACACGTCGAGGGCCTCGCCACGCGACAGCAGCTCGACCACCTGCAGCCCGGGAGCGAGCTGGGCGCCGGGCTCCAGCACCGGTGGCTCGACCGCCGTGGTGGCCGTGGTGCTCATGCCGGCACCACGTCGGGACGACGCGTGTCGGCACGCAGGTCGTCGGGGTGGGCGAGCAGCCACAGGTCGGCGTACGTCCCTCCTGCGCGCAGCAGGTCCTGGTGGGTGCCCTCCTCGACCAGGCGTCCCTCGTCGAGGACCAGGATCCGCGACGCGTGCCGGGTGGTGGCGAGGTTGTGGGAGATCATCAGCGTCGCCCGGCCCTCCGCCAGCCGCAGCAGTGGGGCGACGACCCGGTCGGTGCTCCCGGCGTCGAGACCGGAGGTCGGTTCGTCGAGCAGCAGCACCGGCGCATCCCGGAGCAGGGCCCGGGCGATGGCGATCCGCTGGGCCTGGCCGCCGGAGAGTCGCCGACCCCGGTCGCCCACAGGGGTGTCGTAGCCGAGCGGGAGCCGCACGACGAAGTCGTGCGCGTCGGCAGACCGGGCGGCGCGCTCCACGTCCGCGTCGGTGGCGCCGCTGAGGCCGAAGGCGATGTTCTCCCGCACCGTGCCGTCCCGGAGCAGGGTCTCCTGCAGGACCACGGCCGTCTGGCGCCGGAGGCTGGCCCGGGTGAGGTCGCGCAGGTCGTGCCCATCGAGCCGCACCTCGCCCGCGGTGGGGTCGGCGCTGCGGGTGAGGAGCCGGGCGAGGGTGGACTTGCCGGCTCCGCTGGCGCCGACGACCGCCACCAGCTCGCCGGCGGAGACCCGGAACGAGATGTCCGTGACGGCAGGCCGGACCGCCCCCGGATAGGTGTAGGAGACCGTGTGGAAGACCACGTCGCCGTGGCTGCGGTCGAGGGTCAGCGCGCCGGGCCTGTCGGCGGGCAGGGGCACCTCGCCGAGCAGCTCCAGCACGCGCTCGGCGCCGGCCGCCGCGGAGTACGCGGAGGTGAGGGTGCTGCCGAGGCCGCGGATCGGACCGAACAGCCGGCTGAGGTACGTCAGGAAGGCCAGCAGCTCGCCGACCGTCATCCGGTCCTGGGTGAGCAACCAGGCCCCGGCGCCGATGACGGTGAGCGCGCCGACGAGCTCGACGAGGTCGACCGTCGGTGCGTAGAGCGACCGGAGCCGGGCCGAGGCCATCTCGGCGTCGTACTTGGCCTCCGCCTGGACGGCGTAGCGGTCCACCTCGTCGTCGACCCGGTCGTAGGCCTGGACCAGCGGCATCATCCCGATGGTCTGCTCGATGGAGGTGCTGATCGAGCCCGAGCGTCGCTGGCGCTCGCGGGAGACCTCCCGCATCCGTTGCGAGAAGTAGCGGGAGGACAGCCAGAACAGCGGTGCGGCCGCCAAGGACAGCAGCGCCAGCGTCGGATCCAGGTAGACCAGCGCGCCGGTGAAGAGGACCAGCTCTGCGAGATAGGTGAGCGTCCGCGTGCTGCCGGAGACGAGGAACCCCTCGATGGCCGCGACGTCGCCCGAGACCCGGGCCAGGAGGTCACCGACCCGGCTGCGCGAGAAGAAGTCGAGCGGCAGGTTCCCCAGGTGGCGCAGGAGCGCCTGGCGGAGATCGACGAGGAAGCGTTGGGTCAGCCAGGTCGACAGCATCCGGTCGGCCCCGCCGACGAGGGCCTGCGCGAGCGTGAGCCCGAGGTAGGTCGCCGCGACGACGGGGAAGAGGGCGAAGTCGCGGGGGATGAGGATGTCGTCGACGACGACCTTGAAGAGGTAGATCTCCACGACGGTGAAGACCGGGCCCGCGACAGAGAGCGCGGCAACCAGCACCATCGCACCCCGGCGCGGGGCCGCGTAGGGCCAGAACTCGTGCACGATCTCCCGGAGCCGGGCGGCCGGCGCGTGGGCCGGGAGGTTGCTGGTCATGCGGTCCTCCGGTGGACGGGGCGTGGAACACGGACGGGCGGGAGGGGCCTGATGGCCCGCCCCGCCCGTCTGACCTCCTGGTCGGAGGATCAGTGACCGGTGCGTGTGCGGGTGCTGGTGCCACCGCTCGTGTGGCCGCCGGTGCGGGTGCTCGTGCCGGTGCGACCGTGACGACCGCGGCGACCGCGGCCTCGACGGCTGGACAGGGAGTAGGCGCGGAAAGCCATGATGATTTCCTCTCGACGGTGAGGATCCGGCCCCGAGTGGGTCGCTCTCTCACCACACCGACGCTAGGTGTGCGCGAGGGCGGTCTGCGAGTGTCCTTTAGTACCGGTACTTCGCAGGACCGACCGCCCGGGCATCGTCGACATCAGTCAGCTCGGAGCAGTTGCTCGCGTGCCACAGCGCGTGCAGCACCGCCGAGGTCACCGAGCTGTTCGACGTCGACCGCTCCACTGTGTGCCGCCCACGGCCACCGGTCCGTTGTCGACACCCCTGCGGGACGGAGGCTCGTTCAGCTTCCGAGCGCCCTGCTCACCTGTGGCCAGCGTTCCTCATCCGGGTTCCTCAGACCGGCACCACGTCGTGCAGCACGCCCTAGCTCCCGCCCCCGATCCACTGGTTCGTGGTCATCTGGTGGGCGGGGTCCCCCTGCTTGTTGGCCCGATAGCGCTCGGTCTTCTCGTTCTCGCGACGCGCTTTGCCGGTGGCCCTTCGCGCCTCCGCCAATGCGGCTTTTTTCGATGTCCCGGCGGCCCGTCGTCGAAAGAGCTTCATGAGACCGAGCATATTGCCCGGACAGAGACACGTGGCGACGCTGAGCGCCGCCCTGGCCTGATGCGGTAGTGGCACGCTCCGCGAGCCCATCTCGTACTGGCACGCCCGGCGAACCGACTAGAAGCGATTCGACTCAACTGACGGGCCCGTTGTGGCAGGGCTGTCAGTTGAGGTGCTCGACCTCGTTGAGCGATACGACCTGCCTGTCGCTGGCCAGGTCGTGTTGACGCAGGACGCTGATACTTCCCGGGGAGAGCTTGAACTTCACCGAGCCGAGGGACTCCAAGGGCATGCCGATCCACGCCGCGATCAAGAATGTTGCGCTGCCCCCGTGGGTCACTACCACCGAGTGCTCCGCGCCGCGCTCGATGACACGGTCCAAGGCGGCGTAGACCCTGGTGGCGAAGTCGAGTCTGGTCTCAGATCCCGTGACCCCGTCGTGGTGTCGGATGCGGTCGCCGGCCACCGGCAGTGGCAGGAAGTCGATGGTGCCGACGGGCAGCCCCTCAGCGGCGCCGTAGGACTGTTCCCGCAATCCAGGATCCAGTAGGGGGTCCACGTCGAGGCGGCCAGCTATTGCCTCGGCCGTGCGACGGGTTCGCCGCAGGTCTGAGGATGTGAGTGCTGTTTCCCGGTGAGGAGTACGGGCAGCGATGGAGGTGGCGATCCGTTCGGCTTGCTCGATTCCGTTCGCGGTGAGGTCGGCGTCGTACCACCCGCCGACCAATCCCTCGACGACGTGGGTCGCCTCAGGGTGTGTCACCAGATAGATCTCCCGCATGAAGCCAGTCTGGCAGCGCCTGAACGCGAAAGAGCCTTGAGCATGCAAGGCGGTCGGGACTGCTGCACTGATAGATGACGTCTCGACCCGTAGTGCCAAGCGGGCCGATACGCATCTGGCGGTCGAGCGGTCCGGGCACCCCGAGAGGCCCGAGCGGCCCGAATGCCGCGTGTACCGTTTCGGGAGTGACGCTGAACCATGTGAGACGAGGCAGCGGAAGTCCGCTGCTGCTGGTGCACGGTCTGGGGGCTGGGTGGCGATCGTGGTCCCCGGTCCTCGACGCGCTGGCTGAGAGTCGTGAGGTCATCGCCGTCGACCTGCCGGGGTTCGGCGAGACGCCGCCGTTGACAGGCGAGGTCTCGATCGCCACCCTGACCGACTCCGTCGCAGACTTCATCCGTGAACAGGGCTTGGACGGCGTCTCGACCGCGGGCCAGTCGATGGGCGGCCGGATCGTGCTCGAGCTCGCGCGCCGAGGCATCGGCGGCGACACCGTGGCGTTGGACCCGGGTGGCTTCTGGAGCGACCGCGAGCTCGTCGTCTTCGGCGCCACGCTGCGGCCGTCGATCGCCCTGGTCCGAGCCCTGCGAGGCAGGCTGCCGGCCCTGCTTGCCAGCCCGGTGGGGCGGACTCTGCTGCTCGCGCAGTTGTCGCCGCGACCCTGGGCACTCTCGGCCGAGACCGTGTTGCCGGACGTGCGTGGGTTGGCCGACTCCCCGGGGACCGGTGCCGCCCTGGACGCCTTGACGAACGGGCCCAAGCAACAGGGAGCCCCGGCGGGCACCGTGCCCGGCCGGGTCACGATCGGTTGGGGTCGTCGTGACCTGGTGACCGTGCCGAGGCAGGCCACCCGTGCGCAAGCGCTGTATCCCGACGCGGTGCTGCACTGGTTCGAGCGGTGCGGGCACTTCCCACAATGGGACGCACCGGAAGAGGCGGCCCGACTCATTCTCGACGGCACCGACTGAGTCTGCTGCTCAGCCGGTCGGCTGTCGCACCCGTCGCCTTCGGCGGAACATCACGCGGAGCGTGCCAGTGACTCGTCCACACCCGGGCCGTCACTCAGGGATCGTTCGCGTCCCGGCCGACCGCTAGCAGCACCATGACGACTACGACCCGACCCGCAAGCTTCGCCGTGGGCATGCTGCACGCGATCGAACCCGGCGAAGGTCTGCAGACCTATCTCACTGAGATCGACGACACCCTCGCCCCCTACGGAGGCAGCTTCTTCATCCACGGTGGCTCACCCACGGTGGTCGAGGGCTCCTTCTCCGACGATCTCATCGTCATCGGGTTCCCCGAGACCGACGGCGCGAAGGACTGGTACGCCTCTGCCGCCTACCAGCGCCTAGCTCGGATCCGCCGCGCCTTCTCGCAGGGAACCGTGGTCCTCTCCCGGATCGGAGCGCCGAACCGACGAGCCACCACGTGACGACCGACGGGACCCGTCAGTTGCTCCCGTCAGCGGTTGCGCCTCCGTCAAGGAGTACATGGGGTCCGACGCAGGCGAGGGACCGGCCTCGACGGGTTCGACACGGGCATCGCAACTCCGGAGTCACTCCGCTCGCCGCGCCTCGAGCCTCGTCTCGACAAGGATGTCACTGCTGCCTCGCTGCCAGCCAGCTCGGTACGACAGGTGGTGCGGGCGGATGATGCTGCGCCCTGCCTGGGTGGGCGTGATCCCGACCAGCAGCTCCTGTCGGTCCTGCGAGCGCAGAGGGAAGCCGCGCCCTGCGCCGGGCGGATGCTCGAGCAGTATCGATCGACCGCGCGGGTGCTGAGCCCGAACCCGAAGCCGGATACGCCTTCCTCCTCGAGTGCTTGCGGATCGAGCTCGCAGAGGAGGTACTCGACGCGCACCGCTGCACCGTCGGACTCATAGATCGGCTCGAGACCCGTGAAGGTGACGGGCGACGACCCCGACCCGTACGAGTCGGCAAGCGCCGTCCAGCTCGTGACGCCGACAGGGCGAGTCGTCGACATGCCGTAGCCGTAGTCGAAGGACACATCGGGGTGCCTCCACGCCCACGCCACGGCGCTGGTCCCCACCGTCAAGAAGAAAGCCAGAGCGATGGCCATCCACCGATGGCGCACCAGTCGAGACGGCCGAGGCGTCGGCGCGGGCAGGAAATCCGCGGACATGCCCACGAGCATCTCTGTTGTCGGGAACCTGATGCATCGAATCCCTCATGACCCGGATTCGGGTGCCAGCCGACGATCGGCTCGCAGAGCGTGCGTCACCCGAGCCGCCGTGATCGAACGGGCGACGGTTGCTCGACGAGGTACCAGCACCAATTGCTCTGGTGCCTCGCCGCGACGCCGTCCTACGTTGACGATCCAGCTCGGGCACGACGCGCCGACAGGTTCGACGACCAGGAGAAGTCTTCATGCGCCTACGCACCTGTGCCACCCTCGGAGCCGCCGTGCTCGTCGGGTTCGCTCCCACGGCTTCCGGAGTGGCCGTGGCACCACCCAGCGGCACGGTCCGCGTCAGCGTGTCCCCGACCGGTGAGCCCGACGACATCAGTGCCCGCTTGAGCCGACCTTCGGTGAACCGAGACGGTTCGGTGATCGCTTTTGACTCGGTCGCCACCAACCTGGTCCGGCGGGACACCAACACCGTGGAGGACGTCTTCGTCCGGCGGCTCGGCTCGGCTGTCGTCGAGCGGGTCAGCGTCAACAGCGGGGGCCGCCAGGCCGACGGAGACAGCGACTGGCCGGCGGTCAGTGGCGGCGGCAGGCAGGTCGTCTTCACCTCGAGCGCGACCAACCTCGTCCCCGGGGACCGCAACAACGCCAGCGACATCTTCCTGCGGGACCTGCGCGCACGGACCACGACCCTGATCAGCAGCGCCTCCGACGGGACGCCCGGCAACGCGCCGAGCCTGACGCCGACGATCAGCCGGGACGGGACCTTCGCCGCGTTCGCCTCGGACGCGACCAACCTGGTCGCGGGCGGCACCCCGGAGTTCACCCGCAACATCTACGTCAAGAACATCCGGACCGGCCGGATCTTCCTGGTCAGCAGGTCGGTCGGCGGTGCGCCGCTGTCGAACGCGGCGGCACCGGCCGTCAGCAACGGCGGCCGCTACGTGTCGTTCACCTCCTTCGCACCCGACGTCGTGGCGGGTGACACCAACGACCAGGTCGACGTGTTCCTGCGGGACCGGCGACTGAGGGAGACCACGCGAGTGAGCGTGACCAGCGCCGGCGCGGAGGGCGACGCGTTCAGCGGCATGCCGGCCATCAGCGCGAACGGGCAGACCGTCGCCTTCGTCTCCGATGCGACCAACCTGACCTCCGCTGACACCAACGCGCGTCGCGACGTGTTCGTCCGTGACGTCGTCGCAGGCACCACCTCGCGGGTGAGCGTCGACAGCGCGGGGGTCCAGGGCAACGACGAGTCCGACTACGGCATCCGCGGCGCCAGCGTCTTCGGTCCGAGCATCAGCGCGGACGGACAGGTCGTCGCATTCGGCTCGATCGCGTCGAACCTGGTCCCGGACGACACCAACACCTGCTCGTTCCGGACCTTGCCCAGCTTCACGCTCCCCGGCCAGTGCCCTGACATCTTCACCCACGACCGCCTGACCGAGGCCACGACGAGGGTCAGCGTGAGCGGTGCCGGGGAGCAGGCCGACGATGCGAGCACGGACCCGGCGATCAGCGGAGACGGTCGTTCGGTGGCCTTCTTCAGCACGGCCTCGAACCTGGCGCCAGGCGACACCAACACCTGCCGCCCGTCGCTGTTCGCGGGTCACCCCGGGCAGTGCCCCGACGTCTACCTCCACACCCGGTAGCCCTCATGTCATACCGTGGGCGAGCCGTACCTCCGCGAGGCGTCGGCGCAGGTAGCGGGACTCGGGATCGTTCTCACACCGCGTCAGAGCCTGCTCGTACGCCGCGCTCGCCGCCGCCGTCCGGCCGAGTCGGCGAAGCAGGTCGGCTCGTGCCGCGGGCAGGTAGTGGTAGCGCTCCAGCGTGGTGCCGTGCGCGGCCTCGAGCGACTCCAGGGCGGTGAGCCCGGCTTCCGGGCCGTTGCGGAAGGCGATCGCGATAGCACGGTTGAGCCCGACGACCGGTGACGGCCAGGCCCGCAGGAGCAGGTCGTACACCGTGACCACCTCGTCCCAGTCGGTGGCGGCCACGCTCGGCGCGGCGGTGTGCAGCGCCGCGAGCACCGCCTGCAGCGCGAACCGGCCAGGTCGCCCCCCGCGCAGCGAGTCCCGCACCAACGGCTCACCCTCGGCGATCAGCTCGCGGTCCCAGAGCCGACGGTCCTGGTCCTCGAGCGGGACGAAGGACCCCGTGGTGTCGACCCTGGTCGCGGCACGGGCCTGGCTGAGCAGGGCGAGCCCCAGCAGCGCGCGGAGCTCGCGCTCGTCGGGCATCAGATCGAGCAGCGCCCGGGCGAGGTCGACGGCGCGGTCGACGAGGTCCACGCGGTGGAGCTGGTCGCCGGTGGGGGCGGTGTGCCCGGTCGCGAGCAGGAGGTGCAGCACCGTGAGCACGGGATCGAGCCGTTCGGCCAGCTCGTGACCCGCCGGGACCCGGTAGGGGATCCGCGCCGCGGTGATCTTCTTCTTGGCCCTGGTGACCCTCGCCGCCATGGTCGACTCGCTGACGAGGAACGCGTGCGCGATGTCCTTGGTGCTCAGGCCGCACACGAGACGGAGCGTGAGGGCCACCTGCGCCTCGAGGGCCAAGGCCGGGTGGCAACAGGTGAAGACGAGTCGGAGCCTGTCGTCGGTGATCTCCTCGTCGAGGGCGTCGGCCGTGGTCTGGTCGCTCGCGGCCGGGGGAGCGGACCGGGCGTCCGGTGCGAGTTGAGGCAGCTTGGCGCGCAGGACGGCGGCCCGCCGGTGCCGGTCCATGGCGAGGTTGCGCGCCGCCGTGGTGAGCCACGCGCCGGGGTTGCGGGGGAGCCCGTCCCGGGCCCAGACCTCCAGGGCCCGCACGTAGGCGTCCTGGGTGCACTCCTCCGCGAGGTCGAGGCTCCCGGCGACCCGCACCGTCGCGGAGAGCACGGAGGCCCACTCGCGACGGTGCGCGTCGTCCAGCGCCCGGCGGACCGCGTCGAGCGTCGTCACCTGCTCGTGCGCGTCGTCCACCGGTTCCTCCTGCCGGCTCAGCCGAAGACCATCACCGGGCGGACCTCCACCCCGCCGAAGCCGGCCGGGCACGACTTCCCGATCTCGAGCGCCTCGTCGAGGTCGGCCGCCTCGACCAGGTAGTAGCCACCCAGCATCTCCTTGCTCTCGACGAAGGGTCCGTCGGTGACCACGTCGCCGCGGACGGTGGTCGCGGTGTCGCTGCCCTGCAGGGCGTTGCCGCCGAGGATCGCGTCGCCCCACCGCTCGTAGAACCGCTGGTGCGCTGCGATCACCTCGCCGTACACCTCGGGTGCGGCGTTGGCGTAGTCGTTCTCGGACTCGTAGATCAGGACGAGGTACTGGGCCATGAGGGTGTCTCCTTCGGGATGGGGCGACCGGGGTGGTCGCCTGCGTCGGTCGAACTGCTCTGACACCGAGACGACGAACAGCATCCACCCAGATCGACACCAGCGCCGAGGTCAGTGGCCTAGGTCCCAGCGACTCACAACCGCGCCCGCTCCTGCTGGACGGCGAGCACGGCGCACAGCCCGGCCAGGACCGCCAGCACGGGAGCCACCGAGACGCGTTCGGCAAGCGTGGTGATCATCAGCGGGAACCCGAACCCGAGGTAGGCGGTGGCGTAGAAGGCGGCCGAGACGGTGCCCAGCCGGCCCTCGCTGGCCAGTGCGGGCAGCCGCGAGATTCCGCTGGCCAGCGCGAGACCACCGCCGGCTCCCAGCACCACCGAGGCCGGGACGACCACCAGCAGGAGCGCGGGTACGGCGGCCGCGAGGGCCGTACCGCCGAAGCCGACGACTCCGCAGGCGGCCGCGACCGGTGCGGTGCGCGGCCCGAGCCGACCCTGGAGCGGTGCCGCCAGCGCTCCGGCGCCGAGGGCGAGGCCGGCCATCAGCCCGGTCAGCGCCACAGGTGCGACGGGGAACCCGACGAGGACGGGGACCGCGGCGACCGTGCTCGCCGGGAAGGCGTAGACGCACACCGCGAGCGGCGCGACCACGAGGAGGCCGGTACGCCGGGCGCCGGGCCGGAACGCGCCGGTGGCAGGAGCGTCGGGTGCTCTCGTCGGCCGGACCAGCGACTCCGCCACCGACCAGGAGATCAGGAGTGCCACCAGCAGGATCACCACGTGCAGCAGGTAGGGGAGGACCAGGGGCCAGGGTCCCCACTCGCCGATCAGGCCCGCGAAGACCGGCCCGATCGCGAAGCCCCCAGTCATGGCGACCGCGGCCGTACGAGGTCCCGCGGGGTTGCCGCGTCGCGAGGCCGTCTCCACCAGCCAGGCGCTGCCGACGCTGAACACCGTTCCCGAGGCCGCGCCCTGCAGGAACCGGACGACGTAGAGGAGGAGCTCGCTGTCGGTCGCGAGGATGAACAGGCCCGACGTGGCACAAGCGCAGATCGCTGCCGGCAGCACGACCCGACGTCGCCCGAACCGGTCGGCGGCGCGGCCCGCGACCGCCAGCGCCAGCATCAGGCCGAGGGCGTACACGCCGAAGAGCGCGGTCACGGACGCATCGGTCATCGCAAGCTGCTCGCGGTAGACCAGGAGCAGGGGGGTGGGCACGTTGGTCCCGGTGGCCACCGCGAGCAGCAGCACCGCAAGCCGTCTGTCCGCGCTCCAGGTCACACGGCGCAGCCTCGCACGTGCCCGGCCATCGACCCGGGTCCACGGCGGTCACCGGGCGAGGCTCCACGCGACCACGCGGTCAGAGCGCCTCCAGGTCGAAGAAGAGGAAGCCGATGAACCGCCCCGCGGGCTCCACCCCCGGCGGCAACAGCTCGGCCGGGGTGTCGGGGTGGGCCGCTGGCTCGTGCATCCCGGCGATCCGGAAGCCGGCCTCGGCGAAGGACATCGACATGGCGCTGAGGGGGCGGTGGAAGAAGGTGAGGTCCACGCTGGTGCCAGCGAAGTCGTAGTCCTCGGTGTACTCGGTGATCGCGAAGTAGTCCGAGTCCGGGTGCACGATCGGGAAGGCGCCAGGGTGGTTGACCGAGACCAGCAGCCGCCCGCCCACGGTGAGCACCCGGTGCAGCTCGGCCAGGGGTCCCGACCAGTCGTGCACGTAGTGCAGCACCAGCGAGGCCACCACGGCGTCGAACGTGTCGTCGTCCCAGGGCAGGGGCTCGGTCAGGTCGTGGACGCGGAGGTCCGTCTCGGGGAGGGTGCGGCGGGCGATCCCGATCATCGCGGCGCTGAGGTCGAACCCGCTGACCTGGGCGCCGCGGTCGATCAGGGCGGCGGTGGTCGGACCGGAGCCGCACCCGGCGTCGAGGATCCGATGCCCGCTCACGTCACCGAGCAGGTCGAGCATCGCCGGCTTCTCGTACCAGGCGTTGAAGAAGCCCTCGGCGTTCGCCGTGGCGTAGGCTTCTGCCCACTGGTCGTAGTCGCTCCCGGTCACGTCCCCGACTGTGGCATGTGGCTGGCCTGCGGGTTCGCCGAAACGCCACGGCGCCCGGTCAGGACCGAGCCCGATCTCCGGCGCCCGTGGACGACTCGGCGATCTGCTTGATCGCAGCGAGCGTCTCAGGGATGCCGTGGAGGGCCTGCTGCGTACGGTCGGCGATCTCGACGTCCGCCCGGTCGCCGAACTTCTCCTCGAACATGGCGATCCCGCCGGACAGGAACTCCCACGACTCGGTGATCCTCGTCCCGGTCCCGGCGGGGGCGAAGGTAAAGCCCCAGCGGACGTAGCTGCCGCCCACGACCCAGGCGAACTCGCGACCGCGCTCGGCCGCCACCACCGTCGACCGGGTCTCCCACGTCCGGTCCGGGAGCTCGTTGCGCCCGGTGAACCAGGCGCCGACCTGACCTGCCTCGGCGTCGTCGTCCCACCAGCAGGACGTACAGACCGGACTCCACTCGCCGGTGCGGGTGATGTCCGAGACCAGGTCGTAGAGCGTCTCGGCCGACGCCTCGACGGTGAGGGACTCGTGGTGGTTGCGGATGCTTGTTTCGCTCACCTGCCCACCCTCGCAGGTCAGGTGCCGTCCTCGGTCAAGGTCGTGGTCGGCAGCCAGTCGGCGCCGAGGAGCTGGGCGAGGTCGGTGAGCCCGGTGGTGTCGCTCCCCACCGTGTCGGAGGCGGCGGCGATCCGCTCCACCATCACCTTGCCGACCTGCTCCTCGACCGTGCCCTCGGCGTAGGCGATGTGCCAGGGCGAGACCTGGTGGTCGCGGTGGGTACGGCCGGTGACCTGTCGTGCGGCGATGCCGGAGAAGCGGGCCTGGTGGAAGACGCCGACGCGCGGCTCCGTGCTCGCCTGGTGGCCGTCGGGGAGGGTCTCGCCGGCGTGCAGGCTGATCGAGGCAACCGTGGTGAACACGCAGACCTTCGCCTGCCCGGTCTGGAAGCGGAGCCGCTCGGCCTCGGGGTCGAACCGGTCGCGGCCGTAGATCGTGGCGACGTCGATGCCCGAGTCACGCAGCCGGTCGGCGATCGGGTCGGCGGCGGTCGTGACGAACTCGACCGAGCACGCCACCTGTCGCTCGGCCTGGACCTGCTGGGCGATCCAGTCGACCGTCGAGTCGACCCGGATCAGCCCGGCCTTCTGCCGGAACCGCAGCAGCGCGGCGCGGCCCTTCGCCACGCTGCGCCCCCGTCGCGCGAGGTCCATCTCGCGGCAGAACTCGCCCCACTCGGCCTCGTACGCACTCCGCTCCGCCGGCGTGAGCGCCACCGGCATGCCGGAGATCGGCACCGGCCCCCACGGTGCGGCGCGGTGCAGCATCGCCGGGGGCCGCTCGTCGGCGAGCCAGCCGCGTACGAGCTTGAGGTCGGCGGCGCGCCGGCCGGGATCGGTGGTCCAGGTCGCACCGGAGCGCCCCGGCTCCACGCCGACGCCGTGGCGTTCGAGCGCGGAGGCGAACGTGGCCCCGGGCTGCGCGGCCGAGGTCCACTCCTTCATCGGCTCGTCGAGCACCTGCGCGTAGGCCGGGGCGAGGTACGGCAGCTCCAGCGGCGTGTGCCCGGGTGTCGCGGTGGTCGCGATCACGAACGGCGCCGTGTCGTGCGCTCGGGCGTGGCCCGAGATCTTGGCCCAGAGCTTCCACCGCTTCGTCGTCGTACGCCGCAGCGCGTGCGCCTCGTCGGCGATGATCACGTCCCACGGGTGGTCCTTGACCTTCTCCAGGCGGTCCCACGTGATCACGACCCATTCCAGGCCGCCGTCGCCCAGCGCGGTGATCGTGCGGCACCAGTGGCCGATCGTGATGGCGGCGGGCCGGTCGGCCACGACGAGCACCCGCCGCGCGCCGCGGAGGTCGCCCACCGCCGTCGCCCCGAGCACCGCGGAGATCGTCTTGCCGACGCCGGGCTCGTCGGCCAGCAGGAACTGCCGTCCGCCCGCCTCGGCGCGCGCGGCGATCGCGTCCGCGGCCTCGAACTGGATCCGCCGGGGCTCGAGCTCGTCGGTCGGTGCGGGGGAGGGGGTCGGGCTGTCGGGGTTGAGCGTGTTCTCGATGAACCGGCCGAGCGTGTACGGCCCGGGAGCGTAGGGCGCGAGGTCGGTGGGCAGGTCACGCCCCACGTACAGGTGGGTCCTGACCGCCGGGTGCCAGGCGGCGCCGTCGACCTGGGTGCCGTAGGGGACGTCGAGCACCCACAGCCGCTCGCCCGGCCCGGCGGTCGGCAGCGGCCGCGGGCGCGTGCCGCCGCGGCGCGACGACGCGCTGCGTCGGCGAGCGGGGGAGGGGCGACGACTCGGCACTTCTGGACGCTACCGGGACCGACCCGGTGGCGAGCGGCGGCTCGCCCGCCGCCGACGTGCGACGCCTCAGGCGTGGTTGACGGCTGTCGATCCCTGCGCAACAGTGAGTCACATGCCTCACTATGGCGGGTTGGACTCCGTGCTGCGCGCCTTGGCGGACCCGACCCGCCGGGCTGTCGTCGAGCGGTTGGCGATCTCGCCGGCCGTCGTCTCCGAGCTGGCCGCACCCTTCTCGATGGCGCTGCCGTCCCTGATGCAGCACCTCCGGGTGCTCGAGGACGCCGGAGTGGTGACCTCGGAGAAGCACGGCCGAGTGCGCACGGTGACCCTGCGGCCGGGCGCTCTCGACGTCCTGCACCTGTGGCTCGGCGAGCAGCGCACACCCGCCGAACGGCAGGCCGACCGGCTCGGCATCCATCTGACCCGCTCCGCACAGGAAGCCACGTGACATGACCCGCGTCCGCACCGACCTCTTCAGCTCGCTCGACGGCTACACCTCGGCCGGTGGCGGCCCCGAGAACCCGATGGGGGAGGACTGGGAGCCCCTCACCACGGCCTACGTCGCGACCCGCACCATCAGGGAGCGCGTCTTCCGCGACACCAGCGGCGCCGGCACGACCGGTGTCGACGACGCCTACGCCGCAGCGTTCTTCGAGGGCGTCGGTGCCGAGATCATGGGCGCCGCGATGTTCGGCCTGCACGCGTTCCCTGACGACCCCGACTGGACGGGCTGGTGGGGCGAGGAGCCACCGTTCGGCTTCCCGGTCTACGTCCTCACCGGCACGGCGCCACGACCCGATGTCGAGATGCGGGGAGGGACGACGTTCCGCTTCCGCGATGCGGCTCCCGAGGACGTGCTCGCCGAGGCCAGCGAGGCCGCCGGCGGGCTCGACGTGCGCGTCGGGGGAGGCATCAGCACCGCCCGCGCGTTCGTGCGGGCCGGCCTCGTCGACGACCTCCACGTCGCGATCGCACCCGTCCTGCTCGATCGTGGGCACCGCGTCTGGGAGGACCTTCGCGGGCTCGAACGCACCCACCGCATGAGGACCGACGTCGCCGAGAGCGGCACGATCCACGTCACCTTCTCGCGCTAGGACTCCCCATGACCGACGGACGCCGCCTCGCCCACTCCGGCTTCACCCTCACCCGCGACTACCCCGCGCCGGCCGAGCACGTCCGCATCGTCTCCACCTACGACATGTGGCTCGACGGGACCCACCTGTCCACCTCCGTGACGTCGTACGGGCTCGTCCCGCTCGACCGAGGCACCCGGCTCGTCCACACCGAGCACGGCGTCTTCCTGGACCAGTTCTGGGCCGACGGCCCGAACCGCGAGACCGGGAGCCGAGGAAACCTCGAGCTGTTGGCCGCCCACCTCCTCACGTAGGAGGCAGCTCCCGCCAGGACTGCGATGCGGGTCAGGAGCAGCTGCTCCACGTGTTCGGCCAGGCCGACGCGCCGCCCTGAGCCTGCCGGTCGTTCCACCCGCGCCACGCGACGCGCTTGGCGATCCTGATCTGCTCCTTGCGCGTGGCCACGTGGGGGTAGGCGTTCCCCGAGTAGTTCGGGCCGCCGTAGTAGCGCCAGGTCGACAACGAGAACTGGAGGCCCCCGTAGTGCCCGTTCCCGGTGTTGACGTGCCACCGGTGGGTCGACTCGTAGTGGGCGAGGCACTCCCACCGGTTCGCGCCGTCGTGGGCCTCGGCCGCGGGAGCGGCCACGGTGAGCAGCGCAGCGGCGAGAGCCGCGGAGCCGAGGGCTGAGACGAGCAGGCGTGAGGCATCGGAGGCAGCACGGATCGCAGGCATGGCCAGTTCCTTCCCGCGCCTGCGAAGTGAGCTGTCGGGCTGGAGCAGAAAGGTGCCCCGCCACCGCAGTGGCTTCGCCCCGAGTGGCCGCCGTCCCGTCGGGACGGGTGTCGGCGGCCGCGTGGAACCTGGGTCCCCCGCTCCTGCCCGTGGTGGGTTACAGCGACGGCGGGCAGGATTCGGCGTGACCGCGCTGGTGTGGAGTTGTCGCGCCGCCCATCGGGAGCGGCCGTGGCATCGTACGTGCGGCCGTCGCCGCACGCGAGGGACGCCGACGCCGCCCGAGCCCGCCGGGGAGCGATGCCCCGACCCTTGCGACGTGGGAAATAGTTTCCTGGTGGGGAATTCCCGCGAATTCCGGTCCGTAGACAAGTGTCGCAACGGTCATTACGTTGATAACCGCATCTCGGGGCAGTGCAGTTCGGCCGGACAAACGCGTCGGATCGACATGTCTCGATTCACCCCGTCATCTCGTGCACTGAGGGGAACCTGACATGACTGGTGCCGGACCTGAGCTGAAGAAGGCGCTCAACCAGCGCCAGCTGACCATGATCGCCATGGGCGGTGTCATCGGAGCGGGCCTTTTCGTCGGGTCCGGGACGGTCATCCAGAACACCGGACCCGGGGCATTCCTCACCTATGCCCTGTGCGGGGCCTTCATCATCCTGATCATGCGGATGCTCGCCGAGATGGCGGTGGCCAACCCGTCGACGGGGTCGTTCGCCGACTACGCCCGCGAGGCCCTGGGGGACTGGGCCGGCTTCTCGGTCGGCTGGCTGTACTGGTACTTCTGGGTCATCGTCGTCGGCTTCGAGGCCGTCGCCGGTGCGGTGGTCATCAACTTCTGGCTCCCCGATGTGCCGACCTGGGTGCTCAGCCTCGTCCTCATGCTCCTGATGACGGGAACCAACCTGATCTCGGTGTCGTCCTTCGGCGAGTTCGAGTTCTGGTTCGCCGGCATCAAGGTCGGCGCCATCATCGTCTTCCTCGTCTGCGGCGCGCTCTTCGTCCTCGGGATCTGGCCGGACGCGAGCCCGGACTTCAGCAACCTCACCTCGCAAGGCGGATTCCTTCCCCAGGGCGGGGCGGCCATCACCGCCGGCGTCGTCACCGTCATCTTCTCGATGGTCGGGGCGGAGATCGCCACCATCGCCGCTGCCGAGTCCGACGACCCCGAGCGCGCCGTCGCCAAGGCCGCCAACTCGGTCATCACCCGCATCGCGATCTTCTTCGTCGGCTCGGTCTTCCTGCTCTCCGTCATCCTTCCGTGGAACTCCGACGACCTGGCTGCCTCGCCGTACGTCGCGGCGTTCAGGGAGATGGGCATCCCGTACGCCGACCACGTCATGAACGCAGTCGTCCTCACCGCGGTCCTGTCCTGCCTCAACGCCGGTCTCTACACGGCCTCCCGGATGCTGTTCGTCCTGGCGGCCCGCCGCGAGGCGCCCGCGGCGATGGTGTCGGTCAGCTCCCGCGGCGTCCCGATGGTCGCCATCCTCGCCTCGTCGGTCGTCGGGTTCCTGGCGGTCATCATGGCCGCCGTCTCTCCGGACACGGTGTTCTCGTTCCTGCTCAACTCCTCCGGCGCGGTCATCCTGTTCGTCTACCTGCTCATCGCCATCTCCCAGATCGTGCTCCGCTACCGAGCCGACCAAGCGACGCTCACGGTGAAGATGTGGCTCTTCCCCGGCCTCTCCGTCGTCGCGACCCTGGGCATCTTCCTCGTGCTGGTCCAGATGGCCCTGACCGACGACGTGCGGATCCAGCTGGTGCTGAGCCTGGTGTCGTGGGGCGTCGTGATCGTCCTGTTCTTCATCAACAAGGCACGGGTCGCCCGGCTACCCGGACAGACCGCTCCCGTACTGACCGGCGAGGCGCACCGCGTCCTCGTGCTGGCCAACCAGACCCTGGAAGCCGACGAGCTCCTCCGTGAGCTGAAGCGGATCGACGCCGCGGGGACGGCGACGTACTACGTCTGCGTGCCGGCCAGCGCGGTGGAGACCGGCGTCGCCTCGAGCCACGGCGCGATGTCCGTACGGGAGGAGACGGTCAAGGCTGCGCAGGAGCGACTGGACAGGACGCTCGACGCCATGAGCGCCGACGACCTGGAGGCGTCGGGGGGCTTGGGGGACTACCGACCGCTGCGCGCGTTGGCGGCGGCCGTCAAGGAGTTCCACCCCGACCAGATCGTCGTCGTGACGCTTCCCGCGTCGGCATCGGTCTGGCAGCGGTTCGAGGTCGTCGACCGGGCCGCCGAGCACGGTGTGCCCGTGACCCACGTCGAGGCGTCCTCCCTGGTGACACGGGCGTAGCCGATGACGATCGTCGTCGGCTACACCGCGCAGGACAGCGGCACCTCGGGCCTGGAGCTGGCCATCCTGCTGGCCCGTTCGACGGGCGAGCCGCTGGTCGTCGGGGTCGTCATCACCACGGCGCACGCCGGAGGGACGCCGGAGCTCGTCGACGGCGACTACCTCGGTCCGCTCGCCGAATGGGCCCGATCCGTCCTCGACAGGGCCAGAGCGAGTCTCCCGCGCGACGTCGAGGCGACCTTCGAGGTGCGTCAGGCGTCGTCCATCCCTGCAGGACTGCTCGAGCTCGCTGCCGCCACGGATGCGTCGGTCCTGGTCCTCGGCTCGTCGAGCAAGGGGGCTCTCGGCCGGATCTCGCTGGGCAGCATCACCGATCGGCTTGCGCACACGGCACCGCTTCCGGTGCTCCTCGCCCCGCGCGGGTTCCGCTGCGGGCCGACCACACGCATCCGTCGGGTCAGCATCGGCTACGGCGGATCGTCGGGCGCGGCCCAGCTGGCCACCCTGGGCGCGGGGCTCGCCGACCTGGTCGGCGCAGACCTCCGGGCCGTGTCGTTCCTCGTCCGACCGCCCAAGAGGTTCTTCGGGACCGTCGAGGAGTCCGCCGACGAGCTCGTCGTCGATGAGTGGGTGACGCGCACTCGGGCCGGGATCGAGGCTCAGGTGGGCGCTGTCGACGCCGCCCTGGGCGAACGGCTCGCGGCCTCGCTCGTGGTCGGGGAGGGCGTGTCGTGGAACAAGGCGATCTGGGACGTCACCTGGGGCGACGGCGACGTGCTGGTCGTCGGGCCGAGCTCGGTCGCCCCGGCCGCCCGGCTCTTCCTCGGGTCCCGGGCGTCCAAGATCCTGCGATCGGCACCCGTGCCGGTCCTCATGGTGCCTGCCCCGCGTACCGACTGAGCCGACTGCCCATCGCTCCCGTGTCGAAGGGTGCAGCGGAGCAGTGTGACTGAGGACCGACCTAGCCGGGCTGCCCCGCCGCGGGTGCGGACGCAGACCCGTCGAGGGTGAGGGCGGCCCCGTTGATGCACCATCGCTGCCCGGTGGGCGCCGGACCGTCGGCGAACACGTGTCCCAGGTGCCCTCCGCAGCGGGTGCAGGTGGCCTCGCGCCGTGGCACCAGCATCGTGAAGTCGGTGCGGACGCGTACGGCGTCCGGGGTCGCGGCGGAGGTGAAGCTGGGCCACCCCGTCCCGGAGTCGAACTGGTCGTCGGCGCGGAACAGCTCCGCTTCGCAGCCCAGGCACTGGTACACCCCGACCGGGTCCGCGGGCGGGTGCTCGTACGGGCTGGTCCGGGGGGCCTCGGTGCCTGAGCGGCGAAGGACCCGGTAGGCCTCGGGCTCGAGGCTCGCGCGCCACTCGGCGTCCGAGCGGACGACCTCCGGCGGTGGTCGGGACCGGCGCCTGAACATGGGTCCAGACTAGGGACGGGGTCCTGACGGCTGCCACGTCGAGTCCCCGATGGTGGTGTCGCACAGTCGCCGTCCTCGTCCGTGGCGGAGCTGTCTCCTACGGCCTCGACCGGCGGCGGGGCAGGCGCGCGGCGAGGGCCGTGACAGCCAGGCCGAGCAGCACGGCCAGTGCGAGGCGCAGCTCCGGGATCGACCCCCTGTCCGGTGTGCCCGCTCCTCGGACCTCCATGTCGCTGAGGAGTGCCGATGCGAGCTGGACGCTGCCCACGCCGTAGCTCGAGGTGCCGTCGACGCTGGTGATCACCTGGCTTCGGCCGCCGTCCAGGCGGTGGCTGAGGAGTCGGGTCGTGTCGTCGTCGTGGGTGTCGACGAGCACGACGTGGCGGTTGTCGGTCCACCCCACCAGGGACCGGTACTCGGGGTGGGGGACGGTGAGGTGGAGGGG